>CAVVVW010000015.1:0-128868 GCA_963751775.1 uncultured beta proteobacterium
CCTTCTCCGACCCCAGCACGCAGACATGCTCGACGGTCTTCAGCCCTGGCAGATCGTAGTCGGCGAAGCGCACGCCGCGCTCCTTCAGGGCGGCCACGGCCGCTTCGATGCGATCGACCCTGAAGCTCAGCGCCGTGTGCTCGGCCTTGGTGCCCTCGGGCTTCGGAACAGCGCCAGCGTGGTACCGCCGACGCGGTAGATGAACTTGCCGTCGGGCCGCAATCCCTGCGGCGCAACCCGAGCTGTTGCTCGTAGAAGCGGCGGGCTCGCGCCATGTCCTTCACCGGCAGCATGCAGGTGACGTCGCATTGCTCCAGAGTGCCCATCGTGCGCTTTCGGTCGAGTTCCGTGCCCAGCTACCGCCAGCCAGGCGCGAGGTCAATCCTCGGCCTGGCGATCGCAAGATCGAGAGTGCGGCTGACGCCGCCGGGCCTCACCGCGCACCGAACACGAGCTGACCGAGCATGCGATAGGGCAGCAAGGTGAAAACCCCGGCGATGATCAGGCCCGCAAAGGCCGACGACATGGTGTTGCGATGGCGCGGCACCCGCCTGTTCCGGATGTGCACGACGCCCAGCGGAACCATGACCAGGATGACGACGCTGAGGATGTGGATGAGGCTGAAGCGTCCACGGGCCTGGATGAAGAAGGAGCTGATCGCCGCCGTGAGCATGAGGCAGACCCACGACCAGCCCAGCGCCTTGTGGGTGGAATCTCCCTTGCGTCGCAGCAGGACGGTCGTGCCCAGCACGAGCGCCACCAGCGCAAACAGCAGATGCGCCAGAACGTACCAGGGCGCGCTGGCGAGGGTGTGAATCTCGAGCTGACCAGAAGTCACGTTGCTTGGCTCCTTGTGAGATGCCCCAGATGCATCGAAATGCCGGGCAGGGATTCTTGCCCAGGACGGGAATCGATGCGAGGCACTTACCACCGGCAGGCTGCTAGGACTTGCGTGCCGAAACGAAAGCCTGCACCAGGTCTTGTTCGGCGGGGTGGTTCCTGGCCACGACCGCGCGAGCGGGCTCCGTCGCGCTCAGGTTGATGGCCTCGTGCGGGACGCCGGGCGGCACGAACAGGAACTCTCCAGCCTGGCTCACGACCTCGTGCTCCAGGTTCGGGCCCCAGCGGGTGCACACCGTTCCCTCGAGAACGTAGATGCCGGTCTCGTAGCCCACGTGGATATGCGGCTCGGCGCGCGCTCCTGGCGGGATCACGACCAGGTGCATCGACAAGCCACGGGCCCCGACCGTTTGGCCGGAGATGCCGACGAAGTAAGGCAGGCGCTGCTTGGTGGCGACTTCCCGGTCCGGCCGGACCGCTTGGACCTTGTCGGTTGGAGCAGTCATCGTGGACGCGACCTCATGAAATGGCCGATCGGCGCTAACAGCCGGCTGGAATCTTGGCGGCCATCATCTGCCTGCGGTCCAACCTGCGCCCATCGACAATGAATGTGCCGTCGCCCACCGCGTGAATCGCACGCCTTTCCTTGCGCGCGCGATCGACGTGCGCGGCAACGCCCTCCAGCACGACGATATTGTGCTTGGCGACGATGTCGACGACCTTGCACTCGATGTTGGCCAGGCACTCCTTGATCAAGGGTGCCTCGACGAACTTGCCGCGCAGCGGCGTGAGCCTGAACCGGGCAAATTTGTCGGTGTCGGCGCCGGAGCAGGTCCCGATCCCGACCACCCGATCGAGCATGTCGACCGTCGGAATGGCGATCACGCACTCGCGCTTCTTGCGCAGCGCCGCGAAGGAGTGATTCCACGCGCCCGTGGTGATGGCGAACATCGGCGTGAAATCCAGCACCATGGTCCAGGAGATGGTCATGATGTTGTTCTTCTTGCCGTCATGGGTCGTCACGAGGACCACCGGCCCCGACTCGATCAGGGTGAAGGCCTTGCTCAGTTTCAACTGACGCATGCGCGCACCTCGTGACATTCCCGTTCTTGGCGGTCTGAGCGAGTCTGCCGGAGCCCGTGGGGTGGGCACATCACAGACGTCAAATGCCGCCGATCAGGGGCCCGCCAGGAGCGAGGTTTAGCCTGCGGCCTTGGCGAGGGCGTACACGCCCACGGCAATGGCCATCACCAGGAGGGTTGTCTTGCCACCGTCGAACTCGCGACGCTCGATCTTCACGATCTCCGAGAGCTGAAAGCGCCTCAGCTGCTTGTCGTCGTCTTGCGTTCCTTCGATGTAGTCCGGCGCCGAAGTCGTCAGGTGAATGCGGGTGGCCGGCCCGCTTCGGGTCGTCACTGTCAGCGAGTCGTTGGGTGCCAGAGCCGGTTGAATCTGCGTGGCTGCACTGCCTGGAGCCGCGGAGATCTCCACCACGGTGCGCATCGAGGTGCACGCAGCGAACGCAGCGCATGTGAACAGTATCGTCAGCCGGCAAAGCACTCTTGGCATGTGACACCTTCCATTTGGACGGGCTTGCGGCGGTCGCAGCAAAGGAGTCCGACGTGTTGTCGAGGACAGTGCCTGTCCAGTGAGGCTGTCCGATATGCTCGCGCAAGTCGGACAGCACTATATGGAAAATCCGCCGCCTGTGGCGTGACACGCGAGCCTGTGGCGCGCGAACCGTGCCTGCAGGCAGGAGGACAAGCATGACCATCGCCGATCGCCTGCAGGCCTGCCACAGCTCGGTCATCCACGACGTGATGAAGGACCTGGGCCTGGCCATCCGCGTGCTGCCGCGCGGCATCGTCGGCCTGGCGCCGACGATGAAGGCCGCCGGGCCGGTGTTCACGATCCGCGGCCGCCCCGACCCGACGCTCGACAAGCACACGTCGCTGTACGAGTGGGCCGGCCTGTTGTCGCGCTCGCCGGGCGGGCATGTCGTCGTCTGCCAACCGCAGGACGACACGCGGGCGCTGTTCGGCGGCCTCTCGGCCGAGGCGCTGGCCATCAAGGGCGTGCGCGGCTACATCGTCGACGGCGGCTGCCGCGACGTGCAGGCGATCGCCGACCAGGGCTTCCCGGTGTTTGCGCGCTTCCGCACGCCGATCGACATCGTCTGTGCCTGGCGTGCCGAGGCGTTCGGCGAGCCCATCGCCATCGGCGGCCTGCAAGTGCTGCCCGACGACCATGTGCTGGCCGACCGCGACGGCATCGTCCTGATCGGCGCCGCCGAAATCGAGGCGGTGCTGGCCGCGGCCGAGCGCAAGCTGGCCACCGAGGGCGAAATGGCGCGCGCCATCCGTGCCGGCGAGGACCCGCAGGCGGCCTACCTTCGTTATCGGGTCTTCTAGCGACCTGCCCGCGCCACCGGGGCGCGCAGTGCGAATAGGCCCTGGCGGCCGGATTAACCCCGCGCAGGCCCTGCCGCGTACAACTCCGCTCATCCACCAGCGGAGTCCCGCACCATGAGCCACCCCCATCGTCCCGCCGCGGTCAGCCGGCGTTGCCTGCTCGGCGCAGCCACCAGCGCTGCCGCGATCCTCATGCTCGGCGGCTGTGCCGCCCGGCATGGGCGCACCAGCGCCTGGCCGTGGTCGAGGTCTTCGACCGCGACGCCGGCGAGACCGTCCCGGTCTACACCAAGGGCGGCCGCCAGTTCGTTCCCGGTCGCCCCGGCGCGCGTTACGCGCTGCGCCTGCGCAACCTCACCGCCGGCCGGGTGCTGGTGGTGCTGGCGGTCGACGGCGTCAACGTCATCTCGGGCGAGACCGCCGATTGGCACCAGGTCGGCTATGTGCTCGACCCCGGCCGCAGCGTCGACATCAACGGCTGGCGCAAGTCGGGCAGCGAGGTCGCCGCCTTCGAGTTCGCACCGATCGCGCGCTCCTATGCCGCGCTGACGGGCCGGCCGGACAACGTCGGCGTCATCGGCATGGCGGTGTTCCGCGAGCGCGCCGCGCCGCCGGTCGCCTATGTCGCGCCGGCGCCGCAGATCATGGCCCGTGCCGAAGGCCAGGCCGAAAGCCGTGCCGACGCCCCCGCCGGCACGCTGGGGGCGGGGGCGCCGGCGCCGGCGCGCGAGAAGAGCGCCACCGCCGATGCCGCCGGCGCTCGTCTGGGTACCGGCCATGGCCAGCGCGAATGGTCGGTCTCGCGGCGCATGGCCTTCGAGCGCGCCAGCGACTCGCCCGAGCAGGTGACCGAACTCGAATACGACAGCCACGAACGACTGGTCGCCGCCGGCGTGATCGCCGAGCCCTTTGTCTATGCCAGGCCGCGCCCGTTCCCGTCGAACCAGCCCGGTTTCGTTGCCGACCCGCCACCGCGCTAGATTTGCCGCCGGCGTCGCGCCCGGCAAGCGGTCGCGGCCCGCTACCATCGCGGCGCCATGGCATCGACACCACTCGCCGCACTCGAACGCTGCCGCCTGGCGTTTGGCGCGACCGCCGCGGCCACCAAGCTGGCACTGCTAAAGCAACTCGCTCGCACGCGCCTGGCCAGCGCGGGTGCGGTGCGACGGCTGCACGAAGCACTGTGCTTCACGCGCGCCTATCCCGACAACGCCGCCGTGCTGGCGCAGGTCGAAGGCATGCTGGCGCGTTTTGCCGAGCGCGCCGACCTGCGCATGTTCCGCAGCCGCGCTGGCCGACAGCGGCATCGCCGGCACGGCGATCCACTTTCGCTTCTTCGCCGGCCAGGCCCTGTGGCTGGCCGAGCGCTGGCCGGCGCAGCTGCGGCTCGACCGCAGCGACGCCGAGGCCGAGGCGCGCATCGCCCGCGCCCTGCCGCCGCTGCTGACGCCCGGCGAGGCGCAGGCCCTGGCCGAACTCAAGCTGCCCGGTTACGCCGCCCTCGACCGCCTGCGTGGCAAGAACGAATCCGACGCGGTGTTCCTGCTGCGGCGCATCGCCGCGATGCCGGGCAACGGCTTCACGCGCGAGGCCTGGTCCGACAGCATCGATGCCAGCTACCGGCTCGCGCCGGGCGCCGACACGCCGTCGCGCAGCGCGGCCCATCTCGCGCGCGCACCGCGGGTGTTTCGGCGCCAGCCGCCGCCGCGCCAGCGCCCCGACTTGCGTGCCGAGCTGGCGCGCGCACCACGCTCGATACGCCGCATGTCGGTGCCGCGCGGCGCGGCGTTCGTCGATCTGGCCCGTGCCGCGATGGTCACGCGCGAGCGCTCGCTCGAGGCCTTCTCGTTCGCCGATGCACGCGATGCCTGGCTGGTCGACGACGGCGACGGCCTGGCCTTCGCCTTCGCCGGCGTGATACCGCCGCGGCGCCACGCCCTGGCCTCGTACTACGGCAGCCTGACGCTGCGCAACGGCGTGCCGATCGGCTATGCGCAGGCCGACATCGTCGGCCGCAGCGCGGCACTTTCGTTCAACACCTTCGACACCTTTCGCGGCGGCGAAGCGGCCTTCACCTTCGCCCGCTGGCTGGCCGCGCTGCGGCATCTGTTCGGCGCCACGTCGTTCAGCATCGAGCCCTACCAACTCGGCCAGGACAACGACGAAGCGATCGAATCGGGCGCCTGGTGGTTCTACGCCAAGCAGGGCTTCGTAGCGCGTGACGCCGCCACACGAGGGCTGGTGCGCGCCGAGCGCGAGCGCATCCAGCGCAACCCCGGCCGCCGCACGCCGGCCGCCACGCTGCGCAAGCTGGCCGAGCGGCACCTGTTCTTCGACCTCGATGCCGCGCTGCCCGTGCCCCTGCTCGCACTCGGTGCGCTGGGCCTGCGTGCGGGTGCGGCGCTGTCGGCACGGGCCGGGTCGAACCGCGAGTTGGCCGTCGACCAAGCCAGCGCCGAGATGATGCGCCACTGCGGGCTGGCCTCGCTGCGCGGCTTCCCGGCCGGCGCCCGCGAAGCCTGGCGCCGCTTCGCGCCGCTCCTGGCCCTGCTGGATCTGGGCGCCTGGGACCACGCCGAGCGTGCGGGGCTGGTCGACATCATCCGCGCCAAGGCCGGGCGCAGCGAGCGCGCATATGTCGAGCGCTACTGCGCGCACCCGCGCCTGCACGCTGCACTGGCCCGCGCGGCGCGAACACGACCGGGCTGACGCGGGCCTTGCCGGCCCGGGCTGGGTCAACGCGGCGTGCGCTGCGCGGTGCTGCGCCTGCCAGCGCAGATCGAGCCGATCGTCGCCAGCTCGCCGGCCAGTGCCAGCGCGGCACAGATTTCGGCCAGCGCGTCGGTGTGCCCCGGCCCGACCAGCCCGAGTTGTTCGAGGCAGGCCCGCTGGCCCGGCAACATGCCGGGCGCACCGGCGACGCGGAGCCTGATCTGCGGCATCGTCACGGCGGCGTACAGGTCGCCGTGCGTATCGAGTTCCAGCCGGGTGACGCCGATCGCCGATTCGGCAATGCGCGCCAGGTCCTGCCCGCAGGCCAGGTACAGCGCCGCGAGCCCGCCGGCGTACTGGCCCTGGACCCCGATCGTCCCGGTCAGTGCGCCGCCGATGGCGGCCATGCGCCAGTAGTTGCAAAGCGTCTGCGGTTCGACCTGCCACTCGCGGCGCACGAGCACGGCGGGCAACGTGACCTCGGCCGCGACGCGCTTGCAGCGCACGACGACGTGCGACCGCGCGCTGGCTTCGCGCACGCCGTCGAAGACGAAGGCCGGCGCGCCACTGATGCCGGCATCGAGCAACAGCGCGCTGCATCCGCCGGCCGCGGTGATGAGCCGTGCGCCGCGGGTGTACGAAGCCACCAGCGCGGCATCGGTGGTGGCCAGCGGCACCCGGTAGTCGCCTTGCGCGTGCTGTCCGTGCACGCGCAGTGGGCCGGCCACGCCGATCGGCAGCGCGAGCACGCCGACATATCCGTCGGCCAGGCGCCGGCACCACGGTCGCGCATCGCCGTCGGCTGCGTTGCGCACCGTGCCATGCACCGTGGCAGGCGCGCCGCGGCCGGCAACGCGTTGCTCGAGCAGGTGCAACAGATCCGCGATCGGCTCGTCTTGCGTGATGCCGTCGCCATCGCGTTCGGGTTTTGCCGGTGTGTCCATCGTGCCCTCCGCGCCCTGCAGGGCGTGCGCGGACGATGCACGTGCCGCGGCGAAACGACGCCCACCGATGGATGACAGATGGCTTACCGCGGCGGCGCGCCGCGATCTGTAGGTCATCTGTCATCGAACGTGGGGTCGGCCAGCGCCCTTCGCACTCGACGATGCAACCGCTGCCAACGCAGCAATCGGCACCACGGCGCGGCGAACGCCGCATCAACCTGAGGGATCAACGATCATGAAGCACTTTCGACAACTTGCGCTCTGTGCCGTCGCCATCGCGGTGCTGGCGGCCTGTGGCGGTGGCGGCGACGAGACGACGGCGGCAAGCGGCCAGGAGGCGGCGGCGTCGCGCGGCGGATCACGAGCGAACTACACGCGGCTGGTCAGCTTCGGCGACAGCCTGAGCGACGTCGGCAGCTACAAGAGCCCCGGCATCGCCTACCTCGGCGGCGGCCGCTACACCGTCAACGGCCCGACGGCCGGCAACTGGACCGAGCTGCTGGCAGCGACGATCTCGCTGCCGGCGCCCTGCGCGGCACAGACCGGCCTCGAAGCCAGCGGCCCGCTGGCCGGGCTGGCCGCGCCGATCGAGAACCACGCCGGCTGCTTTGCGTACGGCCAGGGTGGGTCGCGTGTCACGCACCCGATCGGGATCGCGAACAAGGCCCTGCTGCAGCTGGGCAGCCCGGCCGGCGCGCTGGGTCAGCTGACCGACCCGATCGTCAACCAGATCACACGCCACCTGGCCGCCAGCGGCGGGCACTTCGACGGCCGCGAACTGGTCACCGTGCTGGGCGGCGGCAACGACCTGTTCGTGGCCCTCGATACGCTGCAGGCGACGCTGGCCGCGGGCGGCGACTTCAACACCGCCGTGCAAGCCGCGTTCGGCACGATGGCGCAGGCCGGCGGCGAGCTGGCGGCCTACGTGAAGACCATGATCGTCGCCAACGGCGCGCGCCGCGTCGTCGTCGTCAACCTGCCCGACGTCGGCACCTCGCCGTCGGCCAGCGCCGGCACGAAGGACCTGATCACCGGCCTGGTCGCGATGTTCAACAGCCAGCTGGCCAACGGCCTGGCCGCGACCGACGGCGTGCTGCTGGTGGATGCCTTTGCCGCCAGCCAGGACCAGGCCGCGCACCCGGCGCGCTACGGCCTGCGCAACGTGACCACGCCGGCCTGCGACTTCAGCCAGATGGTGATCCCGTCGTCGCTGGTGTGCTCGACCGCGACGGTGGTCGCGCCCGACGTGTCGCGCTACCTGTTCGCCGACACCGTGCACCCGACGCCGTACGGCTACCGCCTGCTGGCGCGCAGCGTGACGGCGGCGATGCGCCGTGCCGCGATGGCTCGGCCGCGGCCAGGGCTGCGAGCGGCAGGGCGACGACGCCGAAGGCTGCGCGCGGCCGGCCGACGAGAACTGAGCAAGCACGAGGTGGCGCGGCGACCGGCCCGGCCGGTCGCCCGCCGTTTTCAACCACGCGCGTCATCGACACGCGCAGCACGAGGAGATCGAAATGAAGACAGGCTTCCCGACGACCCAGATGGCGCTGGCCCTGGGTGCACGAGTGAACTCTGCAGTCACGCCGCACAGGGCTGCTGACCGTCGCGGCCGCGTTGCTGCTGGCGGCGTGCGGTGGTGGCGACGACCCCCCGCCGACCCGGCGACCCCGGCGACCCAGTACGCAGTCAATACCGCGCAGCGCCACCTGCTGATCGACGGCGGCACATGGACCATGAACGGCATCGCCCCGAACGGCGTGCCGTTCGCCGTCACGATGAACTTCGCGCCGGCGGCAGCGGCGCCGTTCCCGGTCAATGGCGTCACGGCCGCACGCAGCGTGGAGACCTTCACCATCCAGGCGTCGGGCCAGTCCGACAGCGTCGCACAGACGATCTACTTCGACCCGGCGAACCTGGCCTTCGTCGGCGCCGAGAGCAGTGGCGCCTGCAACGTCGCCACGTCGAACACCGCGCTGCCCACCAGCGCAGCGGTCGGCGCCGGCGGCACCTTCTCCGGCGGCACGGACCTCGACGGCTGCATGGGCAGCTCGGCCGTCGTCGGCAGCACGACCATGGCCTGGTCGCTCGAAGACGACACCGGCGTCGCCCTGCTGTGCTGGAACGCAGCCTACAAGAGTGCCGTGCCGGCCTTCGACAGTACGCAATCGAATTGCGTCGAGATCGACATCGACGGCAAGCTGGGCAGCAAGGCGCGCTTTGCGCTGAGTGCACTGGGCGTCACGATCACGGCGCGGAATTTCTGACAGCTGAGGGCTTAGGGGTCAGGGCTCCCATTACCCGTCAACGTACGCAGTCGAGCCCTGCCTCCTGTCCGCGCCGACGTCTACTTGCTCTTGTCCTCCGGCGTGACGAACCCGATCGGCCGCTTGGGCGGATCGGGTGGCGTCATCAGCGCGCGCAGCGCGTCGAAAACCTGCTTGAACTGAACCCGCGTGTTGCGGTTCAAGGTGTCGTGCGACATCGCCAACGCTTCGGTGGCCTGTTCGAGATCCTCAACCGTTTGGCGAGGTCGCCGTGCGTGGCCGCCAGCGCTCGAAGCGGACGAAGGTGCGCATTTCGATGTTCACCGAGACTCGATGGCGCGCGGGCTGCCAAGCACCGTGGAGAGCATGACCACCCCATGCTCGGTGAATGCATAGGGCGCTTCCTTCGACCGCCCCGCCTTGAGGTCACAGATTGTGACTTCAAGTCGCGAACTCCTCGGCCGTAGCTCGAAGATGAAGTCCGCCGGGAAAGCGCGCGCGATTGCGCCGCACCTGCTCATTGAGCCGGCGCGTTTCGACGCCGTAGAGTGCGGCCAGGTCGGCGTCGATCAAGACCTTCTGCTCACGCAGCACGACGATGCGCTGGGTGATTGCCTCCAGCGGTAGCAATGGTGGGAGCTCATCGCGCTGCCGCGTGGGCGAGTGCCGGCATTGCCACCATGATCGCGAATTTCGCTGCCTTTGCCGTTATGTTCGTCCTCGATCCGATTCGTCTTGCCCGACTCGGGCGTGGGCATGGCTGCGTTCAAAGTACGCGTATCCGCCTGACTGCGAATCGACATTCGGCTCGTGTGATCTACGATACCCATTTGTCGACGGCCGCGGCATGCCCTCACCCAATCACAAAGCGCCGGCGGCACCGCCACCTTCAGCTACGACAATGCGGGCAACATGCTGACCGACGGCGCAGCCAGCACCACCTACAGCGACCGCGGCCGCATGGCCAGCGCGACATCGGCGTCAACACTGTCGCCTACAAGTACAACGGGCTGGACCAGCGCGTCAGCAAGACCGGGCCGACGGCCGTGGTGCCGAGCGGCGCGGCCTACTACGCCTACGACGAGGCTGGGCAGTTGATCGGCGAGTACGACGCCAACGTCAAGCCGGGCTTCGAGACGATCTACCTCGGCACCACGCCGGTGGCGGTGCTGAAGCAGACCGGCTCGGCGTCGAACTCGACGCTGCAGGTGGTGGCCTACAACGTCTGGGCCGATCACCTGGACACGCCGCGCGTGGTGACGCGCAGCAGCGACCAGGCCATCGTCTGGCGCTGGGACAGCGCCGAGGCCTTCGGCGCCACGGCGCCGAACCAGAACCCGAATGCGCTGGGCGCCTTCAGCTACAACCAGCGCTTCCCGGGGCAACTGGTGGATCTGGAGACGGGGAATTTCTACAACTGGCACCGGGATTACCGGGCGGGGGTTGGACGCTATGTGCAGTCGGATCCCATTGGGCTGCAGGGCGGGGTCAACGCCTACGCATATGTCGGGGGGAATCTGATTTCGTTTGTTGATCCAAACGGGCTCATTTGCGTTAGCCAACGGTGGCGCGACTCTGTGACGGGCGCATGGGTGCCGGCGCAACGGCGCTCGTGGCGACGCGAAACCCGTGGACTGTCGTTGGCATGACCCTAACGGGCGGAATTGCTGGCTACCAGTTGGGCGAAGCCGGCGGCGGACTCGTGATTGGGGGCATAAGCGCTGCGTTCAGCGGGCCACGAAGCTTTTCTCCTACAAGCGCATTTGTCGGTGCGGGCTTCGGCTACGTGTTTGGGTAAGAAGGGACGTGGTTGGGCGGACTAGTTGGCGGCGCCGCGGAAGGGGTAATTAACGCAAATCGCGGCGTTGTTATCCGTAATCCCAACACGTTCTATGGATCTGGCTTCGGGCAAATGGTCAAGGGCGGTTTCTATGGTGCGATAGGCGCTGCAGTGAGCGAATATTCGGGAACGCTCATTGACAGATTGAACAAGACACTTGGAGACTGCACCTGTGACAAGTAGCAAAGTTAAGGCAGTCGCGCTCTTGGTCGTCGTCGCGAAGTCAGCGGTACTCTTCACTGCTGGCAGGTTTCTTCTTCAGGGACTGGAAAACTGGTTTCCGAATCAGTTCCAGGTGCTGCGAATCGCGACTGGACTTGGCCTAGCTGCGATTTGGGTCTTCTTGATCGTGCCGCCCTTCATTCGCGCTGTTGAAAGACCCCAAGTTGACGGAGAAAGCAAGTGACGCAGAGATTCGGCGTCAGATACCGTCTTGAAAGTGGGGCCCGGGGTTGGGGGTCAGGTCTTGCCTTTCCCATCGATAGCCGCTAACTTGGCACCGTGAGCCGCCCGCTGCGCGCGGTTCGGGGTCAGGTCTCCCATTTCCCGTCAAGCGCGCAGTCAAGCATTGCCTCTCACGGGGTTCACGGGATCGCGGTCATGTCTTGCAAGGGGCCGGGGTCAGGTTTTGTATTTCCCATCGACAGCCGCTAACTTGTCACCGTGAGGGTTCGGGGTCAGGTCCCCCATTCCCCGCTGCACGCTCGCCTATGACGATGCGGCGCAGATCACGGGCTTCACGCACACACGCAACGGCACAGCGCAACTCTCCTTCAACCAGACCTTCGGCTACGACGATCTGGGCCAGCTGCGCAGCACCACGCAGAGCAGCACGTCGTACAGCTACGGTTCGGGGGTCAGGTCTCCCATTTCCCGTCAACTACGCAGTCAAGCCTTGCCTCTTGCCCGCGCCGATGTCTTCTTGCCCTTGTCCTCCGGCGTGACGAACCCGATCGGCCGCTTGGGTGGGTCGGGCGGCGCCATGAGCTGCGTTGAGCGGCCTCGATGAGCTGCTTGAGCTGAGCGCGTGTATTGCGGCTGAAGGTGTCATGGCGTCAGCGCAAGGGCCTCAGTCTTCTGCTCGAGATCAGCGAGCCGCTTGGCCAGGTCGGCATGCACCGACGGCCAGTTCGCGCATGCGCACAAAGGCGCGCACAACGAAGATGCGCCATCTCTACCGCCTGGGGTGAAGCCAGCACGTTGGCCGCCTGGATGGCACCGTGCTCAGTGAAGGCATAGGGCAGGCACCTTGGAGAATTTCAGCTTGGCGAGGTGGTCGCAATTTGCGACCACCTCGGCCTTCTCGGCCATGGTCAACTTGACCATGAAGTCGCCGGGGAACCGATCCACGTTGCGCTTGACCTGCTCGTTGAGCCGCTTGGTCGTCACGCCATAGAGCGCGGCCAGGTCGGCGTCGATCATCAGACGCAGGCCGCGCAGCACGACGATGCGGCTCTCGATACGCGGCAGCAGTGCAGGCGTTGTTGAGGTGGGCATTGCGAGCTGGAGTATCAGGGGGATCGTAGTCAAGTCTTGCATTTCTCCCAATCCAACGCAAACTTCGCGCCGTGAGCCGCCCGCTGCGCATCGAGTTCCCCGGCGCCGTCTATCACGTCACCTCGCGTGGCGACAGACGCGAGGCGATCTATCGCGACGATGCGGATCGGCGGGCGCAGCTCGAGGTCATCGCGCAGGCGATGGATCGCTTCGACGCGCAGGTGCTGGCCTATTGCCTGATGGGCAATCACTACCACGTGGTGCTGCACACCGGGCAGGCCAACCTGTCGCGCCTGATGCGGCATGTGAACGGGGTCTACACACAGGGCTTCAACCGCCGACATGGGCTGGTGGGGCATCTGTTCCAGGGCCGGTTCAAGGCGATCCTGGTCGACCGCGAGGCCTACCTGCTGGCGCTGTGCCGCTATGTCGAAAGGAATCCGGTCGCGGCCGGCATCGTGGCTGCGCCGGACGACTGGCCGTGGTCGAGCTACCGCGCCCATGTGTGCACCGACCGACACCCGCGCCTGGCTCGACAGCGACGGCCTGCACGGCCACCTGCTCGGGTCAGCCGGTGGCCAGCTGCGCAGGACCGGCGCCGCGCCGCGCGCCTGTACGCCGCGCTGGTGACGCGGCCGTGCGGGCGACGCTGCGTTCTGGCAGGACGCGCTGCGCGGGCAGGTCTATCTCGGCGACGCGGCGTTCGTCGAACGCATGCAGGCCCAGGCCGCGCCGCAGCGCGTGGCCGCAAGGAGATCCCCAAGGCACAGCGCCATGCGCCGCGCCCCTGGCAGGCCTGCTTGGCGCTTATGCGGCAACGACCGCGACCGCGCGCTGTATCTCGCTTACCGGAAGACGGCGCCACGATGACCGGCCTGGCGCAGCAGGCCGGGCTGTCGGTGTCGCATGTCAGCCGACTGATCAGCGGCAGGAGCAGGCGGCTCGGGCGGCGAAGGATAGGGGAAATGGGAGACCTGACCCCACGAGATCCATCCGCCGCCGCAAGCGCTCGGCCTCCCCGACCGCCCCCGCCTTCTCGGCACGCACGGCCAGCACCTCGAGCCAGGCCAGCAACGGCCGCCGCCAGCCCTGCGCCGACGCGGTGTCGGCCGCCAGCGTGATGGCCGCCGGGCTGGCCTTGCCGGCCTGGAACAGCACGGCGACCGCGATCAGCCGGGACAGCGGGTCGTCGATGCCCTGCACGTCGACGCCGGCCGCTTCGCCGCCGGCAACGGCCAACGCCACGCCGCGCTGCGCGGCGGGCAGGCGCTCGATGTCCTCTTTGGCGAGGCGCCGCGCGGCGAGGTGATCGGCATAGGCCCGCTCCGCGGCGTCCGCGTCGCCGCGCAGGCGCTCGAAGCCGCTGCACGGCTCGAAGACCAGGCTCGCCACATGCGCCGCGCAGCGCATCAGCTCGGCGCGCGCCAGCCAATCCGGCCGGCCGGTGCGCGAGACCTGCTCGCGCGCACGCTCGAAGGCCGCGGCCTCGCCACGCGCGTCGCCGGCCAGGTAGGCCGCAACCGCCTGGTCGATCGCGGCCTTGGCATTGGCCTGCCAATCGGGCGGCGGCGGGCCGCCGGCGCAGGCCACGAGCGTCGCGGCCGCCGCCAGGCCGGCCAGCCAGCCGCTCAGACCTGGGCGGTGCATGCTCATTTCAGTTTCAATTCTGTGTCGCGCGCGAACGGCCACTTGCGATTGACCTCGTCGACGAGCTGCTCGACCTTGCGCACCGTGGCGTCGACCTCGCTGCGCAGCGCGCCGAGGTCGGTGGTGGCGCCGCGCACGTTGCCGGCCACGGCCTGGGCCTCGACCAGAACGGCGTCGACGCGCTTGAGCGAGGCCCGTGCGTCGGCCAGCAGGGCACCGAGTTCGGCCAGCGTCGCCTTGCCCTGCGGCACCAGGCCGTCGGTGCCGAGCAATTGCGTGTCGGCCTTGGCCGCCATGCCGTCCAGGCGCGCCAGCAGCGCGGCGGCGTTCTTCAAACTCGCACTGATCTTCTGCGCATCGCCATCGCTCAGCACTGCGCCCATCGCGCCGCGCGGGCCCTTGGCGCGGTCGGTCAGCGCCTGCAGGTTGGCCAGGCTGGTGGCCAGCGGCGCATCGGGCCCGGTGAGCTGGGCCAGGTTCTGCAGCAGCTCGCGCGCCGAGGCCACCAGGCGCGGCAGCTCGGCCGCGGTGTCGCCGATCAGCACCTTGCGCTCGGCACCGTCGGGCAGCGGCGGGTCGGTCGGCACGCCGGTGTAGGCGCGCAGGTTGGCGCTGCCGACCAGGCTGCGCACCAGCGTGAACACGCTCGACATGCGCAGCCAATGCGCATCCTGGCGCGGCACGTCGATCAGGATGCGCGCGCTGCCGTCGTCGGCCAGCTCGACGCGGCGCACGCGGCCGATCGGAAAGCCCGAGAAGGTGATGTCCATGCCGACGCTGACGCCTTCGGAATCGTCGGCCACCAGCACCAGCCGCTGCGTGCTCTCGAACGCACCGCGCGCATACATCAGGTACAGCACGGTGCCGGCGACCAGCAGCACGAACAGCGCCAGCAGCAGCACGGCCTTGAGCTGCAGGTGCGCGACCGGCGCCGGCGCCAGGGAGGATGGATCGTCTTGCACCGCCCGCGCCTCAGTAATAGTTGCCGACCAGCGAGGCCGCCTCGATGACCAGGATGACGACCGACATGCGCACCAGGCCGCGCAACTCGGCGCTGGCCGCACGGCGCCGCGTCGGTGCGGCGTCGAGCGCCGCGGCCATCGGCACCAATGCCACCGCGATGCCGAAGAACAGGACCTTCAGGCCCAGGATCAGCGACACCGCCGGGTTGAAGACATGGCCCACCGTGCGCGTGTAGGCCGCCAGGCCCGACGTGACCGGCCCGTAGACCGAGAGATAGGCCACCAGCAGCGTCACCGCGCAGCTGACCACGGCCAGCAGCAGCGCGCTGAACACGCCCGACACCATGCGCGGCAGGACCTCGCGGCGCAGCGTCTCGGCCACCGCATCGGCCGAATTCCCCCAGTGACCGCGCGCACGCAGCGTGATCACCTCGACGGCGTTCGGGATCGTGCAACGCAGCGCGGCGAACAGCGCCGCCGTCAACGGGATCAGCTCGAGCACCAGCACGCGCACGACCATCTCGAGCGCGTACTGCGTCAGGCCGTAGCTGAGCGCGGTGACGATCACGATGCGGATCAGGATCAGGCTGATCAGCGTGGTCAGGGCCGTGAAGCCGGCCAGCATCGGGCCCGCGTCCTGCACGATGTGCAGCGCCAGGCGGCGCCAGGTCTCGCGCGAGTAGGTCGCGCGCGACAGCGCCATGTCGAGCAGCAGCGCGCCGAGGCGAACGATGCCCCACCAGCCGGCGACGAGGTGGCGCGCGGCGCCGGCCAGTTCGGCGGGCATGGCATGGTGCAGGATCGGCGCGGGCATGCGCACATGATAGGTGGCGCGGCGGCGGCTCGCGGCCGGGCCCGCGCACAACCGCGACGGACCGACGCGGGCGCTCAGCGATCCAGCTCGAACACCGCCGCCCCGCGCCGCACCAGCCCGCGTGCGATCACGCCGCGGTGGATTTCGGAGGTGCCGTCGAAGATGCGGTAGATGCGCGCATCGCGGTACCAGCGCTCGACCGGCAGGTCCTTGCAAAAGCCCATGCCGCCGAACACCTGCACCGCGCGGTCGACGACGCGGCCCAGGGTCTCGGCAGCCTGCACCTTGACCATCGCGATCGCGTCGCGCGCCGCCGCGGCGTGGCTCTCGCCCTGGTCGAGCAGCCAGGCGGCGTGCAGCACCATCCAGCGCGCGGCATTGATCTCGATCGCGCTGTCGGCCAGCATCTGCTGCACCAGCTGGAACTCGCCGATCGCGCGGCCGAACTGCTTGCGCTGCTGGGCGTAGGCCAGCGTGCGTTCCAGCACATGGCTGGCCTTGCCGACCGCGCGCGCCGCCACCTGCGCCAGGCGCACGCGGCCGAGCACCTCCATCGCCAGCCGAAAGCCGGTGCCGCGCTCGCCGAGCAGGCATTCGGACGTCAGCGCCACGTCGTTGAACCACAACTCGACATGGCTGGTGCCACGCAGGCCCATCATCGGCTGGTCGCGGCCGATCTCGAAGCCCGGCAGGCCCTTGTCGAGCAGGAACAGCGAGATCTCCTTGCGCCCGCCGGCCTCGCCGGTGACGGCCGAGACGAGGAAGAAGTCCGACACCAGGCCGTCGCTGATGAAGTGCTTGCTGCCCGACAGCCGCCACGAGCCGTCGCCCTGCAACGTGGCGCGGCTGGCGATGCCGGCGGCGTCCGAGCCCGCGCCGGCCTCGGTGATGGCGATCGAGCAGACGCGCTCGCCGCGCACCGTCGGCCGCAGCCAGCGCTCGACCTGCTCGCCGCGGCAGGCCAGCAGCGCCTCGTAGACGTTGCCGAAGGCGCGCCGGATCAGGATGTCGGTGGTGTGGCCGAATTGCTCCTCGCAGAGCATGGTGTCCAGCGCCGAGAGGCCACCGCCGCCATGCTCGGCCGGAATGTTCATCGCATACAGACCCAGCGCCTTGGCCTTGGCATGGATCGCCGCGGCCGCCTCGGGCGCCAGCGTGCCACTGGCTTCGACCGCGTCTTCGAACGGCGCGAGTTCGCGCTGCACGAAGCGGCGCACGGTGTCGACCAGCAGCCGCTGCTCGTCGCTGAGCGAAAAATCCATTCCCGGCTCAGGTGCCGCTGACTGCCGCGTGCGCACCGCCGAGGAACAGGCGCTCGATGTCCGGGTCGGCGAGCAGCTCGTCGGCGCGCCGGTGCAGCACCAGCCGGCCCGATTCGAGTGCGATCGCCTCGTCGGCGGCCTTCAAGGCGCTCTTCACGTTCTGCTCGACCATCAGGATCGTGGTGCCGGCGTCGGCCAGCTTGCGCAGCAGGTGGAACACGTCCTGCACCACCAGCGGCGAGAGGCCGATCGACGGCTCGTCGATGAGCAGCACCTTGGGCCGCAGCAGCAATGCGCGGCCGACTTCGAGCTGTTTTTGTTCGCCGCCCGACAGCGTCGAAGCAGCGCTGTGCAGCCGCTCCTTCAGGCGCGGGAACAGCTCGAGGATCTCCGGGATGCGCTCGTGCGTGGTCTTCATGCCCAGCGTGATGCCACCGAGCTCGAGGTTCTCGGTCACGCTCAGTTGGCCGAACAGGTTGCGGCCCTGCGGCACGAAGGCGATGCCGTGTTGCGTGAGCAGCTCCTTGGCCGTGGCGCCGGTGATGTCGCGGCCCTCGAGCCGGATGCGGCCGTTGCGCACCTTGAGCAGGCCGAACAGGGTCTTCAGCACCGTGCTCTTGCCCGCGCCGTTGGGTCCCAGCAGCAGCGTGATCTTGCCGTGCCGGGCCTTGAAGCTCAGGTTGTTCAGGATCATGAATTCGCCGTAGCCGGCGATCACGTCGTCGAACTCGATCGCCACGTCACTCATGCTCAATTCCCCAGATAGGCATCGAGCACCTGCTTGTTGGCGCGGATCTCGGCCGGCGTGCCGATGGCCATGACACGGCCCTCGACCATCACCAGGATGCGGTGGCACAGGTCCATCACGAAATCCATGTTGTGTTCGATGACCACGAACGAGCTGTGCTTGCCGTCAGGGCGCCGCGTCTTGTTCAGCTCCTTGAGCAACGTGCTGATGCCGCCGACCAGGCTCGGGTTGACGCCGGCGCAGGGCTCGTCGAGCAGCACCAGGTCGGGCTCGCTCATGAAGGCCATCGCGATATCGACCAGCTTTTGCTGGCCGTAGCTCAGCTCGCCGGCCTTCTTCTCGGCCACGTGGCGGATGCGGAACTGGTCGATCAGCGCGTCGGCCTTGGCGCCGAGGCCGGAGTCACCGGGCGCGAACATGCGGCTCCACATCGAGCCGACATGCTCCTGCGCCGCCACCAGCAGGTTGTCGCGCACGCTCATCTTGCCGAACACCTGCAGCGTCTGGAAAGTGCGGCCGACGCCCAGCTGGTTGAGCTGCATCGGGCTCTTGCCGGTGATGTCGTGGCCGTTCAATTCGATCTTGCCGGCGTCGGGGTCGATCTGGCCGAGCACGCTGTTGAACATCGTCGTCTTGCCCGAGCCGTTGGGGCCGATGACGCCGAAGATCTCGCCCGGCTGGACTTCGAACGACACGCCGGCGACGGCCTGGATCGCGCCATAGGCCTTTCGCAGGTCGGTGACCTTGAGCAGCGGCGCGCTCACGACGGCGCTCCGAGCTTGGCCGCCGCGGCCGTGCGCTCGGCCGCGGCCAGCCGTGCCTGGCGGCGGGCCTTGATACGGTCGGGGATCGAAAGCAATCCGTCGGGCAGCCACAGCATCAGCATCACGACGACCACGCCGAACAGCGGCAGGTACCAGTCCCGCGCGTACGGCACGTCACGCAGCCACTCCGGCACCAGCACGCCGACGACGGCGCCGAGCAGCGGGCCGAACAGATAGCCGGCGCCACCGACGACGACCATCAGGTACATCATGATCGATTCGCCGACCGAGAACATCGAAGGCTCGATGAACTCGACCAGCGGCCCGTACAGCGCACCCGCCACACCGGCGTAGACCGCGCCGATGGCGAACGACAGCAGCGTGTAGGCCTGGATGTCGACGCCCAGGCTCTCGGCGCGGATCGGGTTGTCGCGCAGCGCGGTGAAGGCCTTGCCCCAGGGCGACGACAACAGCTGCCACAGCAGCAGGCCCATGATGATCGTCACTCCCAGCACGAAGTAGTAATAGGCCAGGTTGCCGTTCAGATCGATGCCGAACAGGCCCGGACGCGCGATGTTGTTGATGCCGAAGGTGCCGCCGGTCAGCCATTCCTCGTTGCGCATCACCAGCCAGATCGCGGTGTTGAAGCCGAGCGTGGCAAACGCCAGGTAGATGGTCTGCACGCGCAGCGCCGGAAAGCCCAGCACCAGCCCGATTGCGAAACACCCGAGCATGGCCAGTGGCAGGCCGAGCCAGAAGCTGAGCCCGGCCTTGAGCAGGATCGCCACGGTGTAGGCGCCGACGCCGAAGAACGCGGCATGGCCGAGCGACTTCTGACCGGCGTAGCCGATGGTCAGGTTCAACCCCATGATGGCGATCACGAAGACCAGGCAGCGTGCGATCAAGTAAATGCCGTAGCCCTTGAGCAGCGGCGGCACTGCGATCAGCAAGGCCAGCAGGATGGCCGCGGCAATGAGGCTGGCCTTTCTCATCTTCAGACCTTGCGCTCGACTTTCTTGCCCAGCAGGCCCTGCGGCTTGAACAGGATCACGGCCATGAAGATCACCAGCGCGACGGCGTCCTTGTACGCCGGCGAGATGTAGGCCGCAGCCAGGTTCTCGGCCACGCCGACGATGATGCCGCCCAGCAGCGCGCCGCGGCTGTTGTTGAAGCCGCCGATGATGGCGGCGAAGAACGCCTTGGTGCCGAGCGACTCGCCCATGTCGAACTTGGCCAGGTAGGTCGGCGTGATCAGCAGGGCGGTCGCACAGGCCAGCACCGCATTGATGGCGAAGGTGTAGAAGATCATGCGCGGCACGTTGATGCCCAGTACGGTGGCGCTCTCCGCGTTCTGCGCCACCGCCTGCATCGCGCGGCCGGTGACCGTCCGGGCCAGAAAGGCCTGGGTGGCCAGCACCAGGGCCAGTGCCAGCACCAGGGTATAGACATCGGCCACGGTGATGGTCACGCCGGCGATGTTGACGATCTGGTCGGGAAACAGGCTGGGAAACGGATGGGCCAGCGCGCTGTAGCCCGCGCGCATGCCGTTGCGTGCGGCGATCGCCAGGCCGATGGTGGCCACCACGATCGGCATCAGCCCGAAGCGCAGCAGCGGATCGGCGATGCCGCGCTTGAAGGCCCAGCCGAGCACGACCACAGCCACCACGCAGGTCAGCACGAAGGCCAGCGGCAGCGGCAGGCCCGCCGCCATCAGGCCCAGCATCAGGAACGCCGGCAGCATCACGAACTCGCCCTGCGCGAAGTTGATCGTGCCCGAGGCTTGCCACAGCAGCGTGAAGCCCAGGGCCGCCAGCGCGTAGATGCTGCCGGTGGCAAAGCCCGAGAAGACGAGCTGGAAGAAGTCCGTCATGGCCTCGGGCCTCAGACCAACGTTGGGTTTACTTCTTGCCCAGCGCCGGCAGCACTTCCTTGACCACCTGCTTGCCGTCCTTGACCTCGACCATGTAGCTCTCGCGGTCGAGATCGCCGTTGGCGTCGATCGCCACGTCGAGGATCACGCCAGGATAGGTTGCGGCCTTCAGGCTCATGCCATGCAGCGCGGCGGCGACGGCCTTGCGGTCGAGCTTGCCGACCTTCTCGATCGCCGCCTTGAGCATGTACACGCCGGTGTAGCCCTTGATGCCGTTGTGGTCGCAGAAGTACTTGTACTCCTGGTAGAACTTGGCCTTGAACTTGAGCATCAGCGGGTTGGGTGCATCGATGGTCAGGCCCACATGCGCCACCGCGCCGTTGGCGGATTCGCCAGCCAGCTCGATCACCTTCTGGCCGGTCAGCGTGGTCTCGCCGACCACCGGCTTGTTGTAGCCCTGCTTGCGCAACTCGCGCAACAGGCGTGCCGACTCTTCCTCGTTGGTATAGGCAAACAGTGCGTCGGCGTTGAGCGACTTGGCCTTCAGTACCGGGGCGGAGAAGTCGATCTGGCCCGAATCGGTGGAGATGTCGGCCACCACCTTGACGCCGACATCGGTCAGCGCCTTGGTGATCGCATCGCGGCCGCCCTTGCCGAAGTCGTTGTTGACGAACAGCACCGCCACGTTCTTGGCCTTCAGCCCGTTGGCGAGGTAGCGTGCCACCTTGGGCATCGCCGTCTCCTGCGTGAAGCTGGTGCGGAAGATGTACGGGTTGCCTTGCTTGGTGATCGCCGCGGCCTCGCCGCCGGTGAAGTTGGGAATCTCCGCGCGCCGCGTCTCGGCCATGCTGACCATGATCGAGCCCGAGAACACCGGGCCGAAGACGGCGAACACGTTGTCGTCGACCGCCTTGGTGGCCAGGCCCTTGGACACGCCGGGGTTGGATTGCGTGTCGGCGATCGAACTCTCGATCTTGTGGCCCATGATGCCGCCGGCGGCATTGATCTCCTTGACCGCCAGCGCGACGCCGTCGCGGAAGTTGGTGCCCGAGGTGGCGCCGGCCCCCGACAGTTCGTACAGGCCGGCGATCTTGATGGCCTGCGCCTGGGCCATGGCGGGCAAGGCGAAGGCCAGCGCGCAGGCGGTTTGGATCAGGGTGCGGCGGGTGGTGGTCATGTGCAATCCTCGGTTTGCGATGGTGGGTCTGGCGTGAAAAGGCAGGGGGGCGACTTTATAGGGCTTGCATCAGGCGGCGCAATTCGGACGAATCCCCGGCCACCGTGCGCGCCAGCTCGTGCAGGCCGAGGAACTCGAGGTACTCGGGTGCCTGCTGGATCATCATTTCGAAGCCCGGGTGCGCGCGGATGCCGCGGGCCTGGCAGGCGCGCAGCAGCGGCGTGGGCTGCTTCTTCATCAGGATGTCGACCACCGCCGCGCCGGCGTCCAGGCGCGCGGGATCGAACGGCAAGGGGTCGTCGGCGTTCAGGCCCAGCGGCGTGGCGTTGACGACGAGGTCGAAGCCGGCCGGGTCGGGCGTTGCGGCGGCGACGATGTCGATCGCCGGCCAGACGCCGCGCAGGCGTGCGGCCACGGCGGCGCTGCGCTCGGCGTCGACGTCGTACAGCGCGAGCCTGGCCACGCCGCGTTCGGCCAGCGCGACGGCGATGGCCACGCCGCCGCCACCGGCACCGACCACCAGCACGCGCGCGCCGCGGGCCGCGATGCCCAGGTGGTCGAGCCCCTTGACGAAGCCGATACCGTCGAACAACGCACCGTCGATCGTGCCGTCGGCGTTGCGCCGCGCAGCGTTGACGGCCTGCGCGATCGTGCCTGCGCGGTCGCAGCGGTCGAGCAGCGCCAGCATCGCCGTCTTGTGCGGGATCGTCAGCATCAGGCCGTCGATGTTGCGGGCGGTGAAGGCGTGGCGAACGAAGGCCGCGAAGTCGCGCGGCGCCACCAGGGCGGGCACCAGCACCGCGTCGACGCCGTGGCGCGCGAACAGGTGGTTGAAGGTCTCGGGCGCGCGCACCTGCGCGACAGGGTCGCCCAGGATCAGGAAGACGCGCGTCGTGCCGCTGATGTGCATGGCCGGCAGGATAGGAAGCGGCGCGCGCAGCGGCAAGACGTTTCCCTCGTGCATTGCGCGATAATCGCGCATACTTGCGCGATCATCGTCTGCTTCGAGGGTTAGCCCTATGAGTGCCGTCTCCGCCGCCGCGATCAACCCGAAGGACCTGATCGAAGGCCTGGGCAAGGGCCTGCGCGTGATCGAGGCCTTCGACGACGACCACCCGCGCCTGACGGCCAGCGAAGCCGCGGCGCTGGCCGGCATCACGCGCACCGCCGCACGGCGGCACCTGCTCAGCCTGGTCCACTTCGGCTACGCCGCCAGCGATGGCAAGCAGTTCTGGCTCGCGCCGCGCGTGCTGCGGCTGGGCCAGAGCTACCTCGGCGCGGCGCGGCTGCCGCGCCTGGTGCAGCCCTTCATCCAGCGCGTGTCGATGCAGTGCGGCGAGACCGTCAATGTCAGCGTGCTCGACGGCCACGAAGTGGTCTACCTGGCGCGCAGCAGCCCGCCGCGCTGGGTCTCGATCGGCTAC
The DNA here is from genome assembly GCA_963751775.1 of uncultured beta proteobacterium. Taxonomy (GTDB): domain Bacteria; phylum Pseudomonadota; class Gammaproteobacteria; order Burkholderiales; family Burkholderiaceae_C; genus CADEEN01. The sequence goes on from CAVVVW010000015.1 coordinate 23,177, forward strand.
CAGGTGGGCGTGCGCGTGCCGGCGCATGTGGTCACGCCCGGCGTGGTCGCACTGGCCGCCCGCAGCGACGACGAGATCAATGCCTGGATCAAGGCCCACGACTTCGTCTCCTTCACCGCCCACACCGTGACCAGCAAGGTTGCGCTTTCGGGCCGAGGTGCGCCAGGCGCGCGAACAGGGCTACTGGGCCACGCGGCAGCAACTCGACCCGGGCCTGAGCGGCATCGCGGTCGCGCTGATCGACCGCAAGGGCCAGTGCAAGGGTGCGATGAGCGTCACCGCGCCCTCGGCCAGCGCATCGGAGGTGCAGATGGTCGACAAGCTGCTGCCACTGCTGCGCGAGGCAGCGCAGACATTGCAGCCCCTGCTGTAGTAGCGCCGCGGCGCCACCGCCGTCGATGCGTGCTAGAAGGCGTAGGCCAGCGCGGCGTTGTCGACGAGGATGCGCCGGCGCGCGGCCGCGTCGGGCACCCAGTCGGTGAGCAGCGCCAGCATGTCGGCATCGGCCGGCAGCGGCACGCGGTTCGGGTGCGGCCAGTTGCTGGCCCACAGGCAGCGCTGCGGGTGCGAACGTGCCAGGGCCCGCGCCAGCGGCGCCACGTCGTCGTAATGCGGCGGCCCGACCTTCGAGGTTTCGTACGGCGCCGACAGCTTGACCCAGCGCCGATCGTGGTCGAGCACCGATTGCAGGGCCTTGAACGCGCCGTCGTGCACCGGCACCGGTTCGACGAAGCGGCCGATGTGGTCGATCACCACCGTGCCGGGCAGGCGGTCGATCAAGGCCTTGCGTTGCGGCGTTTCGCGGCCGTCGAATTGCAGATCGATGTGCCAACCCAGCGGCGCGATGCGCGTGGCCATCGCCTGCAGCGTGTCCCACGGCAAGAGAGGGCCGGCGCCCAGCATCATGTAGCGCACGCCGCGCACACCGGCGGCGTGCAGGCGCCGCAGTTCGGCGTCGCTGACGTCGGGCGGTACCACCGCCACGCCGATGGCGCCGTCGCCGAGTTGCGCCAGCGCATCGAGCAGGCAGGCGTTGTCGAAGCCGTAACCGGTGGGCTGCACCAGCACCACGCGCTGCAGGCCGAGCGCGCGCTGCACCTGCCGATACGCCGACACCGGTGCGTGCGGCGGCTTGAAGGTGGCGCTGGCGGCCAGCGCAAAACGGTCCTCGTAGATGTGCACATGGCAATCGCATACGCCGTGCGGTGTGGCGGTGGGCATCGTGACCTCGTTTTCTATGATCGGCCGATGAAGGCCCGCAGGCGGCTCGCGCTGGCCGCGTTCACCGCCCCTTGCGGCACGCGGCCGTGCACGATGTCGCTCACCTGGCGCACGGTCTCCATCGCCTGATGCTCGATCGCTTGCGGCGTCAGGCCACCGATGTGCGGCGTGGCGATCACGTGCGGGTGGCGTGCCAACGCCGGGCTCGGCATCTGGTCGGGCGCGCGGCCGACGTCGAGCGCACAGCCGGCGATGACGCCGCCATCCAGCGCCTGCAGCAATGCGGCTTCGTCGACCAGGTTGCCGCGCGAGGCGTTGATGAAGAAGGCGCTCGGCTTCATCGCCGCGAACGCCGCGGCGTCCATCAGGTTCTCGGTCTCGGCGGTCGCGCCGGCCAGGCAAACCACATGGTCGGCCGCGGCGAGCAGCTCGGGCAGCGGCAGCTGGCTCAGCGCCGGATGCACCACGCGGGCATAGGGGTCGCAGACGACGACGCGCATGCCCAGCGCGAGTGCCACGTCGGCTAGCTGGCGGCCGATCTGACCGTAGCCGATCAGGCCGAGCGTGGCGCCACGCAATTCGCGGCCCATCCGCGCGGGCGGCTGCGCGCCGGCGCGGTACTGCAGCACCGCCGCGCTGAGATGGCGGCTGAGGTCGATCATCACGCCGAGCACCCATTCGGCGACCGAGGTCATGAACCCGGCGCTGGCCTGCGTGACCAGGATGCCCTGCGCGCTGGCCGCGGCGACATCGACGTTGCGGATGTCGACCGCGCAGCGACAAAAGGCCACCAGCCGGGGCAGGCGCGACAGCAGGTCGGCGCTGCCCTCGGCGCGGCGGTCGCTGACGATGATGTCGCAATCCGCGGCCGCAGCGGCCAGTGCGTCGATCGTCCACGGCACTTCGCTGGTGTTGCGCCGAACCTGCGCCACGGCTTCGAGCGCGGCCAGTGCGCGCGCGCCGTAATAGTTGGCCAATGCGCTCGGGCTGTGGGTCAGCATGACCGTGGCGGGCTTCACGTGCGCGCGCTGCCCAGTCTCGGCGGCCGTGCCGGTGGCGTCGCCGGTCCCGTGCGCGCGTTGCATTCGATCAGACACGCTCGACCCTCGGCTTGCCGGCCTGCACGGCGAACCTCGCCAGCGTCTGGACGTCGGTTTGCCTGGCTGTCACGTCGCTGACCACGCGCAACGACACGCCGGCCTGCTGCGGCGCGATGTCGACGATGCCGTAACCCTTGCGCTCGGCGTCGGCATAGACGAAGTGCGGGTTCTCGGCCAGCAGTTCGGCGATCCTGGCGTTGCCGCCCGAACGCGAGGTGATGCCGGTGCCGCAGAACTCCACGCCGACGCTCGGGCTGGATGGGTCGGCATAGTCGGCCAGCACATGGCCGACCCAGTTCTCGTGCACGTCGCCGCCGAGCAAGACCGGGTTGGCCACGCGGTGCCGTTGCAGTGCGTCGACCAGCCGCCGGCGGGCGGGGGCGTAGCCGTCCCAGCCGTCGTTCCAGAACACGGCCCCTGCGCCGGGCTTGAAGTCGCGCGGCCCGAACAGCGTGCTCTGGCCGAGCAGGTTCCATCCGCCCGTGCCGGCATTGGCGCGCAAACGATCGTCCAGCCAGCGCTCCTGCTCGACGCCGAGCATCGTGCGCGCCGGATCCGTCCAGGCGGCACAGGTGGCGGGGTCGACGTTGCTCGAGCCGGGCTTGCCGCCGCGCGTGCAGGCCTGTGGGCTGCGGTACTGCCGCGCGTCGAGCAGGTACAACGCGGCCAGTTGACCGAAGCGCGCCTCGCCGTAGATGCGCATCTCGGCGCCGCTGGCCAGCCCGGTCAATCCGCGCGTGAGCACGCTCGCGCGCAGCGGCATGTGCTCGTAATAGGCCTGGTACGCCGCGGCACGGCGGGCCGCGAAATCGGCCACCGGCGGGCCGCTGTCGCCGGGGGACAGGCCCGCGTAGTCGTTCTGCACTTCGTGGTCGTCCCAGACCACGAACCAGGGGCAGGCGGCATGCGCGGCCTGCAGGTCGGCATCGCCCTTGTACAGCGCGTAGCGCTTGCGGTAATCGTCGAGCGTCAGCGCCCAGGTGCCGGTGCCCGCGCGCACGGCGTTGAGGGCGCCGGGGTATTCGTAGATGTAGTCGCCGAGGAAGACCACCGCGTCCGGGGCGTCGGCCACCACGTGGCGCCAGGCGCTGAAGTAGCCATGCTCCCAGCGCTGGCACGAGGCATAGGCCAGGCGCAGGTTCGCGGGCCGGGCATCGGGCGCGGGCAAGGTGCTGGTGTGGCCGGTCGCACTGACCCATTGGTTGGCGTCGCCGCCGGCCATGAAGCGATAGAAGTAGCCGCGGCCGCTGTCCAGCCCCTCGGCCTGCACATGCACGCTGTGGCCCAGTTCCGGCAGCGCCTGGGCCTGGCCCTTCTGCACGACACGCGCAAAGGCCGCGTCGTGCGCGACTTCCCAGCGCACGGTGATCGCCGCGTCGGGCAGGTTCGAGCCGCCGAACAGGCCGGTGCTGACGAGCCGCGTCCACAGCACCACGCTGCCCGGCAGCGGCGAGCCGCTGGCCACGCCCAGCGTGAAGGGGTTGTCGGTAATGCGTGGCTGGCTCCAGGCGCTGCGCGGCAACCACAGCGTGCCGGCCGCGGCGGCGGCCAGGCGCAACAGGTGGCGGCGGTCGGCGCGCAGTCGGTGCATGGGGTGCGGCGGGTGCGGTGGGCGGCGTGAAGAATACGCCGCCACCCGGTTGCCGTTCACACCGACGGCCGGATGGGCCTGCCGCGCCGGCATCGCGCGGCCCGGCGCGGTGCCAGAATCGCCGCACCGTGCCGTCGTTCGCCTGAACCGTGAAACACCCCTGCGACGTGATGCTGCGCCCGGCCCTCGAGCAGGAAGCGCGGGCGATGGCCGAGATGTCGCGCACGCTGATCGAGGCCGGACTTGGCTGGCGCTACACGCCGCAGCGCATCACGAGCCTGATGCGCGACGCCGACACGGCGGCACTGGTGGCCCACGATGGGGCGGGCCTCCAGGGCTTTGCCGTCATGCAGTTCGGCGACGAGCATGCGCACCTGGTGCTGCTTTGCGTGCAGCCGCTGCAATGGCAGCGGGGTATCGGCCGGCGCCTGATCGAATGGCAACTCGCGTCGGCGCGCGTGGCCGGCATGGCTTCGATCCGGCTCGAACTGCGCGCCGACAACGGCGCCGCGCTGTCCTTCTACCGGCGGCTCGGCTTCACCGAGACGAAACTGGTGCCCGGCTACTACGACGGCCAGATCCCGGCGCTGGGCATGACGCTGCGGCTTCGCGGCGACGCTTGAAGCCGCGCGTCAAGTCGTCAGACTGCCCTGCACCTGCGTCGCGCCGACCTGGCGGCCACCGAACGGACGCTGGCGCTCGAAGCGATATTGTTTGCGCTGGTCCCAGGTCTGCGGGCCGGTGACGTCCGAGCGCTGGAAGAGCGCGTCGGCCTGCGCGGGCGTCAATTGTTGATACGGCGGCACCTGGCGCGCAAACAGCCAGCGTGATTCGCCTTCGACCGCCGGCCACGACACGCGCCGGTGATTGACCCAGTAGATGCAGTTGCGCTGCGACCAATAGGCCTGGCGCTCGAACAGCACGCGGCCGGCAATACCGCATTGCGCGCCGAGCACCACGACGCGGCCCGGCAGTTCGAAGATGGCCGAGTGAACCTCGATCGGCGACTCGCCGGCACCGATGTGGACCAGCGTCACGCGTTCGATCTCGTCGGCAGGCAGGCGATCGATCGATTCGTCGCCGCGGGTCACCGTGATGTTTTCGGCCTGCCAGCAGGTGCGCAACTGCGGTGCCCTGACCTTCGGTGTCGTCCAATGCATATCCGTGCTCCACAGCGCGCCGGCCGGGGCGACCCGAGAGTGCAGTCGCTTGTACTGCCGAGCGGGGAACGGATGTTGTTACTGACTTATGTCGGGCGCAAGAGGGTGAAACCCCGCAGTGCGCCGTGGCTTGAGGCCGATCAATCCCTGCGCGCCTGGCTGCGGCTTCAGCCGCATCCTTATCGCGACTTAATGAGCCGCCTGGTGACGCGCGTTCCAGGTAACTCTGGAAGACAGCGACATGCACCAGGGCCTTGTCGGCCGCGTCGGGCCAGAGCTCCGCGGTCGTGAAACGCACATCGAAGGTCGGCTCGTCGGCGGCCTGCACGCCGTGCGCGTGGGCGTCGGGGAAGGGATAGGGTGGCGATTCGCTGACGACCACGCCCTGCTTGCCGCGAATGTAGGCCGGCATGCGCACGTGGCCGGGCACGTGGTCGAGCCGCACCCTGACGCGGTCGCCGGGCTTGAAGCGCTCGCGCAGTGGCGCGTTCGAGCGGCCGGGCGCGCTGGGCAGGGCCAGCGGGAACACGCCCCCGGCGCGGCGCTCGAGTTCCTCCCGCGTGACGAGGCCCTTCTCCACGCACAGCGTCGCCAGGCTCGTCAGCGTGCGCTCGTAGTAGCTGGCCGCCATGTAGTGGCGCGGCTCCATGCGCTCGATGGCATGGCGGTACTCGTCCATGTTGAAGATGCCGAGCCTGACCGCGAGTGAATACAGCGCGTTGGCCCGCTTCTCCCACGGCGCATGGAACACGGGCGCAGCGGGCGAGTGGCGCACGCGGCCGAAGCCCTGCTTGCCGCCGAGATCGTGAATGCCGTCCATCGCTGCGCCTGTTCCAGTGGCGGCTACAGGCGTGCGACGCCGATCATCGAATCCTTGGTCACGATCGCGGCCAAGCGTTCTTCCGGCCAGCCGACGGTCTCGGGCGGCTGCACCGGCAGCACCATGTAGCGCGTGTCGGCCGTGGTGTCCCAGACGCGGATCTCGATCTCGGGCGCCAGGTCGAGGCCCATTTCCTTCAGCACCGTTCGCGATTCGCGCACCACGCGGGCCCGGTATTCGAGGTCCTTGTACCAGTCGGGCGGCAGGCCGATGACGGTGAAGGCCGTGCACGAGCACAGGGTGCAGCAGATCACGTTGTGCAGCGTCGGCGTGTTCTCGAGCACGACCAGGTGCCGGTGGTGGCGTGGCATCTCGATGCCGAGTTCGGCCACCGCGGCGATGCCGTTGTCCAACAGGCGCCGGCGAAAGGCTGCGTCGGTCCAGGCCTTGGCGACCACCCTCGCGCCGTTCTGCGGCACCCACTTCTCGTCGGCAAGCTGCGTTGCCTGATCGACGAACTCGCCGGGCTTCATGCCGAGCTCGTCGAGCACGGCTTCGATGGCCGCAACGCGCTGCTCGACGGAGGCGACCAAGTGGCGCATCGAAGGTCTGCTCGCCCTTGCGCTCAGTGCCCGTGGCCGCCGCGCCAGCCGCGGCCGTAGTAACCGCCGTATCCGTAGTGCGCGCCGTAACCGATGAGCGCACCGACCGCCAGGCCCAGCCCGAGCGGCGCATAGCCCGGTCCGTAGTAGTACGCGGGGCCGGTTCCGTAGTAATACCGCGGGGCCAGGCGCCGGGTAGGTCTGATATGCCGGCTCCGGGTAAGCCTGGTAGGCCGGGCGCTCGACATAGACCGGCTGCGGCGGCGACACGGCCGGCGCGGGATATGGCGGCTGCGCCATCGCGCCCACCGGCGCGACCTGCACCTGCACCTGAACGTACGGGCCGGGGTCCTGACGCATCTGCGCCGTGTACTGTCGGCCCGCGTACTCGTAGACGACGTTGTACGCCGTCGTCCGGTCCTCGTATGCGTTCTGCGTCGTGCAGCGCCGCGTGGTCTGCAGCTGCGCCGGCTGCCCGACGGCCTCGACGTTGTTGCCGACCACGGCGCCGCTGAACGCACCGATCGCGGTGGCAGCGGCCTGCCCGGCGCCCGACCCGATGGCGTGGCCCACCGCGCCGCCCGCGATCGCACCGAACAAGGCCCCCGCGCCCGATGGCGGGCGTTGAACCGCCACCTGCTCGTCGTAGCAGACCTGGCGCGGGACGACCACCTGCTGCACGATGGGCGTGACCGAGATGACGGTACCGCGATCGGCACCCGAGGAGGAGACCGGCGGCGCACTTTGTGCATAGGGCCGAACGCCCGATGGCGTTTGCGCCTGGCCCGATCCCGCCGCCGCCATTGCAGTCAGGGCCAGCGTCGAAACAAGGGCAATGGTCTTCATGGTCATCCAATCGCTTCGGCTTGGGACCCGCAACGGGCCCATGCGCACATCGTACGCTCGGCACTCGGCGCCAGTGTTGGCGGATCGTAAAGCTGGCACGACCGTTGGCAACAGCCCGGCTGTGCTGCGATCGAGCAGGACGGCGCTTCAACGGCTGCACTCGCAGTCTGCGACGCTGATCGGCCACCGACAAGGTGCACGGCGCGGTGGACTGCGCTATCGTGCTGGCGGCGCCGTCAAGCACCGACCCGGGCGCCGGGCGGTCGTGTGAATGGAGGAGCCATGGGCCGAATCGGATCCTTCGCTGCTGCGGCATTCATGTGCTGCTGGTTGGTCGCGGCGGGTGGCTGCGCTCTGCCCTACTCGCTGCGAGTCGGTGACGGGATCGACGACGTGCGCCAACGACTGGGCCCGCCCGGGTACGAGCATGTGACGTCCGACGGCGGCCGCAATCTCCTGTATCCCATCGGCAGACAGACCTACCTGCTGGCGTTCGACGCACAGGGCCGCCTGCAGCGCTGGGAGAACGTGCTCGACGAAATCCACTTTGCCCTTGTCAGCCCGGGCTGGACGCGGGAGCAGGTGCTGCAGCAACTCGGCGAGCCGACCGAAGTCTGGGGCGTGCGGTACCACAGCCAGACGGTCTGGACCTATCGCTTCGTCGGGCCCTTCTGCCTCCTGTTCCATGTCGGCCTCACGCCCGCAGGCATCGTCGAGGACGCGAGCTACGGGCCCGACCCACGCTGCGAGCGCGGTGGGCGGCTCCTATAGCATCGGCCCGTCACGGCAGGACCGAGGATTCCACATGCGCACGTTCAAGCCGGCTGCCGTACTGGCTGCCATCGTGTCGGCCCTGATCGTTCTGACAGCACCGATTGCCGCCCGCGCGCAGACCCGTGCGGCGCCGGGCGCGGGCTGCCCGGCCCTGCTGCAGCAGACGTTTCCGCGCCTGCAGGACGAGAAGCCGCAGTCGCTGTGCCAGTACGCGGGCAAGGTGCTGCTGGTGGTCAACACCGCGAGTTTTTGCAGCTACACGCCGCAGTACGAAGGCCTGGAAGCACTGCACGCCAAGTACGCACCGCGCGGCCTGGTGGTGCTGGGCTTCCCGACCAACGATTTCGGCCAGCAGGAGCCGGGCGACAGCAGGCAGATCGCCGACTTCTGCTTCAACACCTACGGCGTGCGCTTCCCGATGTTCGGCAAGAGCACGGTCAAGGGCAAGGACGCGAACCCGCTATTCACCGCCCTGACCAAGGCCACCGGCACGGCGCCGGGCTGGAACTTCCACAAGTACCTGATCGACCGCCAGGGCAGAGCCGGTGGCCAGCTACGACAGCGAGACCACGCCGGGCAGCGCAACACTGGTGGCGGCGGTGGAGAAGGCACTCGCGGCGAAGTAAGGCTGCCCGCGCGATGGCTGCTGGGCCGCGCGGTTGTGCCTTCGAACGCAGCTGTTGCCGCGCTGCCGACCTCTAGGGGTCAGCCCCGGTGGCACCGCGCATGGCGGGCGGGCACAGTCGAAGGTCGACCCGGCACCAACCCATTACCGAGGAACACACCCATCATGCAACGCAAGACATTCATCGGCTCGCTGGCCGCCATCGCCCTGAGCGTCGCGGCCGTTTCGGTGCAAGCCGCCTGGCCGGATCGGCCGATCACGCTGATCGTGCCCTGGGGCGCCGGCGGCGGCACCGATGCCACCGCGCGCATCATCGGCTCGCTGCTGGAGAAGGAACTCGGGCAGCCGATCAACGTGGTCAATCGCACCGGCGGCAGCGGCGTGGTCGGCCACCAGGCCATCGCCACCGCGGCGCCCGACGGCTACACCATCGGCCTGATCACGGTCGAGATCAGCATGATGCATTGGCAGGGCCTGACCGATCTGTCCGGCGCGTCGTACACGCCGATCGGCCTGGTCAACATCGACCCCGCCGGCCTGCAGGTGCGCGCCGACTCGCCGTACAAGACCGTGAACGACCTGGTCGCGGCCATCAAGGCCAACCCCGGCAAGTTCAAGGCCTCGGGCACCGGGCAAGGCGGCATCTGGCACCTGGCCATCGCCGGCATGCTCAAGGACCTGAAGGTCGACCCGGCAGCGGTGCCGTGGGTGCCGTCGAACGGCGCCGCGCCGGGCCTGCAGGACCTGGTCGCCGGCGGCGTCGAGATCGTGCCCTGCTCGCTGCCCGAAGCGCGCTCGCTGATCGACGCCGGCAAGGTGCGCAGCCTGGCGATCATGCAGCGACACGCCGGCCGCGCTGTACCCCAACGTGCCGACGCTGAAGGCGGCGACCGGCAGCGACTGGAAGCTCGGCGCCTGGCGCGGCATCGCGGCGCCCAAGGGCCTGCCGGCGGAGGCGACCGACAAGCTGGTGGCCGCCATCAAGAAGATCGCGGCGAGCAAGGACTACACCGAATTCATGGCCAGCCGCGGCTTCGGCGTGCTCTACCAGGGCCCGGACGATTTCGCCAAGTTCATGGCCAAGGCCGATGCCGACCTCGGCGCAACGATGAAGGCCGTCGGCATCGCCAAGTAGGCGGCGGGTGAAGTTCAACGACATCGTCTGGGGCGCGCTGCTGGTGGTGTTTGCCGGCGCGCTGTTCGTTCACGCGCAGGGCTTCCCGACCATTCCGAGCCAGAAGGTGGGGCCGAGCGCGCTGCCGATGGCGCTCGCGGTCGGCCTGGCGGTGTGCGGCGCGCTGCTGGTCCTGCGCGGCCTGCGCGAGCGCAACGCCGGGCCGCGGCGGCGGCCTGGGTCGAGATGCCGGCCTGGTTCGCCTCGCGGCCGCAGGTGCTGGCCATCGGCGTGCTGGTCGGCGTGAACCTGCTCTACCTGCTGGCCGTCGACCGGCTGGGCTTCGTCATCACCGGCGCGGTCTACCTCTGGGGCCTGATGGCGGTGCTGCGCGTGCGCGCCTCGCGCGCGATCCCCGCGGCCATCGTGATGACGCTGCTGATCCACTACTGCTTCTACAAGCTGCTCCGGGTGCCGCTGCCCTGGGGCGTGCTGCAGCCGCGTCGCCTGGTGATCGGATCACGGAGGACGGCGATGAGCAGTGCGTGGGCGCAGGCCTTCTCGTTGGTCTTCGAGCCCTACAACATCCTGGTCATGCTGGGGGCCTCGGTGTTCGGCCTGTTCGTCGGCGCGGTGCCCGGGCTGACGGCGACGATGGCCACCGCGCTGCTGGTGCCGGTGACGTTCTTCATGGCGCCGATCCCGGCCATCGCGGCGATGGTCACGGCCACCGCGATGGCGATCTTCTCCGGCGACATCCCCGGCTGCCTGCTGCGCATGCCCGGCACGCCGGCCTCGGCGGCCTACACCGACGAGGCCTACGCCATGACGCGCAAGGGCCTGGCCGAAACCGCGCTCGGCGCCGGGCTGGTGTTCTCGGCCGTCGGCGGCCTGTTCGGCACCGCGGTGCTGATGATCGCGGCGCCGACGCTGGCCGAGTTCGCGCTCAAGTTCAGTTCGTTCGAGTACTTCTGGCTGGTGCTGATGGGGCTGACCTGCGCGGTGTTCATTTCCAGCGACCGGCCGCTGAAGGGCCTGGTCACGCTGTTCGGCGGCCTGCTGGTGGCCTGCGTCGGCCTGAACAACCCGGCCGCGTTTCCGCGCTTCACCTTCGGCAACGCCGACCTGCTCGGCGGGCTGGGCCTGGTGCCGATGATGATCGGCATGTTCGCGGTGTCGGAGATCATCCGCTACGTCGTCGACACGGCGCCGGCGGCGCTGATCGTCGACGCCAAGGTCGGCAACGTGTTCAAGGGCATGTGGGCGCTTGGCCGTGAAGTACCCGCTGCAGATCCTGCGCGGCAGCGTGCTCGGCACGCTGGTCGGCGCGCTGCCCGGCGCCGGCGCCGACATCGCGGCCTGGATGTCGTACGCGATGAGCAAGCGCTTCTCCAAGGAGCCCGAGAAGTTCGGCACCGGCCATGTCGAGGGCATCGTCGAGAGCGGCGCCGCCAACAACAGCGCGCTCGCCGGCGCCTGGATACCGGCGCTGGTGTTCGGCATCCCGGGCGACTCGATCACCGCCATCGTGATCGGCGTGCTGTACATGAAGAACATGAACCCGGGGCCGTCGCTGTTCACGAACAACCCGCAGAACATCTATGCCGTGTTCCTGCTCTTCATCATCGCCAACCTGATCATGCTGCCGCTGGGCTACCTGTGCATCAAGGTGGCCAAGCGCATCCTCAAGGTGCCGCGCGACATCCTGATGCCGGTGATCCTGCTGTTCTGCGTCGTCGGTGCCTTCGCCATCAACAACGCCACGTTCGACATCGGCGTGATGCTGGTGGCCGGCCTCGTCGCCTACCTGCTCGAGGAGAACGGCTTTCCGATCTCGCCGCTGATCCTCGGCGTGGTGCTGGGCGGCATGCTCGAGGAGAACCTGGTCTCCTCGCTGATCAAGTCGGACGGCAGCGTGCTGGCCTTCTTCAGCCGCCCGATCGCGGCCACGCTGGGCGTGGTCACGATCCTGATCTGGCTGTCGCCGCTGGCGAAGCACCTGCGCCGCGCGTAGTGCATTGACATGGCCGATAGTCGTCCCAGTGTCGCCGCCAAGCGCCAGGCATTCCGCCGCCTGCATGACAGCGGTTGTTTCGTCATTCCGAACCCGTGGGACATCGGCAGCGCGCGCATGCTGCAGGGATTGGGCTTCAAGGCGCTGGCCACGACGAGCTCCGGCTTTGCCTGGTCGCAGGGCCGGCCCGACAACGGCATCACGCGCGAGATGGCGCTGACCCACCTGCACGACATGGTCGCAGCGACCGACCTGCCCGTCAACGCCGACTTCGAAAGCGGCTACGCGGCCGACGCGGCGGGGGTCGAAGTCAGTGTTCGCCTGGCGCTCGAGGCGGGTGTGGCCGGGCTGTCGATCGAAGACTCGACCGGCGACGCGGCGCGCCCTCTCTATGCGCTCGACCTGGCCTGCGAGCGCATACGCGCCGCCCGGCGAGCCATAGACCAGGCGGGCGGTGATGCCTTGCTCGTCGGCCGTGCCGAGTGTTTTCTGGTCGGGCGGGCCGATATCGACGAAACCATCGCCAGGCTCAAGGCCTATGCGCAGGCCGGCGCCGATTGCCTTTACGCACCTGGCATCCACACGCGCGAACACATCGCCGCGGTGGTCGCGGCCGTCGCGCCCAGGCCGGTGAATCTGCTGGTCGGCCACGCGGCACCACTGACCGTATCGGACATTGCCGCGCTCGGGGTGCGCCGCATCAGCGTCGGCGGCGCCCTGGCCCGGGCGGCCTGGGGTGGCTTCATGCGCGCGGCCAAACTGCTTGCCGAGCAGGGCCGGTTCGATGAGTTCTCCCACGCGGCTGCCGGACGCGATCTCGATGCGTTCTTCCGCCACGACGTGGCAAGCAGAACGGCGTCCGAAGTGCCGGCGTCGCCCTAGCGCGCGACGACGTGCCGTCTGCTCTCGGATCGGCGCGGCCTCGACAGCGCCGGGTCGTCGCCCGCTTGGCTACACTGCGCGCCCCGCGAACGCCGACCTGCCGTGTACTGCGCCATCGACTTCGGCACTTCCAACTCCGGTATCGCCGTGCCAACACCAGGCCTGCCGAGCGCTTCGGTGCGCCTGCTGGAAATCGAACCCGGCCACCCGACCATGCCGACCGCGGTGTTCTACGTCGTCGAAGGCCTGGCGCCGCACCAGCCCCCCCGACGCGTGTATGGGCGGGCCGCGCTGGCGGCATATGTCGAGGGTGTCGAGGGCCGCCTGATGCGCTCGATGAAGAGCATCCTCGGATCGTCCTTGCTCGACCAGCGCACCGATCTCGGCGCCGGCCATGCGGTCGGTTACCGCGAGGTGCTGGCCGGCTACCTGCAGCAGTTGAAGCGGCATGCCGAGGCGAACCTGGGCGCACCGATCACGCAGGCCGTGCTCGGCCGGCCGGTGTTCTTCGTCGACGACGACCCCGCTCGCGACGCCAGGGCGCAGGCTGCCCTCGAAGCGGCCGCACGCGCGGTCGGCTTTACCGAGGTGCACTTTCAATACGAGCCGATCGCCGCCGCGCTCGACTTCGAGCAGCACAGCACCGAGGAGCAGATCGTGCTGGTGGCCGACATCGGCGGCGGCACGTCGGACTTTTCGCTGGTCCGGGCCGGGCCTGCGCGCCGCGCGCGCACCGAGCGGCGCGACGACATCCTGGCCAATCACGGTGTGCACGCCGCCGGCACCGACTTCGACCGCCACATCGAACTGGCCTGCATCCTGCCCAGCTGCGGCCACAAGAGCCTGGGCCCCGCCACGCGTCGACATGCGCCGCGCGAGGTGCCGAGCGCGGTGTACTTCGACCTCGCCACCTGGCACTTGATCAACACGGTGTACATACCCAAGCGCGTTGCCGAGCTGGCGCGCATGAAGGTCTTCTATGGCGACACGCGATTGCACGAGCGCCTGATGCGGGTCGTAAGGAAACGGCTCGGACATGCGTTGGCAGCGCTGGCCGAACAAGCCAAGATCGACGTCGCCGGCGGCGGACAGACGCGCTTGGCACTGGATGCCATCGAAAGCGACCTTTCGGTCACGCTGACACAGCATCAGGCGATGGATGCGATCGATGGCGACTTGCAGCGCGTGGTCGCCGCAGCGTGCGAGACCTTGCACCAGGCGGGACTGACCGGCGGCGCCGTCCAGGCGCTGTACCTCACCGGCGGCTCGACAGGGCTCGCGCCGCTGGTGCAACGCCTGGCGGCACTGTGCCCTGGCGCGCGGCTGGTTCGCGGCGACCGTTTCGCCAGCGTGGCCACGGGTCTGGGCCTGCATGCCCAGCGCCTGTTTGCGCGCGGCTAGAACGCGCAACCGCTTGTCAAACGCCAATGCGCTGCCGGTGACGCAAAATGGCCGCTGGCTGCCGGCCTCGTGCCGCGCCGCGCCCCACCCGCCCATTCGCCGTTGCACTGCCGCCCCGTGAACCTTGCTCGCCTACCTGCCGGCCTTCGCGGCGCCATGACCGGCCTTGCGCTCGGCCTGAACACATTGCTCGTTTCTGCCAGCCTGGTGCCGCCAGCGCTGCTGAAACTGCTGGTGCCGATGGCTGGTGTGCAACGAGCCGCCGACCGCGCCCTCAACGCGCTGGCGTCGACCTGGGTCGCGGTCAACAACGCCTGGATCGCCGCGGTGCGCCCCGACGCGAGTTGGGATGTCCAGGGCGTCGACGACCTGCATCCGCGCGGCTGGTACCTGGTGTCGAGCAACCACCAGAGCTGGGTCGACATCCTGGTCTTGCAGCGCATCTTCCACGGCCACATCCCGTTCCTGAAGTTCTTCCTCAAACGCGAACTGATCTGGGTGCCGGTGATCGGGCTGGCATGGTGGGCACTGGACTTCCCGTTCATGAAGCGCGGCCGCGGCCACGGCGCGCGCAGCAGCGACCTGCAGACGACGCGCGAGGCGTGCGAGAAGTTCAAGCGCATTCCGACCTCGGTCATCAATTTCGTCGAGGGCACCCGCTTCACACCGGCCAAGCACGCGCGACAGAACAGCCCGTACCGCCATCTGCTCAAGCCCAAGATCGGTGGCCTGGGCATCGCGCTGGCGACGATGGGCGAGCAATTCGAAGCCCTGCTCGACGTGACGATCGTCTATCCGCACGGTACGCCGCGCTTCTGGGACCTGCTCTGCGGCCGCATCGACGCCGTGACCGTGCGCGTGCAGCAGCGCGAGATCCCGCCGGAGGTGCTGGGCAGCGATCCGATCGGTGACAAGGCCTACCGCCAGCGCATCAGCGCGTGGACCGACCAGCAGTGGAGCGAGAAGGACCGGCTGATCGACGCCTTGCTGCAGCAGCCTGCGCCTCCAGCGCTGTAAGGGCTGCCGTCGAGCGACAGGCATCGTCGCGGTTTGCGCCCGGTCGGGCACGTAAAATTTGACGCAAGTCATTGCGCGGTTGACCAGTGGCATGCATGGTGCCCCGAATGGACGAATCCTGCGCTGACGCAAACATCGTGAGTCACTCTGATCAACAGGCCCTGCGCGCCGCGGCCACCGATCCTGGTCCGCCGGCCGATGTTGCCGTTCACGGTGACGGCATCTGCCTCAGCGTCGTGGTACCGATCTTCAATGAAGTCCAGGTCCTGTCGGAACTCCACGACAGACTTGGAGCGGTCCTGCAGCCGCTCGGCATCCGCTACGAGTTGATCTACGTCGACGACGGCAGCGCCGACGGATCCCAGGTCGTGCTGGCCGACTTGCAGCGCAGCGACCCTGCAGTGGGCCTGCTGCGCCTGTCGCGCAACTTCGGCAAGGAGCTGGCCCTCAGCGCCGGTTTGCGTGCGGCGTCGGGCGATTGTGTCGTCGTGCTCGACGCCGATCTACAGGACCCGCCCGAACTCATTCCGCAGATGCTGGCCGCATGGCGGCAAGGCAGCGACGTGGTCAACATGCGCCGACGCAGCCGCCAGGGCGAGACCTGGTTCAAGGCCACCAGTGCGCACTTCTTCTACCGTCTGCTCAACCGCGTGAGCGACGTTCCCGTACCCACCGACGTGGGTGACTTCAGACTCATCAGCCGCCGGGTCGTGACGGCACTGAACAAGATGCCGGAGCGAAACCGCTACATGAAGGGTCTTTTTGCCTGGGTCGGATTCAGTCAGGTGACGCTCGAGTACGACCGCGACGCGCGGGCGGCTGGCGTTGCCAAGCAGAATTACTGGCGCCTGTGGGCGCTGGCGGTGGACGGCGTGACTTCATTTTCGGTGGTGCCGTTGCGCATCACATTCGTGGTCGGCCTGATGGCAGCGACCACGGCCCTGGCACTGACGGCGTTTTATGCCATCAAGAGCATCGTATTCGGCGACGCCGTACACGGTTTCCCGACGCTGATTGTGGCCGTTCTGTCCCTTGGCGGACTGAACCTGCTGGCATTGGGCGTGATTGGCGAGTATCTGGGCCGGCTGTTCATGGAGACCAAACGTCGACCGCTGTTCGTCGTCGACGAATTCGCGCCGCCACGGGTTCGGCTCGAGCAGCGTGGCGGCTTGGCGGCCGACGCCGCCGCGCGGCTTGAAGGTGGCAAGGCAGGCACTTGACGTCCGCAGCCGACGACGCAGACAGAGCCGGTCGTGTCCTCTTGTGGGCCGTCGGCGCGCTGCTGCTGGTGCGCCTGGGCTCGCTGGCGCTGTATCCGTTGATGGACAGTACAGAGGCGCGCTACGCCGACATCGCGCGACGGATGTTGGTCACCGGCGACTGGGTGACGCCCTGGTTCAGCGACTCGCAACCTTTCTGGGGCAAGCCGCCACTGTCGATCTGGGTCACCGCCCTCAGCTTCAAGCTGTTCGGCGTCAACGAGTTTGCGGCTCGGCTGCCGCATCTGCTGATCGGCGTCGCGGTGGCCGGACTCACCTGGTGGCACGCGCGTCGGTGGTCACGTCGTAGCGCATGGCATGCCACGGCATTGCTGGGCGCGTCATCGCTGTTCTTCGTCGCCAGCGGCGCAGTGATGACCGACATGACGATGGTCCTGGGCACGACCATGGTGATGATGGGTTTCTGGCGCACGTTTCACGCCGACAGACCCGGCACTGCGACCATGCCATGGTGGATGGTGATCGGCGCGACCATCGGCCTGCTGGCCAAGGGCCCGGTATCGATCATTCTGTGGGGCCTGCCGATCGTGGCCTGGCTTGCTTTCGCGGGCCGCTTCGGCCCCGCCTGGCGACGCATCGCGTGGTTGCGCGGCGCGGCGGTCGTGCTCGTGCTGACCTTGCCGTGGTACCTGTGGGCGGAAAGCCGAACCCCCGGGTTTCTCGATTACTTCGTCGTCGGCGAGCACTGGAATCGATTCGTGAACCCTGGCTGGCCCGGCGACCTGTACGGCAGCGCACACAGTTTCCCGCGCGGCTCGATCTGGGTCTTCGCGTTGGGCGCCATCGCGCCATGGCCGTTGCTCCTGCCCGCGATGCTCCCGGCACGCCGCGCCGCACCCGGCGCTGACGCGGTCGCCTGCGGCGATGGCGAGGTGAGCTACCTGGCACTCTGGGCCCTGGCCCCGTGCCTGTTCTTCACCTTGGCCGGCAACATTCTCTGGACCTACGTGCTACCCGCCCTGCCCGCCTTGGCGCTGCTGGCAGGCCATTGGACGGCGACACGCCAGCGACGACGCTGGGCCGAGGCGGTGGTGACAGCCGGCGTGTTCGCGTGCGTGGCAGTCACCGGCGGGCTGCTGATCGCGGCGCACGGCAGCGCGCATTTCGAGCGCCGGTCGGCCCGATTCTTGGTGAACGACTTCAAGTCACGCAGCCAACCGGGCGAGCCACTGTACTTCCTGGGTCGCGTGCCGTTCTCGGCGTCGTTCTACTCCGATGGGCAGGCCCGCGCACTGGAAGGCGTGGATGCGTTGCCGGCCGGCCGCGTGGCCTTCATCGTGCTGCCGGACGCCCGCCTGGCAGCGTTGCCCCTCGAACAGCGAGCGCGCCTCACGCCGCTGGTGCAGCGCGCCGGCGGCGTGCTGGCGCGCTGGAACTGAGTTCGGCCCCCCGGGGCGCAACCAAGGGGCACACCCGGCGCGGGCAGGAGGCAATGCGTCAGTCGCGGAACCGGGTGAACACCAGCGACGCGTTGGTGCCACCGAATCCGAAGCTGTTGGACATCACCGTGTCGAGCGGCGCATCGAGCCGCTGGCGCAGGATGGGCAGGCCCTCGGCGGCCGGGTCCAGGTTCTCGATGTTCGCCGAGGCGGCGGCAAAGCCGCCCTGCATCATCAGCAGCGAGTAGATCGCCTCCTGCACGCCGGCCGCGCCCAGCGAGTGGCCGGACAAGGACTTGGTGGAGCTGATGTGCGGAATGCGCTCGCCGAACACCTCGCGCACGGCGCCCAGTTCGGCCACGTCGCCCACCGGCGTCGACGTGCCATGGGCGTTGATGTAGTCGACCGGCGTGCGCACCGTGGACAGGGCTTGCTGCATGCAGCGCACGGCACCCTCACCCGACGGCGCGACCATGTCGTGGCCGTCCGACGTGGCGCCGAAGCCGACCAGCTCGGCCAGGATCTTCGCGCCGCGCGCTTGCGCATGCTCGAGCGCTTCCAGCACCAGCATGCCGCCGCCGCCGGCGATGACGAAACCGTCGCGCGCCGCGTCGAAGGCGCGCGAGGCCACCTGCGGCCGGTCGTTGAAGCCGGTGGACATGGCGCCCATCGCGTCGAACAGCAGCGACAACTCCCAGCTCTCCTCTTCGCCGCCGCCGGCGAAGACCACGTCCTGCAGGCCCCAGGCGATGAGTTGCGCGGCGTGCCCGATGCAATGCGCACTCGTGGCGCAGGCCGAGGTGATGGAGTAGTTGACGCCCTTGATGCCGAACGGCGTGGCCAGGCAGGCCGAGACCGTGCTGCCCATGGTGCGCGTGACCATGAACGGCCCGACCCGCTTGATGCCCTTGGCGCGCAGCGTGTCGGCGGCCCACACCTGGTTGTAGCTCGACGCCCCGCCGGAGCCGGCCACCAGCCCGGAGCGCGGGTGCGAAACCTGCCCGGGTTCCAGGCCGGCATGTTCGATCGCCTGCTTCATCGCCAGCCAGGCATAGGCCGCGGCATCGCCCATGAAGCGCAGCGTGCGGCGGTCGACCACCGCTTCGAGCACCAGCTCGGGCCGGCCGCTGACCTGGCAACGCAGGCCGCGCTCGGCATAGGTGGGATTGAAACGCAGGCCCGAACGCCCTTCGCGCAGGCTCTGCGTCACCTCCTCGGCGCTGTTGCCAAGGCTGGAGACGATACCGTGACCCGTGACGACGACTCGACGCATCAAAAATTCTCCGTCGACGTGAACAGCCCCACCTTGAGATCGGTGGCGACGTAGATCTCGCGGCCGTCGGCGTACATGCGCCCGTCCGCGATGCCCATGACCAGTTTGCGCTCGATGACGCGCTTCATGTCCAGCCGGTAGCGTGACCTTCCTGATCGACGGCAACACCTGGCCGGAGAACTTGACCTCGCCGACGCCGAGCGCCCGCCCGCGGCCCGGGTTGCCGCGCCAGCCGAGCCAGAAGCCGACCAGTTGCCACAGCGCATCCAGGCCCAGGCAGCCCGGCATCACCGGGTCGCCTTCGAAGTGGCAGCCGAAGAACCACAGCTCGGGCTGGACATCGAGTTCGGCCTCGATCAGCCCTTTGCCGTGGGCGCCGCCGTCGTCGTCGATGCGCACGATGCGGTCCATCATCAGCATGTTGGGCAGTGGCAGGCGGGCATTGCCCGGTCCGAACAGCTGGCCGTGGCCGCAGGCCAGCAATTCGTCGCGGCCATAGGCGTGACGGCCGAGATCGCGCTGGCTGGCGCGCGGTGCCGCTGGGGGAGTGGCGTCTGCCGGCGTGGTGTGCATCGTGGTGCCCAGGGCTTGCGAGTCGGTCAATCGTGCAACGAGGTTCCGGCCAGCCGCGCATGCCACGGCCGCCGGGCGAATCAGACCGACATTCTGCCTTCCCGAGCGTTGCGCCTCGATGCGGTCCATTTTGCGGATTCGGGTCGGCCGTCCGGGCTGCCAGCGGCGAGCCGGCGGGCTGTCCAATGTCTCTACAGTACGCACACCGGACCCCGATCCACCGACGAAAGCCAAGCCATGAAGACCTACGCCATCGCCACCATCCCCGGAGACGGCATCGGCAAGGAAGTGATTCCTGCCGGCCAGCAAGTGCTGGAAGCACTCGCCAAGACGGGCAGCGCGTTCCGCTTCGAGTTCGAAAACTTCGGCTGGGGCGGCGACTGGTACCGCAAGCACGGCGTGATGATGCCGGCCGACGGCCTGGACGCGATCCGCAACAAGGACGCGATCCTGTTCGGTTCGGCCGGCGACCCGGACATCCCCGACCACATCACGCTGTGGGGCCTGCGCCTGAAGATCTGCCAGGGCTTCGACCAGTACGCCAACGTGCGGCCGACGCGCATCCTGCCCGGCATCGACGGCCCGCTCAAGCGCTGCGGCCCCGACGACCTGAACTGGGTCATCGTGCGCGAGAACTCCGAAGGCGAATACGCCGGCGTCGGCGGCCGCGTGCACCAGGGCCACCCGATCGAGGTCGCGACCGACGTCTCGATGATGACGCGCGCCGGCGTCGAACGCATCATGCGATTCGCCTTCAGGCTGGCGCAGTCGCGGCCGCGCAAGCGGCTGACCGTCATCACCAAGAGCAACGCGCAGCGCCATGCGATGGTGATGTGGGACGAGATCGCATTGCAGATCGCCAAGGAATTCCCCGGCTGTCAGCTGGGACAAGGAACTGGTCGACGCCGCGACGGCGCGCATGATCAACCGGCCGGCAACGCTCGACACCATCGTCGCCACCAACCTGCACGCCGACATCCTGAGCGATCTGGCCGCGGCACTGGCCGGCAGTCTGGGCATCGCGCCCACCGGCAACATCGACCCGGAACGCCGCTACCCGACATGTTCGAGCCGATCCACGGCTCGGCCTTCGACATCATGGGCCAGGGCCTGGCCAATCCGGTCGGCACCTTCTGGTCGGTCGTGATGATGCTCGAGCATCTGGGCGAAGCCGAGGCCGCCCAGCGAGTGATGCAGGCCATCGAGCAGGTCACCGCCAACCCGGCGCTGCACACCCGCGATCTGGGGGGCAAGGCCACCACGGCGCAAGTCACGCAGGCGGTCTGCGAACTGC
Organism: uncultured beta proteobacterium; assembly: GCA_963751775.1. Classification (GTDB taxonomy): domain Bacteria; phylum Pseudomonadota; class Gammaproteobacteria; order Burkholderiales; family Burkholderiaceae_C; genus CADEEN01. Next base: position 44,143 of record CAVVVW010000015.1, read on the forward strand.
TCGCGACAAGCACCCGGCGCATAGCCGCCTGAAGAGGCGCCGCGCGGGTCAAGCCAGCAGCGCCTTCACCCTCGCAGGAGTGAACGGCACGCTGCGCAGGCGCACGCCGGTGGCATCGAACACGGCATTCGCCAGCGCCGCGGGCACCGGGCTGGAGGCGGCCTCGCCGGCGCCGAGCGGCGGCTGGTCGCGGCGGTCGATGAGCGCGATCTCGATCGCCGGCACCTGCGGGAAACGCAGCAGCCGGTAGCTGGCCCAGTCGACGCTGGTCACGCGCGAGCGGTCGAAGGTGGTTTCTTCGTACAGCGTTCGCGACAGGGTCTGCAGGATGTTGCCTTCGACCTGCGCGCGCACCGCGTCGGGATTGATCATCAGCCCGCAATCGTGGGCGCAGCAGACGCGGCGCACACGCGATCTCGCCGCTGCTGCGATCGACGGCGACCTCCATCGCCATGGCGACGAAGGTCTCGTTGTGCTTGTAGTGGATGTAGGCCATGCCCCGCCCCAGCGCCAGGCCGCTGTGCGTGCCTGCAGCGCGCGGCCTGCGGCGAGGGCCGCGACTTGCCAGCCGATCATCTGCGCCACGCGCTGGATCACCGCCACGCCGCGCGGGTTGGCCAGGTCGCGCAGGCGAAAGGCCAGCGGGTCGGCCTTGGCCTTGGCCGCCAGTTCGTCGACGAAGCTCTCGACGGCAAAGCAGTTCGCCACCTTGCCCGGTGCGCGGATGTTGGACGGCCGCAGCGGCGCCGGCCCGAGCCAGTGCGCCGTGACCTTGACCGCGTTCGCCGGGTACGGCGGGTCGCCGTTCTGCGACACCAGCCCGACCGCTTGACCGACCGGTTGGCGCAGGCCCGCGGCCAGCGGCGAGAGCAGCGGAATCCACTCCAGGTTGGCCGTGGCACGCGGCACCCACATGTCGGTCTGCCAGGCATCGATGCGGCCATCGGCGGCCAGCGTGGCCTGCAGGTCGAGCAACTGCGGCGGGCCCTTCGGGTCCCAGCCGAGTTCGTCTTCGCGGCTCCATTGCACGCGCACCGGCCGGCCCACCGCCTTGGACAGCAGCACCGCGTCGGCGGCGGCGTCGTCGTGGCCGTTCATGCCGTAGCAGCCGGCGCCGTCGAGGTAGATCACGCGCAGCTTGTCGCGCGGCAGGTCGACCAGCGCGGCGAAGATGTTCTGGAAACGGTGGCTGGCCTGCGACGCCGTCCAGACCGTGCCGCCATCGGCGCGCACGTCGGCCACCGCGCACGAGGGGCCGATCGATCCGTGCGACTGGATCGGCCACGCATAGCTGGCGCGCAGCACGTCGGGCGCATCGCGCAGCGCCGCCATGCGCAGCGCATCGCCCTTGGCGGCGATGACGTCTTCGGCGACGAAAGGGCCCTTGCGCGCCCAGTCGATCACGGCCTCGTGACCGATCAGCGGCGCGCTGTCGCTCCAGTGGATCTTCAGCTCGCGCGCGGCGCGCACGGCGGCCCACTCGTCGGCACTGACCACGCCGACGAAATCGGCGATGCGCACCACGCGCACGCCGGGCAGCGCGGCCACCGAGGCCTCGTCGAGCGCCAGCACCTTGGCGCCGACGGCGGGCGGGTGCACGACGCGGCCATGCAGCATGCCGGGCAGCACCAGGTCGTGCACGAAGACAGTGCCGGCCGGTGACTTTCGCCGGCATGTCGGGGCGCGGCGGCGACTGGCCGACCAGCGTGTACTCGGCCGGGCGTTTCAGAGGCGCCTTCGGATTCATCTTGACGTCGAATCGGCGCCCGCCGACCAGCGCGGCCATGCCGACGCGGCGGCCGTCGGCGGCGCGCACCTCGCCGTCGACGAGTGTGAGTTGCTCGACCGGCCGCTGCAGCGACAGCGCGGCCATCGCCAGCAGCGCCTCGCGGGCGGTGGCCGCGGCCTGGCGCAGCTCGACCCCGCCGCGCATCACGCCGCTGCTGCCGGCCGTCGGGCCCTGGTTGGGCGTCAACGCGCTGTCGCCTTCGATCAGCTCGATGCGATCGACGCCGATGCCGAGTTCCTCGCCGACCATCTGGCGCATCGCGATGCGGTGCCCGGTGCCCAGGTCGACCTTGCCCGAGAACACGACCACCGTGCCGTCGGCGCGGATGGCGAGGAAGGAGTCGAGTTGATCGAGCGGCAATGCCGGCCGCGCCGCGGGCGCCGCGCCGGCCGGCTGCGCCAACACGCTGGCCGCCGGTGCGAAGGCAAAACCGACCACCAGGGCGCCGGCTTCGAGCCATTCGCGCCGGGTCAGCAGCGCCGCGTGGGGTGATGGCGTGGAGGGTGTCATGGTCAGGCCTTTCCCGACTCGGCCGCTCGCTGCACCGCGCGCAGCACGCGGTCGTGCGAGCCGCAGCGGCACAGGTTGCCGGCCAGCGCCTGCTGCGCCTGCTCGCGCGTGGGCCGCGGCGTGGCGCGCAGCAGCGCCACCGCGCTCATGACCATGCCATTGGTGCAGTAGCCGCACTGCGCGGCCTGCTCGGCGATGAAGGCGGCCTGCACCGCGTGCGGCTTGTCGGGCGAACCCAGGCCTTCGGCGGTGACCACGCGCCGCCCGCCGGCGTCACGCAGGCGAACGCTGCACGAGCGCACCGGCGCATCGTCGAGCAACACGGTGCAGGCGCCGCACTGGCCGAGGCCGCAGCCGAACTTGGTGGCGTGCAGGCCCAGCTCGTTGCGCAGGGCGTAGAGCAAGGGCATGTCCGGGTCCCAGGCGTCGATCGACCGCGCGGCGCCATTGACGGTGAGATTGACTGTGGGCATCGGGGCCTTTCATCGCCGCAGCGGCGTGGTCGGGAAGCAGCCTCGCCAGCGTGCCACGCCGGCGCGCCGGATTCAATCCGGACTTGACTGGCCGACCAACGCCGTGCGCACCCGCTCGGCGATCGCCAGCGCCGCCGTCAGCCCCGGCGACTCGATGCCGAACAGGTTGACCAGGCCGGGCACGCCGTGCACGGCCGGCCCGTCGATGGCGAAGTCGCGCGCGGCCTCGCCTTCGGCGCTGAGCTTGGGCCGCACGCCGCTGTAGTCGGGCTGCAGGCTGCCGTCGGGCAGGCCGGGCCAGTAGCGACGGATCGCGGCGTAGAAGCGCTCGCTGCGCGTCGCGTCGACGGTGTAGTCGATCGGCCCTTCGTCGGGCAGCCACTCGGTGTCGGGGCCGAAGCGGCCCTGGCCGGCGAGGTCGAGCGTCAGGTGCGTGCCCAGGCCGGCCGCGTCGTGCATCGGGTAGATCAGGCGCGAGAACGGCGCGCGCACGCCGCTGAGCGCAAAGTAGTTGCCCTTGCAGCGGTGGGTGGCGCGCACATGAGCCGCCGGCAAGCCCTCGATGCGCGCGGCCACGTCGCTGGCCGCCAGCCCGGCACTGTTGACCAGGCAGCGCGTGTGCAAGCGCATCGGCTCGGCGCCGCCGATCTCGACCACGAAACCGTCGGCCACGGCCTGCGCCGACCGCAGCGGGCTCTTCAGCGCCAGCGCCGCGCCATGGTCCTCGGCGTCGCCCAGCAACGCGAGCATGAAGGCGTGGCTGTCGATGATGCCGGTGACGGTGGAGTGCAGCGCCGCCACCGCGTGCAGCGCCGGCTCCATCGCGCGCGCCGCCGCCCCGTCGATCAGTTGCAGGCCCTCGACGCCGTTGGCCTGGGCGTTGCTTGCCAGGCGCTCCAGCGCGCCGATCTGCTCGGCGCTCGTCGCCACCACCAGTTTGCCGCAACGCCGGTGCGTGATGCCATGCGCTTCGCAATACGGATAGAGCAGGCGCCGGCCCTCGATGCACAGCTGCGTCTTCAGCCAATCGGGCGGCGAATACAGACCGGCGTGCATGACCTCGCTGTTGCGCGCGCTGGTGACGCTGCCGATCGAGCCTTCGGCCTCGACGATCACGACCTCGCGGCCGGCGAGCGCCAGCGCGCGTGCGACGGCCAAGCCCGACCACACCGGCGCCGACGACCACGCTGTCGACCTGTTCCATGCCGCAATCAGACCACGGCCGCGGCGACACTGCGCGGGCGGCGCTTCTTCGGCACGACAGCCACCGGCGTCACCGCCGGCAGGCCGCCGAAGAACAATTCGGCCACGATCGGCGCCAAGGCGTCGTGCGTCAGCGCGCCGCCGGGCTTCATCCAGGTGAAGGTCCAGTTGATCATGCCGAACAGCAGCATCGCCAGCGGCGTGGCCAATGGCGCGAGGTCGGGGCGCAGGCGGGCGATGGAGGCGGAAAACGCCGCCACGACACGGCGCTGCCCGGCCGCGACCGCGGCACGCTCGTCGTCGCGCAGGAACTTGACGTCCTCGGTCAGCACGCGGTGTTCATGCGCGGCGTTGGCGTAGGCCGCGGTGAAGCGGCGAATCAGGGTATCGAGTTCGCGCGCCGGCGACAGGCGTTGGGCTTTCACTTCGCGCACCAGCGCCTCCAGCCGGGCCACATGTTCGGCGGCGATCTGCGCCAACAGCGCATGCTTGTCGCGCACATAGTGATACAGCGTGGCCTTGCTCACCGCGCAGGCGGCGGCAACCTCGTTCATCGACGCGGCGGTGTAGCCACGCCGCGCGAACAACTCGGCCGCGCGCGCCAGGATCAGCGTGCGCTGGTCGTCGTAGGTGGCGGCGCGGGTGCGGGCCATGTTGAAGCTTCGATCGTGTTGGGTTGGCATGCGGCCCATTGCAGCGGCTGTCCTGTGTCCGCTCTCGCCACGCTTTCTGCGCATCGCGGCAGGCGGCACCCGGCAGGGGCTCATGGCTGGTGCGGTCTACGCTTCGCTCCGACTTCCCTGCGGTGCTCGGCCTGGGGTCGCGCCGCACAACTCGCTACGTTCGCTGCGCTCACTGCGCTCGGACAGGGTGCGGCGAGTCAGTCCACGAAGCGCGCTGCGCGCGCCGACCCCAGGCCTGTGCTCCTCGCCGCCCCACAAATCGCCCCTGCCGGGTACCGCCCGCCGCGAAGGCCACCTGGGCTTGGTGTTCGAACGCGCGATTTCGAGCCTTGGAACCTCATGTCAGTTCGCGCATCCCCGCGAACGCCACCCGGAGACACGTGAACCAGCGTGTCTCGCCAAGCAACCGCCGCGGATCCGGCTTTGCCGGTCCGCCAGCGGTGCCCCCTTGAGGGGGAGCGGCGAAGCCGCTTCGGGGGTGGTCCGTTTCATCGCTCGTCGTAGCTGACGGTCACGCGCTCGGTCAGCGGGTGCGACTGGCAGGTCAGGATGAAGCCGGCGGCGAGGTCGGCGGGGTCGAGGGCGAAGTTGCGGTCCATGCGCACGCGGCCTTCGACGAGCTTGGCGCGGCAGGTGGCACAGACGCCGCTCTTGCACGAGAACGGAACGTCCAGTCCGGCCTGCGCCGCCGCGTCGAGCAGGCTGGGGGTGCCGGCCGTGAAATCCACTTCGCGCGTGATGCCGTCGCGGATGATGGTGATGCGCGCCTGCGGTGCGTCGCCGGGGCGGGCGTCGTGCAGGTGCGCGTCGGCCTCGGTCGGCGGCACGCCGAAGCGCTCGATGTGGATGCGCTCGGGCGCCAGGCCGGCGGCCGTCAGCGCGGCTTGCACCGCGTCGTTCATGCCGTGCGGGCCGCAGACGAAGGCGTGCGCGATGTGGCGCGCGTCGATGACGGTGGCCAGCAACTGCGCCATCTTCGGCTGGTCCAGCCGGCCGCTGTTGAGCGGCGATTCGACCGCCTCGCGCGAGAACAGGGCAAAGATCGACAGCCGCGTCAGGTAGGCGTTCTTCAGGTCCTCGAGTTCCTCCTTGAACATCGTGCTCGCGCTCTTGCGGTTGGCGTACACCAGCGTCAGGCGGGTCGCGGGCTCGTGGGCCAGCACGTGCCTGGCGATGGCGATCATCGGCGTGATGCCCGACCCGCCGGCCACCAGCAGCAGTTGGCGCGGCGTGCCGTCGCCGGCCGGGACGACGAACTTGCCCTGCGGCGGCAGCACCTCGATCGTGTGGTCCTCGCGCAGGCCCTCGTGCAGCCAGGTCGAGAATGCGCCGCCGGCGACACGGCGCACGCCGACGCGCAGTTCGCCGTCGTCGGGGCTGGCGCAGATCGAGTACGAGCGGCGCAGGTCCTGGCCGTCGACGCGCTGGCGCAGCGTCAGGTACTGGCCGGGCTGGAAGGCGAACTCGGCGCGCAGCGCGGCGGGCACGGCGAACGACACGATGCGCGCCTCGTCGGTGTCGGCGACGATGCGCGACACGCGCAGCGGGTGGAAGTGCAGGCCGCTCATCGCGCTCAGATCGGCTTGAAGTACTCGAACGGCTCGCGGCAATCGAGGCAGCGGTAGAGCGACTTGCACGCCGTGCTGCCGAAGGCCGACAGGCGCTCGGTGCGCGCGCTGCCGCATCGCGGGCAGGCGACGTTGCGCGCCAGCACATGCACGACCGACGCGCCGCACGGCGGGGCGATGCCGTAGTCGGCGAGCTTGCGCCGCGCTTCGACGCCGAGCCAGTCGGTGGTCCACGGCGGCGACAGGCGCTGCGTGATGCGCACCGGGCCCAGGCCGGCGGCGGCCAGCGCGCTGCGGATGTCGGCCTCGATCGCTTCGGTGGCCGGGCAGCCGGAGTAGGTCGGCGTGAGCACGATGTCCAGGCCGCCGTCGCCGGCCGCCGACACCTCGCGCACGATGCCCAGGTCGACGACAGACAGGGCCGGCACTTCCGGATCGAGCACGCTGCCGAGCACGCGCCAGGCGCGGTCGACGCGGCTGTCGGCTGCAGCCGCGGCGCTCACCACACACCGCCGGGAAAGGCGCGCTGCAGGTGCTGCATCTCGGCCAGCAGGTAGCCCATGTGTTCGCTGTGCGTGCCGCGTTTGCCGTGGCTGCGAAACGCCGTGTCGGGTGGCAGGGCGAGCAGCGCATCGGCGAACAGCGGCTCCACGAGCGCCAGCCACGGCTCGCGCAGCGCACTCGCGCGCGGGCCGAGGCCGCTGTCGGCCGCCGCCGCATCGACCTCGTCGTCGTCGAACAGCTCGGCCACCATCGGCCAGGCGCGGGCCAGCGCGGCCTGCATGCGGCGGGCCGACTCGGCGCTGCCGTCGCCCAGGCGCACGACCCAGTCGCCGGCATGCTCGAGGTGGTAGCGGGTTTCCTTCGCCGCCTTGCCGGCGATGGCCGCCAGCATCCGCGGTCGCGCGAGGCCGACAGCCCTTGCCACAACGGCGCCAGCCAGGCGGCAACGATCAGGCAGCGCAGCTGCGTGTCGGCGAAGTCGGCGCCGCCGCGGCGCGACGGCTGCTCGACCAGCGTGAGGTTGAAGTAGTCGCGCTCGTCGCGCAGGAAGGCGAGCGAATCCTCGCTCTGGCCGCCGCCTTCGAGTTCGGCCGCGTGACTGAGCAACGCCCGCGACTGGCCGAGCAAGTCCAGCCCCAGGTTGGACAGCGCGATGTCTTCCTCCAGCACCGGCGCATGGCCGCACCACTCCGACATGCGCTGGGCGTGGACCAGGCAGGTGTCGGCGATGCGCAGCACGTAGCGCACATCGGCCGTCAGGTTGAGCGTGATCGAAGCGGTCACCGCGGCCTCCGCCGGGCCGCCCAGGAGACCGCGCAGGTCGAGCCCCTTGGCCGGGGTCGCGAACGAACGTGAGCCAGGGGGCCATTGCTAGATGTGATTGACCGACTCCGGCAATTCATAGAAGGTCGGGTGACGGTAGACCTTGTCTTCCATCGGGTCGAAGTACATCGCCTTGTCGGCCGGGTCGCTGGCCACGATCTGCTCCGAACGCACGACCCACACGCTGGTGCCCTCCTGGCGCCGCGTGTAGACGTCGCGCGCGAGCTGGATCGCCGCCTTGGCGTCGGGCGCGTGCAGGCTGCCGCAATGCTTGTGGTCCAGGCCCGCCTTGGCGCGCACGAACACTTCCCACAGCGGCCACTCGGCCGCGGCCTCGGCAGGTGCGGCCGCAACGCTCGTCGTCATGCTGCGCTCTCCTTCAATGCCTGTTTGCGGGCATGGGCCATCGCCGCCTCGCGCACCCAGGCGCCGTCGTCCCAGGCCTTGTTGCGGGCCTCGAGCCGCTCGCGGTTGCAGGGCCCGTCGCCGCCGACGACGCGCCAGAACTCGGGCCAGTCGATGGCACCGAAATCGTTGCGCGCCGCGCTCGGCGTTCCACTTCAGCGCCGGGTCGGGCAGCGTGACGCCGAGCACCTTGGCCTGCTCCACGCAGGCGTCGACGAACTTCTGCCGCAGTTCGTCGTTGGACACGCGCTTGATGCCCCAGCGCATCGACTGCGCGCTGTTCGGGCTTTCGTCGTCCGGCGGGCCGAACATCATCAGGCTCGGCCACCACCAGCGGTTCACCGATTCCTGCACCATCGCGCGCTGCGCGTCGGTGCCCTGCTTCATCATCGTCAGCAGCGACTCGAAGCCCTGGCGCTGGTGGAAGCTCTCTTCGCGGCAGACGCGCACCATCGCCCGCGCGTAGGGCGCGAACGAGCAGCGCGTCAGCGGCACCTGGTTCATGATCGCCGCGCCGTCGACCAGCCAGCCGATCGTGCCCGTGTCGGCCCAGCTCAGCGTCGGGTAGTTGAAGATCGAGCTGTACTTGGCCTTGCCCGCGAGCAGGGCCTCGGTCATCTGGTCGCGGCTGGTGCCCAGGGTTTCCGCCGCGGCGTACAGGTACAGGCCGTGGCCGCCTTCGTCCTGCACCTTGGCCAGCAGGATCGCCTTGCTCTTGAGCGTGGGCGCGCGGGTGATCCAGTTGCCCTCGGGCAGCATGCCGACGATCTCCGAATGCGCGTGCTGGCTGATCTGGCGCACCAGCGTCTTGCGGTAATGCTCGGGCATCCAGTCCTTGGCCTCGATGAAGTCGCCCGCCGCGATGCGGGCCTCGAAGCGGGCCTCGGATTCGGCTTCGTCGGCCGAGCTGGGCGGCCTGGCGCTCTTCCTTGGGCGCCAGGTCCATGGCTTGCGTGTACATGCGCTGCTCCCTTACTTCGGTCTCTTGTCGATCACGCGCCGCGCCTTGCCGACCAACGTGCGCTCGATCGAGTCGGGCAGGCCGACGCTGACCGTGGTGCTGACGCCGATCAGGGACTTGATGCGGTGTTGCAGTGCGCCGGCCACCGCGGCGCGGTCGGCCTCGGCATGCGGCGGCAACAGCTCGCACAGCACCTGCATCTCGTCGAGCAGGCCCGAGCGCGTGACCACCAGCTGGTACTGGCCCGACAACTGGCCGTGCTGCAGCACCAGCTCTTCGATCTGCGTCGGGAAGACGTTGACGCCGCGAATGATCAGCATGTCGTCGCTGCGGCCGACGATCTTGCCCATGCGGCGCATGCTGCGTGCGGTCGGCGGCAGCAGGCGCGTCAGGTCGCGCGTGCGGTAGCGGATGACCGGCAGCGCCTGCTTGGTCAGCGTGGTGAAGACCAGTTCGCCTTCGCCGCTGCCCGTCTTTCGTCATAGGCAGCACCGCGCCGGTCTCGGGGTCGATGATCTCGGGGTAGAAATGGTCCTCCCAGACCACCGGGCCGTCCTTGGTCTCGATGCATTCGTTGGCCACGCCCGGGCCCATCACTTCCGACAGGCCGTAGATGTCGACCGCATCGATGCCGGCGCGGACCTCGATGTCGTGGCGCATCGCCTCGGTCCAGGGTTCGGCGCCGAAGATGCCGATCTTCAGCGACGAGGCGCGCGGGTCCAGCCCCTGGCGCAGCATCTCCTCGATGATCACCTGCATGTAGCTCGGCGTGACCATGATGATGTCGGGCCTGAAATCGGTGATCAGCTGGACCTGCTTCTCGGTCTGGCCGCCGGAGATCGGGATCACCGTGCAGCCGAGCTTCTCGGCGCCGTAATGCGCGCCCAGCCCGCCGGTGAACAGGCCGTAGCCGTAGGCCACCTGCACGATGTCGCCGGCGCGCCCGCCCGAGGCGCGGATCGAGCGCGCCACCAGGTCGGCCCAGGTGTCGATGTCGCCCTGCGTGTAGCCCACCACCGTCGGCTTGCCGGTGGTGCCCGAGCTGGCGTGCACGCGCACGACCTTCTCGCGCGGCACCGCGAACATGCCGAACGGGTAGTTGTCGCGCAGGTCCTTCTTGTTCGTGAACGGGAACTTGGCCAGGTCGGCGAGCGACTTGCAGTCCGACGGGTGCACGCCGTGCGCATCGAAGGCGGCTTGCGGTAATGCGCGACGTTGGCGTAGGCGTGGGCCAGCGTCCGCTGCAGGCGCTGCAACTGCAAGGCCTGCAATTCATCGCGGCTGGCGCGCTCGATCGGCTCGAGGTCGCCCGGGGCGGGGGTCTTGACCGGCATCGTGTCGCCTCCTTCAGCGCTTGTGCGCCTGTTTGCCGATGGGCAGGCCCTCGACCAGCGGCTTGCCCTTCATGGTGTGCGAGCGGCCGCGGAAGACGGCGATGCGCTCGCCGCGCTGGTTGCTGACCTCGATGTCGTAGACGCCGGTGCGGCCGCTGCGCGCCACCTCGTGCGCGCTGGCGCGCAGCACGTCGCCGAGCTTTGCGGCCGCCAGCAGGCTGATGTCGAAGCCCGAGGCCACCGTGACTTCGTTGTGCGCGTTGCAGGCGTAGGCGAAGGCGCTGTCGGCCAGCGTGGCGATCATGCCGCCGTGGCACAGGTCGTGGCCGTTGAGCATGTCCTCGCGCACCGTCATCGCCAGCGTGGCCGTGCCCGGGCCGATGGCCAGCACCTGCATGCCCAGCGCCTTCGACGTGCGGTCGTTGACCCACATCGCATCGCGCGTGGCTTCGGCAATCTGCTGCGCGGTCGGGGCTGTCATCTCAACGGTCCTTGAAGACCGCAGGCCGCTTCTCGCGGAACGCGGCCACGCCTTCGGCGAAGTCGGGCGCGAAGCCCAGTTCGCGCTGCACGCTCGCCTCCTGGTCGAGCGCGGCGGCGAAATCCATCGCCAGCGCGGCGTCGAGCGTGCGCCGCGTTTCGGCCATGGCCCGGCTCGGCCGCGCGGCCAGGCGATGCGCCATCGCCATCGCGCTGTCCATCAGCGCAGCGTCGTCGACGCACGACCAGATCAGGCCGATGCGCATGGCCTCCTCGGCCGGCAGCTTGTCGCCGGTCATCGCCAGCGCCAGCGCACAGGCGCGGCCGACCAGCCGCGGCAGCAGCCAGGTGCCGCCGCAATCGGGCACCAGGGCGATCTTCGAGAAGGCCTGGATGAAGGTCGCGCTGCGCGCAGCGATGACGACGTCGCAGCAGAGCGCGAAGTTGGCCCCGGCCCCGGCCGCGACGCCGTTCACGGCCGCGACCACCGGCACCGGCATCGTGCGCACCCGCAGTGCCAGCGGGCGATAGCAGCGCTCGATCACGGCGCCGATGTCGACACCCGCGCCCATCGCCGGGTCGTTCAAGTCCTGGCCGGCGCAGAAGGCGCGACCGGCGCCGGTGATCAGCACCGCGCGCACCGAGGCGTCCGCGGCCGCTGCCTCCAGCGCGGGCAGCAGCTGCACATGCATGTCGGCGTTGAAGCTGTTCAGCGACTCCGGGCGGTTCAGCGTCAGCACGCGCACCGCGCCGTGGGAGGCGATGAGCACCGGGGCTTGGGCGGCATCCGTGGTCATGGGCAGGCACCTTTCTGGCACGTTGGCTCAGGGTCGCAATTCATTGACCGACCGGTCGGTCGATCTTATGCTGGCCCCTGGCCTTGATGCAAGACAGGCCGGATCCGGAGCAACCCGATGCCCTGCTACCAAATCGACGGGCTGGTGCCCGTCGTCGACCCCAGCGCCTTCGTGCACCCCACGGCGGTGCTGATCGGCGACGTCTGGGTCGGCCCGGGCTGCTACGTCGGCCCGGTGGCCAGCCTGCGCGGCGACTTCGGGCGCATCGTGCTGCACGCGGGCGTGAACGTGCAGGACAGCTGCGTGCTGCATGGCTTTCCGGGCGCCGACACGGTGGTCGAGGCCGACGGCCACATCGGCCACGGCTCGGTGCTGCACGGCTGCACCGTGCGCCGCGGCGCCTTGATCGGCATGAACGCGGTGGTGATGGACGAGGCCGAGATCGGCGAGCAGGCCATCGTCGCCGCCAGCGCCTTCGTTCGCGCCGGCATGAAGGTGCCGCCGCGCGTGCTGGTGGCGGGCGTGCCGGGCAAGGTGGTGCGCGAGCTGAGCGCGCAGGAAATGGCCTGGAAGCACGAAGGCACCCTCGCCTACCAGGCGCTGGCGCGACGCTGCCACGCGTCGCTGGCCGAGGTCGCGCCGCTGGCCAGCGCCGACCCGGCGCGGCGCCGGCTCACGGCCGAGGATGTGTCGCCGGGCCTGAAGCCGTTGGTGGCGACCAAGGCGCAGGGCCGCTGACTGCGCGCGCGGGCTTGCGGTCAATTGCGAATCGCTGACTGCGTGCGCGCGGCGGCGAAGCCTAGCCGGGTGCTGCTGAATTCCCCTCAACCGCCAGTCGCTGCATGCAGCGTGGGTGGCAGCGGTGGCAGGCCTTGCATGATGTTGCCGCGGACCGGTCTGGAAAAGTAGGTCTTCAACATCAGCGCCCCGGTAAACGGTTGCTGTCGATTCCAGGGCATGAGCGAGAGCGTGCGCGCCATGATGCAGTAGCCAAACAGGGCTCTGGCCCAGATGCCGACGACGGGCACCCAGAACAGAAACTGCAGCGGCGTCGGGTACGACAGCAGCAGGTAGAGCAGGACGGCCAGCCGCACTTGGACCGTAAACGCGGTCAGGCTTCGCTCACGAACAATGAAGTCGATCAGGTGCACCACGGTCAGGCCGATGGCCAGCTCAAAGCCGAGCGGGTAGCCGGCCACGCCGGCCGTGAGCAGGCAGGCGGTCAGCAGCCAGTACCACCAGCCGCGTTGCATGTAGTCGATCATGAACATGTGACAGCTCCTCTACTGACGTGAAGATCGCGTGCAGCGTGATCAGGCGCTCTGCGTCGCGGCATCGGCCGCGGCAACGAGGCCGGCAATTTTGGGTTCCTTCGCTCTCATCCGCAAGCGCTTCAGAGCGCAACCGTCACCTGCAGGAAGGTTGCCGGAATGGAGGTCGCGTCTGGACGCTGGCTCTTGTTCTGGCTGTTGAACAGGTCTTCGAGTTCGACCTGCAGGTCGGCGGCGCGACCATTCTTATCCGCGGCTTCGAAAGCGTTCATGGTCGGTCCGTAGTAGGTTCTGAATGCAGCCAAGTACGCTGACGGAGCGCCGGCCATATTGAAAGTGAACGTCTCCCGGGCAAAGGAGACTTGCTGGCGGGCACACCCGCCTCGGCAAACCGTTCGATCACCGTTGCCCTCGACGCCCCAGGTCATCGGGCTGACGAAGCCTTCCGGCGGCGGCGGCGTATAGGCCGAACTGATCTTCAGAATTTGCGCCACCAGTGTCGGATCGTTGGGAATCCAATTGCCCATGATGATTCGACCTCCGCGCCGGGCGACTCTCACCATTTCCTTGGCGACGTCGAGCGGCCTCGGCGCGAACATGGCTCCAAAGATGGACGACGACGAGGTCAAAGGATTGATTGGCGAGCCCTTGCAAATCGCTCGCATCGCCCTCCTGAATCCTGCAGTTCGCGAGACCCGCCTCACTGGCGCGCTTGTTCCCGGCAGCCACCAGATTTCTCGCGATGTCGACGCCCAGCACGTCTGCCCCCAGTTGCGCCGCGGGCAGAGCCGTCGTTCCGTCACCGCAGCCGAGATCCAGGACCTTGAGGCCGGGGCGGATTCCAAACGTCTTTACGAGCGCTTCTCCGCTCTCGCGCATGCCGGCCGCAATGCGTGTGAAGTCGCCCTTTTCCCAGAGTGCCTTGTTCGGATTCATGACGTCTCCTTGTGAGTTTGGTTCACGGGATGCGTGGTTCATGCTAGGCTGATCGCCGGCTGCTTTCATGTCAGGTCGTCCGGACTTGATGACCGAAACGCCGGGCAATGCCTGCGGGAGTTGCGGATGGACGTGCTGTCCGATGTGCTGCGAATGATTCGCCTGCACGGCGCGCTCTTCCTGAATGGCGAGTTCCGCGCGCCCTGGTGCGTCAACGCACCCATCGGTGCCGTGCTGGCGCAGGTCCTGCTGCCCGGCGCGAAACGCCTTGCGATCTGCCACTTAGTGCTCGAAGGCCAATGCTGGGTCAAGCTCACCAGCGGCGCACCGGCTCATCTTCAGGCGGGTGACATCGTCGTGTTTCCACACGGCGACTCGCATCTCATGGGCAGCGGCCTGCAGTTCGCGCCGGCACACATCGACCACGTGGTGCAGCTCCAAATGCCCGAACTCAATCTCGTGCGCTACGGCGGCGACGGCGAGCGGGCCGCTCTCGTGTGCGGCTGGTTCGCCTACGAACCCGATCTGCCCAATCCGCTCGTTGCCAACCTGCCGGCACAGTTCGTCACCGCGCTGGGCAAGCGTCCTTCGTGGCCATGGATAGAGCAGTCGATCCGCTACGCCCTGGACCAGGCCTCAGGCCACCAACCCGGCCTGGACGTCGTGACGGCCAAGGTCGCCGAACTGCTGTTCGTCGAGGCGCTGCGCGGCTATATAGAGTCGCTGCCGCCGGCGCAGACCGGCTGGCTGTCGGGCCTGCGCGATCCGCACATCGGCAAGTGCCTGTCGCTGCTGCACGCCGATCCGGCCCACGGCTGGACCGTGGCCGAGCTGGCGCAGACGGTCAACCTGTCTCGTAGCGTGCTGGCCGAGCGCTTTGTCGAACTGGTCAACATGTCGCCGATGCAGTACCTCAAGCAGTGGCGCTTGAGCATGGCCGCGGGCATGCTGAAGGATCAGCACCACAGCCTTGGCCGCATTGCCGACGGCATTGGCTACGAATCCGAAGCCGCCTTCAGCCGCGCCTTCAAGCAGAGCTATGGCGTCTCCCCCGGCCAGTGGCGCCACGGGGTGCGGGGTCCGACATCGAACACGGCCCCAACTACGGCAGCGGCAACCAAGGCGCAGGGCCGCTGACGCTTCGCACACTTGATTGCGTCTAGCCACGCATTCGTCAGGCCGAACAACCATGCGCAACGTCACGTCTCGCCAAGCAATGTTTGTCATGCCATGCTCCGCCCGGAGGATCAGGAACCTGGAGCGAGGCACATGAACAAGATGTCATGGGGTCGCGTGTGGCGAGCGGGCCGCGCCGCCGCGATGTGCATCGCCGCGACCGCGGCCGTTGCGGCGCCGGGCGCCGAACAACCCACCGAGGCCCCGGTCGTCGTCGCCAACCGGCCGGTGGCCGTGCTGCGGGCGTCGTTCCTCGGCGTCAGCCCGGAGCGGCGTGCGCGCCGCTCGGAGGCCATCCTGCAAGAGCTGATCGACAAGTCCACCGTGGGCGAGGTCAAGGTCCAGACCGTGCCGCAGGGCCACGCACTGATGATCGACGGTGAACTCGGGCTGTTGCTGGTCGCCGACGACGCCGACCCGTTGCGCGGCCAGACCCTGGCCCAGGCCAGCGCGGCCGCGCGCGCAAGCCTGCAACAGGTGATCGCCGAGACGCGCGAGGCCCGCGACTCGCAGCGCCTGCTGGGCGGCGCCGGGCGCGCCGCGCTGGCGACGCTGCTGGCGGCGGTTGGCCCTGGTGCTGATCTGGCGCGTCGCGCCACTGGGCCGTGGCCCGGCTGGCCGCGCTGCTCGCGGGGCGCGCCGGCGCCATGCACGTCGCCGGCACGCCACTGGTGCAGACCGAGCGCATGGTGTCCTTGGTCAGCTTCGGCATGCGCGCGCTGGCCTTGGTCGTGGCGGCGTTCGTCAGCTACGAGTGGCTGAGCTTCGCGCTGAGCCAGTTCCCGTACACGCGGCCCTGGGGCGAGGGGCTCACGGCGTACCTGTGGGGCGTGGCCGCGCGCCTGGGCAGCGGCGTGGTCGGTGCGGTGCCCGACCTCGTGATCGCGGTGGCGATCTTCCTGATCGCACGCACCGTGATCGCGATGCTGCGGCCGTTCTTCCTGCGCGTGGAAACGCACGGCACCCGCGAGCGCAACTGGCTCGACGCCGACACGGCGCGCCCGACGCGGCGCCTGTTCAACGGCGCGGTGTGGATCTTCGCGCTGGTCATGGCCTACCCTTACCTGCCGGGCGCCGACAGCGAGGCGTTCAAGGGCATGTCGCTGCTGCTCGGGGTGATGATCACGATCGGCGGCTCGAGCGTGTTCGGCCAGGCGGCGAGCGGCCTGGTGCTGATGTACTCGCGCACGATCCGGGTCGGCGAGTACGTGCGCATCGACCAGCACGAAGGCACGGTCACCGAACTGGGCATGTTCACGACCCGGGTTCGCACCGGCCTGGGCGAGGAGCTGACGCTGCCCAATTCGCTGGTGCTCGGCCTGGTGACGAAGAACTACTCGCGCGCCGTCAAGGGCCAGGGCTTCGTGCTCGACACCACGGTGACGATCGGCTACGACACGCCGTGGCGCCAGGTCGAGGCGCTGCTGGTCGAGGCGGCGCGCCGCACCCCGGGCGTGCTGAACGATCCGCCGCCGCGCGTCTTCCACACCGCGTTGTCCGACTTCTACCCCGAATACCGCCTGGTCTGCCAGGCCGTCCCCGACCTGCCGCTGCCGCGCGCCGAAGTGCTGAGCACGCTGCACGCCAACATCCAGGATGTGTTCAACGAATACGGCGTGCAGATCATGTCGCCGCATTACCTGGGCGATCCGGCAACGGCCAAGGTGGTGCCGCGCGAGGCCTTGTACAGCGCGCCGGCAAGCCCGCCGCGGGCCGGGTGATGGCGCGGCGCACTGCAGGCCGAGGCCGTAACATGGCAACCCTGCCAACGAAGAACCGGGAACCCACATGAATCGCCGACTGGCTGCCATTGCCGGACTTGCCGCCGCCCTGCTGATCGGCGGCTGCGTCGCCTACCCCTACGGCGTCCCGGTGACGGCGCCCGGGCCGTCCAACTTCGATCGCGCCTGGGACGCCGCACTCGGCGCCGCCGCCGATTCGGGCGTGCAGGTCGGCGTCGCCGACCGTGCCAGCGGCCGCATCACCGGCAGCAAGGCCGGCGCGGCCGTGACCATCACGCTGCAGACGCAGGCCGACGGCACCGTGCGGGTCGGCTTTTCCGCACCGACGGCGAGCGAGGTGAACCCGTCGCTGAACGAGCGCTGGCTGGCCAATTACCAGCGCCGCATGGGCCGTTAGCGATCCGATTGCCGCGCGTCAGCCGCCCAGCGCGATGACGATGCCCTCGACGACCACGCCGAGCACGACCATGACCACGCCCGAGCCCCACGGCGAGATGCCGCCGTAGCGGCCCCAGCTGTAGCCGCAGAGGAACATCATCGTGATCGCGATGGCCGCCGAAACGCGCTTCGCGAGTTGCAGGTCGGCGATGAAGACGAACGGCAGCACGACCGGAAACGTCGACAGGAACACGAGCAGGAACACACCCAGCGCGCCGCGCAGATCCTGCATCGACATGCGCGCGCCGCCGGCCGCCGGCGGCGGCCGGTCGACGATCGCCTGACGCGCGCGCTCCATGGCCGGCGCGCCCAGTGCGGCGGCCATCGGCCCGATCTGCGTGGCGATCAGGTGGTGCGCGTCTTCGGGTCGCTGCGCGGCACGCACGGCCCTGGCCAGCGTCGCCTCGCGCGCGCGCACGACCATGTTGCGCAGCACGTACATCACGCCGTCGACGAAGCCCCAGGCGATGTTGCAGCCGATCGCCGCCACCAGCATCAGCTTGACGTCGTCGCGCCCCGCCGTCGCCACGCTCATGGTGCCGGTGAAGGTCAGCACCATGAACAGGCCGAACAGGATTTCCGAGTTGCGATCGATCGGGTCGAGCAGGCGGCTGTCGCCCCGGGTCTCGAGCTCCTTCATCAGGGTCGCGACGGCAGGGTCTTGATCGTTGCTTTGGGCCATGTGAGTTCGCCTATGGTTTGTCGCCGTCCTGGCGCAGGTCCATCACAACATGGATCACGCCGCCATCCCTGGCCTTCGTCAGCGGCAGGCCGCTGCGCTCGAAGACCTTCAACATCGACGCGTTGCCGGCCAGCACCTCGGCCTCGAAGCGGCCGATGCCGTGCTGGCGCGCGATGCCCACCAGGGTGGACAGCAGCTTGCTGGCCAGGCCCTGGCCCTGGTAGTCCTCTTCGATCGTGAACGCCACCTCGGCGCAACGTGTGCCGCCGCCCGCAGGCAGGGCAACGTAGCTGGCGCCACCGATCACGGTCTCTTCGGGCGCGCTGCCCACCAGCGCCGCCAGCGTCACGCGGTTGACGAAGTCGGTCGCGCCGAGGCGGTCGAGTTCGGCCGCAGTCAGATCCTTGCGCACCGAGAAGAATCGCGTGTAGATCGAGTTCGGCTCGAGCTTGTGGAACGCGGCGACGAACTTGTCGCGGTCCGTCGCAGCGGCCACGCGGATCAGCACCGGCGTGCCGTTACGCAGCGTGACGTGCTGGCTGAACGGGCTTGTCATGCGCGTATCGATCACGGCGCACATTATGCTCAGGCAATGCCTTCACGGGCAGTGCGGCAGAGCAAGATGCCTGCCGCGGTTCACACTAGACTCCCATCCTGCACCGCATTCACCTGAACATTTCAATGGAGAAGCACATGCCCACGAAGAAAGTCGCAGCAAAGAAGACGTCGGCCGGCAAGGCCAAGCAGCGCGGCAGTGCTGCCGTCGTTGCGGCCGCGGAGAAGCCCGCGGCGGGGGCCGCCGGCGCAAAGATCTCCGAAAAGGCATACGCGCGGGAGATGAAGAAGCTGCACATCGAGCTGGTGAAGCTGCAGCAATGGGTGGTGCACAAGGGCCTGAAGGTCGCCATCGTCTTCGAAGGCCGCGACGGCGCCGGCAAGGGCGGCACCATCAAGGCCATCACCGAGCGCGTCAGCCCGCGGGTGTTCCGCGTCATCGCGCTGCCGGCGCCGACCGAGCGCGAGAAGTCGCAGATGTACGGCCAGCGCTATCTGCCGCACCTGCCGGCCGCGGGCGAGGTCGTGATCTTCGACCGCAGCTGGTACAACCGCGCCGGCGTCGAGCGCGTGATGGGTTTCTGCTCCGAGGCGCAGGCACGGCAGTTCCTGACCACGGTGCCGCTGTTCGAGAACCTGATGGTCAGGTCCGGCATCCTGCTGTTCAAGTACTGGCTCGAGGTCAGCCCCGAGGAGCAGACGCGGCGGCTCGCGGGACGGATCCACGACGGGCGCAAGATCTGGAAGCTCTCGCCGATGGACCTCAAGTCCTACGATCGCTGGGACGACTACACGAAGGCGCGCGACGAGATGTTCGCGGCCACCGACACCGGCACCGCGCCGTGGTACGTGGCCCGCTCGGAAGACAAGAAGCGGGTGCGCCTGAACGTGATCAGCCACCTGCTCAAGCACATTCCGTACAAGACGGCGCCGGCCGAGAAGGTCGTCCTGCCCAAGCGCAAGATCGGCCATTACAAGGCCGCGGACTATCCGTTCAAGTACGTGCCGGAAGCCTTCTGATGGCAGCGCCGGGGGCGATGCGCGTCCGGCTTGCTCTGACGTTGCGAGCGGTAGCCAACCCATGAACCAGCCTCCGACGCCAGCGATCGGCAAAGCCCGACCACCGCGAACGCGCTTCGCTTCGACGTCGTCGCCGGCCTGACGGCCGCGGCGGTCGTCCTGCCCAAGGCCATGGCCTACGCCAGCGTGGCCGGCCTGCCGGTGGCCGTCGGCCTGTACACCGCCTTCGTCCCGATGGTGATCTACGCGCTGCTCGGCTCATCGCGCGTGCTCAGCGTCAGCTCGACCACCACGCTGGCGATCCTGGCCGGCACGCAGCTCGGGCTCGCGGTGCCCGACGGCGACCCGGCCAGGCTGGTCACGGCCACGGCCACGCTGGTGGTGCTGGTCGGCGCGATACTGATGCTGGCCGCCGCGCTGCGCCTGGGTTTCGTCGCGAATTTCATTTCCACGCCGGTGCTGACCGGCTTCAAGGCCGGGATCGGCCTGGTGATCGTGCTCGACCAGGTGCCCAAGCTGCTCGGCATCCACATCACCAAGCACGGCTTCTTCACCGACCTGCTCAGCGTCGCGCAGCATGTACCCGAGACGTCGCTGCTGACGCTGGCCGTGGCCGCCGCCACCTTCATCGTGCTGATCGGCATGGAGTGGCGCTGGCCGCACTCGCCGGCGCCGCTGGTCGCGGTCGGCGGCGGCATTGCCGCGTCATGGTTCTTCGGCCTGAAGGCGCTCGGCGTGTCGACCGTCGGCCTGATTCCGCAGGGCCTGCCCGCGCTGACGATGCCCGATCTGGCGCTGGTCGAACAACTGCTGCCGGGTGCGTTCGGCATCGCGTTGATGAGCTTCACGGAGACGATCGCGGTGGGCCGCGCGTTTGTGCGGCCGTCCGATCCGCCGCTCAAGGCCAACCGCGAGCTGATCGCGACCGGCGCGGCCAACCTGGGCGGTGCGCTGTTCGGCGCGATGCCCGCCGGCGGCGGCACCTCGCAGACGCTGGTCGTGACCGCTGCGGGCGGGCGCTCGCAGAAGGCGTCGCTGGTGACCGCAGGCGCCGCGCTGGCCACCATGCTGCTGCTGGCGCCGCTGCTGGGCCTGATGCCCAACGCCGCGCTGGCGGCGGTGGTCATCGTCTATTCGGTCGGGCTGATCAAGCCGTCGGAATTCCGCGAGATACGCAACGTGCGCACGATGGAGTTTCGCTGGGCGCTCGCAGCCTGCATCGGCGTGCTGGTGTTCGGCACGCTGAAGGGCATCGTGGTCGCGATCGTCGTTTCGATGATCGGACTGGCCAGCCAGGCCGCCAACCCGCGCGTGTCGGTCATCGGCCGCAAGCGCGGCGCCGACGTGCTGCGACCGCTGTCGCCCGAACACCCGGACGACGAGACCTTCGAGGGCCTGCTGATCGTGCGGCCGGAGGGGCGCCTGTTCTTCGTCAATGCGCAGAACGTGGCCGATCAGATCAGCGCGCTGGTCACGCAGCACAAGCCGCGCGTGCTGGCGCTGGACATGAGCCGCGTGCCCGACATCGAGTACTCGGCCTTGCAGGCGCTGATGGAGGGCGAGAAGCGGGCCACGGAGCGTGGCACCGCGGTCTGGCTGGCGGCGCTGAACCCCGGCGTGCTCGAGGTCGCGCGGCGCGCCGGGCTCGACGAGCGGCTCGGCCGCGAGCGGCTGCTGTTCAACGCACGTGCGGTGATCGAGCGCTACCAGGCATTGCCGGCCTGGCCGGCACGACGCAGGCGCCGCGGCCTGGCGCCAGCGGGCGCCGCGCCGCAGGCACCCCGGCCGGAATCAATACGGCGCATTGACGACGACGAACTGCGAACCCTGCGGCGCGTACCAGGTGCCGCCGCACTGCTGATAGACCATGCCGGAGTAGTTGACCGGCACGCAGCCGACGGGCACGGCGGCCACCGTCGAGCCCAGGGCGGCGGCCGTCACGGCAATCGCGCCGCCGACGACCATCGCGCCCGCGACCGGGTGATCCCAGCCGCCGACGCCGCCGTGTTGATCGACATCGACGTTGACGTTGACGTTCTTGTTGACGTTGACGTTGGTGTTGTTCACGCTGGTGCTGCGCACATCGTTGCTGCGCGAATCGGCCTTGCTGTTGTTGGGCTGTGCACTCTGCTTGGCGGCGCCACCGCCGCCACTGCTGGTGCCGCTCGGGCGAGCGCCACCGCCGCCCCCACCGCCGCCCGCGCGACCACCCGCCGCATCCGCCGCGGTCACGGCAAGTCCGGCCAGAACGAGCAGCGTCAATGGCACCAGATAGATCTTGCTGAATGACTTGTTCATGTTGGCACTCCTCTACTTGGTCTTGCGCGGAACCATCTCGATCTTGGATACGCCCTTGGGCGGCATGAACTTGAACACCGAGTCCGTGAAGGTCGGTTTCAGGTTCCAGTCGATGAACGTGACCGATTGCGGACGGGCTTCGTCGGCACGGTTGGTGATCACGATCTTGCGCGGCAGCGGCTTGCTCCCGACGGTGATCCAGATCTGCCAGTCGATCATGTCCTGGCGGAAAGCGTAGTGATCGCAGAGATCGTCGTCGATGAAGTCCTGCCCGGCGTTCATCGCCGACTCGATCTTGTCGAACGATGCGGCCGGCGTGCCGAAGACGAAGAGATCGCGCAACGGCACCTGCATGGCGTACTTCTCCTCCAGCCGGTCGATCAGGCCGCCGACCGTGTCGACGTATTCGACCGTCGAGTAGACCTTCTGCGCCGGGGCATAGAAGGTGAAGGTCTTGCCGTCATAGATCAGTTCACGTTCGTTGCGCGCACTCAGCAAGCGGGCATGCAGCTTGTTCGGCCGGTTCACGTCCAGCGCCGCCGTCGCCGTGTGCTGCAGTTTCTGGCCGTCGGCCAGCACCCGCTCGCCGGTGACGTCGGTCGAGACGCGAAAGCGCTTGAGCGTCAGCAGATAGGCGCCCATGTCCTTGAGGGCCTGGATCGATGCCGGATCGACATCGTTGGCTGCCGGCGCGACCGTCGTCGCCGGCACGGTTTGTGCATTGACCCCGGGTGCCAGCAGCGACATGGCCAACAGGCCGAGCACCAGCATTTTGCGCATCATGGTTTTCTCCGCGGCTATGAACAGATTGTTGAATCGTGAGGCCAGCGAGCGCGTCGTGGATTGACGTGAGTCACAGCAAGCATACGCCGCGCCAATAGCATGCATCGAGCACCCGCTCGGGTATCGATCACGCTTGTATACGATGGCATCGTTGATCGGCTGCGCACCTGGCGCGGCCCGCTTCCCGTCGCCAGCGGCTGACCGGCCACGCAGCATGGACCAACGAAATGAACCCCTTCAAGACCAACCCCAGCGACGGCGCGGATCTGCTCAAGCATCCGACCGACTTCTCGCTCGTCCTCGGCGGCCCGCTGTTCCAGTTGCTGCGCCGGGCGCACCTGTCCGACGACGCGCTGACGATGGCGCGCCGACGCGTCGTCGTCATCGCGTTGCTGGCCTGGCTGCCGCTGCTGGTGCTGTCTGCGCTGGAAGGGCGGGCGCTGGGCGGCAGCGTGGCGGTGCCCTTCCTGCTCGACGTGGAAGTCCACATCCGCTACCTGGTTGCGCTGCCGCTGCTGGTCGGCCGCCGAGCTGGTGGTGCACCGGCGCATGCGCCACGTGGTGGAGCTCTTCATGGAGCGGCGCTTGATCGCCGACAGTGCCGTGCCGCGATTCGAGGCGGCCATCACCTCGGCGTTCCGGCTGCGCAACTCGGTGCTCGCCGAGGTGCTGCTGATCGCCTTCGTCTACGGCGTCGGCATCCTGGTCGTCTGGCGCCAGTACCTGGCGCTGCACACCGGCACCTGGTACGCAACGCCGTCTGCCGACGGGCTCGACGCTGTCGCTGGCCGGGATCTGGTACGGCTACGTCAGCCTGCCGCTGTTCCAGTTCCTGCTCGTTCGCTGGTACTTCCGCCTCTTCATCTGGGCGCGTTTTCTGTGGCAGGTGTCGCGCATCGAGTTGAGCCTGATTCCGACCCACCCGGATCGTCTCGGCGGCCTGGGCTTTCTTGCGGCCACGGTGCATGCGTTCACGCTGCTCGCCGTCGCGCACGGCGCCATGCTGGCCGGGCCGATCGCGAACCGGATCTTCTACCTCGGCGCGGGATTGCTCGAATTCAAGGTCGAGATCGCCGTCGTGCTCGGTTTCGTGCTGGCGGTGGTGCTCGCCCCGCTGCTGGTGTTTGCGCCGCAGCTGGCGCAGATGAAGCGCACCGGCCTGCGCGAATACGGCACGCTGGCCGAGCGCTACGTGCGTGAATTCGACGACAAGTGGCTGCGCGGCGGCGCGCCCGAGGGTGAAGCCTTGGTCGGCAGCGCCGACATCCAGTCGCTCGCCGACATGGGCAACAGCCATGAGGTGGTGAAGAGCATCCGCCCGGCGCCGGTGACCAAGGAGATGGTCATCCAGCTCGCCGCGGCCACGCTGGCGCCGATCGTGCCGCTGGCGCTGACGATGATGCCGCTCGAAGAGTTGCTGAAGAAGCTGCTCGGCATCCTGCTCTGAGTGCGCGCGGCCACGGCGGTGCACCGCACATGCGCAATACTCTGGCCATGACGCCACTGCTGAAGGACATCCGTGACAACCCGCTGCTCTGGTTGCTGGCCTTCGTGCCGGTGGTGTTTGTCGCCGCGAAGCTGAGACCCGACGCGCACACGCTGCTGTTCGTGCTGTCGGTGCTGGCCATCGTGCCGCTGGCCGCGCTGCTGAGTCGCGCCACCGAATCCGTTGCGGCCAAGACGGGCGACGCAGCGGGCGGGCTGCTCAACGCCACGCTCGGCAACCTGACCGAACTGGTCATCGCGCTGACCGCGTTGCGCGCCGGGCAATACATGCTCGTGAAGGCATCGATCGCCGGCGCGATCGTCACCAACACGCTGTTCATGTTGGGCGCGTCGTTCCTGCTCGGCGGCTTGAAGCACCACGTGCAGGAATACAACCGCGTGAGCGCCCGTTTGCAGGCCGGGCTGCTGTTCCTGGCCACCGTCGCGCTGCTGGTGCCGTCGGCGGTGACCATCGGCGATGCGGCCTCGGGGGCGGCGTTCACGCAGACGCTGAGCGTCGGTCTGGCGCTGCTGCTGATCGTGGCCTACGCGCTGGGCATGCTGTTTTCGCTGAAGACACACCGCGAGCTCTTTGCCAGCGCGGAACACGCCGAGGACGGCGAAGCGCCATGGCCGATGCGGCTCGCATTGGCGGCGCTGGCCGGTGTCACGGTATTGGTGGCGCTGGTGAGCGAGATCTTCGTCGAATCGGTGCAGAAGGCCGCCGAGGCCTTCGGCATGAGCCCGGCCTTCGTCGGCTTCATCGTCGTGGCGCTGGTCGGCGGCGCAGCGGAGATGGCCTCGGCGTTTTCCGGTGCGCGCAAGAACCGGCTCGACCTGAGCGTGGGCATCGCACTGGGCAGTGCGTCGCAGATCGCGCTGTTCGTGGCGCCGGTACTGGTGCTGCTCAGCTACGTGATCGGCCCGACGCCGATGGACCTGCGCCTGTGGCCGGGGCGGTGGTGATGATCTTCATCGCCACCCTCACCGCATCGCTGGTCACCAACAGCGGGCGCTCATCGTGGTTCGTCGGCGTGTTGGTGCTGATGGTCTACTTCATCTTCGCCATGACGCTGTACCTGTTGCCGCCGCAGGGCTAGCGGCAACGGCGCGGGCGGCTCAGTGCGCCCGCTCCTCCCAGTCCACCCAGTCCACCGGGTGGGTCTTGAGATAGCCGCTGACGGCCGCGCCCACGGTCGGGAAGAAGGCCTCCTGGCCCAGGTGCGCGAGCAGCCCGAAGCGCTTGAGCTTGTCGCGCACCGGGCCTTTCATCTCGGCAAAGCACAACTCGATGCCCGCCGCGTGCAGCGTCTCGTCCAGTTCGGTCACGACATCGGCGGCGGTGACGTCGACACTGGTCACCGGTTCTGCCGCCACGACCAGCCAGCGCACCGGCGTCGGCGATGCGGCCACCGCATCCAGCACGCGGTCATGGAACAGCTCGGCGTTGGCGAAGAACAAGGGCGCATCCCAGCGAAACAGCACCAGGCCGGGAATCAGGCGGGCCTCGGGATGGCGCGTGATGTCGTGGTAGCCCTTCAGGCCCTCGGCGCGGCCCAGCACGGCAGAGTGCGGGCGCCAGCCGTCCCACAGGAACTCGATCACGGCGATCACGATCGCCAGCCCGATGCCCTCGATCGCGCCCAGCACCGCCACGCCGACCGTGCAGGCGATCGAGAGCCAGAACTCCCAGCGCTGGATGCGATAGATCCGGCGCAGGTCGGCGACCTCGATCAGGCCGATGGCCGATGCGATCACGACCGCCGCCAACGCACTCGACGGCAGATGCCGCAGCAGGTCCGGCGCCACCAGCAGCAGCAACGCCACACAGAGTGCGCCGACGACGCCCGTCAGTTGGGTTCGCGCACCCGCGGCCTCGGCCACCGGCGTGCGCGACGAACTGCTGCTGATCGGAAAGCCCTGAAAGAACCCGGCGGCCAGGTTGGCGACGCCCAGACCCACCATCTCCTGATTCGGGTCGACATAGGTCCGCGTGCGCGCCGCATACGAGCGCGACAACACGCTGGTATCGGCGAACGACACCAGGGCAACGGCGAGGCCGCCGATCAGCACGGGCCGGATGTCGGCGGCGGTGATCCACGGCATGGCGAAGGCCGGCAGGCCTTGCGGCAGCGAGCCGAGTACCGACACGCCCGCGCTCGCCGCCAGGTCCAGCACACCGACGGCGACGGTGGCCCCGACCACGGCCACCAGGATGCCCGGCACGCGCGGGCGGCCCTTGAGCAGCAGGATCACCGCCAGCGTCGCGGCACCGACCACGAACGCGGTCGCCGTTGGCGCGGCCGTCGAACACGGCCGTGGCGATGTCCCACAGGCTTCTCAGCGGCCCGTGGCTGTCGATCGAGAAGCCGAACAGCTTGGGCAACTGGCTGATCAACACCGTCAGCGCAATGCCGTTCATGTAGCCGTAACGGATCGGCTTGGACAACAGTTCGGTGACGAAGCCCAGGCGTGCCACGCCGGCCAGGATGCACACGCTGCCGGAGACGATGGCCATCATGCCGGCCAGCGCGATGGCGCGCATCGGGTCGCCGCCGGACAGCGGCAGCACGACGGCGAGGATGAGCGCCGCCAGCGACGAGTCGGGGCCCAGCACCAGGATGCGGCTGGGGCCGAACAACGCATAGGCCAGCAAGCGGAACGATCGTCGCGTACAGGCCGTAGATGCCCGGCACCCCCGAGGCCACTGCATAGGCGATGCCGACGGGCACCAGCATCGTCGTCAGCACCAGGCCGGCAGCGATATCGTGACCGAGCCAGGACAGCTCGTAACTGCGCAGCGTTTGCAGGCCGGGCAGCCAGCGCTGCCAGCCTGCCTTGTCGGCGCCGCGATGGGGGCGCGCGATGCGGCCGGGTTCCGGGCCGGGCGGCGAAGGGGCGGGATCGTTCACGCGCTGGAACCGACCGTGAAACAAGAGGTCACAGTAGCACAGGGTCGATGCGCGGACCAGGCGAGATGGGCCGGTGTGGGCGGTGCTTGCAACAGCGGCCACGGCACGGTGCGGTAGATCAACGCATGCGCCTTCGATCCGAGGCATGATGCTCGTGTGGAGTGATGAAGCTGACGGAGAGCCGATCATGAAAGCGCTGAGAGTTGCGGCGGTCGTGGTGGCGGTGTTGGCTGGGCTGGCTGCGTTGGCGCCGACCAGCGCGCACGCCTACTACCGCGGCGGGTATCGTGGCTACTGGTACGGGCCGAGCGTGGGCTTCTACTACGGCGGTCCCTACTACGGTTACGGCTGGGGATCGCCCTGGTACTACGGGTCAGGTTACGGCTACCCCTATGGTTACGGCTACGGCTATGGCGGCTACGGTTACGGCTACGGTGGCTACTACGCGCAGCCGAGCTACCTGTACGGGCCACCGGCGGTGGCCTACATCGAACGCGATCAGCCGGTGACGTCGACGCCCCAGGTGCAGCCACAGCCACAGGCTGCGCCCGCCGCCCCTGCCGCGCCCGCCGGCCAGTGGTGGTACCTGTGCAGTTCGCCGCGTGGCGCCTATCCCAACGTGCGCGAGTGCCCGGGAGGATGGGAGCGCGTGCCGGCGATCCCGCCGGGTCAGGTGAAGTGAGCTTGCGATGCGGACCACGCTACTGAAGACGAGCGTCGCAGGCTGCGCCGGGCTGCTGCTCGCGGGCTGCGCCACCCTGCCGGCAGGCCCGAGCCTGCAGGCCCTGCCGGGCAGCCGCATGTCGCACGAGCAGTTCGCCGCCGACGACGGCCAGTGCCGCAACCTTGCGTTGACACAACTCGGCGGCGTGACGCCTTCGGATGCGGCCAATCAGGCCACCGCGGCCGGTGCCGTCACCGGCGCGGCGGTCGGCGCCATGGCCGGCGCGATGATCGACGGCAGCTCGGGCGCTGCGGCCGGTGCCGGCGTGGGCCTGCTGTTCGGCGCGGCGGCCGGTTCGTCCACAGCGCAGGGGTCGTACGCCGTCACGCAGCATCAGTACGACTACGCGTACTTCTCCTGCATGTACGCGCGCGGCCACAAGGTGCCGGTGCCCGCCTACTACGCGGCGCAATACCGCGCCCAGTACGAGAGCGTGTCGCCGCGCCCGCCAGTCGTCGGTCGCGCCGCCGCCGGCGGACATGCCGCCGCCGGACTACCGCCCGCCGAGCACGCCGCCACCGCGCTGACGCGCACTCGACGAGCGGCACGCCGGGCCAAGCGGCGGCGCCGTATATAGTCCCGCCCTCGCGCGTGAAGGCCCACGCGTCGCGCCTGTGCTGGCCGCGATGCGCCGTCTCGCACCATCCTTTCCATCCCGAGGAGCCTTCATGAAGAATCGACTCAAGCGCCGCTGTGGGCGGTGCTTTGTGCACTGTTCATGGGCCTGTGCGGCCTTGCGCAGGCGCAGGCGCAAAGCCGCCCAACATCCTCGTCATCTGGGGCGACGACATCGGCTACTGGAACATCAGCGCCTACAACCACGGCATGATGGGCTACAAGACGCCCAACATCGACCGCATCGCCAAGGAAGGCGCGATGTTCACCGACTGGTACGGCCAGCAGAGCTGCACCGCCGGCCGCGCGGCGTTCATCACCGGCCAGTCGCCGATCCGCACCGGCCTGACCAAGGTCGGCCTGCCCGGCGCCAAGGAAGGCATGCAGAAGCAGGACTCGACGATCGCCGCAGCTGCTCAAGGCGCACGGCTACATGACCGGCGCAGTTCGGCAAGAACCACCTGGGCGACCGCGACGAGCACCTGCCCACGGTGCACGGCTTCGACGAGTTCTTCGGCAACCTCTACCACCTGAACGCCGAGGAGGAGCCGGAGAACCCGGACTACCCGAAGGACCCGGCGTTCAACAAGAAGTTCGGCCCGCGCGGCGTGCTCCACACCTAGGCCGACGCGCGACGGCGACGCAGAAGATCGAGGACACCGGCCCGCTGACCAAGAAGCGCATGGAGACGATCGACGAAGAGGTCACCGCCGCGCTCGACTTCATGGACAACGGCCAAGAAGGCGGACAAGCCATTCTTCGTCTGGTGGAACTCCACCCGCATGCACATCTGCACCCACCTGAAGCCGGAGATCGCAGGGCAAGACCGGCCTGGGCGTCTACACCGACGGCATGGTCGAGCACGACATGCATGGTCGGCGAGCTGCTCGACAAGCTCAACGAACTCGGCCTCGCCGACAACACCATCGTCATGTACTCGACCGACAACGGCGCCGAAGTACACCACTGGCCCGACGGCGGCACGACGCCGTTCCGCGGCGAGAAGAACACGAACTGGGAAGGCGGCTACCGCGTGCCTGCCGTCGATCCGCTGGCCCGGCGTCATCAAGCCCGGCACGGTCATCAACGACATCGTCTCCCACGAGGACATGCTGCCCACCTGCTCGCCGCCGCCGGCGAGCCCGACGTCAAGGAGAAGCTGCTCAAGGGCATGAAGGTCGGCGACAAGACCTACAAGGTCCACCTCGACGGCTACAACCTGCTCGACGCACCTGAGCGGCAAGGCGAACGAGCCCGCGCAACGAGTTCATCTACTTGAACGACGACGGCCAGCTGGTGGCCCTGCGCTACGACGACTGGAAGATCGTCTTCCTGGAGCAGCGCGCCCACGGCTTCGACGTCTGGCAGCGAGCCGTTCGTCGACGCTGCGCGTGCCCATGCTCTTCAACCTGCGCGCGCGATCCCGTTCGAGCGCGCCGAGCACAACTGGCGAACACCTACAACGACTGGTTCGTCGACCACGTCTTCCTGCTGGTGCCCGGCGCAGCAGTATGTCGGCAAGTTCCTGCAGCCACCTTCAAGGAATTCCCGCCGCGCCAGAAGGCCGGCAGCTTCAACCTCGACCAGGTGATGCAGAAGCAGATCGAAGGCGCGGGCAGCAAGTGACGCCAAGTAGCGCGGCCGTGCACCAAGGGCCCGCCGTCGCAAGTCGGCGGGCCGCAGTTGTTCTTGTGCGAATCCCGAATCGACAACGTGACCATTCGCTCCGACTGGAGCAACGATGAAGGCTACACACGAAGTTCCGCTCGCAGCAGCAGACGCGAAGCGCAGGCCGACACCCTCCTGTCGCGCGACACGCGCTCCCGCCGCGACTTCCTGGCCGGCGCAGCGGCCGTCGGCGTCACGCTGCTCCTGCCCGGATTCACTCGCCGCGGCAGCGGCCGGGACGAAGACCTTCACCATCCTGCACACCAACGACATGCACGCGAGCTTCATCGGCATGGGCCCGGCTGCGGACTACACGCCGTTCACGCTCAACGACGACAGCACGCGTGGCGGCTACGCGCGGCTGGCGAGCCTGATCGCGCAGCGCAGGGCGGCGCGCAAGGACCAGGGGCCGGTGCTGGTGCTCGATGCGGGCGACTACAGCATGGGCACGGCGTTCAGCGCCGCCACGCGCGAGACCGGCGGTGAACTGCACCTGATGGGCAAGATGGGCTACGACGCCACCACCTTCGGCAACCATGAGTTCGATCTCGGGCCCGCCGGCCTGGGCAAGTCCATCGGCGCCGCCGTCAAGGCCGGCCGCATCCCGGCGGTGCTCGCCGCCAATGCCAGCTTTGCCGGCAGCGACGCCAGCCTGGCCGACCTGCAGGCGCCTGGCCAGCAAGGGCGTGATCCGCCGCTACATGGTGATCGAGCGCGGCGGCCTGCGCTTCGGCCTCTTTGGCGTGCTGGGCAAGGAGGCCATGATCTACACCAATGGCGGCGCCACGACCTTTGCCGACCCCACCGAGTCCGCCAGGGAGGTGGTGAAGATCCTGCGCGAGACCGAGAAGGTCGATGTCGTCATCGCGCTCAGCCACGGCGGCGTCGAGAAGGGCAAGGATGGGCGCTACACCGCCGGCGAGGACGTGCGCCTGGCCAAGGACGTGCCGGGCATCGACGTGGTGATCAGCGGCCACAGCCACACGGAGCTGAACGAGGCGATCGTCGTCAACGGCCGCACGCCGGTGGTCCAGACCGGCAAGGAGAGCCGCAACCTCGGCGAACTGGTGATCGCGCTGGACGGCGACAAGCTGACCGTCGAGCTCGTACCGGCTCCATGCCGATCGACGACAGCATCGCCGGTGATCGGGCCATTGCCAAGGAGATCGAACAACTCAAGAAATCGGTCAGCGCCGCCGCGTTCGCGTCGCGCGGGCTACAGCGTCGACCAGCCGCTGGCCATCGCGCCGCGTGATCTGCCCAACACCTACACCGACATCGCCGCCGGCACGCTGCTGGCCAACCTCGTCACCGACTCGTTCCGCGCCGCCACCAAGGCCGACATCGGGTTCACCGCCAACGGCATGATGCGTGCCGGCTTGTCGCGCGGCAAGACCGGCGTGCTGACCGTCTACGACGTGTTCGCCGTGGCGCCGCTCGGCGCCGGCGTGGTCGATCCGACACCCGGCAGCACGCTGGTGACCGGCTACTTCACCGGCCAGGATCTGAAGACCCTGCTCGAGTTCTTGCTGGTCGACAACGCGGCCCACCCCGGCGAGTATTTCCCGCGCGCCTCCGGCATGCGCTTCCGCTACGACCCGTCGCGCCCGAAGTTCGACGTGGTGACGGCCATCGAGCTGGGCGACCTCGATCGCGGCTACAAGGCGATCGACATCAGCGGCAAGGACGAGCGCCTGTACAGCCTGACCTGCCCGCTGATGCTCGGCCCGATCATCGTGGCCATCCCCAAGTACACGAAGGGCAAGCTGGCCCTGGTGCCCAAGAAGAAGGACGGCACAGCCGCTCAAGTCGAAGGTCGATGCGCTCGAGATGCCGCGCGAAAACACCGGCTACCTGCTGCCGCCGCCCGGCACGACGGATGCGGCCAGTGTCGCCACGAGCGTGGGCAAGAACGCCGGCCGCGAGATCAAGGAGTGGCAGGCGATCATGGATCACCTGCGCCGCCTGCCGGTCAAGAACAAGGGCGAACTGCCGGTGATCCCGGTCGATGCGCGCGCGCCGAGGTCCGGGCCATCAAGGCAGGCTGAGTCACCGTCTGACCTGACTCACCGGCACACCACCTTGCCCAAAGCCAAAACGCCTACGCCGCCGCCGGCCGCCGCCCCCGACACGCCACCCGCTGCGCTGGCTGGCCGCAGGCATGGCGCTGCTGCTCGCTGCCGGCCTGGCGCTGTGGTGGATGCGGTCGCCGTCGACACCGCAGCCACCACCCGCAGCACGCCGCCGCAGCGGCCGATGTCTCGGCGAGCCCGCGCGCAGCCGGCCGCGTACGTCGACAACCAGCTCTGCCTCGGTTGCCACGAGGAGCAGGGTCGGCAGTGGCAGCCATCGCACCACGCCCAGGCGATGGCCGCGCCGAGCGCCGAGAGCGTGCGCGGCGACTTCAACAATGCCCAGTTCAAGCACCAGGGCGTGACCTCGCGCTTCTTCAAGCGCGGCGACAAGTTCTTCGTGCGCACCGACGGGCCCGACGGCAAGCTCGCCGATTTCGAGATCGCGTACACGTTCGGCGTCGCGCCGCTGCAGCAATACCTGATCGCGATGCCCGGCGGGCGGCTGCAGCCGCTGCAGATCGCGTGGGACAGCGAGCGCAAGCGCTGGTTCCACCTGCTGCCCACCGAGAAGGCGCCGCCCGGCGACGTGCTGCACTGGACCGGGCGCTACCAGACCGGCAACACGATGTGCATCGTCTGCCACACCACCGGCTTCGAGAAGCGCTACGACGCCGCCAGCGACACCTTCGACTCGCGCTGGAAGGAGCCCAACGTGTCGTGCCAGTCGTGCCACGGGCCGGGCGAGCGGCACCTGCAGTGGGCGCAGTTGCACAAGGAGGGCAAGGCCGCGCCCGAGCCGGCCGGCGAGCGCTACGGCATCTGAGCCTGAACCTGCAGGCGTTGCCAGCGCGCACAGCAGGTGGACATGTGCGCCGCCTGCCACTCGCGGCGCAGCGAGCTCAGCGCCCTGCCCTTGCCCGGCCAGCCGCGACTGGACCATTACCTGCCCGCGCTGTTGACCGAGGGGCTGTACCACGCCGACGGCCAGCAGCTCGACGAGGTCTACGTCGACGGCTCGTTCCGCCAGAGCAAGATGTTCCGCATGGGCGTGGCCTGCACGAACTGCCACAACCCGCACACCGGCAAAGCCAAACTGGCCGGCAATGCGTTGTGCCTGCAGTGCCATGCGCCGCAGGCCAACCCGGCGTTCGCGAGCGCGGCGGGCAGCTTCGACGCGCCGGCGCACCACCATCACAAGGACGGCTCGGCCGGCGCGTCGTGCACGGGCTGCCACATGCCGGCCAAGACCTACATGCAGGTCCAGCCGCGGCCCGACCACAGCCTGCGCGTGCCGCGGCCGGACCTCACGCGTCAAGATCGGCACGCCCAATGCCTGCAACGGCTGCCATGCCGACAAGCCGGCGCAATGGGCGGCCGACCAGGTGGCACAGTGGTACGGGCCCAAGCGGCGCCAGGAGCCGCATTACGGCGAAGCCTTCGCGATGGCCCGCGCGGGCCAAGCGCAGGCGGGCCAGGCGTTGGCCAAGCTCATCGCCGATGCGCAGCAACCGCCGATCGTGCGCGCGACCGCGCTGGCCATGCTGCGCGCCGACGGCGGCAACGGTGCTTCGATGCAGATCGAGGCCACGCGCGATGCCGAGCCCGAGGTGCGCGCCGCCGCGGCCGACAGCTACGAATCCGCCCCGGCCGCGCAGCGCCTGTACGCGCTGGCCCCGCTGCTGCGCGACCCGGTGCGCGCCGTGCGCATTGCCGCCGCGCGCAGCCTCTCGTCGCTGCCGCCGGCACAGATCGACGCCGCCACCCGCCCCGCGTTCGACGCCGCGCTGGCCGAATACATCGCGGTGCAGAACCTCTCGCTCGACATGCCGGGGGCCCACCTCAATCTCGCCGTCGTCTACGAGAACACCGGCCGAGCGGACCTGGCCGAGAGGCATTACCTCAGCGCGCTGAGGATCGACCCCGACTTCACCCCCGCGCGCGCCAACCTGTCCCGCTTCTACAACGCCGCGTCGCGCAATGCCGACGCCGAGCGGGTGCTCAAGGATGGCCTGCAGCGCGTGCCCGGCATCGGCGAGCTGCAGTACTCGCTGGGCCTGTTGCTGGCCGAAGAGAAACGCCTGCCCGAGGCCGCAGCGGCGCTGGGCAAGGCCGCGCAGCTGATGCCGCAGCGCGCGCGTGTGCACTACAACCTCGGGCTGGCGCAGCAGCAACTGGGGCACCGCGAGGCGGCACAGGCGGCGCTGCTCACCGCGCAGCGGCTGGATCCGCGCGACGCGGCCACGGCCCATGCGCTGGCGATCCTGTATGCCCAGAGCGGGCAGCCGGCGAAGGCACTCGAGTGGGCGGAACGGTTCCTGGCCCTTGCGCCGGCCGATCCTGACGCTCGCCAGCTGGTTGCGCGCCTGCGCCGCGAGAAATGAAGAAAAGGACCACATGCTTGAAATCGCCGCGGTCTGTCTGGTCATCACCGCACTGCTCGCCTACCTGAACCACCGCTTCCTCGGACTGCCCGGGGCGATCGGGATGATGGCCGCGTCGCTGGCGCTCTCGCTCTCGCTGGTCGGGCTCGATGCCGCCGGCATCGCCGGCAGTGCGCACATGCTGCGCCTGTACGCGGAAGGCCTGGTGCGCTCCGTCGACTTCTCGAATGTGCTGATGCAGGGCATGCTGTCGATGCTGCTGTTCGCCGGCGCACTGCATGTCGACCTCAAGCAGTTGAAGATCTACCGCTGGCCGGTGGCGGCACTGGCGGTGCTGGGCACGACGCTGTCGACCGCTCGCCGTGGGCTACGGCATGTGGGCCGCATTGCCGCTCGTGGACCTGCAATTGCCGCTGATCTACTGCCTGCTGTTCGGTGCCTTGATCTCGCCGACCGATCCGATCGCTGTCATCAGCATCCTCAAGTCGGCCCATGCAC
The DNA here is from genome assembly GCA_963751775.1 of uncultured beta proteobacterium. Lineage (GTDB taxonomy): Bacteria > Pseudomonadota > Gammaproteobacteria > Burkholderiales > Burkholderiaceae_C > CADEEN01. Next base: position 78,931 of record CAVVVW010000015.1, read on the forward strand.
CGAAGGAGCTGGAGCTGGTGATTGCCGGCGAGTCGCTGTTCAACGACGGCGTCGCCGTGGTGATCTTCTCGCTGCTGCTCGGCATGCTGGCCAGCGGCACGCCGCCGACGGTGGATCAGGCGCTGCAGTTGCTGGCCCACGAAGCCGGTGGCGGCGTGCTGTTCGGCCTGGTGCTGGGCTATGTGTTGTTTCGCATGCTGAGGAGCGTGGACAGCTACGAGGTCGAGGTGCTGCTGACGCTGGCCGCCGTGATGGGCGGCTACGTGCTGGCCAGCAAGCTGCATGTGTCCGGGCCGCTGGCGATGGTGGTGGTGGGCCTGATCGTCGGCAACCAGGGCCGTGCCCTGGCGATGTCGGACACGACGCGCCGCTACCTCGACATGTTCTGGGAACTGCTCGATCAGATCCTCAACGCCGTGCTGTTCGTCCTGATGGGCATGGCGGTGCTGCTCGTCAGCTTCAGGCTCGGCGAATGGGTCGGCATGGCGCTGGCCGTGGCCGTGACCCTGCTCGCGCGCACCGTCGTCGTCGGCCTGCCCGTGGCGTTGATGCCGCGGGCCTTCAACTTGCCGCGCGGATCGTGGAAGGTGCTGATCTGGGGCGGCCTGCGCGGCGGCATCTCGGTGGCGCTCGCGCTGTCGCTGCCGGCCGGGCCGGAACGCGACACCGTGGTCGCGCTGACCTACGGTGTCGTCGTGTTCTCGATCTTCGCGCAGGGGCTCACCATCGGCCACGTCACGCGCAAGTCCATCGCCCGACAGTGACGACTCGGCGCGCCGGGCGCGCCGGCAGGCTTCACTCAACGTGCAGCCACCGGCGTCGATGTGGGCGCGCAGGCTCGCCGAAGCTGCCGCCGAGCGCCAGATGCAGGTTGACGCGCTGCGCGAGGCGTTCGGACTGCACCCGCAGCAGCGTCGTGCGGGCGGAAAAGAGCGACAGCTGGCGCTGCTCGACGGCCCGCTGGTCGGCGCTGCCGACGCGGAACTGCACCGTCGTCAGTTCGAGCGCGCGTTCGTTGTCGCGCACGTTCGCACCGAGGATGGCCTCGCGCTCGCGCAGCGCATTCTCGGCCGACAGCGCGCCCTCGACCTCGCCGAACGCGCGCTGGCCGGCGCTGGCGTAGGCGGCCACGGCCTGCTTCTGCTCGGCGGTGCGGATCTCGACCTGCGCGCGCAGCGCCCCGCCCTGGTACAGCGGCGCCAGCAGGTTGCCGCCGACGCCCCAGGCCGGGTTGTCCCGGTTCTGCAGCACGATCACGTCGCTCGAAATGCTGCTGACGCCGGCCGTCAGGCTGATGCGCGGCAGTTGCGCGGCGCGCGCCTCGCCGACGCGGTTGAATGCCGCAGCCACCTGCCGCTCGGCGGCGATCACGTCGGGCCGGCGTTCGAGCAGCTCCGACGGCACGCCGACCGGCACCGGCGGCGGCATCGGGCTCAGGCTCTGCGCCACCGCGACCTCGGCCGCCGGGTAGCGGCCGAGCAGCAGTTCGAGCGCGCGCAGCGCCTGCTCGCGCGAGTACTCGATCTGCCGCAGGCTGTCGCGAAAGCTGCCGACGTTGGCGCGTGCCGCGGCCACGTCCTGCTCGTTGCCGCTGCCGATGCGAAACCGGTCCTGCGCCAGACGCAGCACCGACTCGGACGAGCGCAGCATGTCCTGCACGATGGCCCGTTGCAGCCCGGCCTCGGTGGCCAGGAACCAGCTCTTGGCGACCATCGCCGCCAGCGACTGGCGGGCATAGGCGAACGCGGCCTCGGCGGCGGCGGACTGCGCCTGCGCCGCCGCCTGCCCGTAGCGGATGCGGCCCCAGATATCGAGTTCGAGCGAGGCGTTGAGCCAGATGCCGTCCAGCCCGCCGCTGCTGTTGCTGCTGGCGCCGCTGCCGGTGCCGAACACGCTCACCGCGGGCAGCAGCGACGCGCTGGCCACCTTGACGTAGCCGCCGGCCTGCTCGACCCGTGCCGCCGCGCCTTGCAGGTCGGCGTTGAACATCAGCGCCTCGTCGACCAGCGCCGACAAGGCCGGGTCGTTGAAGCTGGCCAGCCAGCGGTCGGCCACGGGCGCCGCCACGCCACCGCCGGCCTTGAATGCCGGCGGCGCGGCGCTGTGCGGCATCGCCTCCTTCTGCAGGTCGGCGGCAGAAGGCGGGCTCTGCAGCGCGCAGCCCGCCGCCGCGACGGCCAGCGCGGTCGCCGCGAAGCCGCGGATGAGTCGGTCGGCGCGCATCAGTGCAGCTTCAGGACGAGGTAGTTGGTGATCGAATTGATGCGCAGGATCACCATGCGCAGGATGTGGATCGCGGCGACATGCTCGGTGTAGATCGCACCGCTGCCTGCGGCGCCGGCAGCGAGGAAGAGATCGCGGTCGCTGTCGTCGATCTCGAGCTTGACCGGAAAGCGCCCGGGTGCCTGCGGATAGCCGCCGGTCTGCGGCAGCGCGGTCGACGGCGCGACCTGGCCCTGGCCCTGGGCCCAGACGATCGAATCGACCGTGGCCTTGATGACGCGACCGGGGTGCGTGGGCAGCTGGATCTCGGCGTGGTTGCCGGGCTCGACGTACACCAGCTCGTTCTGCGCGAACAGCGCGATGATCTGGTACTCCTCCTCGACGAAGGTGATCGCCGGCGCGAGCGGCATCGCGACGACGTACGAACCGGGCCGCAACTGGACATTGGTGGCGTAGCCACTGGTCGGCGCGTAGACAGCGGTCTGGTCGAGGCTCCACTGCGCGTTGGCGACGTCGGCGCGGCTGGAGTCCACCTGGGACTTGGCGATCGCGAGCTGCGCGCGCGCCGCCGCGACGGTGGCCTGCTCGCCGTTGACGATGCCGGAGAGCTTTTGCGCCACCTGCGCCTCGTTCGCCGAGGCCGTCAGGATCTGCGCCTCGAGGTCGATCACGTTGGCCTCGGCCTGTTCGAGCGCGAAGCGGTCACCGGCACCGGTGGCAACCAGCTCGCGGTTCTGCCGTACGCGGGTCTTGGCCAGGTCGAGCCGGGGCTGGAGCACCCGCACCTGCGCGTTGGCCGACTTGAGCTGCTCCTGCAATTGCCGCGCGCTGGCGGAGGCGTCGACCAGGCTGGCGCCGGCCTGCGCCAGCTTGGCCTCGTCGGCGCCCAGCTTGGCCTTGGCGACGTTCAGGTCGTTCTGGTACGGCGTCGGGTCGATCTTGAACAGCAACTCGCCCTTCTTCACCAGGCGATTGGGCTCGACCGGCACCTCGAGCACGCGCCCGCGCACCTGCGGCAATACGTTGACCACGTACTTGAAGATCCGCACGTCGCTGGACGACGGCGCGACGACGTTCAGCGTCAGGATCAGGCCCGCCATCGCGACGATGGGGATGATGACGACCGTGACCTTGGACGTCGTGGTCCACGGCAGCCACTTGAACTTGATGAAGATCAGCCAGACGAAGAACGAATAGATGCCGAGCAGGAGGGCTTCCATCACGCAGCTCCATGTGCCAGCGGGCTGGGCCGCGGCAGCGGACGGCGCCGCCTTTGCAGCCGCAGTCAGCACGGCGTCGATCGTCGCGCGCGCATGGTGCAACTCGAGCGGCATCGCGCCCTTGGCTGCGATCGAATCGAGCTCGTCGCGCACGCACCTTCATGTCACCCGCCGAGAGCTTGCCGGCCTGCGCCGCTTCGGCCATCTCGACGAAATACTCGTCGCCCTTGTCGGTGCCGTAGGCCAGGCGGTAGCTGACCGGCTTGGTATAGGCCCACAGCCAGGCGATCGGCCACAGCAGCCCGCCGAACACCAGCGACAGCAGGCACAGCGTCTGGATCGCATCCTTCTGCGGGTGGTGGCGCTTGTGCGCGATCTTCTCCGGCAGGATGTGCACCAGCCAGAACAGCACGATGCCGGCGATCGGCATGACGATGATGACGAACCATGCGATGTAGGTCGCCGCGGCGTCCATCAGCGCCGGCGGCAGGAACGAGGCATGTGCGGCCGTTGGCAGGCCCAGCGCGATCAAGGCCAGCAGCGCAGACGCCGTCGCCGGGCCGGCCCGACTTGCCTGTCTTCTTGATTTCATAGGGGATTTCCAGCTTCTGCGACGAGAGCACGGCGAACTATCCGTGTTCCGCATTGCCGCGAGTTGACATCTGTCAATGTAGTGTAGCGGGAGGGCGTACGCTGCAACCAGCGAACCCAGCGCAGTCGGCGCACGAGGCGGCAGCGACCGCGCGCTCGACGCCAGGCCGCGTCGCGTTACGCCGCCGGACGGCCCAGGCGTTCGCCGTAGCGCGCGCGCAAACGCTCGACGATCTCGCCCATCATGGCCAGCGTTTCCTTCTCGCCGAGCGCGACCACCGCCTTGTCACGCACCGAGTAGTGCATCATCAGCAGCGAGCGCAGCTTGTCGAAGGCACGCGCATTCTGCGTGCCGCAAACCTGCGTGTCCTTCTGCAGCACGCGCTCGATCACGCCGGGGTCGAGAATCTGTATCTTGCAGACATCCGCGAGCTTCGCGATCTCGCGGTCGATCTCGTCAAAATGCTTCATCCACCGCGCGTTGCGATAGTTGGGGCGGTCGTCGGGGGTGCTTGCTTCGGTCACGGCGCGTACTCCTTGGCTGAATTGGGATGTTTCCGCTGCGATCGATGATAGTCAAGCCCAAAGCGCAAAGCGGCTGCATCATGTGCCTTTGCTTTGCTCCAACCGAGAGGTGAACCGATGGTGACGATGGTCCGCGTTTCGCTGGCTCGCCTGCTGGCAGTCGGCCTTGCTGCGCTGCTTGGCCGGCTGCGCGACGACCCAGATGAGTGCCGAGTGGCGCGATCCCGCCTTCACTGGCGGTTCGCTGGCCGGCCGGCGCGTGCTGGTGGTCTGCCGCGCGCCCGACGAGGCCATGCGCCGCGTGTGCGAAGACCAGTGGTCGTCGCAACTCGGCGCGCGCGGCGTCGCCGCCTCGCAAAGCTACGCGATCGCCGGGTTTCCCTGGGCCAGCGGCGACACCAGCGACGAGATGCGCGCCGCCGTGCGGGCGAGCGGCGTCGCCGCGCTCGCCAGCATGTCGCTCTACCCGAGCGAATTCGCCGTCGTGAATCCCGGGCCGCAGGTCGGCGTCGGCGTCAGCGGCGGCAGCGGCGGTGGTTATCGGGGCGGCGGATTCAGCTTCGGCGGCATCGGCATCAGCGTGCCGATCGGCGGCGCGACACCGACGCACAGCCTGGCCGCGAGTTCGTCGCTCGTCGACGTGGCGAGCGGCCGGCTGGTCTGGTCGGGCAGCGCGAACACGCCGACGTCAGGCGACGTCGGCGGGCAAGTGGCCGCGCTGACGCAGGTCATGACCGAAGCGTTGCGCAGGGCCGGGCTGCTCTAGGGTTCCGTCCGTTCACGCGGCGCAGCGACATGCCGACCGCCACGCGGTGCCGGTCAACGATGGGCGCCGCGGGTGTTCAGATAGACCGAGTAGAGCGACGTCGTGCCGCAGATGAACATGCGATTGCGCTTGGCGCCGCCGAAGCACAGGTTGGCGACGACCTCCGGCACCAGCACCTTGCCCAGCAGGGTGCCGTCCGCGCGCATGGCAGTGCACGCCGTCGCCGGCCGACAGCCACAGGTTGCCGTGCACGTCGACGCGCAAGCCGTCGTACACGCCGACCGGCGCAGGTCGCGAACACCTCGCCGCCGGCGAGCCTGTCGTCGCCGACGACGCGGAAGCGCCGCACATGGTGCGGCCCGTCGTCGCGGTGCGTCACGCCGGTGTCGACGATGTAGAGCAGCGATTCGTCGGGCGAGAACGCGAGCCCGTTGGGCTGCACGAAGTCGCTGGCGACCACCGTCACCGCGCCGCTGGCCGGGTCGATGCGGTAGACGCGCTGGGCGCCGATCTCGTTGGGCGCCGCATCGCCTTCGTAGTCGCTGTCGATGCCGTAGCTCGGGTCGGTGAACCAGATGCTGCCGTCGGACTTCACGACCACGTCGTTCGGTGAATTGAAGCGCTTGCCGTCGACATGCGACGGCCAGCACCGTGCGGCTGCCGTCGTGCTCGGTGCGCGAGACGCAGCGCCCGCGGTGTTCGCACGACACCAGCCGGCCCTGCAGGTCGACGGTGTGGCCATTGGTGTTCATCGCCGGCTGGCGGAACACCGAGACCGAGCCGTCGGTTTCGTCCCAGCGCAGCATGCGGTCGTTCGGAATGTCCGACCAGACCAGGTAGCGCCCGGCCGCGAACCAGGCCGGCCCTTCGGCCCAGCGGCAGCCGGTCCAGAGCTTTTCGACGTGCACGTTGCCGAACGCGAGCTTGCTGAAGCGCGGGTCGATGACTTCGAAGCTGGAACTGAGGGCGAGAGCCATGGTGCGATCCTCTTCAGTCGGAATGCCGCCGGCCGCGGCCGTAGACCAGCAGCATGGCGATGATGACGACGCCGTAGATGACATGGCGGCCGAACTCCTCGATCTGCATCACCGACAGGATCGACTGCAGCAGCGTGATGAGAATGACGCCGGCGACGGTGCCGAGGTAGTTGCCGCGGCCGCCGAGGATCGAGGTGCCGCCCAGCACGACGGCGGCAATCGCCGGCAGCAGGTACGGGTCGCCCATCGCCTGCGCCGCCTTGCTGGCGTAGCCCGCGAGCAGGACGCCGCCGAAGGCCGAGAGGCCGCCCGACAGCGCGAACGCCGCCATCACGACGGCGCGGGTGCGCGCACCCGACAGGTAGGCCGCGCGCTCGCGGTTGCCGATCGCGTAGACGACGCGGCCGAACGTCGTGCGGGTCAGGAGGAAGACGGCCGCGCCGCCGATGGCGGCCCACACCAGCAGCGCGTTCGGCACGCCGAACAGGCTGTGGCCGGTGGCGATGAAGCGCATCGCCGGCGACGACGAATCCTGCGGCGAGAAACCGCCGGTGTGCACCACCATCAGGCCCTGGGCGACCGCATTCACCGCCAGCGTGACGACCATCGACGGCATGCGCAGGAAGGCCACGCCGGCGCCGTTGACCAGGCCCAATGCGACGCCGCAGGCCGACGCCGACCGGAATCGCCATCGCCTGGCCCACCGGCCCCCAGCCGGTGGCCGCGGTGGCCATCATGCCGCCGACGGCGACCACCCAGGGCACCGACAGGTCGATCTGGCCGAGCAGGATCACGATCATCATGCCCGGTGGCGATGACGCCGAGGAACGACGCCACCTTCAGCTGCTGCAGCAGGTACTCGGGCGACAGGAAGCTGCTCGAATACAGGCTGCCGAGCAGCAGCAGCGACGACGATGCAGCCGAACGCCGACGGCGATGGCCGGGTCGACACGCCGCAGGACGCCGAATCGACCAGCGGCCGCCGCGGATCCGGCTTCGCCGGTCCGCCAGCGGCGCCCCAGGCGCAGAAGGCGCCTTCCAGTCGCCGGGGGAGCGCCGAAGGCGCTTCGGGGGGGTCAACATCAGCCATACAGATCGAGCCGGTTGCGCACGCGAAGCAGCCGCACCGAGCCCAGGCACACCGCCGCGCTCAGAACCACGCCCTGGAACAGCGGCTGCCACAGCGGCTCGAGGTTGAAGACGAAGAGCAGGTCGCCGATGGTGCGGAACATCAGCGCGCCGAAGATCGCGCCGACGGCGCTGCCCGAGCCGCCGAACAGCGACACGCCGCCCAGCACGACCGCGGCGATCGAGTACAGCGTGTAGGTGCTGCCGTTGGCTGCCGACGCCTCGCCCGAGTAGGTGATGCAGGTGACGAACAGCCCGGCGATCGACGCCAGCAGGCCCGACAGCACATAGGCCATGAACTTGGCGCGCCGGATCGGCACGCCCGACATGTAGGCCGCAACCTCGGACGACCCGATCGCGTAGGCCGCGCGCCCGATCGCCGAGCGCCGGTACGGCAGCCAGACCAGCGAGCACCAGCCCCAGCAGCACGGCCAGGCTGGCCGGGATGCCGCCCGGCAACTGGCCGGTCACGGCTTCGGCCAGCGGGGCGCTGACGTCGCCGCCGGGAACCGGCCGCAGCGCCAGCGCCGCGCCGTAGTACACCGAGCCGGTGGCGATCGTCGTGACGATCGGCTGCAATCGGCCGACGATCACGATCAAGGCGTTGATCGCGCCGCACAGGCCACCGACGAGCAGCACGCCGCAGCACGCCCAGCGCCGTCGTCAGCGGCGAGCCGACGACGATCGTCGAGGCCAGGCAATTGGCCAGCACCATCACCATGCCGACCGACAGGTCGATGCCCGAGGTCAGCACCACCAGCGTCTGCGCCATCGCCACGATCGCCAGCAGCACGCCCTTGTTGGCCGCCGTCGTCGCGACGTTGGCGTTGAGGCCGACCGGATGGTTGCTGGCGTAGATCGTGAACATCACGACGAAGGCCGCGAAGGCCAGCAGCGTGCCCCGGTGTTCGCGCAGCCGGTAAGGCCAGTCCGCCGTCATGCGCGGGCGACGCCGGCCGCGTGGGCCTCGGCACCGATGTTCAAGGCGCTGCTGACCAGCGCATGTTCGGTGATCTCGGCACCGACCAGTTCGCGCTTGATCGCCCCGTCGTACATCACCAGCACGCGGTCGCAGCAGCCGACCAGTTCGTCGTAGTCGGTCGAGTAGAACAGGATCGCCGCGCCGGCCTCGGCGAGCCGGCGCAGCAGTTGGTAGATCTCCTGCTTGGTGCCGACGTCGATGCCGCGCGTCGGGTCGTTGAGCAGGATGATCCGCGGCGCCATCATCAGCCACTTGCCGATCACCAGCTTTTGCTGGTTGCCGCCCGAGAGCGACGCGGCCGGCAGCTCGGTGCCGTCGGTGCGCACGGCCAGCAGCTGCACGATGCGATCCACCGCCTCGCGATTCGGCCCGCGCGTCGACGATGCCCCAGCGCGACAGCTGCCCGAGTGCGGCGAACGAGAGGTTGTCGCGCACCGACATCGGCAGCATCAGGCCTTCGGTCTTGCGGTCCTCGGGGATCAGCGCCATGCCGATCTCCTTGCGCTTGGCCACGCTCGGACCGGTGATCTCGACCGCCTGGCCGTCGATCAGCACCTCGCCCGTCGTGCCGCGCAGCACGCCAAAGAGCGCCAGCAGCAGCTCGCGCTGGCCCTGGCCGTCGAGCCCACCGAGGCCGATCACCTCGCCGGCATGCAGTGCAAACGAGATGTCGTCGAGCCGGTCGGTCCAGCCGAGGTGGCGCAACTCGAGCCGCGGCACGCCCGCGTCTGCGACGCGCGGCTTGCGCGGCGGAAACACGCTGCTGTATTCGCGACCGATCATCAACTCGACGACCTCGTTGTCGGTCTTCGTGCCCGCCGCATAGCTGGCGACGCTGCGGCCGTTGCAGAACACCGTGCACTCGTCGGCGAGCTCGGTGATCTCGTGCATGCGGTGCGAGATGTAGACCAGGGCCAGGCCTTCGGCGCGCAAGCGCTTGAGCACGGCGTAGATCTTCGTCACGTCGGCGGCCGTCAGCGCCGACGTGGCCTCGTCGAGGATCAGGATGCGCGGCTTGCGCGCCAGCGCCTTGGCGATCTCGACCATCTGGCGGCGCGACAGCGACAGGTCCTTGACCAGCGCCAGCGGATGGATGTCCTCGGCGCCGGCGCGGGCCAGCGCCTGTTCGGCCATCCGGCGCTGGGCCCGGCGGTCGATCAGGCCGAAGCGCAGCGGCGGGTTGCTGATCGCGATGTTGTCGGCCACCGACAGGTCGGGGATCAGCGACAACTCCTGGAAGATGCAGACGATGCCGGCGGCATTGGCCGCCGCCGGCGATGCGAACGAGACCGGCCGGCCGTCGAGCAGCATCCGGCCTTCGTCGGGCGCGACCACGCCGGCCATGATCTTGATCAGGGTCGACTTGCCGGCCCCGTTCTCGCCCAGCACGGCGTGGATGCGGCCGGCCTCGATCACCAGGCCGGCATCCTGCAATGCGCGCACGCCGCCGTAGCGCTTGCTCACGCCCTCCATCCGGAACAGGCTCATCGCGGCGGGCCCGTGTCCGAACCGCCAGGGCTACTTGTTGGCTTCGCTCTGGCCCATGATCTCCTGCGCCGTGAAGTTGATGCCGCAGGTCGGGAAGGCGTTGCCGACGAAGAAGTTGTCGGACTGCGCAGCGTAGAAGTTGACGCCGTCCTTGAAGTTCGGATCCTCGACCCGCGCCAGCGGCAACTTCACCGACTGCGGGACGACCTTGCCCTGCAGCGCCGCGATCGCGGTCTTGATCGCCACCGCCACCTGCGCCGGCCCGGTACCGCCCGAGGCGCACTTCAGGCCCTGGCCCGAGTACTTGCCGCAGAACTTGCGAAAGCCGTTCTCGGTCTCGCCGCCGAAGGGCACGAACGGATGCTTGGCGTCGATCATCGCCTGCACCACGCCGGTGTCGCCGCCCTGGGCGGTGATGGCGTCGAAGCGTCTTCTGCACCGCGATCGCGTCGGCGGTGACCTTCTGCGCCGTCGGATCGTCCCACTTGCCGATGACCTCGATGACCTCCCACTTCTTGCCCGAGGCCTTCAACACTTCGTGGATGCCGTCGTGCCGGTCGCGGTCGACCGAGGTGCCCGACACGCCGCGCACCTCGAGCACCTTGCCGCCCTTGGGCACGTTCTTCACCAGCCATTCGGCCCAGTACTTGCCCAGGCCCTTCTGGTCGACGTTGACGTTGATCGCCTCCTCGGTGTCGAGGATGTTGTCGAACGCCACCAGCACGACACCGGCGTCGTTGGCCCGCTTGATCACCGGCTTGAAGGCCGCCGGGTTCTGCGCATTGACGACGATCGCGTCGTAGCCGGAATCGATGAAGCTGTTGATCGCCGCGATCTGCGCCGCGACGTCCTCGCCGGTGGACACGACCTTGAATTCCTTCAGCAGCTTGGCCACCTCGGGCTGCGCGGCATAGGCCTTGGCGGTCTTGATCATCTGGATGCGCCAGGTGTTGGCGATGTAGCCGTTGGCCAGCGCGATGCGGTACGGGCCGGTCTTGGCCGGATACTGGAACAGCTTGGTGTCGGCGCCCAGGGCGCGAAACAACCCGGATCGGAATTGGGCGCGGTCACGACCTTCGGCGGGGCGGCGCAGGCAAGGCCGGTCGCCAGCAAGGCGGCCGCGGCCACAGTGGTACGGATCAGCATCGTGTCTCCTTGGTTGTTGAACGACTGCCAGTGCATCGGCAGCTGCGAGCTCGTGCGTCTGGTCACCTACCGCAAAGCACCCCGACGCCAGGGTGGGTTCGAACCGGAAACGTCCATTCGCTAACATCATACGAATTGGCGCATGGCGCGACAATGGGGTTATCGCGGTACCCCGGCCGGCCCGATCCGGACGGGTCGGGCGCGGGGCTCGAGCCCGTCTTCGGGCTCGGATTCGTATCAGGGCCGGGCCGCTGCCTTCACCGCGTCCAGCGCGTCGAGCACCGCCTCGGGCGTGGCCGGCGCACGCAGCGGCGGGTCGACCTGGTGCGCCGCCACGGCGGACACCGCGTCGCGGATCGCCAGCAGCACCGAGAACGGCAGCAGCAGCGGCGGTTCGCCGCCGGCCTTGCTGCGGTGGATCGTATCGGCCGGGTTCGGCGCGTCGTACAGCCGCACATCGAAATGCGCCGGGCAATCGTTGGCGGTCGGGATCTTGTAGGTGCTCGGCGCGTGCGTCAGCAGCGCGCCGGTCTTCGGGTGCCAGACCAGTTCTTCCATCGTCAGCCAGCCCATGCCCTGGATGAACGCGCCTTCGACCTGGCCGATGTCGATGGCCGGGTTGAGCGAGGTGCCGACATCGTGCAGCACGTCGGCGCGCAGCAGGCGGAACTCGCCGGTCAGCGTATCGACCAGCACCTCGCTGACGGCCGCGCCGTAGGCGAAGTAGAAGAACGGCTTGCCCTGCAGCTTCTCGCGGTCCCAGTGCAGGCCGGGCGTGGCGTAGAAGCCGTCGCTCCACAACTGCACGCGGGCGTGGTAGGCCAGGGTCACCAGTTCGGCAAACGCGTATTCATGGCCGGCCGCGCTGACCCGGCCGTTGGCAAAGCGCACGTCGCGCGCCGCGCCGCCATGGCGCTGCGCGACGAAGGCGGCCAGCCGCTCGCGGATCTGCCGCGCCGCATCCTGCGCCGCCTTGCCGTTCAGGTCGGCGCCGGTCGAGGCGGCGGTGGCCGAGGTGTTGGCCACCTTGTGCGTGTCGGTGGCCGATACGCGCACCGCAGCGAATTCGACGCCGAGTTCGTGCGCCACCACCTGCGCCACCTTGGTGTTCAGGCCCTGGCCCATCTCGGTGCCGCCGTGGTTGACCAGCACCGAGCCGTCGAGATAGACATGCACCAGCGCGCCGGCCTGGTTGAAGTGGCCGACGTTGAACGAGATGCCGAACTTCACCGGCGTCAGCGCGATGCCGCGCTTGAGCAGCGGGCTGGCTGCATTCCACGCCGCGATCTCGCTGCGCCGCTCGCGGTAGCCGCTGGTGGCCAGCAGGCGATCGGTCAGCGGCTCGAGGATGTTGTCTTCGACCGTCTGGCCGTAGGGCGTGACATTGCGGTCCGTCATGCCGTAGTAGTTGGCGCGCCGCACGTCGAGCGGGTCGCGGCCCAGGCGGCGCGCGATGCTGTCCATGATGAACTCGATCGCGATCGCACCCTGCGGCCCGCCGAAGCCGCGAAACGCGGTGTTGCTCTGCGTGTTGGTGCGGGCGCAGTAGCCATGCATGGCCACCGCGGGCAGCCAGTAGGCGTTGTCGAAGTGGCAGATCGCGCGCGTCATCACCGGCGGCGACAGGTCGGCCGAGAAGCCGGCGTTGGCGATCAGATCGATGGCCACGCCGAGCACGCGGCCCTCGTCGTCGTAACCGACCTCGAAGTCGAACTCGAAGCCATGGCGGCGGCCGGTGGCCATGAAGTCGTCGTCGCGGTCGAGCCGCAGCTTGACCGGCACGCCGAGCTTGCTCGCCGCCAGCGCGGCCACGCAGGCGAACAGCGCCGACTGCGACTCCTTGCCGCCGAAGCCCCCGCCCATGCGCCGGCACTGCACCTGCACCTGGTGCGATGCCAGGCCCAGCGCATGCGCCACCAGGTGCTGCATCTCGCTCGGGTGCTGGGTCGAGCAATGCACCAGCAGGCCGTCGTCCTCGAGCGGGATGGCGTAGGAGATCTGGCCCTCGAGGTAGAACTGTTCCTGGCCGCCGACCGAAAGCGAATCCTTGAACCGGTGCGGCGCCTTGGCCATCGCGGCCGGCGCGTCGCCGCGCGCCAGGTGCATCGGCGGCACGACGTAGGCCTTCGCGGCGTGCGCCTCGCGCGCCGTCAGCAGCGCCGGCAGCGGCTCGATGCGAACGAACTCCTTGGCCCGCGCGGCGACGCGGCGCGCGACGCGGCGGTCGGCGGCGATCACCACGAACATCGGCTGGCCGAGGTAGTGCACCACCTCCGACGCCAGGATCGGATCGTCGCCGTGCACGATCGGGCCGCAGTCGTTGCTGCCGGGGATGTCGGCGGCGGTCAACACCGCCCGCACGCCGGGCAGCGCGCGCAGCCCCGCCACGTCGATGGCCAGCAGGCGTCCATGGGCCAGCGGCGACAGGCCGAGCGCAGCGTGCAAGGTGCCGCTCAGTTCGGTGATGTCGTCGATGTAGGTCGCCTCGCCGGCCACGTGCAGGTGCGCCGACTCGTGCGGCCGGCTGATGCCCACCCGGGCACCGGCCGCCTGTGCTTCGGCCTCGGCGGCGGCGGCAATGACGGCGGCTTCGGCTGGCTGGTTCATGGTGTCGCTGTCTCCCGCGCCCAGACCGTGGACTGCGCTGCCGACAGCGGCGCCGTGTTGCGCGTTTCGAGCCAGAAGCGGCGCAGCAGGTTGCCGGCCGCGCGCTGCCGATACGACGCGCTGGCGCGCAGATCGGTCAGCGGCGTGAAGTCCTGTGCCAAGGCTGCCATGGCGGCCTGCAGCGTGGCCTCGCTCCACGGCCGGCCGCGCACTGCGGCCTCGGCGCGGGCCGCGCGCTTGACGATCGCGGCCATGCCGCCGAAGGCGAAGCGCACTTCGCGCACCTGCTCGCCGTCGAGCGTGATCGCCAGCCCGGCCGCCAGCGCAGAGATGTCGCAATCGAAGCGCTTGGACAACTTGTAGGCGCGCAGCGCGGTAAACGCAGGCGGCGGCACCTCGATCGCCTGCACGAACTCGCCCGGTTGCAGTGCGTTCTTCATGTAATCGAGATAGAAATCCTCGAGCCGCAGCCGGCGCTGCGCACTGCCCCGGCGCAAGACCACCGAGGCGCCGAGCGCGATCAGCACCGGGGCGCTGTCGCCGATCGGCGAGCCGTTGGCGACATTGCCGCCCATGGTGCCGGCATTGCGCACCGGCAGCGACGAGAAGCGCAGCCACATCTCCTCGAGCTGCCGGGTGGCGCGCCGCCAGCGCGCTCCAGGCGTCTTCGAGCGGTGCGCCGGCGCCGATCGACAACACGCCGTCGGCCCGCTCCTCGATGCGCGCCAGGCCGGCGGCCTCGCCCAGGTAGAGCAACTCGGGCAGCGGCTTGAACTGCTTGGTGACCCACAGGCCGATGTCGGTCGAGCCGGCCAGCAAGCGGGCATCTGGGCGCGCCGCGCGCGCCGCGGCCAATGCGTCGATGCTGCGCGGTGCGAAGAAGCGCGCGCCCGCGGCGTCGGTATAGGCCAGCGGCGGGTCGGCGCGCAGCGTGCGCAAGGCGCCGGCGATGGTGGCGGTGTCGAGCCGGGCGGCGGGCAGCTCGAACATGCGCTCCCCGGCGTCGATGATCGGGCGGTAACCGGTGCAGCGGCACAGGTTGCCCGACAGCTCGTCGGCCAATTGCTGGCGCGTGGCGCGCGTGCCGGCCTCGCTGTGGCGTTCGTAGCAACTGGCCAGCGACATGACGAAACCGGGGGTGCAGAAACCACATTGAGAACCATGGCACTCGACCATCGCCTGCTGCGCCGGGTGCAGCGCCGCGCCCGCGGCCTGGGCCACGGGCTTCAGGTCTTCGACCGTCAGCAGCGCCTTGCCGTCCAGCGTGGGCAGGAACTGGATGCAGGCGTTGACGGTGCGCAGCGCCAGGCCGCCGACGCGCGTCGCACGCGCCGACGCGGTGCCGATGGCATCGGCCTTGTCGGCCAGTTCGGCCACGATCACGGTGCAGGCGCCGCAGTCGCCTTCGGCGCAACCTTCCTTGCTGCCGCTGCAGTGCGCGTCCTCGCGCAGCCAGTCGAGCACGGTGTGGGTGGTGGCGGCGCCCTCGACCTCGACCACGCGGCCGCGGTGGAAGAAGCGGATCGGGCGTTGCCCGCCTGCGGCGGTCGTGGCATCTAGTGACATACCCGAAAGATACGCCGCAGCGCCGGCTTGTCTATACGATAGGTGTCATGGTGCGTATGCGAGAACCCGTATGACCGAACGCGCGCTTTTCGACAACATCGAGCTTCATCTCGTCAGGGTTCTGCACACCGTGATCACCGAACGCAGTGTCTCGCGCGCCGCATTCAAGCTGGCCAGCAGCCAGCCCACCGTCAGCGCGCAGTTGAAGCGCCTGCGCGCGCTGACCGGCGACGCGCTGCTGGTGCGCAGCGGCGCCGGCCTGGTGCCGACCGAGGCGGCGTTGCAGCTGGTCGAACCGGCGGCGCAGTTGCTGGCCCAGGCCGAGACGCTGTTCGGCGCGCGCCAGCGCCACCGCGCCTTCGACGCCGCAAACAGCGATGCCACGCTGCGCATCGCGGCCAGCGACTTTCTCGATCCGCTGTTCCTGCCCGAGCTGGTGGCGCGCGTGCGCCAGCAGGCGCCCAACGTGCGCGTCGAGTTGCTGCCGCTGACGCGCGAATACGACTACCGCCGCAGCCTGGCCCGCGGCGAGGTCGACCTGGTGATCGGCAACTGGCTCGAGCCGCCCGGCGAGATGCACCTGGCGCGGCTGTTCACCGACGAGATCGTCTGCCTGGTCAACGAGGAGCACATGGCGGTGCGCACGCCGCGCGGCTGGACCGAGCAGCGCTACCTCGGCGCCGAGCATGTCGCGCCGACGCCGATGCACGAGGGCGCGCGCGGCGTCATCGACGAGCACCTGGCCAGCCTCGGCCTGGCGCGGCAGATCGTCGTGCGCAGCCCGCATTTCGGCCTGATCCCGCTGATGCTGGCGCAGACCCAGCTGGTGCTGACCACCGGCCGGCTGTTCTGCAGCCGCTACGTCGACCCGCTGCCGGTGCGCATCGTCAAGTGCCCGATCGCCTTCCCTCCGCTGACCTATTACCAGCTCTGGCACGACGTGACGCACGCCAGCGCCAGCGGCAAATGGCTGCGCGAGCAGGTGCGCGAGGTGGCCCGCACCTTGGCCAGCCACACGCTGCCGGCGCGGCGCGGGAGAGTCGCTTGAGTCGGCTGGCCATCCGGGCCGACCTGCTCGACTTCACGGCCGACCCGGGCTGGGAGACGCCGAGCGACGCTTCGCCCGGGCTGCGCTGGCGGCCCGACCACTGGCTGCTGATCGAGCAGGGCCGCATCGCCGGCGTGCAGCGCGAGGCGCCCGACGCGACGTGGCCGACACGAGGACCACCGCGGCCGCCTGCTGCTGCCCGGCTTCATCGACACCCATGTCCACATGCCGCAGCTGGAAGTCATCGCGAGTTACGGCACCGCCTTGCTCGACTGGCTCGAGACCTACACCTTCCCGGCCGAGCTGCGTTATGCCGACCCCGAGGTCTGCGCCGCGGGCGCCAGCCGGTTCCTCGATGCCCTGCTGGCCCATGGCACGACTTCGGCGGTGGTCTTCCCGACCGTGCACAAGGCCTCCGCCGAGGCCTTGTTCGCCGCCGCCGAGGCACGCGGCATGCGCGTCATCGCCGGCAAGTGCCTGATGGACCGGCACGCGCCGGCGGCGCTGACCGACACGCTGCAAAGCGCCGAGCGCGACAGCGTCGAGCTGATCGAACGCTGGCACGGCCGTGCCCGCCTGGCCTATGCCCACACCGTGCGCTTCGCGCCGACCAGCAGCGACGCGCAACTGGCGCTGGCGGGCCGGCTGCTTGCCGCCTATCCCGGCACCTACATGCAGACCCATGTCGCCGAGCACCGCGACGAGTTGCGCTGGGTGGCCGAGCTGTTTCCCAGTGCGCGCAGCTACCTCGACGTCTACGACCGCGAAGGCCTGATCGGGGCGCGCTCGGTGCTGGCGCACGGCATCTGGCTCGACGACGCGGACCGCGCGCTGCTGGCGCGCCACGGCGCCCAGATCGCGCACAGCCCGAGCTCGAACCTGTTCCTCGGCAGCGGCCTGATGGACTGGCGCGCGACCGAGGCCGCCGGCGCCGCGGTGTCGCTGGCCAGCGATGTCGGCGGCGGCACCAGCCTGTCGATGTGGCGCACGATGGCCGATGCCTACAAGGTGCAGGCCATGCGCGGCGAGCGCCTGTCGGCCTGGAAGGCCTTGCACGCGGCGACGCGCGGGGCCGCCGTCGCGCTCGGCCTCGCGCACGAGATCGGCTCGTTCGACGTCGGCTGCGTGGCCGACCTGGCGCTGTGGCAGTACGCGGCCGGGCCGGTGGCCGCCGTGCGCGACGCCGCGGCAACGTCACTGCATGAGCGTTTGTTCGCCTTGATGACGCTCGGCGATGAGCGCAACCTGCTGGCTTCGTATGTGGCGGGGCGGTGTTCGTATGTGGCGGCCTAGGTTCGTCCCGGATAGAGGGTCGGCGCCGGCGCGCACGACCGCAACGCATTGGCACAGGAGCGACCCGACATGACCGCACCCCGGCTCGAGCTGACGGGCATCAGCAAGCAATACCCCGCCGTCAAGGCCAACGACAACATCAGCCTGTCGGTCGCGCCCGGCGAGATCCATGCCCTGCTCGGCGAGAACGGCGCCGGCAAGTCGACGCTGATGAAGATCGTCTTCGGCGCGGTGCAGCCCGACGAAGGCCAGATCAAGGTCGACGGCGAAGTCGTGCAGATCAGGAACCCGCACGAGGCCAAGGCGCACGGCATCGCGATGGTGTTCCAGCACTTCAGCCTGTTCGACACGCTGACCGCCGCGGAGAACGTCTGGCTCGGCCTGGACACCGGCGAGACGCTTGGCCGAAGTGACCGAGCGCATGAACCGGAAGGCCGGCGACTACGGCCTGCAGGTCGACGCCACGCGCCCGGTGCACAGCCTGTCGGTCGGCGAGTGCCAGCGCGTCGAGATCGTGCGCGCGCTGCTGTCCGAGCCCAAGCTGCTGATCCTCGACGAGCCGACTTCGGTGCTGACGCCGATGGCCGTGCAAAGCCTGTTCAACACCCTGCGCCAGCTGGCGCAGGAAGGCTGCTCGATCCTCTACATCAGCCACAAGCTCGACGAGATCCGCGAGCTGTGCCACCACTGCACCGTGCTGCGCGGCGGCCGCGTCACCGGCGCGGTCGATCCGCGCCAGGAGAGCAATGCCTCGCTGTCCAAGCTGATGATCGGCGCCGAGCCGCCGCAACTGGTGCACCGCGAGGCGACGCTGGGCGCGGTGGCGCTCGAACTCGAGAACCTGTCGCTCGCGCCCGACAGCGTCTACGGCGTGCCGCTGCAGCACATTTCGCTGCAACTGCGCGCCGGCGAAGTGCTCGGCATCGCCGGCGTCTCGGGCAACGGCCAGCAGGAATTGCTGGCCGCGCTGTCGGGCGAAGACGCCCGCGCCAGCCCGGGCAGCATCCGCCTGTTCGGCGCCGACGTGGCGCGCGCCGGCCCGACGCCACGGCGCAAGCTGGGCCTGAACTTCGTGCCCGAAGAGCGCCTCGGCCGCGGCGCCGTGCCGATGCAGTCGCTGGCCGCCAACACCCTGCTGACGCGCCGCGAAGCGCTGCGTGCCTTCGGCTGGATCGACGTGGCCGCCACGCGCGCGCTGGCGGTCAAGCTGATCGAGCGCTTCAAGGTCAAGGCCGGCGGCCCCGACGCGGTGGCCAAGAGCCTGTCGGGCGGCAACCTGCAGAAGTTCATCGTCGGCCGCGAGATCGACGCCAAACCGAAGGTGCTGATCGTGGCCCAGCCGACCTGGGGCGTCGACGTCGGCGCCGCGGCGCAGATCCGCGGCGAGCTGCTGGCGCTGCGCGATGCGGGTTGCGCGGTGCTGGTGGTCAGCGAGGAACTCGACGAGCTGTTCGAGTTGTCGGACCGCCTGGTGGTGATCGCCCGCGGCCGGCTCTCGCCCAGCGTGCCGGCGCGCGAAGCCACCATCGAGCGCATCGGCCAATGGATGGCCGGCCTGTTCGACGACCCGGCGAGCACGCCACAACCCGCGGAGAGCGCCCATGCTCAAGCTTGAATCGCGCGCCGCGCCGTCCAACGCGATGGCCCTGGCCTCGCCGCTGATCGCGCTGGCGGTCACGGTCATCGTCGGCATCGTGCTCTTCATCCTGCTCGGCAAGGACCCGGTGCTGGGGCTGCGCATGTTCTTCGTCGAGCCGGTGCAGCAGCGGCTACGCCTGGAGCGAGATCGCGGTCAAGGCGGTGCCGCTGATCCTGATCGCGCTCGGCCTGGCGCTGTGCTTTCGCGCCAACGTCTGGAACATCGGCGCCGAAGGCCAGTACATCCTGGGCGCGATCTTCGCCGGCGGCATCGCGATGCAGGCCACGCCCGACTCGCCGCGCGCGATCGTGATCGTGATCCTGGTCGCCGGCATCGTCGGCGGCATGGTGTGGGCGGCGATCACCGCGCTGCTGCGCGACCGCTTCAACGCCAACGAGATCCTGGTCAGCCTGATGCTGGTCTACGTCGCCGAGATGGTGCTGTCGTACCTGGTCTACGGGCCCTGGCGCGACCCGCAGGGCTTCAACTTCCCGCAGACCGTGACCTTCGCCAGGTCGACCCAGGTGCCGCGGCTGTTCCCCGGCCTGCGCGTCAACGTCGGCCTGATCGTGGCGCTGGTCGCCGTCGTCGGCATGACGATCTTCCTGTTCCGCCTCTTTCGCGGCATGCAGGCGCAGGTCGGCGGGCTGGCGCCGCTGGCCGCGCGCTACGGCGGCTTTTCCTCGCGCGCGTCGTTGTGGACGGCGCTGCTGACCTCGGGCGCGCTGGCCGGCCTGGCCGGTGCGCTCGAAGCCACCGGCCCGCTCGGCCAGCTCACGCCGTACGTGCCGGTGGGCTACGGCTTCGCGGCCATCATCGTGGCCTTCGTCGGCCGCCTGCACCCGGTGGGCATCGTCTTCTCGGCCGTGCTGATGAGCATGTTCTACATCGGCGGCGAACTGGCGCAGTCGCGCATGCAATTGCCCAAGTCGATCACCGGCGTGTTCCAGGGCCTGCTGCTGTTCTCGCTGCTGGCCAGCGACACCTTGATCCACTACCGCTTGCGCTGGGTGGCAGCGCGGCGCAGTGCGGGAGCCGCCACATGAACGAATTCGCACTGCTCATCGCCGCCACGCTCAACGCCGGCACCGTGCTCGGCATCGCGGCGCTGGGCCTGTTGATCAACGAGCGCGCCGGCATCGTCAACCTCGGCGCCGAGGGCCTGATGCTGGTCTCGGCGGTGGCCGGCTTCGCGGTGGCCGTGCACAGCGGCAGCGACACGCTGGCCTTCGGCGCCGGCGCCGTGGCCGGGGCCGCGCTGGCGGCGGTGTTCGGCGTGCTGGTCATCTGGCTCAACACCAACCAGTACGCCACCGGGCTGGCGCTGTCGCTGTTCGGCGCCGGCTTCTCGGCCTTCGTCGGCCAGCCCTACACGCGCGAGCGGCTGGGCGAGCGCGCGAGCTTCGACATCCCGTGGCTGTCCGACATCCCGTTCTTCGGCCCGGCGCTGTTCAAGCAGCACCCGATGGTCTGGGTCGCGATCGGCTCTGACCGTCGCACTGGCCTGGTGGCTGACGCACAGCCGCAGCGGCCTGATCCTGCGCGCGGTCGGCGAATCGCCCGAATCGGCGCACGCGCTGGGCTATCCGGTGCGCCGCATCCGCCTGGCCGCGGTGATGGCCGGTGGCGCGCTGTGCGGCGTGGCCGGCGCCTACATCTCGGTGGTCTACACGCCGCTGTGGGTCGAGGGCATGGTGGCCGGCAAGGGCTGGATCGCGCTGGCGTTGACGACGTTCGCCACCTGGCGCCCGGCCCGCGTGCTGCTCGGCGCCTACCTGTTCGGCGGCGTGACGATGCTGCAGTTCACGCTGCAAGGCCAGGGCGTGCAGATCGCCAGCCAGTTCCTGGTCATGCTGCCCTACCTCGCCACCATCGTCGTGCTGGTGCTGATCTCGCGCAACGCGGCCTGGATCAAGGCCAACATGCCGGCCTCGCTGGGCAAGCCGTTCTCGCCCGGGGGATGACATCGGATCGGACGGCAGCAACGCAGGGTCACCGGCAGATTCTCCACACACCAGGAGGCAGCATGGACCAAGGCAATGACATCGCCATCGAAGCCTGGAACACCGTCCTGTTCGAGAAGTTCTCGCGCTTCAAGCACCTGGTGGTCGCCGGGCTGGCCGGGCACAGCGACGAGGCGCTGGCGCGGCATCCGCACCCGCGCGGCGCACGCGTGCTCGATGTCGGCTGCGGCTTTGGCGACAGCACGCTGCGCATCGCCGGCTCGGTCGGTCCGCAAGGCCGCGCCGTCGGCGTCGACTGCGCGCCGAATTTCGTCGATGCCGCCACGCCGCGATGCGGCACAGGCGGGTGCGGCCAACGCCGAGTTCATTCGTCGCCGACGTGCAGTGGGACGACCTGCGCGGCCCGTACGACTACGCGTTCGCGCGCTTCGGCACGATGTTCTTCAACATGCCGGGCGCGGCCATGCGCAACATCCGCCAGGCCCTGGTGCCGGGCGGTGAGTTGACGATGATCGTCTGGCGCCGCCGCGAGGACAATCCGTGGCTGCACGAGGCGGAGTTGTGCGTCAAGGCGATCGTGCCGGTCGTCTCGCACGAGGACACCGACCAGGTGCATTGCGGTCCGGGGCCGTTCTCGATGGCCGGCGCCGACACGGTCAGCGACCTGCTGCACGTTGCAGGCTACGAGCGCATCACGTTCGAGCGCTTCGATGCCGACATCTGCATCGGGCGCGACATCGACGAGGCGATCGAGTTCGCGATGGCCCTCGGCCCGGCCGGCGAGATCATCCGCCTGGCCGGCGAGGAAGGCGTCAAGCGCAAGGGCCAGGTCGTCGACGCGCTGCGCAAGACGCTGGGCGTCTTTGCGCGCGCCGACGGCGTGTGGGCGCCGTCGAGCACCTGGTTCGTGACGGCACGCAATCCGGCGCTCAGAACAAGCGCCTG
Source organism: uncultured beta proteobacterium (assembly GCA_963751775.1). GTDB lineage: Bacteria > Pseudomonadota > Gammaproteobacteria > Burkholderiales > Burkholderiaceae_C > CADEEN01. The sequence continues at coordinate 101,039 of CAVVVW010000015.1, forward strand.
ACCTGCTCGCGGATGTCGATCGGCCGGGCCGGCCATGCGCGGCGACGTGCTCGCGGACGTCGTCCGCCGTTGGCCCCTCGCTGTCGAACAGGGCCGCGACCGGCGGCGGCACGAAACGCGTCAACGATGCGTACAGGTGCCGGTCGCCATACCGGGCCTGCTGCGTGACGTGGAAGCGCTGCGGCACGAGCAGCGCCAGGTGGTGCTTGGCCCGCGTCAGCGCAACGTAGAACAGGCGCCGCTCTTCTTCGATCTCGGCCGCGCTGCCGGTGGCCATGTCCGAGGGCATGCAGCCGTCGACCGCGTTGAGCACGTAGACGGCATTCCACTCCTGGCCCTTGGCCGAATGCATGGTCGACAGGATCAGGTAATCCTCGTCGCGGTGCGGCGCGCCCGACTCGTCGCTGGTGGCCTCGGGTGGGTCGAGCGTGAGCTCGGCCAGGAAGCGCTCGCGGCTCGAGAAGCCCTGCGCGATGCGCGCCAGTTGCGCCAGGTCGGCGGCGCGGATCGCGGCGTCGTCGAACATGCGTTCCAGCTGCGGCTGGTACCAGCGCGCGGCCGTGACGATGTCATCGGGCCAGGCGCCGGGCGCCAGCGCCAGGTGGGCCTGCAGCCAGGCGCGCCAGTCACTGGCCGCGGCGCCCGGCGGCTTGAAGTCGCGCATCGCCTGCGCCGGGTCGCCCGCCGCGGCCATCGCATCGAGCAGGCGCCGCGCCGAGGCCGGCCCCAGGCCCGGAATCAGCATCGCGACGCGAAAGCCGGCCATCCGGCTGCGCGGGTTCTGCGCCCAGCGCAGCACCGACAACAGGTCCTTGACATGCGCGGCCTCGAGGAACTTCAGGCCACCGTACTTGACGAACGGGATGCCGCGCCGCGTCAACTCCAGCTCGAGCGCGGCGCTGTGGTGGCCGGTGCGAAACAGCACCGCCTGCTGCTTGAGCTTGACGCCGCCCTCGCGCAGCCGCAGCACCTCGTCGGCGACCCAGCGCGCCTGCGCCATCTCGTCGGGCACGGTGACCAGCCGCGGCCGCTCGCCGGTCTTGTCGCTCCACAGGTTCTTGGTGAAGCGCTCGGCGGCCAGCGAGATCACCGCGTTCGAGGCATCGAGGATGGCCTGCGTCGAGCGGTAGTTGCGCGACAGCGTGACCACCTGCGCCGGCGGCTCGAACTGGGCCGGGAAGTCGAGGATGTTGCGCACCTCGGCGGCGCGAAAGGCGTAGATGGCCTGCGCGTCGTCACCGACCACGGTGAGCCCGCGGCCATCGGGCTTCAGTGCCTTCAAGATCAGCGCCTGCAGCCGGTTCGTGTCCTGGTATTCGTCGACCAGCACATGGCTGAAGCGCGCACCGACGGTTGCGGCCAGTTCGGGCTGGGTCATCATCTGCTGCCAGTACAGCAGCAGGTCGTCGTAATCGAGCGCCTGCTGCTGCTGCTTGGCGCCCACGTAGGCGCGAAACAATTCGCCGAGTTCGGCTTCCCAGCCCAGGCACCAGGGGTAGATCGTCTGCACCACGGTGCCGAGCGGCAACTGGCTGTTGACCACGCGCGAGTAGATCGCCAGGCAGGTGCCCTTGAGCGGAAAGCGCCTGGCCGTCGCCGCGAAGCCGAGTTCCTGGCGCACCAGCGCCATCAGGTCTTCGGCGTCGCCGCGGTCGTGCACCGTGAACTGGTCCGACAGGCCGATGGCGCCCGCGTACTCGCGCAGCAAACGCGCACCGACGCTGTGGAAGGTGCCGGCCCAAGGCAGGTCCGGTGCGCGCTGCGTGGCGCGAAAGCCGAGCGCCGCGTGCAGCATGCGGCCGCAACGCTGCTCCATCGCCTGCGCCGCGCGGCGCGAGAAAGTCAGCAACAGGATGCGCTGCGGGTCGGCCCCGGCCAGCACCAGCCGCGCCACGCGCGCCGCCAGCGTCATCGTCTTGCCGGTGCCGGCGCCGGCGATCACCAGCAGCGGTGCGGCAGGCGCGTCGTGCGGGCCATGTTCGACGGCGGCACGCTGCTCGTCGTTGAGCGTGGCGAACGGGTCGGTGCGGGAAATGGCGGCGGTCTGCATGGCGGGTCCAGACCGCAACGATACTGGATATCCGTACAGAAACCGAATTGGCCCTTGCTTGTTCGCTCCGCCGACGCGCGGGCCGTCCTAGCGGCGGGTCGATACTCGCGGTCACCGCACGACTGAGGGACCATCCATTGGCTGAAATCTTCGGGCTCGACGCCTTCGCCCCCAAGGACGTGGCCGAACGCGTCAGCGATGCCGGCGTCGACAAGGCACGGTTGCCGTCGCTCGCGCTGGCGCTGCTCGGCGTGCTGGCGGGGGCCTTCATCGGCCTGGGCGCCTTGCTGTTCGCGCTGGTCGCCAGCGACGCGAGCCTCGGGTTCGCGGCCACACGCCTGCTCGGCGGCCTGGCGTTCTCGGTCGGGCTGATCCTGGTCACGGTCGCAGGGGCCGAGCTGTTCACAGGCAACAACCTGATCGCCATCGCCTGGGCCAGCGGCCGCGTCAGCACGGCCGGGCTGCTGCGCAACTGGGCGCTGGCCTGCGTCGGCAACGCCGTCGGTGCCGGTGCCCTGGCGCTGATGGTGTGGTTGTCGGGCCGTGCGGCGTTGAACCACGGTGCGCTCGGGCAGACGGTGCTGCGCCTGGCCGAGGCCAAGGCGCAGATGCCGCTCGTCGAGGCCTTCTTCAGCGGCATGCTGTGCAACGTGCTGGTATGCATGGCGGTGTGGATGGCGCAGGCCGGGCGCAGCGTGACCGACAAGGTGCTGGCCATCGTGTTCCCGATCACCGCCTTCGTCGCCGCCGGCTTCGAGCATTCGATCGCCAACCTGTTCTACTTTCCGCTCGCCGCCTTGCTCGGCGCGCCGCTCGGCGTGGCCGACATGCTGCACAACCTGCTGCCGGTGATCGCCGGCAACATCGTCGGCGGCAGCGTGCTGGTGGCGGGGGGCTACTGGATCATCTACCTGTGGCCCGGTGCCGCGCTGCGAAAGGACCGGTGACGTGGGACCGCTGGCCGGCTTGCGCGTGCTCGAGTTCGAGGCCATCGGCCCGACGCCTTTCTGCGGCATGTTGCTGGCCGACATGGGCGCCGACGTGCTGCTCGTCGACCGCAAGCAAGACGCCGGCCTGGGCGTCGGCGTCGAGCGCCGGCACGATGTGATGCTGCGCGGCCGCCGCTCGGTGACGCTCGACCTGAAGACCCCCGGCGGCGTGCAGGCCGCGCTGCAACTGGCCGACCGCGCCGACGCGCTGATCGAAGGCTTTCGCCCCGGCGTGATGGAGCGCCTGGGCCTGGGCCCCGACGGTGCTGCACGCGCGAAACCCCGGGCTCGTGTACGGGCGCATGACCGGCTGGGGCCAGCGCGGGCCGCTGGCCGAGCGCGCCGGGCACGACATCAACTACATCGCGCTGGCCGGCGTGCTCGGCGCCATCGGCCGCGCGGGCCAGGCGCCGGTGCCACCGCTCAACCTGGTCGGCGATTTCGGCGGCGGCGGCATGCTGCTGGCCTTCGGCATCGCCTGCGGCGTGATCGAGGCGCGCCAGTCGGGCCGCGGCCAGGTGATCGACGCGGCGATGGTCGACGGCGTGTCGCTGCTCGCCACCATGTTCGCCGGCCTGCGCGCGGCGGGCCAATGGACCGATGCACGCGGCACCAACCTGCTCGACTCCGGCGCGCCCTGGTACGACAGCTACGCCACGCTCGACGGCCAGTACGTGGCCATCGGCGCGCTCGAGCCCAAGTTCTACGCCACGCTGATCACGCGCCTGGGCCTGCAAGGCCAGGCCCTGCCGGAACAGCACGACCGCGCGCGCTGGCCCGAGTTGCGCGAACGCTTCGCCGCGGCGTTTCGCAGCAAGACGCGCGACGAGTGGTGCGCCGTGTTCGAAGGCGCCGATGCCTGCTTCGCGCCGGTGCTCAGCGCTGCCGAGGCGCGCGCGCACCCGCACAACCTGGCGCGCGCGCGCAACGTGAGCGTCGACGCCATCGAGCAGCCGGCCCCCGCGCCGCTGTTCGACCGCACCCCGGGCCGCGTGCGCCACGGCCCGCCCGAGCGCGGTGCGATGGGGCGCGAAGCGCTGGCCGATTGGGGCTTCGAGGCGGCGCAGATCGAGCGCCTGGCCGCGCTCGGCGTGGGGTTTTCAGCGCCGGCGTGAGCGGCGCTGGGCAAGCGTGTGTCGCCGCGGCAGAGCGCAACCGAATTACGCGCCGGCGCTCGTAAGCGCACGGCGATGCGCTTGCAGGCGACGCAACCCGCTGGCCGACAGCTGCACGACGGCTTCGCTGCCCGGCTGGTGCCGGCGCTCGACATAGCCGCGCGCATTGGCCTCTTCCCAGACCGGCAGTCGCGGGCACGACGTGCGCCAGACGGCCATCACCTCGGAATACGGCCGCGGCTGCCTGTCGATCCATTCCAGCAGGTCGAGCACCAAGGGTTCAACGGGGTCGGACATGCGGGCCTCGACTGAAACGTAGCGCGTAGCGAGCAAGTCTAGCGAAATCGTCGTCGCGGTCAGAGCCGATCGAGAAACCGTGCGATGGCTTCGTTGACGGGCTCCGGGTGGGTGATCGGCCCCATGTGACCGAGTTCGTCGAACTCGACGAGTTCGGCGCGCGGCAGCGCGCCGGCCAGCAGCCCGCGCGACGCCCAGCGCCGACGCGGTCGAGCGCTTGCCGACCATGTACAGCACCGGCACATCGAGCGAGCGAAAGGCTTCGAGCGGCGTGGGCTCGGTGGTCAAGGCATGGGCCCAGCGGCGAACCTTGAGCACCGACGCGGCGATCGCGGGTTTGCGCAACGGCGGCGTGCGCTGCCAGCTGCCGGCACCCATCCAGTAATCGATGAACGCTTCGGCAGCGGCATCCGCGTCACCGCGGTCCAGCGCCAGGCTGGCGGCGGCCACCGCGCTACGAATGCCGTCGGCCAGGTTCGGCGCCGGCGCCTGCGGCGTCGAGCAGCGAGAACAGCGTGGGCTCGTACAAGGCCATGGCACGAACCCGGCCCGGATCTTCCAGCGCCGCCAGGAGCGCGATGGCAGCGCCGTAGGAATGGCCGACCAGCATCAGCGGCGACCCGCCCCGCGCCAGCAGCGGCTCGATGAACTCGACCTCGTCGCGAAGGCGGATGACGCGGTCGGAGGGCCAGTCCGGGCTCTTGCCCGCGCCGTAGGAATCGGGAGCGAAGACACGGAATTTCGGCGCCAGCAAGTCCATCAGGCCGCGCCATTGGACCGACGTGCTCGCGTTCGCATGGAGGCACACGACCGCGCTGCCGCTGCCGGCCTCGCGCACATAGGGCTCGGGCCGCGCCGGCGGCGGGCCGGCGCCAGGCATGCGTGGTCAGGGCCCACTGCGCTCGGCCACCTTGCGGCCGTACGTCACGGCCTCGCGCACCGGCGCGCGGCGCGGCCTCGGCAAGTTGCCAATCGGGACGCGCACCCAGGGCGTCGTTCACGGTCGTGAAGGCGACGCGAAACGCGATCAGCGCCGTGGCGTCGAAGATCTCCTGCTCCGACAGCCCGGCCGCGCGCAGCGCATCGACGTCGGCCGCCACGGTTGCGTTGGGATCGGACGCCACCTTGCGCGCCCAGTTCGCGAGCGCCCCTTCGCGAGGCGCCAACGCCCGACTGCCGCTACCGCGCAGGACGGCAGCGGCGGTCGACGGGTCGGCCTCGGCGGCCAGCTTCGTGCCCCAGGCCAGCGAGCAATACGAGTCGCCCACGCTGGCGGCGGTCGCGCAGATCAGCGCGGCACATTCCCGCGGCGACAGCGAGGATTTCGCCATCAATTGACTGCGCAGCGCCGAAAAGCCGTCGCATGTCTCCGGCCGCCAGGCCCAGAGGCGGCTGAAGTTCATGACAAAGCCTTCGGCCTCGAGGGTGCCACGGTAGAAGGCCGCCGTTGCGTCGTTGTCCGGGGGTGCGTTCAGGAACATGTCAATCTCCTCAAGAATGCAATCGCGGGCCTGCGCTTGTCGCGTTCATGCCCGTCGCTCGAGCGCGAGCTTGATGCCAAGACCGATCAGGACGGCTCCGCTCGTACGGTAGAGCCAGGTCAGCGCCTGCGGACGCGCGCGAAGCCAGCCCGATAGCAACCCGGCGCCCAGGCCGACGGGGCCCTTGACCATGAACGTGAGGCCGGCAAACAGCAGGCCGAGCGCAAAGACCGACAGCGTCGGATGCGAAGCGTCGGGCAGTATGAACTGCGGCAGGAAGGCGAAGTAGAAGACCGCGATCTTCGGGTTGGAGACGTTGGACAGTGCGCCATCGAAGAACAGCCGCCAAAGCGAACGCGGCGCGCCCGCCGAGACGACGAGTTCATGGCCCTTGGCGCGCAACAGTTGCAGGCCGAGGTAGACGAGGTAGCCCGCACCGACGAGCTTGAGCGCCGTGAACAGCCACTCCGACGTGCGCAGGATCGCGCCCAGCCCGAGCGTGGCCAGGATCGTGTGGCCGACGAGGCCGACGCTGACACCCGCGGCGGTGGCGACGCCCGCCGCGGCGCCCTGCGCGATCGAGCGCGACATCACGAGGATCATGTCCTGCCCCGGCGTCACGATCAGCACCAGCGACGCGACGACGAACAGCAACCACGAGGCTTCGATCATGCGGTGAGCTCCAGGGAGCGGCCGGCGGCGAGGTGCTCAGGCACCGGCCCAGCGGCTGCGAAAGATGAAATAGACGGCGCCGAGTATGCACACCGCCGCCCACAGATAGTCGAGCTTGAGCGGCTCCTTCAGGTAGAAGAACGCGAAGGGCACGAACACCGCCAGCGTGATCACCTCCTGCAGGATCTTCAGCTGCCCGACGCTGAGCACCGTGAACCCGATGCGGTTGCCGGGCACCTGCAGCATGTATTCGAAGAAGGCGATGCCCCAGCTCACCAGCGCAGCGACGACCCAGGGCTTCTGATTCAGCTCCTTGAGGTGCGCGTACCAGGCGAAGGTCATGAACACGTTGCTGAGCGAGAGCAGCAGGATCGTGAGCCAGATCGGGCGCATCTTCTGCCGCGGTCAGCGTTGCACCGAGTCGACTTCTTCGGTGGCAAAGCCGGCCGGCAGCACGACTTCCAGCATCTCGATGTCGTCGCTGTGGCCCAACTCGCGATGGCGGATGCCCGGCGGCTGGTGCACGCATGAACCGGCCTCGAGGCGCACGACACCCTGGCCTTCGTATTCGAATTCGATCCAGCCCTTCAGGATGTAGACGAGCTGGAACGTCGTCACATGCAGGTGTGGTTGGCTGGAGAATTCACGTCCCGCGGCGGCACGGATCACATGGGCGTCGACACGGCCCTCGGTGGCCGCCTTGATGCCGAGGTCGCGGTACTCGAAGAACGAACGCAAGCCGCGCTCGAAGACGGCGCCGTTGGCGTGGGAGGCGACGAATCCTTGCGTGGTCATGGACTGCTCGCGGGTTGGAAGTGACGCAAGAAATGTAGCGCGCGCACGTCGCGTCGCCTGATTGCGGCGTTGCGCGTCATCACCGCATCAGCCGGGGATCTCGGGCTCGACGAGGTCGGCAAGTTGTTCGAGCGACTCCTGCCAGCCGAGGTAGCACATCTCGAGCGGAATCGCCGCGGGCAGCCCCTCTTGCACGATCTCGACCTCGGTGCCGCACGACACCGGTTTCAGCGTCACCGTGGTCTGCATCTCGCCGGGCAGGTTCGGGTCGTCGAAGCGGTCGGTGTAGCGAATCCGCTCGAAGGGCACGAGCTCGCGGTACTCGCCGCCGAAGGAGTGACCGTGGCCGGTGGTGAAGTTCGTGAACGACATCTTGTACGTGCCGCCGACCTTGGGGTTCATCTCGTGCACCTTGCAGGTGAAGCCGTGCGGCGGCAGCCACTTGGCCATGGCGTCGGCGTCGAGGAAGGCGCGGTAGATGCGCTGCGGGTTCGCGCGCAGCACGCGATGAAGTCGGATCGTTCCTGTGGCCATGGTCGACTCTCCTTTTCATGCACCAATCGGTGGCAGCGCGGTTGTCGCCTCCGCACCAGTGCAGCGTAGCAAACCTCGTCGCGTCAGCGCACGAACTGATCGACGAAGTGTTCGCCCAGCCCCACCGCGGCGTAGTGCTTGCGACACATCGCGATCTTCGTGAACACGTCTTCGTAGCCGGTGGTGTTGCCCGCGGCGTCGACGTAGACCATCGCGCCGGCGATGTTGAAGAAGGTGATCATCTCGGGCGCGCCGCCGGCCGCCTCGTCGACGACCAGGGTGTGGATCTCGCCCGGCGGCTCGTAGACGAAGGCGCCCTCGCGCGCCACCCAGTCGTGCTCGAGGTAGCGCCACGCGCCCTTGATGACGTAGCCCGTGACCCACGACGGATGGATGTGGCGCGACAGCACGCCGCTCTTGCGCACGCGCAGCAGGTTGCACCAGCTGCCGGTCACGGTGTTGAGCAGCAGCGGGCGAAACCAGACCTCGCTCGCCTGCGGCACCCAGACGCGCTCGTCGTCGGGGATGGCCTGCACCGCGATCTCGGGCTGGATGCCGGGGAGCTGGACGATCATCGTTGGTGGCCTCTTCGTTCAAGCGATCAGATAGCCGCCGTCGACCGGCAGGATCACGCCGGTGACGAAACGCGCGGCCGGGCTGGCCAGGAACAGCACCGGGCCAGCGACGTCCTCTGGCGTGCCCCAGCGTGCCAGCGGCGTGCGCGCGACGATCGGCGCCGAACGTGCCGGATCATCGACCAGCGGCTGTGTCAGCGGCGTCGCGATCCAGCCCGGCGCCACGGCGTTGACGCGGATGCCCTCGGCCGCATAGGCAATGGCCAGGCTCTTCGTCAGTTGCGCGACGCCGCCCTTGCTGGCGCTGTAGCCGGGCACCAGCCCGCCGCCGAAGAACGACAGCATCGACGCGGTATTGACGATGCAGCCGCGCCGCGCCGCGAGCTTGGCGCGCGCGGCGCTGCACAAACGCATGGTGCCGGTGAGGTTGACGGCCAGCACCTGGGCGAAGACCTCGGGGTCGTGCTCGGCGCCGCCGCGGCGGATCGCGCCGGCGCAGTTGACCAGCACGTCGAGCGTGTCGATCGAATCGAGCAGCGTTTGCACGCGCGCGCCGTCGCAGACGTCGAGCACGCGCAACTCGATGCCGGCGGCGTCCTGCCGCGCCGCCGCAACCTGCGCTTCGTCGACGCCGGTGGCGATGACGCGGCAGCCATCGACACGCGAAGGCGCGCGCGATGGCCAGACCGATGCCGCTGCTGCCGCCGGCGACGAGAACGGTTCGCTGCAAATGGTTGCTCATGGCGCAAGGTTACCCTGGCGCGCGAGCCTCCCGGATCCACGCGTCGCGGATCGCGCGCAGGTGACTGGCGTCGGTGCCGCAGCAGCCACCGAGCACGTTGAGCCTGGGCAGTGAGGCACGCAGCCGGCAGTAGCGGTCGGCCAGGTCCGGCAGGTCGCCGATGTCGAGTTCGGTCGCGGCGTCGAGCTCGGCATGGCTGCGCGCCGAGGCGTTGGCGCGCAGGCCGCGGATGCGCAAGGTCCAGGGCCCGGCGTCGTCGAAGACGGCATCGAAGTGGCTCGGATGCGCGCAGTTGACGGCAAAGTACGCCGGCGCCACGCCGGCCTCGGCGTCGACGCGCTCGATCGCCTCGCGCAGGCCCTCGCCGCTGGGCAGGCGGCCGTCGGTCTCGACCGTGAAGCTGACCGCCACCGGCAGCCCGACTCCGGCCGCGGCTCGCGCCACGCCAAGGGCCTCGATGCTGCTGGTCATGGTCACGGCGCTGAGCATGTCGACACCGCCGGCCTGCAGCGACGCGGCCTGCGGTTGGTGAAAGGCGGTGGCGGCATCGACGCTGTCGGGCGCGTCGGCGATGTAGCCGTCGCCGCGCGGCCCGATGATGCCGGCCAGCACCAGCGGGCCGGACAGGCGCGGCCGCCATTCGTCGCGCAGCTCACGGACCAGTTGCGCGGCCTCGTGGTTGGCCGCCGCCAACGCCTGCTCGTCGTAGCCGAGCAAGCGGCCCCAATCGGCGCTGGCGCGCCAGGTCGGCGTCTCGAGCACGAAGCCGGCGCCCGGCGTCGCGGCGGCGAGTTCGAGAAAGGGCTCGGTAGTAGCGCCGCAGCCGTTCGCGGCCGTCGTCGTTGCGCAGCAGCACGAAGCTCGCGAAGTGCGGCAGGTCGACGCCGTCGAGATAGATCAGCGCCGTCTCCATCCCGCCGTCGCTGAGGAACAGCCCACCACCCTGTTGCGGCAATCCGTTGAATATCACTCGGTTCGTCTCGGGTTTGGGGCTGTTCCTCGCTGGGCCGCGCTCAGGGCAGCTTGGCCAGCACGGTCTCCATTTCCCCGGCCGTGAACGCACGCAGCGACTGCGAGCGCACGTTGCCCTGCGTCGCAATGGCCAGGTTGAACGCGGTCAACGCGGCCTCGCTGTCGGCTTCGAGCACGCAGACGATGTCGTGCTGGCCCAGCGTCCAGTAGATCTCACGCATGTTGACGCCGAGCTTCTTGCCCATCTCCTTGGCCGCCGCTGCGCGCTTGGTGCTGTCCTTGATCGTCTGGATGCCCTTGTCGGTGAAGTTCAACAGTCCGATGTAGGTGATCATGGTCACCCTCCTCAATCGTGAAGAACGGGGGCCTGCCAAGACTGCAAGCAAACTTCGCACCCGCGCGGCCCCACGGCGCCGGTCGAACTCATCACCGGGACGTGTTCTTGGGTCCGGAGCGCGGGCGGCGCCGCGGGGGTGCGGCGCATCGCGGCGGGCGACGAAGGCACTCGCGGGGCAATGAGCGGGCGATGCTACGCCCTTGCCGCGCAAATTCAAGGCCGTTCAGGCCAGCACACCCAGCTTCAAGTGCAACACCCGCGCACAGCGCGCGGCCAGCGCCTCGTCGTGGGTGACGACGATGAAGGCCGTGCCGCGGTCGCGCGCCAGCGCGAGCATGGCCTCGAACACGGTGTCGGCGGTCTCGCGGTCGAGGTTGCCGGTGGGTTCGTCGGCGAGCACGCAGGCCGGCCGCGACACCAGAGCGCGGGCAATCGCCACGCGCTGGCGCTCGCCGCCCGAGAGTTCGCTCGGCCGGTGTTTCACGCGCGCGGCGAGGCCGACTTGCGCCAGCGCCGCCGCCGCGCCTTCGCGCGCCTGCACCAGGCTCTCGCGACGGATGCGCAGCGGCATCGCCACGTTGTCCAGCGCGCTGAACTCGGGCAGCAGGTGGTGGAACTGATAGACGAAGCCCAGCTGCTGATTGCGCCAGCGGCCCTGCGCCGCCGCGTCCATCGTCGTGAAGTCACGGCCGGCCAGTTGCACCGTGCCGGCACTCGGTGCGTCGAGGCCGCCGAGCAGGTGCAGCAGCGTGCTCTTGCCCGAACCCGAAGCGCCGACGATGGCCACGGTTTCGCCGCGCGCGATGCGAAAAGTCCACGCCGCGCAGCACGTCGACGTCGAGATCGCCCTCGTGGAAGCGCTTGCGCAACCCGCTGCACGAAAGGACTGGGTCAGCCGCCGCCGGGCCGCCCGAAGGCGGCTGAGCGCCCGCGGGCCACGAAGAGGCCCCTGGCGGGTCCTGGGCCCGCGAGCGAAGTGAGCTAGGGGCCGTCAGTTCACTCATAGCGCAGCGCCTCGGCCGGATTGACGCGGCTGGCGCGCCAGCTCGGGTAGAGCGTGGCGACGAAAGCCAAGGCCAGCGATACGACCACGATCGGCACGATGTCGGCCCACTGCGGGTCGCTCGGCATGCGGCTGATGATGTAGATGCTCGACGGCAGGAAGCTCGTCGACAACAGCCGCTCGAGCGCAGGCACCAGCGTGCCGATGTTGAAGGCGACGAGCAGGCCGAGCGCGACGCCCGACAGCGTGCCGATGATGCCCGAGGTGGCGCCCTGGATCATGAAGATGCCCATGATCGAGCGCGGGCTGGCGCCCAGGGTGCGCAGGATGGCGATGTCGGCACGCTTGTCGGTGACCGTCATCACCAGGGTGCTGACGAGATTGAATGCGGCCACCGCGACGATCAGCGTCAGGATGATGAACATCAGGCGCTTTTCCAGCTGCACCGCGTCGAACCAGTTGCGGTTGGTGCGCGTCCAGTCGCGCACGCTGATGTTGATCGGCAGCACCTGGGCCAGATGCGCGGCGACGGCGCGCGCCGCCTGGGCATCGACGAGCTTCAACTGCACGCCGGTCGCACCCTCGACGCGCAGCAGCCGCGCGGCGTCGTCGAGGTGGATCAGCGCCAGCGCGCTGTCGTACTCGTAATGCCCGGCCTCGAAGGTGCCGGCCACCGTGAACTGCTTCAGGCGCGGCACGATGCCGGCCGGCGTGACCTGTCCGCCGGGCGTGACGACGGTGATCTTGTCGCCCGCGTGCACGCCGAGCGAACGCGCGAGTTCGATGCCGAGCACGATGTTCCACTCGCCCGCCTTGAGCTTGGCGAAGGTACTGCCCTGCAGCGCCGCGGCCAGCGGCGTCACGCTGGCCTCCTCGGCCGGCGAGATGCCGCGCAGCAGCGCGCCGCGCATGTCTTCGCCGCGCGCCACCAGCACCTGCGCCGAGACGAAGGGCGCCGCGCCGAGCACCTGGCCGGGTAGCGCTGCGCGGGCCTGGTCGGCCAGCACGCGCCAGTCGGCCAGCGCGGCGCCCTGGGCGTCGAACAGCTCGACATGCGCGATCACGCTCAGCATGCGGTCGCGCACCTCCTTCTGGAAGCCGTTCATCACCGACAGCACGATGATCAGTGCCGCCACGCCGAGCGCGATGCCGAGCATCGACACGCCCGAGATGAAGGAGATGAATCCGTTGCGCCGGTCGGTGCGGCCGGCCCTCGTATAGCGCCAGCCGATCTGCCATTCGTAGGGCATGTTCATTGCGCCGGGATGCTAGCAGGCGTGCCGTGATGCAGCGGGTACCTGGATTCCCGTCGCGATCCGATCATCGACGCCCGGCCCGGATAATCGCTGCATGCACCTGATCGTTGCCTTCGCCGCGCCGCCGCAGGAAAGCATGCCTGGCGCCCGGCCGGGGTGGGCCGCGCCGGCACTCGAGCGGCTGCTCGCGGGCTGGGCCGAGGTGCAACGCGACGAGGCCGACACCTCGACCTTGTCGCCACCGCACGAGCGCGCGCACGCCGCCGCGCTCGGCCTGACCGGCGCCGACGGTTGCCTGCCCTGGGCCGCTCACCAGGCGGCGCAGGACGGCATCGAGGTCGGCGGCCAGGCCTGGGGCCTGCTGACCCCCGCGCACTGGCGCGTCGGCAGCGACGGCGTGCACCTGGTCGACCCCGAGGCGCTGGCGCTCGCCGTCGACGAGTCACGCGCGCTGTTCGACGCCGTGCAGCCGCTGTTCGAGAGCGAGGGCTACAGGGTGGCCTGGGGCGCGGCCCTGCGCTGGTATGCCGCGCACGCGTCGTTGCAGGGCCTGGCCACCGCGTCGCTCGACCGCGCCGTCGGCCGCAACATCGCGCCCTGGCTGCCGCGCCAGCCCGAAGCCAAGCCGCTGCGGCGGCTGCAGAACGAAGTCCAGATGCTGCTGCACGGCCACCCGCTCAACGACGCGCGCGAGGCAGCCGGCCGCCCGGCCGTGAACTCGTTCTGGTTGAGTGCTTGCGGCGCGGCGCAAGCGCCATCGGCCGCCGGCGTGCAATTCGACGATCGACTGCGCGGCCCCGCGCTGCGGGCTGACGTCGCACGCATGGTGCACGAGCTGGCGCGCGCTCGACGAGCAGGAGATCGCGCCCTTGCTGGCCGCGGCCGAGCGCGGCGAGCCACGGCGCCTGACGCTGTGCGGCGAGCGCAGCAGCGTCGAGTTCGCACCGCGCGGGCGCGGCTGGCGGCAGCGCGTCGGCCACGTGTTCTCACCCGCGCGCGCCGACGCCCGCACCGTGCTGGAGTCGCTTTGAAGCGCGAGCATGCTTGCCGATTCGCATGGCAATGCAACGCAGTCCGGTGCACCCGACCGCATGACACAACCAGCGCCCTTGATCGAAACCCGCGACGTGCCGCCACGCATCGCGTTCGCGCTGGAGCAGGCCGGCGTGCACCCGCTGCTCGCGCGCCTGTTCGCCGCGCGCGGCGTGACGCGCGCCGACGAGCTCGACGACACGCTGACGCAGCTGCTGCCGCCGTCCACGCTGCAGGGCAGCGAGGCCGCGGCGCGGCTGCTGGCCGACGCGATCGCCGCAAGGAAGAACATCTGCATCGTCGCCGACTACGACTGCGACGGCGCCACCGCCTGCGCCGTGGCGCTGCGCGGCCTGGCGCTGCTCGGCGCCGCGCCCGGCACGCTGCACTACGTGGTGCCCGACCGCACGGTGCACGGCTACGGGCTGACGCCGGCGATCGTCGACCTGGCCCTGCTCAAGCAGCCGCAGTTGCTGGTCACCGTCGACAACGGCATCGCCAGCTTCGAGGGCGTGGCCCATGCGCGGGCATGCGGCCTGGACGTGCTGGTCACCGACCACCACCTGCCGGCGCTGGTCGATGGCCTGGTCGCGTTGCCCGAGGCCAGCGTCATCGTCAACCCGAACGCGCCCGGCGACGACTTCGCGAGCAAGGCGCTGGCCGGCGTCGGCGTGATGTTCTACGTGCTGCTCGCGCTGCGCGCCGAGCTGCGCACGCGCGGCGCGTTCGAGGCCCGTGCGCAACCCCGGCTCGATGCCCTGCTCGACCTGGTCGCGCTGGGCACGGTGGCCGACGTGGTCAGGCTCGACGCCAACAACCGCCGCCTGGTGGCGCAGGGCCTGAAGCGCATCCGCAGCGGCCAGATGCAGGCCGGCATCGCGGCGCTGTTCGCGGTGGCCGGGCGCGTGCCGGCGCGCGCCGCCGCGTTCGACTTCGGCTTTGCGCTGGGGCCGCGCATCAACGCCGCCGGCCGCCTGGCCGACATGACGCTGGGCATCGAGTGCCTGACCACCGACGATCCCGGGCGCGCGGCCGAACTGGCGCAACAGCTCGACGCCATCAACCGCGAGCGCCGCGAGGTCGAGGCCGGCATGCGCGAGCAGGCCGAGGCCGCGATCGAACACCTGCTGCGCGAGACCGCCGCGGCCGCGCCGCCGGCCGCGCTGTCGCTGTTCAACCGCGAATTCCACGAAGGCGTGGTCGGCATCGTCGCCGGCCGCCTGAAGGACCGGCTGCACCGCCCGACCTTCGTCTTCGCGCGCGGTGCCGATGGCGCGCTGAAGGGCTCGGGCCGCTCGATCGCGGGCTTTCACCTGCGCGACGCGCTCGACCTCGTCGCCAAGCGCCACCCCGGCGTGCTGATCCGCTTCGGTGGCCACGCGATGGCGGCCGGCTGCACGCTGGCCGAAGCGCATTTCGACACCTTCGACCAGGCGCTGCAGCGCGTGGCCGCCGAATGGCTCGACGCCGCGACGCTGACGCGGCGCATCCGCACCGACGGCGCGCTGGCGCTGGAGTACTTCAACCTCGAGACGGTGGCCCGGCTCGAGGCCCAGGTCTGGGGCCAGGCCTTCGAGGCGCCCTTGTTCTGCGACGAGGTGCAGGTGCTGTCGCAGCGGCTGGTCGGCGAGAAGCACCTGAAGCTGCAGGTGCGCCACCTGGGCCAGCCGCGCGACGCGATCTGGTTCGGCCACGCCGAGCCGGTGGCCGAACGCGTGCGCCTGGCTTACCGCGTGGCGCTGGACGAATACAACGGCCGCCAGCGCCTGCAGATGGTGGTCGAGGCGGCAATGCCGCTGTGAACAATGACCGCGCCGCGGCCGAGAAGGCATGCGCGCGGGTTGCAACTCGTAGCAGCGCGGCGCCGCCGACGCATTAACCTTGTCGGTGTGAGCGTGAACTCGGTCGACCTGCCATTGCCCCGCGCCAGCGCGCCGTCGCTGCGTCGCGCCTTGGGCTGCGACGGTGCTCGGCCTGGTCGCGATGGTCGCCGCCAGCATCGGCGCCTGCAGCGGTGACGGCGGCAGCGGCACGTCGACGCCGCCGCCGGCGGCGCCGGCCCGGCCAAGGTCACGCGTGCTGGGTGCGGCACTGAGCAGCCCCTGGGGCCTGGCCTTCCTGCCCGACGGCCGCATGCTCGTGACGCAGCGCCTGGGCTCGATGGTCATCGTGCGCGCCGACGGCTCGGCCGTCGATGCCACGCGTCAGCGGCGTGCCCGCCGTCAACAGCGCCGGCCAGGGTGGTCTGCTCGACGTCGCCCTCGACCCCGATTTCGCCACCGACCCCTGGGTCTACTTCACGTTTTCCGAAGACGGGACCGGCGGCGCCGGCACGGCACTGGCGCGCGGGCGGCTGGTCGGCAACGCATTGCAGAACGTGGCCGTGATCTGGCGCCAGACGCCGAAGGTCGGCGGCAGCGGCCACTACGGTTCGCGCATCGTGTTCCGCCCCGACAAGACGCTGTACGTCACCGTCGGCGAGCGCATGCAGGACGACCCGGCCGCGCCGACGGCGGCGAACGCGCAGAACGTGGCCAAGTCGCTGGGCAAGGTGATGCGCCTGAACCGCGACGGCAGCATCCCGCTCGACAACCCGGTCGTTCAACCTGCCCGGCGCCCTGCCCGGCTTGTGGAGCATCGGCCACCGCAACCCGCAAGGCGCGGCCGTCAAGCCCGGGACCGACGAGCTGTGGCTGACCGAGCACGGGCCACGCGGCGGTGACGAGCTGAACCGCGTGCTGGCCGGCAGGAATTACGGCTGGCCGCTGGTGAGCTACGGCTGCCCGTACACCTTCGCGCAATCCGACCCGTCGTGCCAACCGGGCGGCGGCACCCACGCGCCGAACTACGAGGAACCCAAGGCCACCTGGTTGCCGGTCTCGACCGCCCCTTCGGGCCTGGCCTTCTACAACGGCGACAAGTTTCCGGAGTGGAGCGGCAACCTCTTCGCCGGTGCGCTGGCCGGCGCCACGCTGTGGCGCTTCGTGCTCGACGCCAACGACGCGGTGACGCTGCGCGAGGAAGTGGCCGTCGGTCAAGGCGCTGGGCAAGCGCATCCGCGCGGTCAGGCAGGGGCCCGACGGCTGGCTCTACCTGCTCAGCGACGACGGCTCGCTGCTGCGCCTCGAGCGCTGAGCTTGGGCGCCGCCGGCGCGCTCGCCGCGGCGGAAAACGGCGTGCGGTGGCTTGACGTGCGGTCGATGCGCCGCGCAATGCTGTCGCAGACCAGGTCGCACAGACCGTAGATCGACTCGTCGGCGATGCGGTAATAGGCGCTGTTGCCGCGCGGCTCGCGCAGCACCAGGCCGTGCTGCGTCATCAGCGTCAGGTGGCGCGAGACGTTGGCTGCGCTGTAGCCGGTGAGCTGGGCCAGTTCGCCGACATTGCGCTCGCTCTCGCGCAACAGGTTGAGCAATTGCAGGCGCGCCGGCTCGGCCAGCGCCTGAAAGTAGGCCGCCACCTGTTGCAGCGCCTCGGGGGGAAGGTTCTTCATGGCGGGACACGCCGCGCGTTGAGCCGTCGCAATCATGCCTGATGGCCTCCGCAGTAGGGTTGTGTGTGCAATTAGGTTATTGACTATTTGCGTATGTGCGCAATAATACACCCTGTGACTCGACACCTGCCAACCCCCATGAGAAATAAGCACCCCCTGCGCTCCGTTGCCTTCATCGTCGCGCTGGCCGCCAGCGGCCTGTGCAGCGTGCCTGCCGCGGCCCAGCCGCTCGACGCCGCCACGGCCCAGTCCGCCAGCGCGCGGCCGTCGGCCGCCTTCGACGGCGTGGTCGAGGCGCTGCGCCAGACCGTGATCGCGGCGCAGGTGTCGGGCGCCGTCGTGCAGCTGGCCGTCAAGGCCGGCGACCGCGTGCGCGCGGGCCAGGTGCTGCTGCGCATCGACGCCCGCGCGGCCGACCAGACGGCCGCGGCCGGCGACGCGCAGGTGCGTGCCGCGCGCGCCGCGCAGGAGGTGGCGGCCAAGGAGTACGCGCGCCAGCAGCAGCTGTTCGCGCAGCAATTCATCAGCCAGGCGGCGCTCGACCGCGCCACCGCCGAGCACCAGGCCACCCAGGCCCAGGTGGCCGCGCAACTGGCGCAGGCCGGCGTCGCGCGCACGCAGACCGGCCAGTACGTGGTGCAGGCACCCTACGCCGGCATCGTCGCGCAGGTGCCGGTGGCGCTGGGCGACATGGCGCTGCCCGGCCGGGCGCTGGTCGAGATGTACGACCCGGCCGCACTGCGCGTGACGGCGTCGGTGCCGCAATCGGTGGCCGCGTCGTGGACGCCGGCCGCGTCGCTGCGCATCGAGCTGCCCGGCCTGCCCGAAGCGCGCCGCTGGCCCACGCCGACACGGGTCGAGATGCTGCCGACAGCCGACCCGGCCACGCACACGGTGCAAATGCGCGCCGAGTTGCCGGCCGGTCTCGAAGGCGCCGCGCCGGGCCAGTTCGCGCGGCTGTGGCTGCCGCAGCCGGCCGGCCGTGACGCCAGCGTGTGGGTGCCGGCGCAGGCCGTCGTGCGGCGCGCCGAGTTGACCGCGCTCTACGTGCTCGACGCCAATGGCCGGCCGCTGCTGCGCCAGGTGCGCCTGGGCCGCAGCGACGGCGAGCGCATCGAGGTCCTGGCCGGCCTGGCCGCCGGCGAGCGCGTGGCCACCGAGCCGCAGGTCGCCGCGCGCAATCGCTGAAGGGCGGGCCATGACGACCAACGATCCTTCGACCCCGGCCGGCCAGGCCCTCGGCGTGTCGGGCCGCATCGCGGCCTTCTTCCAGAGCGCGCGCATCACGCCGCTGCTGGCGCTGGTGGCGCTGTTGCTCGGCGTCTTCGCGGTGATGGTGACGCCGCGCGAAGAAGAGCCGCAGATCAACGTCACGATGGCCAACGTGCTGATCCCGTTCCCCGGGGCCGGCGTGCGCGATGTCGAGCAGATGGTGGCCGGGCCGGCCGAGCAGGTGCTGGCGCAGATTGCCGGCGTCGAGCATGTGTACTCGGTGTCGCGGCCCGGGCTGGCGGTGCTGACGGTGCAATACAAGGTCGGCGTGCCGCGCATCGAAGCGCTGGTGCGCCTGTACGACACGGTGAACGCCAACGCCGACTGGTTGCCCAAGGGCCTGGGCGTGCAGGACCCGATCATCAAGCCCAAGGGCATCGACGACGTGCCGATCGTCACGCTGACGCTGTACAGCAAGAACACCCGCGGCGGCGCCTACGACCTCGAGCGCGTGGCGCACAGCATCGAGGCCGACTTGAAGCGTGTCGCCGGCACGCGCGAGGTGACGACGATCGGCGGCCCGGGCCGCGCCCTGCTGGTCGAGATCGACCCGGCGCGCATGGCCGGCGTGGGCGTGACCGTCGCCGACCTGCGCGCGGCGCTGCTGTCGGCCAACCTCGGCCTGCCGGTCGGCGAGCTGATCGCCGGCAATCGCGCGCTGGCCATCGAGTCGGGTCCGTTCCTGGCCAGCGCCGCCGAAGTCGGCGCGCTGGTGGTCGGCGTGCACGACGCCAAGCCGGTGTTCCTCGCCGACGTGGCGACGCTGCGCGACGGCCCGCCGCCTGCGTTGCGCTACGTCTGGCACGGCAGCGCGGGCAAGGAGGCCAACGCGGTGTTGCGGAGTACCCGGCCGTGACGCTGGCGGTGACGAAGAAGCCGGGCGAAAACGCCATCGACGTCGCCAACGCGGTGCTGCGCCGCGTCGACGTGTTGCGCAACACCGCGATCCCGGCCGACGTCGAGGTGGCCGTGACACGCAACTACGGCGCCACGGCCAACGACAAGGCCATGAAGCTGATGCAAAAGCTCGCCTTCGCCACCGCGTCGGTGGTGGCGCTGGTGTTCTTCGCGCTCGGCCGGCGCGAGGCGGCGATCGTCGGCACCGCGGTCGTGCTGACGCTGACGGTGACGCTGTTCGCCTCGTGGGCCTGGGGCTTCACGCTGAACCGCGTCTCGCTGTTCGCGCTGATCTTCTCGATCGGCATCCTGGTCGACGACGCGATCGTCGTGGTCGAGAACATCCACCGCCACCAGCAGCTGTTCCCCGACCGCACGCTGATGCAGATCATCCCCGGCGCGGTCGACGAAGTCGGCGGGCCGACGATCCTGGCCACGCTGACCGTCATCGCGGCGCTGCTGCCGATGGCCTTCGTGTCCGGCCTGATGGGGCCGTACATGAGCCCGATCCCGATCAACGCCAGCCTGGGCATGCTGCTGTCGCTGGCGGTGGCCTTCGTCGTCACGCCGTGGCTGGCGCGGTTGTGGATGAAGCCGGCAAAGCATGGCGCCGCGGGTCACGGCCTGGCCGGCAAGATCACGCCGCTGTTCGAGCGCATCTTCCGCCCGCTGCTCGACACGCAGCGCGGCGCGCGCCGCCGCCGCGGCCTCGGCCTGGGCGTCGCGGCGCTGATCGCGATCTCGGTCGGCCTTGCCGGCCGCCGGCCTGGTGGTGCTGAAGATGCTGCCGTTCGACAACAAGTCGGAGTTCCAGGTCGTCGTCGACATGCCGGCCGGCACGCCGCTGGAACAGACCGCCGCGGTGCTGCACGAACTGGGCGCGCACCTGGCGACCGTGCCCGAGGTCACCGACTACCAGGCCTACGCCGGCACCGCGGCGCCGATCAATTTCAACGGCCTGGTGCGCCAGTACTACCTGCGTTCCGGCGGCGAGGTCGGCGACATCCAGGTCAACCTGGTCGACAAGCACCAACGCAGCGAGCAGAGCCATGCCATCGCCGCGCGGGTGCGGCCGGCGCTGCAGAAGATCGGCCAGCGCTTCGGCGCCAACGTCAAGGTGGTCGAAGTGCCGCCGGGCCCGCCGGTGCTGGCGCCGCTGGTGGCCGAGATCTACGGCCCCGAGGCCGAAGGCCGGCGCACCGTGGCCAAGGCCGTGCGCCAGCAGTTCGAGAAGACCACCGGGCTGGTCGACGTCGACGACAGCAGCATCGCCAACGCGCCGAAGACGCTGCTGGTGGTCGACCGGCGCAAGGCCGCGCTGCTCGGCGTGCCGCAGCAGGCGATCGTGACCACGTTGCGCGCCGGGCTGGCCGGCGAGGCCACGGCCTACCTGCACGACCAGAGCAAGTATCCGGCCGCGGCGACGCTGCAACTGCCCGCCGAGCGCCATGGCGACCTCGACGCGCTGCTGCAACTGGCCGTGCGCAGCAGCGCCGGCAAGCTGGTGCCGATCCGCGAACTGGTGAGCGTGCGCGACACCCTGCGCGAGCAACCCGTCTTTCACAAGGACCTGCTGCCGGTGAACTACGTCGTCGGCGACATGTCGGGCGCGCAGGACAGCCCGCTGTACGGCTTGTTCGAGATGCGCGGCGAGTTGGCCAAACTGGTCACGCCCAACGGTGCGCCGCTGGCCGAGTACTTCATCCGCCAGCCCGACGACGCCTACCGCGACTACGCGCTGAAGTGGGACGGCGAGTGGCAGATCACCTACGAGACCTTCCGCGACATGGGCCTGGCCTACGCGGTCGGGCTGGTGCTGATCTACCTGCTGGTGGTGGCGCAGTTCGGCTCCTACCTGACGCCGCTGATCATCATGGCGCCGATCCCGCTGACCATCATCGGCGTCATGCCGGGCCATGCGCTGCTGGGCGCGCAGTTCACCGCCACCAGCATGATCGGCATGATCGCGCTGGCCGGCATCATCGTGCGCAATTCGATCCTGCTGGTCGACTTCATCAAGCTGCAGCTGCAGCCAGGGCGTGGCGCTGGCCGACGCCGTCGTGCATTCGGCCGTGACGCGCGCGCAGCCGATCCTGCTGACCGGCCTGGCCGCGATGCTCGGCGCCTTCTTCATCCTCGACGACCCGATCTTCAACGGCCTGGCGATCTCGCTGATCTTCGGCATCGCCGTGTCGACGCTGCTGACGCTGGTCGTGATCCCGCTGTTGTTCTACGTCGCCCACGCGCGGCGCGCCACCCTTCCCGTTTCAACCCAAGGAGCTTCGTCATGACCTCATGGCAACTCGTTCGCCTGTTCGCAGGCCTGTTCATCCTCTTGTCGCTGGCCCTCGGCGTGCCCGGCAGCCCGCTCTTCGTCAGCCAATGGTGGCTGGCATTCACCGCCTTCGTCGGCGCCAACCTGCTGCAGAGCGCGTTCACCCGGTGGTGCCTGATGGAGACGCTGATGCGCAAGTTCGGCGCAGCGGCGGGCAACTGAAGCGAGGGCGAAGATGAAACTCGTTTGCCCGCAATGCGGCACCGCCAACCGCGTTGCCCGACGAGCGCCTGCACCACCACCCGGTGTGCGGCCGTTGCAGCACCGAGCTGATGCAGCCGCACCCGGTGCCGCTCACCGACGCCAACTTCGCCGGCCTTCGTCGCCGGCACCGAACTGCCGGTGCTGGTCGACTTCTGGGCCGACTGGTGCGGCCCGTGCAAGGTGATGGCGCCGCAGTTCGAACGCGCCGCAGCGCAACTGCCCGACGTTCGATTCGTGAAGGTCGATTCCGACGCCAACCCGCAGGCCAGCGTCAGCCACCGCATCCGCAGCATCCCGACCGTGATCCTGTTTCGCGGCGGCCAGGAACTGGCGCGCCAATCCGGCGCGATGGCGGCGGCCGACCTGGTGCGCTGGGTGCAGGCGCAGCTGAGCGCGGCGACGACCTGAGGCGGCCGGCGCCGCGGTGCGGTGCCCAGACGCCGCGCGCCGCGCGGTGGACTACGCCGTCGCCCGCCGCGCCAGGCGGCGCTCGACCAGCGCACGCATCATGCCGAGCGAAACCCGGTGCGCGTGCAGCAGCGACAGCGCGCCGGACTTGTGCAGCTCGACCACCGCGGCATCGGGCAGCGTGGCGAGCCGTTCTTCGTCCAGGGCCATGAAGCCATCGACCGACATCGTCTGACCGTCGGGCAGGGTGGCATCGAAGCGCATGGCACGCAGCAGTTCCAGCTCGATCAGGCGGCGGCCGAACAGGCGCGTGCGTTGCGCCTCGCGCTCGATCTCTTCGACGAACTGGCGCCTCAGCGTTGAGCAGCGCGGTCGGCTCGCCGGCATCGTCGAACAGGCGCTCGCCGACATCTGCCGACAGGGCCGACGACTTCGCATCGATGCAGATCGTGTAGCTCTGCGCGTCGACCGGCGCCAGACCCAGCGGGTAGCCGCGCAGCAACGCCGGCGTGTAGCGCGCAGCCCACTTGCCGTCGGCGCCGAGCATCAGGTTCTCGCCCTTCTCCAGCCCCAGCACGGCCATCGGCGCCACTTCGCGGTGGCCGTCGGGGCCGCTGCCGGCGTCGACGAAGACGATCGGATACTCGCGGCAGACGTCGCTGAACTCGACGGCGGTGATGAACAGCGCGTTCATCCCCGCGGTGCGGTCGTAGCAGACGGCGTCGGCCTTCAGGCGCAGCCCGCGGTGCTGCACGCGGTCGAGCGCCTGCGGTTGCTCGAACAGGGTCGTGTCGATCATGTCGGTTCGTCTCCGGTGTCGGGTATCGGTGCCACCAGCACCTTGTCGATGCGCTTGCCGTCCATGTCGACGACTTCGAAGCGCCAGCCATTCCACTCCACGTGGTCGGTGACGCGCGGCAGGCGGCCGAGCAAGAGCATGATCATGCCGGCCAGGGTGTTGTAGCGGCCGCGGTCTTCTTCGGGCAGCTCCTTCAGCGTCCAGCCGGTCCTTCAGTTCGGGCACCGGGATCAGGCCGTCGAACAGCCAGCTGCCGTCGTCGCGCCGCGCGGCCCAGGCATGGTTGTCGGCCGGCGCGGAAAACTCGCCGGTGATGGCTTCGAGCACATCGCGCACGGTGATCACGCCCTGCACTTCACCGTACTCGTCGACCACGAACACCAGCTCGGCGCTGGAGACGCGGAAGTGCTCGAGCAGCTCCATGCCCGACAGCGTCTCGGGCACGAACACCGGGTCGGTCAGCACGTCGGCCAGGTTGGGCGTCTCGCCGCGCGACACCGCCGGCAGCAGGCTTTGCGCCGAGACCACGCCCAGCACTTCGGTCAGGCCGCCGCGACAGACCGGGTAGCGCGTGTGCTGGTTGGCGGCCATCAGCGCCAGCGATTCGGCCAGCGGTGCGTTGACGTCGAGCCAGGTGATCTCGGTGCGCGGCATCATCATCGAGCCGATCTGGCGGTCGTCGAGGCGAAACACGTTGCGCACCATCTGGTGCTCCTGCTCCTCGATCACGCCGGCGTCCAGGCCCTCCTCGAGGCTGGCGGCAATTTCCTCTTCGGTGACGCTGCGGTTGGGCCCGCCGCGAATGCCGAACAGGCGCAACACGGCCACCGTGCACACCGACAGCAGCGCCACCAGCGGCCGCGTGGCCGGTGGACAGCCACTGCATCGGCGTGGCCACCAGGCGGGCCACCGTCTCGGGGTAGATCTGGCCCAGGCGCTTGGGCACCAGCTCGCCGAAGATGATCGTCAGCACGGTGATGATCATCACCACCAGGCCGGTGGCACTCAGGCCCGCGACGTGCGGCGGCACCTTGAAACGCCGTCTGCAGCCAGGCCGCCAGCGGCTCGGCGAACGCCGCCTCGCCGACGATGCCGTTGAGGATGCCGATCGACGTGATGCCGATCTGCACCGTCGACAGGAACTTGGTCGGGTTGTCGTGCAGCGCCATCGCCGCCTCCACCCCCGGTTCGCCGGCTTCGAGCATGACCTGCAGGCGCGCCTTGCGGCTGGCCGTGAGCGCCATCTCCGACATGGCGAACAGCCCGTTGAGCAGGATCAGGAATACGAGCAGCGCGACGTCCATGCAGACAGAGCGCGCGCGGCGTGCCCCGTGATACCGACAGGGGAGGCAGCGTAGCAGAATCGCCCCATGCACTATCTCATCGGCGACCTGCAGGGCTGCTGCGATGCGTTCGAGCGCCTACTGGCACAGATTGGATTCTCGCCGTCGCGAGACAGCCTGACCGTGCTCGGCGACCTCGTCAACCGGGGCCCGCAATCGTTGGCGGTGCTGCGGCGCGTGCGCGGCCTGGGCAACGCCGCCGACGCCCTGCTCGGCAATCACGACCTGCACCTGCTGGCCGTGGCGCACGGCGTGCGGCCCGAGCACGCCAGCGACACGCTTGCGCGAGATCCTCGACGCGCCCGACCGCGACGCCTGGCTCGACTGGCTGCGCCAGCGGCCGCTGGCGCTCGAGCGCGAAGGCTGGCTGTGCGTGCACGCCGGCGTTGTCGCCGGCCTGGGACGCGGCGCAGACGCTGGCGCTGGCCGGCGAGGTCGAGGCCATGCTGCGCGGCCCCGACCTCGCCGGCTTCCTGCCGCAGATGTACGGCAACCGGCCGGCGCGCTGGAGCGAAGCGCTGCAAGGCGCCGACCGCTGGCGCCATGTCATCAACGTACTGACGCGCATCCGCTTCTGCCACGCCGATGGCAGCCTCGACTTCAAGACCAAGGAAGGCGCGGCCAGCGCGGCGTCGGGCCTGCTGCCCTGGTTCGACTTTCCGCAGCGCGCCAGCGCAGGCACGCCGGTCGCCTTCGGCCACTGGTCGACACTGGGCCTCGTCAACCGCCCTGACCTGCTCGGCATCGACACCGGCTGCGTCTGGGGCGGTGCCCTGACCGCCGTGCGCATCGACGGCGGCCGGCGTGAAGTGGTGCAGGTCGCGTGCGATCAAGCGCAGCGACCTGGGTGAGAGAATTGCACCGAGAGTTCAACGTACCGAGCCTGGAAGCGTGGCCGAGTGGTTTAAGGCACTGGTCTTGAAAACCAGCGACGGGCAACCGTCCGTGAGTTCGAATCTCACCGCTTCCGCCAATCTTTGGAACATTGAACCGCCGCTTCGGGCGCTGGCCTTGCAACCGATGCTGTCGCTGGTATTAAAGGCCAGGCAGACCATCGCGCAATTCGCGCCTTGGCCTCGAGCACCAGGTTAAAGGCATCTCGACAGCGGCGCCGTGCCCGCCACTGTCTCATCGGCATCGGCCCCACTCAGGTTGTCGGCACGCTGACTCTCGACCCGACGCCCGCCTGAGCCGGCGCCTGCCGTAATTGCCGCCGCAGGATCTTGCCGAGGTTGGACTTCGGCAGGGGCTCGCTACGGAACTCGACGATCTTGGGCATCTTGTAGCCGGTGAGATGCTGGCGGCAGTGCTCGAGCAGGGCCTCTGCGGTGAGCGATGGATCCTTCTTCACGACGACGATCTTGACGACCTCGCCCGACCTCTCGTCTCGCTCGCCGATGGCGGCGACCTCGCCGACGCCCGGATGCAGCGCCACGGCATCCTCGACTTGGTTCGGAAAGACCTTGAAGCCGGAGACCACGATGATGTCCTTTTTGCGGTCCGTGATCCTGAAGTAGCCGCGCTCATCCATGAACCCCATGTCGCCGGTGCGCAGCCAGCCGTCGCGGGTGAAGACGTTCGCGGTCTCCTCGGGGCGGTTCCAGTAACAGGGCATGACCTGCGGTCCGCGCACGCAGATTTCACCGACCTCGCCGACCGCGAGTTCGTTGTCTGCCTCGTCGAGGATCGCCGCCTGCGTCGACGGCATCGGCACGCCGACCGTGCCAGTCCAGGCCTCGATGTCGAGCGGGTTGGCCATCACGATCGGCGACGTTTCAGTCAAGCCGTAGCCTTCGATGACGGGCACCCCCGTGCGCTGCTTCCAGCGCTCGGCCACCACGCGCTGCACGGCCATGCCGCCGGCGCTGGTCACCTTCAGGCTACGTGTGTCCACGTCCACGAATTCGGGCGCATCGAGCATCGCCCGGTACAGCGTATTGACGCCGATGATGACCGAGAAGGGATACCTCTTGAGGTCGTGAACATAGGCCTTCATGTCGCGCGGATTGGTCACCAGGACGGTATGTGCGCCGGTGCTCACGAACACGAGACAGCAGGTCAGTGCATAGACGTGATACATCGGCAACGGACAGACGAACACCTCCTTGCCGTCGACCAGGTCACGCGCGATCCACGCCGTCATCTGCTGCACGTTCGCCACCAGGTTGCCGTGGGTCAGCACGGCGCCCTTGGCCACACCGGTCGTGCCGCCGGTGTACTGCAGGAAGGCCGTGTCGTCGCGGCTCAGCGGCACGTCCTCCAAGACTTGCCCGTGCCCTGCACGCAACGCCGCATTGAATTCGGTGGCGCCCGCGATCTTCCATTCGGGCACCATGTGCTTCACGTACTTGACGACGAAGTCGGTGAGCAGCTCCTTGACCAGCGGGAGCATGTCCCCGACCTTCGTCGTGATGACGGCCAGGTTCAGCGTCGGGTTCTTCTCCAGCACCTCCTGAAGCGTGTGGGCGAAATTCTCCAGCACCACGATGGCCACGGCGCCCGAATCCTTGAGCTGATGCTGCAACTCAGGCGCCGTGTACTGTGGATTGACGTTCACGACCACCAGCCCGGCCCGCAACACGCCGAAGAGCGCCACCGGGTATTGCAGCAGATTGGGCATCATGAGCGCCACCCGATCGCCTATTTGCAGCCCCAGCGATTTGCGCAGGTAAGCGCCGAAATCGCGACTCGACCGATCGAGCTCGGCATACGTCATCGGCGATCCCATGTTGCTGTAGGCGGGCAAATCGCCGAAGCGCTGGCAGCTGCGCAGCAGCACGTCCTTGAGCGAGGCGAACTCGCTCACATCGACATCGGCCGGGACCCCGGGCGGGTATTGACTCAACCAGATTCGTTCCATATCGACACCTCGTTCGCCTGTCGACGAAACGGCATCTCGCCAATACCAGTGCCGCCCACCGAACATCTATGGCACAGAGAATTGGACACCGGTATCGGCACGAATCCATTGAGCTGCGTCATTGCGCCTGTCGGACGACAAACGCCGTGGGTTGCCACGTCGCAGTGTCGCCCTGGTTGGACACCTCACTAGCGACCTCATGCGCAATGCCGCAGGCGCTGTAGCATCGCTTGGTATCGGGTCAGTGCGCACACCGACGGTGTCCGACCCACCTCGCCCAGCCTGCGGAGACACCATGCCGGCGCATCGCAAGTTCCTGACCCTCCTGCCCATCATCGTGCTTGCCGGCGCTGCGGGCACGGCTTCGGC
>CAVVVW010000016.1:0-24721 GCA_963751775.1 uncultured beta proteobacterium
AGCTGAAAACATTCGTTATTACGCAAATCTTGGAAGCCAAACCTATGGCAATCCTGTGATTGCCAGGGGTCAGGTTTACGTTGGCACCAACAACGGTGCCGGTCACCTCACTCGATATCCAGCCAACGTCGATTTGGGCTGCCTGCTTTGCTTCGACGAGAAAGACGGCAAGTTTCTTTGGCAACACAGCAGCGAAAAGCTGATCACGGGTCGAGTTCACGACTGGCCGCTTCAGGGAATCTGTGCTGCTCCGCTTGTTGAAGGCAACCGGCTTTGGTTTGTCACCAGCCGTGGCGAGGTTCGATGTTTGGACACAGCTGGGTTTCACGACGATGAAGACAATGGTCCAGTCGTTAATGAGCCAGCGTTCGTAGCCGAAGTTATGGAGGCAGCCCCAATTTACGGCGAGACTCTCAAGGCACTCATAGCGGCGCGTTGACGCCAGCGGTCAAGGAGTTGCTGGCCAAAGCAGGCGAAACACTTGAAGGTGAAGCCACCGTCAAGACCGTGGCGGAGGGCAAAGCTTGGCGCAGCACGTTGCCGCGCCGGGCCTCGCTCAACGCACGCCAGGGCGCCAGCCGCAGCGATGGCCCGTCGCCGATGGCGTCGAGATCGGCCTGCGCGACTTCGCTCAGCAGGGCCTGCGCCTCGGCACTGCGCGCGGACGCAGCCGCCAGCATCGCCTCCGCGTCTGCAAACGCCTTGCACAGTTGAGGCATCACCTGCGCGCGCAATCGGCTGCGCGCGTAGCGCGCATCGGTGTTGCTCGGGTCCTCGACATGGCGCAGGCGGTGGCGGCGCACGTAGGCATCGATGCTCGCGCCGGGCATCTCCAGCCACGGCCGCGCCCAGACGATGCCGTCGCGCCGGGCTTGCCGCGGCATCGCGGCCAAGCCCGCCGGGCCGGCGCCGCGCAAGGCCTGCAGCAAGAACGTCTCGGCCTGGTCGCCGCGATGGTGGGCCAGCAGCACGAGGTCGGTCGGGGCCGCGCGGGCCATCGCCGCCAGCGCCAGATAGCGGCCGCGGCGGGCCCAGGCCTCGACGCTTTCGCCGCGACTTGGCTTGCCGGACAGGTGCTGCATTGCGAAATGCGCGCCCCAGCGGCGGCAGCTCTTCTCGACGAGATCCGCCCATGCGTCGGCTGCGGGCTGCAGGCCGTGATGCACATGCAGCGCGACGACCTCGATGCCCAGCGCTGCGGCCGTCCGCACCGTGCAATGCAGCAGGGCCATCGAATCGCGGCCGCCGCTGACGGCCACCGCGACGATCTTGTTCACTGTTCCTTGGTGTCGCTGAAGCGGCCGTACGACTGCAGGCGCTGGTAGCGGCGCTCGAGCAGTTCCTTGGGCTTGAGATCGACCACCTGGCGCAATGCGTCGCCGAGCGCGCGCTTGAGCGACGCACTCATCGCCTTGGGGTCGCGGTGCGCGCCGCCGACCGGCTCGTTGACGATCTTGTCGACCACGCCCAGCGCCTTCAGGCGATGCGCCGTGATGCCCAGCGCTTCGGCGGCGTCGGCGGCGCGTTCGGCCGACTTCCACAGGATCGACGCGCAGCCTTCGGGCGAGATC
Source organism: uncultured beta proteobacterium (assembly GCA_963751775.1). GTDB lineage: Bacteria > Pseudomonadota > Gammaproteobacteria > Burkholderiales > Burkholderiaceae_C > CADEEN01. Next base: position 1,572 of record CAVVVW010000016.1, read on the forward strand.
ACCGAGTACACCGAGTACTGCAGCATCAGCAACTGATCGCCGACCGAGAGGGCCAGCGCGCCGCCCGATCCGCCCTCGCCGATGATGGTGACGATGATCGGCACCTCGAGCTGCGCCAGCTCGAAGATGTTGTGGCCGATGGCCTCGCTCTGCCCGCGCTCCTCGGCGCCGATACCGGGGTAGGCCCCGGGCGTGTCGACGAAGGTGAACAGCGGCAGCTTGAACTTCTCGGCCAGCCGCATCAGGCGCAGCGCCTTGCGGTAGCCCTCGGGCCGGCTCATGCCGAAGTTGCGCAGCCCACGCTCCTTGGTGTCGCGGCCCTTTTGCTGGCCGATGACCATGCAGGCCTGGCCGTTGAAGCGCGCCAGGCCGGCGACGATGGACAAGTCGTCCGCGTAGGTGCGGTCGCCGTGCAGTTCGGTGAACTCGGTGAACAGGTCGTGGATGTAGTCCAGCGTGTACGGCCGTTGCGGGTGGCGCGCGATCTGCGTCACCTGCCACGGCGTCAGGCTCGAATAGATGTCCTTGGTCAGCTGCTGGCTCTTCTTGTCCAGCCGCTCGATCTCGTCGGAAATGTCGACCGCCGACTCGTTCTGTACAAAGCGCAATTCTTCGATCTTGGCGTCGAGCTCGGCGATCGGCTGCTCGAATTCGAGGAAGTGGCGTTTGCTCATGCAGGGTCTCCCGATTCAATAGTCGACCGGCAACGGGTCCAGGCTGCGCCACACATACCAGGTGGCGACGGACCTGAACGGCGCCCAGGCCTCGCCGACTTCGCGCGCCTCGGCCCGCGTCACGGGCTCGCCGCTGAAGTAGTTGACGCTGATGCCCTTGATCAGCCCGAGATCGTCCAGCGGCATCACGTTCGGGCGCATCAGGTGAAAGATCAGGAACATCTCGGCCGTCCAGCGGCCGATGCCGCGGATGGCCACCAACTCGTCGATGATGGCCTCGTCGTCCATCTGCATCCACTGACGCACGTGCACCAGGCGGTCGTCGAAATGCTTGGACAGGTCGCGCAGATACTCGCACTTGCGTGCCGAAAGGCCCGCATCACGCATCGCCGGCACGTCGAGCGCCAGCACCGCCTGCGGCGCGAGCCGCGTGGCCGGCGTCGGCAACAGCGCGGCAAATCGATCCCACACCGACTGCGCCGCCTTGACCGAAATCTGCTGACCGACGATGGAGCGCGCCAGCGTCGTGAACGCGTCGCCGCGGCTTTGCAGCCGCGCCTCGCCGAACTGCGGGATCAACTTCTTCATCACCCGGTCGCGGCGCGCCAGATGCTTGCAGGCATCGTCCCAGTAGCCCGGAGTGACGACGGCGGCAGGGGCGATGGCGGGGCTGCGCACCATGCTCATTCGGCGCAGGGCCGCTCCCAACGTGAGCGGGCGCCGCGCGGGGCGGCGAACGACGCGAGCCTGGGGGCAACAACCTTCATGCCTTGACCCAGGTTGTGCCCTGCGCAGAGTCTTTCAGCTCGATCCCCATCTCGGCAAGTTGCTTGCGGATGCGGTCGGCTTCGGTGAAATTGCGCGCCTGCTTGGCCGCGCTGCGCGCGGCGATCAGGCTGTCGACAGCCGACTCGTCGATTGCGCTGCCCTGCTGCAGGTAGGTGCGCGGCTCGAGTTGCAGGAAGCCCAGCGTGGCCCCGAGCGCGCGCAGCAGCGCCGCGGTCTGCGGCGAGCGCGTGCGGTTCAACTCGCTGGCCAGGTCGAACAGCACTGCCAGCGCCAGCGGCGTGTTGAAGTCTTCGTTCATCGCGGCGCGAAACGCCGCCGCCGCCGGCAGCGACCAGTCGACCTCGGCGGGCTCGGCCGCGACGCCGTCGAGTGCCACGTAGAGCCGGCGCAGCGCTGTCCGAGCGTCGTCGAGGTGCACATCGCTGAAATTGAACGGGCTGCGGTAATGCGTGCGCAACATGAAGAAGCGCAGCGTCTCGCCGTCGTAGCGTTTCAATACTTCGCGGATGGTGAAGAAGTTGCCCAGCGACTTGGACATCTTCTGGTTGTCGACATTGAGGAATCCGTTGTGCAGCCAGTAGCGCACGAAGGGGCCACCGCTGGCGCCCTCGCTTTGCGCGATCTCGTTCTCGTGGTGCGGGAATGTCAGGTCCATCCCGCCGCCGTGGATGTCGAACGGCTCGCCGAGCACGGCGCAGGCCATCGCCGAGCACTCGATGTGCCAGCCCGGGCGGCCGGGGCCGTAGGGGCCGTCGAACTTGGCGTCTGCGGGCTCATCGGCCTTGGCCGCCTTCCAGAGCACGAAGTCGAGCGGGTCGCCCTTGCCTTCGAGCACGGCCACCCTCTCGCCTGCACGCAACTCATCGAGGCTCTTGCCCGACAGCTTGCCGTAGCCCGGGAACTTGCGCACCGCGAAGTTCACATCGCCGTTGGACGAGCGGTAAGCCAGGCCCTTCTGTTCGAGCTGGCCGATCAGGCCGAGCATCTGCGGCACGTAATCGGTGGCGCGGGGCTCGTGCGTGGGCGCGACGACACCGACCGCGCCGAGGTCGGCACGCATCGCCGCGATCATCTCGTCGGTCAGTTCGCGGATCGAGATCTTGCGCTCCAGCGCACGCTTGATGATCTTGTCTTCGATATCGGTGATGTTGCGCACGTAAGTCACGTCGTAACCGAGCGTGCACAGCCAGCGGTAGACGACGTCGAAGGCCATCATCATGCGCAGGTGACCCATGTGGCACAGGTCGTAGATGGTCATGCCGCAGACGTACATGCCGACCTGTCCCGCGCGCAAAGGACGAAACTCTTCGAGCGAACGGCTCAGGGTGTTGTGGATGCGCAGGGCCATCGATGCGAGAAACGTGACAGCGGCCTCGGTGCATATGAGTGCAGGAGGCCGCTCGGTAGAATCGAAACCCAGTATAGCGGGCACATTGCCCGTGTCGATGGAGTGAAGGACCAATGAAAACCCGTCTTGCGATCGTTTTGTGCGCTGCGCTAATGGCGGCGCCCGCACTGGCTCAGAAGGTACGCCTGGCCACCAGCATGGGCGACATCGTCGTCCAACTCGAACCCGAAAAGGCGCCGAAGACGGTCGAAAACTTCTTGCAATATGTCAAAGCGGGTCATTACGACGGCACGGTCTTCCACCGCGTGATCGCTGACTTCATGATCCAGGGTGGCGGCATGAAGCCCGACTTGAGCGAGAAGCCCACCCGCGCGCCGATCCCACTGGAGAGCCGCAACGGCCTGTCCAATCAGCGCGGCACGCTGGCCATGGCGCGCACGATGGACCCGAACTCGGCCACGGCCCAGTTCTTCATCAACCTCAAGGACAACAACTTCCTCGACCAGGCCAATTCGCGTGACGGCAACGGCTACGCGGTGTTCGGCCATGTCGTGGCCGGAATGGATGTGGTCGACAAGATCAAGTCGGTACCGACCGGCAACAAGGGCCCGCACCAGAACGTGCCACTCAGCGCGGTGACCATCAACAAGACAACTGTGGAGAAGTGAAGTGAGCAAGACCATCGAGATGACCACCAGCGCCGGCACCTTGCGCATCGAACTCGACGACGTGAAGGCCCCGGCCAGCGTCGCCAACTTCCTGGCCTACGCGGCCAAGGGCCACTACGACAACACGGTGTTTCACCGCGTCATCAAGGGGTTCATGGTCCAGGGCGGGGGCTTCGAGCCGGGCATGAAACAAAAGCCGACCGACGCCGCCATCACCAACGAGGCCAACAACGGCCTCAAGAACAAGCATTACACGCTGGCGATGGCGCGCACCTCGTCGCCGCACTCGGCCACCGCGCAGTTCTTCATCAACACCACCGACAACGGCTTCCTGGACTTCAAGAGCGAGTCGCCGCAGGGCTGGGGTTACGCGGTATTCGGCCGCGTGGTGGCGGGCACCGAGGTCGTCGACGCGATCGAGAATGTGCGCACCGGACGCAAGGGCGGGCATGACGATGTGCCTCTGGACGACGTGCTGATCCAGCGCGTGGTCGTGCTCTAGCGGCGCCGGCGTCGCAGCGGCATGAAATCCGACGCGCCGCCGACGCTGCACGAAATCGACGCACACGGCGATTGGCAGGCCATCGAGTTCATCTCCGATCTGCACCTGAGCGAACAGCAACCGCGCACGGTGGCTGCGTGGACGGATTACCTGACACGCAGCAGCGCCGATGCGATCTACATCCTCGGCGATCTGTTCGAGGTCTGGATCGGCGACGACGCGCGAGTACCCGGCCGCTTTGAGCAGCGTGCCGCCGAAATTCTCGCCACCGCGGCCCGCCGCCGCGCGATGGGGTTCATGGCCGGCAATCGCGATTTCCTGCTCGGTGCCGAAATGCTGGAGTCTTGCGGCGTTGCCCGTCTGCCCGACCCGACCTTGCTCTCGGCCTGGGGCCGGCGCGTGCTGCTGACCCATGGCGATGCGTTGTGCCTCGGCGACAAGCCCTACCAGGCCTTTCGCCGCCAGGTTCGCAGTGCCGCGTGGCGCGACGACTTTCTGCGCCAACCCCTGGCCACACGCGAACAATTGGCGCGGCAGATGCGCGACGCCAGCGAGGCCGGCAAGCGGCAACGCCCTGCCGCTGAATGGAGCGATGTCGATGTGCCCGCCGCGCTGGCGTGGTTGCGCGCCGCAGGCAGCCAGGAACTGGTGCATGGCCACACCCACCGCCCGGGCAGCGAGTTGCTGGCACCGGGGTTCACGCGCCACGTGCTCAGCGACTGGGACTGCGACGCCGCTCCGGCGCGCGCCCAGGTGCTGCGGCTGACGCGCAGCGGCTTCACGCGTCAAGACCTCGTGCCGTGATCTCGCGCTGGTGGCAGGCGCTGCGGCAGCGGCAGGAGCGGCGGGCGCTCGAGCGCCGCGCCATCGGCGACGACCTGTGGCGGCAGACCGTGGCCGCACTGCCCTTTCTGGCCCGGCGCCCGGCAGCGGATCTCGATCGCCTGCGTCGGATGGCCAGCCTGTTCCTGGATCGCAAGGAATTCAGCGGTGCCGGCGGCTTCGTCGTCGACGATGCGACCGCGCTGTCTGTCGCCGTGCAGGCCTGCCTGCCGGTGCTCGAGTTGGGCATCGGCCAGTACGATGCGTTCGTCGGCATCGTGATGCATGCCGATGCGGTGGTGGCCGAGCGCGAGATCACCGATGAACATGGTGTCGTGCACCGCTACGACGAGGTCCTGGCCGGCGAGGCGATGGAAGGCGGCCCGCTGATGTTGAGCTGGGCCGACGTGCAGGGGGCTGACGGTTCGCAAGCATCGCCGGCGGCCTACAACGTCGTGATCCACGAGTTCGCGCATGTGCTCGACATGCGCGACGGCGTGCCCGATGGCGTGCCATTGCTGCCGACCGCCGAGGCCCGGCAGGCCTGGCTGGCGGTGCTGATGCCCGAGTACGACCGCTTCTGCGAACGTGTGGTCTGCGGTTACGACACCGTGCTCGATGAGTATGCTGCCGAGTCGCCCGACGAGTTCTTTGCCGTCGCCTCGGAGGCCTTCTTCGTCACGCCGCGCGAGCTGAAGGAAGAACAGCCGGCCTTGTACCGGCTGCTGGCGTCGTACTACCGGCAGGACCCGGCCGCCCTGTAGAACCTCAGGAGGCGGTGGCCGATTCCGCCTTGGGCTTGTCGCTCTTCTTCGGCGGCTGGATGTCGAGCAGCGTCTGGCCGGCGTCGTCGACGTCGACCGTCAGTCGCCCGCCATCGACCAGGCGCCCGAACAGCAGTTCGTCGGCCAGTGCGCGGCGCACGGTGTCCTGGATCAGGCGCTGCATCGGCCGCGCGCCCATCAGCGGGTCGAACCCCTTCTTGGCCAGGTGCGCGCGCAGCTTGTCGGTGAAAGTGACCTCGACCTTCTTCTCGGCCAGCTGGGCCTCGAGCTCGAGCAGGAACTTGTCGACCACGCGCAGGATGATCTCTTCGTCCAGCGCGCGGAAGCTGATCGTGGCGTCCAGGCGGTTGCGGAACTCGGGCGTGAACAGGCGCTTCAGGTCGGCCATCTCGTCGCCCTGCTCGCGCTTGGTCGTGAAACCGATCACCGCCTTGTTCATCGTCTCGGCGCCGGCATTGGTGGTCATGATGATGACCACGTTGCGAAAGTCGGCCTTGCGCCCGTTGTTGTCGGTCAAGGTGCCGTGGTCCATCACCTGCAGCAGCACGTTGAAGACGTCCGGATGCGCCTTCTCGATTTCGTCGAGCAACAGCACCGCGTGCGGCTTCTTCGAGATCGCCTCGGTCAGCAGCCCGCCCTGGTCGAAGCCGACATAGCCCGGCGGCGCGCCGATCAGCCGGCTGACGGCATGGCGCTCCATGTACTCGCTCATGTCGAAGCGGATCAGCTCGATGCCCATGATGAAGGCGAGCTGCTTGGCGACCTCGGTCTTGCCGACGCCGGTGGGGCCGCTGAACAGGAACGAGCCGATCGGCTTCTCGGGCCGACCGAGGCCCGAGCGCGCCATCTTGATGGCCGCGGCCAGGGCATCGATCGCCGGCTCCTGGCCGAAGACGACGCTCTTCAGGTCGCGATCGAGCGTCTTCAATTTGCCGCGATCGTCGCTCGACACGCTGGCCGGTGGGATGCGCGCGATCTTGGAGACGATCTCCTCGACCTCGCTGCGCGTGATCGTCTTCTTCTGCTTGTTCTTGGGCAGGATCCGCTGCGCCGCACCGGCCTCATCGATCACGTCGATCGCCTTGTCGGGCAGATGACGGTCGTTGATGTACTTGGCCGAGAGCTCGGCCGCGGCCTGCAATGCGCCTAGCGCGTACTTGACGTTGTGGTGCTCCTCGAAGCGCGACTTCAGGCCCTTGAGGATCTCGACCGTCTGCTCGATCGAGGGCTCGACCACGTCGACCTTCTGGAAGCGCCTGGACAGTGCCGCGTCCTTTTCGAAGATGCCGCGGTACTCGGTGAAGGTGGTGGCGCCGATGCACTTGATCTGGCCATTGGACAGCGCCGGTTTCAACAGGTTGCTGGCGTCGAGCGTGCCGCCCGAGGCCGCGCCGGCGCCGATCAGCGTGTGGATCTCGTCGATGAACAGGATCGCGCCGGTCTGCTCCTTCAACTGCTTGAGCACGCCCTTCAGTCGTTGCTCGAAGTCGCCGCGGTACTTGGTGCCGGCCAGCAGCGCACCCATGTCCAGCGCGTAGACGTTGGCGTCGGCGAGGATCTCCGGCACGTCGCCCTGCGTGATGCGCCAGGCCAGGCCCTCGGCGATGGCGGTCTTGCCGACGCCGGCTTCACCGACCAGCAAGGGGTTGTTCTTGCGCCGACGGCACAGCACCTGGATCACGCGTTCGACTTCCAGCTCGCGGCCGATCAACGGGTCGATCCGGCCGTCCCGCGCGGCCTGGTTCAGGTTCTGCGTGAACTGGTCCAGCGGCGAGGCCTTGGCGTCGCCGGCATCTTCCTTTTCGCCCTCGCTGCTGCTGTTTTCGTTCGACTTGGTCGGCTCGGGCGGATCGCTCTTCTTGATGCCGTGGGCGATGAAGTTGACCACGTCCAGCCGCGTCACGCCCTGCTGGTGCAGGTAGTACACGGCGTGTGAATCCTTCTCGCCGAAGATCGCCACCAGGACGTTCGCGCCGGTGACTTCCTTCTTGCCGCTGCCGGTCGACTGCACATGCATGATCGCGCGCTGGATCACGCGCTGGAACCCGAGCGTCGGCTGCGTGTCGACCTCGTCGTCCCCGCCCACGGTGGGCGTGTTCTCCTTGATGAAGGCCGCCAGGCTCTTCCTCAGGTCTTCGATGTTGGCCGCGCAGGCACGCAGAACCTCGGCCGCCGACGGGTTGTCGAGCAGCGCCAGCAACAGGTGCTCGACGGTGATGAACTCGTGGCGCTGCTGGCGCGCCTCGACGAACGCCATGTGCAGGCTGACTTCCAACTCTTGCGCGATCATGCGGCCTCCATAATGCATTGCAGCGGGTGGCCGGCGCGTTTGGCAGCGGCTTGCACCAGTTCGACTTTGGTCGCGGCGATGTCCTTGCTGTAGACCCCGCACACCCCTCGACCCTCGTGGTGAATCTTGAGCATGATCTGCGTCGCGGTGTCGATGTCGCGCAGGAAATACTCCTGCAGCATCAGCACGACGAATTCCATCGGCGTGTAGTCGTCGTTCAGCATCACGACTTGAAACAGCTTGGGCGGTTCGACCCGTTGTTCCTGGCGCTCGGCCAGCACCGTACCCTGGCCGTCCTCGCGTGCGGGCGAGCGTGCCGGATCGGGCGCATTGGGCGCTTTTGGCGGCGGTGACGGAGGCTCGGCAGGCATGCTGTGATTCTATCGAGTCGGGCCCCACACACGGCCCGAACGGGTATCTGGTGCTGGTGACGCAAGTCTCAAGGCTGCGCCGGTCGTTGGGGCAACCTTGACATGGCGCCGGCAAGATCTCGACAATCCGCCCTGCATTGCGACCCGTTGCATTGCCGCAGGAGCAGAAACATGGCCTTCGGTACCGTCAAGTGGTTCAACGACGCCAAGGGGTTCGGGTTCATAGAGCCCGAAGCGGGGGGCGCCGACGTTTTCGCCCATTTCTCCTGCATCCAGATGGAAGGGTTCCGCACCCTCAAGCAGGGCGGGCGGGTCTCGTTCGATCTGGTGCTCGGGCCCAAGGGCGACCAGGCGCAGAACATCCGCCCCGTCGACGCCCAGGGAGCGCCGGCGCCTGTGGCAGCGGCGGGAGCGCCGAGCTCCGCAGCGTGACGCGTTGGCGTCGCGCGGGTCGCCTGTGACCCTGATGCTCGCTGGCATTGGGCATCTGCGCCCGCCGAGCGTGGTTACACCGCGCTACTAGAGCGGCCGACCCCGAGGGGTGAATCCCCCGGCACTTTTCTTGCAAATCCGTGGCGGCGAGGAGTGAGTCACTTCTCCGGCCAGATCGAGGCCGCGCTCAACTTGCTGCTCGACGCATCGGGCGCAACAAAATCGACCCGGATCTTGTCGCCGGCCTTGAGTTTGGACAGGTCGTAGACGCCCTCGGCGACATGGACCAAGCCCGTGCGGCCGTCCGCCGCACGCAGCCGAACCGTTCGTCCGCGGGCGTCGACCAGAACCACGGAGTAGACCTCGGGTTGGGGTGCGTAATTGATGCCGCCCCCTTGCATGCGCTGGGCACCCGCGCCCGCGGCCCCTCCGGCCCCACCACCGCCACCACCGCCGCCTGCCGGCTGGGCGAGCACCGGCTGCGCCAGCATCGCGGCCAGCAAGCCGAAGCAGATCGATTCGATGACTTTTCTCATTCTCGGCCCCTTTGCAGTCGTTTGGTCAGCGCAGCAATTTTCCCGCACTTCAGCGAAGCGGATCGCCGGGCCCGCCGTGAACGAAGCCGCGATACAAGACAAAAGCCCCTGGATTCCCATGCAGGGGCCAGGGGCTCGGCAGACGCCGCGCGACGCCATGCAAGGTCATGGAACGCTCACATGTTGTCGATCATCACCTGGCCAAAGCCGGAGCAGGAGACCTGCGTCGCGCCCTCCATCAGGCGCGCGAAGTCGTAGGTCACCTTCTTGCTCGCGATCGATCGCTCCATCGAGGCAATCAGGAGGTCGGCGGCCGCGGTCCAGCCCATGTGCCGCAACATCATCTCGGCCGACAGGATTTCCGAGCCCGGGTTGACGTAATCCTTGCCGGCGTACTTCGGTGCGGTGCCGTGCGTGGCCTCGAACATTGCGACCGAGTCCGACAGGTTGGCGCCCGGCGCGATGCCGATGCCCCCGACCTGTGCGGCCAGCGCGTCGCTGACGTAATCGCCGTTCAGGTTGAGCGTGGCGATCACCGAGTATTCGGCCGGGCGCAGCAGGATCTGCTGCAGGAAGGCATCAGCGATCATGTCCTTGACGATGATGTCCTTGCCGGTCTTCGGATTCTTGAACTTGCACCACGGGCCACCGTCGATCGGCACCGCGCCGAACTCGCGCTGCGCCAGCGCGTAGCTCCAGTCGCGGAAGCTCCCTTCCGTGAACTTCATGATGTTGCCCTTGTGCACGATGGTCATGCTGGGCTTGTCGTTGTCGATCGTGTACTGGATCGCCTTGCGCACCAGGCGCTCGGTGCCTTCGCGGCTGACCGGCTTGATGCCGATGCCCGAGGTGTTGGGGAAGCGGATCTTGTTGACGCCCAGTTCCTCGGTCAGGAACTTGATCAGCTTCCTGGCCTTGTCGCTCTCGGCCTCGAACTCGATTCCGGCGTAGATGTCTTCCGAGTTCTCGCGGAAGATGACCATGTTGGTCTTCTCGGGTTCCTTGACCGGGCTGGGCACGCCCTTGAAGTACTGGATCGGGCGCAGGCAGACATACAGATCGAGCTGCTGGCGCAGCGCGACGTTCAGACTGCGGATGCCGCCACCCACGGGCGTCGTCAGCGGGCCCTTGATCGAGACCACGTACTCGCGCACGACGGCCAGCGTCTCTTCGGGCAGCCAGACATCGGGGCCGTAGATCCGGGTCGACTTCTCGCCGGCGTAGACCTCCATCCAGTGGATCTTCTTCTTGCCGCCGTAGGCCTTGGCCACCGCGGCATCGACGACCTTGAGCATCACCGGCGTGATATCCAGCCCGGTGCCATCGCCTTCGATGAACGGAATGATCGGATTGTCGGGAACGTTGAGCGAGTAGTCCTTGTTGACGGTGATCTTCTTGCCGCCTTCTGGGACCTTGATGTGCTGGTACATGGTGGGCGCAGGCTCCGGGTTGTTCGATCGAGTCTTGAATCCGAAATTCTAGTTTACGCAGTCAGCACGCTCAGGCATGGCGCTGTCGCTTGTAGCGCAGCCGGCGGGCTTCTTTCGGGTCGACGCGCAGCGGGCGATAAAGCTCGATGCGGTCGCCGTCGCGCAGTATGTGGTCCAACGGCTGCGGCCGCCCCCAGACACCGCAACGCAGCTTGTCCAATGTCAATCCGTGAAGCGATAGCCAGCCGCTGGCGTTCAGTGCGTCCGCGACGCAGCTGCCCGCCGGCAGCTCGAGCGTCGCCCACCGCACCTGTCGCGGCGCCGGGCTGTAGGCCAACTCGATGCTCAAGCGGCCGTCAGCGCGGGCCATGGACTTGCTCCGCACGCCGCACGAAGGAATCGACGAACGTGTTTGCGATGCGATCGAAGACCGGGCTCACCACCGCTTCGAGCGCCGGGCTGGCGAAGGCGTAGCGCAGGTCGAAGTCGATGCGGCACGCGCGCGGCTCGTCGTCGGCGTCCGTGCCGGCGCGGCCGAGCGGCAAGAAGCGCCACGTGCCGTCCAACACCGAGAACGGCCCGTCCACCAGTTGCACAGTGACTTCTTCGTCACGGCGCTGCCGATTGCGGGTGGTGAAGGCGTGGCGCACGCCACCTTTGGCTAACGTCAGACGCGCCGTCATTCCTGAATCGTCACGCTGCAAGACCTCGGCGCGAGCGCACCACGGCAGGAACGACGGATAGTCCTCGACCGCCACCACCAGTTCGTACATCTCGCGCGGCGAGTACCACAGCAGCACGGACTTCTTGACGTGCTTCACCCTACTCTGCCCACCGATCTTGACGCCGGGCACGACGCAAGACGTGAGTGTCTGTCCGCGAAATGCCCCGAGTGTCACTGCGGCTGTTCGTGCTTGTCTGTGTCGTTCGTGCGTTCAGCGCATCGCGGCAGGCGGCACCCGGCAGGGGCTCATGGTGGAGCGGTCGGCGCCTTGCGCCGACTCCGCTGCGGTGCTCGGCCTGGGGTCGCGCCGCACAACTCGCTACGTTCGCTGCGCTCACTGCGCTCGGACAGGTGCGGCGAGTCAGCCCACGAAGCGCGCTGCGCGCGCCGACCCCAGCCCTGTGCTCCTCGCCGCCCCACAAATCGCCCCTGCCGGGTACCGCCCGCCGCGAAGTCCAACTGGAGTGGTGTTCCACGGCACACCACCCTTGGTTCCGCAAAGGTCGCGCCCGGGCAGGTGGCAGCGCGCCTGCGGGGCGCCGAGGAGCACAGGCCTTGTGGCCCGCGCGCGCAAGCGCGCCTCGTGATCTGACTTGTCGCACCCTGTCTGAGCGTAGCGAACGTCAGTGAGCGAAGCGAGTTGTGCGACGGGCCACAAGGCCGAGCACCGCAGGGCAGTCGGTGCACAGCACCGACCGCTCCGCCGAAGCGCTGCCGCCTGCCCGGGCGCGACTTTGCCGCGCCAATCTCGGCAAGAGCCGCCTCGCGAAGCGGCGATCGGAGTGAACTGTGGCAGCCGTCCATACAATCGCCCGATTCTAGAAGCGCCCCTTCATGTCGATTGCCGAGAACCGCCGCGCCCGTCACGAGTACCACATCGAGGAGACCTACGAGGCGGGCATGGTCCTTTCGGGCTGGGAGATCAAGGCCATCCGCGCCGGACAGGTGCAGTTGACCGACGGCTACGTGGTCATCCGCGACGGCGAACTGCATCTCATCGGCTGCCGCATCAATGCCTTGCGCTCGGCCTCGACGCATGTGCTACCCGAGCCCGACCGGACCAAGAAGCTGTTGATGCACAAGGAGGAGATCCGGCGCCTGATCGGCAAGGTCGAGCAAAAGGGCTTCACCCTGGTGCCGCTCGATCTGCACTTCAAGGGCGGCCGCGTGAAGGCCACCATCGCGCTGGCCAAGGGCAAGGCTGAACACGACAAGCGCAACGCCGAAAAGCAGCGCGATTGGGACCGTGAAAAGGGCCGCTTGATGAGACACAAGGTCTCATCGAGCCCGAAGGGGTGAACGGCAGCGCCGTTCGACGGCCGTTTCGCGCGCAGCGCACAAGGGCCGCCTGATGCGGCACAAGGTGTCAGGCGCGAAGAGCTGACAAGGCCTGGTCGGCGTCGGCGGTCAGGTCTGCGATCGCTTCCAGGCCCAGACAAAAGCGCACCAGCGTGCCCTTGTAGGGCGTGGCGCGGTCGCGGATCGACGGCGCCTGGTATGGCACCGCCAGGCTGACCGGCCCGCCCCAGGACCAGCCGATGCGAAACAGGCGCAAGGCATCGACGAAGGCATCGGCCTGCGCGGCCGTGAATCGTGGGTCGAACTCCACGGTGACCAATCCAGCGGCCGCACGGCAGTGCGATGTCCAGTGCTCATGCCCCGGCGAGCCGGGCAAGGCCGGGTGCAGCACGCGAACGAATTCGGCACGCGTGGCGCACCAGGCACCGAAAGCGCGTCCGGCCTGATCCTGCGCCGCGTAACGCAGCGGCAGCGACGGCAGCGAACGCAGGATCGCCTCGACATCGTTGACGCCCACGCCATGGCCGACCCGGCTGCGCGACAGGGCCAGCTTGCGGTAGAGCGCGTCGTCACGACAGATCACCGATCCCATCAGCACGTCGCCGCCGCCCGACGGGTACTTGGTCAGCGCATGGATCGTCACGTCGACACCCTGCCCGGCGCCCAAGTCGAAGGCATCGAAGGCCAGGCCCGCGCCCCAGGTGTTGTCCAGGGCGACGACGGCTTGCGGCGCGCGCTCGCGCACCGTGCGCACGAGCGCGCGCAGGTCGGGAAACTCGAGCGTCACCGAGCCAGGCGCTTCGAGCCAGACCAGCTTGGTTGCCGGCGTGATGGCGGCCGCCAACGAGGCCGCATCCAGCGCGTCGTACAGAGCATGCGCGACACCCCAGGCGGCCAACTCGTGGCGCGAGAAGGTCTTGTTCGGGCCGTACACGTTGTCGGGCAGCAGCACCTGGTCGCCGCTGGCCAACAAGGCCATGTCGACCAGCGTGACGGCCGCCAGCCCGCTCGACACCAACAGGCAATGCGTGCCGCCTTCGAGCGTGGCCAGGCGCTCCTCGAGCGTGAAGGTGGTCGGTGTGCCGTGCAGGCCGTAGGTGTAGGCGCTGCGGTCGAGCCAGGTGCGTGAGCGCAGCGCAGCCACGTTCGGGAAGAAGACGGTCGAGCCCTTCGCCGCGGGCACCAGCGGCGAGTCGAAGCCCTCGGGTGCCCGGTACGGGTGGTGGATCAGCTGCGTGCTTATGTCGTCTTTGCGGGTCATGGCTGCTACACCGGCATGGCAATCAGGTCGTGGCCTTCGGCGGCGACCACCTTGGCGCGTGTGAACTCGCCGACCTTCAAGGTCTTGCTCGCCTTCTCCGGCGCCAGCAAACGCACCGTGCCGTCGATTTCGGGGGCATCGGCATAGCTGCGACCGATGCCGCCCCTGCGGCCGAGGGACGGTGCGCTGTCGATCAGCACCTGCATCGTCGCGCCGACGCGGCGTTGCAGGCGCGCGGCCGAGACGCGCTCGGCGGCGGCCATGAAGCGGGCGCGCCGCTCCTCGCGCAGCGCCTGCGGCAACGCGCCGGGCAACTCGTTGGCCGCCGCGCCCTTGACCGGCGAATAGGCAAAGCAGCCGGCACGGTCGATGCCGGCCTCTTCGACGAAGGCCAGCAAGTGATCGAACTCGGCCTCGGTCTCGCCCGGAAAACCGGCGATGAAGGTGCTGCGCACGACCAGTTCGGGGCACAGCTCGCGCCAGCGCGCCAGACGTTCCAGGTTCCTCTCGCCGCTGGCCGGGCGCTTCATGCGCTTGAGCACGTCGGGGTGCGAATGCTGGAACGGCACGTCCAGGTAGGGCAACACCCGGCCCGTGGCCATCAGCGGCAGCACCTCGTCGACATGCGGATACGGGTAGACGTAATGCAGCCGGACCCAGGCCCCGAACCTGTCGGCGAGCTGGCCCAGCTTCTCGCACAGCTCGAACATGCGCGTCTTCACCGGTTGGCCGTTCCAGAAACCGGTGCGGTACTTGAGGTCGACACCGTAGGCACTGGTGTCCTGGCTGACCACCAGCAGCTCCTTCACGCCGGCCTCGAACAGGCGTTCGGCCTCGCCCAGCACGTCGCCGATCGGCCGCGACACCAGATCGCCGCGCATCGACGGGATGATGCAGAACGTGCAGCGGTGGTTGCAGCCTTCGCTGATCTTCAGGTAGGCGTAATGCTTGCGGCGTCAGCTTGATGCCGATCTGTAGCGGGTGGAACCAGATCGACGAACGGGTCGTGCGGCTTGGGCAGGTGCAGGTGGACCGCGTCCATCACCGCCTGCGTCGCGTGCGGGCCTGTGACGGCCAGCACTTTCGGATGCACCTGGCGCACCAGGTTCGCACCGCTGCCGTCGTCGGCCGCCTTCGCGCCCAGGCAGCCGGTGACGATGACGCGCCCGTTCTCGGTCAGCGCCTCGCCGATCGCGTCCAGGCTCTCCTTCACCGCCTCGTCGATGAAGCCGCAGGTATTGACGATCACCAGGTCGGCGCCGGCAAAGCTCTTGCTCGTGGCATAGCCCTCGGCGCTGAGTTGCGTCAGGATCAGTTCGGAGTCGGTCAAGGCCTTCGGGCAGCCGAGCGAGACGAAGCCGACCTTGGGCGGCGCGGCAGTCGTTGCAGGATTCATGGGCGGGATTGTCCCGCATGGGCAAGGTCGCTACTTCTTGCCCGCCCCGAACCCGGCCAGCGGAAACAGGGCCCCCGCCTGCTTGCCCATCTGCTCCTGCATCTGCGCGAACAGGTGCTTCGACTGCTCGAGGTAGTTGCCCATCAGGCCCTGCATCATCGGTGCCTGGCCGCTGACGAACTGGGTCCACATCTCGGGGGTGAAGTTCTTCGGGTCGTACAGGCCCTTGGACTGTTCGGCGAAGCGCGCCTGCAAGTCGGTGAACCCTTGCAGGTTCTGCTCCAGGTAGCTGCCCATCACGCCCTGCATGGCGTGGCCGTAGAAGCGGATGATCTGCGCCAGCGACTGGGTCGAGAACATCGGCACGCCGGCGCTCTCCTCTTCGAGGATGATCTGCAGCAGGATGCTGCGTGTCAGGTCGTCGCCGGACTTGGCGTCACGGACTTCGAAGGCCTCGCTGTCGAGCACCATCTGCTTGACGTCGGCCAGCGTGATGTAGCTGCTGCTCTGCGTGTCGTACAGGCGCCGGTTCGGGTACTTCTTCAGCACCCGCATCGCAATGGCTGGCGCGGCCGGTTCCGCGGCGGGTGGGCTGCTGCGACTGCGGCGGGCGGTGGACATGGGTGGCTACTCCTCGGGGCACGGGCTGGCAATCATTCTAGGAGCGCGCTCCTGGCGGGCGTCGGAGGGCTTACCCGGTCGCAGACGACCACAGCACGACGGGTGTGGCGGATGGTCGGTCGTCGCCGATCTTGAATGCGGCCAGCAGGCGCTCGCGCGCCGCGACAGCCGCGCCGCGATCGCGCGCATGCACCTGCGCCAGCGGCTCGTTGCGTTGCACGGCGCTGCCGATGGCACGCAACTGCGAGACGCCGACGCGCGCGTCGATGGCGTCGTCGGCGCGCAGGCGCCCGCCCCCGAGCGTGATCACCGTCAAGCCGATCGCGCGCGTGTCCATCGCCCGGACGAAGCCACCGGCGGGCGCCGGTACGTCGATCACCACCGGCGCCTTCGGCAGCCCGGCAAAGCGCGGCGAGAGCAGGTTCTTCGGTCCGCCGAGCGCGGCCACCATGCGCGCAAACCGCTCTGCTGCGCGGCCGCTTTCGAGCACCTCGCGGGCGCGGCGCCCGGCGTCGGCCAGATCCGGCGCCAGGCCGGCCAATACGAGCATTTGCGCCGCCAAGGCCAGCGTTACGGCCAGCAGGCGCGGCTCGCGCAGCTTGCCGGTCAGGAAGTCGATCGCCTCGCGCACCTCGAGCGCATTGCCGGCACTGGCACCGAGCACCTGGTTCATGTCGGTGATCAGCGCGCGCGTCGGCAACCCGGCGCCCGCAGCCACTCCGATCAGACTGTCGGCGAGCGCGCGTGCCTGGTCCATCGTCTGGCAGAACGCGCCGTTGCCGACCTTGACATCCATCACCAGCGCATCCAGGCCCGCCGCGAGCTTCTTCGACAGGATGCTGGCGGTGATCAAGGGCACCGACTCGACCGTGGCGGTGACATCGCGAATCGCATACAGCCGGCGATCGGCCGGCGCCACGCGCGCGCTGGCACCGACGATCGCGCAACCGGCATCGCGCAGCACGCGCGTGAGCAACGCACGGCTCGGCGCCACGTCGTAGCCGGCCAGGCTCTGCATCTTGTCCAGCGTGCCGCCGGTGTGGCCGAGGCCGCGGCCGCTGACCATCGGCACCACGCCGCCGCAGGCCGCGACGATGGGCGCCAGCATCAGGCTGACCTTGTCGCCGACGCCGCCGGTGGAATGCTTGTCGACGATCGGGCCGCCGAGTCTGGCACGCGACCAGTCGAGCACGGTGCCGGAGTGCGTCATGGCGCGGGTCAGCGCCACGCACTCGTCGCGGCCCATTCCCTTGAGCAGCACGGCCATCGCCAGCGCCGCCACCTGGCCCTCGCTCCAGCGTGTGCTGCCGCTGCCGGTCAAGCCCTGCACGAATGCGCCGATCTGCGCCGCGTCGAGCGCGCCGCCGTCGCGCTTGGTACGGATGATCTCGGCGGGCGCGAGCACGGTCAGTTGAGTCGCTTGATGCGATCGAGCGCGACGGTCTCGCCCTGTGCGCGCCGGGCGATGAACTGCTCGAAGGCATCCACGTCCATCGCGCCGGTGCGCGGCTCGCGGCCCTGCTTGAATGTACTGAAGCCGTCGCCGCCGTCGGCCAGGAAGCTGTTCACCGTCACGCGGTAGGTCGCGGTGGCCTCCAGCGCCTTGCCGTCGAGCGTGACGCTGCCGGGCACCACGCGCTGGCCGGGCGGTTTGGCGTTGTCCCAGGTGTAGGCGAAACCCTTGGACACCTGCAGGATGCGCGGTCGTGCCTGGTTCAGCCACTGTTGCTCGAGCACCTGCACGATCTGCGCGCCGGTGAGCGAGAGCGTGATCAGGTTGTTGTAGAACGGCTGCACCGCGAACAGGTCCTCGTAGCGCACCGCGCCGTCGGCAGCGGCCGTGAGATTGGCGCGCAGGCCGCCCGGATTCATCAGCGCGATCTGCGCGCCGCCATCGGCGACGGCACGCGTGGCCGCCAGCTGCGCGTCGGCCACCACCTGGCCGACCGGCGTTTCGCCGGCCGGGCTTTCGTCGCGCGTCAGCGGCGCGGCGATCTTGCCGACGACGCGCTTGGCCAGCGGTGCGGCGAGCTGCTCGTAGGTCGTGATCAGCTGTGTCTGCGCCGGGTCCTTGTTGAAGCGGTCGGTGCGAACGACGAGGTTGTCGGCGCGGGCCTGCGTCACCTTGCCCGTCTTCGGGTCGAGCACGATGTCGATCTCGCTGACGATGGTGCCGTACTTGTCGCCGCTGGTCACCAGCCGCCCATCGATGCGGCAGTTGTAGGCCTTGTGGGTGTGGCCGCTGACCACCACGTCGACCGCCTTGTCGAGCTTCTTCACGATGTCGACGATGGGGCCGGAAATGCCCGGGCAGTCGTTGTAGTCGCCGGTCGGGAAACCGCCTTCGTGGATCAGCACCACGATGGCCTCGATGCCCTGTCGTTGCAGTTCCGGCACCAGCTTGTTGACGGTGGCGGCCTCGTCGTCGAAGCGCAGCCCGGCGACGCCGCTCGGCACGACGATGTTGGGCGTGTCCTTGAGTGTCAGGCCGATGAAGGCGACCGGGATGCCCTCGAAGCGCTTGACGTGGTAGCTCGGGAAGATCGTCTGGCCGCTGCGTGTGTCGAACGTGCTCGCCGCCAGGTACTTGAAGCTCGCGCCCTTGAACGGCTGCGGCCCCTTGCAGCCATCGCCCGGATGGCAGCCGCCTTTTTGCATGCGCAGCAACTCGGCCGCCCCGTGGTCGAACTCGTGGTTGCCGACGGCGCTGGCTTCCAGGCCCATCAGGCCCATCGCCTCGACCGTCGGCTCATCGTGGAACAGCGCCGACAGCAGCGGGCTGGCGCCGATCAGATCGCCGGCCGCGACGAAGATGTGGTTCGGATTCTTGGCCCGCAGTTGCGCCACTGCGGTGGCCAGGTGTTCCGAGCCACCGGCGGGCACGTCGATGGTCTTGCCGGCCTCGGCCGGATCCTTGATGCGAATGCCACCGCGCGGCGGCTTCAGATTGCCGTGGAAGTCGTTGATCGCCAGGATCTTGACGCTGACCGGCTGGGTCGCTCGCGGTGGCGTGGTGCTGCAGGCCGCCAGAGCGAGGGCGACGAACAGCAGCGAGGCAGGCAGGCGCATGGTGTGGGTCTCCGAGAAGTCAATAGACGTTGGGGGGCGGTGTGCCCGATGATGCCGCACCCGACAGCAGGCTCAGGATGTCGGCCAGCAAGGCGCTGGCACCGAGGCGAAAATTGCGCGGCGTGACCGGCGCCCAGTGCGGCGCGCGTGAGCTCGATGTAGAGCCTGGCATCGGCGACGGTGCGGATGCCGCCCGAGGCCTTGAAGCCGACGCTGGCCCGGCGCGAATGCGCGGCGATGGCGGCCAGCATGGCCTTCGCTGCTGCCGGCGTGGCCGAGACCGGCGTCTTGCCGGTGCTGGTCTTGATGAAGTCCACGCCCTCGTCGAGCGCCATCACGCTGGCACTGCTTATCAACGCCGCATCACGCAGTTCGCCCGATTCGAGGATCAGCTTGAGCGTCAGCGCGGGATGGGCGCGGCGCACCGCCGCCACCAACGCCGAGCAGGCGGCACGCTGGCCGGCCGCCCAGGCGCGCCAAGGCAGCACCAGGTCGATCTCATCGCCGCCGGCGGCGGCGATGGCCGCGCTGTCGGCCAGCGCCAGTTCGCGGTCGAGCGCACCATGCGGAAAATTGGCCACCGCGGCCACGCGCACCGCCGGCAGCAGCGCGCCGCGCGCCCGGGCCACGAAGCGCGGCCAGACGCAAACGGCCGCGACGCTGCCGTAAGGGCTGACGGCGCGCTCACACAACGCGTCGATGGCGCGCTCATCGTCGGCATCGTTCAGGCTGGTCAAGTCGAGGCAGGCCAAGGCCACGCGCGCGCTCTCCAGCATTTCCGCCGTCACGCCTCAAACCTCCGCCGCCAACGCCGGCAACAAGGCTTCGACGAACTGCACCGCGCCCGCGCCCGCCTGTTGCGCCACCGCCAATGTATGGGCGTGCGACAACGACACCTCATCCAGGCCGCAGCCCATGTTGGTGAACATCGCCAGCGCCAGCACGCGCAGGCCGGCATGGCGCGCCACGATGGTCTCGGGCACCGTGCTCATGCCCACGGCGTGGGCCCCGAGCAGGCGCAGCATGCGGATCTCGGCCGGCGTCTCGAACTGCGGGCCGAGCATCCAGGCGTAGACGCCCTCGTGTAGCGTCATCCCCCGCTCGGCGGCGATGCGCCGTGCCAATGCGCGCAATGCCGGGTCGTAGGCGTCGCGCAGATCGACGAAGCGCTCGGCCCCGGCCTGGCCATGCAGCGGCGTGCGCTGCGCCATGTTGAGGTGATCCGACAGCACCATCATCGAGCCCGGACGCATCGCCTCATCGAGGCTGCCCGAGGCATTGGTCAGCAGCAGCGCACGAACACCCCATTGCGCCAGCGTGCGGATGGCCCCGTTCATCGCATCGGCCTGGCCGGTCTCATAAGTGTGCTGGCGGCCCGACAACACGGCGACCTCGACGCCACCGATGCGGCCCACGCGCAGCGTGCCGGCATGACCGGCGACACCGACGACGGGAAATGCCGGCAGCTCGCCATAGGCGATGTCGACGCCGCCCTGCACCCGGTCGGCCACGCCGTGCCAGCCCGAGCCGAGCACGATGGCAACCGTCGGCCGGCAGCCCGCGGCCTGCGCCGTGATGCGGGCGACGGAACGCGCGACGGCATCGTTCATGTCATTTTCTCCGCAGCGCTTGGTTGACTGCGTTGCCTGCCGGGTCCCGCCCGCGGGCGGGACCCGGCAAGCAAGAGTCGCAGACGCACGGGCCGGCAACCATGACAGGCATCGGACTCGTACATTTCATCGTGGCGCCGCCTGCGTTCACGTCAAGTGTTCAGGCCCGAAACTCGCCGGCAGCAACTCGCCGAGCGTGAAGCGGCCGCGCAGGCTCGTCATGTCGCCGATCACGACCGGCGTCTCGTCGGCACCGAACTCGCGCATCTTCTGCCGGCAGCCGCCGCACGGCGTCACCAGCCTCGGCCCGACGCCAACCACGGCCGCGGCGGTGATGCGTCGCCCGCCGGCCAGCACCAGGTGGCCGAGCGCCACCGCTTCGGCGCACAGGCCCTGCGGGTGCGCGGCGTTCTCGACATTGCAGCCGGCATGGATACGGCCCTGCTCGTCCTGCAGCGCGGCGCCGACGGCGAACTTCGAGTACGGCGCGTAGGCGTGCGCGCGTGCCGCACGGGCGGCCGCGAGCAAGGCGTCGACATCCATTCAGTGCTCCTTCACATACGGCACGCCCAGCGCCCTGGGCGCGTAGGCATGACCAAAGAAACCGGCCAGCAAGACCACCGTCAGCGCGTAGGGTAGCGCCTGGATGGCCTGTACCGGTACCGCGCCACCACCGAGCAGGGCCGGCAGCACGGCGCCCTGCAGGCGAATCGCCACCGCGTCGAGGAAGCCGAACAGCAGGCAGGCCAGCAACGCACCGACCGGATGCCACTTGCCGAAGATCATCGCCGCCAGCGCCATGTAGCCACGGCCGGCGGTCATGTTCGGGATGAACTGCGGGTTCTGCGCCAACACCAGGTAGCTGCCCGCCAGCGAACAGAGCACGCCGTTGCCGGCCAATGCCAGGTAGCGCAGGCCGAGCACCGACACGCCGGCGGCGTCGACCATCGCCGGGTTCTCGCCGGTGGCGCGCAGGCGCAGCCCGATGCGGGTGCGGTAGAGCAGCCACCAGACCACGCCGACGAGTGCCAGCGCGGCGTAGACCATCACACTGTGGCCGAGCAGGCCGATGCCGACGATGGCGCCCAGCAGCGGCACGCCGCCGAGCGCCTCGGCCGCGCCGCCGAACCACAGGCCCGAGGCGCACCGCATCGGGCAGCGGCGGCGTCTGCCCACCCTGCTGGAACCAGGCGATGCCGAGCACGACGGTCAGGCCGGCGGCGGTCATCGTGATGGCCATGCCCATCACGACCTGGTCGCCAGGGTGGCTGACGCAGGCAAAGCCGTGCAGCATCGACAGCGCCAGGCCGACGGCGACGGCCGCGGTGATGGCCAGCGCCAACGAGCCGCTGGCGGCGCCGACGCTGGCGGCGGCGAACGCAGTGGCCAGCATCTTGCCTTCGAGACCGAGGTCGATGACGCCGGCGCGCTCGGACAAGGTGCTGGCCAGCGCGCACAGGATCAGCGGCGTGGCCACGCGCAAGCGTCGATGCGACCAGCGTGCCGACGAGCACTTCATCCATTCGCGGCCCCCGCATCGGCCCGCGGCCGGCACGCGCGACGCAACACGCGCCAGGCGCTCGCCAGCCACGGGCGCCGCCACCTGAGACATCGCACCGGCAAACAGCACGATCAGGCCTTGCAGCGTGAAGACCATGTCGCGCGAGAAGCCCTGGATCTCGAAGGCCAGTTCGGCGCCGCCCTGGTACAGCGCGCCGAACAGCAGCGCCGCGAAGACGATGCCCAGCGGGTGGTTGCGCCCGATCAGCGAAACGGCGATGCCGGTGAAGCCGGCGCCGGCGACGAAATCGGCCATCAGGCGGTTGTGCACGCCGGCGATCTCGTTGACGCCGACCAGCGCCGCCAACGCGCCCGACAGCGCCATCGCGAGCACGATCTGGTTCCGTGGCCGGATGCCGGCATACGCCGCCGCGTCGGGCGCATGGCCCGCCGCGCGAATGGCGTAGCCGGGCTGCGTGCGCCACAGCAGCAGGTACACCGCCACTGCCGCGGCCACGGCCAGCAGCAGGCTGAAGTTGAGCGGCGTGCGCGGCCAGTCCAGCCCGATCCAGCCCAGCATGTCGTGCATGCCCGGCAGCAGCGCCGCAGGGCCGAAGGCGCGGCTCTCGGGCGTCATGTTGCCGGGTTCCTTGAGCACGTTGACCAGCAGGTAGATCAGCAGCGCCGAGGCGATGAAATTGAACATGATCGTGGTGATCACGATGTGGCTGCCGCGCCAGGCCTGCAGCGCGCCGGGCAGCGCGCCCCAGAGCATGCCGAACAGCATCGCCACCAGCACCATCAGCGGCAGCAGCAGCCAGCCCGGCAGCGTCTGGCCCAGGCCCAAGGCCACCAAGCCGGCGCCCAGCCCGCCCATCATGGCCTGGCCCTCGCCGCCGATGTTGAACAGCCCGGCATGAAAGGCCACCGCCACCGCCAGCCCGGTGAAGACGAAGGTCGTGGCGTAGTACAGCGTGTAGCTCAGGCCGTTGCGGCTGCCGAACGCACCCTTCACCAACAACA
>CAVVVW010000017.1:0-22161 GCA_963751775.1 uncultured beta proteobacterium
GCCGCCCAGGCGCCAGCCATCGGCGAACGCGTCGTGCTCCGCATCTCGCACCCCTGCACCACCTTCGACAAGTGGCACTGGATGCCGATCGTCGACGACGACTACCGCGTCGTCGACGCGGCGTCGATGCACTTCTGAGTATGAAACGTCCAGTGTCAACCTGGCTAAGCCAGGCCGCCGCGCCGGGCCGCCCCAGCAAGGCCGACCACAGGCCACGGTCGTGCGTCACGGGAGGGTCGCACGCCGTACCCGGCGAGCTGGGTGCTCACGTGAGCAACGGCCTGCTTCAAGGTCGCGCAAATCCGCGACAAGGCGCCCGCCGCGCGGCGGGCGATCCTCGACCTGATTCTCGAGGACCCTGATCGCGTGCTCGCCGAAAGCTTCGACCTGCTGGCCGAGCGTGCAGGTAGTTGCGTGCCCACCGTCATGCGCACCTGCCGTGACCTCGGTTTCGCCGGCTTGCGCGAGTTCAAGCTCGCGCTGGCGCACGAGCTTGCGCTCGGCGGCTCGCCGCTGCACCGACGCGTCAACGTCACCGACAGCGCCGAAGAATCGTCGCCAAGGTCACCCGCAGCGCTGCGGCCACGGTGGCCGGCGTGCGCTCGCAGCTCGACATGGCCACGCTGGAAGCGGCCGTGAGCGCGATCGCCGGGGCACGCCATGTCGATCTGTTCGCGACCGGCATCACGTCGTGGTTCATGGCGCAGGATCTGCAGGCGCGGCTGTTCCGGCTCGGCCTGTCGGCCAATGCCTGGGTCGACTACCATCTGCAACGGGTGGCCGCAGCGGCCCAGGACGCGCGCGGCGTCGTACTGGTGATCTCGCACGTCGGCGGTCTGCCGTCGATGCTCGACGCCGTGGACATCGCGCGGCGCCAGGGTGCGACGGTGGTGTCGCTGACGCAGCCGGGCACGCAGCTGGCCGACCGCACCAACATCCTGCTGGCATTGAGCGTGCCCGACGATGCGGTGATGCACGTGGGCATCGATGCCTACCTGACGCACCTGACGGCGATCGAGATCCTGACCGTGCTGGTCGCGCAGCGCCGCGGCGAGGCGGCCGTGCAGCGCCTGCAGGGCGTGCGCGCCGCGCTGCACGAGCACGGTGTCGACGTGCGGGGTCATCAACTGCAGAGCTGGGAAGGCGCCGGCACCGCAACGCCACCCGTCCATGGAGCGCGAGCAATGAGCCCCACCCCCATTCTTCTCGAAGGCGGCCTGGTGGTCGACGGCAGCGGCGGCCCGTCGTGGCCGGGCGACGTGCTGCTGGTCGGCGATCGCATCGCCCGCCTCGGCGACGGGCTGCGCCAGCGCCTGCCCGAGGGCCTGGCGTTGACCGACGTCGAGGTGGTCGACTGCCGCGGCCGCGTCATCGCGCCGGGCTTCATCGACGCGCACACCCACGACGACGCCATCGTGCTGTCCGGCCCGGCCTATCTGCCAAGGTGTCGCAGGGCATCACCACGCTGGTCACCGGCAACTGCGGCATCTCGCTGGCGCCCTTCGTGACCGATGCCGCGAGGCCGCCGCTGAACCTGCTGGGTGCGCAATCGTTCCGCTTCCCGACGTTCGCCGCCTACCCCGATGCGGTCGCGGCGGCGCGGCCGGCCGTCAACGTCGCACCGCTGATCGGCCACACGACGTTGCGCTTCGCCACGATGGACGACCTGTCGCGCGCGGCCACGGCCGGCGAGCGCGCGCGCATGGCCGCGCTGCTCGACGACTGCATGGCCGCCGGCGCGCTGGGGCTGTCATCAGGGCTGTTCTACGAGGAAGCCCATGCCGCGCCGGCCGACGAGGTGACCGATCTGGCGCGCGTGGTGGCGCGTCACGGCGGTGTGTACACCACGCACCTGCGCAGCGAGATGGCGCAGATCATCGAGGCCCTGCACGAGGCCGGCGATTGCGCCTTCGAAGCCGGCGTGCCGCTGGTGATATCGCACCACAAGTGCGCCGGCCCCGCCAACTGGGGCCGTACGCGCGAGACACTGCCACTGATCGACACGCTCGGCGCACGCCAGGCGATCGCGATGGACGTCTATCCCTACGTCGCCGGCTCGACGGTGCTGCGCGAAGACCTGGTCGACGGCGTGATCGACGTCATGCTGACCTGGAGCGATGCTCATCCGGCGGTGACCGGCCGCCTGCTCGCAGACGTGGCCGCCGAATGGGGCGTCGACCAGAAGACGGCCTGCCGCCGCCTGATGCCCGGGGGCGCCTGCTACTTCCAGATCGACGAGGCCGACGTCGAGCGCGTGATCGCACACCCGCGCACGATGATCGGCAGCGACGGCCTGCCGCACGACCGCCATCCGCACCCGCGCCTGTGGGGCGCGTTCCCACGCGTCTTCGCACGCTACTGGCGCGAGCGCAAACTGTTCTCGCTGGAGCAGGCGGTGCACAAGATGACGGGGATGACGGCACGCAACTTCCGCCTCGCCGATCGCGGCCTGCTCAAGGCCGGTGCGATGGCCGACGTGGTGGTGTTCGACCCGGCGCTTATCGCCGACACCGCCAGCTACGATCGGCCGATCAGCGCCAGCGTTGGCATCGACGCGGTGTTCGTCAATGGCCGCCTGGCCTACCGCGGCGGCGGCGAACGCGCGGTGCTGGCCTGCGCCGGCCGCATGCTCGACCGCGGGACGCGCTAGACGCCGGCCTTCGTCGCCGCCCCCCGGGGGCGGCAGGCAGCCGGGCACCGACCTTCGACCCGCGCCCTTGAAACCGCCGCGACGGTTCCCATCTGTCGACTTGAGCCGGTCGGTGCGTGGATCCGGCCGGTGCTCTCACAAAACGGAGGACATGTCATGTACGCATCGATGCTCAATTATCCGAGCAGCCTGTTCGGCCATTTCGATCACCTGCGCCGCGAGTTCGACGACGTGTTCGGCGGCCCGGCCCTGGCCAGCAGCATCCGCTCGGTCGCGGCCGGCACCTTGCCGGCCATCAATGTCGGGCGCACGCCGGTCAGCGTGGAGGTGTATGCCTTCGCGCCGGGCCTGGACCCCTCGAAGATCGAGGTCACGCTCGACCGCGGCGTGCTGCGCATCGCCGGCGAGCGCGCTTCGGCGATCCCGCAGAACGACGACAAGGTCACCGTCTACACGCGCGAGCGCGACAGCGGGCCGTTCCTGCGCGCCGTCTCGCTGCCCGACGATGTCGACCCGGCGAGCGTGCGCGCCAGCTACAAGGATGGCGTGCTGCAGGTGAGCGTGGCACGCCGCGAAGCCGCCCAACCCAAGCGCATCACGGTGCAGTGAGGCGCATGCAAGGAGATCGATGATGAGCAATGTACTGAGCAAGGAACATCGCGAGCAGGACCAACGCGCCGTGTTGCCGGCTGTCGACGTGTTCGAGGACGCCGCGGGCATCACGCTGCTGGCCGACATGCCGGGCGTGTCGAAGGAGCGCCTGGAGTTGCGGATCGAGGGCGACGCGCTGTCGATCGAAGGCAGCGTCGAGCCGCAGACCCCGGAAGGCCTGGAGCCCGTGTATGCGGAAGTCCGCGTGCCGCGGTTCCGGCGCAGCTTCACGCTGAGCCGCGAACTCGACTCGCAGAAAATCGAGGCCAACCTGAAGGACGGCGTGCTGACGCTGCGGATCCCGAAACAGGCCTACGCGCAGCCGCGGCGCATCGAGGTGCGCGCCGGCTGACAGCGCGCGGGGCGGCACAATCGGCGGCCCCACCGCGCCGCCGCCCCATGCATCACGCCGATTCGCTACCCGCCCGCTATCGCGTGCCCGGCCGGCGGTCGTGGGTGCAGCCGCACCCGTGATCCCGGCCGTCCTGCGCCCGCAGCGCGACTTCCTGCGCTTCTGGTGGGCGCGGCTGGCCAACACCTGCGCCAGCCAGATGCTGATGGTGGCCGTCGGCTGGCAGATGTACGACCTGACCGGCTCGGCCTGGGACCTGGGCCTCGTGGGCCTGTTGCAGTTCCTGCCCGCGCTGGCACTGGTGCTGGTGACGGGCGACGTGGTCGACCGGCATCACCGCGCGCGCGTGGCAGCGGCCTGTGTCGGCGTGCAGGCCGCGGTGGCGCTGGTGCTGGCGCTGGCGCCCCTGGCCGGCGGGCCGCAGCGCGGCTGGTTGCTGGCGCTGGCCGTCGTGCTAGGCACGGCCAAGGCCTTCCAGATGCCGGCGCAGCAGGCGCTCGCGCCGCTGCTGGTGCCGCGGCGCTGCTGCCGCGCGCGCTGGCCTTCAGCTCGGCCGGCATGCAGCTGGCCATCATCGCCGGGCCGGCGCTCGGCGGCCTGCTGTACGTGGCCGGCGCCACCACCGTCTACGCCACCTGCACGCTGCTGTTCGCCGTCGCGGCCGTCCTGCTGTTGCGCGTGAAGCACGCCCGCCCGCCGCCGCGCGAGCGCGCCACCTGGCACACGCTGCTGGCCGGCGTGCGCTACGTGCGCAGCAACCCGGTCGTGCTGGGCGCGATCTCGCTCGACCTGTTCGCCGTGCTGCTGGGCGGCGCGACGGCGCTGCTGCCGATGTTCGCCAAGGACGTGCTGCACGTCGGCCCCTGGGGCCTGGGCCTGCTGCGCGGCGCGCCGGCCATGGGTGCGCTGGCGATGTCGCTGGCGCTGACGCGCTGGCCGATCGCGCGCCGCGCCGGGCGCGCATGCTGTGGGCCGTGGCGGTGTACGGCGCGGCCACGCGGTGTTCGGCGTGTCGACCTCGTTCGCGCTGTCGATGCTGGCGCTGGCGGTCACCGGCGCGGCCGACATGGTCAGCGTCGTCGTGCGCCAGTCGCTGGTGCAGCTGGAAACGCCCGACGCGATGCGCGGCCGCGTCAGCGCGGTCAACTCGGTGTTCATCGGCGCGTCGAACCAGCTCGGCGAGTTCGAGTCCGGCGCCACCGCCGCGCTGCTCGGGCCGGTGGGCTCGGTGGTGCTCGGCGGCGCCGGCTCGATCGCCGTGGCGCTGCTGTGGTGGCGATGGTTTCCGGCGCTGGCGCGGCGCGACCAGCTGGTGCGCGCGATCTGAGCGCGTCTCGACGGCACGGCTCTGGCCCGCCGCCGCGTGGGGTCAAGTTGCGCTGGCGGCATCGAGCCGTTCCCGTTTCAGCCGCCTGCCGGGGCATCGGCCTCGACCGCGGCACGCCAGAACGCCTCCGCCGCCGGCGGCGCTGCGCCGCGCTGGCGAAAGAGCCGATCTCGACCGCGATGGCCCACGCCTCGTCACCGGCCGCGACGAGTCGGCCGCTGGCCAATTCGTCGGCGACCAGACTGCGCGGCAACCAGGCCACGCCGCGGCCGTCGAGCACCATCGTGCGCAACACAGTGGCCAGGTGCGCCGTCACGACAGGCTGGGCATGTACGCCGTCGAGCGCGCCACCGCGCAGCGCACGTACCAGGCGTCCGATGCCCGATTCCGCGCTGTAGGCCAGAATCGGCACCGGGCTCTTCGTGCCTGGCCGCAAGGCATGGCGCGGCTGGCCGGCCTTGTCGGGCGCCGACAGCGGGATCAATTCGTCGTGGCCAACCACCGTCGACGCGTAGGCGGCGGGATCGAGCCGGCTCGGCACCTCGGCATGGGCATGGGCGAGCATGAACTGCGCGCGGCCCTGCTGCATCAGCGCCTCGCACTGCTGCATCACGTCGGACATCAGCTGGATCGGCCCGACGACCAGGTGCAACTCGAGGCTGCGCAGCCAGCCCGGCAGGAAGGTGAACGACAGGGCGTGGGTCGACGCTATGCGCAGCGTGGCGGCGCTGGCGTCGACAACGGCGCGCGCCTGGTCCGGCAGGCGGGCCACATGGGCCAGCGTGTCCTGCGCCACGCTGCGAAACCACAGCCCCGCCTCGGTGAGCGTCACCGGATGCGTCGTGCGGTCGAACAGCACCACACCGAGCCACTCTTCCAGCGCGCGGACGCGGCGGCTGAAAGCCGGCTGCGTCATGTGGCGTTCTTCGGCCGCGCGGGAGAAGTTGCCCGTCGCGGCCAGGGCCAGAAAGTCGTCCAACCAGATCAGGTTCATGTCTGGCCTCCCGCCGGGCCGCTCCAATCGCGGCCTGCGTCACCCTGGGGACCGCGAGCAACACGAGCATAGGGGGCAGACGTTCGGTGCTTTGAGGGCATGGAAGAAGGCTCAAGCAGCATTGGCCATTCGCAAGCGCGTCGACGAACATTTCACCATCGCGCATCCCGACCGCCAAGCGCGCTGCGTGCCGATTGTCAGACAAGGAGACCCCATGCCCACGATCCAGAATTACCGCGGCATCATCCCCGCGATCGCCTGCCCTTTCACCAGCGATTACCGCATCGACGAACGCGCGCTGCGCAAGCACGCCTCCTGGCTCGCCACCCAGCCGGGCGTCGTCGCGGTGATGACCAATGGCCACACCGGTGAGGTCTTCTCGCTGCTGCCGCGCGAGCGCGCCGAGGTCACCCGCATCGTCGCCGACGAGCTGAAGGGCCGCCTGCCCGTCATCTCGTCGATCGTCTGCGAAGGCATGCTCGACGCCAAGGAGCATGCGTCGATGGCGCGCGAGGCCGGCGCTAAAGCGCTGGATGTGATGCCGCCGCACCACTGGCTGCGCTTCGGCTTCCGGCCCGACCACGTGACCGACTACTTCGAGGCCATCGCCACGGCCGGCCTCGACCTGGTGGCACATGTCTACCCGGCCTGGACACGCGCTTCGTATTCATCGGCGACGCTGGCCCAGCTGGCCAGGCTGCCCTACGTGGCCGCCTTCAAGGTCGGCCAGCGCGACATGAACAAGTACGCCGCCGATATCAAGGCGATCCGCGCCGCCGATCCGTCCAAGGTGATCCTGACCTGTCACGACGAGTACCTGCTGGCCTCGATGGTGCAGGGCGTCGACGGCGCGCTGGTCGGCTTTGCGACCTTCATCCCGAGCCTGATCAACGACCTGTGGGAGGCGGTGAAGGCCGGCGACCTGAAGCGCGCGATGGCGGTGCAGGACGTGATCACGCCGTTGAAGGACGCCGTCTACGGCGGCGGCGAGCCGACCGGCGAGGCCCATGCACGGATGAAGATGGGCATGTACCTGGCCGGCGTGCTCGATTCGCCGACCGTGCGCCCGCCCACCGAAGCGCCGAACGATGCCGAGATGGCTGCGCTGCGCGCTGCAGTCGCCAACGCCGGCCTGCTCAAGCGCTGAGTCACAACAACCCCAAGGAGACCACGACCATGCAACGCAAGACCTTCCTCCGCTCGACCCTCGCCGCCGCCCTGCTCGCCGTTGGCGCAAGCGCGTGGGCCCAGACCTACCCATCGAAGCCGGTCACGGTGATCATCCCGTTCCCGCCCGGCGGCACGCTCGACGTGGTCGGCCGCATGCTGGCGCAGCGCCTGGGCGAACAGATGGGCCAGACCTTCGTCATCGAGAACCGGCCCGGTGGCCAAGGCACGATCGGCGGCATCGCGGTGGCCAAGGCCGCGGCCGACGGCTACACCCTGCTCTTCAACGCCTCGGCCTTCACGACCACGCCGGCGACGATGAAGAATCCGCCCTACGACGTGGCGAAGGACTTCACCGCCGTGGCCCTGGTGGCCAAGGCACCGTTGGCCATCGCCGTCAACAACAAGCTGCCGTTCTCCGACGTCAAGGGCATGCTGGCTTACGCCAAGGCGAATCCGGGCAAGATGACTTTCGCCATCGGCTCGGCGGCGTCGGCCGGGCATTTGTCGACCGAACTGCTCAAGCGCGCCGGCGGCCTCGACTACGTCATCGTGCCGTACAAGGGCTCGGCGCCGGCCTACCAGGACCTGGTCGGCGGCCAGATCGATGCATTCATCGACCCGATCCTCGGCTCGGCGGGCTTCGCCAAGGCCGGCCAGCTGAAGGTCATCGGCGTCACCTCCAAGGCCCGTGTGCCGAACCAGCCCGACATGCCGACCGTCGGCGAAACCGTGCCCGGCTTCGAGTTCTACAGCTGGTACGGGCTGTGGGGCCCGGCCAACCTGCCAAAGGACATCGCCACCAGGCTGAATTCCGAGGTCAACAAGGCCCTGGCCGGTGACATGCGCGAGAAGCTGACCCAGCAGGGCTTGCTGCTCACGCCCGGCTCGATCGACGACTTCGTCAAGTTCCAGCACGACGACATGGCCCTCACCGGCAAGATCATCGCCGACGGGAAGATCCGTGCCGAATGACATGCGCCTTGCCGTCGTCACCGGCAGCAGCTCAGGCATCGGCCAGGCAATCGCGCTGGCCTTGCTCGATCAAGGCTGGCGCGTGTGCGGCTTCGATGTCTCGCCGCCGACCATCGAGCGTGCCGGCTTCGAGGCGGTGCAGGTGGATCTGTGCGACGGCGCCGCCACGACGTCGGCGGCAAGGAAGTTCAGCGGCGCCGGCGCACTGGTGCACGCCGCCGGCGTGCTGCGCGTCGGCCCGCTCGGCCAGTTGAACGCCGAGGCTGGCGCGCTGATGTGGCGCCTGCATGTCGAGGCCGTCACGCGCCTCGCCGACGTGCTGCTGCCGTCAATGGCCGCCAGCGGCCACGGCCGCGTCGTGCTCGTCGGCAGCCGCGTTGCACAGGGCAAGGGCGGACGCAGCCAGTACGCCGCGACGAAGGCCGCCTTGCTCGGCCTGGCGCGCAGCTGGGCCGCGGAAGTGGTCGCCTCTGGCGTCACCGTCAACGTGATCTCGCCCGCAGCGACGCGGACCGCGATGACCGATGACCCGGCACGCCACGCCGCCGCACCCGTGTTGCCGCCGATCGGCCGCCTGATCCGCCCCGACGAGATCGCCTCGCTCGTCGCCTACCTGCTCTCGCCTGCCGCCGCTGCGATCACCGGCCAGGACATGGCCATCTGCGGCGGCGCCTCGCTGCCGCGCTGAAACGGACACGGAACACCACATGAAGATCATCGACATTCGCGAATCGACCCGCCCCATCAAGTCGAACATCCGCAATGCCTACATCGATTTCTCGAAGATGACGCTGAGCCTGGTGGCCGTCGTCACCGACGTCGTGCGTGACGGCAAGCGTGTCATCGGCTACGGTTTCAACTCCAACGGCCGCTACGGTCAGGGGGCACTGATGCGCGAGCGTTTCATTGCGCGCGTGCTCGAAGCCGATGCCGCCAGCCTGATGGACAGCGAGCGCGACAACCTCGACCCGCACAAGGTCTGGGCCACGCTGATGAACAACGAAAAGCCCGGCGGCCACGGCGAGCGTTCGGTGGCGGTGGGCACGATCGACATGGCGGTTTGGGACGCGGTGGCCAAGATCGAGGACAAGCCGCTGTTCCAGCTGCTGGCCGAGCGCTACGGCTCGCGCTACGGCGTGAAGCAGGCGAATCGCAAGGTCTTCGTCTACGCCGCCGGCGGCTACTACTGGCCGGGCCAGGGCCTCGAGGGCCTGGAGCGCGAAATGCGCAGCTACCTGGACCGTGGCTACGCGGTCGTCAAGAAGAAGATCGGCGGTGCCTCGCTGGCCGATGACTGCAAGCGCATCGAGGCGGTACTGAGACTGCTCGGCCCCGGCCAGCGGCTGGCGGTCGATGCCAACGGCCGCTTCGACCTGAAGACTGCGATCGAATACGCCAAGGCCCTGTCGCAGTACGACCTGTTCTGGTACGAGGAAGCCGGCGACCCGCTCGACTACGCGCTGCAGGCCGAGCTGGCGAACCACTACGCCAAGCCGATGGCAACCGGCGAGAACCTGTTCTCGATGCAGGACGCGCGCAACCTGATCCGCTACGGCGGCATGCGCCCCGACCGCGACTGGCTGCAGTTCGACTGCGCCTTGAGCTACGGACTGGTCGAATACCTGCGCACGCTGGACATGCTGAAGGACAACGGCTGGTCGCCGTCACGCTGTGTGCCGCACGGCGGACACCAGATGTCGCTGGCCATCGCCGCCGGACTCGGCCTGGGCGGCAACGAGAGCTACCCGGATCTGTTCCAGCCCTACGGCGGCTTTCCCGACGGCGTGAAGGTCGACAACAGCTATGTCACGCTGCCCGAGCTGCCCGGCATCGGCTTCGAGGGCAAGGCCGACTTGTACGCCGAGATGAAGGCGCTGGCCGCTTGAGGGCTGGCGCGGCGCGACCAGCCGGTGGGCACGACGCGGCCCTCAGCCTTCGAGCATGCGCACCTTCACGCTGCGGCCCTTGACCTTGGCGCCCGCCAGCTTGCGCAGCACCTCGGCAGCGATGCCGCGCTCCACCGCGACGTAGGTCGAGAACTCGTTGACGTTGATCTTGCCGATCTGCGTGCCGGCAAACCCCAGGTCCTTGGTCAGCGCGCCCAGCACGTCGCCGGGGCGGATCTTTTCCTTGCGCCCGCCGAGGATCTGGATCGTGTGCATCGGCGCGCGCAACGGCTCCTGGCTGGCGGGCGTCAGCTCCGAGAGCTTTTCCACGCCGACGAGAAGCCGCCGGCCTGCTCGATCTTGCCCACGCTGCCCATCTCCTCCATGCTGACCAGGCTGAAGGCCCAGCCTTCTTCATCGACGCGTCCGGTGCGGCCGATGCGGTGGGTGTGGGTGGCGGCGTCGGGCGTGATGTCGACGTTGATCACCGCCTCGAGCTGCGTGATGTCCAGCCCGCGCGCGGCGATGTCGGTGGCCACCAGCACGCTGCAGCTGCGGTTGGCGAACTGCACCATGACCTGGTCGCGCTCGCGCTGCTCGAGCTCGCCGTGCAGCTCCAGCGCGGCGTAGCCCTGCGCGCGCAGCACCTGCACCAGATCGCGGCACTGCTGCCGGGTGTTGCAGAAGGCCAGCGTGCTGACCGGGCGGTAATGCGCGAGCAGCTGGCCCACCGCGTGCAGGCGTTCGTCTTCGCGCACCTCGAAGAACAGCTGGCGGATCTTGCCGGCGGCGTGCGCGGCCAGCAGCTTCACTTCCTTGGGCTCGCGCATGAAGGCGGCCGCGAGCTTGCCGATGCCCTCGGGGTAGGTGGCCGAGAACAGCAGCGTCTGGCGCTGCTTCGGGCATTGCCTGGCGATCGTCGCGATGTCGTCGAAGAAGCCCATGTCGAGCATGCGGTCGGCCTCGTCGAGCACCAGGGTGTTCAGCGCCTCCAGGTTCAGGCTGCCGCGCTCGAGGTGGTCCATCAGCCGGCCGGGCGTGCCGACGACGATGTGCGCGCCATGCTCCAGGCTGGCCAGCTGCGGGCGCATCGTGGCGCCGCCGCACAGCGTCAGCACCTTGATGTGGTCTTCGGCAGCGGCCAGGCGGCGCACTTCCTGCGTCACCTGCTCGGCCAGTTCGCGCGTCGGGCACAGCACCAGCGCCTGCACCGCGAAGCGACGCACGTTCAGGTTGGCCAGCAGCGCCAGCGCGAAGGCCGCCGTCTTGCCGCTGCCGGTCTTGGCCTGCGCGATCAGGTCGTGCCCGGCCAAGGCCAGCGGCAGGCTGGCGGCCTGGATCGGCGTCATGCGCGGTGTAGCCCAGGCGCTGCAGGTTCGCGAGCGCGTGCGGGGGCAGGGGCAGGCGGCTGAAATCGCTGCCCGATTCGCCTGTTTTGACGCCGGACGGCGCAATCGGTCGTGTTCATAGGCGATTATCGGGGCCATGCCGCAGAGCCTTCTTCCCATCCCCCGCCACGCCGAACGCCTGCCGCCGCACATCGGCAAGGAACGCGCTGGCGCGCATCCGCCATGGCGTGCACCACCTGCCGCAGGTGGTCAAGCCGGCCGACTACCTGGCCGAGACGCATGCCGATTTCGAGACCCACCTCGACAAGCTCGGCCTGATCCTGCTGCAGAAGGCGGTGCCCGGCCAGCGCCCGAGCCGCTGGATCGACCCGGCGCTGATCGACGCCGCGCTGGCGCACCTCGACGCCGTGGGCAGCGGCCCGAAGGCGCGGCCGACGATGCTCGAGCGCACCACCGCGCTCGAGCAGATGGCGGTGTCGCGCCGCGCCGGCGTGTGGACGCGCCTGATCCGCCACACGCTCAAGCTCTCGGAGCCGGGCTGGGCGGTGCCGGTGCTGTTCCGCATCCCGGTGGATGCGAACGCGGTGTGGGCCTTCTACCGCAGCGGCGACGCGCCGGCGCTGCTGGCCGCGCTGGGCCCCGCGCCGCAGCACCCGCAGGGCGCCGAGCTCACGGCCCACCTGGAAGCGCTGATCGCGAAGAGCCGCGCCTTCAAGGCACGGCATCTCGAATCGCTGCTGCCGCGGCTGCAATCCGAGGGCGGCACCGCGCAGCCGCTGGCCGAGATGCTCGCCGCCTTCACCCGCGCGCAGGAGCGCTGGGAACGGCACGTGGCCGAGCTCGACACGCTGGAAGGCCTGAACACCGAGCTCGCCTTCCAGGGCTACCCCGACACCTTCAACAAGGCGCGCCAGCTGCAGCGCAAGGTGACGCTCTACGTCGGCCCGCCCAACAGCGGCAAGACCCACGCCGCGTTCGAGCGCCTGGCCCAGGCGCTGGACGGCGCCTACCTGGCGCCGCTGCGCCTGCTGGCGCTCGAAGGCCGCGACCGCCTGGTGGCGCGCGGCGTGCCCTGCTCGCTGCTCACCGGCGAAGAGAACGTGCCGGCCGTGGGCGCGCGCGTCGTGTCGAGCACGATCGAGATGGTGGGCACCAACACGCCGATCGACGTGGCCGTGATCGACGAAGCGCAGATGATCTTCGACAACTCGCGCGGCTGGGCCTGGACGCAGGCCATCGTGGCCGTGCCGGCCAACGAGGTGATCATCATCTGCTCGGCCTACGCCGTGCCGGCGATCGAGAACCTGCTCGGGCTGTGCGGCGAGCGCTGCACGCGTGCGCCACTTCGAGCGCAAGCAATACGTGCAGCTGCTGCCCAACCCGGTGCCGGTGCATGCGCTGCAGCTCGGCGACGCGGTGGTGGCCTTCAGCCGCCGCGACGTGCTGATGCTGCGCGACCAGATCGCCGCCGCCGGCCACCCGGTGAGCGTGATCTACGGCGCGCTGCCGCCCGAGGTGCGGCGCCGCGAAGCCGAACGCTTTGCCGAAGGCGCCTCGCACATCCTGGTGGCCACCGACGCCATCGGCATGGGCCTGAACCTGCCGATCCGCCGCGTGCTGTTTTCCACCATGAGCAAGTTCGACGGCGTCAACGACCGGCCGCTCGGCGAAGGCGAGGTGCACCAGATCGCCGGCCGCGCCGGGCGCTTCGGCATCCACGAAGAGGGCTTCGTCGGCGTGCTGAAGGAGGCCGAGCCCGGCGCGCTGAAGATGCTGACCGAGCTGCTGCCGAAGACGCCGCGCGCGCCGCGCGACTTCAAGGCCCCGGTGGCGCCGAACAACTGGCATGTGCAGACCATCGCCTCGCGCCTGCAGCTGACCAAGCTGCGCGAAGTGCTCGGCGTGTTCGTCGAACAGCTGAAGCTCGACGACGCGCACTTCGCCGTGGCCGAGCTGGAGCAGATGCTCGACCTGGCCGAGAAGCTCGACGCCAGCGCGGCCAAGCTGAGCCTGAAGGAGCGCTTCATCTACGCCCAGGCCCCCGTGGACACGCGCACCGAGAACCAGCTGCAGGCCTTCCTCGACTGGACCGCCGCCCACGCCACCACCGGCCAGGCCGGCTCACCCTGGTTCCTCGACCAGGTGGACGGCCACAGCCGCCTGGAGGCGATGGAGCAGGCGCTGCGCGCGTGCACGCTGTGGCTGTGGCTGGACCTGCGCTTCCCCGGCGCCTACGGCCATGTGGAAAACGTGCTGGCGCTGCGCAGCCAGCTCAACGACGGCATCGAGCGGCAGCTGAAGGGCAAGCGGCCGCTGGCGCAGATGAGGGGTCGGCAGCGGCGGGGTGGGCAGCGCGCGGGGTAGCGGCTCGGTGCCGGGGGCCCGGCAGTGCACGGCCCCTGGCGGCAGGCGTGAAGCTCGATCGTCGCGCTTGTCATGCCCCTCGGCCTGGCCGTGGCCGTGGTCAGGGCGGCGGTCCCTCGACGCCCCGTGTCTGTCGCGCTCGTCATGTTCGCGGCCGTCGCTGGTGTGAATCCGACTCTCCTGCACGAAATAGACCGGTTGTCCGCACGCGCGATCACCGACTGCCTGCCGAGAATGACGCGACACTGCATCGGGGTATCCTGACCTGCCGTCGTGCCCGTTGCATTCAACGCACCGATACCTGTTGCGTCACCATGGACACCCTGTCACGCGTTCTCAAATCGGTCCAGCTCGAAGGCGCGCTCTTCCTCGATGCGGAGTTCACCGCGCCCTGGTGCATGCGCGGCCGATACGGCATGAGCAGCGTGAAGCAGCAGCTCGTCGGCGCCGAACATGTCGTGATGTTCCACTTCGTCGTGCAGGGCGAGTGCCGCGTGCGCTTGGCCGAGGGTGGCGAGGAGATCGAGGCCACTGCGGGCGACTTGATCCTGTTTGCGCAGGACGATAGGCATCTGATGGGCAGTGACCTGCGCGTCGCGCCGCTTGAAGCGGACCACCTCATCGACGCGGCCACCGCCGTCGCGGCCAACCCGGCCTTCGTGCCGATACGTGAGGGTGGCGGCGGTGCGGCAACACATTTCGTCTGCGGCTATCTCGCCTGTAACCGCAGCCTGTGCCGCCCCTTGTTCGACGCGCTGCCTCGTCTGCTGCGCATACGGCTCGGGGACGAGGCAGCCACGCAGTTGTGGCGCCAGCTCGTGCGCGCCGGGGTTGGCATTTCAGGGTCGCCAGTGCCGGGTGCGGAATTGACATTGGCCAAGATGGCCGAGCTCATGTTCGTGGAGGCGTTGCGCCGACATGTGGCGGCCCTGCCGCAGGATGGCAAAGGCTGGCTGGCGGCCCTGCGCGATGCGCAGATCGGTCGCGCATTGGCCTTGCTGCACGAAGCGCCCGAGCGCGCGTGGACGGTGGACGAACTGGCGCGCGATGTTGCCTTGTCTCGGTCCGTGCTGGCCACGCGATTCGCGTCGCTGGTAGGTGAGTCGCCCATGCAGTACTTGACGCGCTGGCGCCTGGCGCTGGCTGCGCGCGCGCTGCGTGCGGGCAACGACGCGATCTCGCGCATCGCCGAGCGCAGCGGCTACGCGACCGACGCCGCATTCAGCCGGGCCTTCAAGCGCGAGTTCGGCCTGCCGCCCTCGAACTGGCGCAATGGGCCTGTCGAACGTTCGGAGCGCCAACAAACTGCGGTTTGATGCACACACTGCTGGCTGTGCAGCAGTCCATGCCGACGATGGGCGACGCCTCCGATCACGCCGGTGCCATGACATGCTGCAACGCCCAGCCACCCACCTGCCGACCCTGCTTCAAACCCTGGGTCACTGCACGCCGGAAGTGAATGCCCAGGTAGACGCGAGACGCGCCAATCTCCTGTTCGGCCTGCGCGAAGCTGACGAAGCTGCGTGACACGCCGGGCAGGCTTGCGCTCTGGTGGCTGAACGACACGGGTCCGGTGAAGACGGACTCCATCACCGCTGCGCCGGCGCCCGCCGCCGCAGCGTGTCCCGAGGCATGGTCGGGGATCGGCGGCGCAGGTTCCAGCGAGACCCACGCGACGTCGGCCGTGGTGTCGGGATTGCCGTCGGTGGCCGCGGCGCGGATGGCCGTGATCGGGCGCCAGAAGCTGTAGAAGTATTTGCTGTCGAAGGACGCCACGTAAGCGTCGGCCTCGGCAACCTGCAGCAATGCGTACAGGCGCATCTGGTCCCACCCGTTGAGCCGTCTGGTCGCAGACAGCGCCATGGCGATGCGCTGCCATGACATGGGCGTGTTCTCGAGCCAGAAGCGCGCAACCTGCGTTTGCTCGGCCGTGCGTGTGGCGCTGTTGGCCTCACCGAGCGACTTCACCTCGTTGAAGTCGGCGGTGTAGCCTGCATCCGTCAAGGCAAAGGGGGCGGCAGTGCGAAACTGGTTGCCCGAATTGATCGCGAACGGCTTGACGGCGCCCCAGCGGACGAAGGCGGCAAAGTCGAACGGCGGCGTGAACTGATACGCGCCCGGCGCCTGCGCGGGAACGTAGCTGTCACCGGCATCTGCGCTGCCGTCCGACGC
Source organism: uncultured beta proteobacterium (assembly GCA_963751775.1). Classification (GTDB taxonomy): domain Bacteria; phylum Pseudomonadota; class Gammaproteobacteria; order Burkholderiales; family Burkholderiaceae_C; genus CADEEN01. The sequence goes on from CAVVVW010000017.1 coordinate 15,888, forward strand.
GCGCATGGTGAGGATCGCTTGCGCCGTCTGCTGGCCAAGCGCCACTCCTGCAGTCTTGGCGGCGTCATCGGGAAGCCTTGCCAGTGATCTCGCAAGGGCGGCATCGAGCACTGCGGACTGGCTCGGTAGAACCGCCTTGAGCACCGTGGAGACCGCACTCGCGACGGCAGCATTGGCGCTGGCATCAGGTACGCGCAGGTCACTCAAGTAGGGCCTGTAGCGACGATCGATCGCATTGAGCGCATCGTGCGCTGCAGTGAAAGCCATCGCGTAGGTTCGCGACTCTTCCATCGGCGACACGCCGCCCGGCGTGACCGCCGAGGCGTCAAGCACCGACTGGACGGCGATGGCACTCCACTCGGCCGGCGCATCGGTGTCGGCGGGCTGAAGAGCGCGGCCCTCGTTGCCGCCGCCGCAGGACATCAGGCTCAGGGCGAAAGCCAGGGAAAGCATGTTGGTGACGAGTGCACCGTACAGCCTGGGTCGTGATTTCATTGCAGGTTCTCAACGGTTCGCGGGCGCAACGGCGTTGCGCCCGAACAGGTCAGACAAATTCAGTTCGCTCGGTCGCCGCCGCAGTGCAGCGCCGGCGTGAGCACGGCGCGAAGCCCGCGGCCTCGGCACCGAACGAAGCGAGTTCCGATCGACAGAGCCCGAGGTCGCGACACGCGGCCTCGTCGAGGACCTCGTGTTCGCGCCGAAAACGGTGTCGTCGCAGCAGCCGGTGCACGGCCGCTGCAAGCCAGTTCCACATGGGATGGCTCCTTCGCCGGTCAGTACGCCGTCGCCGAGGCGAGGTTGTCGAGACCGGCACGGTACACACCGGAGATCAACTTCTTCGCGTCAGCTTCGGTGGTGCCGGCCTTGACATTGAACTGCGAACTCCACACGACGGTCGAGCCCGTTGTGGTCTTCTTCACCTGAATCGTGGAGACGTAGTCCGTTACCGGCGCCGGCGATTCGATGATTCGGTACTGGTAGCTGTGTGCCGCCGCGTCGAACGCGACCAGCTCTTCGGTGAACTGACCGCCGTCCTTGGTGATCAGCACGCGCACGCTGCCCGTGGTATGACCGTCGCCCTTGACCATCTTCGTCGTGGCGAAGGCTGGATGCCATCCCTGCCAGGCGGAGAAGTCCTTGATGGCGTCCCAGGTTCGAATCGGCGTGGTGGGGAGCTGGACGGTCTCGACGACCGAAACAGCGCGCTCGGCAGCAGGCGCGGCGGCGGAAAGAGCCATCATGGCCCCGAGGCCCACGGCCTTCACGGTGCGCGAGGCAATGGATGATTGATCGACAACGCGATCTTGATCTTCGAAAGTCATTTCATGTTCCTGTCTGATTGAGGACCACGACCGCTCTCATCGAGTGGGGTCGTGGACAAGGGGGTTGGTTGCGGCGTGGATCGAAGTACGCTGCAACGGTCACCAATGTCTGCGCCATTCGGTCTGGCGACATGTCCGTGGCGCCTGGGTTCATGCCCGAAACCCCCGATGCCCCGACGGTTGCCGTCGACGGCATTCACAAGACATGGAGGCTGTTGTTCACTGCCGCCAACGGCCGCGCGAGGTGCACAGGCAGTCCGGCGCACGTGGCCCTGCAGCGTGGTCGTAGGCGCCGCAGGTGTGCGACCTTTCGATCGCTCCGTCAGAATCCGTGTCCGGTGCCCGTTGCGCGGGCACGTCCGTCGCGCCCGCAGAACTGGCAGGCGCATAGCGCCCGGTGGAGCCGATGCACTTCTTGTGGCCTCACAACCTGTGGTGGATGCTGGCGCTGCCTTTGCTGCCGGTGCTCTACCTGTGGCTGCTGCGTCGAGGTGGCAAGCCGGCGCTCAGCTTCTCCAGCTTGCGCGTCGTTCGCGAGGCCACGGGCCGTCAATGGCGGCGGCACGTTCCGCCGGCACTGATCTACCTGGCGCTGTCGCTGCTGCTGCTGGCCCTGGCGCGCCCGACGGCGCCGGTGCCGCTGCCCTGGGCCAAGTCCACGATCCTGCTCGCGATCGACATCTCCCGCAGCATGCGCGTGGCCGACGTCCAGCCCACCCGCATGGTGGCCGCGCAGGAGGCGGCCAAGGCGTTCCTGAGCGAGGTGCCCAGACACATCGAAGTGGGGTTGGTCACCTTCGCGGGCACCGCCCAGGTGGCCCAGCAGGCCACGATCGACCGCTCTTCGATCGTCGGCGCGATCGACGCCATCCAGATGCAGTTCGGCACGGCCATCGGCAACGCCATCGTGGTGTGCCTGGCCGAGCTGTTCCCGGACCATGGCATCGACCTGGGCGAGATGACCTTCGGCTCGCGCCGCGAGGCGCGCAGCCTGGACGCAAAGAAGGGCGGAAAGAAAGCGCCGCCGAAGGAGATCACGCCCGTGCCGCCCGGCTCCTACGAATCGGCCGCGATCATTCTGCTGAGCGACGGCCGCCGCACCACGGGGGTGGACACGCTGGAAGCGGCGAAGATGGCCGCCGACCGCGGCGTGCGCATCTACGTGGTGGGCCTGGGCACGCCCGACGGCCACCTCGCTGCGGGCGGCGAGGGCATGTCGATCTACCTGCAACTGGACGAACCCACGCTGCGCCACGTGGCGCAGATGACCGGCGGCGAGTACCACCATGCCGGCACGGCCGAGGCCCTGCGCAGCGTCTACCAGACGCTCGGCTCGCGCCTGCAGGTGAGCAAGCGCGACACCGAACTGACGGCCCTGCTGGCCCTGGCGGCGGCGCTTCGTGCTCGTGGCGGGCGCAGGGCTGTCGGTGCTGTGGTTCGGGCGCGTCGCGTGAGCGCCAGCGCGCTTAATCGACCGAGCGGCGGCGCTTACCCGTCCACGAAGCGCACCGGCATCGCCGGTGCACGGCGCACCTGCAGGTCGAAGATGTCCGTGCGCGCGTAATGCCCGGTGACGTCGAGCGTTCGGCGTGACGGCGCGACGCGCGCAACGTCGATCTCTGCGTACAGGATGCCGGCCTCGCGCCGCAGCGGGCCCGCGACGACTTTGCCCGTGGGATCGACCACCACCGAATCGCCGTCGTTGATCCACTCCTCCGGATCGGGGAACAGCGCTGCGCGGGCCGGGAAGTCCGGCGCAATGTCGCTGGCCCGAAGCGCCGTGCCGCTGCCGACGACCCAGCAGCGGCCTTCGAGCGCAATGTGGCGCATCGTGGCGAGCCAGGCGTCGCCACTGTCGTAGGTGGGCGCGACGTAGATCTCCACGCCCTGCGCGTAGAGCGCGTAGCGCGCCAGCGGCATGTAGTTCTCCCAGCAGATGAGGCAGCCGACGCGGCCGGCCGGCGTGTCGACCACACGCAGCCCCGACGCGTCGCCCAGGCCATGCACCATGCGCTCGGGGTTGGTGGGCATCAGCTTGCGGTGCCGGTTCAGCAGCGTGCCATCGGGGCCGATGACGACGACGCTGTTGTAGAGCGTGCCGCCGCCCTGCGCTGCGTCCCGCTCGTTGATGCCGCAGACGATCGTCACGCGGTGGGCGCGCGCCGCCTCGCACAGAGCGGCCAGGTCGTCGGCGGCCACGTCCACCGCGTTGGCGAGCAGGCGCGCGTGCAGTTGAGCCATGACGGCACCGTCCCTTCCGGCCGCGAGCCGCCAGATCCAGGACGGGTAGCCCGGAACGAACGACTCGGGAAAGACGATCAGCGACGCTCCCGCCGCGGCGGCTTCGGCCACCCATTGCACGGCTTTGCCGAGGGTGGCGCTGCGATCGAGCAGGACCGGCGGGCGCTGAATGATGGCGATCTTTGTCATGGTGTCTTTCAAAGGGCAGGCCGTGCCCGACCCCCGGAGCATGCGCGTTGCCGGCTTCTTCGGCCAGTCCAGAATCTGCAGCGGCGGCGCGGTGAAGTCGTGAGCCTGGGCCGAGGCGGCACTGACAGCGCCGGATGTATAAAGGGTTCGAGTCACTCATGGCACGCGGGAGGGTCCTGTGTACGTTCGCAACGCCTGGTATGTCGCCGCAGCCTCCGATGAGATCGGTGCTGCACCCCTTGGCCGGACCATCTGCGGCCAGCGCATGGTCGTCTTCCGCGGTGCCGGCGGCGCTGTCTCGGTGCTCGAGGACTTCTGTCCGCATCGCGGCGCGCCGCTGTCGCTCGGCCGCGTTCGCGACGATGGTGCGATCGTCTGTGGCTACCACGGCCTGGTGATGGGTGGCGACGGTCGTTGCATTGGCATGCCGGGCCAGCGCGTGCGGCCGACGATCCGCGTCTACCCAGCGATCGAGCGCTACGGATTCGTCTGGGTCTGGCCGGGCGACAAGCGTGCGGCCGATCCGGCGCAACTGCCTCATCTGCCTTGGGCCGAGAGCCCGGAGTGGACGTACGCGGGCGGCCTGTACCACGTCGCCTGCGACTACCGGCTGATGATCGACAACCTCATGGATCTGACGCACGAGACTTACGTGCACGCCACCAGCATCGGCCAACCCGAGATCGAGGAGGCGACGCCCGCGACCCGCGTCGAGGGCAACTCGGCGATCACGAGCCGCTTCATGTCGAACATCTCCGCGCCGCCGTTCTGGCGCACCGCGCTGCGCGGCAATCACCTGGCCGACGACGTGCCGGTCGACCGCTGGCAGATCTGCCGCTTCACCCCACCCAGCCAAGTGATGATCGAGGTCGGCGTCGCTCACGCCGGGCACGGCGGCCATGAGGCCCCGGCCGACAAGAAGGTCTCGAGCATCGTCGTCGACTTCATCACCCCCGAAACCGAGACCTCGATCTGGTACTTCTGGGGCATGGCGCGAAACTTCAACATCGGGGATGCGACCCTCACGGCGACCATCCGGGACGGCCAGGGGGAAATCTTCCGCGAGGATGTCGGCATCCTGGAGGCCCAACAGAGGAATCTCACCGAGCAGCCTGAGCGCCATCTGATGCGGCTCAACATCGACATGGGCGGGTTCGAGGCGCGGCGCATCCTCGAGCGTTTGGTCGCGGAGGAACAGAACGACCTGCTCAGGGCTTGAGGCCCGGAGCCGAGGGACTCCAATGGAAGTGATGCCCATTCTGTACATGGATAGCCAATTTGTATAGAATGGGATGCATCATGCCTGCATCCGCCCCCGCCACCGGAGAGATCGCCGCCGCCAAGCTCCTGGCCCTCGGCGAGCAGCTTCGTGCGCAGCGCAAGCGCCTGGGCGTGAGTGCCACCACAGCCGCCGAGGCGGCGGGCATGTCCCGCGTCACGCTGCACCGCATCGAGCGCGGGGAGCCGTCGGTGACCATGGGCGCCTATCTCAACGCCGCCGCAGCGCTGGGGCTGGAGCTGGGTGTCGTCGATGCACGGCCTCGCCCACCGAGCAACAGCGCGCAGGCCAGCGTGCCCACGCACATCCGGCTGGCCGACTACCCGCAGCTCGAGCGCCTGGCCTGGCAGTTCCAGGGTGCCAGCGAGGTCACGCCGGCCGAAGCGCTCGGCCTGTATGAGCGCAACTGGCGGCACATCGAGCAGGACGCGCTGGCGCCCCACGAACGCGCGCTGATCCAGCAGCTGGTGGCGAGCCGTGGGCGGGAGCCGCCTGCTTGTTTGAGCGCGAACAGCACCGGCGCGTGGCCAGCGTGTTGCAGGCGCTGGACGCCCGGCGGCTGCATGCCCACCAGTGCCTGTTCGGCGGCGGTACCGCGCTGGCGCTGCGCTACGGCGAGTACCGCGAATCGGTGGACATCGACTTCCTGGTCTCGCACCGCGAGGGCTACCGGGCCCTGCGCCAATTGCTGTCGGGGCGGGCCGGCGTGCAGGCGATCTGCCGTGCCGACGTCGACCCGGCGCCGGTGTTCAGCCAGACGCGCGAGGTGCGCGCCGACCAGTACGGCATCCGCACGATGCTGCGCGTGGCCGATGTCGAGATCAAGTTCGAGATCGTGCTCGAAGCCCGCATCACGCTCGACGCGCCCGGTGCCGGCGACCTGTTGTGCGGCGTCGCCACGCTGACACCGCTGGACGCGGCCGCGAGCAAGCTGCTGGCCAACTCCGACCGTTGGCGCGATGACGCAGTCTTGAGTCGCGACCTGATCGACCTGGCCATGATGGCGCCACCGAAGGCGCTGCTGCGCCAGGCCATCGCCAAGGCCCAAGGCGCCTATGGCGCCAGCATCGAGGCCGACCTGCGCAAGGCCATTCAGGACCTGCGCGAACGCCCGCATCGCCTGGACCATTGCATGCAGGCGATGCGCATGACGACGGTGCCCAAGGCGCTGCTGTGGAAGCGGATCAAGGCACTGGAGCCGTAACGACGCCATCGCTACGCCGCCTGCAAGCAGGAACTCCAC
>CAVVVW010000018.1:0-69917 GCA_963751775.1 uncultured beta proteobacterium
CTCGTCTCCACCACTTGGTTCGATGGTACTTCCATTGCCCTGTCGCCGCGACGTGACACGGCCCCGGATGACCGCCTCGACCTTCAGCCGATGACCCGCATCGACAGATCGATCGCCTGCACGTCCTTGGTCAGCTTGCCGACCGAGATGCGATCGACACCGGTGGCGGCGAACTCGCGAATGCTGGCCAGATCCACGCCGCCCGAGATCTCGAGCAGCGCGCGGCCGGCATTCAAGGCCACTGCGCGGCGCATGTCTTCGAGCGAGAAGTCGTCGATCAGCACGTTTGTCGCACCGGCATCGAGTGCCTGCTGCAATTCAACCAGGTTCTCGACTTCGATCTGAATGCCCACGCCGGCGTCGAGCGCTCGCGCCGCGATCAGCGCCGCAGCAATGCTTCCCGCCGCAGCGATGTGGTTTTCCTTGATCAGGATGCCGTCCCACAATGCCATGCGATGGTTGTGCCCGCCCCCGACGCGCACGGCGTACTTCTGTGCCTGCCGCAAGCCGGGCAGCGTCTTTCGCGTGTCCAGCACCACGCAGCCCTTGGGATTGGGCGACACACCGTCGATCGCCTGCACGTAGCGCCGCGTCACGCTCGCCACGCCCGACAGCAATTGCAGAAAGTTCAGCGCCGGCCGCTCGGCGCTGAGCAGCGCTCGCGCATCGCTGTCGATGCGGCAGACCACCGTGTCGGCAGCCACGGCGGCGCCCTCGGCCACCGTCCATTCGACACTGGCACCGCTGTCCAGGGCCTTTATGCAGCCGTCGAACCAGGGTCGACCGCAGATCACCGCGGCCTGCTTGGCCACGACTTGCGCACGCACTGGTTGCCCTGTGCGCACCAGTTGCGCTGTCCAGTCACCCCGGCCGATGTCCTCCATCAATGCGTCGTGCACGTTGCGTGCAATGGCTTGTTCCAGGCTTTCGTTGTGATCGAAGGTGCATGGTCGGTGGCCGGCAGCTGGATTCGACCATCATTTCAACACCAAGCCGGGCGCGGGTCATCCTGGCTAGGGTGATGCCCCGAGGGCGACGAGCGGCCTATGCGATATATTCCCGGCCTTCGCAGCGCAGGTCGCTGCGATCGGATTTGGCAATGTCGGCTGCTGCAATGGCCCAAAAGGCTGTTGGCATGCACACACAGCGTTCACGCAGCGCGACGTCTGGAGGATTGGTTTGAATTACGCCGAGCAACAACGCGATCCCGCAAAGCACGCGGTCGGCATCGGCGTCGTCATCGTGATGCACCTCATACTGGGCTGGGCGTTGCTCAATGGCCTGGCGCGCACGGTGATCGATGTCATCAAGGGTCCGATCGAGACCAAGATCATCGAAGAGACCAAGCCGCCGCCACCGCCGCCGGAAAACCTGCCGCCGCCGCCCAAGTTTGCGCCGCCGCCGCCGAGCTTCGTGCCGCCGCCGGAGGTCGTGATCAATGCGCCGCCGACGCCGGCGCCGACAATCACCACGACAGCCATCGCACCGCCACCGACCGCGGTGGTGATCGCGCCGGCGCAGCCTGAAGCCCCACCCGCACCACCGCGCGTTGCCGCGCGCCCCGCGGTTGCCAATGCGAAGGATTGCGCGCCGGGCCTGAGGACTACCCCTGCTGCCGCGATCAAGGAAGATGCCACCGGCACCACGATCATTCGATTCTCGATCGATGCGACGGGCAAGTTGGCGGCGCCGACGTCGTCAAGTCGGCCGGCGCGTCGCGTGCGCACAAGGCACTCGACCGCGTGGCGCGTGCAAAGACTCAGCGAATGCAAGTTCAGGCCCGGCAACGATGAAAACGGCCGGCCGATCGGCGCCACGGTCGACGTCGAGTATGTCTGGAAGCTGAGCTGACGCACGCTGTCGCCTGTCCAGCTCAAGTCTTCATTTACCAGCGCGGCTCAAATAACCACGCGCGTCCGTTCACTGGAGGAACCATGCCCTTTTACAAACTTGCCCGCGCGCCATTCGTTGCCGCGTTGATCGCCCTGGCCAGCGTGGCCTCGGGCCTGCCCGGCACCGCACTGGCCCAGGCGTCGGCGCCCGCTGCCGACGCCGCAGCGCCGGCCGCTGCGCCGGCGCCCGTCGCCGCCCGCGCCGGTGACGGCGCCGACGATCTCCAAGGAATCCGTCGCCAACCCCTATGGCTTGAATGCGCTCTGGGCGCAGGGCGACTTCGTCTCCCGCTTCACGCTGATCATCCTGGCCATCATGTCGATGGGCAGCTGGTACATCATCTTCACCAAGCTGTACGAGCAGAGCAAGCTGATTCGCAGCGCCAAGACCGCCGGCCAGAGCTTCTGGACGGCCGGCTCGATCAAGAAGGGCGCCGACGGCCTGCACGAGACCAGTGCCTACCGCTACATCGCCGAGAGCGGGCTCAAGGCCAGCGACCACCATGAGGGCACGCTGGTCGAGACCATCGACAAGCACACCTGGATCAGCATGAGCATCCAGCGCGCGGTCGACAACATCCAGAGCCGGCTGCAGGACGGCCTGTCGTTCCTGGCCACGGTGGGCTCGACGGCGCCGTTCGTCGGCCTGTTCGGCACGGTCTGGGGCATCTACCATGCGCTGACCGCGATCGGCGTCTCGGGCCAGGCCTCGATCGACAAGGTGGCCGGCCCGGTCGGCGAGGCGCTGATCATGACCGCCTTCGGCCTGGCCGTCGCCGTGCCCGCGGTGATGGGCTACAACTGGCTGATCCGCCGCAACAAGGGTGCGATGGAGGGCGTGCGCGCATTCTCTGGCGACGTGCTCAACGTGCTGCTGGCCGGAAAGCGCTGAGCACTGCACCCGCACGATCAGCGAGGACACTGCCCATGGCCATGAACATCGCCTCGGAAGACGGCGACGAAGAGGAGTTGAACTCCACCATCAACACGACGCCGCTGGTCGACGTGATGCTGGTGTTGTTGATCATCTTCCTGATCACGATTCCGGTGGTCACGCAGAGCATCAAGCTCGAACTGCCAAAGGAGCGCAACGTCCCGACGCAGACCAAGCCCGAGAACATCGTCATCGCGGTCAACCGCGATGGCGAGGTGTACTGGGGCATGGAGCGGCTGCCCGACATCGAGACACTGGTCACGCGGCTCAAGCTGGAGGCCGTCAAGGAGCCGCAGCCCGAGGTGCACATCCGCGGCGACGGCGAGGTGCGCTACGAATCGGTCGGCCGCGTCGTCGTGGCCTGCCAGCGCGCCGGCATCATGAAGGTCGGCTTCATCACCGAGCCGCCGCCCGGCCCGGTCACGCGCTGAGGAGCACGACACGATGTCAATGCAAGTAGGCTCCGCCGGCGGCGAAGACGCGCCGATGATCGAGATGAACATGACGCCGCTGATCGACGTCATGCTGGTGCTGTTGATCATGTTCATCATCACCATTCCGATCCAGACCCACGCGGTCAAGATGAACATGCCGATCCCGAGCAACGTGCAGCCCAAGGAGCCGCGCCCGCCGATCCGCATCGACATCGATTTCGACGGCACCATCGGCTGGAACGGCGTGGCGGTGACGCCCGACGAATTGCAGGGCAAGCTGCGCGAGGTGGCCGCCGAGGCCGACCAGCAGGAAGTGCACCTGCGCCCGAACAAGCTGGTGACCTACAAGAGCGTGGCCTTCGTGATGGCCAGCGCACAGCGACTGGGTGTGGTCAAGATCGGCCTGGTCGGCAACGAACAATTCATGAACTGACATGCGATCGACGATCCGCCTTCTGACCGCGGCACTGCTCGCCGCCTGCCTGGTGAGCGTGGCGCTGGCCCAGGGCGTGCGCCCCGAAGTCGGCAAGCCGCTGCAACAGGCGAGCGACCTGCTCAAGGCCGGCAAGGCCAAGGAGGCGCTGGCCAGGGTGTACGAGGCCGACGCCGTCAGCGGCAAGACGCCGACCGAGCAGTTGATGATCGACCGCATGAAGGGCTCCGCTGCGCAGCGCGCCGGAGACGTCGCCGTGGCCATTGCTGCCTTCGAGGGGATCATGGCATCGGGCCGCCTGGCCGGTGGCGAGCAGGCGCAGGTGGCCGAGTCGCTGGCATTTGCGTACTCGCAGCAGAAGAACTGGGCCAAGACCACCGAGTGGGTCAATCGTGCGCGCGCGGCCGGCGGCAACAGCGCGCAGCTGAACCAGTTGAGCGCCTACGTGCAATCGCAGAGCGGCGACTACGCGCAGATCTTCAAGGACGCGCAGGCCCAGGTCGACGCCGCCGAGGCCGCGGGGCGCAGGCCGGCCGAGGACGACCTGCTGCGCATGGCCGATGCAGCCAAGCGCGTGAACAACCACGGCGCCTATTCGCACGCGCTCGACAGCCTGGTGATGAACTACCCGAAGAAGGAATACTGGAACGCGCACCTGGCGAGCATCCAGCGCAAGCCCGGGTTCGCCGACCGGCTGAGCCTGGACGTGATGCGTCTGAAGTTCGCCAACGGCCTGATCAGCAAGACCGACGAGTACATGGAAATGACGCAGCTGGCGCTGCAGGCCGGCTTTCCGGTCGAGGCCAGGACCATCGTCGACAAGGGCTTTGCGGCGGGCGCCTTGGGCACGGGCGAGCAGGCCGAGCGCCACAAGCGACTGAAGGATCTGGTCGTCAAGCAGCAGGCCGAGAGCGCAGCCGGCATCGCCCAGGCCGCGACCGACGCCGCCGCCATGAGCGAAGGCAACGAGTTGGTCAAGGTCGGCACGGTGTACGCCTCGATGGGCCAGTTCGACAAGGCCGTCGAGCTGATCGAGAAGGGCATCGCCAAGGGCAAGCTCAAGCGCCCCGACGACGCCAAGCTGCGCCTGGCCCTGGCCCTGGCGCAATCGCCGAAGACGCGGGCCAAGGGCCTGCAGATGTTGCGCACGGTGAATGGCAACGACGGCACTTCCGACGTGGCCAAGCTGTACGCCGTGGTGGTGCAGCAGCAGGGCTGAGAGCCGCGCAGACCCGCGCGTGGCGGCTGCATAGAATCGCCGCCATGCACACCGGCCTGCCCGATTTCGCCGCAGACCTCGGGGCCGGCGTCTTCACCATCGACACCGGGTTTCACCGCCCGCGCTTCGACGCGGCCTACCTCGTCGTCCACAACCGCCGCGCGGCCTTCATCGACACCGGCACCAACCATGCCGTGCCGCGCCTGCTGGCGGCGCTGGACGCGGCCGGATTGCCGCGCACCGCGGTCGACTTCGTGATCCCGACCCATGTGCACCTCGACCACGCCGGCGGCGCGGGTCTGTTGATGCGCGAGCTGCCGGCGGCGACGATGGTGGTGCACCCGCGTGGCGCACCGCACATGATCGACCCCGGCGCCCTGGTGCAAGGTGCGCTGGCGGTCTACGGCGCGGCCGAGATGGAGCGCTCCTACGGCACCCCGGTCGGCGTCGATGCAGCGCGCGTGCGCGTCAGCCATGACGGCATGGACCTGGTGCTCGGCGGCGACCGCGTGCTGCATCTGATCGACACCCCGGGCCACGCGCGGCATCATCATTGCATCTGGGATGCCACGACCCGCGGCTGGTTCTCCGGCGATACCTTCGGCTCGTCGTACCGCGAGTTCGACACCGCGCGCGGCGCCTGGATGTTCCCGAACACGGTGCCGGTGCAATTCGACCCGGCGGCCCTGCGCGCTTCGGTGCAGCGCCTGCTGTCGTTCGACCCGGCCTGCGTCTACGTCACGCACTTCGGCCGGCTGGCTGACGTGCCGCGGCTGGCGACGCGCGTTCTCGCCATGCTCGCCGCGATGGTGGCCGTCGGCCTGCGCGAACGCGACGCGCCCGAGCGCCACGCCACGCTCAAGCGTGAGTTGGCGGCGCTCTACTCGGCCAGCCTGGCCGAGCACGGCGTCGACCTGGCGTGCGACCCGTTGGCACTGCTGGCGATGGACGTCGAACTCAATGCGCAGGGCATGGCCGGGTGGCTGGACCGCGAAGCGAACAAGGAAGCCAAGTCATGAGCAACGACATCCGCTTTGGTCTCGGTGGACGCGTGATCGTGATCACCGGCGGCGCGCAGGGCATCGGCGAAGCCTGCGCGCGGCGACTGGTGGCCGACGGTGCGCGCGTTGCGCTGTGGGACGTGGACGATGCGCGAGGCAGCGCGCTGGCCGCGTCGCTCGTTGCCGGCGGGGCTCGAGCGAGCTATTGCCACTGCAACGTCGCCAGCAAGGCCGACGTCGACGCCGCGCTGGCCGCCACGCTGGCGGCGATGGATCGGATCGACGGCCTGGTCAACAACGCCGGCATCTTCAAGTCCGCGCCATTCCTCGACATCAGCGAAGCCGACTGGGACGCCGTGATTGCGGTCAACCTGAAGGGCCACTTCCTGGTCGGCCAGGCGGTGGCGCGGCAGCTCGTTGCGCAGGGCGGCGGCGGCGCGATCGTCAACATGAGTTCGGTCAACGCGCGCCTCACGATCGCCAGCATCGCCAGCTACAACGCCAGCAAGGGCGGCATCGACCAGCTGACGCGCGTGATGGCGCTGGCGCTGTCCGAGCACGGCATTCGCGTCAACGGCGTGGCGCCCGGCACCATCGCCACCGAACTCGCGGCCAAGGCCGTGCTGACGAGCGAAGAGGCCAAGGCCCGGATCCTGAGCCGCACACCGATGAAGCGCCTGGGCGAGCCGGCCGAAGTCGCCAACGTGGTGGCCTTCCTGCTCAGCGACGCGGCCAGCTACACGACCGGCGACACCGTGCTCGTCGATGGCGGGCGCATGACCTTGAATTACGTCGTTTGAGCCTCGAAGCCTTCGCGGTCAGCACCGGCGTCGTCGCGCTCGGTGAGATGGGCGACAAGACGCAACTGCTGGCGCTGCTGCTGGCAGCGCGGTTTCGCGCGCCGCGGCCGATCATCCTGGGCATCCTGGTCGCGACGCTGGCCAACCACGCCCTGGCCGCCGCGCTCGGTGCCTGGCTGACGCAAATGGTCGATCCGCTTTGGCTGCGCTGGGGCCTGGGCTTGTCGTTCATCGCGGTGGCGCTGTGGATGCTGGTGCCCGACCAGGTCGACGCCAACGCCGAGGGCGTCGAGCGCTCGCATCTGGGCGTCTTCGGCGTCACGGTCGTCGCCTTCTTCCTGGCCGAGATGGGCGACAAGACCCAGATCGCCACCGTCATGCTCGCCGCGCGCTACCAGGCGCTGGTGACGGTCACCGCCGGCACCACGCTGGGCATGATGATCGCCAACGTGCCCGCCGTGCTGCTCGGCAACAAGGCGGTCACGTTCGTGCCGATCGCCTGGGTGCACCGCATCGCGGCCGCGGTGTTCGCAGCCATCGGCGTGCTCGTGCTGGCAGGAGCCGGCACGTAGATTTATGCTCTGCACGTGAACGCACCACCCACCCTGCTCCCCCTGCAAGGCGGCTGCCTGTGCGGCCAGGTGCGCTACCACGCCGCGCCCGACCACCGCGACGGCTACTACTGCCACTGCCGCATGTGCCAGCTGGCCTTCGGCAATACCCGCGCCGCGTACCTCAACCTGCGCAAGGCCGAGGTCCAGTGGCAGAGCGCACCCGCCTACTTCGCCTCGTCGAAGATCGCGCGCCGTGGCTTCTGCGGCCACTGCGGCACGCCGCTGTCGTTCGAATTCCTCGACAGCGAGCGCATGGATCTGTCGGTCGGCAGCCTCGACGATCCGTCGCTGATCAAGCCGAGCGAACATTTCGCAGTCGAGTCGCGCCTTGCCGCGTGGCACGCGCCCGACGGCCTGCCCGAGACGCGACTCGACGCCAACCCGCGCATCGTGCAGCGCTGGCGCGACGCCTATGGCGCTGACGTGGTTCCCGGCCTCGCCGCCACGCGGGGCACACCGTGACGGCCGATCGCCTGGCGCAGTGGCAGGCCGAGGAAGCCGCGGTGCGCGCGCGCCAGACCCGCCCCGCCGGCGTCATCGCGCCGGCGGACGCCATCGGCCGGCCCGGCCTGGACGTGCTGCGCGACCTGATCGACGGCCGCCTGCCCGCAGCGCCGATCGCCGAAGTGTTGGACTTCATATTGCTGCACGTGGCACCGGGCGAAGCGGTGTTCCAGGGTCGCCCGGGCCCGCGCTTCATGAACCCGATGGGTGGCCTGCATGGCGGCTGGTACGCCACCCTGCTCGACTCGGCCCTCGGCTGCGCGGTGCACACGACGATGCAGCCGGGCCGCGCCTACACCACGCTGGAGTTGAAGCTGAACCTGGTGCGCGCGATCGGGCCCGACGTGCCGCTGGTGCGCGCCGAAGGCCGCACCATTCACGTCGGCCGCCAGACGGCCACCGCCGAAGGCAGGCTGGTCGGCCCCGACGGCAAGCTCTACGCCCACGCCAGCACCACCTGCCTGATCTTCGACCTGCCCTGCGCGTGCGGCCGGCTGACGCAGGCGCCACAATCAGCACCATGAAATACCTGCATACCATGGTCCGCGTGACCGACATCGAAACATCGCTGCGCTTTTACCGCGACGCACTCGGGCTCGAACTGCTCTCGCGCAAGGACAACGAGGCCGGGCGCTTCACGCTGGTCTTTCTGGCCGCGCCGGGCGACCCCGACGCGCAGGTCGAGCTGACCTACAACTGGCCCGCCGACGGTGTCGGCGAGGTCTACGGCGGCGGGCGCAACTTCGGCCACCTGGCCTACGCGGTCGACGACATCTACGCCGCCTGCCGGCGCTTGATGGACCATGGCGTGACCATCAACCGGCCGCCACGCGACGGCCGCATGGCCTTCGTGCGCTCGCCCGACAACATCTCGATCGAATTGCTGCAGGCCGGGCCGGCGCTCGCGCCGGCCGAACCCTGGTCGTCGATGCCCAACGTCGGCGCCTGGTAGCCATGTACCTGCCCAG
This sequence comes from uncultured beta proteobacterium, assembly GCA_963751775.1. Taxonomy (GTDB): domain Bacteria; phylum Pseudomonadota; class Gammaproteobacteria; order Burkholderiales; family Burkholderiaceae_C; genus CADEEN01. The sequence goes on from CAVVVW010000018.1 coordinate 8,800, forward strand.
GCACTTCGAGCAGAACGACCCGGCCGTGCTGGCCGCCGCGATGCACGAGCATCCGCTGGCCACCCTGGTGATCGCCACGCCCGCCGGGCCGACGGCCGACCTGATCCCGCTCGAGTACCACCCGCAACCGGGACCGCACGGCACGCTGCGCGGCCACGTGGCGCGCGCCAACCCGCTCTGGCGCCATGCCGGCGCCGCGGTGCTGGCGGTCTTTCACGGCCCGCAAGCCTATGTCTCGCCGAACGGCTACCCGAGCAAGCGCGAACACGGCAAGGTGGTGCCGACCTGGAACTACACCATGGTGCAGGCGCGCGGCACGCTGCGCGCGGTCGACGAAGCGCCCTGGCTGCGGGCCCTCGTCGGTCGCCTCACCGAGCGGCACGAGTCGACGCAGGCCGCGCCTTGGGCCGTGAGCGATGCGCCGGACGACTACGTGAAGCAGATGCTCGGCGCGATCGTGGGCATCGAGATCGCAGCTCACGTCACTGGTCGGCAAGTGGAAGGTCAGCCAGAACCGCGATGCGGCCGATCGCGCCGGCGTCGCCGCTGCGCTCGGCGCGCACCCGATGGCTGCGCTGGTGCGCGGCAGCTCAGCGTAAGGCGCTGGCCTCGCGCGCCAGACGCGTGATGCGGGCCCAGTCGCCGCTGTTGAGCGCATCGGCCGGTGTCAGCCACGAGCCGCCGCAGACCTTGACGTTGGGCAGTGCAAGGAACTGCGGTGCCGTCTCGACGGTGATGCCGCCGGTGGGGCAGAACACGACATCGGGGAACGGGCCGGCCAGCGCACGCAGCATGCCCGTGCCACCCGCCGCAGTGGCCGGGAAGAACTTCAGGAATCCGAGGCCATCGGCGTTGGCGGCCATCACTTCGCTGGCCGTCGCCACGCCCGGCAACAGCGGCAGCGCCGCATCGCGGCAGGCCGCGCCGATCTGATCTGTATAGCCCGGGCTGACGCCGAACTGGCAGCCGGCATCGCGCGCAGCGCGCACATCGGCCACCGTGCGCAAGGTGCCGGCGCCGACGATGGCTTCGGGCACCTCGCGCGCGATCGCCTCCATGCAGGCCAGCGCCACCGGCGTGCGCAACGTCACCTCGAGCACACGCACGCCGCCGGCAACCAGCGCGCGTGCCATCGGCACCGCATGCTCGAGGCGCTGCAGCACGATGACCGGAATCACCGGGCCGAGCGCAACGAGTGCCAATGTGTCCTTGATCATGCGTGCATCCTTCAAAGCCAGGTGCAGGCGCCCTGCTCTGCGCTGGTGACATTCTTGCGCATGCCCGCGAACAGCTCGCGGCCCAGGCCATGGCCATTGGCGTCGACATGCTGCGCACTCATCTGCGCCATGTCGCGCGCGGCCCAGGTCGCTTCATCGACGAGCGCGTCGAGCGTGCCGGCGATGGCATCCAGGCGGATGCGGTCGCCGCTCGCGACCTTGGCCAGCGCACCGCCGGCCAGCGCCTCGGGGCTGACGTGGATCGCCGCCGGCACCTTGCCGGACGCGCCGCTCATGCGGCCATCCGTCACCAGCGCGACCTTGAAACCCTTGCGCTGCAACACCGCCAGCGGCGGCGTCAGCTTGTGCAACTCGGGCATGCCGTTGGCGCGCGGGCCCTGGAAGCGCACGACGGCGACGAAGTCACGCTCGAGCGCACCGGCATTGAATGCCGCCAGCAGTGCCGCCTGGTCTTCGAACACCAGTGCCGGCGCCTCGACGATCCAGCGGTCCTCGGGCACCGCGCTGGTCTTGATCACGGCACGGCCGAGGTTGCCCTGCAACAGTCGCAGGCCGCCGCTGGTGCTGAACGGCCGCGCGGCGGGGCGCAGGATGGTGTCGTCGCCGCTGTCGGGCGGCCAGGCGCATGCCATTCCAGCTCGCCTGTCGCCGGATTCAGGGCCGGTTGATCGGCGTAGGCGGCAATGCCGCGTTCGCTGGCCGTCAGCACGTCGGCGTGCATGAATCCGGCTTCGAGCAGTTCGCGCAGCACGAAGCCCGGGCCGCCAGCGCTCTGGAACTGGTTCACGTCGGCGCTGCCGTTGGGATAGACGCGGGCCAGCAGCGGCACCGCGTCCGAGAGATCGGAGAAATCGGTCCAGTCGATGACGATGCCGGCCGCGCGCGCCACCGCCACCCAGTGGATCAAGTGATTCGTCGAGCCGCCGGTGGCCAGCAAGGCGACCATCGCGTTGACGATGCAGCGCTCGTCGACGAGTTGGCCGATCGGCGCGAAGCGCCGGCCCTTGGTCATGCCGAGCACCGTGCGCACCGCCTCGCGCGTCAGCGCCTCGCGCAGCGGCGCGTGCGGGTGTACGAAGGCCGCGCCGGGCACGTGCAGGCCCATCGCTTCGAGCAGCATCTGGTTGCTGTTGGCCGTGCCGTAGAAGGTGCAGGTACCCGCGCCGTGGTAGGCCGCGCCTTCGGCGGCCAGCAGCTCGGCGCGCCCGACCAGGCCCTGCGCAGCACGTTCGCGCACTTTGGACTTGTCGCTGTTCGACAGGCCCGAGCTCATCGGCCCCGCCGGCACGAAAACGCAGGGCAAGTGGCCGAAGTGCAGCGCACCGATCAGCAGGCCCGGCACGATCTTGTCGCACACACCGAGCAGCAGCGCAGCGTCGAACACATCGTGCGTCAATGCGATCGCGGTGCCCATCGCGATGTTGTCGCGCGAGAACAGGCTCAACTCCATGCCCGGCTGGCCCTGCGTCACACCGTCGCACATCGCCGGCACGCCACCGGCCACCTGCACCGTGGCGCCGAGCCTGTGTGCCTCGTCGCGGATCAGCGCCGGGAAGCCCTGCATACGGCTGGTGCGCCGACAGCATGTCGTTGTACGAGGTGACGACGGCGATGTGCGGCGCGCGCTCGGCGACGATCTTCAGCTTGTCGTTGGCCGGCAATGCGGCGACTGCATGGGCCACGTTGGCGCAACCCAGCCGATCGCTGCCGCGCGGCCGGGCCGCCATGGCCGCCACCTGCGCCAGGTACGCGCGGCGCAGCGGCGCGCTGCGCTCGCGGATGCGCGCGGTGACTTCGATCAGGGCGGAATTCATGGCCGGCGCGTATGCTGTAACCTGTATTTCAGATTTTCCAGTAATAAAATTACAACGTCAATGACCATCGATGTCATCATCGCGCCGCATGGAGCCGCCCTACGACGACACGATCCGCGTGCCTGCGCTGCGGGACCCACAGGCACTGCTGGTGCGCGCGCGCCACGAATGGGGCGGGCGCAACGACCTGTGGGTCTTCGGCTATGCCTCCCTGCTGTGGCGACCCGAATTCGAATTCAAGGAGCACCGGCCGGCCCGGGTGCATGGCTGGCACCGCGCGCTGCGCATGGCATCGCGCATCAACCGCGGCACGCCTGAGCGGCCCGGGCTGGTGTTCGCGCTGCTGCCGGGCGGCTCGTGCCACGGCGCGGTGTATCGCATCCCGCAGGCGCGGGCGGCGGTCGAACTGGAACGGCTGTGGCGCCGCGAGATGCCGACTGGCGTCTACGACCCGCGCTGGCTCGCCTGCCACACCGCACAAGGCAGCGTGCAGGCGCTGGCGTTCACCTTGTCGCGACGCAGCCCGCAGCACCTGGGTCGCGTGCCCGACGCACAGATGGTCGAGATCCTGCGCCATGCGAGCGGGCGTTATGGCACGACGCTCGAGTACCTGCTCGAAACGGCGCGGGCGCTGCAGGAGCGCGGCGTGCGCGACCGCGAGATCGAGCGCCTGGTCGCACTGGCGCGCCGGCACCGGTTGGCGTGAACCGGCCAGCGCAGCGCGGCCGCCAATGGGCCGCCGCGCGAGGCGGCGGCAGCGGACGAACTCAGTGCTGCGGCGGTGTCCTCGGGGAAACCCCCGAGTTGCCGCCCTGGCCGGCACGCAGCGCGGCCAGATCCTGCACGGTGTCGATGTCGACCAGCACGCCCGGGTCATCGACTTCGACGGCCTGTGCCGGGTAGCGCGCAACCAGCCGGCGCGCCCCTTCGTCTCCCGTCAGGGCGGTCAGTTCTGAATACAGTTCCGCGGCAAAGCCGACCGGATGCCCGCGCAGACCGCGGTATTGCGCGTAGGCCACGGCGTGCGTAGCCAGCGCCTGCGCCACAGCCTGCAGCGTGGTCGGCCGCACGCGCGGCATGTCGGCCGGCAGCACCAGCCAGCCCGAGGCGTCGGCGCGCGCCGACACGCCCGCGGCGATCGAGTCACCCATGCCGCGGCTGCGCAGCGGCGGCAGGATCACGACATCGCGCGCCGCCACCTGCTGGCGCGCCAGCGGTGCGAGCTCGGCGGTGGTCACCACCAGCACGGGCAGGCGGCTGGCGATCGCGTTGCGCAGCGTCACGCTGAGCACCGCACCGCCATCGCCTTGGCCGTCGAGTGCCTGCGCAAGCTTGTGCCCGCTGCCGGTAAAGCGACTGCCGAGGCCGGCGGCAAGCACGATCACAGTCGCGGGCGGGTTCATGGCGGGAGGCGTTGGCGATGACCGCAACGGCCGCTGCGGCAGTCCGGAGAATCTGCCGCTGCGGCCGCGGTTGTAACTGGGGCCATCACCTAAGGCCTTCCACGTAAGCAGTAGTGGGGATGCGGCGCTGCCTTTATGCTTGCTGCCCATGGACAGCCAACGAGATCGCCGCGCTGCGCAAGAGCTACGAGCGTGCCGAACTCGACGAGTCCACGTCCGACGCCGACCCGCTGCGCCAGTTCGAGCGCTGGTTGCGCGAGGCCCTCGCCGCGGAGCTGCCCGAACCCAATGCGATGACGCTGGCCACTGTCGGCGATGGCGGCCGCCCGTCGACGCGCGTGGTGCTGATCAAGGGCTGCGATGCGCGCGGCCTGGTCTGGTACACGAACTATCAGAGCCGCAAGGGCCGCGACCTGGCCGCGATGCCATTCGCCGCACTGCAGTTTCATTGGGTCGAGCTCGAACGCGTGGTGCGAATCGAGGGCCGCGTCGAGCGCGTCAGCGACGCCGAGAGCGACGCCTACTTCAAGACGCGGCCGCTCGACTCGCGCATCGGTGCCTGGGCGTCGCCGCAGAGCGAAGTCATATCCTCGCGCGCCGTGCTGGTGGCCCAGGCAGCCAAGTTCGCCGCCCGTTACGCATTGAACCCGCCGCGCCCGCCGCACTGGGGCGGCTATCGCCTGGTGCCTGACCGCTGGGAGTTCTGGCAGGGCCGCAAGAGCCGCCTGCACGACCGCCTGCGCTACCGCTTGGCCGAGGCGGGTGGCAACGAGTGGCTGCGGGAGCGGTTGGCGCCATAGCCGTCGGCGTGCGCGACGACCGTGCTGCCATCGAACTGGCGTCTCAGGCGCGCTTCAAGCGTGCGGCAAAGGTGCGCTTGAACTTCTCCACCTTGGGCGCCACGACGAAGGCGCAGTAACCCTGGCCGGGGTGGTTGGCGAAGTAATGCTGGTGGTAGTCCTCGGCACGCGAGTAGTTGGCCAGCGGCTTGACCTCGGTGACGACGCGGCCGCGGTGCGCCGCATTGGCCTCGGCCAGCACCACACGCGCCACGCGCTCCTGCTCGGCATCGTTGAAGTAGATGCCCGAGCGGTACTGCGTGCCCGTGTCGTTGCCCTGGCGGTTCAGGGTGGTCGGGTCGTGGACGTGAAAGAAGATCTCGAGCACCTCGCGCAACGTGATGCGGCTGTTGTCGAACGTCACGCGCACGACTTCGTTGTGGCCGGTGTCGCCGCCGCACACCTGCTCGTAGCTCGGGTTGGGTAGATGCCCATTGCTGTAGCCGGACTCGACGGCGACGACGCCATCGACCTGCTCGTACACCGCCTCGGTGCACCAGAAACAGCCGCCGCCGAGGGTGATGAATTCAGTTGCCATGCGTTGCTCCTTGGATCCGCACCAGTGGTCGCGGGCGCCGTCAGCTCCTTACATCGGCCGCATTATCGACAGCCGACAAGCATCGCGCGGCGCACGAAAAAAGCCCCTGTGCGTGGCACAGGGGCTTTGCCTGGCGTGGCCGCTCAGCGGCTGAACGGGCTGCTGCTCGGGCGTTTGGTCTTGAAACCGCTGCCCGGTTTGCGTGCGCCGGCCGGCGCGCCGAAACGCGGCTTGCGGTCGAATGGCCTGGCGCCGCCGAAACCGCCCTCACTACGGAACCCGCCACCGCCGCCGGTCGTGCGCGGCGCGGCCTTCTTCGGCTCCAGGCCGGTGATCGTCGCCACCGGGATGTTCTGCGTCGTGAACTGCTGGATGCGCCGGATCATGCCGGCGTCGCCCGCTTCGGCCAGCGTCACGGCCAGGCCCTGGCGGCCGGCGCGGCCGGTGCGGCCGATGCGGTGCACGTAGTCCTCGGCCTTCATCGGCAAGCCGAAATTGATGACATGGCTGATGGTCGGCACGTCGATGCCGCGCGCGGCCACGTCGGTGGCCACGAGCACGCGCAACTTGCGCGAGCGCAGGCCCTGCAGCACATGGTTGCGCCGGCCCTGCGGCAGGCCGCCGTGCAGCGATGCCACCGCATGGCCCATGTCGGCCAGGCGGTCGGCGAGCCAGTCGGCGTCGCGCTGGGTGCTGGTGAAGACCAGCGCCTGGTCGACTTCCTTGGTCGTCAACAGGTGGTCGAGCAGGGCCTGCTTGTGGCGGCCGTCGTCGGCCCAGTGCAGGCGCTGCTCGATGTGCTCGTGGGTGTCGGTGTGCGAGGTCACGGCGATGGTCTGCGCGTCGGCCTTCAGCAGTTCGCTGGCCAGGCGGCCGACATTGCCGGCGAAGGTGGCGCTGTACATCATGGTCTGGCGCGTCTTCGGGATGCACTCGGCGATGAAGCGGATGTCGTCGATGAAGCCCATGTCGAGCATGCGGTCGGCTTCGTCGAGCACCAGCATGGCCACGTTGTCGAGCACCAGCTTGCCGCTCTTGACATGGTCGATCAGGCGGCCCGGCGTGGCGATCAGCACGTCGAGCGGGCCGCGCATGGCCTTCAATTGCGCACCGTAGGGCACGCCGCCGACGACGGTCGCCACCCGCAGGCCCTGCACGTGGCGGCCGTAGGTGTCGGTGGCCTTGGAAACCTGGATCGCCAATTCGCGGGTCGGGGTCAGCACCAGCACGCGCGGGCCGTACACGATGCCGCGTTCGCGGCGCTCGCCGCTGGCGCGAACGTCGAGCACGCCTTGCAGCGCGGGCAGCACGAACGAAGCGGTCTTGCCGCTGCCGGTCGACGACGAGACGCGCAAGTCGCGTCCGGCCAGCGCCGGTGTGATGGCGCGCGCCTGCACGTCGGTCGGCGTGGTGTAGCCGGCGTCGGCCAGCGCACGGTGCAGCGCGGCATGCAATGCGATGGCGGCAAATCCGCTCGGCTTGGCAGGCACGGCGGGAATGGGCACCGCGGCGGCGCCCTGGTCATCTTGTTCGATCTGGTTTTCGGTGAACATCTCGGTAGCTCTTTCGGATTCAGCGCACGCACGCAGGCACACACCGGCGCGTGCACCGAAGCGCACGCGCTGAGTCAAGTCGCGGCAGGCTGAACGTGGATGCCTGAGGCGGCACCAGCAACGGACGGGTCCAAGCGACGGCATCGCCGCCAACCAACGTCCGCATCTGCATTCAGAGCGGCACGCACCAGACGCCGAGATGGCGAAGTGCACCAGGCCAGAGGGGATGAACGAACGGCTTCGACACAAACGTCATCGAAGCCGTGGCCGCATTGTAGCCGAATTCGGGTTTGCCCGTAATCGCGAGGCGCTAGACTTCGCTCCGGGTCGGCAGATCACCCAGGCGTTGCCCGCGAGACCGCTCGCGCTAAACCTGCCGCGAACTCATTCTTGGTCAGGTGCCCCGTTGCGCCCGGCCGGCAAGGGCAACCTCCGGCACCCGTGAGGGTTTCGTGCGCAGCTTGATGGAGTGCCACCACCATGCCCCGTGAACTCACGCCGCTCGTCGCGGCCGATTTGTCGACCTTCGCCAAGACCCTGCGCATGCAGTGGGCCGAGCGCCATGCGCAAGGCATGGGTGCACCCAGCCATGTCGAGATGCTCAACCTGCTGGCTCGCGCGGCCGGGCACCGCAACGTGCAGGCGCTGCGCGCCACGCGGGCGACGAATCTGCCACGCGTCGCGGCGCCGACGCGCGGCCCACGCGACGCCACGCTGAGCGAAGCCGCCAACCGCGCGTTGCGCCTGTTCGACGACCAGGCCGACTCGCCCGCTGGCCGACCAAACGTGCCCTGCAGCTGCTGGTGTTGTGGGGCCTGTGGCTGCGCTTCGACGCCAAGCGCCGCTACAGCGAGCGCGAGGTCAACGAGGTGCTCAACACGCATCACGCCTTCGGCGACCACTGCCTGCTGCGACGCGAACTGATCGAGTTGAACCTGCTGACGCGCACGCCGGGCGGCGCCGAGTACCGCAAGGTCGCGGCGCGGCCGGATGAGGAAGTCGTCGCGCTGCTGAGGGCGTTGCGCCAGCGGGCGGCTTGAGCGGCCAGCGCCCGTCCACACCGCAGCCGGCGGCACGGACTGGGCCCTAGACGGCCAGCAGGTGTTGTCGGTAGTGCAGCAACTCGTCGATCGACTCGTGCACATCGGCCAGTGCCGTGTGCGCCTGCGCCTTCTTCACGCCTTCGAGCACGGCAGGCTTCCAGCGCCGCGCCAGTTCCTTCAGCGTGCTGACATCGAGGTTGCGGTAGTGGAAGAAGGCCTCGAGCGCGGGCATGTGGTTGGCCAGGAAGCGCCGGTCCTGGCAGATCGAGTTGCCGCACATCGGGCTCTTGCCGGCCTTGACGTACTGGGACAGCCACTCGATCACCTGGGCCTGGGCATGGGCCTCGTCGATCTCCGAGGCCTTGACGCGGTCGATCAGCCCGCTCTTGCCGTGCGTGCCCTGGTTCCAGGCATCCATCGCGGCCAGCGTGGCGTCGCTCTGGTGGATGGCGAAGACCGGGCCTTCGACGCGGGTCGTGACCTGGGCATCGGTGACGACCACGGCAATCTCGATGATGCGGTCGCGGTCGGGGTACAGACCGGTCATTTCGAGGTCGATCCAGACCAGATTGCTGTCGTTCTTGGGCAGGGTCGTTTCGCTCATGGGTGATCTCCGGGGCGGCCATGCGAACATTGTGTCAGGCCTACACTGCGCGCCCTATGCAGCCCTCGCTCTGGATCTCCGTCGCCTTCGCCGTCACGCTGCTGCTGACGGTGGTGCTCAAGTTCTGGCTGGCGTCGCGGCAGATGCGCCATGTGGCCGCGCACCGCGGGGCCGTGCCGACCGCATTTGCCGACACGGTCACGCTGGCCGCGCACCAGAAGGCCGCCGACTACACCATCGTGCGTTCGCGTTTTGGCCTCGTCACGCTGGCCTTGGGCACCGCCCTGCTGCTGGGCTGGACGCTGTTGGGCGGGCTGGATGCACTCAACGCCGCGGTGCGCGACGCAGTCCAGCCGCGGCTGGGCGATCTGGCCTACCAGCTGGCGCTGCTGGTCGTCGTTCGCCGTGATCGCAGGCCTGCTCGATGCGCCTTTCGAGCTGTACAACACGTTTCGCATCGAGCAGCGCTTCGGCTTCAACCGCACGACCTGGCGGCTGTACCTCGCCGATACGGCCAAGGGCCTGCTCGTCGGCGCGCTGATCGGCCTGCCGATGGCCGCGCTGGTGCTGTGGCTCATGGCCAGCGCCGGCGCCTGGTGGTGGCTGTGGGCGTGGCTGGCATGGGTCGCCTTTCAGCTGCTGATGCTGGTGCTCTACCCGACCGTGATCGCGCCGCTGTTCAACAAGTTCGAACCGCTGCCCGACGAGTCGCTGAAGCAGCGTGTGCAGGCCTTGATGACGCGCTGCGGTTTTGCGGCCAAGGGCCTGTTCGTGATGGACGGCAGCCGCCGCTCGGCGCACGCCAACGCCTACTTCACCGGCCTTGGCGCGGCCAAGCGAGTGGTCTTCTTCGACACGCTGCTGGCGCGCCTGACGGCAGGCGAAGTCGAAGCCGTGCTGGCGCACGAGCTCGGACACTTCAAGCTGCGCCATGTGCCCAAGCGCATGGCCGTGATCTTCGCGCTCAGCCTGGCTGCGTTGGCGCTGCTCGGCTGGTTGTCGCAGCAGCCCTGGTTCTACGGCGGCCTGGGCGTCACGCCGAACCTGGCTGCACCGAACGACGCGCTGGCGCTGCTGCTGTTCATGCTGGCACTGCCGCCCCTGGGCTTCCTGCTCGTGCCGCTGGCGGCGCTCGTGTCACGCCGGCACGAGTTCGAGGCCGACGCCTACGCCTGCGCGCAGGCCAGCGGCCGCGACCTGGCCAACGCGCTGCTCAAGCTGCACGAGGACAATGCCGGCACACTGACACCCGACCCGTTGTATGCGCGCGTTCTACTATTCGCACCCGCCGGCGAGCGAGCGGCTCGCGGCGCTGAAGCACGAGCCTGCATGAACGAACTGGCCGCCCTGCACTGCAAGCCGCTGGCGGGCCCGGCGGCCATGGATGCCGGCGAGATCGCCGCGCATCTGCTGCGGGTCGACGGCTGGTCGCTCGTCGACGGCGCGATCGAGAAGACCTTTCGCTTTCCCGACTACCACCACACGCTGGCCTTCGTCAACGCCGTGGCCTGGATCGCCCATCGCGAAGACCACCACCCCGACACCGCGTTCGGCTACAACCGATGCACGCTGCGCTTCAACACGCACTCGGTCGGCGGCATCTCGCTCAATGACTTCATCTGTGCCGCCAAAGTGGATGCCTTGCTTTGAGCCCCCACGCCCATTACGTTCGCTGCCCCCGAGGGGCACATGTCATTTGAGTAAGTTCGCCGCACTCGATGTGGGCCGCGTGGTGGCCGCGCATGGCCGCCATGTGGTCGTCGAAACGCCGGACGGCGAACGCCTGGCCTGCCACCTGCGCGGCAAGAAGAGTGACTGCGTCGTCGGCGACCTGGTGCGCTGGCAGCCGGCGGGCGACGAGGGCGTGGTCGAGCACATCGAGCCGCGGCGCAATCTGCTGTTCCGCCAGGACGACTGGCGCACGAAGTCGTTTGCGGCCAACCTCGACCAGATCCTGGTGCTGGTGGCCGGCGAGCCGATGTTCTCCGAAACGCAACTCGCGCGCGCGCTGATCGCGGCCGACAGCGCCGGCATTGCCGTTCAGGTGCTGCTCAACAAGAGCGACCTGCCGCAGGCGGCCATGGCCCGCGAACGGCTGCAACCATACCGTGCCATGGGTGTCAGCGTCATCGAGACGGCGCTCAAGGGCGACCCCGACGCGGCACGCGCATTGCTCGCGCCGATACTGGCCGAGCGCACGACGCTCGTGCTCGGCCCCAGCGGCACCGGCAAGAGCACCCTGATCAATCTGATGGTTGCGAATGCCGCGGCACAGGTCGGCGAGGTGTCGCAGGCGCTCAACTCCGGGCGCCACACGACGACGACCAGCACCTGGTACTGGCTCGACGGCCAGCGCAAGGGCGCGCTGATCGACTCGCCGGGTTTTCAGGAGTTCGGCCTGCGCCACATCGACGCGCAGCAACTGCCGCTGCTGATGCCCGACCTGCGCGCGCACGTCGCCAACTGCCGCTTCTACAACTGCAGCCACCGGCAGGAGCCCGGCTGCGGCGTGATCGCGGCGGTGGAACGCGGCGAAGTCAGCGCCTCGCGCTGGCGCATCTACGGCGAAATCTGCGACGAGCTGGCACGCACGAAATGGTGACCGTTCGGCGGCCCGAAGGCCGACGTCAGCCCAGCAGGTGCGCCAGCGACAACAGGGCGGCCAGCAACATCCACAGCACCACCGAACGCCAGACCAGACCGACCACGCTTTGCAAGTGACCGGCCTGCGCCGGCACGCCGGCCGTCGAGCCGGTGGCGCCGGCGGCTTCCGGGTCACTGCCGCGGTCGAAGGTCTTCGAGCGGTCCGGTGTGACACCGGGTGCGGTCTGGCCGCCGAGTTGCACACCGATGGCGCCGGCGGCAGCGGCCAGCAGGATGCCTTCGTTGGCATGCAGCCAGAGACCGGCATCGCGTCGCCAGCCGTTGATGGCCTCCTCGAAGTTGCCGACGATCGCAAAGCCGAAGGCCGTCAAGCGCGTGGGCACATGGTCGATCAGCCTGAACAGCCGTCGCGACAACTGCATCAGCCGCTCGTTGGCCGGTGCGTCGAGCGTGTGGCTCTTGAAGGTCCAGTAGCGGCCGGCGAATTCGGCCATGCGATAGGCCACCGCGCCGGCGGGCCCGAGCCCGAGCGCCGACAAGGCAATGAAGCAGAAGAACACGCCGAACACATGGCGGTGCGCGGCGAGCAGCGCGTGCTCGAGGACATGGCGCAGCAGTTCGGTGCGCGGCAGCTCGCTGGCGTCCAGATGGAGCCATTGCCCTAGCAAGCCGCGCGCCGCATCTTCGTCGCCACGCGCGAGCGCGTCGCGGATGTCGGTGAAGAAGTGGCTGAACTGGCGAAAACCGAGCGTGAGGTAGAGCACCGCCACGTTCACGGCCAGCGCTGCCAGCAGGCTGTAGTGCGCAGCCACCTGGTACAGCGCAGCGGCGGCCAGTGCCGGGCTCAACACCGTGATGCACCAGACGACGATGGCATGCCGTTCGCGGCCGGCATCGAAGTTGCGCCCGGTCCAGCCAACCCAGGAAACCAGTGTGTCGTGAATCCAGTTGTCGCGCGGCAGCGGCCTGAGCTGCTCGATGATCAGCGCGAAGAGGACGGCGAAGAAGCTCATCGGCCGCGATGATACGCAGCTCAGGCGCTGAGAAAGCGGTACAGGTTGCGCAACATGGCGGCCGTCGCCCCCCAGATGAAATAGGGCTCGCCGCGCCCATCGGGCCGCGGCCACGGCATCGACAGGAACTCGCGGCGATGGCCGCCGGCCTCGAACACATGCCGCCGGTGGTTGGCCGGCGTCATCAGGAACGACAGCGGCACCTCGAAGGCATCGGCCACCTCACGGGCATCGAGCGCCAGCGTGAAGGTCGGCCGCACCAGGGCCACCACCGGTGTCACGTCGTAGAACGTGACCGTGCGGTATTCGGGCAGCGAGCCGATGATCTCGACATGCTGGTGCGCCAGGCCGACTTCTTCTTCGGCCTCGCGCAGCGCCGTGGTGACGGCGTCGCTGTCTGTCGATTCGGCGCGCCCGCCGGGAAAGCTGATCTGACCGGCATGGTCGCGCAGGTGCGCGGTGCGTTGCGTCAGCAGCACGGTCAGGCCGCCGTCGCGCTCGACCAGCGGCACCAGGACCGACGCCGCCTTGCGCTCGCGGCCCTCGAACAGCCGGCCGTCGCCGCGCGTCTCGGGCACCCATGCCGGCGGCGACGCGAAGCGCCGGCGCAGCGCCGCGGCGCTGAGCTGGGACGCGTCGACCGCCGGCAGGTGGCCGTCGTTGCCGAGCACCGGCACCGCATGCGGGTCGAGGATCGGTGGGCGGATCGTGTTTGCCGCTGTCATTTCAGAGAGCATAGAGCGCAAACGACAAAGCCGCCCTGCGGCGGCCCTGTTCGATGCCGATGGCATGCGGCTCAGGCGAGCTTTTCCTTGATGCGCGCCGACTTGCCCGAGCGATCGCGCAGGTAGTAGAGCTTGGCGCGACGCACGTCGCCGCGGCGCTTGACTTCGATGCCGGCGATCAGCGGGCTGTACAGCTGGAAAGTGCGCTCGACGCCTTCGCCGCTGGAGATCTTGCGCACGATGAAGCTCGAATTCAGGCCGCGATTGCGCTTGGCAATCACCACGCCCTCGTAGGCCTGCACTCGCTTGCGCGTGCCTTCGACGACGTTGACGCTGACGATCACCGTGTCGCCGGGGGCGAAGGTGGGCAGTTTCTTGCCCAGGCGGGTGATTTCTTCCTGCTCGAGGGTTTGGATCAGATCCACGTGAAGTTCTCCTGGTGATCGTGCCGGCGATTTGTTGAGGGCTGTATGCACAGACCAAACGGTGTTTGGCCGCGCTGTCCCGGCAGAGGATCGAAAAGCCTTGGATTATAGCCGCAGCGAGTTCAGAAAGCACTCGTCGGCGGGGCTGAGCCGGCCCGCGGCCCGCGCGGCAGCGATGAGATCGGGGCGGCGCCGCGCCGTGAGCTCGAGCGCGCGTTCGCGGCGCCAGCGCGCGATCTCGCCATGGTGGCCCGACAACAGCACCGCCGGCACCGCCGCGGCGCCCAGTGTCGCCGGCAATACCTCGGGCCGGCTGTAATGCGGGCAGTCGAGCAGTCCGTCGGCGCCAAAGCTGTCCTGCAGGTGCGATTGCTCGTCGCCCAGCACGCCGGGCTGTAGTCGAGCCACGGCGTCGAGCAATGCCAACGCCGGCAATTCGCCCCCCGACAGCACGAAGTCTCCCAGGCTCAATTCGAGCGTCACGTGGCGGTCGAGAAAGCGCTGATCAATGCCTTCATAGCGGCCGCACAGCAGCACGGCACCCGGTCCGGCGGCCAACTCACGCACCAAAGCCTGGTCGAGTCGACGACCCGCCGGGGTGAAGTGGATCACCGCAGGCGCCGTCCCGGCGCGGTCGGCCAGCGCCGCGGCGAGCGCGTGCGCCAGCGGTTCGGCCAGCAGGACCATGCCTGGGCCGCCGCCGAACGGGCGGTCGTCGACGCGCTTGTATGCGCCCTCGCCATGCTCGCGCAGGGGCCACAGGCGGACATCGACCTGGCCGGCCTCGAACGCGCGCCGTGTCACGCCCAGCGCGAGGTGCGGCGCGAACAGTTCCGGAAACAAGGTGATGACGTCGAAGCGCATCGCAGCGTCAGTACTCCAGGCCCCAGTCGACGCGGATTTGCCCAGCCGCAAGATCGACGCTGTCGACGTAAGCCGCGACAAAGGGGATCAGGCGCTCGGCGGCCTCCACCGCCGCGTCCGCGGCCGCATCGGCGCGACGCACGCGCAAGACGCTGTGTACGCCGGTGTCGATGAGGCCAGTCACGTGGCCGAGCAAGTCGCCCTCGCGATTGAGGACCGCAAGGCCGACCAGATCGACCCAGTAGTACTCGCCGTCACCGGCACTTGGAAAGCTGGCGCGCGAAACGAACACCGCTGAGCCGGTCAGTGCCTCGGCAGCGTCGCGGTCGGCCACTTCCTGCGCGTTGGCGACCACCATCGACGCCTGTTCACGCACCTGGGTGACGCGCAACAGCGGCGGCACCGAACGCCGCGGGCCTGGCGGCGGCTGCAGGAACCAGCGCCGCGAGGAAAACAGCGCTTGCGGGTCGCGGGCGTGCGCTTGCACCTTGAACGCGCCCTTGATGCCCCAGGCACCGACGATGCGGCCAACCTCGATCGCGTCGGCCGGGAACGACGGCAAATCGCCCGACGCGGCGTTCAGCGACGGCGGCGTCGCCATACAGCCGCGCGGCCGGGCGTCAGGCGCTGGCCTTGGCCTGGCCGACCAGCCGCGCCACGGTCGGCGACACCTGGGCACCCACGCCGGTCCAGTAGGCAATGCGGTCGGTCGCCACGCGCAGCGGCTGCTCGCCACCGGCAGCGACCGGGTTGTAGAAGCCCACGCGCTCGATGAATCGACCGTCGCGGCGCTCGTGCGAATCGGCGACCACGATGTTGTAGAACGGGCGCTTCTTGGCGCCGGAACGGGACAGACGGATGACAACCATGGGGCACTTACCTCGAAGCTCGAACTTGATCGCGCGCCGCGCCAGGAGACACACTGGCCGGTGATGCGCTGCTGATGGGAACAGCACACAGTTCGGCGCCGTAGATACGCCGGTCACCTGACCAGCCGTCGCCGAAAACCGCGCATTATAGACTCGCAGCTCCTGCCAGCCAGCGCCCATACCATGCAGCCCCTGATCATCCGCCCGAGCACCGTCGCCGACCTGCCCGCCATCACCCGGATCTACGGCTTGGCGGTGGACCAGGGCACTGGCACCTTCGAGCTCGATGCGCCGGACGGCGCCGAGATGGCTCGCCGTCGCGACGACGTGCTGGCCAAGGGCCTGCCCTGGCTGGTGGCCGAACGCGGCGGCCAGGTGCTGGGCTACGCCTACGCCAATCACTTCCGGCCGCGCCGCGCCTACCGCTTCTGCCTCGAAGACTCGATCTACCTCGACCCTGCCGCGCAGGGTCAGGGCGTTGGCCGCGTGTTGCTGGCCGAATTGCTGGCGCAGTGCGCCGCACGCGGTGCGCGGCAAATGCTGGCCGTCATCGGCGACACGGCCAATGCAGGGTCGATCGCAGTGCATCGCGCCTGCGGCTTCGAGCCGGCGGGGCTGTTCAAGGCGGCGGGCTGGAAGTTCGACCGCTGGCTCGACGTCGTGCTCATGCAGCGCGGTCTTGGCCAAGGCAGCGCATGCCGCGCCGCTCGACAACTGATGGCCCGCTACAAGTCGAAGACGCTGGCGACCTGGATCGCGCTGCTCGGCGGCAGTCTGGGGCTGCACCGCCTGTACTTGAATGGCAGCCGTGACGCATTCGCCTGGCTGCACCTGCCGCCGACGCTGGCCGGCCTGGTGGGCGTGCAGCGCATGCTCGAACTCGGCCAGGACGACCGCGTGGCCTGGCTGCTGCTGCCGCTGCTGGGGCTGATGCTGACGCAGGGCGCGCTCTGCGCGATCCTCTACGGCCTGCTACCCGACGAACGCTGGGACGCGCGCCACAACCCCGGTGCCGCGTCACACGCCACCGGTTGGGGCCCGGTGCTGGGCGTGGTCGCGGCGCTGATCGTCGGCGCCACGGCGCTGATGGCCACCGTCGCCTTCAGCGGCCAGCGCTACTTCGAGTCACAGGTCGAAGAGGGCCACAGTCAGCCATAGCGCCACGCTCAGAGCAGCACGCGGCCGACCCAGTACGCCAGCGCGGCCATCAGCGCCGAAGCCGGGATCGTGAAGATCCAGGCCCAGACGATATTGCCGGCCACGCCCCAGCGCACCGCCGAGGCGCGCCGGGTCGACCCGACGCCGACGATGGCCCCGGTGATGGTGTGTGTGGTCGACACGGGGATGCCCAGGCCGGAGGCCAGGAACAACGTGATGGCCCCGCCGGTCTCGGCGCAGAACCCGCCCACCGGCTTCAACTTGGTGATCTTCTGCCCCATCGTCTTGACGATGCGCCAACCGCCGAACATGGTGCCCAAACGCAATCGCGATGTAGCAGCTCCAGATCACCCAGCCGGGCGGAAAGCTGTCCGTCGCGCTGGCATAGCCGGTTGCGATCAGCAACATCCAGATGATGCCGATGGTCTTTTGCGCGTCGTTCCCGCCATGGCCCAGGCTGTACAGGCCGGCCGAAACGAGCTGCAGGCGACGGAAGGCGGCGTCGATCCTCTGCGGCCGCTTGTGGCGGAAGAGCCAGGCGACGGCCACCATCATCAGCGAAGCCAGGGTGTAGCCCAGCAGCGGCGATACCAGGATGAAGGCGACCGTCTTCCAGACCCCGGCGGCAACCAGTGATCCGGCGCCCGACTTGGCCATCACGGCGCCGACGATGCCGCCGATCAACGCGTGCGAGCTCGACGACGGTATGCCGTACCACCACGTCACGATGTTCCAGATGATGGCACCGATCAGCGCACCGAAGACCACGTAGTGATCGACCACGCCAGGCATCACGATGCCCTTGCCCACCGTCGCCGCCACCTTCAACTGAAAGATGAACAGGGCGACGAAGTTGAAGAAGGCCGCAAAGGCCACCGCCTGGTGCGGCTTCAACACCCCGGTCGAGACCACGGTCGCGATCGAGTTCGCCGCATCGTGGAAGCCGTTCATGAAGTCGAACACGACGGCCAGCGCCACCAGCAGGGCGATGACCCAGAAGGAGACCTGGATCGCGTGCATCAGGCGCGCGCCCGCAACGCAGTCAGGAACTCTCGAGGACCACGCCCTCGATCAGGTTGGCGACGTCCTCGCAGCGATCGGTGATCGACTCCAGTTGCTCGTAGATCGCCTTCAGCTTGATCAGCTCGCGCACGTCGGGCTGTTCGCGGAACAGCCGGCTCATCGCGGCGCGCATCACGCGGTCGGCGTCGGACTCGAGGTGGTCGATCTCCTCGCAGATCTTCAGCGCGGCCTCGGCCACCTCGGGCTGGCCGAGCTTGGGCATCATCGTGACCACATTCGCCACCCGCTCGCAGCAGCGTACCGACAGTTCGCCCAGACGCACCACCTCGGTCGTGAGTTCGCGCACGTCGTACAGCGACATGGTCTCGGTGGCGTCCTGCAGCAGGTCGAGCACGTCGTCCATCGCATTGATCAGGCCGTGGATCTGCTCGCGATCGATCGGCGTGATGAAGGTCTTGTGCAACAGGCGGTTGACCTCGGCCGTGATCTTGTCGGCGGCACGCTCGGCCATGTCGACGTCGTCGGCATGTTGCTGGCGCAGCGCGGGATCGGAATAGTTCTCGATCATGGCCATGAAAGCGCGCGCGCCCGCGGCGATGAAGCGACCATGCTCGTTGAAGAGCTCGAAGAAGTTTCCTTCGCGCGGCATCAGTTTGCCGAACAGCATGCAGGGTCCTCCGGCCGCGCTGGTGCGGCTGCGATCGAATTGAATCGGCGCGAGTGTAATCGGGGCCGTGCGCCCGACGCCGGTCAATCGGTGATTCGACGGATGCGTTGCGCCGCCCGCAGCGCCAGGGATTGCGCCACGTCAAGCCCGCCCGGGCATGGCAGGCCGGGCGCCAGCTCGGACAGCGGCGCAAGCACGAACGCGCGCTCGTGCAGGCGCGGATGCGGCACGCTCAGTGCCGGCGACGCGACGCGGCGCTCACCGAAGTACAGCAGATCGAGGTCCAGCGTACGCGGCGCATTGCGGTGCGGGCGCTGCCGGCCGAAGCGCTGCTCCAGCGCCTGCAGCTGTGCACGAGCAGTTCGTCGGGCTCGAGTTCGGTACGCAGCTCGGCCACGGCATTGACATAGTCCGGGCCATCGGCATCGAGCGGCGCGCTGCGGTACAGCGACGAGGCGGCAACGACCACGGTCCGTGGCAACGCGCCCAGTTGCAGCAACGCCGCGCGCACGCTGTGCACGGCGTCGCCGAGATTGGCGCCCAGGCCGACGAAGACCCGCTCTGCCTTTGTCATCCTGGTCCGGCCGCGGTCAGCCGGAGTTGCCGGGCGCCGGCCGCGCCGTACCACCCGCACCGGGTTTTCGGCGGCGTCGGCGGCGCTTCTTGGCCGGCGCGCTGTCGCCGCCGCCTGTGCGCTCGACGGCGTTCAGGCCATTCGGCACGGTATCGATGTCGTCGTGCCGATCGTCGGCGTCGCGGGCCTCGCGCGGCATACGCACCTGCCGTCGCTCGCCCGGCTCGCGCGGCTGGCTGCGTTGCGCCTCGCGCGCCGCGGCAATCAGGGCCTCGCGCTCTTCGCCGCTGCCGAGCGAGAAGTCCTCCCACCAGTCGGCCAGTTCGTCATCGATCTCGCCCGTATCGGCACGCAGGCGCAGGAAGTCGTACGCGGCGCGAAAGCGCGCCTGATCGATCAGCGAATACGGTGTCGCTGCCGCTGCGGCGCTCGAAGCGCGGCTGCATCAGCCAGATCTCGCGCATGTCGGTGCCCAGCTTGCCGCGGCCCGAGATGTCGCCGACGCGTGCGTCGAACACCGCATCGATGGCTGCCTGCAAAGCCGGCATGGTGTGCTCGCCGGCCTGTTGCGCCGCCTGCCAGCGATCACGAACCTCGTGCCAGAGCAGGCAGGCCAGCAGGTAGCTGGGCGCCACGCCCTTGTCCTGTTCGACCCGTGCATCGGTATCGGCCAGCGCGGCTTCAATGAATTGGACCCGGTGGTCCTTGTGCTTGATGCCGTCGACCATCAGCGGCGCAAGCAACGGGAATTGCCGATGCAGGCCCTGCTTGCGCAGTTCGGCCACGCTGGCCAGCGAGTGGCCGGTCTGCAACAGCTTGAACAGCTCATCGAACAGCCGCGACACCGGCACGTTGTCGAGCAGCGTCGCCATTTCGCGGATCGGCGCGCGCGTGGCGGGTTCGATGTGAAAGCCGAGCTTGGCGGCGAAGCGCACGGCACGGACGATGCGCACCGGGTCTTCGCGGTATCGCGTCACCGGGTCGCCGATCATTCGCAGCGCGCCCTTCTTGATGTCCTTGATGCCGCCGTGGTAGTCGATCACGACTTGCGTCACCGGGTCGTAGTACATCGCGTTGATGGTGAAGTCGCGCCGCGCGGCGTCTTCGATCTGCGGCCCCCAGACGTTGTCGCGCAGGACACGGCCCGCGGCATCCACGACGTGGGTCTTGCCTGCCAACTCGCTGCGCGAGGCCTTTTCGTTGGCACCGACTTGCTCGGCCTGCTCGGCGTCGAGGTAGGCACGAAAGGTCGAGACCTCGATGACCTCGTGCTCGCGCCCGCGGCCGAACACCACGTGCACGATGCGAAAGCGCCGACCGATGATGAAGGCGCGGCGAAACAAGCCCCTTGACCTGCTCGGGCGTGGCATCGGTGGCGACATCGAAGTCCTTCGGCCGCCGGCCGACCAGCAGGTCGCGCACCGCGCCGCCGACGATGTAGGCGGCAAAGCCCGGCTTCCTGCAGCGTGCGCACCACCTTGACAGCGCGTTCGTCGAGGAGATCGGCGTCGATGCCGTGTTCGGCGGCACCGACTTCGACCCGCTTGCCCAGCGGGATCCGCGTGCCCTTGGGCGCGGCGGACGGCGCCTTGCGCAGCAGCTTGTCGATGAATTTTCGGATCATGGTTGTTGTTCTTTGAACAGGTTCAATACGGGCCAGCCGCGCTCGCGCGCCAGCGCAGCCAGCGCCGGCGCGGGATTGGTCGCCACCGGATGCGTCGCCCACTCGAGCAGCGGCAGGTCGTTGGTCGAGTCGCCATAGCAGGTGATGCGATCGAAATCGGCGTGCCGCAAGCCCTGCCCGGCCAGCCATTGCTCGACACGCACGACCTTGCCCTCACGAAACGACGGCACCCCGCGCACCGCACCGGTGACGCGCCGATTGTCGTCGCGCACCAGTTCGACGGCGATCAGTTCGGCCACGCCGAAGGCCTGCGCGATGGGCCGCGTGATGAATTCATTGGTTGCCGTCACGATGGCCGTGCGGTCGCCCGCGGCCTGGTGGCGGCGCACCAGCGCGAGCGCACGCTCGTCGAGCGCGGGCTGCACGACCTCGCGCATGAAACGCCCGCGCATGGCCAGTACCTGCGCCTCGTCGCGCTCGCGCCAGGGGGCGGTGGCAAAGTCGATGTAGGCGTCGATGTCCAGCCGCGCGGCCTGATAGTCGTCATAGAAGGCATCGTTGCGACGCCGGAACGCCTCGGCATCGACCCAGCCGATGGCGACCATGAAGTCGCCGAAAGCGTGATCGGAGTCGATCTCGAGCAATGTGCCGTCGAGGTCGAACAGAGCCAGGTTCACAGCGCGGCGCCCTCTTGCTCGAACATGCGCTTGAGCAGCGGCACCGTGATGGCGCGCTGCTGCGACAGGGCGAACTCGTCCAGCCGATCGAGCAGCGCCATCAGGTGCTGCAGGTCGCGCGAAAAGCGGGTCAGCAGGAAATCCATCACCTCGTCGGACAGGAAGATGCCGCGCCGGTCGGCCTCGCGGCGCAGATGCCGCGCGGCTGTCGGGTTCGGCCAGCGGTTCGAGGGCAAAGACATGGCCCCAGCCGAGGCGGGTGCGCAAGTCGTCGCGAAGAACAAGGTCGATCGGCGGCAGCGCTCCTGCCGCAGCGATCGGCACGTTGGCCGTGGTGGCCTCGATGAACATCGCAAAGGCCGCCTGCTGCTGGATCTCGTCGAGGGCCTCACAGGTGTCGAGCAGCAGCAACGACCAGCCAGGGTCGAACTGCCAGGGTGCGGGACTTGCGGCATCGAACCAGCCCGCGCGCAGGCCACGTTGCTGCGCGGCCCGTGCCAGCGCGCGCAGCAGGTGCGTCTTGCCGCAGCCGCGCGGGCCCCACAGGTACAACGGCGTCGCAGCCTGTTCGACCGTGCGCGGCAATGAGCTCGCCAGCGCGCGCAGATGCGCCAACGCCGCGCCGTTGGCCCCGGTCACGAAGCCGTCGAGGGTCTGCAGCGGCGTCGGACCGATGGCCAGCGGAATCTGTCGCACCGCATTCAGCCCTGGAACAGCCGGTTCGCGCGCGACGCGCGACGCGATACAAGCCATACCACCGCCGGCGGCAACGCGCAGGCGAGCGCAGCCGCGGCGATGAACGGTGACGGCACGGGTGTCAGCGGCCGCAGCCCGACCGTCGCCACCGGGGCGCGAGCGACGCCGGCGAGCCTGCAACGTTGGCCTGGCCTGAGTGTCGTCATGCCGCCGACCTCAATGCAGCCGCGGCGGCGGGTCGGTGTGGTGCATTTCGATCAGGCGCTCGGCGAGCGCGCGGGCGTCCTCGGCGTCCGGACGATGCTCGAGGTAGGCCTTCAGATCGGCAACCGCCGCCTCGCGATGGCCCAGCTCGGCCAACGCCAGACCACGATCGCGCCGCTCTTCCCAGGCCTCGGGCAGCAGAACCACCAGCCGCTGTTGCACCGCCAGCAGCGCGGCCAGTCTTCGGCGCTGCGATGGATTTCCTTCAGGTTGCGCAGCATCCGCGCGAGCACGTCGCGCCCGCTCGCCGCCTGCAAGAACAGCCCCAGTGGCGCCTCGAACTCCCCGACCAGCCCCTGGCGCCGCCGGTACGGTGTCAGGCGCTCCTCGAGCGCCTCGCGCGACAGCGACTGGCCGTTGAACGGGTCGATGATGACTTCGCCCTGCGGCATCTTCAGCTTGACGAGGAAATGGCCGGGGAACGACACCGGGCGCGCATCCAGTCCGATCTGCTGCGCGATCTCGATGTAGAGCAGTGCCAGCGTGATCGGGATCCCGCGCCGCGTGCCCAGCACGCGCTGAAGGTAGCTGTTCTGCAGATCGTAGTAATCATTGACGTTGCCGGCAAAGCCCAACTCCTGGAAGAAATAGCGGTTCAGGCAGCGCAGCCGGTGGATCGCGCTCGCATCGGCGGCCAGGCGCCGCTTGAGGGTTGCCGCCAGCGCGTCGATTTGCGACAGCACGCCCTGTACGTCGAGCAGCGGATCGTCGTCCTGGCCGATCGTGATCGCCGCTTCAAGCAGCGAGAACTGGCTGTCGTCGGCCACCAGCGTGGCAAAGTAGTCCAGCAGCGAGGGCGCCTCGAAGCGCAGCGAGCTCATACCCCGCAAGTGTAGGTCAGGCCTGACGCATGAACTGGCGCGGGCGCATGCCCAGCAGCGCCAGCAGGCCGAAGTACAGCAGCGCCACGCCGGCCAGCACCGCCGCCATCAGGCCGATGCGCCAGCCCCAATGCGCGGCCAGGCCGATCCAGTCGAAGTGCCAGGCGGCCCAGACGAGTGCAGCGGTCAATGCGGCGGTGGCCAGCAGCACACGGGCCAGGAAGCCTGCCCACCCGGGCGCCGGGGCGTAGGCACCGACGCGGCGCAGGCCGATCAGCAGGCAGCCGGCGTTGATCAGTGCGCCCAGTCCGATCGAAAGCGCCAGCCCGGCGTGGCCGAGCCAGGGCACGAACAGCAGGTTCATGGCCTGCGTGGCCAGCAACACAGCCACGGCGATCTTGACCGGTGTGCGGATGTCCTGGCGCGCATAGAAACCCGGCGCCAGGACCTTGACCGCCACCAACCCGATCAGTCCGACGCCGTAACCGCGCAGCGCCGCCACTGTCTGCGCCACGTCGCGCGGGCTGAAAGCGCCGTAATGGAACAGCACGGCCACCAGCGGCTCGGCGAAGACCAGCAGCGCCGCCGCGCACGGCAATGCCAGCAACAGCACCAGACGCAGGCCCCAGTCGAGCAGCCCGGTATAGCGGGGCGCGTCGCCGCTTGCCTGTGCGGCCGACAGTTGCGGCAGCAAGACGACGCCGAGCGCAACGCCGAGCAGGGCCGTCGGGAACTCCATCAGGCGGTCGGCGAACGTCAGCCACGACACCGCACCGACACCCACGTGCGATGCGATCTGGGTGTTGATGACCAGTGAGATCTGCGCCACCGACACCCCCAGCACGGCCGGCGCCATCTGCTTGAGCACGCGGCCGATACCGGGATGGCGCCAGGCCTGCCGCAACGCGCCCGGCGACACGCCGATGCGCGGGAAACAGCCGATCCGCGCCAGCGCCGGCAACTGCACCGCCAGTTGCAGCACGCCGCCGAGCATCACGCCGGCGGCCAGGGCATAGACCCGCGTGATGCCCCAGCCGTCGAACCACGGCACACCCCACCACGCCGCGCCGATCACGGCCAGGTTGAGCAGCACCGGCGTCGCCGCCGGCACCGCAAAGCGCTTCCAGGTGTTGAGAATGCCGGCGGCCAATGCCACCAGCGACATGCAGCCGATATAGGGAAACATCCAGCGCGTCATCACCACCGCGTCGTCGAAGCGCGCCAGGCCCGAGGCCATCAGCCAGACGATCACGGGCGCGGCGACCACGCCGAGCGCGCAGGTCACGAGCAGCGTCCAGGCCAGCACGGTGGCCACCGCGTTGATCAGCAGCCGCGTGGCATCGTCGCCGCCGCGGGTCCGCGTATCGGCCAGGATCGGCACGAAGGCCTGCGAAAAGGCGCCCTCGGCAAACAGCCGCCGCAGCAGGTTGGGAATGCGGAATGCGACGTTGAAGGCGTCGGTGGCGGCGCTGGCGCCAAAGGTCGCGGCGACGAGCAGTTCGCGCACGAGCCCGGTGATGCGCGAGGCCAGGGTCAGCAGCGAAACGGTGGAAGCGGCCTTGAACAGGTTCATGCGGTGTGGCCGCACGCGGGTCAGTGCAAGGCCGAAACGCGGCGATTATAGATAGCGCGTACTAACGTGCTGGGCCGCACGGCTGGTCAGTCTGCTGGGCCGCCGTGCTAAACTCGCGGACTTCGCAAAACCTGCTCCAAACATTCCAGCATGGCCACCACGTCCAAAGCCAAGAAGAAGACCGTTCGCCTCGCCTCGGGCCGCAAGCGCGCGCGCCAGGACGTGAAGCTCAATGCCGCCAACACGGCGCTGCGCTCCAAGTTCCGCACCGTCGTCAAGAACGTGCAGAAGGCCGTGGCCACGGGCGACAAGGCCAAGGCGGGCGAGTTGTTCACGCTGGCGCAAAGCGTCATCGACTCGGTGGCCGACAAGGGCATGTTCCACAAGAACAAGGCTGCGCGCCACAAGAGCCGCCTGGCTGCCAAGGTCAAGGCGCTGGCCGTCGCCGCCTGATTCGCTTGCCCCTTGAGAAGCCCGCCTCGGCGGGCTTTTTCGTTTCCGTTCTGGCGCACGGCGGCCAGCCCCATCCGCGCGAAGCCCACGGCCCCGCGGGAGCCGGTTCGCCAACGCCCCCTCGGGTCAGTGTGGCAGTGCCCACCCCAACCGTAGAATCTTTCATCGCCGGCGCGTGATGGTGACGCTGCCGGCCTTTGTTTTTCCCCGCCGAGGCCTCGCAAGATCCACATGACCGCCGCCGCCGAACCGCATGTGATGAAGACCTACGGCCGCCTGCCGATCGCGCTTTCGCATGGCCGCGGCTGCCGCGTGTGGGACACCGACGGCCGCGAGTACCTCGATGCGCTGGGCGGCATCGCCGTCAACACGCTGGGCCACGCGCATGCCCGCTTGGTGCCCGCGCTGCAGGACCAGATCGCCAAGCTGATCCACACCAGCAACTACTACCACGTGCCGCTGCAGGAACAACTCGCGGCCAAGCTCACCGCGCTGTCGGGGTTGAGCAATGCCTTCTTCTGCAACAGCGGCCTCGAAGCCAACGAGGCGGCGATCAAGATCGCGCGCAAGTACGGCCACGACAAGGGCATCGAACGGCCCGAAATCATCGTCTATGAGGCCGCCTTTCACGGCCGCTCGATCGCCACGCTGTCGGCCACCGGCAACCCGAAGGTGCAGGCCGGCTTCGGCCCGCTGGTCGAAGGCTTCGTGCGCGTGCCGCTGAACGACCTGGCGGCCATCGACGACGTGCGCAGGACGCGGCCCAACGTGGTCGCCGTGTTCCTGGAGACGATCCAGGGTGAAGGCGGCATCAATGCCGCGCGCTGGGAGTACCTGCAGAGCCTGCGCCGCATCTGCGACGAACAGGGCTGGCTGCTGATGCTCGACGAGGTGCAGTGCGGCATCGGCCGCACCGGCAAGTGGTTTGCCCACCAATGGGCCGGCATCCAGCCCGACGTGATGCCGCTGGCCAAGGGCCTGGGGTCGGGCGTGCCGATCGGCGCGGTGGTTTGCGGCCCGAAGGCGGCCACCGTGTTGGGCCCCGGCAATCACGGCACCACTTTCGGCGGCAATCCGCTGGCGATGCGCGCCGGCGTCGAGACGCTGACGATCATGGAGCAAGACGGCCTGCTGGCCAATGCAACGCGCGTCGGCGCTCTGTTGAAGGCCGGGTTCGAGCGCGAATTCGCCGGCCTGGCCGGCGTCAAGGAGATTCGTGGCGCCGGGCTGATGATCGGCATCGAGCTGGACCGGCCCTGCGGCGACCTGCTCGGCCAGGCCTGCGAAGCGGGCCTGCTGATCAGCGTCACGGCCGAGCGCGTGATTCGCCTGCTGCCGCCACTGATCATCAGCGCCGACGAAGCCGCGCAGGTGGTTGCGCTGCTCGCGCCGCTGGTGCGGCGATTCCTGACCCAGCCCAGCCATGAAACCCGGTGATGCGCTGATGAAGCACTACCTGCAGTTCAAGGACCTGCGTGCCGAGGAGTACGCCTACCTCTTCGAGCGCACACGCGCCATCAAGACGCGATTCAAGAACTACGAGAAGTACCAGCCGCTGGTGGACCGCACGCTGGCCATGATCTTCGAGAAGGCCAGCACGCGCACGCGCGTCAGCTTCGAGGCCGGCATGTACCAGATGGGCGGCTCGGTGGTGCACCTGACCACCGGCGACAGCCACCTCGGCCGCGCCGAGCCGGTGCAGGACACCGCGCGCGTGATCAGCCGCATGGTCGACATCGTGATGATCCGCACCTTCGAGCAGGCCAAGCTGGAAGGCTTTGCCGCGCACTCGCGGGTGCCGGTGATCAACGGCCTGACCAACGAATACCACCCGTGCCAGATCCTGGCCGACGTATTCACCTTCATCGAGCATCGCGGCCCGATCCAGGGCAAGACGGTGGCCTGGGTCGGCGACGGCAACAACATGGCCAACACCTGGCTGCAGGCCGCCGACATCCTGGGCTTCACGCTGCACGTCAGCACGCCCACGCGGCTACGAGATCGATGCCAAGGTCGCCGGCGTCGCAAACGCGGCCTGCGTCAAGATCTTCGACCATCCGATGGACGCCTGCCATGGCGCGCACCTGGTGACCACCGATGTCTGGACCAGCATGGGTTACGAGGCCGAGAACGAGGAGCGCCGCAAGGCCTTCATCGACTGGTGCGTCGATGCCGACATGATGGCCGCCGCGCAGCCCGACGCCTTGTTCATGCACTGCCTGCCGGCGCACCGCGGCGAAGAGGTCACGGCCGAGGTCATCGACGGCCCGCAATCGGTCGTCTGGGACGAGGCCGAGAACAGGATGCACGTGCAAAAGGCGCTCATGGAGTACCTCCTGCTCGGCCGCATCGGCTAGCCAGCCGTCGCTGGCGTTCAGCGCTCAGCCGCTGCGCAGCTTGAAGCGCTGTAGCTTGCCGGTCTCGGTGCGCGGCAGACTGTCGCGGAACTCGATCGCGCGCGGGTACTTGTAGGGCGCGACGGTCTGCTTGACGAAATCCTGCAGTGCCTTGACCATCTCAGCGTCGCCGGTGTGGCCCGCCTTGAGCACGACGAAGGCCTTGACGATCTGGCCGCGCTGCTCGTCGGCCACGCCGATCACGCCGCACTCGGCCACCGCATCGTGCAACAGCAATGCGCTCTCCACTTCCGGCCCGGCGATGTTGTAGCCGCCGCTGATGATCATGTCGTCGGTGCGCGCCTGGTACTCGAACTGGCCGTCGCTGGGGCTGACGAGGTAGGCATCGCCGGTCAGGTTCCAGCCGTCGTGGACATAGCTCTTCTGGCGCTCGTCGGCCAGGTACTTGCAGCCCGTCGGGCCACGTACTGCGAGGCGCCCGACCTTGCCAGGCGGCAGCGGCCGGCCGTCGTCGTCGAGCACGCAGGCTTGATAGCCCGGCACGACGTAGCCGGTGGCGCCGCCACGCGCCTGCTCCTCGGTGGCTGAAATGAAGATGTGCAGCAATTCGGTCGAGCCGATGCCGTCGATGATCTCGATGCCCGTCGTGTCCTTCCAGAGCTTGCGCGTGGCCGCCGGCAGCGCTTCGCCTGCCGACACGCACTTGCGCAGACTCGACAGGTCATGCCCGGCGACCAGCGCGGCCATGGCGCGGTACGCCGTCGGCGAGGTGTAGCAGATCGTCGCCCGGTAACGTGCGATGGCGGCGGGCAGCGCGTCCGGCGTGGCGCGCTCGACCAGCACGCTGGCCGCGCCGATGCTCATCGGAAACAACAGCAGCCCGCCGAGACCGAAGGTGAAGGCCAGCGGCGGGCTGCCGACGATGCGGTCGTCGGGCAAGGCGCGCAGCACGTGCGGCGGCCAGCAGGCGCAGGCGGCCATCACGTCGCGGTGGAAATGCAGCGCCGCCTTGGGCTGGCCCGTAGTACCGGAGGTAAAGGCGATCAGGCAGGTGTCGTCGGCGGCGGTAGCGACGTTGGCGAAGCTCGCTGGCTGTGATGTCATCGCCGACTCGAGTCCGTCGCCGGCATCACCATTGAAGTGCAACACATGGGTCAGCGTCGGGCACGACGGCCGGGCCAGCGTGACCTCTTCGGCCAGCCGCGCATCGACCAGGGCATGCGTGATTTCGGCCTTGGCCACGATGCCGGTCAACTCGCGCGCACGCAGCAGTGGCATGCTACCGACGGCGATGCCGCCGGCCTTGACGACGCCGAACCAGCAGGCCGCCAGCATCGGGCTGTTGGCGCCACGCAGCAGCACGCGGTTGCCGGGCACCAGGCCGAGATCGCGAACCAGCAGATTCGCGATGCGGTTGGCCCGCGCCTGCAACTCGGCGTAGCTCCACTGGATCGGCGAGCCGTCCGGCGCGGCGCCGAGCACCGCCAAGCGCGCGCCATCACCCTGGTTCACCCAGCGGTCCAGCAGTTCGCTGGCGCAATTGAGTTGCGGGCCGAACTGCAATCCGGGCAGTTCGAACAGCAGGCGCGGCAATTGCCCGGGCGGTGGCACCCGGTCGCGAACGAAACTGTCGACATGCGCACTGCTCATGGTCGACGTTCACTCTACCGCCGCCGCCGCTGCATGGCGTTGGTGACAACCCCGGTAGCGCGAACCGCCCTATCATTCACGGCGCCATGCACCTGACGATCGACCAGACCGAGAAGTGCGCACTGCTGCGCAAGAAGCGCCCGTCGCTGCCGTAATGCCGCTGTGGGACATCTCGCCCCCGGTACACGCCGGCTCGCCGGTGTTTCCCGGCGACGCGCGCTACGAGCAGCGCTGGGCGGCAACGCTCGGGCCCGGTTGTCCGGTGAACGTCAGCACCATCACGCTGTCGCCGCACACCGGGGCCCACGCCGACGCCCCGTTGCATTACGCCGCCGGCGGTGCGCCGGCCGGCGCACTCGACCTCGAGCCTTACCTCGGACCGTGCCGCGTGGTGCACGCGATCGGTTGCGGCGCACTGATCGAATGGCGCCACATCGAACACGCCATCGATGCGTCGTTGCCGCCGCGCGTGCTGGTGCGCACCTACGAGCGCATGCCCGTCGACCGCTGGGACAGCACGCTCAGCGCCTATGCAACGGACGTGATCGAGCGCCTGGCCGACCTGGGCGTGCGGCTGATCGGCATCGACACCGCCAGCATCGACCCGGCAGCTAGCAAGACACTCGACGCGCACCAGGTGATCCGCCGCCGCGATCTGCGCGTGCTGGAAAACCTGGTGCTCGACGATGTGCCCGAGGGCGATTACGAGCTGATCGCCCTGCCCCTCAAACTCAGCACCGCCGACGCGTCACCCGTGCGCGCGGTACTGCGAGAGCTGAGATGAGAGCCCCAAACCCATTTGACGTGTCGCGTCACGAACCACGCGTTGACGCCTGCCTTCGCGGTGACCATCAAGCGGCCCGTCGCGGCCGTTGGGGAATGTCTGCATCGGTCGCTGCTCGTGCGTATCGCGGCAGGTGGCACCTGGCACGGGCTCATGGTGGAGCGGTCTACGCTTCGCTGCGACTTCGCTGCGGTGCTCGGCCTGGGGTCGCGCCGCACAACTCGCTGCGTTCGCTGCGCTCACTGCGCTCGGACAGGTGCGGCGAGTCAGCCCACGAAGCGCGCTGCGCGCGCCGACCCCAGCCCTGTGCTCCTCGCCGCCCCACAAATCGCCCCTGCCGGGTACCGCCCGCCGCGAAGGCCGGCATGGGTGGTCTTCCACCGCACACCACCATTGGTTCTGCAAAGGCGCGCCCGGGCAGGTGGCAGCGCGCCTGCGGGGCGCCGAGGAGCACAGGCCTTGTGGCCCGCGCGCGCAGCGCGCCTCGTAATCTGATCTGTCGCACCTTGTTTGAGCGTAGCGAACGCAGTGAGCGCAGCGAGTTGTGCGACGGGCCACAAGGCCGAGCACCGCAGGGCAGTCGGTGCGCAGCACCGACCGCCTCGCCGAAGCGCTGCCGCCTGCCCGGGCGCGCCTTTGCCGCGCCACACGTCGAAGTGAGAAGACGGAGGTTTGCCCTGGGGCGCAGACCCAAAGCTCATGCAACAAAGCGCTTGGCGCACGGTATGCCGGGAAGAGCACTGTGGAGCAACTGACATGACGACTCGACAGGACTGCCTCGCACTCGACGCATCGGATCCGCTGGCCAGCTTGCGCGAGCAGTTCGTTCTGCCCGCAGGGAAGATCTACCTCGATGGGAATTCGCTCGGCGTGCTGCCGCGCGCCACCGCCGGCCGCGTGGCGCAAGTGGTGCAGCAGGAATGGGGCGAAAACCTGATCGAGAGTTGGAACAGCGCCGGCTGGATCAGCCTGCCGCAGCGCATCGGCGACAAGATCGCGCGCCTGGTCGGTGCCGATGCCGGTGAATTGGTGGTTGCAGATTCGACCTCGGTGAATCTGTTCAAGGCACTCAGCGCGGCACTGGCCATCGCGAAGGCTGATGCGCCCGGACGGCGCGTGATCCTGTCCGAGCGCGGCAACTT
The DNA here is from genome assembly GCA_963751775.1 of uncultured beta proteobacterium. GTDB lineage: Bacteria > Pseudomonadota > Gammaproteobacteria > Burkholderiales > Burkholderiaceae_C > CADEEN01. Next base: position 39,795 of record CAVVVW010000018.1, read on the forward strand.
CCCGACCGACCTCTACATCGCCGATGGCCTGGCCACGCAGCACGGCTGCGAACTGGTGTTGACGAACAGCCCCGACGAGATCGGCGGCTACCTCGCCAGCGGCCGCGTCGCGGTGATGATGCTGACCCAGGTCGACTACCAGAGCGGCCGATTGCACGACATGGCCGCACTGACACACACCGCACACCAGCACGGTGCGCTGGCTCTGTGGGACCTGGCGCATTCGGCCGGCGCATTGCCGGTGGCGCTGAAGGCCGCCGGCGCCGACTTCGCCGTCGGCTGCGGCTACAAGTACCTGAACGGCGGCCCCGGTGCGCCGGCATTCGTCTGGGTCCATCCACGCTATGCCGAGCGCTTCCGGCAGCCGCTCTCGGGATGGATGGGCCACGCCGCGCCGTTCGAATTCACGCCCGCGTACCGTCCTGCGGCCGGCATCACGCGCTACCTGTGCGGCACGCCGGCGATGTTGTCGATGGCGGCGCTCGAATGTGGCGTCGACAGCGTGTTGGCGGCCGAGCCGCTGGGCGGCATGGCCGCGCTGCGCACCAAGTCGCTGGCGCTGACCGACCTGTTCATCGCGCTCGTCGAGCAACGCTGCAGCGGACACGGCCTGTCGTTGATCACGCCGCGCGAGCACACATTGCGCGGCAGCCAGGTCGCACTGGCGCGCAGCGAGGGCGCCTATGCCATCGTGCAAGCGCTCATCGCCCGCGGCGTGGTCGGCGACTTCCGCGCCCCCGAAGTCCTTCGCTTCGGCTTCACGCCGCTGTACACGCGTTTCGTCGAGGTCTGGGACGCCGTCGAGCACCTGCGCCAGGTGCTGACCAGCAGCGAGTGGCGAGAAGCCCGCTTCAACCGCAGGGCGGCCGTCACATGAGCCGCCGGGCCGCTCCCGAGGCGAATACCGCTGTGCGCAGCACGGAGGTTGCCTGATGACCAAGCGCAAGGCCGTCCTCGACGAGCACGCCAAGCTCGACTTCTCGCAGGACATGAGCTACGGCGACTACCTGCACCTCGACCAAGTGCTGGGCGCGCAGCACCCGCGCTCGCCGGACCACAACGAGATGCTGTTCATCGTCCAGCACCAGACCAGCGAGCTGTGGATGAAGCTGATGCTGCACGAGCTGCATGCGGCCATCGCGGCAATTGCGCGCGATGAACTCGGCACCGCATTCAAGATGCTGGCCCGCGTCTCGCGCATCATGGAGCAGCTGGTGCACGCCTGGGACGTGCTGGCCACGATGACGCCGCCGGAGTACTCGGCGATCCGCCCATTCCTGGCCAGCAGCAGCGGTTTTCAGAGCTGGCAGTACCGTTGCATCGAATTCAGCCTGGGCAACAAGAATGCCGCGATGTTGCTGCCGCACCAGCATCGCGCCGAAAGGCTGGCCCCCGTGCAGGCGGCCTACGCCGCACCGTCGCTGTACGACGAAGCGCTGCGCCTGCTGGCGCGGCGCGGCATCGAGGTGCCCGCCAGCCACACCGAGCGCGACTGGACCCAACCCTATGCCGCCAGCCCCGCGGTCGAGGCCGCCTGGCTGACCATCTACCGCGACCCCGCGCACTACTGGGACCTTTATCAACTGGGCGAAGAACTCACCGACCTCGAAGACGCGTTCCGCCTCTGGCGCTTCCGCCACGTGACCACCGTCGAGCGCGTGATCGGCTTCAAGCGCGGCACCGGCGGCACCAGCGGCGTGGGTTACCTGCGCAAGATGCTCGACGTGGTGCTGTTTCCCGAGATCTGGACGCTGCGCACTGCGCTCTGAGCCGCGGACACGCGGCACCGCGGAGTAACGTCGCCGCGGCCCGCATGCCTTATCGTTGCGGGCACACTGCATCGACCATGACGCTCGTCCGCCTTCTCACCCGCCAAGCCCGCGTCGACCCCGCTCGCGTTGCGATCCTGCACGGCACCGCGCCGTGGGCCAGCCACGGCGAATGGGCGGCACGCAGCAGCGGCCTTGCGCAGCGGCTGCGCGACAGCGGCCTCGTGCCGGGCGATCGGGTGCTGCTGTTCATGCGCAATCACCCGCGCTACCTCGAGTTGCTGTGGGGCGCATGGTGGGCCGGGCTCGTGGTGGTGCCGGTCAACGCCAAACTGCACCGCACCGAGGTGGAGTGGATCGTTGGCAACGCGCAGGCGCGCTGGGCCTTCGTCACGCGCGACGTGATGCCCGTCGATGCGCCGCCGCTGGCGGGGCTCGAGCGCCAGGTGGACGCCGAGTCGCCCGAAGCCGACGCGCTGCTCGTACCGGCCGCCGACGCCTTCGCGGTGCCCATCGCCGAGCGTGGCCCCGACGACGTGGCTTGGCTGTTCTACACCAGCGGCACCACCGGCCGGCCCAAGGGCGTGATGATCACGCAGCGCAACCTGATCACGATGGGCCTGGCGTACTTCGTCGACGTGGACCCGATCGCCGCAGGCGATGCAATGACCTACGCCGCGCCGATGTCGCACGGCTGCGGCCTGTACGCGATTCCGCATCTGATGGCCGGCGCGCGCCACGTGGTGCCGGCCTCGGGCGGCGTGGATCCTGGCGAGCTGTTCGCGCTCGGCCGCGCGCTGGGACCGCTGTCCACCTTCGCGGCGCCGACCATCGTCAAGCGGCTGGTGGACTTCGCGGAGCAGCAAGGCCTGACGCCGGATGACGCCGCCGCCTCGTTCAAGACCATCGTCTATGGCGGTGCCCCGATGTACCTGGCCGACATCGGGCGCGCGCTGCGTGTGATGGGCCCGCGCTTCGTGCAGATCTACGGCCAGGGCGAGACGCCGATGACGGCCACCGCGCTATCGCGCAGCCACATTGCCGATGCGTCACACCCACGATACGCCGAACGGCTGGGCTCGGTGGGCGTGGCACAGACGCCGGTGCAGGTGCGCGTGGCCGATGAGCAGGGGCACGACATGCCCACGCAGGGCGTCGGCGAGGTGCTGGTGCGCGGCGACTCGGTGATGGCCGGCTACTGGCGCGACCCCGAGGCCAGCACCGCGGCGCTGCGCGACGGCTGGCTGTGGACCGGCGACGTGGGCGCGCTCGACGCCGAAGGCTTTCTCACGCTGAAGGATCGCAGCAAGGACCTCGTCATCAGCGGCGGCTCCAACATCTACCCGCGCGAGGTGGAGGAGGTGCTGCTCACCGCGCCCGGTGTGGCCGAGGTGGCCTGCGTCGGTGCACCGGACGCCGAATGGGGCGAAGTCGTGGTGGCGTTCGTGGTGCCAAAGGCGGGGCAAACGCTGGACCCCGCGGCGCTCGATGCGCATTGCCTGGATCGCATCGCGCGCTTCAAGCGCCCCAAGCGCTACGTGATGGTGGACGCCCTGCCGAAGAACAACTACGGCAAGGTGCTGAAGACGGCGTTGCGCGCGTTATCCTGGGCCGGCACTTCGGTTGCCATGCAGGCAGATGCCCGAAAGCGTTGATCGAGGAACACCGGAGGACCAAAGAATGAAAATGGACGGGCAGGACGACAGCAGCAACGTCGAGGACGCTCGCAGCGGTGGCGGCGGTTTCGGCGGGCGCCACATCGGCATCGGCGCGGTGGTGATCGCCCTCGTCGGCGGAATGGTCTTCGGCGTCAACCCGCTCACGATCCTGGAACTGCTCAGCGGCGACGGTGGCGCGCCGCAGGCGCAGATGGCACCGGCGGCCCCGGCCGGCAGGCCACCGGCTGGCGACCCGCAGGCCAGGTTCGTATCGCAGGTGCTGCGCAGCACGGAGGTCGTCTGGGGCGACGTCTTCGCGCAGGCCGGCAAGACCTATCGTGACCCCAAGCTGACACTGTTTCGCGGCAGCTACCCCACGGGCTGCGGCCAGGGCGAGTCGGCGATGGGGCCGTTCTATTGCCCGGCCGACCAGCACGTCTATCTCGACATGAGCTTCTTCGACACCATGCGTTCGCAACTCGGCGCGCCGGGCCAGTTTGCCCAGGCCTACGTGATCGGGCACGAGGTCGGCCACCACGTGCAGAACCTGCTCGGCCTGACCGAGAAGGTCGATGCCCTGCGTCGGCGCGGCACCGAGGCACAGGCCAACGCGATGAGCGTACGGCTGGAACTGCAGGCCGATTGCTTTGCCGGCGTCTGGGCCAACCGCTCGCAGCAGGAGCAGGGCTGGCGGCTGGAGCCGGGCGACATCGAGACGGCCCTCAACGCGGCCGCGCAGATCGGCGACGACACCTTGCAGCGCAAGACGCGCGGCCAGGTGGTGCCCGAGAGCTTCACCCACGGCAGCAGCGCACAGCGCGTGGCCTGGTTCAAGCGCGGTTTCGGCGGCGGCGACATCAACCGCTGCGACGCCTTCGCAGCAGGCGCCCTCTGAGGCGCGGCTCGCCGGCTTGGCGTGGATTGGGTGGCCCGCGCCGGCGGCTGCCGCTGCACGGGCGCCGACAGGTTATCGTCGCGTCATGCCCGATAAGCCGCGCATCAACGCCCCCTCGCTACGCCTGCTGGCCACGGCCGTCGCTCCGTTCGTGCTGCTGGCCGCCGCACTGCTGTTCCTCGCGTACCTTTGGCTCGATCCGGCGCCGCCCAAGCATGTGCTGCTGGCCACCGGCGTCGAGCAGGGCGCGTACAGCGAGTTCGGCAAGCGCTATGCCGCCTTGCTGGCCAAGCACGGCATCAAGGTCGATCTGCGCCAGACCCAGGGTGCGGCCGAGAACTTGGCGCTGCTGCGCGACGCCAATTCGGGCGTCGAGCTGGCTTTCGTGCAGGGCGGCGCCGATGTCGGTAGCGCACGTGGCGAGCAGGCTGACGCCGATCTGCAGTCGCTGGGCAGCATGTTCTACGAGCCGGTGTGGTTGTTCTACCGTGGCGAGAGTGCGCAAAGGCTGTTGAAGGCGCCGCGGCTCGAGCGCCTGGCGCAGCTTGCCGGCTGGCGCGTCAATATCGGCGCACCGGGCAGCGGGGCACCCAACCTGATGCGGCGCCTGCTCGACGCCAATCGGATCGACGCCGCCAGCATCACGCTGCTGCAGCAGCCGCAGACACCCGCCGTGGTTGACCTGCTCGAAGGCAAGCTCGATGCCATCGTGCTGGCATCGGCGCCCGAGTCGCTGATGGTGCAGATGTTGCTGCAGACCCCCGGCGTCCAGTTGTTCGACTTCGTGCAGGCCGACGCCTACACCCGGCGCTTCGGTTTCCTGTCGGCGGTGATCCTGCCGCGCGGCGTGGTCGACCTCGCCGGCGACCTGCCGGCCGCCGATGTGCACATGGTCGCGCCGACCGCGACGCTGGTCGCGCGCGAGGGCCTGCACCCGGCGCTGGCGCAGTTGTTCGTGCAGGCCGCGCAACAAGTGCACGGCGAGCCCGGCTGGTTCCAGCGCAAGGGCGACTTTCCGAACGCGCACGACGGTGAACGCCCGCTCGCCGCCGAGGCGCAGCGCTTCTACCTCAATGGCGTGCCGTGGCTGCAGCGCTACCTGCCGTTCTGGATGGCCAACCTGATCGACCGCATGTGGCTGGCCATGCTGTCGATCGTGGCGGTGCTGATCCCGCTGACGCGCGTGGTGCCGCCGCTGGTCGAGATGCGCATCCGCTCGCGCGTCTTTCGCTGGTATGGCCGCCTGCGCGAGATCGAGAACGGCGCCGGCTCGCGCCCGGCACCGGCGCTGCTGACCGAACTCGACGACATCGAGAGCAGCATTGCGAAGATCCAGGTGCCGCTGTCCTACACCGACGAGCTGTACGCATTGAAGAGCCACATCCAGCTCGTGCGTCGGCGTTTGCAGGGTGCCTGATCGCGCCATCCTGGCGCGTTGCGAAGCGTGCGCGACACACGGTCGACGCCTAGAATCCGCCACCCCTGACGATTCAGGCCGCGTGCCCACGACGCCCGCGGCCACCCTGCCGGAGACGCTGACGATGGATACCCGCACCTCACCGATCCCGCTGCGACTCGAACGCGTGCGCGACGCTCTGGCCGCCCGCGGCCTGGCCGCGCTGTTGGTGCCCTCGAGCGACCCGCACCTGTCGGAGTACCTGCCCGAGCGCTGGCAGGGCCGTGTCTGGTTGTCGGGTTTCACCGGCTCGATGGCCACGCTGGTGGTCACCACCGACAAGGCCGCACTGTTCGCCGACAGCCGCTACTGGGTCCAGGCCGAGGCCGAATTGCGCGGCAGCGGCATCGAGCTGGTGAAGATACCCACCGGCGCGGCCACCCACCACATCGACTGGCTGGCCGGCAACGTGGCACGCGGTGGCACGGTGACGGTCGATGGCCAGGTGATCGGCCTGGCCGCGGCGCAGGCGCTGCGCGCCGGCCTGGACAAGGCCGGGGTGGCCCTGCGCACCGACGCCGACCTGCTGGCCGAGGTCTGGTCCGACCGCGCCAGCCTGCCGCGCGCCGCGGTCTACGCGCACCGCGCGCCGCAAGCCGCCACCGCGCGCACGGCCAAGCTGGCCCTGCTGCGCGAGGCCATGGCCCGGCAAGGCGCCACGCACCACTTCGTGTCGACCGTCGACGACGTGGCCTGGATCACCAACCTGCGCGGCGCCGATGTCGACTACAACCCGGTCTTCCTGGCCCACCTGCTGATCGATGCGACGCGCGCGACGCTGTTCGTCGGCGCAGGCAAGGTCGATGCCGCGCTGGCGGCCGAACTCGCCGCCGACGGCGTCGCGCTGGCGGACTACGCCCAGGCGGCCGCCGCGGTGGCCGCCCTGCCCGCCGGCAGCGTGCTGCTGCTCGACCCGAAGCGCATCACGCTGGCCTTTCGCGAGCAGGTCGCCGCCGGCGTCAAGGTCGTCGAAGCCATCAACCCGAGCACCTTGGCCAAGAGCCGCAAGACGGCCGAGGAAGCCGCCTTCATCCGCGACGCGATGGCCGAGGATGGCGCGGCGATGTGCCACTTCTACGCCTGGTTCGAAGCCGCGCTGGCGCGCGGCGAGCAGCTTACCGAGTTGACGGTCGACGCAAAGCTGAGCGGCGAGCGCGCCAGGCGCGCCAACTTCGTCGGCCTGTCGTTCCCGGTCATCGCCGGCTTCAATGCCAACGGCGCGATGCCGCATTACCGCGCCACGCCCGCCTCGCATGCCGAGATCAAGGGCGACGGCCTGCTGCTGATCGACTCCGGCGGTCAGTATCTCGGCGGCACCACCGACATCACGCGCGTATGGCCGATCGGCAACGTCAGCGCGGCGATGAAGCGCGACTACACGCTGGTGCTGAAGGGCACGATCGCGCTGTCGCGCACACGCTTCCCGCGCGGCACGCTGAGCCCGATGCTCGACACCATCGCGCGCGTGCCGCTGTGGGCCGAGGGCCTGGAATTCGGCCATGGCACCGGCCACGGCGTGGGTTACTTCCTCAACGTGCACGAGGGCCCGCAGAGCATCAGCAAGGCCATACCGGAGGCGACGATGGCAATGGAGCCGGGCATGATCACGTCGATCGAGCCCGGCCTCTATCGGCCCGGGCAATGGGGCGTGCGGATCGAGAACCTGGTGCTCAACGTGGCCGGGCCGAGCACCGAGTTCGGCGAGTTCCTCGATTTCGAAACCCTCACGCTGTGCCCGATCGACACCCGTTGCATCGAGCGCACGCTGCTGCGCAACGATGAAATCGAATGGCTCAACGGCTACCACGCCACGGTGCGCGAACGCCTGGCGCCGCGTGTGCAAGGCGACGCATTGGCCTGGTTGATCGAGCGCACCCAGCCGCTGTAGCGCCGCAGTTCATCGCGGCCGGCGGCAACCCGTCGCCGCGACGCCGCCGTTCGTCTCATCGCGCTGTGCCAGCACGACGCAGGCCCCTAGAGTGCAGCCATCGACTCTGCGTCGTTGACTGCCCAGGAGCCCAGCATGAACAAGCGCCTCGCCCCCCGTTTGATGTCGTTCGCACTCGCCACGCTCGTCACCTGGTCGATCTACAGTGGTATCGACACGCTGGCGCTCGAGCAGCATGCGGGCGCGGCGCAGATGTCGATGGCCACCAGCACGACCCAGGTCGCGGCCGCCAACGCGCGTGCGCCGCGCAGCTGAACATTGCCGCCATCCGTCACGGGCTGCTTCGGCAGCCCGTTGCGCTTTCCGGGCCGCTACATCTGGCGGAACAGGTGCAGGTAACTGCGGCTCACCGGCAGAACTTCGCTGCGGCCGTTGAGGTGCACGTCGGCCGTCTCGTTCACGCCGCGCGAAACCTGCGCTATGCGCGCCAGGTTGACGATCACCGAGCGGTGGATCTGCGCGAAGCGCTCGGGGTCGAGTTCGTCGGCGAGCTCGCGGATGGTCTTGCGGATCAGCGCCTCGCCGCCGTCCCATACCACCAGCGTGTACTTCTCGTCGGAGCGCAGGAACACCACCTGTTCGACCGGAATCAGCCGCACCGTGGTGCCGACCGAGGCCTTGATCCACTGCAACCAGCGCCGCGCCTCGGCGCGGCCGCGCAGCTCGCCGGCCAGGCGCTCGAGCACCGCCTCGGTCGCGCCATCCACCGCCGTCGCGAGCACCGGTGGCTGCAGGCGCTGCCGCAGGCGCTGCACCGTCTCGGCCAGGCGCGCCTCGTCGAAGGGTTTGACCAGGTAGTCGATCGCGCCCTGCTCGAAAGCCTTGACCGCGTACTGCTCGTAGGCCGTGACGAAGACGATCTGCGTGCGCCCGACCATGCTGCGCGCCGCGTCGACACCCGACAGGCCGGGCATGTGCACGTCGAGGAACACGACTTGCGGTTGACGGTCCTCGAACAGTTCGACCGCCTCGCGGCCGTTGCGCGCCTCGGCGACGACACGCAGCTGCGGCCACAGCCGGGCCAGGTGCGCCGCCAGGCGCTCGCGCAGCAGCGGTTCGTCGTCGGCGATCAGCGCGGTGATTGCGCTCATGCTTGATCTGCGGGTAGCGTGATCTCGACCCGCACGCCGTGCGGATCGACGCCCAGCAGCGTCAACTGGGCCTGGTTGCCGTAGGTCGCGGCCAGGCGTTCGCGCAGATTGGCCAGCCCGGTGCCGGGGGCCTTCGCCTCGTCGATGCCGCGGCCGCTGTCCTGCACCCACAGCGTGACCGACGCACCGTCGCGCCGGGCACCGATGTCGATGCGCCCGCCGGCCTCGCTCGGGTCGATGCCGTGGCGCACGGCGTTTTCCACCAGCGTCAGCAGGGTCGTCGGCGGCAGGCGCACGCCGCGCAGCGCAGGGTCGATGGCCAGCGCAAACGCCAGCCGGTCGGGCATGCGCATCTGCATCAGCTCCAGGTACGAGCGCACCAGCGCCTCCTCCTGGCCGAGCGTGGGCGCGCCCTGGTGCAGCTGCGGCATCGCGGCGCGCAGGTAGGCGATCAAGCTGCCGAGCACCGGCGCGGCGCGCGCCGAGCCGCTCTCGACCAGCGCCTGCACATTGGCCAGGGTGTTGAAGAGGAAATGCGGCTCGACCTGCGACTGCAGGACCTTCAACTGCGCGTCGGCGGCCTGGCGTTGCAGGGTTTCCCGCTCGAGCGCAAATTGCAGCGCCTGGGCGTTGGCCTGCGCGTCGCGCTCGCGGTACAGCCCACCGAGCGCCAGCACCATGCCGAAGACCAACGCCGCGCCGCCGATCATGATGAAGCCGGTGACCCGCGCCGGGTTGCCGAACAGCTCGTGAAAGTCGCCGCCGGTCGAGACCAGGTAAACCGCCAGCGTGGCAATCGGCGCGGTCAGCCCGATCGCGGCCAATTGCACCACCCAACGCGGCAGCGGCGGGTGGCGCCACTGCCCTGCCGCCGTGTAGGCCAGCAGCAGCACGATGGCGATGAACAAGGTGCGCCCGAACAGCACCGGCAGCGGCGGCATGAAGACCGGCGCGATCATCAGGGCCGCGACGATCGCCAGGCCGATGGCCCAGCCGACGCTCTTGCCGGTCAAGGCGGAGAAGAAGCCGCGCCAGAAACCGGGCCGGGCGGGGTCGGCGCTCAGGGGAGTTGCAACCATGGCGCGCACGATAACGCCGGCCGACCGCGTCGTGCGCGCCGCACGCGTCCCCGCGCGACGAAGCACGGATTGCCGGGGCCGGCCGGCGGCCGGAGGGCCTGGCCCACCGGGTCAGCCCCCGCTCAGACGCCCGCGCGCTGCAGGCGTGCCGCCAGGGCTTGCGTCAGCGTCTCGGCGCCATCGGCCAGGTGCGCGTGCGCCTCGGCGCTCAGGCCGCGGCGGCGCGTGGCGGCGTTGATGCGCGCCAGCAACTCGCGTGCCTGTTCGCGCAACAGACTCTTGGCGTCGGCGCGCGCCCCGCCGCTGCCGCGCAGCAGGCTCGCGGCCATGCGATTGAGGTATTCGCGCTGCAATTCGCGCCGCGGCGCGTGATGTCACCGGCGGTGCCGAGTTCGCTCCAGACCTCGCGCGTCAGCGTTGCGTACAGCTCCGAGAGCCGGAAGCTGTCGCCGGGCTTGCCGCCCGCGCCGACCGCGACCTTGCCTTCGCTGTCGAGCAAGCGTGCGGCAACACCATCGCTCATCAATTGCGCCAGCAACGCGCGTTGCATGTCGAGCACGGTGCCGATGATCGAGTAGTCGGTGCTCACCGGGCCGTCGCCACCCGACAGCGCTTCGCCGCGTTCGTTGAAGTCAGGCGCCAGCTTGCGCTGCAGCGCCGGCGAGAGGCGGAAGCTGTCGACACTGAGCACGCCACGGGCCAGCGAATCGAGTGCGTCGCGCTGCACCGCCGCCGGCACCGGCAGCAGCGGGTCGCGGCCGCTGCCCGGGTGGTCGCGCAAGCGTGCGAACGCCGCCGATCTGGCGCACCAGGATGCCCGCGGCACGGCCGGCGTCGCGCACGGCGTAGCTGACGGCACGGCGCAGCACCGAGTAATCGGCCTCGGGCTTGAGCACCCGCGCTTCCTGGCGCGCGATGACGTCACGCGCGATCGCGATGCGCTTCTTGGCGAAGGCAACCACGTCCTCGCCGAGGTCGAAGTGCAGCGACTCGGGGTCGATGCCGAGGAAGTTGTCCTCGTCGGTGCCGTAGGCCAGCAGCGGCTCGCCGCTGCGCGACGCGATGCGCTGCAACTCGGCCGCCTCGTCGGCTGCCGCGATCGGCTTGTAGGCGTACTCGATGGCCCAGAAGTCGTAGGGCCCGAGCACCGTCTGGAACGGCGTGCCGCCGAGTTCGCCCGACAGCGGCAGGTTGATCGGCGCGTACTCCATCACCGAACCGGCGAGTGCCGTTCCTGGCCGTGAAGTCGCGATCCGACAGTTGCTTGTCGGTGTACACGCGTGACGAGCGGAAGTTGTGGCGCAGGCCCAGCGTGTGGCCGACCTCGTGCAGCGTCGTGTCGGTCAGGTAGTCGAGCACGAACTGCTGCGCCTCGGGGCTCGCCGGGTCGATCTCGCCGCGCGCTTCGAGCACGTCCAGCGCATAGGCCAGCTGTTCCGCGGCAAAGTCGCCGTGCTCGCAGATCTGGCCCATGCGGCGCGCGCGCATCAGGTCGGCCAGGCGTTGATCGCTGGCGCTGGCGGCCATCGGCTCGGCATCGGGTGACTGCATCAGCGCCGGCCAATCGACCGCGGCGCGGCCGGCCAGGATCTGCGAGCGCAAGGCGCGCACGCTGCGCGAGGACAGGCTCTCGATGCCGATGTCGGCGTCGAGGATCTCGCCGCTGCGCGGATCGACGTGGCTCGGCCCGATGGCGCCGAAGATCGGCTGCGCATTGGTCATCCAGCGGATCGACGCGGCGTTCACGTCCAGCGTGTCGAAGTCGGCGTCGTCGGGCTGCACCTTGACCGCCAGCGCGTCCTTGAAGCCGATCTTCTCGAACGCCTTGTTCCACTCCAGCACGCCACGGCTGATCGCGTCGCGGTACTTCAGCGGAATGGTGTTGTCGAGCCAGAAGGTGATCGGCTTGACCGGTTCGGACAGCGCGGCCGCGGGGTCCTTCTTCTCCAGCCGCCAGCGGTTGACGAAGCGCTGCCGCGGCGAGCGTTCGAGGTCGTCGCTGAAGTCCTGCACGTTGGTGGTGAAGTAGCCCACGCGGGCGTCGGCGACGCGCGGCGCCATCGGCGCCTCGGGCAGCTTGGTGATGGCGTAATACAGGCCGAGCACGATGCTGCGCGGGTCGGGTACCGTGCGCGGCACCGTCGGCGCCGGCACGCTCGGCGGTGCGCCGGGCTGCGGCACGGCAATGCTGGCGGTGTAGTAATGCGCGGTGACGTTGAGCACCAACTGCTCGGGCCCGGCACGCACCGAGGTGAACTGCGTGTTGCGGCTCTCCAGCGCGTAGCTCTGCCGGTAGGCGCGCTGCAGCGCCGCGCCCAGGCCCAGCATGTCGGTCAGGAACAAGGGGCCGGCATCGACCAGCACCGTCTTGCGTTCCGGGTGCGGCTGGCTGGCAACCGCCACGCTGCCCAGCAGGCTGGGCGCAAAGCCCGCTGCCACCGCACGCGCCGCGGGCGACTTGGCGTCGCGGGCGACGAAGTCGGTATTGACGGCCACCAGCTGCACGACGTTGTGCAGGCGGCGGAACTCGACGATGCGCTCGTCCACCCGCGCACCGGGCACATACATCGAGCCGCCGAAGATGCCGGACTCGCCGATGCCGCGCGCCAGTTTGGGCGACAGGAAGAACGGCTTGTTGAAGTCTTCCGGTCGCAGTTCGAGCCAGACCTTCTCTTCCTTCTGCCAGATGCCGATCAGGCCTTCGGTCTTCTTGGCGTCCTTGATGACGGTGGCAAACAACGGCGGCTGCGCCACCGGCGGCACCGCCGGCGACGAGAAGGGCGCCGATGCCGGTGCCGCCGCCGCGTTTGCGGCCTGCTGCGCCGACCCCGCACTGGCACTGGCGCTGGCCGCCGCGGCCGCGGCCGCGGCACCTGCATCGCTGGTGGGCGCGGCCGCCATCGTGGCACAGCCGGCCAGCGCGAGCGACACCAAGGCCAAACCCAGGCGGCGGGAGTTCGTGGATGACGGATCGAGACGCAGCATGCAGTCCTGCAATGTGGAGTTCGGAAGAGGCACGGATTATCGAAGCAACCGCGCCTGACTTGAAGCCGCGCAAAGTTTCAGCCCTCGGACCCGAGGGTTACCCCCAGGCGCCACCCAGCTTGGCGTTGTCGAGCGCGGCGCCCACCGGAGCGGGGGGTGGCGACGGCAATGCCCGATTGCCGCGACAAGGTCGCTGCAGTAGCCTGCGCCACCCTTGCCGCCCACCAAGCCGCAAGGGAGAGAAATTTGGCCATCGCCGAACGACAACACACCGAGGAGAACGAGATGAGCAATTGGTTCCTGCGCATTGCCGTGCTGTACTTGATTGCCGGCGTATCACTGGGCATCGGCATGGCCGCCAGTGGCGACCATTCATTGCACCCGGTGCACGCCCACCTGAACCTGCTGGGCTTCGTGCTGATGACCCTGTTCGGCCTGTTCTACCGGGTCGTGCCCGCGGCCGCCGAGACCAAATTGGCCAAGGCCCACTTCTGGATCTACGTGCCGCCCCACTTCGTTCAGATGGTCGCACTGACCTTGCTGTATCGCGGCAACGAGAAGATGGAGCCCGTGCTCGGCGTGACGTCGGCACTGGTCGGGATTGCCATCCTGTGCTTTGCCACGGTGGTGTGGAAGCACACCGGCAAAGCGCGCCTGAGGTCGGCCAGCGCGCCCGCGCCAGCGGGCGCGGGCACCGCGCTCAGTGGATCGGCTTGAACCGCACCCGCTTGGGCCGCGCGCCCTCTTCGCCCAGACGGCGCTTCTTGTCGGCCTCGTACTCCTGGTAGTTGCCGTTGAAGAAGACCCATTGCGAGTCGCCCTCGCAGGCCAGGATGTGGCTGCAGATGCGGTCGAGGAACCAACGGTCGTGGCTGATCACCATCGCACTGCCGGCGAACTCGAGTAGCGCTTCCTCGAGCGCGCGCAGGGTTTCGACGTCGAGGTCGTTGGACGGCTCGTCGAGCATCAGCACGTTGCCGCCCTTGGCCAGGGTCTTGGCCAGGTGCAGCCGGCCGCGTTCGCCGCCCGACAGCGAGCCGACATGCTTTTGCTGGTCGTTGCCCTTGAAGTTGAAGCGCCCGAGGTAGGCCCGGCTGGGCATCACGAACTTGCCGACGACGATGTTGTCCAGCCCGCCCGACACGTCCTGCCACACCGTCTTGTCGTTCTCCAGGCTGTCGCGGCTCTGGTCGACGAAGGCCAGGTGCGCGGTCTTGCCGATCAGGACCTCGCCGCTGTCGGGCTTCTCGGTGCCCTGCAGCATGCGGAACAGCGTCGACTTGCCGGCGCCGTTGGGGCCGATGATGCCGACGATGGCGCCGGCCGGCACCTTGAAGCTCAGGTTGTCGATCAGCAGGCGGTCGCCATAGCCCTTGCTGACGCCCTTGAACTCGATGACCTCGTTGCCCAGCCGCTCGGCCACCGGAATGAAGATCTCGTTGGTCTCGTTGCGCTTCTGGTATTCGACGTCGCTCAGTTCCTCGAAGCGCGCCATGCGGGCCTTGCTCTTGGTCTGGCGCGCCTTGGCGTTGCTGCGCACCCACTTCAGCTCCTCCTTCATCGCCTTCATGCGCGCGTCTTCGGTCTTCTGCTCCTGCTCGAGGCGCTGCTCCTTCTGCTCCAGCCAGTCGGAGTAATTGCCCTTCCACGGGATGCCCGAGCCGCGGTCGAGCTCGAGGATCCATTCGGCCGCGTTGTCGAGGAAGTAGCGGTCGTGCGTGATCGCCACCACGGTGCCGGGGAAACGCTGCAGGAACTGTTCGAGCCAATCGACGCTTTCGGCATCGAGGTGGTTGGTCGGCTCGTCGAGCAGCAGCATGTCGGGCTTGGACAGCAGCAGACGGCACAGCGCGACGCGGCGCTTCTCGCCACCCGAGAGCACGCCGATCTGCGCGTCCCAGGGCGGCAGGCGCAGCGCGTCGGCCGCCAGTTCGAGCTGCAGATCGGTGTTCTCGCTGCCCGCTGCCGCGATCACGGCTTCGAGCTCGTGTTGCTCGGCGGCCAGCTTGTCGAAGTCGGCGTCGGGTTCGGCATATTCGGCATACACCTCGTCCAGCCGCTTCTTCGCCGCCAGCACGCCGCCGATGCCCTGCTCGACCGCTTCGCGAACCGTCTGGTTGGCGTCGAGTTGCGGCTCCTGCGGCAGGTAGCCGATCTTCAGACCCGGCATCGCCGTGGCTTCGCCTTCGATCTCGGTATCGACGCCGGCCATGATCTTGAGCAGCGTGCTCTTGCCCGAGCCGTTGACGCCGAGCATGCCGATCTTGGCCCCGGGGAAGAACGACAAGGAGATGTTCTTGAGGATGTGGCGCTTCGGCGGCACGATCTTGCCGACGCGGTTCATGGTGAAGACGTACTGGGCCATGGTCTTTCTTGCTCAATAAATGCAAACGCGGGCACCGCGCCCGCAACAGGCTGCTATTGTCGCTGCTGCGGGCTCGGCCCGGCACGCGCGGCCGATACTGGCCACAATCGCGCCCCATGCCCCGCCCGCTGTGGTTGTTTTCGCTGGTCAATCTGGTCATCGGCACTGGCGCCTTCGTGCTCGGCGGCATCCTGGCGCCGCTGGCACGCGATCTCGGTGTCGGCGTGCCGACTGCCGGCCAGGCGATGACGGCGTATGCGCTGTCGACCGCATTGCTTGCACCGATGGTGCTGTTGGCCACCGGCCGCTGGCCGCGCAAGCGCGCGCTGCTGCTGGCGTTGGCGCTGTTTGCCGCCGGCAACCTGCTGTGTGCGCTGGCCGGCTCGCTGGCCGCGCTGCTCGTCGGCCGCGTGCTGATGGGCCTGGGCGCGGTGTTCACGCCGATTGCGGCCGGCGTCGCCGTGGCCATCGTCGAGCCAGCCCGACGCGGCCAGGCGCTGGCTTTCGTCTTCCTCGGCATCAGCCTGAGCTACGTGGTCGGCGTGCCGCTGGGCGCCTGGCTCGGCCTGCGATACGGCTGGCATGTGCCGATCTGGGTCGTGGTGGCGCTTTGCGCGCTTGCGATTGCAGCCGTGGCGCTGCGCGTGCCAGGCGACATGGCCTCGCCGGGCGCCAGCTTCAGGGGCCTGGGCTCTGTGCTGGCACGGCGCGAGATCCAGGCTACGCTGGCGCTGACGCTGCTGTACTTCATCGCCATCTTTGCCGTCTTCAGCTACATCGGGCCGGTGCTGCAGGCGCTGTCGCCGATGAGCGGCGAGCGCTTGTCGGTCACGCTCGCGCTGTTCGGCGCGTCGGGCGTGGCCGGCACCCTGATCGGCGGCGCGGCCAATGACCGCTATGGCAGCCGGCGCACATTGGCCGTGCAACTGTCTGCGCTCGGCGCCACGATGGCGCTGCTGCCCCTGGCCGCGGGCTCGTGGCCGGCATTGATGATCCTGCTGCTGGCTTGGGGCACGGCGGGCTTCGGCATGATGGCGCCGCAACAGTCGCGCCTGGCCGCGATGGCGCCGGCGCACGCGCCCATGCTCCTGTCGTTGAACACCTCGATGCTGTACCTGGGCACTGCCGGCGGGGCCATCGTCGGCGGCGCCCTCGCGTCGGCTCTGGGTTTCGAGCGTTTGGCGTGGGCCGGCGTGCCGTTCGTCGCCATTGCTCTGCTGATCCTTTGGCGAAACCCTGCATCGCAGGCAGCCTCCTGCGCCTGAATGCACACCCGCCGCTGCTCGCCCAGGCACTTGCCGGGTACAATCCGGCTTGCGCTGCGGCTTCCAGTCATCGTGGCGCGGTCGATTCCGACGCCTCAAATCTCTCGCGCCTACCGACTGGTGCACCCGCAACGGGTGACAGCAGGCAGCGAACCACGGCCCCATGGCGGGCCTCCCAAAATGCAATTCACTGACCTCGGCCTGGCCGAGCCGCTCCTGCGCGCTGTTCGCGAACAGGGCTACGACACGCCGACACCGATCCAGGCGCAAGCCATTCCCGCCGTGCTGAAGGGCGGCGACCTGCTGGCCGGCGCGCAGACCGGCACCGGCAAGACCGCCGGCTTCGTGCTGCCGATGCTGCAGCGGCTGATGGCGCAACCTAGCAAGCGCGATGCGCGCGGGCAGGGTTGCGATTCGCGCCCTGATCCTGACCCCGACCCGCGAGCTCGCGGCCCAGGTCGAGGAGAGCGTTCGCACCTACGGCAAGCATGTGCCGCTGACCTCGATGGTGATGTTCGGCGGCGTCGGCATGCAGCCGCAGATCGATCGCCTGCGGAAGGGCGTCGACATCCTGGTGGCCACGCCCGGCCGCCTGCTCGATCACCACGGCCAGCGCACGCTGGACCTGTCGCACGTCGAGATCTTCGTCCTCGACGAGGCCGACCGCATGCTCGACATGGGCTTCATCCACGACATCAAGAAGGTGCTGGCGGTCGTGCCGGCCAAGAAGCAGAGCCTGCTGTTCTCGGCCACCTTCAGCGACGAGATCAAGGCCCTGGCCGACAAGCTGCTGAACCAGCCGGCGCTGATCGAGGTGGCGCGCCGCAATTCGACGGTCGAGGCCATCGAACAGAAGGTGCACCCGGTCGGTCGCGAGCGCAAGAAGGAGTTGCTGGCGCACCTGATCAAGAGCGGCGACTGGCACCAGGTGCTGGTCTTCACGCGCATGAAGCACGGCGCCAATCGCCTGACCGACTACCTGAACGACAACGGCATCAGCGCGATGGCGATCCACGGCAACAAGAGCCAGACCGCACGCACCAAGGCGCTGGCCGACTTCAAGCGCGGTGACCTGCAGGTTCTGGTGGCCACCGACATTGCGGCGCGCGGCATCGACATCGACCAGTTGCCGCACGTCGTCAACTTCGAGCTGCCCAACGTGCCCGAAGACTATGTGCACCGCATCGGCCGCACCGGCCGCGCCGGCGCCAGCGGCGAAGCCATCTCGCTGGCCTGCGTCGACGAAGACATCTTCCTGCGCGACATCGAGCGCCTGATCAAGCGCAGCATCCCGCGCCAGGTGGTACCCGGCTTCGAACCGCCGGTGGGTGAGCGCGCCGAGCCGATCGTGCTCGGCCGCATGACGATCGGCATTGGCGGCACGCGGCGCAATGCCGGTGGCGGCGACCGCCGCCCTGGCGGTGGCCGACCCGGCGGCGGTGGTGGCGGTGGCCGCCCCGGCCCGCGTCGCGATGGCGCCTCGCGCCCGGCAGGCAACCGCCAGGCTTCACCCAAGCGCTGATCACGCAGCGGCCGTTTGCGCGCGGGCCCGGCCCCGCGCGTGCAACGCGCATTGCGCTGCGCCAAGGCCGCAGCGCCGCCGGCGTGGTCGAATGGGCGCCACTGCAATCCCCTGGGCGGGCAGAGCCATGAAACTCACCAGTTACGGCGCGGCCGACGGCGTCACCGGCTCGAAACACCTGATCGAGTTCGCGGGCACGCGCATCCTGCTCGACTGCGGCCTGTTCCAGGGCCTCAAGCTGCACCGCGAACGCAATTGGCAGCCGATCCCGTTCGATCTGGCCGGCGTCGATGCGGTGGTGCTCAGCCACGCCCACCTCGACCACAGCGGCTTCCTGCCGGTGCTGGTCAAGCGCGGCTACCGCGGCCCGGTCTATGCCAGCACGGCCACCCGCGATCTGGGCGACGTGCTGCTGCGTGACAGTGCGCGTTTGCAGGAGGAAGACGCGCGGCGGACCAACCGCTACGGCCTGTCCAAGCACGGCACGGCATTGCCGCTGTACACCGGTGCCGACGCGGTGCGCGCGGTGCAGCGCATCACGCCGCTGGCGGCCGGACGCAGCGTCAAGGTCGGATCGGTCGAGATTTCGCTGACCCCCGTCGGCCACCTGCTCGGTGCCAACGCGCTGACCCTGGCCGCCGGGCGCGAACGCATCGTCTACTCCGGCGACCTCGGTCGCCAGCACGACCTGCTGCTGCCGCCGCCCGAGCGCATCGCTCGCGCCGACGTGCTGCTGATCGAGGCCACCTATGGCAACCGGGTGCATCCGAAGGACGACCCCCAGGCCGCTCTGGGCGACATCATCCGCCGCACCGTGCAGCGCGGCGGCAGCGTGCTGCTGCCCTCCTTCGCGGTCGGCCGCGCGCAGGCCTTGCTGTTGGTGCTGCAACGCCTCAAGCGCGCGGGCGACATCCCGCCGTCGCTGCCGATCTTTCTCGACAGCCCGATGGCGATTGCCGCCACCGAGGTGACGCTGCGCCACCGCAAGCTGCTCGCGGTGCCGCGGCGCGAGATCGACACCCTGACCGACGGCGTGCGCTTCATCGAGACGGCGGCGCAGTCGCAGCGCCTGACGCGCTCGCGCTACCCGGCCGTGATCATCTCGGCCAGCGGCATGGCCACCGGCGGCCGCGTGCTGCACCACCTGCAGGCGATGGCCCCCAACGAGCACCATCACATCGTCTTCCCCGGCTTCCAGGTGGCCGGCACGCGTGGCGCACGCCTGGTGGCGGGCGAGCGCGAAGTGAAGATCTTCGGCGAGATGGTGCCGGTGCGCGCCGAGGTCAGCCACCTCGAGGGATTCTCGGGCCACGCCGACGCCGACGAACTGATGCAGTGGCTGCGCGGCTTCGAGCGTGCGCCGCGCCACACCTTCGTCGTGCACGGCGATCCCGACGCCACCGATGCCCTGCGCTTTCGCATCGGCAACGAGTTGGGCTGGCGCGCCAGCGTGCCGCCGCACGCGCAGACCGTCGAAAGCTGAGCGCCCGCTTCGGCTGCGGCCGTCACTGCGTGAGCGAAGCGCCGCGCCACTGCGAGTGGATTGCGCCTGTGTGCGTTCGATTGGGCCTTGCCGGCAAGTCGCGCCGACCTGCTTGCAGTTTGTAGTGCCTGCTGACAGCTGACGCACGGGAAGGCAGCTATGGTGCGCCTGCCCGCCCCTGAGTGCAGACAACCCCGACAGCCGCAAGCCATGAGTCACGACGCCATGAACACCCGTTGGGAGGGCACCGACCTCCTGGTACTGCGCGACGAGCGCGAGATCGACCGCATCGCGTCGCGCGATATCCACCGCGTGATCCTGGTGTGCCACGGCGGCGATTCACCCAGCGACCTGCGCTTTGCGGTGGTCGAGACCCTCACCGACCACATCCTCCTGCCCGCCGCCAGCGGCATCGCCGGGCGGGTGTACTTCGAGCGTCAGGCCTTCTGGGCGCAGCGCCGTGCGTCTACTGGGTCGACGATGCGCGCGCCCCGCTGCCGCGTCGCCTGCTGCCCGGCGTGTGGCTGCTGCGGCGCCATCAGCCGGGCTACATGCGCTTGCCGCACGCCGAGCTGGCCGGCGTGATCGAACAGTGGCCGCTCGACGGTCCGCACAGTTGGGAACAGCGCAAGTGGGCGCGGATCGTTCGTAAGCAGATGTTGCGGCCGGCGAATGGCTCCACCGGGCTGCGCCCGAGTTGATCGGGCACGGACAAACAGAAAACCCGGCCGAGGCCGGGTTTTTCTTGGCGCAGCCGAAGCCGCGAACTGACGACTTACTTGGGCGCGGAGGCCGACTTCGCGGCAGCCGACGCCGGCTTGGCGGCCGGCTTGGCAGCCGGCTTTTGAGCAGGCTTTTGCGCCGGCTTGGTGGTCGGGCTTGGCGGCGGCCGAAGCGGGTGCCGCCGGGGTCGCCGCAGCGGCCGGTGCCGCAGGCTTTGCAGCGGGCGCCGACGCGGTCTGGGCTTGTGCGGCGGCAACGAAGGCCATGGCGGCCAGGACGGTCAGGAGCTTGTTCATGTGCTTGTATCGATGGATGGCAGAGCAAGGCGCTCAAGGCCGACAACGGCTCCTCGGGCCTGTCGGTTGACAGCCCGCACCGGCCAGGGCCCGTTCACACGACCGACGGCAACGTGAACAGGCCCTAATCGAAGCGCCCTTCGCGCAGCCACTTGGTGGCGACCCACTTTTCGCCGGCGATGACCGGCGAGCCGCCGTGCAGGGTGCGGGTGATCGGATGCGGCCGGTCGTAGCTGAAGAAGACGGCATTGCCCTTGATCGGCGCCACTTCGAGCGCCACGTCGGGGAACGACGTGCCGCCGCCCTTGTTCGGGTGCGCTGAGGTACATCACCAGCGAGCCGACACGCTGGCCACCGCGCTTGAGAATCGTCGCCGTGCCGGCCTTGGCCGGGTCGAAGTAGTCGTGGTGCGGTCGGTACTCGGCACCCGGCAGGTAGTGCAGCACCTGCAGGCCTTCGCCGTTTTCCAGCGGCCACTGCAGCAGCCTGGCGATGCGCGCCTCGATGCGCGCACACAGCGGGTTCTCGCCGCGCGCGAAGAACATGCCCGAGCTGGTCCGCAGCGGATTGACTTCGCTGCCGCCGGTCTCGGTTTGCACGGTTTCCGAACGCACCAGGCGCGGCCGGGCCAGCGCCACCATGCCGTCGCACTCCTCGTCGGACAACAGGCTGCCGAACACCACCACCCGCGGCTGCAGCATGCTCATCAAGACCTGCACGCGGCGGTCGCCGGCGTCGAGCCACAGCGGCGAATCGGCGAGGTCGGGCCCCGGCACCGGCACCGGCGGCGGCAGCCCGGCCGCTTTGGCATGCTCGGCCAGGAAGCCGCCCAACGTGTCTTCCAGCGCCTGGATGGCGACGTCCTCGGCCCAGCCGCTGGCGCGCATGGAATCGAGCACGGTCTCGGGTTTGTGACCCGCCTGCGCCTGGGCAACGATCCATTGGCGCAATTCGGGGGTGACTTGCTGGCTGGCCATCGCGCCATTCTGGCAGCCGCCTGACGTGCCACCGGGCCCTTGATGTAACGCCGTCCGACCCCAGTTACCGGCCTCCGCATCCTGGTCTCGTCGCCCATGAATCGATACTCGATACGACAGCGTTGGTCCCGTGCCTGGACCGTCATTGGCGTGGCGGTGGCGTTGGCCGGCACCGCCCTGCTGACCATGCATGGCGCGGTGCTGGGCCGTACCGACGCCGGGCCGCGCAGCGTCGCGCCGCGCGGCGCGCTCGGTGCCGACGAGCAGGCCAACATCGAGCTCTTTCGCAAGGCCTCGCCTTCGGTGGTGCACATCACCACGCTGGAGACGCAGCGCGACCTGTTCTCGATGAACGTGGAGCAGGTGCCGCTCGGCACCGGCACCGGCTTCGTCTGGGACGAGCGCGGCCACATCGTCACCAACTTCCACGTCATCCAGGGCGGCAGCGCCGCGCGCGTCACGCTGGCCGACCAGAGCAGCTACCCGGCCAAGCTCGTCGGCGCCTTCCCCGACCGCGACCTGGCGGTGCTGAAGATCGACGTGCCCGCCGCCAAGCTGCCGCCGATCGCGCTGGGCAGCAGCCGCGACCTGCTGGTCGGCCAGCGCGTGTACGCCATCGGCAACCCGTTCGGCCTCGACCAGACGCTGACCACGGGCATCGTCAGCGCGCTCAACCGCGAGATCGAATCGTTCAACCAGCGCACCATCCGCGGCGTGATCCAGACCGACGCCGCGATCAACCCCGGCAACTCCGGCGGCCCGCTGCTCGACTCGGCCGGGCGGCTGATCGGCGTCAACACGCAGATCGCCAGCCCGAGCGGCGCGAGTGCCGGCATCGGCTTCGCGATCCCGGTCGACGAGGTCAATCGCATCGTGCCGCGGCTGATCCGCGACGGCCGCTATGTGCGTCCCGCGCTGGGCGTGACGGCCGGTCCGGCGGCCTTGCAGCGGGCATTGAACCTGCCCAAGGGGGTGGCGCTGGTCCAGGTCGATGGCAGCGGGCCGGCGGCGCGGGCCGGCCTGCAGCCGTTTCGCCGCGGCGCCAATGGCGAAGTCGTGGGCGGTGACGTGATCACCGCGATCAACGACGAACCGGTGGCCGACCTCGATCAGATGCTGGCGCAACTCGAGCGCCGCCAGCCCGGCGACAGCGTCACGCTCAGCGTCTGGCGCAACGGCCAGACCCGCAAGCAGCGCGTGGTGCTGGCCAGCGGCGAATAGCGCCGGCCACTGCGCCGCACTCGCGGGTCGCCGGGCGCTCAGCCGACCCAGCGCCGCGCGTTGTGGAACATGCGCATCCAGGGGCTGGGCGCGCTCATGTCGCCGCCGCTCCAGCTCATCTGCACGTTGCGAAAGACGCGCTCGGGATGCGGCATCAGCGCCGTGAAGCGGCCGTCGGCGGTGGTGACCGCCGTCAGGCCGTCCGGGCTGCCGTTGGGGTTGGCGGGGTAGGCCTCGGTGGCGCGGCCGTCGTTGGCGACGAAGCGCATCGCGCGCTGCACGGCCTTCGCGTCGCCGCGCTGCGAGAAATCGGCATAGCCCTCGCCGTGCGCGACGGCGATCGGCATGCGGCTGCCCGCCATGCCCGCGAAGAACAGCGATGGCGACGCGAGCACCTCGACCATCGACAGGCGGGCCTCGAACTGCTCGCTCCTGTTGCGCGTGAACTGCGGCCAGGCGGCGGCGCCCGGAATGATCGGTGCCAGCGCCGCCATCATCTGGCAGCCGTTGCACACACCCAGCGCGAAGCTGTCGTTGCGCTTGAAGAAGGCGGCGAATTGTTCGGCCAATGCCGGGTTGAACAGGATCGAGCGGGCCCAGCCCTCGCCGGCGCCCAGGGTGTCGCCATAGGAGAAGCCGCCGCAGGCGACGAAGCCGATGAATTGGTCGAGCCGCGCGCGGCCTGTCTGCAGGTCGCTCATGTGCACGTCGAAGGTGTCGAAGCCGGCCTGCGCCAGCGCGTAGCTCATCTCGACCTGCGAGTTGACGCCTTGCTCGCGCAGGATCGCCAGCCGCGGGCGCGTGGTGTGCACCGCGGGTGCCGTGGCCGGGTCGAATGTCAGGTGCAGGTGCAGGCCCGGGTCATCGGTGCGGCCCGCGGCCGCGTGTTCGGCATCGGCACAGGCCGGGTTGTCGCGCTGGCGGGCGATGCGCCAACTGACCTCGTCCCACTGCCCATGCAACTCGGCCAGCGGCGCGGCGAACACCGTCTTGGCGTCGCGCCAGACCTCGACCACGCCGCGATCGTTGGTCTTGCCGATGGCATGCGCGTGCCTGGCCAGGCCGAACGCGCGCAACACCGCCATCACCGCGTCGCGATCGCGCTGCGCACCTGGATCAGCGCGCCGAGTTCTTCGTTGAACAGCGCCGCCAGGGTGCGTTCGTTGCGCCGCTCGCTGACCTGTTGCGCCCAGTTCTTGGCGTCGCCGAATTCGGCGCGGCTGTCGCTGATGCCGTCGCCTTCGGTGACAAGCAGGTCGACGTTCAGGCTCACGCCGCGATGGCCGGCGAACGCCATCTCGCACGCCGCGGCCCACAGCCCGCCGTCGCTGCGGTCGTGGTAGGCCAGCAGCCTGTCCTCGTGGCGCAATTGGTTGATGGCGGCCACCAGCGACTTCAGCGACTGCGGGTCGTCGAGGTCGGGCACGCCGTCGCTTCGCTGCAGCCGAACTGGCCCAGCACCTGCGCCAGCATCGACCCGGCCAGGCGCATGCGGCCGGCGCCGAGGTCGATCAGGATCAGCGTGGTGTCGCCGGGCTGCAGCTGCGGCGTCAAGCTGCCGCGCACGTCAGCCAGCGCGACGAAGGCGGTGGCGATCAGCGACACCGGCGCGCTGACCTGCTTGGCGCCCTCGGCATCGCTCCAGCGCGTGCGCATCGACAGCGAATCCTTGCCCACCGGCACGCCGATGCCCAGCGCCGGGCACAGCTCCATGCCGACCGCACGCACGGTGTCGTACAGGGCCGCGTCTTCGCCGGGTTCGCCGCAGGCGGCCATCCAGTTGCAGCTCAGCTTCACGTGCGCCAGTTCGATCGGCGCCGCGAGCAGGTTGGTGATCGCCTCGGCCACCGCCATGCGACCCGAGGCCGGGGCGTCGATCGCGGCCAGCGGCGTGCGCTCGCCGACGGCCAAGGCCTCGCCGGCGAAAGCCGCGGTAGTCGGCCAGCGTGACCGCGCAGTCGGCCACCGGCACCTGCCACGGCCCGACCATCGGGTCGCGGTGCGACAGGCCACCGACCGTGCGATCGCCGATCGTGATCAGGAAGCGCTTGCTGGCCACCGTCGGGTGGCGCAGGACATCGCGCGCGACCCGCTCCAGTTCGACGCCGGTGAGCTGCAGCGGCGCCTCGCGACGCGCGACGCGCTGCACGTCGCGGAGCATCTTCGGTGGCTTGCCCAGCAGCACGTCGAGCGGCATGTCGATGGCACGCTCGCCGCCGGCGCCGTGCTCGAGCACCAGTTGCGCCGCGTCGCTGGCCACGCCGACGACGGCGAACGGGCAGCGCTCACGCCGGCACAGGCTGCTCGAACAGGGGCAGCAGCGTCGGGGTCGAGCGCGATCACGTAGCGCTCCTGGCTCTCGTTGCACCAGATCTCCTTGGGCGCCAGGCCGCTCTCTTCGAGCGGCACCTTCGTCAGGTCGAACACCGCGCCGCGGCCGGCGCCGTGGACCAGTTCGGGAAACGCGTTGCTGATGCCGCCGGCACCGACGTCGTGGATGGCCAGGATCGGGTTGCCGTCCTCGAGCGCCCAGCAGTGGTTGATGACCTCCTGCGCACGGCGCTGGATCTCGGGGTTGCCGCGCTGCACCGAATCGAAGTCGAGCGCGGTGGCGTTGCTGCCGGCGGCCATCGAACTGGCTGCGCCGCCACCCATGCCGATGCGCATGCCGGGGCCGCCGAGCTGGATCAGCAGCGTGCCGGCCGCAAACACCTTCTTCTTGGTCTGCGACTGGCTGATCGAGCCGATCCCGCCGGCGATCATGATCGGCTTGTGGTAGCCGCGCTGCACGCCGGCCACGCGCTGTTCGTAGACGCGGAAGTAGCCGCCCAGGTTCGGCCGGCCGAACTCGTTGTTGAACGCCGCGCCGCCGAGCGGGCCCTCGGTCATGATCTGCAGGGCCGACGCGATGTGTTCGGGCTTGCCGATGCGCGCGCGCTCCCACGGCTCGTCGGTGCCGGGCAGATGCAGGTTGCCGACCGAGAAGCCGGTCAAGCCGGCCTTCGGCCTGGCGCCGCGGCCGGTCGCGCCTTCGTCGCGGATCTCGCCGCCGGCGCCGGTGGAGGCGCCCGGGAACGGCGAGATCGCGGTCGGGTGGTTGTGCGTCTCGACCTTCATCAGCACATGCGCCAGTTCTTCGCGCGCGCCGTACAGCGGCGCCTCGGCGACGCCCATGCGGCAGCCAGCGCTCGACGGCGCCGCCCTGCATCACGGCGGCGTTGTCGTCGTAGGCCACGATCGTGCGCTGCGGGCTGGTCTGCTCGGTGTGGCGGATCATGCCGAACATCGATCGCGGCTGCTTCTCGCCGTCGATGACGAACTCGGCGTTGAAGATCTTGTGCCGGCAATGCTCGCTGTTGGCCTGCGCGAACATCATCAGCTCGACGTCGGTCGGATTGCGCGCCAGCTTCTCGAATGCCGCGGCGAGGTAGTCGAATCTCGTCGTCCGACAGCGCCAGGCCCCATTCGACGTTGGCCGCGGCGATCGCCGTCGCGCCCGCGGCCGAGCACGTCGACGTGCACCGTGGGCACGCCCTCGCGCTCGTCGAACAGGTGCCGCGCCGCGTCGCGCTCGAAGGCCACGCTCTCGGTCATGCGGTCGTGCAGGCAGGCGGCGGCGGCCTGCAGTTCGTCGGCCGCGAGCGGCTTGTTGCCGAGCAGCCCCGGCGCCAACTGCAGCCGGAACTCGGTGACCCGCTCGAGGCGGCGAATGCGCCAGCCCGCAGTTGTGGGCAATGTCGGTGGCCTTGCTGGCCCAAGGCGAGACGGTGCCCAGGCGCGGCATCACCACCACCAGCGTGCCGGCGGCGGTGCCTGGCGCGGCGCGGCGCTGGTCGAGCAGGGCCGCCAGCTTGTCGCGCGTGCCGCCGTCCAGCGGCGCGTCGCTCCAGGCCCAGTGCACATGCTGCGCGCTGACCGCCACGATGCGGGCGCAGGCCGCCGTCAGGCGCGCCAGCAGCGCCTGGGCGCGGAATGCGGACAAGGCGTTGCCGCCCTCGAAATGCAGCAAATGCTTGGGCGAGGCGGACATCGGGGCGTGGGCAGGGTTGAAAGCCGGCAGAGCCGGCGATTTTACGGGTCGGGTGGGATAATTCCGGCCCATGACGATGACCATCAAGACCGCCGCCGACATCGAAGGCATGCGCGTGGCCGGCCGGCTGGCCTCCGAAGTGCTGGACCTGATCACGCCGCTGATCAAGCCGGGCGTGACCACGCTCGAGATCGACCGCATTGCGCACGAGCACATGGTCAAGGTCCAGGGCACGATCCCGGCGACGCTGAACTACGCGCCGCCCGGCTACCCGCCCTACCCGGCCTCGTTGTGCGCCTCGGTCAACCACGAGGTCTGCCACGGCATCCCGAACGCCAAGCCGCTGAAGAACGGCGACATCGTCAACATCGACATCACGGTGATCACGCCCGAGGGCTGGCACGGCGACAACAGCCGCATGTACATCGTCGGCGAAGGCAGCATCGCGGCCAAGCGCCTGTGCCACCTGACCTACGAGGCGATGTGGAAGGGCATCGTCAAGGTGCGCCCGGGCGCGCGCCTGGGCGACATCGGCCACGCCATCCAGACCTTCGCCGAGAACGCCGGCTTCTCGGTGGTGCGCGAGTTCTGCGGCCACGGCATCGGCAAGCGCTTCCACGAGGAGCCGCAGGTGCTGCACTACGGCCGGCCCGGCACGCTCGAGGAGCTGGTGCCGGGCATGACCTTCACGATCGAGCCGATGATCAACGCCGGCAAACGCGACATCCGCGAAGACCGCAAGGGCGGCAGCTACGACGGCTGGACCATCGTCACCCGCGACCGCTCGTTGTCGGCGCAGTGGGAGCACACGGTGCTCGTCACCGACACCGGCTACGAGGTGCTGACGCTGTCGGCGGGCAGCCCGGCGCTGCCGGCATTCGTGACGACCGCCACCGCGCACAAGCCCGCCACCGCGGCGGTGTGAGTCCATGTCCGCCGTCGCTCAGCCCGCCAATGGCGTGGCCAGCTTTCGGCTGCGCCTGGCGGTCGACAAATCGGCACTGGTCGAACACTTCGCGGCCGCGCGGCCCAGTGCCACGGCAGCCACGACGCTGATCCGCGGCCTGTCCAAGCTGGTCGACGCCACCCTCTCCGAGCTGTGGGTCGCCACCATGATGCCGGCGCGCGCCGCACTGGTGGCCGCGGGCGGCTACGGCCGCGGCGAGCTGTTTCCGTTTTCCGACGTCGACGTGCTGGTGCTGCTGCCCGACGACCTGGGCAGCGAGGAGGCGCGCCCGGCGGTCGAGCGCTTCATCACCGCGTGCTGGGACATCGGGCTGGAAATCGGCTCGTCGGTGCGCAACGCCGAAGAATGCGCATCGGAGTCGCGACGCGACGTGACGGTACAGACCGCGCTGCTCGAGAGCCGCCTCGTGTGCGGCCCGCGGCGGCTGTTCCAGGCCCTGCACAAGCGCCTGGCGGCCGACCGCGACCCGCGCGCCTTCCTGCGCGCCAAGACGCTGGAGATGCACCAGCGCCACACCAAGTACGAAGACACGCCGTACTCGCTCGAGCCCAATTGCAAGGAAAGCCCGGGTGGCCTGCGCGACCTGCAGATCCTGCTCTGGGTCGCGCGCGCCGCCGGGCTCGGCCGCTCGTGGAGCGAGCTGGCCGGCAACGGCATCGTCACGCCGTTCGAGGCCAAACAACTGCAACACAACGAAGGCCTGCTCCGGCTGATCCGCGCGCGCCTGCACATGATCGCCGGGCGGCGCGAGGACCGCCTGGTGTTCGACCTGCAGACCGCCGTGGCCACCAGCCTGGGACTGTCGGCGCAACACGCCCAGCGCGTGTCCGAAGTGCTGATGCGCAGGTACTACTGGGCCGCGAAGGCCGTCGTGCAGCTGAACCAGATCGTGCTGCTCAACATCGAGGCCCGGGTCGAGGGCCGCGAAGCCGAGGCGATGCGCCCGATCAACGCGCGCTTCTTCGACCGTGGCGGCATGCTCGAGGTGGCGAGCGACGACTTGTACCAGCGCGAGCCGCACGCGATCCTGGAAACCTTCCTGCTCTACCAGCAGACGGTCGGGGTCAAGGGGCTGTCGGCGCGCACCCTGCGTGCGTTGTACAACGCGCGCGGCTTGATGAACGCCGCATTCCGCAGCGACCCGGTGAACCGCAAATGCTTCATCGAGATCCTGCAGCAACCCAGCGGCCAGACCCATGCCCTGCGGTTGATGAACCAGACCTCGGTGCTCGGCCGCTACCTGTGGGTCTTTCGCCGCATCGTCGGCCAGATGCAGCACGACCTGTTCCACGTCTACACCGTCGACCAGCACATCCTGATGGTGGTGCGCAACGTGCGCCGGTTCTTCGTTCCGGAACACGCCCACGAGTACCCGTTTGCTCGCAACTGGCCGGTCAGTTCGAGCGCCCCTACGTGCTGTTCGTGGCCGCGCTGTTCCACGATGTGGCCAAGGGCCGCGGCGGTGACCACTCCGAACTCGGCGGCGTGGAGGTGCGGCGCTTCTGCCGCGAGCATGCGATCGAGCGCGGCGATGCCCAGTTGATCGAATTCCTGGTGCGGCATCACCTGACGATGAGCCACATCGCGCAGAAGGAAGACCTGTCCGACACCGAGGTCGTCACGCGCTTCGTCGCCCAGGTGCGCAACGAGCGCACGCTGACCGCGCTGTACCTGCTGACGGTGGCCGACATCCGCGGCACCAGCCCGAAGGTGTGGAACGCGTGGAAGGGCAAGCTGCTGGAAGACCTGTACCGACTGGCGCTGCGCTCGCTCGGCGGCACCAAGCCCAGCCTGGAGGCCGACCTCGAGGCGCGCAAGGCCGAGGCCCGCTCGCTGCTGGCGCTGACCTCGCAGTTGCCCGGCACCGAAAAGCCGCTGTGGGACACGCTCGAGGTGAGCTATTTCGCCCGCCACGATGCCGCCGACCTGGCCTGGCATGCGCGCATGCTGTGGCGCCACGTCAAGACGACCGTGCCGGTGGTTTGCGCGCGCGCCTCTGCCGTCGGCGAGGGCCTGCAGGTGCTGGTCTATGCGCCCGACATTGCCGACCTGTTCGCGCGCATCTGCGGCTACTTCGACAACGCCGGCTTCTCGGTGCTCGACGCCAAGGTGCACACCACGCGCGCCCGGTTCGCGCTCGACACCTTCCAGGTCGTGCACCCGAACATCGACACCGCCGACCCGGCCGGCTATCGCGACCTGATCTCGCTGGTGGAAACGCAACTGGCGCAGGCGCTGGCCGCCACCGGCCCGCTGCCCGAGCAGCGGCGCGGCCGCGTGTCGCGGCGCGTGAAGAGCTTCCCGGTCACGCCGCGCGTGTCGCTGCGGCCCGACGAGCGTGCGCAGCGCTGGCTGCTAGCGTCAGCGCCAGCGATCGCTCGGGCCTGCTCTAC
>CAVVVW010000019.1:0-365859 GCA_963751775.1 uncultured beta proteobacterium
CGGACGGGAAGGGCGTACCGCGGCCATCGCCACCGGTCTTGTCTTTCACGAGCAGCAGGGCTCCCATCAGGCCGCAGCTCTGCGCCTCGCCGACCAGCGGGTGCTTGGCAAGCTGCTCGAAAGCCTTTGCAAGATACGGGCCGACATCGTTTCGCACGCGTTCGACGAGGCCGAGCTCGCGCACCAGCTTGATATTGGCCAAACCCACCGCGCAGGCCACCGGGTGGCCGGAGTAGGTGTAGCCGTGGTTGAACTCGCCGCCTTGCTCGATCAGCACCTTGGCCACGCGCTCGCCGACCATCACGCCGCCCAACGGGATGTAGCCGCTGGTCACGCCTTTGGCGAAGGTCATCAGGTCGGGCTTGAAGCCCACCGTCTCGCAGCCGAACCATCGTCCGGTGCGGCCGAAGCCGGTGATGACCTCGTCGCTGACCAGCAGGATGCCGTGGCGGTCGCAGATGCGCTGTATCTCGGGCCAGTAGGTGGCGGGCGGTACGATCACGCCGCCGGCGCCCTGGATTGGTTCGCCGATGAACGCCGCCACCTTGTCGGCGCCAACCTCGGCGATCTTGGTCTCGAGCCAGCTGGCGGCCAGCAGGCCGAACGCGTCGCGTGACATGCCCGCAGGCGCCTTTTCGAACCAGTATGGCTGCTCGATGTGCACGATGCCGGGAATCGGCAACCCACCCTGTGCGTGCATGCCGCTCATGCCGCCGAGCGAGGCGCCGGCCATCGTCGAGCCGTGGTAGGCGTTGTGGCGGCTGATGATCACCTGACGCTCGGGCTGGCCCAGGATGTCCCAATAGCGGCGCACCATGCGCACGACGGTGTCGTTGCCTTCGGAGCCCGACCCAGAGAAGAAGACATGCTGGAACTGCGGCGGCGAGACCTCGGCCAGCAATTCGGCCAGTTCGATCGCCGGCGGCGTGGCGGTCTGGAAGAAGGCGTTGTAGAACGGCAGCTCCTTCATCTGCCGCGTCGCCGCGTCGATCAGGCGTTGCTGGCCGTAGCCGACGTTGACGCACCACAGCCCGCTCATCGCGTCGAGGATCTTCGTGCCCTCGCTGTCCCAGAGGTAGATGTCGTCGGCGCGCGTGATGACGCGTGAGCCCTTCTTGGCCAGGGCCTGGAAGTCGGTGAACGGGTGCAGGAAATGCGCCGCGTCGGCGGCCTGCCATTCTTGGGTCGTGCGGGTGCTCATGGTCGGGTCCTCAAACATGCAATAGCAGGTGCTCGCGTTCCCAGGGCGAAATCACCTTCATGAACTCGGCGTACTCGATCTCCTTGACCTCGGTGTAGACGGTCACGAACGAGGGGCCGAGAACCTCGGCCAGATCCTTCTCGGCGCGCAGCAAGCTGAGCGCCTCGCCCAGGCTGCGCGGCAACTGGAAGTCGCCCAGGTAGGCGTCGCCCTTGCATTCGGCCGAGGGCTCGATGCGGTGCTTGATGCCCAGGTAGCCGCAGGCCAGCGTGGCGGCCAGCGCGGCATAGGGGTTGGCATCGGCGCCGATGACGCGGTTCTCGATGCGCCGCGCGGCCGCCGTGGCCACCGGGCTGCGGATGCCCACCGTGCGGTTGTCGGTGCCCCACTGGATGTTGATTGGTGCCGCGTTCGAGCGCACCAGCCGGCGGTACGAGTTGACGTAGGGCGCGAACAGCGCCATCGCTGCCGGCACGTAGCGCTGCAGGCCACCGATGTACCAGTAGAACTCTTTCGAAGGCGTGCCGTCTTCGTTACTGAAGATGTTCTTGCCGGTCAGCTTGTTGACCACGCTCTGGTGCACGTGCATCGCGCTGCCCGGCTCGCCGGCGATCGGCTTGGCCATGAAGGTGGCGAACATGTCGTGGCGCATCGCCGCCTCGCGCAAGGTGCGTTTGAAGAAGAACACTTCGTCGGCCAGGCCCAGCGGGTGGTCGTGGAAGAAGTTGATCTCCATCTGCCCGGCACCGACCTCGTGGATCAGCGTGTCGACGTTGAGCTCCATCTTTTCGCAGTAGTCGTAAACATCTTCGAACAGCGGGTCGAACTCGTTGACGGCGTCGATCGAGTAGGCCTGGCGCGAGGTCTCGGCACGGCCGCTGCGGCCGATCGGCGGCTTGAGCGGGATGTCGGGGTCGGTATTGCGCGCCACCAGGTAGAACTCGAGTTCGGGTGCGACCACCGCGTTCCAGCCTTCGGCCTCGTACAGCTCGCAGACGCGGCGCAGCACCGAGCGCGGTGCAAAGGGCACCAGCTTGCCGTCCTTGTCGAAGCAGTCGTGGATCACCTGCGCGGTCGGGTCTGCCGCCCAGGGCACGATGCGCACCGTGCTCGGGTCGGGATGCAGGTGCATGTCGCGGTCGTTCGGGCTGATGACGTCGTAGTAGGGCCCTTCTTCGGGGAACTCGCCGGTCACGCCCATCGCCACCACCGCCTCGGGCAGGCGCATGCCGCGGTCTTCGGTGAACTTCTCGCGCGGCAGGATCTTGCCGCGGGCGACGCCGGTGAGGTCGGGCACCAGGCATTCGATCTCGGTCACGCGGCGCTCGTTGAGCCAGTTCTCGAGCTCGCTGAATGTGAAGTGTTCTCGCACGGCCATGGGGTCACCTGTTGGGTTGTCTCGTCGTTCGGTACTTGCTGCACGCGGCGCCGAACGCGGCCAACAGCTGCATCGAAACCGGGTTCTCTGCGGCCTGCCACTCGGGGTGCCATTGCACGCACAGGTTGAAGCCTGGCGCACCGGAGCGGGAAAAGGCCTCGATCACGCCGTCGGGCGACCGGGCCTCGACGACGAGGCCGTCGGCCAGCCGCTTCACCGCCTGGCCGTGCGATGAATTGACCTCGAAGCGCTCGCGGTCCAGGATGCGCGACAACATGCCGCCGGGCTCGACCGTGACACTGTGTGCAGCGCCGTAATGCACATGCCCCGGCGCGCCGTCGTCGGCACGGTGATCTTCGAATCCAGGTACCTCGTGCACCGCCTGGTGCAGGCTGCCGCCGAACGCCACGTTGGCTTCCTGCGTGCCGCGGCAGATGGCCAGCAGCGGCACGCCACGCTCGAGGGCCTTGGGGATCAGCGGCAGCGTCCAGGCATCACGCTCGGGGTCGAGTGGCAAATCTGGGTAGAGCACGCCCTCGGCAAAGTGGCTCGGGTGCACGTTGGACGGCGAGCCGGTCAGCAACAGCCCGTCGGCCAGGTCGAGCAGTGCGTCGAGCTCGTCGGGGCCGGCACTGGGCACCACCAGCGGTTGGCAGCCGGCCAGGCGCACCGCGTCGATGTATTTCTTGCCGGTGATGTGATACGGATGCTCGCCGAGCACGCGGTTGCATGCCGGTACCAGCACGACGGGCTTGGCGATGGCGGCGTTCGGGCTCACAGCAGATCCTTCAGTCGGTAGTACGTCGTGCCGAGCACCAAGGCCGGCATGCGAAAGAGTTTGCCGCCGGGGAAGGGCCGGTGCTTGAGCCGTGCGAAGGTATCGAAGCGGCCGGCGTCGCCCGCGATGGCCTCGGCCACCAACTTGCCGGCCAGGCCCGCCAGCGCCACACCATGGCCGGAGAAGCCTTGCACGTAGTACACGTTCGCGGGCCTGCCGTCTTCGGCAGGCAGGCGGCCGAAATCGGGGGCCCGGTTCATCGAGATGTCGACGAAGCCACCCCAGGCGTAGTCGATTCCGGTGCCCGCCAGTTGCGGGAAGGTGCGCACCATGCGTGCCTGCATGCTGGCATCCAGATTGCGCGGCGTGGCCGTCGTGTAGCTGACGCGGCCGCCGTACAGCACGCGGTGATCGGCTGTGGTGCGGAAGTAGTCGAGCACGAAGTTGGTGTCGCAGGCGGCCGATCCGGAGGGAATCAGCGACGCGGCGCGCGTCGGGTCGAGCCGCTCGGAGGCGACGATGTAGGTGCCGACCGGCATGATGCGGCGTTCGATCTTCGGCGCCAGGCCGTCGAGGTAGACGTTGCCCGCGAGCAAGACATGCCTGGCCCGCACCGCGCCATGTTCGCAGCGCAAGGTCGCCACCGGCCCGTGCACGACGTTCCGCACCGTCGAACCCTCGAAGATGCGCACGCCGAGCGAGGCCGCCGCTTGCGCCAGACCGAGGCTGAACTTGAGCGGATGCAGGTGCCCGGAGCGCGGGTCGTGGATGCCGCCGACATAGCGCGGGCTGGCGATCCAGCGCGGCATGTCGCCGGCGGCGATCCATTCGAGCGGGTAGGCGTAGACGTCGGCCACACGGTCGCGCCAGTGGCGCAGCTCGCGCGACTTGCGCTCGTTGACGGCCAGGCCGAGAAAGCCGTCGCGCCAGTCGCATTCGATGGCAAAGCGCGCGCAGCGCTGGCGAATCAGGTCCAGCGCCTCGATCGTCATGTTCCACACGCGGCGTGCGGCGTCCAGGCCGAGTTGGGTCTCGATCTCGTCCTGGTCGCAGGCCAGGCCGTGAATCGCTTGCCCGCCATTGCGCCCGCTGGCGCCGGAGCCGACTTCGCGCGCTTCGACCACCACCACCGAGAAGCCGCGATCGGCGAGCTCGATGGCTGCCGACAGCCCGGCGAATCCGCCGCCGACGATGGCCACGTCGCACTCGCCCGCGTCGCCTTGCAAGGCCGCATAGCCTTGCGCGCGCGGCGCTGTGGCGTCGTAGTACGAGTGGCGCGTCAGGTCGCGATCCGTATCGAGCAGCGACATAAGGTAGGCGCTAGGCAGCTTCCTTCGTCGAGAGGGTAGTGGGCCGGCGCCTCAGGCGCAGCGCTTGATGGCCGCGCCGAGCACGTCGACGATGCGGTCGATTTGCGACTTCTCGATGATCAGCGGCGGCGACAAGGCGACGATGTCGCCGGTGGTGCGCAGCATCACGCCGTGCTCCCAGCAATCGAGGAAGACGTTGAACGCGCGCTTGGCCGGCTCGCCGGGCAGCGGGCTCAACTCGACGCCGCCAACCAGGCCGATGTTGCGGATGTCGATGACGTTGGGCAGGCCCTTCAACGAATGCAGGGCGTCGGCGAAGTAGCCCTCGAGTTGCGCCGCGCGCGTCAACAGGCCCTCGTCGGCATAGGTCTCGAGCGTGGCCAGTGCCGCGGCGCAGGCCAGCGGGTGTGCCGAGTAGGTGTAGCCGTGGAAGAACTCGATCAGGTGCTCGGGCCCGTTCATGAAGGCGTCGTGGATCTTGTTGGTGGCGAACACCGCACCCATCGGCACGCAGCCGTTGGTGATGCCTTTGGCCACCGTCATCAGGTCGGGCGTGACGCCGAAGGTTTGCGCCGCGAAGGGCTGGCCGGTGCGACCGAAGCCGGTGATGACCTCGTCGAAGATCAGCAGGATGCCGTGCTTATCGCAGGTGGCGCGCAGGCGATCGAGGTAGCCCTTGGGTGGCAGCAGCACGCCGGTGGAGCCGGCGACCGGCTCGACGATCACCGCGGCAATCGTCGATGCATCGTGCAGTGCGACCAGGCGCTCGAGATCGTCGGCCAGTGCGGCGCCATGCGCGGGCTGGCCGACCGAATAGGCGTTGCGCTCCAGGTCGTGCGTATGGCGGATGTGGTCGACACCGGCCAGCAAGGTGCCGAACATCTTGCGGTTGGCGACGATGCCGCCGACCGAAATGCCGCCGAAGTTGACACCGTGGTAGCCGCGCTCGCGGCCGATCAGCCGCGTGCGCGAACCTTCGCCGCGCACGCGGTGGTAGGCGATGGCCATCTTCAGCGCCGTCTCGACCGCCTCGGAACCCGAGTTGGTATAGAAGACCTTGTCCAAGCCCTGCGGCGTGATCTTGATCAGCTGCTCGGCCAGCTCGAAGGCCTTCGGGTGCGCCATCTGGAACGGCGGTGCGAAATCGAGCTCGGCCGCTTGTTCGGCGATGGCCTGCACGATCTTCGGCCGCGCGTGCCCGGCGTTGACGCACCACAGCCCGGCCACACCGTCGAGGATTTCGCGGCCTTCGGGCGTCCAAAAATACATGCCCTTGCTCTTGGCCAACATGCGTGGCGCCTTCTTGAACTGCCGGTTGGCGGTGAAGGGCATCCAGTAGGCGTCCATGTTCTTGGCCATGGGGTTCTCCGTGAAATTCGACACGCGGGCAGGTGCCGTGCACTGCGCACTGCCACCCTAACAGTCTATGCAAAGGTGTGCGCAATTAGGTTGCTCAATCGACGCGGGCTTTCCCGCTGATTCACAACATAATGCGAATACAGAACTCGCTTGAGACATTAAATGCGAACAACCGGCAAGTCGGTGCAATTGGATTCGATCAACGTCGCCATCCTGAACGAGTTGCAGGCGGATGGCCGGCTCTCGAATCTGCAGTTGGCGCAGCGGGTCCACCTGTCCACTTCGGCCTGCCTGCGGCGGGTGAAGCAGCTTGAGGAGGCCGGCGTGATCGCCCGCTACGCCGCGCTGCTGAACGCCAAGGCCGTGGGCCAGCATGGCACCAGCTTCACCATCGTCAACCTCGAGACCTTGACCAGCCCGATGCTCGAAGCCTTCGAGAAGGCGGTTCGTGACGAGCCGCGTGTGCTCGACTGCTATTACGTGGCCGGCAGCAACGACTACCTGATCCGCTTCACCTACCGCGACGCCGAAGACCTGGAACGCTTCCACACCGAAGTGCTGATGCGCCTGCCCGGCGTGATGCGGTCGAACTCGATGCTGGTGTTGCGCACGGTGAAGAAGACCACCGCGCTGCGTCTATAGCCGCTGGCTCAGGCCGGCGCGATCCGACTGCACAGGTAGGTCCAGACGAAGCTGGCCGCGGCGTAGCTCGTCAGCTCGGCGTGGTCGTAGGGCGGTGCCACCTCGACGCAGTCCATGCCCACGCAATCGATACCGTGCAGGCCCTCGAGCAGGCTCAGCACCTGGTTGGTCGTCATGCCGCCGGGCTCGGGCGTGCCGGTGCCGGGCGCGAAGGCCGGGTCCAGGCAGTCGATATCGAGGCTGACATAGAGCGGCGGCGAGCCATGCGCCGCAAGGCGCGCACGCAGCGCATCGAGCGCGGGTGCCAGCTGCGCTGGGCTCTCCAGGCCGCGCAGGTCGCGCGCGGTGTAGATCAGGCCGCCCTGGTCGCGCACGTACTCGCGCGCCTCGCGCTCGCCGGCCGAGCGGATGCCGAGCTGGGTGAAGCACTCCTTGACCACCAGCCCTTCGGTGATGGCTTCATAAACCCAGGTGCCGTGGCCGCTGGGCTCGCCGAAGTGGTCGCGCCAGGTATCGCAATGGGCGTCGAAATGCAGCACCGCCAGCGGCCGGCCCAGGTGCGCTCGGTAAGCGCGCAGCAGCGGCAGCGTGATCGAGTGGTCGCCGCCGAGCCATACCATGTGGTGCCTGGCCAGCAGTGGCGCGAGCAGCGGCGCCATCGCCTCTCGCATTGCAATCAGGCTGGTGTTGGGCAGCGGCAGATCGCCCGCATCGCCGAGTTGCCCCAGCGGCGAGACGTTGAAATGCGGGTGGATGCCGTCACACAACATGTGGCTGGCTTGGCGGATTGCGCGGGGCCCGAAGCGCGCACCCGGGCGGTTGGTGGTGGAGCCGTCCCAGGCGATGCCGGCCACGGCGAAGGCTTGGCGCGCAGCGCCGGGAGCCTTCATGAAGCTGTTGTCGGCGGTGAAGGCGAAACCGGTCATGGGCAATGCTGCAGCGCGGGTGAGGGCGCGGCGATCATACGCAGCGTGATCACGAGGCCCTGGATTTCGCTTGCACGAGTACCTGTTTCATATCGCGAAAGAACTGCCGTCGCATCCGCATCCTGCCGTTTTGTACATGAAAAGTGCGTCTCATATCGTGGCATGCAACTAGTAAGTGCATGATTTACAAGACAAACATTTTTTGTCTTCTATAAGACATAAGTCATCACAGTAAGGAAAGCCGGGTTACGCTGTGCTCATCGATTTCGCGTCTTCCATCACCCTCAAGGAGCCCTCGATGAAGCAACCGACCCGTGAACAACAAGCCGCCGCCCTCGAAAAGGACTGGGCCGAGAACCCACGCTGGAAAGGTATCAAGCGCGGCTACAGCGCCGCCGATGTGGTGCGGCTGCGCGGCTCGCTGCCGATTGAGCACACGCTCGCGCAGCGCGGCGCCGAGAAGCTGTGGAACCTGATCAACACCGAGCCCTTCGTCAACACGCTCGGCGCGCTGACCGGCAACCAGGCCATGCAGCAAGTGAAAGCCGGCTTGAAGGCAATCTACCTCTCGGGCTGGCAAGTAGCGGCCGACGCCAACGACAACGGCGAGATGTACCCCGACCAGTCGCTGTACTCCGTCGACTCGGTGCCCAAGGCCGTCAAGCGCATCAACAACACCTTTGCCCGCGCCGACCAGATCCAGTGGAGCGAGGGCAAGAACGATATCGACTACTTCGCGCCCATCGTGGCCGATGCCGAAGCCGGCTTCGGCGGCGTGCTCAATGCCTTTGAGCTGATGAAGGCGATGATCGAAGCCGGTGCCGCCGGCGTGCACTTCGAGGACCAGCTGGCCTCGGTGAAGAAGTGCGGCCACATGGGCGGCAAGGTGCTCGTTCCCACACGCGAAGCGGTGGCCAAGCTGGTGGCGGCGCGCCTGGCCGCCGACGTGATGGGCACGCCGACGATCCTGCTCGCGCGCACCGACGCCGAAGCCGCCGACCTCGTGACCAGCGACGTCGACGACATCGACAAACCGTTCTTGACCGGTGAGCGCACCGTCGAGGGCTTTTACAAGACGCGCAACGGCCTCGAGCAATCGATCAGCCGCGGCCTGGCCTACGCCGAATATGCCGATCTGATCTGGTGCGAAACCGGCAAGCCCGACCTGGCCTTCGCCAAGGCCTTCGCCGACGCGATCCATGCCAAGTTCCCAGGCAAGCTGCTGGCCTACAACTGCAGCCCCAGCTTCAACTGGAAGAAGAACCTCGACGACGCGACGATCGCCAAGTTCCAGCGCGAGCTGGGTGCGATGGGCTACAAGTTCCAGTTCATCACGCTGGCCGGCTTCCACAGCCTGAACTACTCGATGTTCGAGCTGGCGCACGGCTACGCGCGCAACAACATGAGCGCCTTCGTCGAGCTGCAGGAGAAGGAATTCGCCGCCGCCGAGCGCGGCTTCACCGCCGTGAAGCACCAGCGCGAGGTCGGCACCGGCTACTTCGATGCCGTGACGACGACCATCGAGCGCCTCTCATCCACCGCGGCACTGAAGGGCTCGACGGAAGACGAACAGTTCTTCGACCGCAAGCACGGCTGAGCGAGCGGGCGCAGAGGAGGGCAGGCGACGGCCGCGCGTCGCCTGCCTTTGTCAACGCCGTGCGGTCAGTCCTCCGCCGACAGCAGCTTCGCGCGGAACAGCAACCCCGCGATGGCGGCGCCAATCAACGGTGCGACGATGAACAGCCAGAGTTGCCCTAACGGTTTGCCGCCCAGCAGCAGCGCCGGGCCCAGGCTGCGCGCCGGGTTGACCGAGACGCCGGTGACGTTGATGCCGACGATATGGATGACCGCCAGCGTCAGGCCGATGGCCATGCCGGCCATCTGCACCGGTGCGCCCTTCTGCGTCACGCCCAGGATGGTGACGAGAAAGAGGAAGGTGGCGACGATTTCGAAAGCCGCCGCCGACACCACGTTGTATTCACCGAGATAGCCCGGCCCCCAGCCGTTGGCGCCGAGCGAGCCATCCCAGCCCGAGGCCTTGCCGGACATGATGAGCCACAGCATGGCGGCACCGGCGATGGCGCCGAGGCATTGGGCGATGACATAGGTGACCAGGTCGCTGGCCGACATGCGCCCGGCGATGAAGGCGCCGAAGCTGACCGCCGGATTGACGTGACAGCCCGAGACCGGTCCGATGCCATAGGCCATGGCGACGATCGCAAAACCGAACGCCAACGAGACGCCGAGAATGCCGACGGAGTTGAGACCGATCGAAGGGCCGGCGATCACCGCCGACCCACAGCCGAGAAGCACGAGTGTGAACGTGCCGATGAATTCCGCGAGAGCCTTTTTCATTGAATTGCTCCAATAAGAGTTTTGATTTCTTGGAACGCTGGAGTGCCTGTTTGACCGGGCGCGATTGCGCGATCGTCAGGCAGGCGCCTGCATTCTGCCGGCAGTCGGCTCCCGTTAGCGACTCCCTCAGCCTTTCAACGGTGTTTCGCGCGCTGCGGTCAACCCTAGTGTGCACAGCAACATGAGCATCATTGTCGAACGCGGCATGAAACGGAAGTCGCCAGTGTCGAGCGCGCCTTCACCGCTGTGAAGCATCAGCGCTCGAGGTGGATCTGGGTCAGGTACTGGATAAGGGCCG
This sequence comes from uncultured beta proteobacterium, assembly GCA_963751775.1. Classification (GTDB taxonomy): domain Bacteria; phylum Pseudomonadota; class Gammaproteobacteria; order Burkholderiales; family Burkholderiaceae_C; genus CADEEN01. The sequence goes on from CAVVVW010000019.1 coordinate 10,248, forward strand.
TCGCGCAGCGCGGCAGGGGTGGCGGGAGCCCTCAGTATGCTTGGCACCCGCGGCGCCCGGCCGGCTGCTCCGTTGCCCGGCCCGCAACACGCATGCACCGAGGAGTCCCGCCATGAATGCCGCCACACCGCCGCTGCTGCGCAGCCGCTTTCGCCACTTCGAGCGCCTGCGCGTGCGCTGGGTCGAGGTCGACCTGCAGCAGATCGTTTTCAACGGCCATTACCTGATGTACTTCGACACGGCCATCGCCGGCTACTGGCGCGCGCTGGCGCTGCCGTACCACGAATCGATGGCCGCGCTCGGTGGCGACCTCTACGTGCGCAAGGCCACTGTCGAATACGAAGGCTCGGCACGCTACGACGAATTGCTCGATGTCGGCATCCGCTGCGAGCGCATCGGAAACTCGTCGATGCTGCTGCAGGCAGCGGTGTTTCGCGGCGAACAGCGGCTGGTGCACGGCGAGCTGGTCTATGTGTTCGCCGACCCGGCGTCGCAGACCTCCCGTCCGGTGCCCAACGCGCTGCGCGAGTTGCTGCAGGGCTTCGAGGCCGGGCAGGCGATGGTCGCGGTGCGCAGCGGCGATTGGGCCACGCTCGGCGGCGAAGCCCGCGCGATCCGCGATGCGGTGTTCATCCAGGAGCAGGGCGTTCCGGCCGCGTTGGAGCAGGACAGCGCGGATGGCGATGCGCTGCACGTGGTGGCGTTCAACCGCCTGGGCCGTGCGTTGGGCACGGCGCGGCTTGTGACGGTGGCGCCTGGCGTGGCCAAGCTCGGCCGCATGGCGGTGCTCGCCAGCGTGCGCGGCGCAGGTATCGGCCGGCCCTTGCTCATGGCGCTGGTGGAGGCGGCGCGCCAGCGCGGTGACCGCGAGGTCATGCTGCATGCGCAATCCAGCGCGGTGGGGTTCTACTTGCGGGCCGGTTTTGCGCCGCAGGGCGCGCCGTTCCAGGAGGCCGGCATCGCGCACCAGGCGATGACACTCACGTTGCGCTGACCGGCTCGTCGACCACGGCCGGCAAATCGCTGCACGTGCCTAAACCGTGCGTCCACGATGCGCTGCGCTGGCCGGTGGCGCTGCCGTCGGCGGCGTAATGGCGCTCGACGATGCGCGTGTGCAGGACAGAGCCGCGGCGCTCGGCGATCAGCAGCGTCGAGCAGCGCGTGCCATAGCGGGCGTCAGGCGTGCGAATGAAAGCCGGCGCCAGCCAGCGCTCGCGGTCCAGGCCGACGCCGGTGTCGGGAAGGTCGGCGTCGGGCACGGGCGTGCGGTCGGCCAGCGCGGTGAACAGGGCCAACTCGAGCGCGGCAATCGAGGCCGCAGTGTCGAGGGCGTCGGACAGCGCTCGTTTGAGGTGCCGGACCTTGGGCCAGGGTGTGTCGAGCGCGGCATTCGACAGCCCGTAGAGCCCCGGGCCGAGCGCCTGCGGTGCGGCGGCGCGGTCGTCGGCCCACCACCACGTGCCTTGCCCGATGTCGCCGGCCAGCAGGTTGAACGGGTTGTGTTCACGTGCCGCGGTCGCGCGCCAGAAGGCATCGATGGGCAGCGGCGTGGCCAGCCATTCCGGCACGATCGCCCCGCGCGATGACGCCGCGGCGTTGTGCCGCGGCAGGTCGCGCACGTTGGTCACCATGGCCAGCCGGCCATTGCCACCCACGCCCATCCAGGTGCCGCCGGCATGCAAGTCGCGGCCACCGAGCAACAGGCCTTGCGTCGATGCTGCACGCCAACGGTCGAGCGCGGCGCTGGGCCGGTCCAGGAACTCGTCGCGGTTGGCCGCGATCACCAGCGGGAAACGCGGGTGCTGCTCGAGCGCGAGGGCGATCAGGCACATGGGGCGCGCTGGCCGCAGAGCAAGGGGGCCGCTGCGGCCTACGCAGCGGCTTCGATCGGCACGGCGTAGGGTTGCGCCACGCGCTCCAGCAGTGGCCCGCCGGCTGCGCCCAGGTGCAGCGAGCCGTCTTCGAGCGCAGCCAGCTTGAGTTCGACCAGCACACGGTGCGCGCCGGCGAGCGACGCGGCATTGACGACCATGCCTGCCGGCTGCTCGGCGTCGGCGCTGTGGAACACCTCCTGGCCGGGCCGCGCGGCGCCGTCGCTGGCGAAGACGAAGGCGCGCCGCTTGATCGTGCCGCGGTACTGACTTCGGGCCACGACTTCCTGTCCCGGGTAGCAGCCCTTCTGGAAGTTCACGCCGCCGACCAGTTCGAAGTTCACCATCTGCGGTACGAACTGCTCGACCGTCGCTGCGACGATGCGCGCCGTGCCGCTGCCGACCTCGAGCCAGCGCCAGGCGTCGGGCGCAAGGTCGGGCAGCGGCGGCGCGGCACTGCCGGTGGGCAGGGCCAGCAGGTAGCGCGCCAGACCTGCGGCGTCGGGCAGACGTATCGCGTGGCCGCCCAGAACATCGCTGCGCTGCCACACCGGGGCCGGGGCGTTCGGCCCGAGCCAGGCCGTGGCGGCGGGCCCGGCCAGGCCGTGCAAGGCCAGCGTCGTGCCGGCGTCGCTCAGCTTGCACTTCGCGCGCAGCACGAACATCGACAGCCGTTTGAGCGCCGCGGGCAGCACGTCGGCGCTGCACGCCAGCAGCAACTCGTCGCTGCCGGCGCGCCAGACCACCGCACTGGCGAGCAGGCGACCCTTGGCCGTGCAATAGCCGGCCAGAACGGCGTTGCGCTCGCCGAGGTGCTGCACGTCCTGCGTCAACTGGCCGTGCAGAAAGCTGGCCGCATCGACACCCTGGGCGCGGATCACGCCCCAATCGGCGAGCGGCAGGCCGCCCTGCAAGGCGCTTGAATCGGGTTCGTTCATGCGGCCATTATCATGGGCCGGACATGAACCTCATGCTCACCGGGTGATGCGCTGGCTGCGCCGACTGCTGGTCTTTGTGCTGCTGACGGCGCTGCTGGCCGCCGGGCTTGCCGCCGGTGCAGTCTGGTGGTGGTTGAACCGGCCGTTGCCGCTGGCAGCCGCCACCGCCGAAGTCTCGATTGAACCGGGGCAGACGCCGCGCCGCGTGGCGGAATTGTGGGTCGAGGCCGGCGTGCAGGTGCCGCCGCGCTGGCTCTACGAATGGTTTCGCTGGTCGGGTCAGGCGCGACAGATTCGCGCCGGCAGCTACGAGATCGAAGCCGGCATCACGCCGCGCCAGCTGATCGACAAAATGTTGCGCGGCGACCAGGTGATGGAGACCTTGCGCTTCGTCGAGGGCTGCACGTTCGCCCAGATGCGCGAGGTGATGGCCCTGGCACCCGCGCTCAAGCCGACGACGCGCGCCCTCAGCGACGCGCAGGTGATGGCCGCACTGGGCGAGCCCGCGCTGGCGCCCGAGGGGCGGTTCTTCCCCGACACCTATGCCTACACCCGGGGCGTCAGCGACGTCACCGTGTTGAAGCGCGCTTACGCCACGATGCAGCGGCGGCTGGTCAGCGCGTGGGCCGAACGGGCGTCCGACCTGCCGCTCAAGTCGATGGACGAAGCCCTCATCCTGGCGTCGATTGTCGAGAAGGAGACCGGCCGTGACGCCGACCGCGCGCTGGTGGCCGGTGTGTTCAACAACCGCCTGCGCATCGGCATGCCGCTGCAGACCGACCCGACCGTGATCTATGGCCTGGGCCCCACGTTCGACGGCAATCTCAGGAAGCGCGACCTCCTCGCCGACACGCCGTACAACACCTACACCCGCCGTGGCCTGCCGCCGACGCCGATCGCGCTGCCCGGCGCGGCGTCGCTGCGCGCCGCGGTGCAGCCCGCGCCGACCCGCGCGCTGTACTTCGTGGCCCGCAGCGACGGCAGTGGCGCCAGCGTCTTCAGCGAATCGCTGGCCGACCATAATCGTGCGGTCAACGTCTACCAGCGCGGCGGCAAGGCCGCACAGTGACGCCCAGTGATCCGCGGCCAATTCATCACCTTTGAAGGCATCGACGGTGCCGGCAAGTCCTCGCACATCGAGGCCCTTGCGGATTGGTTGCGCGAGCGCGGCAGGCCGGTACTGGTGAGCCGAGAGCCCGGTGGCACGCCGTTGGCCGAGCGCGTGCGCGAGCTGGTATTGCACGAACCGATGGATGCCTTGACCGAAGCGTTGCTGGTCTTCGCCGCGCGCCGCGACCACTTGCAGCGCGCGGTCGAACCGGCGTTGGCGTCCGGCACCGCGGTGCTGTGCGACCGCTTCACCGATGCGAGCTTTGCCTACCAGGGCGGCGGCCGCGGCTTGGATGTGGCTGTGCTGGCGCAACTCGAGTCCTGGGTCCAGCAGGGACGCCGGCCCGATCTGACTTTTTGGTTCGAATTGGCGCCGGCACTGGCCGCGCAACGGCGCGCTGCGGCGCGAACGCCCGACCGCTTCGAGCGCCAGGACGAGGCCTTCTTTGGCCGCGTGCATGCCGTCTATGCCCAGCGCTGCGCTGCAGAGCCGCAGCGCTTCGCGCGCATCGACGCAGCGCAGCCGCGCGACGCCGTGTGGGCGCAGGTCATCGCGGCCGCCGTGGCGCACAGGCTGGTCGTATGAGCGTGCGTGTCCGCTCCAGAGCGCCCATCCCGGAGCGCACCGCGCGCAGGGTGGTTCTGTGAGCGACGACACAGCGTCGCTGTTGCCCTGGCTGGCCACGCCGCTGGCCCAAGGCCTGGCCATGCGCGCGCACGCGCTGCTGCTGCATGGGCCGGGCGGCGTCGGGCAGTTCGAGCTCGGCCTGGCGCTGGCCACGGGCTGGCTTTGCGAAGCCGCCGCTGCCGTGCAGCGGCCATGCGGCCACTGCGTTGGCTGCCGCTCGATGGCTGCGCGCATGCACCCTGACTTCCATCTGCTCGTGCCCGACGCGTTGCGCGAGCCGCTCGGCTGGAGTGGCCAGGCAGAGGAGGGCGCCGAGGGTGACGCTGAAGGCAAGGGCGCCAGATCCAAGGCCAAACCGAGCAAGGAGATCCGTGTCAACGCCGTGCGTACGGCCATCGAATGGGGGCAGAAGACGTCCTCGCGCGGTGGTGCCAAGGTGATCCTGATCCATCCCGCGCAGGCAATGAACCCGACAGCTGCCAACGCCCTGCTGAAGACGCTCGAAGAACCGGCAGGCCCCCTGCGCCTGGTACTCACCACCAACGATCCCGAGGCCTTGTTGCCGACCGTGCGCAGCCGCTGCCAGCGCTTGCGCCTGCACCTGCCACCTGCGGCGCAGGCATTGCACTGGCTGGCCGCGCAGCAGATTGCGCGGCCAGCCGTTCTGCTCGCGGCGGCCGGTGGCCAGCCGTTGGATGCCGCGGCAATGGCCGCTGACGGCATCGACAGCGATGCCTGGCAACGATTGCCGGCGGCCGTGCGGGCGGGGCAGGCAGTGGCCGTCGTCGACTGGCCGCTGGCGCGCCTGGTCGACGCGCTGCAGAAGCTCTGCCATGACCTGATGTGCCTGCACGCGCAGGCCGCGCCGCGCTACTTCGACGCGGCCACGCTCGAACCTCTGATGCAGCCGGAAGGCCCGTCGCGGGCGGCGCTGGCCGGCTGGTCGGGCGAGCTGGCGCTGGCTGCCCGTCACGACGAACACCCCTGGCATGCCGGCCTGCGCAGCGAGGCGTTGGTCGGACAGGGCGCCCGGTTGTGGCAAACGCCACGCAAGCCGGCGCCCGCTCGGCACAGTGCATTGGATACACTCGACGCTCCATGAGCGAAGCCGCGACCCGCACCACACAGGCCAATGCGCCGGCGAACGCGTCGAGCCGGCCGAGCGTGATCCAGTTGGTGTTTCGCGAAAAGGGTGCGCTGTATGCCGCCTACATCCCGCTGTTTGCCGACGGTGGCTTGTTCGTGCCGACGACGCGCGACTACAAGCTCGGTGAAGATATCTACCTGCTGCTTTCGCTGCCCGACGATCCTCAGCGCTACCCGGTGGCTGGCAAAGTGGGCTGGATCACGCCGGTGAATGCGTCGGGTGGCCGCACCCAGGGCGTGGGCGTGCGATTCCCCAGCGATGAAAAGACCCGCTTGCTCAAGCAGCGGATCGAAGAGACGCTCGGCACGTCGATCCAGTCGGCCAAGCCCACGCAGACGATCTGACCCGCCGCCCTTCGGCGGCCGGTGCGATGTACGTCGATTCCCACTGCCACCTCACATTCGAGGGCTTGCACGAGCGCATCGACGAGGTGCGCGCAGCCATGGCCGCGGCAGACGTCGACCGTGCGCTGGTCATCTGCACCACGCTGGAGGAATTCGACACCGTCCACGCCCTGGCGCTGCGATTCACGAACTTCTGGGCCAGTGCGGGGGTGCACCCCGACAACGAGGGCGTGCGCGAGCCCTCCGTGGCGGACCTGGTCGAACGCGCAAGCCTGCCGCGCGTGGTGGCGATCGGCGAGACCGGGCTCGACTATTACCGGCTCGGCGATCGCAGCGTGATCGACATGGCCTGGCAGCGCGAACGCTTTCGTGTCCACATACGCGCCGCGCGGGCCTGCGCCAAGCCGCTCGTCATCCACACCCGCAGCGCGAGTGCCGACACCTTGGCCATCCTGCGCGAAGAGGGTGGCGAAATGGCCGGCGGCGTCTTTCATTGCTTCACCGAAACGGCCGAGGTGGCGCGCGCCGCGCTCGACCTGGGCTTCCACATCTCGTTTTCGGGCATCCTGACCTTCCGCAATGCACAAGACCTGCGCGACGTGGCCGCCTTTGTGCCGCTCGACCGCTTGTTGATTGAAACGGATAGCCCGTACCTGGCGCCCGCGCCGTACCGCGGCAAGACCAACCAGCCGGCGTACGTGCCATTCGTGGCCCGGCAGCTTGCCGAGGTGAAGCAATGCAGCCAGGCCGAGATTGGCCAGATCACCAGCGCCAACTTTGATCACCTCTTCAGGCCAGCGTCATGCTGACAAAGCACATTAGATATGTTTCGTATCTTGTTGTGGCCATTGTCATTTCTTCTGCACACGCTGGAAGCTACGAGGATTTCTTCCAGGCCGTGAATCGCGACGATGGCGCGACCGTAGAGGCGCTTGTTTCGCGTGGATTCGATGTCAACGCGCGCAGCCCGGACGGTCAGACCGCGCTGCACTTGGCATTGCGAGATCAGTCGCCAAAGGTGATACGCACGCTGTGGGAGGTACCGGCGCTCAACGTCGATGCCACCAATGCGAACGGAGAAACGCCGCTGATGCTGGCCGCTTTGCGCGGCGAGGCGGTCTGGGCGGAACGCCTGATCGCGCGCGGCGCCAAGGTGCATCAGGACGGCTGGTCGCCGCTGCATTACGCGGCCGCCGGACCGGAGTCCAAGATCGTGGCGATGTTGCTCGACCGCGGTGCGCCCATCGATGCGCGCAGCCCGAACAACACCACGCCGCTGATGATGGCGGCCGGGTACGGCACAGAGGCCAATGTCGATTTGTTGCTCGCGCGTGGCGCCGACAAGCGCCTGCGCAACGATCGTGGTCTGGACGCGGCAGGCTTTGCGGTGTCGAGTGGACGCGACAAGCTTGCTGCGCGACTTGGCTCTGCGCCGCCGCGCTGATCGTGCAATCAGGCCGCATCCGGCGGCCCTCATGCTGCCGCGCCCAGGCGACAACAGTGCTTGCGTGGCTATATTGGTCCGGCGCACTTTCTTGGCTGGAATTCACCGGAGAAGCACAATGGACAGCACTATTCACCCGAACAATCCCTTCGACATGCTGATCAACCCGCAGGCGATCCTGCATGCCGTCGAGAACTCGAGTTGCCTGCGGAATCTGAAAAGCAAGATCTGCCGTCCGCTGGACCAGACGCCGAAGCCGGCGACCGAAGTGACAACAAGTGCTCAGGACGCCGATGACGAACCTGGCGCCGCCAATTCCCGATGGTTCGATTGAATGCGCGCCAATGTATATTATGTCAACTCGGTAGTTGACGGCATGCCAGCTCGGTATTTCGCGCCAGGCACTTGAATCGCTATGCCCGTTAGCGTCGTGAAGGCGCTTCGGCTCCAGGGCGCTCAATCGGCTACGTCCACTGCCGCGCCGGGCCGTGACGCCGCCGTGATCATGGCCTCGAGCACGTGCATCGCGCGCACCCCGTCGGCAATCGTCGGCAGATCGGTCGCCTGACCGTCCAGCTGCGCAAAGAAGGCGCCGAACAACGCGTTGTAGCCCTTGAAGTCCTCATTCGCCGCGGCGGTGAAGTTCGGCTTCCATCTCAACGTGTCGACACCGTCCGATAGCGAGGCCAGCGGGTCGTCGGACTTGAACGGCGGGTTGCGGAAGTACTCGACCTCGATCACGCCGTTGACCTCGACTCGCCGGTGGTCGCCCATGATCTGCAGCCGCTCCATTGGCGTGCCGCGCGATTGCAGCGTGCCGAGCAGCACGGTGCCGATGGCGCCGTTGGCAAAGCCGAAATGAACGTGCAGCAATAGCTTGCCGGGCTCGATTTCGTTGCGAAACACGGTCACCCGCGTCACCGGCGCGACGAAGTAGCGCACCAGGTCCATGTAGTGGACGCAGTGATGAAGGTAGAAGCCCGTGTAGTCGACGTTGCCGGCAAAGTAGGTCGGCGCGGTCATGTATTCGCCGAAGAAGCCGGCCACGGCGCCGAACTCGGGGCTCATGACGACGTTGTAGGCGATGCGATTGGCGGTGGAGTAGCGCTTCATGAAGCCGACGCCGACGGTGCGCCCTGCCGCGGCGGCTGCGTCGGCGATCGCCTGGGCATCGGCGGCGTTGGCGCCGCAGGGCTTTTCCATGAACACGTGGCAGCCACGTTGCAGGGCCGCGATCGACAGGTCGCGGTGCGCCACCGGCCCGGCGGCCATGCCGACGACGTCGACGCCCGCAAGCGCCAGCAACTCGCGGTGGTCGGTTGCGATGTGCGCGACGCCGTAGCGCTTGCCGACGCGCGCCGCCACCTCGGCATTCAGGTCACAGACTCCAACCAGTTCGACGTCGTGCCGCATCAATTGCGGCAGCAACATCTGTTCGGCATGGCGGCCGCAGCCGATCCAGACCATGCGGCGCTTGCTCATGTGAGCCCCCCAGGGCCTGCGGCCCGTCCCCCCAAGGGGGAGCGAACGCCTTCGGACGGCCGTGCGGCGTTCATGTGCGGGCTCCGTTGAGGTGCAGCAGGTTGCGCAGGAACGAGCAGGCCGCCGTCAGGTCAGCCTGTTCGTCGTGCGCCGGCGGCTTCCATTGCGCGAACGGGATGCCGATGCGCTCGTCGGTGCGACGGAAGGGTTCGAGCGTGATCCAGCCGCGATAGTCGATGTCGCCCAATGCGCGAACGACCTCGGTCCAGTCGATGTGGCCACTACCCAGATGCCCGCGGTGGTTCTCGTTGGCCTGGAAGTGGATCAAGTGCCGCCCTGCGGCGCGGATCGCGCCGGCGATGTGGTCGTCTTCCATGTTCATGTGGAAGGTGTCGAGCACGAGTCCGACGGCATCATGGTCCACCAGACCCATCAGGGCGACACCCTGCCGCGTGGTGTTGAGCACGTCGGTCTCGAAGCGGTTGAGCGGCTCGACGCCGAGCCGAACGCCCGCCGCGGCGGCAATCGGCGCCGCCTCGCACAGGCCTTCGACGCACCAGGCCTGGCGGCGCTGGCGCAGGTCTTCGTCCACCGGATGCGGCGCGCGGGCGGCGAACACCAGCGGGTTGCCGTACAGCGGACCCCCCACCACCCCGGCCCCCAGGGCATGCGCCACTTCGACGCAATAGCGCAGATAGTCGCGCCCTGCCCTGCGCCGCGCGTCGTCGTCGGAGCAAAGGTTGCGGTCGAGGTTGACACGGGCCGCCAGCGCCACGCCAAGGCCCTCGCCGTCGAGCGCGCGCCGGGTGGCCGCCAGATCGAGTTCACCCGGCTCGGGCACCAGCAACTCGACGAAGTCGAAGCCGGCCGCACGCCAGCGTGCGAACTGCCGGAAATGTGCGGCCGTGAACGGTCGCGTGTGCTGCATCGAGATGATGCCGATGGGATGGGTCATGGATTCAGCCTTTCACGGCGCCTTGGGTCATGCCGGCGATCAAACGGGTCTGGATGGCCATGAACAGCAGCGTGACCGGCAACGCGCCGACCACGCCGCCGGCCGTCAGCAGGCCCCAGGCAATTTCGTACTCACCGATCAGGGTCTGCACGGCCACCGTCAGCGTGCGCACGTCCTGGCCGGCGAGCACCGAGGCATACAGGTACTCGTTCCAGGAGGTGATGAAGATGTAGATGCCGGTGGCGATCACCCCCGGCATGGCCAGTGGCAGCACCACCTTGACCATCGCGCCGAGCGCCGTGCAGCCGTCGACCATCGCCGCCTCGTCCAGGCTGCGCGGGATGGCATCGAAGTAGCTCGTCATCATCCAGGTCGCGAACGGGATCGAGAACGTCGAATGCGCGAGGATCAGCGCCAGGTGCGTGTCCAGGATGCCGAGCACACGCATGGTGATGAACAGCGGGATGATCAACAGGATCAAAGGGAACATGTTGATCAGCAGGAACGTCAGCATCAGCGTGCGCCGGCCGGCGAAGCGGTAGCGTGAGAACGCATAGGCCGCCGTCAGGCTCAATGCGAGCCCGACCACCACCGTGCCCAGCGCCACCACGAGACTGTGGCCGAGGTTGACGACGAAAGTCGTCTTCGTGAACAGGCGCAGGTAGTTTGCCGGCGTCAATGCTTCGGGCAGCAGCGTGCGCTGCGGTGAGAAAAGGGTGGCCTCGGGCCGCACCGAGGTGATCAGCATCCACAGATAGGGCCCGATCGCGAACAGCACGATGACGAGCATCGGCAGGTGCAGCGTCAGAGCGCGCTGCAGAGCGGTCGGGCGCGGACCTGCGATGTTCATTGCAGGTTCTTGCCGACACGGCGCAGGTAGACGGCGATCAGGCCGAGCAGCAGCACCGAGAAGGTCACCGCCAGCGCCGTGCCGTAGCCGAAATCCATGCTGCCGTAGGTGCGCTTGAAGGCATACAGCGGCAGCGTGTGCGTCGCGTAGCCGGGGCCGCCGCCGGTCATGACGACGATGACATCGATCGAATTGGCGACCCAGATCAGGCGCAGCATCACCGCCGTCACCAGCACGCCCTTCAGGCCCGGCAACGTGACCTCGCGGAACTGTTGCCACGCTGTCGCGCCATCGATGGCGGCGGCTTCGTACAACGCGGACGGGATCGCCTGCAGGCCTGCCAGGATCATGATCGCGAAGAACGGGAAGCCCTGCCACACCAGCGCCAGGATGATCGCGTACAACGCCGTGCCCGGCTGCGCGAGCCACGGTACGGCCTCGCTGACCAGGCCGACGCGGAGCAGCAGATCATTGAACAGGCCGACCTGCGGCTGATACATCCACGACCACATCAGCGCGATCACCACGCTGGGCAGCGCCCACGGGATCAGGATCAGGCTGCGTGCCACGCCACGCCACCAGAAACGCTGGTTGAGCAACAGTGCGGCAGCCATGCCGAGCAGCAACTGCAGCGGCACCGTGAGCCCGATCCAGACCAAGGTGCGGCCGAGCGACGACCACGCCACCGGGTCCTGCGCGACCGCCAGGTAGTTGTCCAGACCGACGAAGCGCACGTCGCGCGGCTTCCAGAGGATGTTGTGGTACGTGCTGGTCACCACGGCCTGCAACATCGGCAGGAACACCAGTGCCAGCGTCGCCAACACCGCCGGCGACAGCAGCACGTACGGCAGGGCGTCGAACCGTCGCGGTCGACGCCCTTGGGTCAAGTTCACTTGCTGGCGTAGTGCTTGGCGATGGCCTCCATCATCTGCGCCGACGTGATCTCACCGTTGAGCGCGCGCTGCATGTTGGTCGGCCAGACGTTGGAGACGAAGTCCGATGTCTGCGGCACCAGCGGCAGGATGGCCGCGAACGGCAGTGAATCGGCCGTCGCCTTGGCGAATCGCGGCTGGAAGCTCACCTGGCCGACACCGCTCTTGGTGACCGTCATCTGGCCTGTCGCGCCGACGAACTTGACGTTGCCCTCGCGCTCCGACAGGTAGGCCATCCATTTCCACGCCGCGGGCTTGACCGTGCTGGCCTTGAACATGGCGTTCGATTCGTCGCCGAACGAGGTCCAGCGTTTGCCGCCGCAAGCTGGCACCGGCACGGCCGAGACCTTGTCACCGTGCGTGTCGTGCATCGTCTTGGACGAGCCGATGTGATGGAAGATCATCGCCGTCTGCCCCGACTTGAAGCCGTTGATGATCTCGTTGAAGCCATCGTTGGGCGCCGACGGCGGCACCACCTTGTTCGTGCGCATCAGGTCGATATAGAGCTGGTTGGCCGCGATCGCCTTGGGCGTCGTCAGCTCGGCCGGTTTCAGGGCCACCTGCGACAGCACGAACGGGCCCCAGTTGTCCTGCCCACCGCGGCCGCCCCGCATGCCGAAGCCGAATTGCGGGGTGCCGCCGTTGGCGGCCGCAGGCACGGTCAGCTTCTTGGCGGCATTGACGAAGTCTTCACAGGTGGCGGGCGGCGTGAGGCCGGCCTTGGCAAACAGATCGGCGCGGTAGTAGAGGTAGATCACCACGTACTGCAGCGGCAGGTAGTACTGCTTGCCATCGTGGCCCTTGTTCAATTCGAGCAGGTTGTCGCCGAGGTCGGCCTTGCCGGACCACGAGGCCACCTGCGCATCGATCGGCTCGAGCGCGCCCATTTCGATCAGCTGCGGCTGATTGGCCAGCTTGACCATTGCCACATCGGGCGCCTTGCCCCCGGCGATGGTCGTATACAGGCGGTCGTAGTAGTTGTTCCAGGGAATGTTCTGCGCGTTGATCGTGATGCCGGGGTTCTTGGCCTGGAAATCGGCGACCAGGCTGTCCATGATCTTGGTCTGCTCCGGGTTGTCGAAGTGATACCAGTACTGAACTGTCTGCTGGGCCGCGGCCGGCACAGCGGCCAGGGCGAATGTCAGACCCGCCAGGCAAGCCAGGCGGCGGGTGATCGAGGATGTGTTCATCAGGTGTCTCCAGGTGGGAATCGATGCTCGTGCGTGACCCGCGGGTCACTCGGTGGGTCGCCGCCCGCGCAGGAACGCGGCGGCATCGCGGAACGCTTGGCGGGCTTCGGGCAGCTCACTGCCCATCTGCATGAAGCCGTGATTGACGCCGGCGTAGCGGCGGAACTCGAAGGGCGTGTCGGTCTCGGCGAGGCGCTTGGCCAGCATGGCGCTGTCGTCGAACAGCGGGTCGAGCTCGGCGCCGGTGACCAGCAGCGGCGGCAAGCCGTGCAGGCCGGCATGCAGCGGCGACACGCGCGGGTCGTCGGGGCTGCCGCGGCCGCCGGCTAGGTAATGCGCGCGGTACCAGGCCATCTTCGCGCTCGACAGACCGAAACTGCCATCGCCGCAGCGGCGATGCGACAGTGTCGTGTGATCGGCGCTGTACACGCCGTAGAACAGCAGCGCGGCATCGGGCAGCGCTTCACCGGCGTCGCGCAAGTCGATCATCATGGCCAGCGCCAGATTGGCTCCGGCCGAGTCGCCGGCAACAACCCACGGCCCGGCGCCCTGCGCGGCCTGGCTGCGCAGCCAACGCCAGGCCCATAGGCAGTCGTTCAGGCCATTTGGGAACGGCGCTTCGGGCGCCAGGCCGTAGTCGAAACCGATCACCTCGCAGCCCGTTTGATCGGCCAGCCGCGCCATGGCGCCGCGGTGCGTCTGCACGTTGCCGAAGACCCAGCCGCCACCGTGCAGGTAGACGACAGTGCCGCGACTTGTCTTCGCGCCCGTCGCCGTCGTTGCGGCTCGTACACGCAGCGCCGCCATGCCCTCCCCGCCGGCCCGGCCGGGCCGCGGCGGCGCGGGGATCGCGAAGGCGTGCAGCCGGTATTGGCCATCATCGAGGCGGTTCCAGCGCAGGTTGATGGCGTCGAACTGGCGTCGCGCGGCGTCGAGCGGCAGCGTCGTGATGTCGGGCAAGCCGGCGTCTTCGCGTTGTACCCGCTGCCACAGTTTGGCCAGGCGCAGTGCCATGTGTGGCGGGGTGTCGTCTTGCACCGAATCGTCGCCGACCACGCTCTCGATGTGGTGCCGCAGCACACGCTCGGCTTCGGCCTGCTGGCCCGATTCCAGCGCCGCGACGATGCGCCAATGGCGGCGGGCGGTCTCCATCAAGCTGCGCGGCGCCACGTCGAGGGCGATCTTGTTGCGGTGGTTGTACAGCGAACAGCGGGTGAGCACCGGCACCAGAGACGGCATGTCGGCCCACTGGAACAGCGTGACGTGGAACTGCTGGTCCAACTCGAACAGGCCGTATTCGTCGGCCGCTGCGGCAGCAGCTTCCATGTCGTGCACCAACGTCGACAGCTGAGCGATCTGTTCACGCCCGATGCGCGGCAGCGAATGGCTCAGTGCCTGAGACTCCAGATGCGCACGCAGGCTGAGAAAGGCCTTCGCCTCGACGGCGGACACCGGCGTCACGATCGTGCCGCCGTAGCCCTTGCGCACGATCAACCCGTCCTCCTGCAAGCGCAACATCGCTTCGCGCACGGTGCCCTGGCTGCAACCCATCGTCGCGGCAATCTCGAGTTCGACCAGCGGCTGGCCAGGCAGCACGCGCGACAGCATGATCTGCTGCTTCAGCCAGGCGTGTACGTCGCCGGCCTTGCGCTTGGGTGCCGTGAGCGAAATGACAGGGCGGTCGTTCATGCAATCGACATTATCGATACTGCAAGCGTACCGCACTCAGCAGGTGCCGGCATTGGTGTTTGTGCCGGGTTCGGCGCAGTATCGATACCGAGTATCACGCAAGGCGCACCACAGCGGCAGGGTCAGCGGAACGGCTACTTGAGCGTGAACTCCGCGCGCATCGGTTTGCCCTTGTCCTTGGCCTCCCCGTCGCCGAGTTTGGGCGCAGTAAGAAAGACGCGCTCGGCCGGCACCGCACCGTTTTCGACGAGATAGCCCTTCGCCACCTGCGCGCGGCGATTGGCCAATTGGCGCAGATCTTCGTCCGTCACCGGTGCGTTGGTGAGCATCAGGTTTTCCATCTCGGGTACCGGCAGGTCCTTGGCCAGGCCGATGACGTTGCGCGGCTTGGGAAACTTCTCCTCGCCATAGGCGGCCTTGAGCAGCACCGCATACTCGTCCTTGCCAACCGAGACCTCATCGACGGAAGCTGGTGCTTTGCCTTCGCGCGTCAGCCGCTTCATCTTCTCGGCCCTCAGGCGCGAGTCGAGATAGGCCTGCTTCAGGCCTTCACGATCACTGCCGACGTCGACACGCCCCGTCACCTCCATCTTCAGCGATGGCCGGTCGTTCAACGCCTTGGCAAGTGTGTCCAGGCGCTTGCTGGAGTCGCCGTCGAGCGCCGCGCTGCCAGCGGCGTATTCGACGTAGGACAGTTCCTGGTTGCCGCCGAACGCAGACGCCAGCGCCGAAAAAGGCGCGGTGATGATCTTCGTCAACAGGTTGACGATCACGCGCACGATCAGGCCGCCGACGCTGAATTGCGGATCGTCCAGCGAGCCGGAGATCGGCAGGTCGATGTCGATGACGCCATTGCGATCCTTCAGCAACGACACGGCGAGCAGCACCGGTAGCTTGGTGGCGGTCGGGCTCTCGACTCTTGCGCCGAAGGTGAGCTGGTCCAGGTGGACGTTGTTCTCGGCGGCGAGCTTGCGGTTCTCGATCAGGTACTTCACGCTCACCGACAGCTTGCCCTTCTCGATGCCGTAACCGGCGTACTTGACAGAGTACGGCGTGAGGGGCGGCAACTCGATGTCGCGCGCCGAGGCCTTGATATCGAGCAGCAGGTCCTTTGCCAGTGGATTCAAGCGCCCGACGATCTCAACTGGCGCGCTGTTGTCCACCTTGCCTCGCAGGTCCAGGTCGGCCGTCTTCTCCGGCGTCATTTCCGTGACGCTGCCCCCGATCCCGGTGAGGTTGGCCGAAAAGTTCGGCTTGATGAAGAAATCGCTGAAGTTGACGTTGCCACCCTGCAGCGTGATCTTGCCGACGCGGATATTGGGCGGCAGGCCAGGCGCGGGCGCGGGTTCTGTTGCACGCGCCGCCGAAGCGGCTTCGGTGGCGGGCTTGGGTGGCGTCTCCGCGGCGGTCGTCGTCGGCGCCGTGGTCGAAACCCCGGGCTGGCTCTGCCCAACGACGACATTCTGCAGATTCAGCGTGCCATCGCCGTTGACGATGAGGCGCGAATAGAAGTCCGCCAGCGCAACTTCGCCGATGTCGACCTTCAGCGGCTCCAGATCGACATCGATGCCGCCGACGAACAAGGACTTCCACTTCAGCAGATCCTGCTGGCTCGACTTGTCGACGGTCGCGAAGTCGGCCAGGTTCAGCTCGCCCGCATACCCCGCGCGCATTGGCGTGCCGGGGGCAGCGTTCACGTGCAGGTTGCCGTGAGTGGAGAGCAGCCCCGACGTGACAGTCACGTTGACCTTGTCGTCGACGAAGCGCTGCATCGGCGCGATATCCAGCGCGCGCATGTCCACACGCAGGCGCGCCGTCGGCGGGTTGATCCCGAACGGGCCCGCGACCGTCAGCGTGCCTTTGCGATTGATGGTGGCCTTCAGCGACGCGCTCGCCTTCCCGCCCGGCGCCGTCGAGAAGTTCAGGACCGTGACGGCGAGCGGCTCGACGGACCAGGTGAACGCATCGTCCCGCGTGCGGTCTTCGAGGCGGATCGCATAGTTGTCGATCGCCGCTTTGCGCCATTCGATCAGGAACGGCTTGTCCCGCGCTGCGTCCGTCGGCACGCCGGCGGGTGGTGAGGTTGCTGGCGGCAAGAGCCTTGCCAGGTCGATGCTGCCATCGCGTTCACGGACCGCATTCAGGCGCAGTCCCTTCGAGGTTATCTCGCCAAGTGCGACGCGACGCGCCACGAGGTCGAATGCACCGTCGTGCAGGTTGAAGTTCGCGAGCCGCAGGAAATCCGACTTCGCGCGCGGCTGCCGCATCGCGATGTCCGCCACCGTCGCCTCGATGCCCTCGAGCACCAGATACGGCGCAGCGTCCTTGCCTTGGTAGTTGAATCGCGTGCCCGCGTCGAGGCGGCCGGACGTCAGCTCGGCGGCCAGGAACGGCTCTGCGAGCGGCCACAGCCGCGGCAGGGAGAGCTTCTCGATGCGCACCTTCCCGCTGGCCTCGATCGGCTGCAACGCCGCCTCACCGTCAAGCGCAATGGTTTCCTTCAGATCGGTCAGTCCGGTGACCTCGAAGATCAGACGTGAACCGGGCGCGCTGGAGACTTTGCGCACCGAGCAGTGCAGCTCGCTCAGTTCGAGCTGGATCGGACGCGTGCCGCGCTCGTCCAACCAGTGGACCAGCCCGCCATGGACGCTGAACTCATCGAGCCGGTAGGTCAATGGTCGTGCCGGCTCGGGCTCGGTTTTCGGGACACTCGTCGGCGCATCGGCCTGGAACAGGCGAGCCACGGCGAACTCGCCGCCCTTGTCACGGCGCACCCAGATCTCCGGAGACGCCACCGCAAGCTTCGAAACCTCATATCGTCCAGCGAGTGGCTCGATAGCGGCGAGCTCGGCCGCGATCGAGGCCAGGCGCAACAGGGGCCCGCCGGTCGGGAAATCCGCCGCCACCGACTTCAGGTTGGTGCGACCCGCGATCACGATCGTAGGCGCCTTGTCGGCAGGCTGCGCGAAGGTCACATCGAGATTGAGGTCGAGCTTGGCCGATACGAGATTGACAGGCAGCCGCGCCGGCGAGTACACGACCAGCGGTGCGACATCGAAGTCGCGCAGATCGAGGCTGACGACCGACTCGCGTGTCTGGGTGAACGGTTTGGACTTGGCTTTGGCCGCGATCGGCGCGCCATTGACTGTCACAGAGAAACGAGGCTCGACGAAGACGTCGCGATGCGATTCGAGGTTCGAGACGAACGGCAGGCCGAGTTCGATATCGGCCAGCCCGTGCTCGCGGATGACGAAACGGTCATCGATGTCCACCCGGCCACCCAGCACCTCGATGTTGTAGAGCGCGAAGCGCGCTGTCTTGGACGGCACCTCGGGTGTCGGCGCGACGGCGAACTTCTCCTGGATGTCGGAAAAGTTGAATCGATCGGCGGTCATGCGCACGATGCGCGCGTGTGGTTTGGACAGCCGCACCGCGTCGATGACCGGCGCGAAGCGAAACAGCGAGGTGTAGGAGGCGCGGACGTAAAGCTCGTCGAAGGTCACGAACGGTTGCGTGCCGTCGACCTCGCGCAGGGCGAAGCCGGTGACCGTGATCGACGGCGCGAACGGGTTGATCGCCACCTTGTCAATCGTGGTTGCGCGACCGAGTTCGCGCGTCAGGATCTTCTCGGCCTGCCAGCGCACGATCGGCGGCGCCACCAGGAAGCCCGCGATGGCGACGAATGCGACAACGCCGGCAAGCCACAGTGCGATGCGTCGAAGCCGGGCCGAATCGACGAGGCGGCTTGCACGAGTGGGTGGCGACGGAAATTGCTGCACCATGCGGAACTTGCCCAAAGGTCAACAAGCCTAACAGGGCAATACCCGCATCCATTGACAACCAGGGCGCCCTGCGAATCAGCGGGCAGCACCGTCCAATGCGAGACCTGCAACTCTTGTGGCCAGCCGTTCACGTCCCTGTGTGCTAACTTGCTCACCCTGCAATTGAGCCGACGTGCAACCGGATCAAACGTCCGCGCCCCACCTTGCAGCAAGTTCGTCGGCAGCACTTCGGTTCCACGTTGAAACGATGACCACAGCTTTGTCTCGCCGTGCTGCGTTGGCTTGGTTCGCAAGCGGGGCGTGCCCGCTGGCCACGGCGCAGGCCAACACGAGTTGGCCGACGGGCATGGTCACGGTCATCGTGCCGGCACCGCCTGGCGGCGCGCTCGATGTCTTTGTCCGCGCGCTGGTGCTGCCCCTAGGCCAGGCCGTGGGCCAACGCTTCCTGGTCGACAACCGGGCCGGCGCAGGCGGACTGATCGCCGCGCGCAGCGTGGCGCAGGGCCGCCCAGACGGTCATACGCTCATATGCATCCACTCGGGGTTCGTCACGCTGCAGGCGATGGACGCGCTGGCCAGTCCACTGACAATGCTCAGGCCGATCGCAAAGCTGTCGCGATCGGCCTTGGCGGTGACCGTCCGCAGCGACGCCCCATACCGCAATTTGGGCGAGCTGATCGGCGCGGTACAGGCCCGCCCCGGCGGCTTGACCTACGCGTCAGGGGGCATCGGGTCTCCGGCCCACATGGCCGTACTGCGCCTGGGCGACATCGTAGGGCGACTCGACGCCGTTCACGTGCCCTACAAGGGCGCACCAGAAGGCGATGTCGCGTTGGCGGCGGGCGAAGTGGACTTCCACGTCGGCCCGGTCGGCACGGCGATGTCCTTGCTAAGCAGCGGTCGCGTGCGTGCGCTGGCCGTTACCAGCCGGCAACGCCTCGCCGCGCTGCCCGCAGTCGCTACCGCAAGTGAATCGGGTGTGCCGGATTTCGTCGTCGAGCCCTGGGTCGGGTTGGCCGCAGCGTGGCCGAATTCCGAGCCGGCTGTCGCCCGGCTGAGCGAGGCCCTGCCCCGTGCCATGGAGATACCGGCCGTTGTCCAGCAGATGCAGTCGCTGGCGGGCGTGCCAGACTTTTCCAATGCCGCGGCATTCAGCGCGCAAATAGCCCGGGAGCTGGAAACCGAGCGTGTGCTGGTCAGCCGCTTGACGCCAGGCTTGCCGCGCTGAGCCCGGCGGCCGCCATGCCAGCCACCGCCTCGTCGGCAGGCAAGGCAGCCTCCACCGCCCGCACGATCTGCAGGAAGCGGTGCGCCGCCGGCGACAGCGTGCGGTCGCGCAGCCGAATGATCGCGGGGTGGAAGCGCAGGGTGGGCGCATCGAAGTCGAGCGTGGCCAGCTGGCCGACCGCGAGATCGGCGGCCAGCATCGTCGGCGTAGCGGGGAACAAGGCATCGCTGCTGCGCGCGATGCGCCGGGCGGCATCGAATGAGTTGACCTCGATCGCAGGGGAAAACCCGCGCCGTGCAGCGTCCAACACACCCGCGGCGTCGCCGGTGGCCGCCTCGGCCGCTGCCGCGCCCTTGAGCAGCGCGGCGACGAGCGGGAAGGAAAGCACCTGCGCCAACGAGGGGCGCAGCCGCAACAGCGGATGCGCGGGCCGGCATGCCAGCAGCAAGCGTCGGGGCCTGAGCATTTCCAGCGTCAGTTGATCGTGCGGTGAAAGGCACTCGCGGCCACCGAACCCCAACTCATGATCACCGGCGAGCACGGCGCTCTGCACCTCGTCGGGGTCGACGACGCGCACCCTTACGCGCAGCCCTGGCCGCTCGTTCACCAGTTGGGCCACCGCCTGTGCAACCGGGTCCTCCGTCGCGTAGGGTCCGGCGACAAGTTGCAGCTGCCCCGTGTCCAGTCCGGCCACCGCCAGGAGTTCCGTACGCAACGCCGAGGCTTCGCCGAGCACACGCGCTCCACGTTCCGCGAGCACACGGCCAAAAACCGTCAGCGCGGCGCCATTGCGTCCGCGGTCGAACAGGCGCAGTCCGAGGTCGTCTTCCAGCGCAGCGATGTTGCGCGACAGGGTGGGCTGGCTGATGCCGAGCCGCTCCGCCGCCTTGGCGAAATTGCCCACCTCGCCCAGAACCGTCGCCTGCTCGATGAGCTTCAGGGTCAGATGCATTTGAGAAGCGTATCAAAAGCCGACGTTCCATGTATTGGACATCACTTTCCGCGGTCGACAAAATCGCCGATCCCCGCGGGTTGACCCCCGCCCCAACATCGGAGGATCCAGTGTCGATCCAAGCCCCCGTCTTGTCTGTTCCGAGATCCCGTTTGTCCTGTGCGTTCAGCTGCCTGGCTGCCGTCACGGCCCTGCTCACGGTGTCCCCGCTATACGCCCAGGGTCCTGCGCCCGAGGCGCCCGAGCGCGATGCCGGTGTCATGAAGCGACTGGCCGAGGTGGGCACCTATCTGCGCGCGCAGAAGCACTTCGCGGTCAAGGCCGACTCGGTGACCGACGAGGTGCTGCTGAGCGGGCAGAAGCTTCAGTTCACGAGCACGGTCGAATACCAAGTCAGCGGCGCGGACAAATTGCGTGCGTCGGTGCGCTCCGACCGCAAGCAGCGGGACTACTACTTCGACGGCAAGACGCTGACGCAGGTCGCGCCGCGCGCCGGCTACTACGCCAGCGTGCCGCTGCCCGGCACGATCGGCGAGGCAATGACCGCCGTCGCCGAGCGCTACGAGGTCGAGATCCCGCTGGCGGACCTGTTCCTGTGGGGTACGCCCAAGGGTGGCCTCGACGACGTCACTTCGGCGTTGCTCGTGGGTGCGGCCCGCATCGGCGGCATCGACGCCGATCACTTTGCGCTGCGCCAACCGGGGGTGGACTGGCAGGTGTGGGTCGAACGCGGCACCCGCCCGCTGCCGCTCAAGGTGGTGATCACCACCACCGATGTGCCGGCCCAACCGCAATACGCCGCGACGCTGAAATGGGACCTGAACGCCAGCCCCGCGGCATCGGCCTTCACCTATGTGCCGGCCAAGGGTGTCCATCGAATCGAGCTGAAGTCCGTCGTGGCGGCCAAGTGAGGAGCAGCAGAATGACGACTTCAATCGCACAACGCACGCCCATCCAACGCGCTGCTGGCGCACCCGTCCGCTCGCTGACGCTCGCGCTCGCGGCCACGCTGCTGCTGGGCTTTTCGCTCGACGCGGCGGCCGACAAGAACCGTACCGTCCAGAACAACACGCGCACGTCGGTGAACAAGAACACCAACGTCAACAGCAACAAAAATACGAACGTCAACGTCAACAGCAACAAGAACACCAACGTCAACGTCAACTCGAACCGCCATGTCGATGTGGACGTGGACGTCGACCGCGGTTTCCATCCGGTGGCCACGGTCGCTACGGTCGCGGTCACCGCAGCGGTGATCGGTTCGATGACGCCGTCTCTGCCGCCCGCCTGCGTACCGGTGCAGATCGGCGCCGTCCTGTACCAGCAATGCGGCGGAGCCTACTACCAGCCGCAGTACGTCGGCACCTCGGTTCAGTACATCGTCGTTGCGCCGCCGCGATGAAGTGGCTGCTGGCGTGCGGCTGCTTGCTCGGCACCTCGGCCGTGCTGGCGCAGGCGCAGCCGCCAAGCAGCGATGACCTGTCCGCGCAGGCCACCGACCCGACTGCGTCACTGATGTCGTTCCAGCTGCTCGACTGGTACAGCCCCAGCCACCACGGCATCGACGGCTCGTCGAACCAGGTCGTCCTTCGTGCCGCAATTCCGTTCGAGATGCTCGGCGTGCCGAACATCTTCCGCCTCACGCAGCCCTACGTCACCTCGTCAGTCTCGGGCCAGAGCGGCCTCGGTGACATGCAGTTGTTCAACCTCACCGTCTTCGGTGCCGCATGGGGTCGCTGGGGCGCCGGCGTTTCGGGTTCGGCACCGACGGGGCGCGCCGGCCTGAGCGCAGAGAAATGGACGCTCGGCCCGGCGGCGGGCTTCGTCAATTCCTCCAACAAGGGCTACAACTTCGGCCTGTTCGCGCAGACGTTCTTCTCGTTCAGCGGCGATGACCAGGCGCCGGACGTCGGCATCGTCAACCTGCAGCCGATCTTGAGCTACCAGCTCGGCGGCGGCCGTTCGATTTCGCTCGGCAACAGCGCCCTCGTCTACGACACCAGGCAATCGCGCTGGGCTTCACTCGCGCTCGGCGTGAACTACGGACAGGTCATCAGCCTGTGGGGTCAGAAGTGGCGGCCGAATGCCGAGGTCGACTACGACTTCCAGGACCGCACCGGCAACCCGAAGGTAACCTTGCGCGCGGGGTTTTCACTCTTGCTGCCGTCGTTTTGACGCAGCTGCGCGGGCAAGCCCGATCTCGACGCAGGCGTCGCCACGCACCCGATAACGTTAGCAAACCGCGATGGAGACCACATTGATGCAGCCAGATCTTCGCAATATCGCCGTCGCCCGCGCGTCGCACACCGCGCTGGCACTGTGCCTGGCTCTTGCAGCGGGGTCCCCGGCGTTGGCCGGTGAAGGCGGTACCTCGCACATCCTTCCGGGTGCCAATGCCACGCTGATGGATCTACCCCCGACGACGCCGGGGCTGTTCTTCAAGCCGATGTTCCTGAACTACCGCGGCGACGCCTCGGCGCGTGTGCCGACGGCCGCCGGCATCGTCGCGAACATGAACGTCGAGGCGAACACCCTCGTGATCGGCGGCGGCTACGGCCTGGAGCAACCGGTGCTCGGCGGCGCGCACTACTCGGTCGCCGCGTTCCTGCCGTACACCTCGCTGGACATCTCGGCGAACGCCGAGGTACTGGGCGGGATTCGCGTCAACAGCAAGGTGTCCGGCGTCGGCGACATGACGGTGGTGCCGGTCATGCTGGCCTGGAAGTCCGCGGACTGGCAGTACGACTTCCTGATGCCGGTGTACGCGCCGACGGGCAGCTACACCGTGGGGCGACTGGGCAACCCGGGCCTGAACTACTGGACTGTCGACCCGATCGTCGGTGCGGCATACAGCAACGCCAAGACGGGCCTCAACGCCGCTGTGCACCTTGGCTATGCGATGAACAGTGCGAATTCCGACACCGACTATCGCAGCGGCAACGTGCTGCACATCGACGCGTCGGTGCAACAGATCTTTCCGCTCGGCTCGGGTTTCGCGAACATCGGCGCCGAAGCGTGGGTCTTCCAACAGAGCAGTTGCGATAGCGGCACCGGCGCGACGCTCGGCTGCTTCAAGGGCCGCACTTCCGGCATTGGCCCGGTGCTGGGGTACATCCTGCCGGTCGGCCAGCAGAAGCTGATCCTCGAATTCAAGTGGCTTGCCGAGCTGGACACCAAGAACCGCCTGAACGGCGACTACGTTTGGCTGAAGATGGTCTACAAGTTCTGATCCACGGGCCGACTCGTCGTCGACGGCGCGCATTTAACGCCCATTCATGATCAAGCGTCTCATCCGCGAACCGCTGATTCACTTTCTGCTCCTGGGCGCACTGCTGTTCCTGGGGTCGGGATGGTGGGGTGGTGGCGGAGCGGGCTCGAATCGCATCGTCATCACGCCCGGGGTGGTCGATTACCTCGCCGCGGGCTTCTATCGCACCTGGCTACGTGCGCCGAATGAGCTCGAGCTCAAGGCCGTGATCGACGAGCACGTGAAGGAAGAAATCGCGACGCGCGAGGCGATCGCGATGGGGCTCGATCGCGACGACATCGTGGTCAAGCGTCGCTTGCGCCAGAAGCTCGAGTTCCTGCTCGTCGACGATGCCGCTGCCGCGCCGCCCACCGATGCCGAGCTGCAGGCCTGGCTGCAACGGCATCCCGAGGCATTCCCCCTCGAGCCGCAGATTTCGTTCCGGCAGGTACTGCTGCGGCCTGAGCGTCGCGGCGCATCCGTGGCGGCGGATGCCACCAGGATGCTCGCCAAGCTGCGCATTGACGGACCCGACGCGGCCAAGAATCAAGGCGACGCATCGATGTTGCCTGGCGAATCGCCGCTGCAGCCGCTGCGCGAGGTGGCGCGCGCGTTCGGGAACGACTTTGCCGATGCGCTGATGAAGCTTCCACCAGGGCAGTGGAGTGGCCCGGTCGAATCGGGCTTCGGCCTGCACCTGGTGTTCGTGCGTCAGAGCACGAAAGGCGCGGCGGCCGAGCTCGTCGCCGTGCGGTCGCTCGTCGAGCGCGAGTTCCTGGCCGAGCGGCGCAAGGCCGAACTTCAGGCGCTGTACAAGCGCCTGCTGGCCAAGTATGCGGTCAGCGTCGACATGCCCAATTCGCGGCCTGCCACGGCCGGCACGCGCGGAGCGCCGTGATGCAGCGCTTCGTGCGGGCGCTCGCCACCGCCTTCTTCACGCTGTGCTGCGCCACCGTGGCCATCGCGCACGAGGTGCGCCCGGGCTTCCTCGAACTCACGCAGACCACAGCGGAGAGCTACAACTTCCTGTGGAAGAAGCCCAGCGGCGGCGAGGTCGAGTTGCAGATTGCGCCCGTCCTGCCGCCGCAATGCCGCCTCGTCGCTCCCGGTGCGCAGCAACTCTCGCCCGGCGCCGTGATCGTGCGCGGCCAGCTGTCCTGCCCTGGCGGCATCGCTGGCAAGGCGGTCGTCATCGCAGGGCTGGAATCGACGATCACCGACGTGCTGGTGCGAGTCAACCATGCCGACGGCCGGCTCGAGAGCCACCTGCTGCGCCCGACCTCGGCGTCGGTCACGTTTGGTCGCGACGCCGGCCTGGCCGAGCGCGTACTCGGCTACTTGCAGCTCGGCTTCCAGCACATCCTGCTCGGTGCCGACCACCTGCTGTTCGTGTTCGGGCTGATGCTCATCGTGGCCGACCGCTGGATGCTGGTGAAGACGCTCACTGCCTTCACCGTCGCGCACAGCATCACGCTCGCACTGGCCACGCTGGGCTATGCGTCGGCGCCACTGCTGCCGCTGAACGCCGCGATCGCATTGAGCATCCTCTTCCTCGGCCCGGAGATCGTGCGAGCCTGGCGCGGCGGCACCAGCTTCACCATCCGCCACCCCTGGGTCGTCGCCTTCGCCTTCGGTCTGCTGCATGGCTTCGGTTTCGCGAGTGGTTTGTCGGCGATGGGCCTGCCGAAGGACGAGATCCCGCTGGCACTGCTGTTGTTCAACATCGGCGTCGAATTCGGCCAGCTGGCCTTCGTGCTGCTGGTGGTTCTGCTGGAGCGTGCATTCCGCGTGCTCGAGTTGCGCTGGCCACTGCCTGTGCAGCGCCTGCCCGGTTACGTGGTCGGCAGCCTGGGCGCGTTCTGGACCATCCAGCGCACGCTGGTGCTGGTGGGGGCCATGCGATGAAGTCGCCGGGCGCCATGACGGCACAGGCCAGGCAACGCATCGCGCGCCTGGCCGCTGGCTTTGCGTCGGCCTTTTGCCCGCTGCTCGTCTGGGCCCATGTCGAGCCCGGCCGCGCTGACGGTCAACTCAATGGCTTGCTCGCCGGCCTGCTGCATCCAGTGTCCGGCGTGGACCATGTGCTGGCAATGGTGGCAGTCGGCCTGTGGGGCGCGCAGCTCGGCGCGCCGGCCATCTGGCTGCTGCCGCTGACATTCCCGTTGGTGATGGCGTTTGGCGGCGCGCTCGGGCTGATGGGCATGCCACTGCCCGGGGCCGAAATCGGCATCGCGCTGTCCGCATGCGTGCTCGGCCTGGCCATCGTCACGGCCTGGCGGCCGGCGCTGTGGGCCGCCGCGGGGATCGTCGGCTTCTTCGCCATCTTCCACGGCCACGCCCATGGCACCGAGTTGCCCGCGGGCGCCGACGCCCTGACCTACAGCCTGGGTTTCGTCGCGGCGACGGGTGCGCTGCATGCATGTGGCATCGGCGTTGGCGTAATCCAGCGTTGGCGCCCGGGGCAGGTCGTGTTGCGTGCGACAGGCGCAGGCGTGGCGGCGGCCGGCGCGGCATCCCTTTGGCGGGCCCTGGCGTGATGAAGAAGCGCGCATGGCACCGCTGTGTGACGCTGATCGCGGTGGCGCTGCTGCTGCCGATGTCGGCGCAGGCGCACCTCGTCAGTACCGGGCTCGGGCCGTTCTACGACGGTTTGTCGCACTTCGTGCTCACGCCCGAGGACCTCTTGCCCGCACTGGCCTTGGCTCTGCTGGTCGGGCTGAACGGCGCGAGTGCGGGCCGCACCACGTTGTTCGCCCTGCCCGCCGCCTGGCTGGCCGGCGGACTCACCGGGCTGGCGTGGCCAACGACAGCAACGGCTCCCGCGCTAACCATCGCATCGTTTCTCGTCCTCGGCGCCATGTTGGCCGCCGACGTTCGATTGAAGCTCGCCTGGACCGTCGGCCTGGCCGTGTTGCTCGGCGTGGTCAATGGCCATCTCAATGGCTCGGCGATGGCGGCAGCCAAGCTCGGCCTGGCGGGCCTGTCCGGCATCGTGTCGGCGTTGTTCGTTGCCGTCGCCCTGGCCGCGGCGCTGGCCGTGGCACTGCGCGCGCCTTGGGCGCGCATCGCAGTGCGTGTGGCAGGCAGCTGGGTGGCCGCGGCCGGTCTGCTGCTGTTGGGTTGGTCGCTGCGCGCGGCATGAAATTTCATCACCGAAGGAACACATCATGAACCTCGCAAGAAATAGGCTTCCGCACGCATCGGCCATGTCGGCGACCGTGGCGATGCTGACGCTGGCTCTGACCGGTGTACACAGCGCGGCGGCGCAAAACGCGGCCGCTGCTGCGGCCGGCGACGATGTCGTGGTCAAGGGCGCCTTCGACGCCGACGACGGGGCCGGGACTCCGCGCAAGCCCGAGACCCCGGCCGAGGTCGAGATCAAGAAGCGGTACTCACCGTACTCCGGGCGCAAGTATCCGACACGCGTGTACTTCGGCGACACGCACAACCACACTGCCAATTCGGGCGACGCCTTCATGGCCGGCAACCGCTTGACCCCGGAGCAGGCGTATCGCTTTGCGCGCGGCGAGGAGGTGATCTCGTCGAGTGGCGTTCCGGCGAAGCTGTCGCGGCCGCTCGACTTTCTCGTCGTCGCCGACCATGCCGAGGGCCTGGGCGTGATGTTCCAGCTCTACGAAGGAAACCCGGCGTTCATGTCGGACCCGACGCTCGCCCGCTGGAGCAAGGCGATGCGGGACACCCAAGAGGTGCAGGCGAATACGCCAACGAGAGGTCACCGCCGCCCAGGCGCAGGGCACGCTGCCGGCACCGGTGAAGGACCCGAAGATCGTCGGGCCGATCATGAAGTCGGTCTGGCAGGAGTACACGGCCACCGCCGAGAAGTTCAACGAGCCCGGGCGCTTCACCGCGATGATCGGCTACGAGTGGACCTCGCTGCCGGGCGGCAACAACCTGCACCGCAACGTCCTGTTCCGCGACAACAAGGACAAGGCCGACCAGATCCTGCCGTTCTCGTCCTGGCAGAGCGAGGACCCGGAAAAGCTCTGGGCCTGGATGGCCAAGTACGAGGAGAAGACCGGCGGCCAGATGCTGGCCATTCCGCACAACGGCAACCTGTCGAACGGCCGGATGTTCGAACTGGTGGACTTTGCCGGCAAGCCGCTGACGCAAGGACTACGCCGAGCGCCGCGCGCGCTTCGAGGTGCTGCAGGAAATGATGCAGACCAAGGGCAACAGCGAGACGCATCCATCGCTTTCGCCGAATGACGAATTCGCCAACTTCGGCGTCCAGGGGTGGGACAACGGCAACCTGACGCTGCAAGGCAAGCCCACGACGCAGGAGATGCGGCCCTTCATGTACCTGCGCAGCGGGCTGCTGCAGGGCATGGCGCTGCAACAGAAGCTCGGCGCCAACCCGTTCAAGTTCGGCTTCGTCGGCGGCACCGATGTGCACAACTCGCTGACGGCGATCGAGGAGGACAACTTCTACGGCAAGCATGTCAGCCAGGAACCGAGCCCACGACGATTGACCGAGACCTCGACGAAGGGCTTGGGGTTCACGCGCTACGACTGGAACTACACGGCGGCGGGCTACGCCGCGGTGTGGGCCACCGAGAACACGCGCGAGGCGCTGTGGGACGCGATGAAGCGCAAGGAGGTCTACGCCACCTCGGGCACGCGCATGACGGTGCGCCTGTTCGCCGGCTGGGATTTCACGGCCGAAGACGCGCGCTCGCGCTACATCGCCGAGACCGGCTATGCCAAGGGCGTGCCGATGGGTGGCGGACCTGCCAAAGGCGCCGGCCGCGGCGAACGGGTCAAGCCCGCACCGACCTTCCTCGTCGCGGCGATGAAGGATCCGCTGGGCGGCAACCTCGACCGCATCCAGATCGTCAAGGGCTGGATCGACAAGGCCGGCGAGGCCCAGGAGAAGATCTACAACGTGGCCTGGGGCGACGCGCAGCGCCGCAAGCCGGGCAAGGACGGCAAGCTGCCGCCGGTGGGCGACACGGTGGACGTGGCCACGCGCCACCTGGACCAACACCATCGGCGACGCGGAACTGGTCGGCGTGTGGAAGGACCCGGACTTCGACGCTGCGCTGCGCGCCTTCTACTACGCCCGCGTGATCGAGATCCCGACGCCGCGCTGGACGGCCTACGACGCCTGTGCGCTTCGGCATCAAGATGCCGCCCGAGGTGCCCATGAAGCACCAGGAACGCGCCTGGACCTCGCCGATCTGGTACACGCCGGGTTGACCCTAGCGAATGTGGCCATGCGAACTCGATCGCGACTCGACCTCGCTGGGACCCTGCCCACCCTTGCCGCTTCGATCGCCGCAGCGGCGCTCGGTCTGGCAATGGGTGGCGCGAATGCACAAGGCGCGAGCGCCGGCATCGATGGCACGGCCTGGCTGGTCGAAGACATCGCCGGTCGCGGTGTGATCGACCGTGCACAGACGACGATCAGCTTCGACGCGCCGGGGCGCGTTTCTGGCAGCACCGGTTGCAATCGCTACAGCGGTGTCGTGACGTACGACGGCGAGGCGCTCAGGTTCGGCACGCTTGCCGCGACGAAACGTGCTTGCGTGGCGGCGCTGATGGATCAGGAGCAGAGGTTCTTCAAGGCGATGGAAGCCGTGCGCGGCTACGCGCTGGTTGCAAGCGGATCGCTTCACCTGCGCGGCGCGAGCGGTGAGCCCGTGTTGCGCCTCGCGCCCATGCCGAAGGATGGGCTGCACAAGCGCGGACTGCCCGCCTCAGGTGCGGGCCAGTCGACGCGCCTCACCGGCACGGTCAGCTACCGCGAGCAGATCACCCTCGCGCCGGGTTCGGTGGTGATCGTGATGCTCGAGGACACGAGCAAGGCTGACGCCCTCGCGACGATGCTCGGGGAGGCAAGGATCACGATCGAACGTATTCCGGTGCCCATCAGCTTCACGATCGAAGTCGAGCCCGGGCGCATCGAGCCCAGCCATCGCTATTCGGTCCGGGCGCGCATTCTCGACCCGCAAGGCACCTTGCGTTGGGCCTCGACCCAAGCCTATCCGGTCATCACCGGCGGACATCCCAGTTCGGTCGACGTCCAGGTCGAGGCCATCCGCGGCGCGGTCGCAGGCCCGGACGCGGCCCCGCCGTCCTCGCGAAACCTCGTCTTCGTTTGTGACGAACGCGAGTTCCTCGTGCGTGTGAACCCGGGCAAGGTCGAGCTCGTCCTGCCCGATCGAACCCTTGTCTTGCCGCAGGTCCCCGTGGCCTCGGGCGCCCGATACGAGAAGGGGCGCAACGTCTTCTGGAACCAGGGCAATCAGGCTCGCTTGGAGATCGACGGCAAGGTCTATGCAGGCTGCATCCTCCGATCCGGCTGAGAGCCTGCGCGACAAACCTAACAGCAGAGGAAGAACGATGGAGAACGCAACAATGATGAGGAAGGCAAATCGAACCACGGTGCTCGCGCTGGCGGCTGCGCTCGTGCTGCTGGGCAGCGCATGTTCGGATCGTGCGCCGGACGACAAGGCCAAGGCGTCGGCGGCGGTGGCTGCCGCGCCCATTGCTGTCGCGCAGACCGTCGAGCAACTCGAGGCAGCCGTGGCGGACAACCCGTTGAAGGAGGCCTACTTCGGCGAGACCCACGTGCACACGTCGTACTCGCTGGATGCCTTCATCGGCGGGGCGCGCCTCACGCCCGACGAAGCCTACAAGTTCGCACAGGGCAAGGACGTCACCATCCAGGGCCAGACGCACAACATCAAGAAGCCGCTGGACTGGACCGCGGTCTCCGACCACGCGGAGTTCATCGGCGAGATGTACTCGACGCAGGTGCCGGGCGCCAAGGGCGGCGACAACCCGATGCTCGAAGAGCTGCGCGGGCTGAAGAGCGTGGATGAGCAGCGAGCGTGGTTCCTGAAGTACGTCATCAACAACATGCGCGGCGCGAACCCCGGGCATCCGCCGTTCTATGCGGGGCCGGAAACGACCAGGAGCGCGTGGAAGGACGTCCAGCTGAAGGCCGTGCGCGACAACTACCAGCCCGGCAAGTTCACGACGCTGGCCGGATTCGAGTGGACGGCGTCGAACAACGCCGGCAACATGCACCGCAACGTCATCTTCCGCGACCTGACAGTGCCGGATGTGCCGCTCTCGGCGCTCGACACGAACGACGAGGAGAAGCTCTGGGCCTGGATGGCCGAGCAGGAAAAGAAGGGCTCGAAGCTGTTGGCGATTCCGCACAACTCCAACGGCAGCAAGGGCTACATGTTCGAGCCGGTGGACAACGCCGGCAAACCCTTGACGGCGGAGTACGCGAAGCTGCGCAGCCACTTCGAGCGCCTGATCGAGATGATGCAGATCAAGGGCAACTCCGAGGTCCACCGCAAGTTCTGGCCCGCCGACGAGTTTGCTGACTTCGAGAACGGCGATAGCGTGGCGACCTTCAGCGGGCGCACGTTCAAGAAGGAGAACTTCGTGCGCTGGGCGGTCACCAAGGGGCTGGATTACCAGGCCAAGCTCGGCGCGAACCCCTATCAGCTCGGCTTCATCGGTGGCACCGACAACCACAACGGCGCGCCCGGGGATGTCGTCGAGGAAAACTATATTGGCAGCCACGGTCCGGCGGACGGCGCACTGAAGGATCGCCGCGAAGGCGAGATCGATGGCTGGATCAAGGCCAAGGAATCGAATCCGGGGTCGCTGTCTGGTGTCTGGGCCACGAAGAACACCCGTGCGGCCATCTGGGATGGCATGGCCGCGCGTGAGAGCTTCGTGACATCGGGCACGCGCATCAAGGTACGCTTCTTCGCCGGGGCTGATCTGCCGGGCCAGCCCACCGACCCGCGCACACTGGTGGCGCAAGGCTACAAGAACGGCGTGCCGATGGGTGGCACGGTCACTGGCGCCGCCAAGTCACCCACCTTCACCGTCTGGGCGTCGAAGGACCCCGCCGGCGCCAACCTCGACCGCATCCAGATCATCAAGGGCTGGGTGAACGCGCAGGGCGAGCCGCAGGACAAGGTGATCGACGTGGTCTGGAGCGGCGACCGCAAGCCCGCGAAGAACGGCAAGCTGCCCGCGGTGGGCAACACCGTGGACCTGCAAAAGGCCACCTACACGAACGCGATCGGGAGCGCCGAGCTGTTGGGCAGTTGGATCGATCCTGCGTTCGACCCGAAGCAGCACGCGATCTACTACGTGCGCGTACTGGAGATTCCGACGCCGCGTTTCACCACCTACGACGCGGTACGCAACAACCTGCCGCTGCTGAAGGACGTGCCTGCGACGCTGCAGGAACGCGCCTGGACCTCGCCGATCTGGTACACGCCAATGTAGACGCGCTGGGCCGCAGCGTGCGGCACGAGTTTCGACACGACCTTCAATTCGACAACCACCAACGGAGTATCACGATGAATCCGACCCGACTGATCGCCGCGTGCGGCACTTGCCTCGCCCTGATTTCATCCGCCGCATGGGCCGGCCCGGTCGACCCCGATTGCACGCCCGAGAAGGCGGCAAAGAGCACGGCAGCCAAGTCCACCGTCGGTGTCGGCGGCCGTTGCTCGGCCGGCGAGGCGGCCAAGGACTCTGGCAAGAAGGCGGCCGGCGTCGAGGAGAAGGGGCCGATCGAGAAGCAGAAGAAGAAGGACGACACGCCGGCAGAGAAGGCCAAGGACGCCGCGAAGAAGTAGACCCGGCGCACGCGCGTTCCTCACGCGCAGTCTGGCTGTCGCAGCGTTCGCGCAGGCGGCGCCCGCCTCGATCAACCTATCAATCAATAATCAATTGGAGCAATGCATGAAGGCTTATGGCGCTGAGTTTCTGGGCACGTTCTGGCTCGTTCTGGGAGGCTGTGGTAGCGCCGTTCTGGCTGCGAAGATTCCCGAACTGGGTATCGGCTTGCACGGCGTGTCGCTGGCCTTCGGCCTGACGGTACTGACGATGGCCTACGCCATCGGCCACATCTCGGGCTGCCACCTGAACCCGGCCGTGTCGATCGGCCTTTGGGCCGGTGGGCGTTTCCCGGCCGCCAAGCTCTTGCCCTACATCGTGGCACAGGTGCTCGGCGCCGTCGTTGCCGGCGCCGCGCTGTACGTCATCGCCAGCGGTGCCGCGGCGTTCGACGTGTTGCAGGGCTTCGCGTTGAACGGTTACGCAGAGCATTCACCCGGGGGCTACTCGATGCTCGCTGCGCTCGTCTGCGAAGTGGTCATGACCATGTTCTTCCTCGTCATCATCCTGGGTGCCACGGACTCGCGCGCCCCCGCAGGTTTTGCACCGATTGCGATCGGCCTGGCGCTGACGCTGATCCACCTGATCAGCATCCCGGTCACCAACACCTCGGTCAACCCTGCCCGAAGTACCGGTGTGGCATTGATTGCCGGCGGCTGGGCGCTGGGCCAACTCTGGCTGTTCTGGATTGCGCCGATCATCGGGGCCTTGCTGGGGGCTGTCACCTACAGGTCCATTGCGGGCAAGTCAAACTGAACAGCACGGCCATGAACAGACTGCGTGACCTGTTGATCGACGGCGTGCTGCTCGCGTTGCCACTTGGCGCGGCAGCCTTCCTGCTGCACAAGATGATCGGTGTGCTGGTGCCGCTACTCACGCCCGCCGCTCATCTGTTGCCTCGCGGCCATTGGTTCGGCGTCGCGGCTATCGATCTGGCGGCCCTGCTGTTGCTGGCACTGGGCCTGATCGGGCTGGGTGCATTCTCGCGCTCCGCACCCGGGCGGCGGGTGGCCGAAACGCTGGAGCAACTCGTACTCAGCAAGATCCCGGGCTACCTTATCGTCAAGTCCATTGCGGCCGACTTCAGCAGCACCGAGCGTGACGAAGGCCTGCAGCCCGCACTCGTGCGTTTCGACGATAACCAGGTGCTTGGATTCGTCGTCGAGCAAGACCTGCCTACCGATCGCGTGGCGGTATTCCTGCCCGGCGCACCGTCGGCCGGCGCGGGCACCGTGGTGGTCGTGCCTGCCTCCCGGGTCGAAGCACTCGACGCGTCATTGAGTGTCGCCAGACGCGCAATGAAGCAACGCGGGCTCGGCCTGCTGGAGATGTCAACCTTGCACGCAGGGAAGTCGAGCAAGCCCTGAGCGTTCGTGACACCCGGCGCTGTGTGCGCATGTCTGGCGCTGCGGCGCGCACCAACTGGAACGGTGCCGTGTCGACTTGCGCCAAACACTGGCCGCCTGTCGGCAAACCGTGGACCGCCGAGGCCCATATCCATTGTCTTGCTGGCGGAGACGGAGGGATTCGAACCCTCGATGCAGGTTTTGCCCACATACTCCCTTAGCAGGGGAGCACCTTCGGCCACTCGGTCACGACTCCAGCGGCGGCGATTCTAGCAGCCGCCCTCCTCTGCGCCGCGTTGCAACGCCGGGCACCTTGCGCGTCAAACCGCGCACAGCGCGCGCACGTAAGAGTCGTGTCCGAGCGCCCACAACGAAGCTGCGGCGAGCAATGCGCCGCTGCCGCGCAAGGCCCACGCGATCGACGGCCCGGCCGGGTTGTCGGCACCCATGCTGCGCAGGCGCCGCCAGATCCAGGGCGCGGCGATGAGCCCGGGCGACGACGCGACGGCAAAGACGCCCATCACGGCCGCACCACCGACCGCGTCGTCGGCCAGTGCGGCCATCAGCAGCGCCGCTTGAAGCAGTCCGCAGGGCCATGCCACCCAGGCGAGCCCGGCCGCCGCCGCCGTGGCATGCGGCCCGACCGGCGTTCGGTGTCGGATCGGCATCGCCACGGTGGTGGGTCCGCGTGCAGGGGCGGTCGCCGCGCCCCAGGCGTTCGAGCCACTCCGGCTGGCGACCGTGGAACAGCAGCCACAGCCCGCACCAGAACACCGCCAGGTGCAGCAGCAGCCACAGCGGCTGCAGTCCGCGGCCGAGCGCGCCGCCCCAGGCGGTCAGCGCCGCAACGCCGGCGCCTAAGATGGCGCCTGCTGCGGAATAGCCGATCACGCGCGCAAGATGAAAGGCCCAGGCGGTGCCGGCATTTGCGTGACCCCGACTGCATACCGCGGCACAGGGCGCGGCGCACATCGCCGTGCAATGCGCGGCACCGGCCAGGCCGAGCATGCCGGCACCTGCGATCAGGGCGGCAGTCGACACGCCGTCCCCGGGTCAGATGACCCGCGAGAAACGTTCGCGTGTCGCCGACGCGTTCACATACTTGTCGAACACCATGGCCACGGCACGAACGAAGTACCAACCCGTCGCCGTGAGCTGGATCGAATCTGCGTTGCAGAGCACGAAGCCAGCGTCGACGAGGGTCTGCAATGCAGCGAATTCGCTGCGGAAGTATGTCGCCAAGTCGATCGCGTGGGCCGATTCGATGGCCTTGAAATCGACCCGCCCCTGGCACATCAGCGCCATGATCACGGCGCGGCGGACCACGTCGTCGGGGCTGAGCGCAAGGCCGCGAACCACCGGCAGCCGGCCCTGGCGCAAGGCGTCGTAATACTCGGGCAGGGTCTTGGCGTTCTGGCTGTAGGTGTTGCCGATGCGGCTGATGGCCGACACGCCGAGTGCGACGAGGTCGCAATCGGGCCGTGTGCTGTAGCCCTGGAAATTGCGGTGCAGGCGTCCCTCGCGCTTGGCCACCGCCAGGCTGTCGTCGGGCAAGGCGAAGTGGTCCATGCCGATGTAGCTGTAGCCATGGCCGATGAAGCCGGCAATGGCGGCCGACAGCATCTCGATGCGCGTGCCGGGCCGAGGCAACTGTGCGGCATCGATGCGGCGCTGCGGCTTGAAGCGTTGCGGCAGGTGGGCGTACGAGTACAGCGCCACGCGGTCGGGCCGCAGGGCCGCGACCTTGTGCACCGTGCTGGCCATCGATGCGGGGGTCTGCAGCGGCAGGCCGTAGATCAGGTCGATGTTGATCGACTCGAAGCCGATGCGACGCGCGCTCGCCATCAGCGCCTGCACCTGGGCCTCGGGTTGCACCCGATGAACCGCCTGTTGCACGCTCGGCTCGAAGTCCTGCACGCCAAAGCTCAGGCGATTGAACCCGAGCGTCGCCAGATGGGCCAGGCGCACCTCGTCGACCGTGCGCGGGTCGACCTCGATCGCGATCTCGGCGTCAGCGGCGAGGCGAAAGCGTTGCCGCAACGTCGCCATCAGGCGCGTCAGTTCGGCATCGCTGAGAAACGTCGGCGTGCCGCCGCCCAGGTGCAACTGCGACACCTCCTGGGTCGGGCCCAGGGTGTCGGCGATGAGCGCGATCTCCTGCTCGACAGCGTCGAGGTACTCGCCCGCCCGCTCGTGATGCCGCGTGATCACCTTGTTGCAGGCGCAGTAGTAACACAGCGACTCGCAGAACGGTACGTGCACGTAGACGGACAACGGCGCGCTGCGGCCGGCCATCGCGTCTCGCGCCCGCAGGGCCAAGGCATCCATCGCCTGCGCCGGGCCGAAGCCCTCGGCAA
The DNA here is from genome assembly GCA_963751775.1 of uncultured beta proteobacterium. Lineage (GTDB taxonomy): Bacteria > Pseudomonadota > Gammaproteobacteria > Burkholderiales > Burkholderiaceae_C > CADEEN01. Next base: position 46,419 of record CAVVVW010000019.1, read on the forward strand.
AGCGGTCCGCCGTCGGATACGAGGTGTAGCGCGGCCCTGGCGTGTCCATGTGCGCCAGCAACTCGGCGGTCAGGACGGGCGAATCAGCAGTTTGGGTCGACGACATGCCTACGCACTATGCCACTGCGGCGCAGCTGCCTGCTTGATTTGTATCAAGAGCGAGGTCGTCACCCTCGGCGCGGCGGTTCCCCGGCCAGCCACTGGCTGGCCGCACTGGCCGCCGCGCAGGCCGCCCAGAAGACAAAGAAGCCCAGCGTATAGACGCTCCTGTCGGACCATCCCAGCGGCCGATTCCCGAGTCCGCGCAGCGATTCCGGATCGACCACGGAAAAGACCAGGCCACTGAGCGCAGCGGCGACCAGGAACGATGGCCAGACGATGGCGCCGATGCGGCCGATGCGCCGCTCGCGCACGTCGTGGGCCTCGGTCGTCGCGCTGGGTTCGGGTGCGGTCATGGCTGCCTCTGCCCGCTCAGGGCGTTGCCGCATGGTTGCGCGCCTGCACGGCCGGCTGCAGCGCCTGACTCGGCTCGGACGGCGTGGCCAGCACCGGGTCGGGGCGCGTGATCGCGAGGTACAGCGTCACGAAACTGGCCAGCACCACGGCGAGCGGACCGCCGACCACCAGCCAGACCATGCGATGGCGCCACCACGGCGAAACGGGGCCGTGAAGCGCAGACGATTTGGTGCTCATGTGGCAGTACTCCTTTCAACGCGGCACGACGAACGTCGAGCGTTCGTCTTGCCGCCAGGCGCGCCCGCGACCGGCATCGGCAACGGGCTCGATATGGAACTCGATCGGATGGGCGCCGGCGCCCGCCCGGGCCGCAGCCTCGGGCGAGACCTGCACCGCCACGGGCATCCAGCGCGACGCCGTCGCACCGATATCCATCTCGCGCGGGCCGACCACGGCGACGGCGCCGGCCAGTGCCCCCTTGGCCGTGACATCGATGCGCACACGCTGCACCGATTCGCGTGGCGTTCATCATCTGCAAGCGGTAGACGTTCTCGACCCGTCCGTCGTCGACCAGGCGCGACAACGCGGTGCGATCGCGCACCACGTCGACCTTGAACGGGGTGCGCAGCAAGAGGCTGACCAGCAACGCCGTGCTGATCGCCAGCAGGACGGCGCCATAACCCAGAACGCGTGGCCGCAAGACACGACGCCAGCGCTGCGCGCGGCTCAAGTGCTGGGCCAGGCCATTCTCCGTGTCGAAGCGGATCAGGCCGCGCGGGTACTGCATCTTGTCCATCACGCCATCGCAGACGTCGATGCAGGCGGCGCAGCCGATGCATTCGTACTGCAGGCCCTTGCGGATATCGATGCCGGTCGGGCACACATGCACGCACAGCGAGCAGTCGATGCAATGGCCCAGGTTGGCCGCCTTCAGGTCGGTGCTGCGGCCGCGGGTGCCGCGCGGATCGCCGCGCTCTGCGTCGTAGCTGATGATCAACGTGTCGCGGTCGAACATCGCGCTCTGGAAGCGCGCGTACGGGCACATGTACTTGCACACCTGCTCGCGCAGGAAGCCGGCGTTGCCGTAGGTGGCCAGGCCGTAGAACAGGACCCAGAACCATTCCCAGGGCCCGAAGTCGAGCGTGAACGACTCGGCCCAGAGCGACTTGATCGGCGTGAAGTAGCCGACGAAGGTGAAGCCGGTCCAGAGCGACAGCGTGATCCAGGCGCCGTGCTTTGCGCCTTTGCGCAGCAGTGCATCCAGGCTCCATGGCGTCGCGTCGCGCTTGATGCGGCGCATGCGGTCGCCCTCGAACAGGCGCTCGATCCACATGAAGATCTCGGTGTACACGGTCTGCGGGCAGGCATAGCCGCACCAGAGCCGGCCGGCCACCGCAGTGAACAGGAACAGCGCAAAGGCGCTGACGACCAGCAGACCCGTGAGGTAGATGAAGTCCTGCGGGTAGAGCACCAGGTCGAACAGGAAGAAGCGCCGCGCGGCCAGGTCGAACAGCACCGCCTGGCGGCCGTTCCACGGCAGCCAGGCCAGGCCGTAGAAGATCAGCTGCGTGGCCCACACCAGGGCCCAGCGCCAGCCGGCGTACCAGCCGCTGACGGCGCGCGGGTAGATCTTCTTCTGCTTCTCGTACAGCCAGACGACTTGCGTCGTACCTTCGTCGGCTGCCGTCTCGCTCATTGCCCGGCCGTGTTGGACAAGCTCCAGACGTAGGCCGCAAGCACGCGAATCTGGTCTGCCGACAGGCGCTGTTCATGTGCGGGCATGACGTTGGTCTTGCCATTGTTGACCATCGCGACGATCGCCGCTTCGCCCCAGCCGTGCAGCCAGGTCTTGTCGGTGAGGTTGGCCGAGCCCAGCGCCTGGTTGCCCTTGCCGTCGGCGCCATGGCAGGCCGCGCAGACGGTGAACTTCGCGCGGCCGAGTTGGGCTGCGAGGTTGTCGTGCGGGCTGCCCGACAAACTGAGCACGTAGTTCGCGACATTGCGCACGTCGTCGCCGTTGCCGACGGCCGCGGCCATCGGCGGCATTGCACCGACGCGGCCCTTCGTGATCGTCTGCCGGATGGTCTCGAACTCGCCGCCCCAGAGCCAGTCCTTGTCGGTCAGGTTCGGGAAGCCCTTGCTGCCGTGGGCGTCCGAGCCGTGGCAGGTGGCGCAGTTGTTGATGAACAGGCGCTCGCCGATGCCCATCGCCTGGCTGTCGCGGGCCAGGGCCTTTTCGTCCATCGCCGCGAAGCGTGCATACAGCGGCTTCATCGACGCAGCCGCCGCAGCCTGTTCGGCGTCGTGCTGGCCGCGGCTGCTCCAGTTCAAGCTGCCGCCGTATTGGCCCAGCCCCGGGTACAGGGCGAGGTAGACGACGGAGAACAGCACGGTGAGCACGAACAGGAACATCCACCAACGCGGCAGCGGGTTGTTCAGTTCGCGCAGGTCTTCGTCCCAGACATGGCCGGTCGTGTTGTCGTCGACCGCACCGCTGGCGACACGGCGGCGCGCGGCGATGAACAGCAGCGCCAGGCAGGCGGCCAGGCCGAGAACGGTGACGAGGGCGACGTAGATCGACCAGCCGCTCGATGTGAAATCAGCCACGGTCGCTGCCCCCCTCGCCGTCTAACGGCAGGCGTGCCGCTTCGTCGAATGCATGGCGCCTGCGTCCGGCATAGACCCAGGCCACCAGCGCCAGGAACAGCAGCAGGCCAAGCACGGTGACGGCGCTGCGCAGGTCATTGATATCCATTGTCAGTTTCTCCGCATCACTTGACTGCCGTGCCCAGCCCCTGCAGATACGCGATCAGGGCTTCGAGTTCGGTCTTGCCCTGCACCGCGGCCGGTGCCGCGGCCACGTCGGCGTCGCTGTAGGGCACCCCCAGTCTGCGCAGCGCGACGAGCTTGGGCGCGATGCCGTTCGCGTCGACTGCGTTGCGACGCAAGCCAGGGGTAGGCTGGCATGTTCGATTCGGGCACCAGGTCGCGCGGGTTGTTCAGATGCAGGCGATGCCATTCGTCGCTGTACTTGCCGCCCACGCGGTGCAGGTCGGGGCCGGTGCGCTTGCTGCCCCATTGGAACGGGTGGTCGTAGACGAACTCGCCGGCTGTCGAGTAATGGCCGTAACGCAGGGTCTCGGCGCGGAACGGCCGGATCATCTGCGAGTGGCAGTTGTAGCAACCCTCGCGAATGTAGATGTCGCGGCCGGCCAGCTGCAGCGCGCCATAGGGCACGACGCCGGGCGCCGGCTGCGTCGTCGAGCGCTGGAAGTAGAGCGGCACGATCTCGACCAGGCCGCCGACGGCGACCGTGAGCAGGATCAGGACGATCATCAACAGGTTGCTGGTCTCGATCTTCTCGTGACCGCGGGGTGATGCATTGCTGGCCATGGCGTGCGATGTCCTAGGCGGGTACGCCGGCCAGCGGCGGAATGGCGACCGGCCTGGCCTGGCCGCTCCTCACGGTCATGACCACGTTCCAGGCCATCACCAGCATGCCGCTCAGGTACAGCACGCCGCCGAGCAGCCGCACGACGTAGAAGGGGAACGTGGCCTTGACGCTCTCGACGAAGCTGTAGACCAGCGTGCCGTCGGGGTTGACCGCGCGCCACATCAGGCCCTGCATCACGCCGGCGATCCACATCGCCGCGATGTAGAGCACGATGCCGATGGTGGCGATCCAGAAGTGCAGCTCGATCGCGCGCACGCTGTGCATCGTGGTACGGCCGAACATGCGCGGAATCAGGTGGTACAGGCAGCCCATCGAGACCAGGCCGACCCAGCCCAGTGCACCACTGTGCACGTGGCCGATGGTCCAGTCGGTGTAGTGGCTGAGCGCGTTGACCGTCTTGATCGACATCATCGGCCCCTCGAACGTGCTCATGCCGTAGAACGACAGGCTGACGATGAGGAACTTCAGGATCGGGTCGTCGCGCAGCTTGTGCCAGGCGCCGCTCAAGGTCATCACGCCGTTGATCATGCCGCCCCAGCTCGGCGCCAGCAGCACCAGCGAGAACAGCATGCCGATCGACTGCGCCCAGTCGGGCAGCGCGGTGTAGTGCAGGTGGTGCGGCCCGGCCCACATGTAGGTGAAGATCAGGGCCCAGAAGTGCACGATCGAGAGCCGGTACGAGTAGACCGGCCGCTCGGCCTGCTTGGGGATGTAGTAGTACATCATCCCGAGGAAGCCCGCGGTGAGGAAGAAGCCGACCGCGTTGTGCCCGTACCACCACTGCACCATCGCGTCCTGCACGCCGGCATAGGCCGAGTAGCTCTTCCACAGGCTGACCGGCATGGCCGCGCTGTTGACGATGTGCAGCAGCGCGACGGTCAGGATGAAGGCGCCGAAGAACCAGTTGGCGACGTAGATGTGGCGCACCTTGCGGATGCCCACGGTGCCGAAGAAGACCACCGCGTAGGCGACCCAGACCACCGCGATCAGGATGTCGATCGGCCACTCGAGCTCGGCGTATTCCTTGGCTTGCGTGATGCCCAGCGGCAGCGTGATCGCGGCCGCCACGATCACCGCCTGCCAGCCCCAGAACGTGAACATCGCCAGGCCGGGCGCGAACAGCCGGGTCTGCCCGGTGCGCTGAACCACGTGGTACGAGGTGGCGAACAATGCGCAGCCGCCGAAGGCGAAGATCACCGCGTTGGTATGCAGTGGCCGCAGCCGGCCGTACGACAGCCACGGGATGCCGAAGTTGAGTTCGGGCCAGGTCAGCTGCGCGGCGATGACGACGCCGACCAGCATGCCCACCACGCCCCAGACCACGGCCGCCAGCGCGAACAGCCGCACGGCGGTATCGGTGTACATCAGCGATCGCTGCGCCGGCTCATTGGTCATCACGCGCTACTCCTCCGGACACTGGTCGACTCGTTGGCGGCGATTGTTCTGGGCCGCGTCGCAAGGATAATTGATCCATATCAAAATTGGCGCTCCGCTCGTCGTCCTGACGCAGGATACGCAGCCCTTCGTCGTCGAGGTCGTCGAACTGACCCCGGTGCAGCGCCCAGCCGAAGACGCCGATGACGAGCAGCATCAGCAGCACCGACAGTGGGATCAGCAGGTACAGGATGTCCATCAACGCTCCGTCGCGAGGCGGCGTGCGTTGGCCACCACCAACAGTGAACTCGCCGCCATGCCCAGACCCGCGGCCCAGGGCGGCAGTACGCCGGCCAGCGCCAAGCGGCACGCAGGCCAGGTTGTAGACGGCGGCCCACGTCAGGTTCTGGCGGATCACACGCCGGCAGCGCAGCGCGAGCCGGCGCGCAAACCAGAGTTCGGTCAGGCGTTCGCTGTCCAGCACGGCATCGGCCTGATGCCTCGCCACCAGCGCACCCTGTCCCATCGCGAAAGACACGTCGGCCGCCGCCAACGCCGGTGCGTCGTTGACGCCATCGCCGATCATCGCCACGCGCTGCCCTCGCAACTGCGCCTGGCGCACAAGTTCGAGCTTGTCCTGCGGCGCCAGTCCGGCATGGCACTCATCGAGCGCGAGGCCGGCGGCAAAGGCCGCGACCTGCTCGCGCGCGTCGCCCGACAACAACACGAGCCGCAGCCCGTCGCCGCGCAATCCCGCCAGGGCTTCGCGCGCGTCGTCGCGCAAGGTCTCGCCGAGCCGGAACCTGAGCTGCGGCGCGCCTCGGGGACCGAACCACACTGCGGCAGCGCGGTCGACGCCGCTCTGTCGCATCTCGGCCGGTGGCCGATCGGCGACCCAGGCCTGCGTGCCAAGGCGCCAGGCGAGCCCCGCGGCATCGATCGCCTCGAGTCCGCTGCCAATCTCTTCGCGCACATCGGTCCAGCGTGCCGCGACGCCGTCCGGCGCATGGGCGGCCACCGCGCGCGCCATCGGGTGGCGCGACCACGCGGCCAGCGCGGCGGCCTGCGACGCTGCCGACCTGTCGACGCCGCCACCCACGGCATCGACGGCCAGCACTTGCGGCTGGGCAAAGGTCAAGGTGCCGGTCTTGTCGAGAAACAGCGTATCGACGCCGGCCAGGTTGTCGAGCATCGCCAGCCGACGCACGATCACACCGCGGCGCGCCAGCGCCGACGCCGAGGCCAACAGCGCCGATGGTGCGGCCAGCGAGAGTGCACAGGGGCAAGTCACGACCAGCACCGCCACCGCCACCCACACCGCACGCGACGGTTCGATCTGGCTCCACACCGCTGCGCCGGCGAGCGCCAGCAGCAACACCGTGGCCAGGAAGGCGCCGGCCCAGCGGTCGGCCATGGCCACGGCAGGCGGACGCTCGGTGGCCGCTTCGCGCATCAGCGCGAGGATGGCCTCGAGGCGCGTGTCGGGGCCGCTGCGATCGACCCGCATCTCCACCGGCGCGCCGCGATTGACGCTGCCGGCAATGACGACGGCCCCGCCCGGCTTTGGCACCAACGCCGACTCGCCGCTGAGCAGGGCTTCGTCGGCCACCGTCTGACCCTGTACCAAGACGCCGTCGGCGGGAAAGGCCTCGCCGCTGACGACGCGCACGCGGTCGCCGCGCCGCAGGCGTTGCGCGCTGATCGTCTCGATGTGGCCGTCTGCGCCCACGCGCGCGGCGGTTTCGGGCAGGCTCACGAGCGCGGCCTCGAGCACGGTCTCGGCGCGATGGCGCAGGCGCATCTCGAACCAGCGTCCGGCGAGCAGGAATGCGACGAACATAGACAGCGAATCGAAGTACACGTCGGCGCCGAGCGGCCCGGTCGGATCGAAGGTGGCCACCGTGCCGGCGCCGAAAGTCACCAGCACCGCCAGCGACACCGGCACGTCCATGCCCAGCTGGCGTCGCGACAGCGAAGCCCATGCGGCGCGCAGGAACGGCCCGGCGGCGAATGCGACGACCGGAACAGAGAACACCCAGGCGCCCCAGTTCATCAACTGCAGCAGGCCCGCATCGATCTGCCCTGCGTCGGCCAGGTAGCCTGGCGCAGCCAGCATCATCACCTGCATCATGCAGAAAGCAGCGACGAAAAGGCGCCACAGCAGCGTGCGCGATTCGGTCCTGCGGCGCGTGCGGCTCGATGCAGCCACATCGGCCATGGCGTCGTAGCCGGCCGCGCGCAACGCCCGCACCACGTCCGACAGGCGGCCGTGCGCGGGCAACCAGGACACGGTGGCGCGCTCGGCGGCCGCACTCACTCGTGCGCTCTGCACCCCGGCGACCGCCAGGCACGCCGCTTCGACCATCCCGCTGCACGCGGCGCAGTGCATGCCGGTGATCTGCAGTGACGAAACCACCATTCGCTGCCCATCGGCAGCCTCGGTCCAGCGGCTGAAGCGACGCTGCTCGAACTCGTCGTCGAACAGTGTCAGTCCGTCGCCGGCCGCGCTGCCGGGCCGGCAATCCGTGGCGGCCCCGCCCGCAGCGGCAGCGACGGTCATGCGCCAGGCTCAGGCGAGCCTGGGCTCGCCGTCGAGACCGAACGCCCGGTGCAGCGCGCGCACCGCCAGCTCCATGTACTTCTCGTCGATGACCACGCTGGTCTTGATCTCGCTGGTGGAGATCATCTGGATGTTGATGCCCTCCTCGCTCAGCGTGCCGAACATCTTGGCGGCGACGCCAACATGGCTCTTCATGCCGATGCCGACGATCGACACCTTGCAGATGCGCGGGTCACCGCTCACCTCCCTGGCGCCAGTGGCGGGCGCCACCTCGCTCTTGAGCAGATCCAGCGTGCGCTGGTAATCGTTGCGGTGCACGGTGAAGGAAAAGTCGGTCTTGCCGTCGTTGGACACGTTCTGGATGATGACGTCGACATCGATGTTGGCGGCGGCCACGGCGCCCAGGATGCGGAACGCCACACCCGGCTTGTCGGGCACGCCGAGCACGGTGACCTTGGCTTCGTCGCGATTGAAGGCAATGCCGGAAACGACGGCTTGTTCCATGTTGGTGAATTCCTCGAAAGTGATCAGGGTGCCCGATCGGGCTTCTTCGTCGATCGGAATGTCCCAGTCGGTAAAGCTCGACAGCACGCGCAGCGGCACGTGGTACTTGCCGGCAAATTCCACCGAACGGATCTGCAGCACCTTTGAGCCCAGGCTGGCCATCTCCAGCATCTCTTCGAAGCTGATGGTCGCCAGACGCCGCGCTTCGGGCACCACGCGCGGGTCGGTGGTGTAGACACCATCGACGTCGGTGTAGATCAGGCACTCGGCGGCCTTCATCGCGGCAGCGATCGCCACCGCCGAGGTGTCGCTGCCGCCGCGGCCGAGCGTGGTCACGTGGCCCTGGCTGTCGATGCCCTGGAAGCCGGTGACGATGACGACCCGGCCCGCAGCCAGGTCGGCACGCACCTTGGCGTCGTCGATACTCTCGATGCGCGCCTTGGTGTAAGCCGAGTCGGTGACGATCGGCACCTGCCAGCCCGAGTAACTCACCGCGTCCAGGCCTTCGGCCATCAGCGCGATGGCCAGCAGGCCCACCGAGACCTGCTCGCCAGTGGCGGCGATGGCGTCGAGTTCACGCATCACCTCGACGGTCATGCGCTCGGGTTGCAACTCCTTGGCCAAGCCCAGCAGCCGGTTGGTTTCGCCGCTCATCGCCGAGGGCACGACGACGATCTGGTGGCCGGCGCGCACCCACTTGGCCACACGCTTGGCGACGTTGCGGATGCGCTCGGTCGACCCCATCGAGGTGCCGCCGTACTTGTGAACGATCAAGGCCATGGCAAGTGCAGGTATCCGTGCTGGCGATAACCTGACATTGTATTGGCGAGCCTCGGCTCGCCCGCCGGCGCTTCAGTCCTGTGGCACCCACGCCAGCGCGCATTGCGCTTCGCCCGGCGCCGCCAGCGCACGGGCGTCGATGCCCAGGCCGGGAACGAACAGCAAGCGGCCGTCGGCGGAAAAGAGCAGCGGCGCGTCGCGCTGCCAGGCCGGCACGCCGGCGGCTTGAAACTGCTTCTTCAAGCTGCGCGGCGGGGTACCGACGGCGCGCTGGAAGCGCTCGCCACCGCTGCGTGCACGCCACTGTGCGTCGCGCAGCGCCGCGAGTGCGACACCACCCTGCGCCACCGGCGTCGACTTCAGTCTGCCAGGCGGATCCTGTGGGGCGAGCGCAGCGACGACATGCAAGCGGCCACGGTAGCGGCGCAGCGTCGCGCCTTCGCATGGCCATTCGGCGGGGCCCGTGCCTGGCAACTCCAGCAGCAGGCGCGCGACGAGCGACTGCGGCGCACCGCGGCTGAGCCGCTCGCGCAGCCAGGCACGCAGCACGTTGCCGCGCCGGGCCTCGCTCAACGCGCGCCAGGGCGCCAGCCGCAGCGAAGGCCCGTCGCCGATGGCCTCGAGATCGGCCCGTGCCACTTCGATCAGCAGGCTTTGCGCCTCGGCGCTGCGCGCGGCTGCCGCCGCAAGCATCGCCTCCGCTTCTGCAAACGCCTTGCAAAGCTGCGGCATCACCTGTGCGCGCAATCGGCTGCGGGCGTAGCGCGCATCGCTGTTGCTCGGGTCCTCGACATGTCGCAAGCGGTGATGGCGCACGTAGGCATCGATGCTCGCGGCGGGCATCTCCAACCATGGCCGCCCCCAAACGATGCCATTGCGGTGGGCCTGCTGCGGCATCGCGGCCAGCCCTGCCGGGCCGGCGCCGCGCAAGGCTTGCAGCATGAAGGTCTCGGCCTGGTCGCGGCGATGGTGGGCCAGCAGTACTAGGTCGGCTCGGGCCGCGTGGGCCATCGCCGTCAGCGCGAGATAGCGGCCGCGGCGGGCCCAGGCCTCGACACTCTCGCCCTGGCCTGGCTTGCCGGCCAGGCGCTGCACGCCAAACGGCACGCCCCAGCGGCGGCAGCAGTTCTCGACCAGCGCCGCCCATGCGTCGGCTTCGGGCTGCAAGCCGTGATGCACATGCAGCGCGACCACTTCGATGCCCAACGCCGAGGCCACCCGCAGCGTGCAATGCAGCAGGGCCATCGAATCGCGGCCGCCGCTGACGGCCACCGCGACGGTCTTGTTCACTGTTCCTTGGTGTCGCTGAAGCGGCCGTAGGACTGCAGGCGCTGGTAACGACGTTCGAGCAGTTCCTTGGGCTTGAGATCGACCACCTGGCGCAAGGCGTCGCCGAGCGCGCGCTTGAGCGACGCACTCATGGCCTTGGGGTCGCGGTGCGCGCCGCCGACCGGCTCGCTGACGATCTTGTCGACCACGCCCAGCGCCTTCAGGCGATGCGCGGTGATGCCCAGCGCTTCGGCGGCGTCGGCGGCGCGTTCGGCCGACTTCCACAGGATCGACGCGCAGCCTTCGGGCGAGATCACCGAGTAGACCGAGTACTGCAACATCAGCAGCTGATCACCGACCGAGAGCGCCAGGGCGCCGCCCGAGCCGCCCTCGCCGATGATGGTGACGATGATCGGCACCTCGAGCTGCGCCAGCTCGAAAATGTTGTGGCCGATGGCTTCGCTCTGCCCGCGCTCCTCGGCGCCGATACCGGGGTACGCGCCGGGCGTGTCGACGAAGGTGAACAGCGGCAGTTTGAACTTCTCGGCCAGCCGCATCAGGCGCAGCGCCTTGCGATAGCCCTCGGGCCGGCTCATGCCGAAATTGCGCAGCCCACGCTCCTTGGTGTCGCGACCTTTCTGCTGGCCGATGACCATGCAGGCCTGGCCGTTGAAGCGCGCCAAGCCGGCAACGATCGACTGATCGTCCGCGTAGGTGCGGTCGCCGTGCAGTTCGGTGAACTCGGTGAACAGATCGTGGATGTAGTCCAGCGTGTACGGCCGTTGCGGGTGGCGCGCGATCTGCGTCACCTGCCAAGGGGTCAGGCTCGAATAGATGTCCTTGGTCAACTGCTGGCTCTTCTTGTCAAGCCGCTCGATCTCGTCGGAGATGTCGACCGCCGACTCGTTCTGCACAAAGCGCAACTCTTCGATCTTGGCGTCGAGCTCGGCGATCGGCTGCTCGAACTCGAGGAAGTGGCGTTTGCTCATGCGGGGTCTCCCGATTCAATAGTCCACGGGCAACGGGTCCAGGCTGCGCCACACGTACCAGGTGGCGACGGACCGGAACGGGGCCCAGGCCTCGCCGACTTCGCGTGCCTCGGCCCGCGTCACGGGCTCGCCGCTGAAGTAGTTGACGCTGATGCCCTTGATCAGCCCGAGATCGTCCAGCGGCATCACGTTCGGGCGCATCAGATGAAAGATCAGGAACATCTCGGCCGTCCAGCGGCCGATGCCGCGGATGGCCACCAGCTCGTCGATGATGGCTTCGTCGTCCATCTGCATCCACTGACGCACATGCACCAGGCGGTCGTCGAAGTGCTTGGACAGATCGCGCAGATACTCGCACTTGCGTGCCGACAGACCCGCCTCACGCATGGCGGGCACGTCGAGTGCCAGCACCGCCTGCGGCGCGAGGCGCGTGGCCGGTGCCGGCAACAGCGCGGCAAATCGATCCCACACCGACTGCGCCGCCTTGACCGAAATCTGCTGGCCGACGATGGAGCGCGCCAGCGTCGTGAACGCGTCGCCTCGGCTTTGCAGCCGCGCCTCGCCGAACTGCGGAATCAGCTTCTTCATCACCCGGTCGCGGCGAGCGAGGTGCTTGCACGCATCGTCCCAGTAGCCCGGGGTGACGACAGCGGCAGGCGCGACGGCGGGACTGCGCACCATGCTCATTCGGCGCGGGGCCGCCCCCAAGTTGCGCCAGCAGCCCGTCGGGTCGCAATCGAAGTGAGCTTGCGCGCGGCGGCCTTCATGCTTTGACCCAGGTCGTGCCCTGCGCAGAGTCCTTCACCTCGATCCCCATCTCGGCCAGTTGCTTGCGGATGCGGTCGGCCTCAGCGAAGTTGCGCGCGTGCTTGGCTGCGCTGCGCGCAGCGATCAGGCTGTCGACAGCCGACTCGTCGACCGCGCTACCCCGCTGCAGGTAGGTGCGTGGCTCGAGTTGCAGGAAGCCCAGCGTGGCCCCGAGCGCGCGCAACAGCGTTGCGGTCTGTAGCGAGCGGGTGCGGTTCAGCTCGCTGGCCAGGTCGAATAGCACCGCCAGCGCCAGCGGCGTGTTGAAGTCTTCGTTCATCGCGGCGCGAAACGCTGCCGCCGCCGGCTGCGACCAGTCGATCTCGCCCGCCGGGGCCACAACGCCGTCGAGCGCCACGTAGAGCCGGCGCAGCGCCGTGCGCGCGTCGTCGAGGTGCACGTCGCTGAAGTTGAACGGGCTGCGGTAATGCGTGCGCAGCATGAAGAAGCGCAGCGTCTCGCCGTCGTAGCGCTTCAATACGTCGCGGATGGTGAAGAAGTTGCCCAGCGACTTGGACATCTTCTGGTTGTCGACATTGAGGAATCCGTTGTGCAGCCAGTAGCGCACGAAGGGGCCGCCGCTGGCGCCCTCGCTTTGCGCGATCTCGTTCTCGTGGTGCGGGAATGTCAGGTCCATGCCGCCGCCGTGGATGTCGAACGGCTCGCCGAGCACGGCGCAGGCCATCGCCGAGCACTCGATGTGCCAGCCCGGGCGTCCGGGGCCGTAGGGGCCGTCGAACTTGGCGTCGGCGGGCTCATCGGCCTTGGCCGCCTTCCAGAGCACGAAGTCGAGCGGATCGCCCTTGCCTTCGAGCACGGCCACCCGCTCGCCCGCACGCAACTCATCGAGGCTCTTGCCCGACAGCTTGCCGTAGCCCGGGAACTTGCGTACCGCGAAGTTCACATCGCCGTTGGACGAGCGGTAGGCCAGGCCCTTCTGCTCGAGCTGGCCGATCAGGCCGAGCATCTGCGGCACGTAATCGGTGGCGCGGGGTTCGTGCGTGGGTGCGACGACACCGACCGCGCCGAGGTCGGCGCGCATCGCCGCGATCATCTCGTCGGTCAGTTCGCGGATCGAGATCTTGCGTTCCAGCGCACGCTTGATGATCTTGTCTTCGATGTCGGTGATGTTGCGCACGTAGGTCACGTCGTAACCGAGCGTGCACAGCCAGCGGTAGATGACGTCGAAGGCCATCATCATGCGCAGGTGGCCCATGTGGCACAGGTCGTAGATGGTCATGCCGCAGACGTACATGCCGACCTGTCCCGCGCGCAACGGACGAAACTCTTCGAGCGAACGGCTCAGGGTGTTGTGGATGCGCAGGGCCATCGATGCGAGAAACGTGACAGCGGCCTCGGTGCATATGAGTGCAGGAGGCCGCTCGGTAGAATCGAAACCCAGTATAGCGGGCACCTCGCCCGTGTCGATGGAGTAACGGACCAATGAAAACCCGTCTTGCGATCGTCTTGTGCGCTGCGCTAATGGCAGCGCCTGCACTGGCCCAGAAGGTACGCCTGGTCACCAACATGGGTGACATCGTCGTCCAGCTCGAACCCGAAAAGGCGCCGAAGACGGTCGAAAACTTCTTGCAGTATGTCAAGGCGGGGCATTACGACGGCACCATCTTCCACCGCGTGATCGCTGACTTCATGATCCAGGGTGGCGGCATGAAGCCCGACATGGCCGAGAAGCCCACCCGTGCGCCGATCCCGCTGGAGAGCCGCAACGGCCTGTCCAATCAGCGCGGCACGCTGGCCATGGCGCGCACGATGGACCCGAACTCGGCCACGGCCCAGTTCTTCATCAACCTGAAGGACAACAACTTCCTCGACCAGGCCAATTCGCGCGACGGCAACGGCTACGCGGTGTTCGGCCATGTCGTCGCCGGCATGGATGTGGTCGACAAGATCAAGGCCGTACCGACCGGCAACAGGGGTCCGCACCAGAATGTGCCACTCAGCGCGGTGACCATCAACAAGACAACTGTGGAGAAATGAAGTGAGCAAGACCATCGAGATGACCACCAGCGCCGGCACCCTGCGCATCGAACTCGACGACGTGAAGGCGCCGGCCAGCGTCGCCAACTTCCTGGCCTATGCCGCCAAGGGCCACTACGACAATACGGTCTTTCACCGTGTCATCAAGGGCTTCATGGTCCAGGGCGGGGGCTTCGAGCCGGGCATGAAGCAAAAGCCGACCGACGCCGCCATCACCAACGAGGCCAACAACGGCCTCAAGAACAAGCACTACACGCTGGCGATGGCGCGCACCTCGTCGCCGCACTCGGCGACCGCGCAGTTCTTCATCAACACCACCGACAACGGCTTCCTGGACTTCAAGAGCGAGTCACAGCAGGGCTGGGGCTACGCCGTGTTCGGCCGCGTCGTGGCCGGCACCGAGGTCGTCGACGCGATCGAGAATGTACGCACCGGGCGCAAGGGTGGGCACGACGATGTGCCTCTGGACGACGTGCTGATCCAGCGCGTGGTCTTGCTCTAGCAGCGCCGACGTCGCAGCGGCATGGAACCCGACGCGCCGCCGCCGCTGCACGAAATCGACTCGCCCGACGATTGGCAGACTATCGAGTTCATCTCCGATCTGCACCTGAGCGAGCAGCAGCCGTGCACGGTGGCTGCGTGGACGGATTACCTGGCGCGCAGCAGCGCCGATGCGATCTACATCCTTGGCGATCTGTTCGAGGTCTGGATCGGTGACGACGCACGACGGGACGGCCGCTTCGAGCACCGTGCCGCGCAGACTCTTGCGGCGGCGGCCCGACGCCGAACAATCGGGTTCATGGCCGGCAATCGCGATTTCCTGCTTGGTGCCGACATGCTGGCGTATTGCGGCGTGGTGCGTCTGCCCGACCCGACGCTGCTCTCGGCCTGGGGCCGGCGCGTGCTGCTGACCCATGGCGACGAATTGTGCCTCGGCGACAAGGCCTACCAGGTCTTTCGCCGCCAGGTTCGCAGTGCCGCCTGGCGCAGCGACTTCTTGAGCCAACCCCTGTCCACGCGCGAGCAATTGGCGCGGCAGATGCGCGACGCCAGCGAGGCCGGCAAGCGGCAAAGGCCTGCCACTGAATGGAGCGACGTCGATGCAACCGCCGCACAGACATGGCTGCGCGCCGCAGGCAGCCAGGAACTGGTGCATGGCCATACCCACCGCCCGGGAAGTGAGATCCTGGCACCGGGCTTCACGCGCCATGTGCTCAGCGACTGGGACTGCGATACCGCACCCGTGCGCGCCCAGGTGCTGCGCCTGACACGCCGCGGCTTTACGCGTCAAGACCTCGTGCCGTGATCTCGCGCTGGTTGCGGGCGCTGCGGCAGCGGCAGGAGCGGCGTGCGCTCGAGCGCCGCGCCATCGACGACGAACTGTGGCGGCAGGCCGTGGCCGGACTGCCCTTCCTGGCCCGGCGCCCGGTAGCCGATCTCGATCGCCTGCGTCGGATGGCCAGCCTGTTCCTGGATCGCAAGGAATTCAGCGGTGCCGGTGGCTTCGTCGTCGACGATGCGACCGCGCTGTCGGTCGCCGTGCAGGCCTGCCTGCCGGTGCTCGAACTGGGTATCGAACAGTACGATGCGTTCGTCGGCATCGTGATGCATGCCGACGCGGTGGTGGCCGAGCGCGAGGTCACCGATGAACATGGCGTCGTGCACCGCTACGACGAGGTTCTGGCCGGCGAGGCCATTGAAGGCGGCCCGCTGATGTTGAGCTGGGCCGACGTGCAGGCGACTGATGGTTTGCAAGCATCGCCGACGGCCTACAACGTCGTGATCCACGAGTTCGCGCATGTGCTCGACATGCGTGACGGCGCGCCCGATGGCGTGCCCTTGCTTCCCACGGCCGCAGCCCGTCAGGCCTGGCTGGCAGTGCTGATGCCCGAGTACGACCGCTTCTGCGAGCGTGTGGTCTGCGGCTACGACACCGTGCTCGACGAGTACGCCGCCGAGTCGCCAGACGAATTCTTCGCCGTTGCCTCGGAGGCCTTCTTCGTCACGCCGCGCGAGCTGCAGCAAGAGCAGCCGGCGTTGTACCGGCTGTTGGCGTCGTACTACCGGCAGGACCCGGCCGCGCTCTGAAGCCTCAGGAGGCGGTGGCCGATTCCGCCTTGGGTTTGTCGCTCTTCTTCGGCGGCTGGATGTCGAGCAGCGTCTGGCCGGTGTCGTCGACGTCGACCGTCAGGCGCCCGCCATCGACCAAGCGCCCGAACAGCAGTTCGTCGGCCAGTGCGCGGCGCACGGTGTCCTGGATCAGGCGTTGCATCGGCCGCGCCCCCATCAGCGGATCGAAGCCCTTCTTGGCCAGGTGCGCGCGCAGCTTGTCGGTGAAGGTGACCTCGACCTTCTTCTCGGCCAACTGGGCCTCGAGTTCGAGCAGGAACTTGTCCACCACGCGCAGGATGATCTCCTCGTCCAGCGCGCGGAAGCTGATCGTGGCGTCCAGCCGGTTGCGGAATTCGGGCGTGAACAGGCGCTTCAGGTCGGCCATCTCGTCGCCCTGCTCGCGCTTGGTTGTGAAACCGATCACCGCCTTGTTCATCGTCTCGGCGCCGGCATTGGTGGTCATGATGATGACCACGTTGCGGAAATCGGCCTTGCGCCCGTTGTTGTCGGTCAGGGTGCCGTGGTCCATCACCTGCAGCAGCACGTTGAAGACGTCCGGGTGCGCCTTCTCGATTTCGTCGAGCAGGAGCACTGCATGCGGCTTCTTCGAGATTGCCTCGGTCAGCAGCCCGCCCTGGTCGAAGCCGACATAGCCCGGCGGCGCGCCGATCAAGCGGCTGACGGCATGGCGCTCCATGTACTCGCTCATGTCGAAGCGGATCAGCTCGATGCCCATGATGAAGGCGAGCTGCTTGGCGACCTCGGTCTTGCCGACGCCGGTCGGGCCGCTGAACAGGAACGAGCCGATCGGCTTTTCGGGCCGACCCAGCCCCGAGCGCGCCATCTTGATGGCCGCCGCCAGGGCATCGATTGCCGGCTCCTGGCCGAAGACGACGCTCTTCAGGTCACGATCGAGCGTCTTCAGCTTGCCGCGGTCGTCGCTCGACACGCTGGCCGGCGGGATGCGCGCGATCTTGGAGACGATCTCCTCGACCTCGCTGCGCGTGATCGTCTTCTTCTGCTTGTTCTTGGGCAGGATACGCTGCGCCGCACCGGCCTCGTCGATGACGTCGATCGCCTTGTCGGGCAGATGACGGTCATTGATGTACTTGGCCGACAACTCGGCCGCGGCCTGCAATGCGCCGAGCGCGTACTTGACGTTGTGGTGCTCCTCGAAGCGCGACTTCAGGCCCTTGAGGATCTCGACCGTCTGCTCGATCGAGGGCTCGACCACGTCGACTTTCTGGAAGCGCCTGGACAGCGCCGCGTCCTTCTCGAAGATGCCACGATACTCGGTGAAGGTGGTGGCACCGATGCACTTGATCTGGCCATTGGACAGCGCCGGCTTCAACAGGTTGCTGGCGTCTAGCGTGCCGCCCGATGCCGCGCCGGCGCCGATCAGCGTGTGGATCTCGTCGATGAACAGGATCGCGCCGGTCTGCTCCTTCAGCTGCTTGAGCACGCCCTTCAGTCGTTGCTCGAAGTCGCCGCGGTACTTGGTACCGGCCAGCAGCGCACCCATGTCCAGCGCGTAGACGTTGGCATCGGCGAGAATCTCCGGCACGTCGCCCTGCGTGATGCGCCAGGCCAGGCCCTCGGCGATCGCGGTCTTGCCGACGCCGGCTTCACCGACCAGCAAGGGGTTGTTCTTGCGCCGGCGGCACAGCACCTGGATCACGCGTTCGACTTCCAGCTCGCGGCCGATCAACGGGTCGATGCGGCCGTCGCGCGCGGCCTGGTTCAGGTTCTGCGTGAACTGGTCCAGCGGCGAAGCCTTGGCATCGCCCGACTCTTCCTTCTCGCCCTCGCTGCTGCCGCTCTCATTCGACTTGGTCGGCTCGGGTGGATCGCTCTTCTTGATGCCGTGGGCAATGAAGTTGACCACGTCCAGCCGCGTCACGCCCTGCTGGTGCAGGTAGTACACGGCGTGGGAATCCTTCTCGCCGAAGATCGCCACCAGGACGTTCGCGCCGGTGACTTCTTTCTTGCCGCTGCCGGTCGATTGCACATGCATGATCGCGCGCTGGATCACGCGCTGGAACCCGAGCGTCGGCTGCGTGTCGACCTCGTCGTCGCCGCCCACGGTGGGTGTGTTCTCCTTGATGAAGGCCGCCAGGCTCTTCCTCAGGTCTTCGATGTTGGCTGCGCAGGCGCGCAGCACCTCGGCCGCCGACGGGTTGTCTAGCAGCGCCAGCAGCAGGTGCTCGACGGTGATGAACTCGTGGCGCTGCTGTCGCGCCTCGACGAACGCCATGTGCAGACTGACTTCCAACTCTTGCGCAATCATGCGGCCTCCATAATGCATTGCAGCGGGTGGCCGGCGCGTTTGGCAGCGGCTTGAACCAGTTCGACCTTGGTCGCGGCGATGTCCTTGCTGTAGACCCCGCACACGCCCCGACCCTCGTGGTGGATCTTGAGCATGATCTGCGTCGCGGTGTCGATATCGCGCAGGAAATACTCCTGCAGCATCAGCACGACGAACTCCATCGGCGTGTAGTCGTCGTTCAGCATGACGACCTGGAACAGCTTGGGCGGTTCGACCCGTTGTTCCTGGCGTTCGGCCAGCACCGTACCCTGACCGTCTTCGCGCGCAGGCATCCGCGCCGGATCAGGCGCATTGGGCGCTTTTGGCGGCGGTGACGGGGGCTCGGCGGGCATGCTGTGATTCTATCGAGTCGGGCTCCACACACGGCCCGAACGGATATCTGGTGCTGGTGATGCAAGTCTCAACCCTGCGCCGGTCGTTGCAGCAACCTTGACATGGCGCCGGCAAGCTCTCGACAATCCGCCCTGCATTGCGACCCATTGCATTGCCGCAGGAGCAGAAACATGGCCTTCGGTACCGTCAAGTGGTTCAACGACGCCAAGGGGTTCGGGTTCATCGAGCCCGAAGCGGGGGGCGCCGACGTTTTCGCCCACTTCTCCTGCATCCAGATGGAAGGGTTTCGCACCCTCAAGCAGGGCGGGCGGGTGTCGTTCGATCTGGTGCTCGGGCCCAAGGGTGACCAGGCCCAGAACATCCGCCCGGTCGACGCCCAGGGTGCACCGTTGCCTGTGGCGGCGGCGCCGAGCCCCGCAGCGTGACGCCTGGACCGCGCTCAGTTCGGTCGCGACGCAAATACCCGGTGGCGTTGGGCCTTGGTGCCAGCAGCGCGGGCCTAGGCTGAACTGCTCGAACAGCCATCCTTGACCGGCAGCCCCCCGGACTTGCTCGCGCAATTCCGCGGCTGCGCGAAATGTGTCATTTCTCCGGCCAGATGGAGGCCGCGCTCAATTGGCTGCTCGACGCATCGGGCGCAACGAAATCGACCCGGATCTTGTCACCGGCCTTGAGTTTGGACAGGTCGTAGACACCCTCGGCGACATGGACCAGGCCTGTGCGACCGTCCGCCGCGCGCAGCCGGACCGTCCGTCCGCGCGCGTCGACCAGGACCACGGCGTAGACCTCGGGTTGGGGTGCGTAGTTGATGCCGCCCCCTTGCATGCGCTGGGCACCCGCACCCGCGGCCCCACCGCCGCCACCGCCGCCTGCCGGCTGGGCAAGCACCGGCTGCACCAGCATCGCGGCCAGAAGGCCGAAGCAGATCGATTCGATGACTTTTCTCATTCTCGGCCCCTAGGCAGTCGATTGGTCAGCGCAGCGATTTTCCACCACTTCGGCACAGCGGATCGCCAGGCCCGCCGTGAAACAAGCCGCGCAAGAAGGCAAAAAGCCCCTGGATTCCCTTGCAGGAGCCAGGGGCCCGCCAGACACGCCGCGGGGCGCCATGCAAGGTCGTGGAAAGCTCACATGTTCGATCATCACTTCCCAATCGGGCGCTGAGCCTGCGTTCATGCGGGTACTCTGTCGCCAAAGTTTTGCCGTGGCTCCATGCGTGGCCCCATTCATTACCCTGCCGTTGAACGGCACCTCACCCGGGCAAAAAGATTCGTTGCTCAGGTCAGCGTTCCGGGCTACCAGCCGGCCCAGCCCACAGCCGAGAGAACTGGAAAGACAGTTCGCGGTGGTGCCGAATCGACAGCAGATGAACCAAGTGGCCCGGCGTCGCCACGGTGTACAGAATCAGATAGTCCCCGTGCAGGTACTCGCGCAGGCGATCGGCCGCACCCGTTGGCAATGCGGAGAGCTGCGCGAGTGCCTCGGCAGACTGCGGCGGCTGGTCCAGATAGCGCCGCCCGATACGGGGAAAGCGCCGGAGATTGGGGATGACGGTGGTGCGGAGTTCGTCCAGCAGCTTGTCGTAGGCCGACGCCGCATCGGCCTCGGTTAGGAAGGACTCGATCGCCGCCAGCCGGTCCAGGAAGCTGGCCGTCAGTTCGACCCGAACGACGGGCTCAGCCACGTTTGCGCGCAGTCCCGCTCGCCTTCACCTTGCCCTTCGTGCCGGCTGGCGGCGCACCGGCCCGCCGCGCCTGCAGCACGGCAATGCCTGCATCCGCGTCCTGGGTCCGCCCGGCTGCAATGTCCGCGAGGCCACGCCGTGCGTCGTCAATCAGCAGCAGGTGGATGCGCTCACGCTCCAGGCGGTGGTAGTAGTCCAGGCGCTCTGCGTCGATGAGGGCGACATAGCTCTCGCCATTCTTGGTGATGATCTTCTCGGCGCCGGCCTTGACCTGTTCAGCCAGGTCGGACAGCGTGGCACGCGCCTGGGTGAACGGCACCACATCGCTGGCAGAGACACCCATGGGACGCCCATCCGGAAGTTGCAGAATTCTGCGCAGTCTACGCGCTTCCGCACACGGCGGGAAGGCCGGCGCGCCTGTACGGCGAGACACCCTATGCGTGCTGGAGAAGAGAGCGCGGCACGCTGGGTCAAGGGCGGGCAACGCCCGGCACAGCGAACCCTTGACGCGGCGCGCAGCGCAGACACGCTCGGGGTCGCAGGCAGGCGGCTGCTCCAGTGGCCTGCCCCCGAGCCCGTCCGGCGGCGAGGACGTGCGCATTTGCTCGCCGCCGCTACCGGCTCATGTCGGGGCCGCGGCTTGGCTCCGGCGACACCCGTTGAACGGTCCGCCCGCGGTCCACGGTCATGCCCGGCAGCTCCGTCTGCCGCTGCGCGGCGCGGTGGCGTTGCACGGCCCGCGCGACGTCCGTCTGCATCACGAAGTCGACGATGCTCTTGCTGAGCTTGCGGTCGGCCGGGTCGGGCGATGCCGCCAGCGCCTTGGTGATCTCAGCCCAGGCCTGCAGCGCGCTGGAACGCGTGGCCCGAAACGCCGGCCCCGACTTGTGCTCACTGCGCGTCTTGCTGGTTCGCGCCGCGGCACCGGGCTGTCGCTCCCAGCCGCGAAGGCTGCGCCGCGACACGCCTCGCGTCGCCTGCGACGACGCCTCGGCCTCGATGCCCCAGCCGCGCAGCTTCTCGGCAAAGGTCTCGCGCCAGCGGTGCAGGTCTTCCTTGCGCGGGTTCAGGCGCTTGCCGTCGCGCCCCTCCGCGCGCACGCTGATGTGCACATGCGGGTTCGCCTGGTGCGTGTGCAGGACCATCACGTAGCGGTGGTTCGCCAGCTCGGCCTTGGCAAACTCGCGCGCCGCCTGCCGCACCACACGGGCGTCGGTGCCGGTCGGCATGGACAGCATGATGTTGAACGCCTCGCGGCGCTCACTGACCTCCGGGATGCGCGTGCCGCCGAACCGCCATTGATCGGCGATCGCGCGCAAGGCCTCCCTGCCCTCGCGCACGGCACCGCGGTCGTCCTCGATCGGAAGCCGACCCGCCTTCGCGATGTAGCGCAGGTGCGCCGCGATGGCGCCCATGCCACGCCCGCCGCCGGTGACCTTGACCATCACCTGCGGCGCGCGGCGCTCGACCGTCGCGCGGATGCGCTGCCGCAGAACCTGGGCGCGCTGCCGAACGGCGGCCTCGGTCAGCACCGGCGTGCGCGACGCCGTCATGCGGTTCGACGGGTAGAACAGCCGGTCGCCCCATTGCACGAGCAGGCCATCGATGGTGCTGGGCATGGCAGTTCTCCCTCACAGGCGGTCGATCAGCGCCGAGGCCCGATCGAGGTGGCGGCGGATCTCGGCGTCGGCCGTTTCGAGGCGATCCCGGTAAGGCCTGGCCTGCTCCACCTTCGCTTGGCGCAGCAGGGTGACGAGCGCCACGAGATCGGTCGACAGCGCGGCCATGCGGTCGTTGGACGCGAGCAGGGCCGCGCGATCGGCCTGGCGCTCGGCAACGGGCTGCGGCAGACGGCTGCCGGCCACAAGCCGCGCCACGTAGTCGCCGTAGGACAGGCCGAGCGCGCCCGCGTTCAACATCAGTGCGTCGGCGTGGGCTTGGGGAAGTCGCAGCGTGAGCTTGGCGGTCTCTCGGGTCGGGACCTGGTCCGGGGTCTGACCGTCAGACCCCCTCTTCATCGGCGCCACCGCCGCCGTCGCGCGCAGGTCGAGACTCATCACGAGGGCGCGGCGCACGAGCTGGGCAACGCCCATGCCGCGGCAAGCCGCGGCGGCGCGGACGGCATCGCCGATGCCGCGCAGGTCGATCGTCACGCGATCACGCGACGCGCCCGCCATGTCGAACCTCGCGCCGGATGCCGCATGGCATCCATTCACTGGCGGGCCGCCTATCCTGCCATCCATCTTTTCTCACCCTCTTCACTCCACTCTCCATGGGTTCAGCGTTCGGCCTGCGAAGGGGTCTGACGGTCAGACCCCTGCAGCCAACGTGTGGCGATGCCTTCAACCCGGCCCCGCAGGGCGATCAATTCGGGCGCCGCGATCGGGCTCGCATCGGGCGGCTTGATGCGGCTGAGCGCGCGCTCCAGCCGATCGCAGGCCGCATTGGCTTGGGCGATCAGCTTGTCGGGTGGCGACACGGCGGGCTCGTTCGGCGCGGGCTCGTCGGCCGCGGAACGGATGGCGGACACCGATGCGCGCGTGATGTCTGCCTCGCTGGCCAGCAGGGCGTGAACCTGGCCGGGCCTGTCGGCGTGCAGCTTGCTGAGTTCGTGCAGCGTACGGGGCGACGTGCACCGGCCGGACTTCAGCGCATCGTCGAGCACCGGCGGAAGCTCCAGCAGCGACAGGTGGTGCGCCACCGCCGTCAGGTTCATGCCGAGCTGCCTGGCGATGGTCGCATTCGAGTCGCCCGCATCGACCTGCGCGCGGATGAACCTGGCCAGTTCGAGCGGGGTCAGCCCATGGCGCTTCTGGTTCTCGGCGACCTGGGCATAGCGATCGGCAGGCAGGTCGCGCACGACGACCGGAACCTCATGCAGACCGGCACGGATCGCTGCGCGCAGCCGCTTGGCGCCGAAGTGAACCTGGTGCCGGCCATCGCTGTCGGCAGGATGCACGACGAGCGGCTGCAGGACGCCGCGCTGTTGGATGTCCGCGGCAAGCTCATCGAGCGTGTCCTCGGGGAACTCGGTGCGCGGGTTGTTTGCATCCTCGTAGAGCATCGACACGGCCACCAGCATCGGTCTGCCGTCGTGGCGCCGAGCTTGGCTGCCGCGGGTGAGATCGCTCCCGAGTGCGGCTTCGGTACGTACTGGTTGCGGCGCCGCCTCTACGGACTGATGGCGGTGCGGTCGTCCCTGGCTCCGCGTCGAGCAGATCGAGCTGAACCTCTTTCGACTTGTTCCACGGCAGGCGCATGAACGGATCGTGCCGCCGCATTCCGAGGTGAGGAAGTACCCGTCAAGACTTGCGCAGTGGCTTGCCGTCGTCCCGCCTGGATTCAGTTGCACCCGGGACGTCCCAGCACGTCCCGCCGCCGTCACGCCTCGTTTCAACTTTCTCTGACTCGCCCCTCAGTAGTGGCGGGCAACGGCCATCAAGTCCGAGCGACTGACTGTCCACAGACCGACAGCGGTCAGCGTGAATGCGTTGGCCTGGACCAGTAATCGACCCATAACCGACCTTCACAATGATGGAAAGCGGACGTTGTAGTCAGGCTTGCAGGGGTCCGCTTTCTCATCGACCACAATTGATTGGTGCTGGCTCACATGCGCACGCCACGATTGCGGCGCATGGTGGTTCTATCGGTCTAGTGAGTCGCCGTGGTCAGTGCGAAGACTTCTTGTTTGGCGAGAGAATTGATCCGATGAACGAGCCCGCCGAATACACCTGCCATGTCGTGAGTACCGCTGCGTTGGACAGCCAGACGCGGCGCGCCATGTGCGATCTGTACCTGTCGTGCTACGAGGCCACGACTCCGGAGCGGTTCGAGAGTGATCTGCGCAACAAGGACGAGGTCCTGCTGTTGGATGCTGGGAAGCAGCTCGTGGGGTTCACGACCCTCCGGGTATTCGATGCTGTGTGGCACGGCGAGGAGATCCGGGTCGTGTTTTCCGGCGATACGGTCGTCGATCGGCAGCATTGGGGACAGCAAACCCTGTCCCTGAATTGGGTACGGCGGATGGGCCAGATCAAGCGCCTGCAACCTGACAAACGCCTTGTATGGTTGTTGCTGGTCAAAGGCCATCGCACCTATCGCTACCTGCACGTGTTCGCGAAGGCGTTCCATCCGCGCGAAGGCGCGCACGACGTGAGCCTCGCGGCCCTCGCCAGTCATTTGGCCCAGCAGCAGTTCCACGAAGACTACAACCCGGCGTCTGGCCTGGTGGAGTTCGTGCCGTCGCGCGGGCAGTTGAACGGGGAACTGGCCGATCCCCGCCCGGAGGAAATGTCGCGAGCCGGCGTCGCCTACTTCCTGCAGCGCAATCCCGGCTTCAGGCGCGGCCACGAGCTGGTGTGCGTCTGCGACGTAGAAGAAGAGAACATGAAGCCCATGACCTTGCGACTGTTCCGACAGGGGTTCAATGGGTCGATTCCACAGAGCTGACCGCAGCGGCCGGCACGTCTGGCTCGACGCCGTCCTGGCGCACAACGCGCACGCGGCGTACTTGCGGCATTTCGGTTCGCCGGCGCGCCTGCAAGCGTTCCGCGAGGCTGTTCCCGCCACGACCCATGAAGCGCTGGAACCATGGCTGGAAAGGGTTGTGGGCGGCGAGCCGGACGTGCTCTTCGTGGGCCGGCCCTGCGCTTACGAACTCACGGGTGGCAGCTCGGGCGGCGCTAAGTTGATTCCCTACACGACCATGGGTCTGCAGGCGTTCGAGGCCGCACTGGCTCCTTGGCTCGCCGACGTGACCTCACGCTTTGCCGTGTCCGGCAGCGTCTACTTGGCCACGAGCCCGGCCACGCGCCCCGCACGGCAGATCGGGGACACACCGCTGGGCGTTCCCGATGGCGCCTACCTCGGCGCACGTTGGGGCCAATGGGTGGCCGAGCACTCGGCGGTGCCGCTCGACGTCGCGCGCGAATCGAAAGTCGCGGTCTGGCGCGAGCGCACCTTGACGTCGCTGGCCGCTGCGCACGATCTCGAGATGATCTCCGTCTGGAGCCCGACCTTCCTGCTGCGGCTGCTGGATGACCTGCCCGACCCACGCGATATCTGGCCGCGCCTGAAGCTTGTCAGCTGTTGGACCGCCGGCGCGTCGCGGAACCCGGCGGCCGAACTTCGTGCGCGACTGCCCCATGCACATCTGCAGCCCAAGGGGCTGATGTCCACCGAGTGTGTGGTCACGGTGCCCGACGCGCGCGACCGGCCCGCGCTCAACGCGCATGATTTCTTCGAGTTCGAGCACCAAGGCGAGATGCTGCTCGCCGACGAGCTGGAAGCGGGTGGGCAGTACGAGGTGATCGCCACCACCGCAAGCGGCCTGTACCGGTACCGCACCGGCGACCTCGTGCGTTGCACGGGGTATGTCGACGCCCAGACGCCCACGCTCGAGTTCCTAGGTCGCTCGGGCATCGTGTCGGATCTGGTCGGCGAAAAGCTGGTCGAGGCATTTGTCCAGGATGCGCTGGCCGGGGTGCCCGGCTGGGCCTTCCTGACGCCGCAGCCCAAGGCCGCAGGCTATGTACGTGGTGACGCAGGTCGGCGTGCCGGTCGATCTGGGCGCCGATCGACGCGCGCCTGAAGCGAAACCCTCAGTACGCGTATGCGCTCTGCTCTTGAATCAGTTGAAGCCACTCGTACATCGACCGGTCGAAAGGCTCTACGATCGCTTCGTCGAGTTTCGGCTCGCACAGGGCTCGCGGCTGGCGGACATCAAACTCGTCGCATTGATCCCTGAAGCCACTTGGATCGAGTGAAGGGAGATGCCATGAGGATCGCTCTGCTGTCGCCGAAGGGCCCGCTGTACCGGCACCGCGGTGGCATCTTCCGCAAGTCGCTGCGCTACCAGCCGCTGACGCTGACCACGCTGGCCGCGCTGGTGCCCGCCGAGCTCGAACGCCGAGGTCGTGCTCTATGACGAAGGCATCCAGGATGTGCCCGACGACCTCGAGGCTGATCTGATCGGCATCACGGTGATCACCGGCACCGCGAAGCGGGCCTACGAACTGGCCGACCACTTTCGCTCCGGGGGCGCACCGTGGTGCTCGGCGGCCCGCACGTGACGCTCGTACCTGACGAGGCCGCGCGCCACGCAGACGCCATCGTCGCCGGCTACGCCGAGGATACCTGGCCGCAGCTGCTGCGCGACTTCGCCGCTGGCGCGATGAAGCGCGCACTACGCCAGGCGCCCGACTTCTCGCTCGATCGGCCCGACATGCCCTTCGCGCGGCGCGATCTGTTCGACAAGCAGCAGTTCCTGACCCAAGCCGTGTTCGAGGCGACGCGCTCCTGTGCGCACGACTGCGAGTTCTGCGTGGCGCCCAGCGCCTGGGGGCGCAAGCAGTTCCAGAAGCCGGTGTCCTGGGTCATCGAGGACATCCGTCGCGTCGGCGACAAGCGCATCCTGTTCATCGACCTGAACCTCATCTCCGACCGCGAGCTACGCGCGCGGAACTGTTCACTGCGCTCGTCCCGCTGAAGCTGCGCTGGTTCGGCCTGTCCACGGTGCTTGATCGGCGCACGACCCCGAGCTGATGGAGCTGATGCGCGATCCGGCTGCCGCGGCTTGCTGCTCGGACTCGAGACACTCGAACCGCGGCGCTCTGCAGCGACGCGCGCAAGAAGTTCAACGAGTCCGTGGCACTATGCCAAGCTGATCGCGCGACCTGCACGCGCTGGACATCGCGATCCAGGGCTGCTTCGTGTTCGGCCTCGATCACGACACGCCCGATGTGTTCGACGAAACCGTGCAGTTCGCCATCGACAACGGCATCGACCTGCCGCGCTTTGCGCGTGCTGACGCCGTTCCCCGGCACGCCGCTGCACAGCGCCTGCTCGAACGAGGGCCGCATCCTCACCCGGGACTGGGAGCTGTACGACGGCCAGCATGTCGTCTTCCAGCCGCTGCAGATGACGCCCGAAGCGCTGCGGCCGGCCACGAGCGGGCCTGGAAGGCGGTCTATCGGCTGTCGGCCGATCGTGCGCCGGCTTGTGGAAGGCGCGCGCGCTCAGATGCCGCTCGCCATCGCGGCGAACCTCGGCTACCGCTTCTACGCGCACAACCTGCATCGCTTCTACACCTGCGACTGGCACCTGTCGCCGGTGGCGTGCCGATGGCGCCGGTGAGCGCCCATGGCAGCGCAGGCCGTGCGATGACGCGTCGTGCATGCGGCTGACCCTGATCCACCCGGCGATCGGCCACCGCGCCGGCGAGAGCTACATCCGCACCTGGCAGATGGAGCCGCTGCCGATCGCGGCGCTCGCCGGCCTTGACGCCGCCGGACGTCGACGCTCGCGTTCCACGACGACCGCCTGGAAGCCATCCCTTCGACTGCGCCCACCGAGCCGTGGCGATCCCGGTCGAGACCTACACCGCGGCGCGCGCCTACCAGATCGCCAGCGAGTACCGCCGGCGCGGCGTGCCGGTGGTGATGGGCGGCTTTCACGCGACGCTCGTGCCCGACGAGGTTGCGCGCTACGCCGAAGCCGTGGTCATCGGCGAGGCCGAAGGCCATCTGGCCCGAGGTGATCGACGATCTCGCGGCACGGCCGCCTGCAAGCGCCGCTACCACGGCGAGCGCCAGCCCGCTTGCGCGAGATGCGCGTCGACCGCCGGCTTTCGCCGGCAAGCGCTACCTGCCGATCGGCCTGGTCGAGACCGGGCGCGGCTGCCAGCTTCCCTGCGAGTTCTGCGCCATCCAGACCTTCTTCTACCGCACCTACCGCGCCCGGCCGGTCGACGACGTGGTCGCGCGAGCTGGCGGCGCTCAAGGACGAGAAACGCTGTTCTTCTTCGTCGACGACAACTTCGCCGGCGACATCAAGGCCGGCCGGGCGCTGCTGCCGAGCGCTCGCCCAGCTGAAGCATCCGCTGGGTCACGCAGATGAGCATCAACGCCGCGCATGACGAGGCACTATCTCGCCGGCGATGCGCGCGAGCTGGCTGCGTCGGCGTGCTGATCGGCTTCGAGAGCCTCGACGAGGCGAACCTGCGCGCTGATGCGCAAGCGCTTCAACACGATGCGCGGCGGCTATCGGCAGGCGCTGGCCAACTGCGGCGGCACGGCATCCGCGTCTACGGCACCTTCATCTTCGGCTACGAGCACGACACGGCGCGAGTCCTTCGACGAGGCAGTGGACTTCGCCACCGACGAAGGCATCTACATCGCCGCGTTCAACCACCTCACGCCGTTCCCCGGCACGCCGCTGTACCGCGGCTGCAGCAGGAAGGGCGGCTGCGCTACGACACCTGGTGGCTCGATCCGGCCTATCGCTACAACGACCTGCCCTTCATGCCGAAGGCGAATGCAGCCGGAGGACGTACCGAGGGCTGCGTCGGCGCGCGGCGACGCTTCTACGCCTGGCGCAGCATCGCTCGCGCCGCAGCCGGCACCACTGGCGCGACCCGTTCGTGTTCCGCAATTTCTTCCTGGTCAACGCGATGCATCGCAACGAGATCAGCCAGCGCGACGGCTATCCGCTGGGCGACGAGACCTGGGCCGGCCCTTTGGTGCGAGGTGCAATGACGGCATTCCGCCTGGCCACCGCGGGCGACGACGACCGGCTGCGCTGGCTGCTGCGCGACAACGGCATGCCGGGCTGGGTGGAGATGTGCATCGAGCGTGAGCCGTCGTACTTCGCCGGCCAGGACTGGTTCGGCCACGACTGGGCCGTCCTGGCTGAAGAGGGTGGTGATCTGGTCGGCATGTACGCCGCTTCGGTGCTGCCGCTGTGCGTGAACGGCGCCGTCGAAGACGTCGGCTACCTGGGCGGCCTGCGCGTGCAGGCGGCACATCGCCGGCGCATCCGCCACCTGCGCGAGGGTTACGCGTCGATCCGCCGGTTGGCGCCGGACAGCGACCACGGTACCTTGGTGGTTCACGGTGGTCGCGGCCGACAACGACGTCGCGCGGCGCCTGCTCGAAGCCGGCGTGCGCGGCCTGCCGAGGTACCGGGCCATCGGCAGCTACGCCACCTACGCGGTGGCCGCCGCGCGGGGCCGATCGAGCGCGCTGTGGCGCCGTCTGCAACCGGGCGAGTTGCCCATCGCTACTGGCTTGGCACCGGCAGCTTGCGATGCGCCAGCAATTGACCCCGGTGCTCGACGAGCCACGCCTCGGGCGCATCGGCACGGACTGGCTTCTGGGTCTACACCGACGGTGCTGCGTTCGTCGGCATGGCGGTGCTGTGGGACCAGGGCGCGTTCAAGCAGGTCGTGGCGCGGCGTTACCGCGGCGCGATGCGCTGGCTGCGTCCGGCCTACAACGTCTACGCACACCTGGCGCGGCGCGTCGTGTTGCCGGCGCAGGGCGCCGTGCTGCGGCAGAGCTTCGTTTCCTTCCTGACCCTCGCGCCTCAGGCCATGACCGACCGTGATACGGCGCGTGCCCTGCTGGCGGATCTGCTGACGCAAGTGCCCGACGCCGGTCGCTGCCCTTGGCCTGCACGACGAGCATCCGCTCTTGCCCGCCTTGGCCAGCTTCAAGCCGATGCGCTATGCGGCCCAGGTCTACGCCGTCGAATTCGACGAGCCCGCCCGACTGGATGGCCGACCGGTGCAACCCGAGGCCGCTCTGCTGTGAAGCTCACGCTGATCCGCCCCAACCTGGGCGATTACCGTTCGTCGGACGCGATGCCGCCGCTGGCGATGGGCATCCTCGCGGCGCGCGCGCCCGGCTGGGACATCGCCTTCTACGACGAGAAGGCCGAGACCCTGCCCACGGACGACCGCCCCGATCTCGTCGCGCTCAGCGTCGAGACGTTCACGGCGCGCCGCGCCTATGCCGTGGCCGACGCCTACCGGCAGCGCGGCGTGCCGGTGGTGATGGGCGGCTACCACCCGACCTTCCTGCCCGACGAGGCGCTGCAGCACGCCGATGCGGTCGTCGATCGGCGATGCCGAAGGCGCATGGGAGCGGCTGCTCGCCGACTTCAAGGGCCGGCCGACTGCAGCCGCGCTACTGCGGCGACACGGTCCGCACCGCTGCACGATTACCGGCTGCGACCGCAGCATCTTCCGCGGCAAGCGCTACGCGCCGGTGGAGCTGGTGCAGTACGGTCGCGGCTGCCGCTTCGCCTGCGACTTCTGTTCCATCCACGCCTTCTACGGCACGAGCGTGCGCGTGCGCCCGATCGACGGGCTGCTGCGCGAGATCGAGACCCTGCCGGCGCAACGCCTGCTCTTCTTCGTCGACGACAACCTGTTCGGCGAACGAGACCGACCTCGGCGAGCTGCTCGATGCGCTGACGCCGCCCGAAGCGCCGCTGGTCGCTGCCAGATCAGCATCGACGTGGCCGCGACGACGGCTGCTCGATCTGCATGGCCGAGGCGGCTGCCGCTTCGCGCTGATCGGCTTCGAGTCGCTGATCCGCGCCAACCTGAAGCAGATGGGCAAGACGCTGGAACCGGGTCGCCGGCACTTACCAGGACGTGGTGCGCGCGCTGCACGCGCGCGGCATCAGATCTACGGCACCTTCGTCTTCGGCTACGACGCCGACACGCCGCGACACCATCGACCGCACCGCTCGACTTCGCGATCGAGTCGCGCCTCGAGATCGCCAACTTCAATCCGCTGACGCCCACGCCGGGCTCGGCGCTCTACGACCGCCTGCGCGCGCGAAGGCCGCCTGCTGTCGCCGCAGTGGTGGCTCGACCCGGACTACCGCTACGGCGACGCGATCTTCCAGCCGCGCGGCATGAGCGCCGACGAGCTGGCCGACGGCGTCTTCGCGGCGCGCGAGCGCTTCTATAGCTGGTCGTCGATCGGCCGGCGGGTGCTGTCGCGCGAGGCTGCCGTTTTCGCCGTTCCGCAGTCGGCATGACGGCTGATCGCCAACATCATCTCGCGCCGCGAGATCTACAAGAAGCAGGACCGGCGTGCTGGGAGCGCGTAGACGCCAGTGAAGATCACCTTCATCAAGCCCAACATCGGCCGCATGGAGCACAGCCTGTACGTCGACGAGGCCGCATGGAGCCGCTGATGCTCGGCGGTGCTCGCCGGCCTGACGCCGCCGGACGTCGAGTGCGTGCTGTACGACGACCGCATGGAGACCATTCCCTTCGACGAGCCGACCGACCTCGCCGCGATCACCGTCGAGACCTACACCGCGCGCCGCGCCTACGAGATCGCCGCCGAGTACCGGGCGCGCGGCGTCCCGGTCATCCTCGGCGGCATGCACGTCACGCTTGCTGCCGCGAAGAGGCGGCGCAGCATGCCGACAGCATCTTCATCGGCGACGCCGAGACCGCTGGGCGCAGGTGGTCGAGGACGCGCGGCACCGGCGCCTGAAGCCGCGCTACGACGGCCCGCCCGGCGTGCCGCAGACGGCGGCGTGCTGCCGCGGCGCGATCTGTTCCGCGGCAAGGGCTACCTGCCGATCAGGCTGATGCAGTTCGCCGCGGCTGCCGCTTCGCCTGCCGATTTCTGCGCCGTCAGCGCAGTACTTCGACCGCAAGCACTACGTCCGCGCCATCGACGAGGTGCTGCGACGAGATCGAGGCGCAGGACCGCAAGCTTCCTGTTCTTCGTCGACGACAACATCGCCAGCGACCACGAAGGCGCTGGCCGAGCTGTGCCACGCGCTGATCCCGCTGAAGCTGAGCTGGGTGAGCCAGGCCAGCCTCGACGTCACGCGCGACCCGACGCTGATGGAGCTGCTGCGACGCGCCGGCAACTGGGCAACGTGATGGGCTTCGAGTCGATCACGCGCGCAGAGCCTGCGCGAGACGCGCAAGTCGCCGAACATCCCGGGCTTCTCCGGCTACAAGCGAGGAGGTGCGCGTCCTGCGCGAGCACGGCATGCAGACCTGGGCGGCCTTCACGCTCGGCTACGACCACGACACGCCCGAGTCGATCGCGCGCCACGGTCGACTTCGCGCTGGACAGCAAGCTTCACCTTCGCCGCCTACAACATCCTGATGCCGTATCCGAACACGCCGCTGTATCGCAGCTGGAGCAGGAAGGCCGACTGCTCTACGACGGCAAGTGGTGGCTGCATCCCGAGTACCGCTTCAACAGCGCCGCCTTCGTGCCGCACGCTCATGAGCGCCGACGAGCTGACGGCGGCCTGCCATGCGGCGCGCGAACGCGCTTCAACAGCTTCGGCTCGCTGTTGAGCCGCTTCGCCGACCCGAAGACGCATCTACGATCGGTGGCGCGCATCGGCGCGTACTGGTACTACACGCCTGATCTTCCGCAAAGAGCTCTACAAGAAGCACGGTATGCGCTTCGGTCTGCACTGACAGCGTCGTCCATGAAGCGGGTGCTGTCGACCTCTACCCCTACGTCGCGCCGGTGATCCTCGCGCCGCTGACGTACTGGCTGTGGCTGGCGCGAGTACGCCGGCGAACCGCCATCTCGTCGCGCTAGCCTGGGGCCTTCCGATCCTATGGGCCTACATCGTGCCGGGCATCGGCACGAACGTACTCAAGGTGTGGGAGTTCGACACGCGGCTGCGCCTGGGCCGTTTTCGCCCACACCATGGTTTTGTGTTCGGATCGCCACCGCCATGCTGGCCTGGCTGGTGCACACGTCGCCTGCACAGGACTGGGGCGATGCGTTGAGGCTCGCCCTGGTGCTGGCTTCGGTCTTGGGCTTCTGGAATCTGCTGTACGACGTGAAGGCGCTGGAGGCGGGTCTGCTGCGCGTGTACAACCAGCCATGGGCCGATGGGCAGTCCGAGCCTGCGGTGGCAATGGACTACGCACCGTGGTTCTTCGCCGGCTTCGGAGGCGTCTATGGGCTGGCCATCGGCGTGGCAGAAATGCATGTCGCGTCGCTCGCGGCTTGGCCTTCCACGCTGGTCTTCTTGTTGCTGGCGATCGCGCTTGCCTGCGCGGTGCCCGTGCTCGGCTACATGCATCGCTCCAGACGTCGGCATGGCCACTTCGGCACGCGTCCGGTCGCGCGCGGCGAATCGCCATGAAGCCCGAATTGAGCCTCGAGCGCATCAACCGCGCGCCGCCGAACCAGGCCAGTGCGCCGACATGGCGACTCCTGGCAAAATCGACGCCTCGCGACCGTTCGTGCCCGAGCAGCACACCCAGCTCTACTACACGCCCGTCTACGCGACGCTGCAGCGACGAGCAACGCCTGCGCTACAACCAGCTCTTCGGCCTGCGCACTGAACGAGTACATCATGACGCTCGAAGCCGAGCTCATCGAGCGCCTGCTTGCGCCCTTGCGCCGCCACCCCAGCGTGCGCGGCGATAGCGCGATGCTGCTGGCGCTGGACACCATGGTGGCGGAAGAGCGCCGCCACTACGCCGGTTTCGCGGCGTTCAACCGCGCCTGCCGGCCCGACCTGTATCCGGTCGGGCAGCGACCGCTTCTTCGCGCGCCTGCCCTGGTGGACGCAGGCCATGTTCAGCGTCGTCGGCTGGCTGGCCTGGCGTCTATGCGTTCGCGCTCTGGTACATGATGGCCATGGAGGAATCGGCGAAGTCGCTGGCGCGCGACATGGTGCTGCAACCCCAGACGCCGACGCTCGGCGCGCTCGACCCGGCATTCGTGGCCCTGCATCGCCAGCACATGAAGGACGAGACGCGGCACGTCCACATCGACGCGCATGCTGATCGAGCTGCTGCATGGATGACAAGCGCGGCGCACGCCGAACGCGCGCCTGTTCACGGCGATGCTGGAAGGCGTGGTGCGGCCGACCCGCGGCGGCTCCGGCGTGAAGGTGATCCGCCAGCTGTCCGGGACATGCCGGCACTTGCGCCCCGGGAGGCGGAACTGATCGACGCCGTGTCTGGCACTGCAAGGACGAACGGCGTTTTCAAGAGAGCCTGTTCAACCGCCGCATCATGCCGCTCACCTTCGAACTGTTCGATCGCACGCCGGAACTCGGCGAACCTGGGAAAAACAATGGTGGGCTATGACCGACGCACCCCGGCCTCGAGCGGCCTGACGGCTTCTCCGCTGGCGCTGAACGACCTGCCGCTTGCTGCATGTCGGCATCGGGCGTGGCGCTGGCGTCTGCTGCGTTCTCCACGTCTACGCGCGCGATTGGCTTGCCTGGCACTGTGGATCTACCTGCTGCCGCCGGTCGTCTGCCGCATTACTCTGGCCGCCTTCGGCCGGCCGCCGGCCGCGCGAACCTGCAGACACGCCGCGACTACCGCGTCTGGTGGTTCCTGACGCAGTGGCAGATGGTCTTCAATCGCCTGCCCTGGCTCGAGGAACTCTGCGCCTGGTGCCCGGCCTCTACCCGTTATGGATCGGCCTCTGGGGAGGCAGCGCTCAGCCAGTTCGCGCTACGTAGGCCCGGGCGTGCTGATCACCGACCGCTACGCTGGTCGACGTCGGCCGCGGCGCGGTGCTCGGCATGAAGTGCACGCTCGCCGGCCACATCGCCGTGCGCGACGACGACGGCCGTTTCGTCGTCGGTGATCGGCACCCCCACCGTCGAGGCGCGACGCCATCGTCGGCGGCGAAGCCGGCCTCGGCCCGGGCGCCACGCTGCGCGCCGGCCATATGCTGCCGGCCGGCCGACGGATCGCGCCCTTCGGCGAATGGCCGCGAGGCGGGCGCGTCGGCCGTGACCAGCCTGCGCGCTACCCGATCCCCGTGCGCGCCAATGTGCTCATCGCCGCGCTGGCGGTGACCGTCTCGATCGTCTTGCCTGTGGGTGGCCAGCCATGCGGCTTCCTGGTGGTTGATCGCGGCGGCCTGCGTGTTGTTCTCGTACACCAACAACACGATCTTCTCGCTGCACCACGAGGCGGTGCACGGCAACTTCCATCCCGACGCTGCGCATCAACGATGCGGCCGGCGTGCTGCTCGCCGGATTCTTCCCGACGATCTTCTCGATCCAGCGCATCAGCCACTTCGGCCACCACCGCCGCAACCGCACCGACGAGGAACTCTACGACTACGTACCTGCCCGCACCAGTCGTGGCTGGCTCAAGACCTACTGGATCTACTGCCTGCTGACGGGCTTCTACTGGGCCATCATCCCCGTCGCGATCCTCGTCTACATCGCTGTGGCCGTGGGCGTTTCGCTCGCCGCGGTTCCAGAACGGTCCTGCGCGCTGGTGGGGCTTCCGGCCATTCGTGCTGGACATCGCGCGCGCACCGATCCCGCGCGTCTGGCTGCGAGGGCCTCTGTCTCGCTGGCGCTCCAGGTGACACTGGTCATCGCGCTCGACCTCGCCGCCGCGGCTGGCTTGCTCTGCTACTGGGCGTTCGGACTGAACTGGAGCTCGGTGCAATACACGCGACCACGCCGGCAGCCCGCGCGACGTGATCGAAGGCGCCTGGAACCTGCGCTTCTGGCCGGTCTGCTCAGGCGATCTTCCTCAACTACAATCTCCACCTCGCCCATCATCGCGAGCCCGAACATGCCCTGGATGCACCTGCCGAAGCTTGTCCGGCCGAACGACTCTCGACCCGTCGTTCTGGTCCATCTACTTCGCCTGTGGCTCGGAGCCCGGCCCGCCCCCGCCGGGCCTGGGCCGCAGCCCCTGAATGAACTTCAACCCTGAGAGAACGAGGACGACATGTATCGCTCATTTCTTGTTGCCCTGATCTTGGCGGCCACTGCAAATGGAGCGTCCGCGCAAGGCACCGAACAGGCCGCCGACCACGACGCGCTGCGCAAACTCAAGAGCGAACTCGAGCAGGCGGTCTCGAAACGCGACTTCGAAGCGGCCAAGATTCTGTTTCACCAGCCGTTCATGGCCACGGTCATCACCCAGGACAGCTTCACCGACCTGGGGACCATGAAGACCTACTTCGACGGACTGTTCGCGCGCAGTTTCCTGCGCATGAAGGACCTGTCGATCGAGGCCGAGGCCGATGACCTCTCGAGCATCTACACCGGCACGTTTGCCATGACCCGGGGTTCGACGCTGGAGCGCTACGAGCTGGCCGACGGCCGGGCCTTCGACATGAAAGGGCGCTGGACAGCGGTCAGCATCAAGCAGTCGGACGGCAACTGGAAGTTGC
This sequence comes from uncultured beta proteobacterium, assembly GCA_963751775.1. Lineage (GTDB taxonomy): Bacteria > Pseudomonadota > Gammaproteobacteria > Burkholderiales > Burkholderiaceae_C > CADEEN01. The sequence goes on from CAVVVW010000019.1 coordinate 83,021, forward strand.
TAGGTATCCACATGGGCACCAATTTCCTCGACAACCCGGTGTTGAACACCATAGAGCGCAGTGTTCTCTGGTTTGGCGCGGGAGGTGCCGGCCTGGGCCTGCTGGTCGGATTCGCCTGCGGCTGGTTCTTCTGGCGCCGACGCGCGCGCCGCTGAGAAAGTCCTAGGCGAGCCGCCAACGCGAGCGAAGGGCTGCGACCAGCAACAGCGCCGCCGCCACGTCGATCAGATGGTGCTGGTGCACGAGCACGGTGGACACGACGATCAGCGCGAGCCAGGCCCACAACAACCAGCGGAACGACGGACGCGCAAAGCTCGCGCAAGCCAACGCGATCACTGACGAGAAGACCACGTGCAGCGACGGCACCAGGTTGTGCGGCGCGTCGACGTTGTGGATCGCCTGGAAGACCTGCCGATAGGGGGCATCGGGCGGAAGCGTTCTCTCGAAGCCCAGCACCGCCGGGAAGAGCAGAAACAGCAGCCCACACGCCACGCAGCCTGCGATGAGCTGCTTGCCGACACGGGCCGCGGCGTGGCCGGGGACGAAGAACGGCGGCAGAACGAACAACAGGTACATCGAAAGGTATAGCCATACGAACTGCGGCACGAAGGGGATCGAGAGCTCCTGCTCAAAGTAAAGCTGCCACAGCCCCGTTCTCCGTGCGGTCAGCCAATTGCTTGCCGGATAGACCGCAAAAAACACGATGCCGATGAACGATCCCCACACGACGAACGGAGTCAATCCGTGCCATCCAGGCCATCGGGGACCGAGAACGGTGGTGCGGTTCAGGACTCCCATGAGATGCAGTGATTTTGCATCTCGGCGAGTCTCAGATGCCCGTGGTCCGGTTCCGGGAAGCATAAGCGAGGACCGCTCCTGGCCGGGAGTGTGAGTAGTTCAGCCAGAGGCGAATGACTGGTCACGCTGCAAACCGACGTCGGCCCCGTCGGAAGATCGCACCCAGCAGAAATTCCCCCGCCCTGTGAGGACTGGCAATCAACTCAGGGCGAGATTCAGGCAGCGCGCAACGGGATCACGTTCATGCCCGCGGCCAAGGCCTCGACTCGATCGGCCAGGTACTGCAGCGCCCTCTTCCGATCCGCCGCCAGCTCCATGTGGCTGTAGGCCGCCACGGTAGCGTTCTTCTCGCTGTGCGCCAGCAGCAGTTCGACGACATCGCGCCCGAACCCATGCTCGCGCAGCAGCGTCGCCGCCGTGCCGCGCGTCCCATGCGGGCTGAAATCGGGCACGCCGAAGTCGATGCGCTTGAAGAAGTGGTTCAGCGTCACGTCGCCCATCGGCACGCTGCCGCGGAAGATCGACGGGAAGACGTACTCGCCATGCCCCGTCAGCTCGTGCACCTGGCGCAGGATCTCGACGGCCTGGCGCGACAGGAACACGCGATGCGGCTTGCCCATCTTCATGCGCTCGGCCGGGATGTCCCACTGCGCGGCGTCGAGGTCGAACTCGGGCCACTTCGAGCGCAGCAGTTCGCTCTTGCGGGTCATCGTCAGCATCAGCAGCTTGGTTGCTGCGATCGTCGTGGAGTGCGCGCCCTGCTCGTCCAGCTTGCGCCAGAAGGCCCCCAGCTCCTTCTCGCTCAGGTGCCGGTGGTGTTCGACCGGTGCACGCGCGATTGCGCCGCGCAGCGGCTGCGCCGGGTTCGTCGTCACCAGCAGGTTGCGGATCGCATGGTTGTAGATCTGCTGCACGATCACGCGGATGCGCTCGGCCGTCACGGCGGTGTCGGCGCGCGCCTTGATGATGGCCAGCACGTCGCCGGGCTGCACCTCGTCGAGCTGCATGTCGCCGATGGCCGGGTAAACGTAGACATCGAGCCAGCGCACGATCTGGGCCACGTAGCCGCCCGACCGATAGAACAGCGTCTCGTCGACCCAGCGCTGGGCGAAGGTGCGGAAGCTCAGGCGGCGCGCGTCAGCGACCTTCTGCTCCGCTGATAGAACCCGCTTGGCTTTGGCCGGGCTCTGGCCGCGCTCGACCAGTGCGCGCAGTTCCTCGTGGCGGTCGCGCGCTTGCTTGATGGTGAAGGCCGGGTAGGCGCCAATCGTCACCTTCTCGCGCTTGCCGTCAGGTGGTACTTGAATCGCCAGGTCTTCGAGCCCGACGGCATGACTTCGAGCACCAGGCCGCCGCCATCGGTCAGGTCGTAGCGCTTGTCCCTTCGGCTTCGCGTTGTCGATCGTCGCGGGCTTCAGGACGTAGTTGATGTGTCGCATGTGGGGCCACCAAACGGGGCCACCGCCGCCCCGGTGGCCCCAAATGTGGCCCCGTTCCGATCGCGATGTCAAGGAACCGTCGGAGACGCCAGAAGACAAAAACCCCAGTCGAATCAACGATCTGGGGTTCTGCGGATCATCCGGGACGTCCAGGGACGCCCTGGAACAGCGTCACATGTGGTCGATCATCACCTGGCCAAAGCCGGAGCAGGAGACCTGCGTCGCGCCCTCCATCAGGCGCGCGAAGTCGTAGGTCACCTTCTTGCTCGCGATCGATCGCTCCATCGAGGCGATCAGCAGGTCGGCGGCCGCGGTCCAGCCCATGTGCCGCAGCATCATCTCGGCCGACAGGATTTCCGAGCCCGGGTTGACGTAGTCCTTGCCGGCGTACTTCGGCGCCGTGCCGTGGGTGGCCTCGAACATCGCCACCGAATCCGACAGGTTGGCGCCCGGCGCGATGCCGATGCCGCCGACCTGCGCGGCCAGCGCGTCGCTGATGTAGTCGCCGTTCAGGTTGAGCGTGGCGATCACCGAGTATTCGGCCGGGCGCAGCAGGATCTGCTGCAGGAAGGCGTCGGCGATCATGTCCTTGACGATGATGTCCTTGCCGGTCTTCGGGTTCTTGAACTTGCACCATGGGCCGCCATCGATCGGCATCCGCGCCGAACTCGCGCTGCGCCAGCGCGTAGCTCCAATCGCGGAAGCCCCCTTCGGTGAACTTCATGATGTTGCCCTTGTGCACGATGGTCATGCTGGGCTTGTCGTTGTCGATCGTGTACTGGATCGCCTTGCGCACCAGCCGCTCGGTGCCTTCGCGGCTGACCGGCTTGATGCCGATGCCCGAGGTGTTCGGGAAGCGGATCTTGTTGACGCCCATTTCCTCGGTCAGGAACTTGATCAGCTTCCTGGCCTTGTCGGTCTCGGCCTCGAACTCGATGCCGGCGTAGATGTCTTCCGAGTTCTCGCGGAAGATGACCATGTTGGTCTTCTCCGGCTCCTTGACCGGGCTGGGCACGCCCTTGAAATACTGGATCGGGCGCAGGCAGACATACAGATCGAGCTGCTGGCGCAGCGCCACGTTCAGGCTGCGGATGCCGCCACCCACGGGCGTCGTCAGCGGGCCCTTGATCGAGACCACGTACTCGCGCACGACGGCCAGCGTCTCTTCGGGCAGCCAGACGTCGGGGCCGTAGATCCGCGTCGACTTCTCGCCGGCGTAGACCTCCATCCAGTGGATCTTCTTCTTGCCGCCGTAGGCCTTGGCCACCGCGGCATCGACGACCTTGAGCATCACCGGCGTGATATCCAACCCGGTGCCATCGCCCTCGATGAACGGAATGATCGGATTGTCAGGAACGTTGAGCGAGTAGTCCTTGTTGACGGTGATCTTCTTGCCGCCTTCAGGGACCTTGATGTGCTTGTACATGGTGGGCGCGGGCTCCGGGTTGTTCGATTCGGTCTTGAATCGGAAATTCTAGTTGACGCAGTCGGTACGCTCAGGCTTGGCGCTGTCGCTTGTAGCGCAGCCGGCGGGCTTCCTTCGGGTCCACGCGCAACGGGCGATAAAACTCGACGCGGTCGCCGTCGCGCAGTATGTGGTCCAACGGCTGCGGCCGACCCCAGACCCCGCAACGCAGCTTGTCCAATGTCAATCCATGAATCGATAGCCAGCCGCTGGCGTTCAGCGCGTCCGCGACACAGCTGCCCGCCGGCAGCTCGAGCGTCACCAGCTGCACTTGGCGTGGCGCCGGGCTGTAGGCCAGCTCGATGTGCAAGAGGCCGTCAGCGCGGGCCATGAACCTGCTCCGCGCGCTGCACGAAGGAATCGACGAACGTGTTGGCGATGCGATCGAACACCGGGCTCACCACTGCTTCAAGCGCCGGGCTGGCGAAGGCGTAGCGCAGGTCGAAGTCGATGCGGCACGCGCGCGGCGCGTCGTCGGCGTCCGTGCCGGCGCGGCCGAGCGGCACGAAGCGCCACGTGCCGTCCAATACCGAGAACGGCCCGTCCACCAGTTGCACGCTGACCTCCTCATCGCGACGCTGTCGATTGCGGGTGGTGAAGGCGTGGCGCACGCCGCCTTTGGCCAAAGTCAGGCGCGCCGTCATCCCCGCATCGTCGCGCTGCAAGACCTCGGCGCGAGCGCACCATGGCAGGAACGACGGATAGTCCTCGACTGCCACCACCAGTTCGTACATCTCGCGCGGCGAGTACCACAGCAGCACGGACTTCTTGACGTGCTTCACCCTACTCCACCCACCACTCTTTACGCCGCGCACGCCGCAAGACGTGAGCGTCTGTCCGCGAAGTGCCCCGAGTTTCCCTGCGGCTTTTCGTGCTTGTCTGTGTTGCTCGTGCGTTCAGCGCGTCGCGGCAGACGGTACCCCGCAGGGGCTCATGCTGGGGCGGTCGGCGCTTTGCGCCGACTCCGCTGCGGTGCTCGGCCTGGGGTCGCGCCGCACAACTCGCTACGTTCGCTGCGCTCGCTGCGCTCGGACAGGTGCGGCAAGTCAGTCCACGAAGCGCGCTGCGCGCGCCGACCCCAGTCCTCCTCTCCTCGCCGCCCCACAAATCGCCCCTGCCGGGTACCGCCTGCCGCGAAGGCCACCAGGGGAGGCGCTCCAACGCGAACCACCAGCGCTGCCGCAAAGTCGCGCCCGGGCAGGTGGCAGCGCGCCTGCGGGGCGCCGAGGAGCGGAGGTCTTGTGGCCCGCGCGCGCCAGTGCGCCATGTAATCTGACTTGTCGCACCCTGTCTGAGCGTAGCGAACGCCAGTGAGCGCAGCGAGTTGTGCGACAGGCCACAAGGCCGAGCACCGCAGGGCAGTCGGTGCGCAGCACCGACCGCCTCGCCGAAGCGCTGCCGCCTGCCCGGGTGCGGCTTTGCCGCGCCAATCTCGGCAAGAGCCGCGTTGCGAAGCGGCGAATGAAGTGAACTCTGGCAGCCATCCATACAATCGCCCGATTCTAGAAGCGCCCCTTCATGTCGATTGCCGAGAACCGCCGCGCCCGTCACGAGTACCACATCGAGGAGACCTACGAGGCAGGCATGGTGCTGTCGGGCTGGGAGATCAAGGCCATCCGCGCCGGCCAGGTGCAGCTGACCGATGGTTACGTGGTCATCCGCGACGGTGAACTGCATCTCATCGGCTGCCGCATCAATGCCCTGCGCTCGGCCTCGACCCATGTTCTACCCGAGCCCGACCGGACCAAGAAGCTGCTGATGCACAAGGAGGAGATCCGGCGCCTGATCGGAAAGGTCGAGCAAAAGGGATTCACCTTGGTGCCACTTGACTTGCACTTCAAGGGCGGCCGCGTGAAGGCCACCATCGCGCTGGCCAAGGGCAAGGCCGAACACGACAAGCGCAATTCCGAGAAGCAGCGGGATTGGGAGCGTGAAAAGGGCCGCTTGATGAGACACAAGGTCTCGTCAAAGGCGTAGCGCCGACAACGCCTGCTCGGCGTCTGCGATCAGATCTGCCACCGCTTCAAGGCCCAGGCAAAAGCGCACCAGCGGGCCCCGGTAGGGCGTCGGCAGGCTGCAGATCGCTGCTGGGTCATAGGGTGCGACCAGGCTCATCGCACCACCCCAGGACCAACCGATGCGAAAGCGCCGCAACGCATCGACGAATGCGTCCGCCCGCTCTGGCGTGAAGCGCGGATCGATCTCGACGCAGACCAGGCCGGCCGCAGCGCGGCAATGCGAGGCCCAATGCGCGTGGCCTGGCGACCCGGGCAACGCCGGGTGCAGCACCCGAACGAACTCGGGCCGCGTGCAGCACCACGCCGCGAAGGCCCGGCCGCTGCGATCCTGAGCCGCGTAGCGCAGCGGTAGCGAAGGCAATGAGCGCAGCACCGCCTCGACATCGTTCACGCCCAGGCCATGGCCGACGCGGCTGCGCGCCAGCGACAGGGTCTTGGCCAGCGCGTCGTCGCGGCAGATGACCGAGCCGAGCAGCAGGTCGCCGCCACCCGACGGATACTTGGTCAGTGCGTGTACCGTCAGGTCGACGCCCTGCCCTGCACCGAGTTCGAACGCGTCGAGTGCCAGGCCGGCGCCCCAGGTGTTGTCCAGCGCAACCACCGCCTGCGGCGCCATCTCGCGCGCCATGCGCACCAGCGTGCGCAAGTCAGGAAACTCCAGCGTCACCGAGCCTGCGGCTTCGAGCCAGATCAGCTTCGTGGCTGGCGTGATGGCTGCCGCCAGCGAAGCCGGTGCCAGCGGATCGTAGATCTGATGTGCGATGCCCCAGCGCGCGAGGTCGCGGCGAACGAAGGTCTTGCCCGGGCCGTAGGCGTTGTCGGGCAGCAGCACCTGGTCACCATTGGCCAGCAGCGCGATATCGACCAGGGTGATCGCCGCCAGGCCGCTGCTGACCAGGACGCAGTGGCTGCCACCTTCGAGCGTGGCCAGGCGCTCCTCCAGCGTGAACGTGGTCGGCGTGCCGTGCAAACCGTAGGTATACGCGCTGCGATCCACCCAGGTGCGGCTGCGCAAGGCCGCAACGTTCGGGAAGAAGACCGACGAGCCCTTCGCCACCGGTACGGCCGGCGAGGCGAAGCCGCCGGGGGCCTGATACGGGTGGTGGATCAGGCCGGTGCTGCGCTCTTCGATACCCACGTTGCGTGCCCCGTCAAATGGCCTGCGCGACCAGGTCGTGGCCTTCGGTCGCAACGACCTTCGCCCGCGTGAATTCGCCGACCTTCAAGGATCTTGCTCGCCTTCTCTGGCGGCAGCAAGCGCACCGTGCCGTCGATTTCCGGAGCATCGGCGTAACTGCGCCCGACGCCGCCCTTGCGCCCGAGCGACGGCGCGCTGTCGATCAGGATCTGCATCGTCGCGCCAATGCGTCGCCGCAGGCGCGCGGCCGAGACGCGCTCGGCGGCGGCCATGAAGCGGGCGCGGCGCTCCTCGCGTACTGCCTGCGGCAACGCGCCGGGCAGCTGGTTGGCCGCCGCGCCCTTGACGGGCGAATAGGCAAAGCAGCCGGCACGGTCGATGCCGGCCTCTTCGACGAAGGCCAGCAAGTGATCGAACTCGGCCTCGGTCTCGCCAGGAAAACCGGCGATGAAGGTGCTGCGCACGACCAGCTCGGGACACAGCTCGCGCCAGCGCGCCAGGCGTTCCAGGTTCTTCTCGCCGCTGGCCGGGCGTTTCATGCGCTTGAGCACGTCGGGGTGCGAATGCTGGAACGGCACATCCAGGTAGGGCAGCACGCGGCCCGTGGCCATCAGCGGCAGCACCTCGTCGACATGCGGGTACGGGTAGACGTAGTGCAGCCGCACCCAGGCGCCGAATCGGTCGGCGAGCTGGCCCAGCTTCTCGCACAGCTCGAACATCCGCGTCTTCACCGGCTGGCCGTTCCAGAAGCCGGTGCGGTACCTGACGTCGACACCGTAGGCGCTGGTGTCCTGGCTGACCACCAGCAACTCCTTCACGCCGGACTCGAACAGGCGCTCGGCCTCGCCCAGCACGTCGCCGATCGGCCGCGACACCAGATCGCCGCGCATCGACGGGATGATGCAGAACGTGCAGCGGTGGTTGCAGCCTTCGCTGATCTTCAGGTAGGCGTAGTGCCGCGGCGTCAGCTTGATGCCCTGCGCCGGCACGAGATCGACGAACGGGTCGTGCGGCTTGGGCAGGTGCAGGTGCACCGCGTCCATCACCTCCTGCGTCGCGTGCGGGCCGGTGACGGCCAGCACCTTCGGGTGCACCTGGCGCACCAGGTTCGCGCCGCTGCCGTCGTCGGCCGCCTTCGCGCCCAGGCAGCCGGTGACGATGACGCGCCCGTTCTCGGCCAGCGCCTCGCCGATCGTGTCCAGGCTCTCCTTCACCGCCTCGTCGATGAAGCCGCAGGTATTGACGATCACCAGGTCGGCGCCGGCAAAGCTCTTGCTCGTGGCGTAGCCCTCGGCGCTGAGTTGCGTCAGGATCAGTTCGGAGTCGGTCAAGGCCTTCGGGCAGCCGAGCGAGACGAAGCCGACCTTGGGCGGCGCGGCGGTCGGTGTCAAGGCTCATGGGCGGGATTGTCCCGCATGGGCCAGATCGCTACTTCTTGCCCGCGCCGAACCCGGCCAGCGGAAACAGCGCGCCCGCCTGCTTGCCCATCTGCTCCTGCATCTGCGCGAACAGGTTCTTCGACTGCTCGAGGTAGTTGCCCATCAGGCCCTGCATCATCGGCGCCTGGCCGCTGACGAACTGGGTCCACATCTCGGGCGTGAAGTTCTTCGGGTCGTACAGGCCCTTGGACTGCTCGGCGAAGCGCGCCTGCAAGTCGGTGAAGCCTGCAGGTTCTGCTCGAGGTAGCTGCCCATCACGCCCTGCATGGCGTGGCCGTAGAAGCGGATGATCTGCGCCAGCGACTGGGTCGAGAACATCGGCACGCCGGCGCTCTCCTCTTCGAGGATGATCTGCAGCAGGATGCTGCGCGTCAGGTCGTCGCCGGACTTGGCGTCACGCACTTCGAAGGCCTCGCTGTCGAGCACCATCTGCTTGACGTCGGCCAGCGTGATGTAGCTGCTGCTCTGCGTGTCGTACAGGCGCCGGTTCGGGTACTTCTTCAGCACCCGCATCGCAACGGCTGGCGCGGCCGGTTCCGCGGCGGGTGGGCTGCTGCGACTGCGGCGGGCGGTGGACATGGCTGGCTACTCCTCGGGGCACGGTCTGGCAATCATTCTAGGAGCGCGCTCCTGGCGGGCGTCGGAGGGCTTACCCGGTCGCAGACGACCACAGCACCACGTGTGTCGGGGATGGTCGGTCCTCGCCGATCTTGATTGCGGCCAGCAGGCGCTCGCGCGCCGCGACAGCGGCGTCGCGATCGCGCGCATGCACGCTGCGCCAGTGGCTCGTTGCGCTGCACGGCGGTGCCGACGGCACGCAACTGCGAGAAGCCGACGCGCGCATCGATGGCGTCGTCGGCGCGCAGGCGCCCGCCCCCGAGCGTGATCACCGTCAGGCCGATCGCGCGCGTGTCCATCGCCGCGCACGAAGCCACCGGCGGGGGCCGGTACGTCGATCACCACCGGCGCCTTCGGCAGCCCGGCAAAGCGCGGCGAGAGCAGGTTCTTCGGTCCGCCGAGCGCGGCCACCATGCGCGCAAACCGCTCTGCGGCGCGGCCGCTGTCGAGCGCCTCGCGGGCGCGGCGCTCGGCGTCGGCCAGGTTCGGCGCCAGGCCCGCCAGTACGAGCATTTGCGCCGCCAGCGCCAGCGTCACGGCCAGCAGGCGCGGCTCGCGCAGCTTGCCGGTCAGGAAGTCGATCGCCTCGCGCACCTCGAGCGCATTGCCGGCACTGCGCACCGAGCACCTGGTTCATGTCGGTGATCAGCGCGCGCGTCGGCAAGCCCGGCGCCCGCAGCCACTTCGACCAGGCTGTCGGCGAGCGCGCGCGCCTGGTCCATCGTCTGGCAGAACGCGCCGTTGCCGACCTTGACGTCCATCACCAGCGCATCGCAGTCCCGCCGCGAGCTTCTTCGACAGGATGCTGGCGGTGATCAAGGGCACCGACTCGACCGTGGCGGTGACATCGCGGATCGCGTACAGCCGGCGATCGGCCGGCGCCACGCGCGCGCTGGCGCCGACGATCGCGCAACCGGCATCGCGCAGCACACGCGTGAGCAGCGCTCGGCTCGGCGCCACGTCGTAGCCGGCCAGGCTCTGCATCTTGTCCAGCGTGCCGCCGGTGTGGCCGAGGCCGCGGCCGCTGACCATCGGCACCACGCCGCCGCAGGCCGCGACGATGGGCGCCAGCATCAGGCTGACCTTGTCGCCGACGCCGCCGGTGGAATGCTTGTCGACGATCGGGCCACCGAGTCCGGCACGCGACCAGTCGAGCACGGTGCCGGAGTGCGTCATGGCCCGGGTCAGCGCCACGCACTCGTCGCGCGTCATGCCGTTCAGCAGCACGGCCATCGCCAGTGCCGCGACCTGGCCTTCGCTCCAGCGTGAACCGCCGCCGCCGGCCAAGCCCTGCACGAATGCGTCGATCTGCGCGGCGTCGAGCGCGCCGCCGTCGCGCTTGGTGCGGATGATCTCGGCGGGCGCGAGCACGGTCAGTTGAGCCGCTTGATGCGATCGAGCGCGACGGTCTCGCCCTGTGCGCGCCGGGCGATGAACTGCTCGAAGGCATCGACGTCCATCGCGCCGGTGCGCGGCTCGCGGCCCTGCTTGAATGCACTGAAGCCGTCGCCGCCGTCGGCCAGGAAGCTGTTCACCGTCACGCGGTAGGTCGCCGCTGGCCTCCAGCGCCTTGCCGTCGAGCGTCACGCTGCCGGGCACCACGCGCTGGCCGGCGGGTTTGGCGTTGTCCCAGGTGTAGGCGAAACCCCTGGACACCTGCAGGATGCGCGGCCGCGCCTGGTTCAGCCACTGTTGCTCGAGCACCTGCACGACCTGCGCGCCGGTGAGCGAGAGCGTGATCAGGTTGTTGTAGAACGGTTGCACCGCGAACAGGTCCTCGTAGCGCACCGCGCCGTCGGCCGCGGCCGTCAGGTTGGCGCGCAGGCCGCCCGGATTCATCAGCGCGATCTGCGCGCCGCCATCGGCGGCGGCACGGGTGGCAGCCAGCTGCGCGTCGGCCACCACCTGGCCGACCGGCGTTTCGCCGGCCGGGCTCTCGTCGCGCGTCAGCGGCGCGGCGATCTTGCCGACGACGCGCTTGGCCAGCGGCGCGGCGAGCTGTTCGTAGGTCGTGATCAGCTGTGTCTGCGCCGGGTCCTTGTTGAAGCGGTCGGTGCGCACGATCAGGTTGTCGGCGCGGGCCTGCGTCACCTTGCCCGTCTTCGGGTCGAGCACGAGGTCGATCTCGCTGACGATGGTGCCGTACTTGTCGCCGCTGGTGACCAGCCGGCCGTCGATGCGGCAGTTGTAGGCCCTGTGGGTGTGGCCGCTGACCACCAGGTCGACCGCCTTGTCGAGCTTCTTCACGATGTCGACGATGGGGCCGGAAATGCCCGGGCACTCGTTGTAGTCGCCGGTCGGGAAGCCGCCTTCGTGGATCAGCACGACGATGGCCTCGATGCCCTGCCGTTGCAGCTCGGGCACCAGCTTGTTGACGGTGGCCGCCTCGTCGTCGAAGCGCAGTCCGGCCACGCCGCTGGGCACGACGATGTTGGGCGTGTCCTTGAGCGTCAGGCCGATGAAGGCGACCGGGATGCCCTCGAAGCGCTTGACGTGGTAGCTCGGGAAGATCGTCTGCCCGCTGCGCGTGTCGAACGTGCTCGCCGCCAGGTACTTGAAGCTCGCGCCCTTGAACGGCTGCGGCCCCTTGCAGCCGTCGCCCGGATGGCAGCCACCGTTCTGCATGCGCAGCAACTCGGCCGCGCCGTGGTCGAACTCGTGGTTGCCGACGGCGCTGGCTTCCAGGCCCATCAGGCCCAGCGCCTCGACCGTCGGCTCGTCGTGGAACAGCGCCGACAGCAGCGGGCTGGCGCCGATCAGGTCGCCGGCGGCGACGAAGATGTGGTTCGGATTCTTGGCGCGCAGTTGCGCCACCGCCGTGGCCAGGTGTTCCGAGCCGCCGGCAGGCACGTCGATGGTCTTGCCCGGCGTCGGCCGGATCCTTGATGCGGATGCCGCCGCGCGGCGGCTTCAGGTTGCCGTGGAAGTCGTTGATCGCCAGGATCTTGACGTTGACCGGCTGGGTCGCGCGCGGTGGCGTGGTGCTGCAGGCAGCCAGGGCGAGGGCGACGAACAGCAGCGAGACAGGCAGGCGCATGGTGTGGGTCTCCAAGGAGTCAATAGACGGTCGTGGACGGTGCGCCCGATGATGCCGCACCCGACAGCAGGCTCAGGATGTCGGTCAGCAAGGCGCTGGCACCGAGGCGAAAGTTCCGCGGCGTGACCGGGCCCAGCGCGGCGCGCGTGAGCTCGATGTAGAGCCTGGCATCGGCGACGGTGCGGATGCCGCCCGAGGCCTTGAAGCCGACGCTGGCGCGGCGCGAATGCGCGGCGATGGCGGCCAGCATCGCCTTGGCCGCCGCCGGCGTGGCCGAGACCGGCGTCTTGCCGGTGCTGGTCTTGATGAAGTCCACGCCCTCGTCGAGCGCCATCACGCTGGCGCTGCCGATCAAGGCCGCGTCACGCAGTTCACCCGTTTCGAGGATCAGCTTGAGCGTCAGCGCCGGATGGGCGCGGCGCACCGCCGCGACCAACGCCGAGCAGGCGGCATGCTGGCCGGCCGCCCAGGCGCGCCAAGGCAGCACCAGGTCGATCTCATTGCCGCCGGCGGCGGCGATGGCCGCGCTGTCGGCCAGCGCCAGGTCGCGGTCGAGCGCACCATCGGGGAAATTGGCCACCGCGGCCACGCGCACCGCCGGCGGCAGCGCGCCGCGCGCCCGGGCCACGAAGCGCGGCCAGACGCAAACGGCCGCGACGCTGCCGTAAGGGCCGACGGCGCGCGCGCACAACGCGTCGATGGCGCGCTCATCGTCGGCATCGTTCAGGCTGGTCAAGTCGAGGCAGGCCAGTGCCACGCGCGCGCTCTCCAGCATGTCCGCCGTCATGCTTCAAACCTCCGCTGCCAGCGCCGGCAACAAGGCTTCGACAAACTGCACCGCGCCCGCGCCCGCCTGCTGCGCCACCGCCAAGGTGTGGGCGTGCGACAGCGAGACTTCGTCCAGACCGCAACCCATGTTGGTGAACATCGCGAGCGCCAGCACGCGCAGGCCGGCATGGCGCGCCACGATGGTCTCGGGCACCGTGCTCATGCCCACGGCATGGGCCCCGAGCAGGCGCAGCATGCGGATCTCGGCCGGCGTCTCGAACTGCGGGCCGAGCATCCAGGCGTAGACGCCCTCGTGCAGCGTCACCCCGCGCTCGGCGGCGACGCGCCGGGCCATCGCGCGCAGGGCCGGGTCGTAGGCGTCGCGCAGATCGACGAAGCGCTCGGCCCCGGCCTCGCCGTGCAGCGGCGTGCGCTGCGCCATGTTGAGGTGATCCGACAGCACCATCATCGAGCCCGGACGCATCGCCGCGTCGAGGCTGCCCGAGGCATTGGTCAGCAGCAGCGCACGAACGCCCCATTGCGCCAGCGTGCGAATGGCCCCGTTCATCGCATCGGCCTGGCCGGTTTCATAAGTGTGCTGGCGGCCCGACAGCACGGCGACCTCGACGCCGCCGATGCGGCCCAGGCGCAGCGTGCCGGCATGGCCGGCGACGCCGACGACGGGAAACGCCGGCAGTTCGCCATAGGCGATGTCGACGCCGCCCTGCACCCGATCGGCCACGCCATGCCAGCCCGAGCCGAGCACGATGGCGATCGCTGGCCGGCGGCCACCGGCTTGCGCCGCGATGCGGGCGACGGAATCCGCGACGGCATCGTTCATGTCACGTGCTCCGCGATGCGTCGGCTGCCGCGACCTCCGCGCCTGCGCGCATTGCGTGGCCCCGCACGCTGCGAAGGCAGACATGTCAGCCTCTGGGACTTCATCGTGATGCCGACCGGGCTTCATGCCAGATGCTCGGGCCCGAAACTCGCGGGCAGCAACTCGCCGAGCGTGAAGCGGCCACGCAGGCTCGTCATGTCGCCGACCACGACCGGCATCTCGTCGGCGCCGAACTCGCGCATCTTCTGCCGGCAGCCGCCGCAGGGCGTCACCAGCCTCGGCCCGACGCCGACCACCGCCGCGGCGGTGATGCGTCGCCCGCCGGCCAGCACCAGGTGGCCGAGCGCCACCGCTTCGGCGCACAGGCCCTGCGGGTGAGCGGCGTTCTCGACATTGCAGCCGGCGTGGATACGGCCCTGCTCGTCCTGCAGCGCGGCGCCGACGGCGAACTTCGAGTACGGCGCGTAGGCGTGCGCGCGCGCCGCACGGGCGGCCGCGAGCAAGGCATCGACATCCATTCAGTGCTCCTTCACGTACGGCACGCCGAGCGCCCTGGGCGCGTAGGCATGGCCAATGAAACCGGCCAGCAAGACCACCGTCAGCGCGTAGGGTAGCGCCTGGATGGCCTGCACCGGTACCGCGCCACCACCGAGCAGGGCCGGCAGCACGGCGCCCTGCAGGCGAATCGCCACCGCGTCGAGAAAGCCGAACAGCAGGCAGGCCAGCAGCGCGCCGACCGGATGCCACTTGCCGAAGATCATCGCCGCCAACGCCATGTAGCCGCGGCCGGCGGTCATGTTCGGGATGAACTGCGGGTTCTGCGCCAACACCAGGTAACTGCCGGCCAGCGAGCAGAGCACGCCGTTGCCGGCCAACGCCAGGTAGCGCAGGCCGAGCACCGACACGCCGGCGGCGTCGACCATCGCCGGGTTCTCGCCGGTGGCGCGCAGGCGCAGCCCGGTGCGGGTGCGGTAGAGCAGCCACCAGACCACGCCGACGAGTGCCAGCGCGGCGTAGACCATCACGCTGTGGCCGAGCAGGCCGATGCCGACGATGGCGCCCAGCAGCGGCACGCCGGCGAGCGCCTCGGCCGCGCCGCCGAACCACAGCCCGAGCCGCACCGCATCGGGCAGCGGCGGCGTCTGCCCACCCTGCTGGAACCAGGCGATGCCGAGCACGACGGTCAGGCCGGCGGCGGTCATCGTGATGGCCATGCCCATCACGACCTGGTCGCCAGGGTGGCTGACGCAGGCAAAGCCATGCAGCATCGACAGCGCCAGGCCGACGGCGACGGCCGCGGTGATGGCCAGCGCCAGCGAGCCGCTGGCGGCGCCGACGCTGGCCGCGGCGAACGCAGTGGCCAGCATCTTGCCTTCGAGCCCGAGGTCGATGACGCCGGCGCGCTCGGACAAGGTGCTGGCCAGCGCGCACAGGATCAGCGGCGTGGCCACGCGCAAGGTCGATGCGACGAGCGTGCCGACGAGCACTTCATCCATTCGCGGCCTCCGCATCGGCCCGGGCCGGCACGGCGCGGCGCAGCACGCGCCAGGCGCTCGCCAGCCACGGGGCGGCCACCTGAGACATCGCCCCGGCAAAGAGCACGATCAGGCCTTGCAGCGTGAAGACCATGTCGCGCGAGAAACCCTGGATCTCGAAGGCCAGTTCGGCGCCGCCCTGATACAGCGCGCCGAACAGCAGCGCGGCGAAGACGATGCCCAGCGGGTGGTTGCGCCCGATCAGCGAAACGGCGATGCCGGTGAAACCGGCGCCTGCGACGAAATCGGCCATCAGGCGGTTGTGCACGCCGGCGATCTCGTTGACGCCGACCAGCGCCGCCAACGCGCCCGACAGCGCCATCGCGAGCACGATCTGGGCCCGCGGCCGGATGCCGGCATAGGCCGCCGCATCGGGCGCATGGCCCACCGCGCGAATGGCGTAGCCGGGCTGCGTGCGCCACAGCAGCAGGTACACCGCCACTGCCGCGGCCACGGCCAGCAGCAGGCTGAAATTGAGTGGCGTGCGCGGCCAATCCAGCCCGATCCAGCCCAGCATGTCGTGCATGCCGGGCAACAGCGCCGCAGGGCCGAACGCGCGGCTCTCGGGCGTCATGTTGCCGGGTTCCTTGAGCACATTGACCAGCAGGTAGATCAGCAGCGCCGAGGCGATGAAATTGAACATGATCGTGGTGATCACGATGTGGCTGCCGCGCCAGGCCTGCAGCGCGCCGGGCAGCGCGCCCCAGAGCATGCCGAACAGCATCGCCACCAGCACCATCAGCGGCAGCAGCAGCCAGCCCGGCAGCGTCTGGCCCAGGCCCAAGCGCCACCAAGCCGGCGCCCAGCCCGCCCATCATGGCCTGGCCCTCGCCGCCGATGTTGAACAGCCCGGCATGAAAGGCCACCGCCACCGCCAGCCCGGTGAAGACGAAGGTCGTGGCGTAGTACAGCGTGTAGCTCAGGCCGTTGCGGCTGCCGAACGCACCCTTCACCAGCAACACCAGCACCTGCACCGGGTCCTGCCCGATCGCCACCAGCACGACGGCCGAGACCGCAAAGGCCAGCGCCAGATTGACCAGCGGCAGCACGATCAGGTCGAGCCAGCGCGGCAATTCGGCCGGCCTCGTCATTTCAATGGCTCCGCCGCGCTTGGCGCTGTGTGCGATTCGTGAGATGCGCTGTGATCGCGCTGGCCGCTTGTCGGCAAAGCGGTTGTTGGGAGCTGAATTCCTTGGGCACGTTCAGCGCGTCGCGGCAGGCGGCACCCGGCAGGGGCTCATGGTGGAGCGGTCGGCGCTGTGCGCCGACTGCCCTGCGGTGCTCGGCCTGGGGTCGCGCCGCACAACTCGCTACGTTCGCTGCGTTCGCTGCGCTCAGACAAGGTGCGGCAGAGTCAGATCTACGAAGCGCGCTGCGCGCGCCGAGCTCCGCAAGCGCCTGTGCTCCTCGGCCGCCCCACAAATCGCCCCTGCCGGGTACCGCCTGCCGCGAAGGCCAGCCGCGTAGTGGTGTCGCAATGCCACACCACCGCAGCTGGACTTCGCGGAAGGCGCGCACCGGGCAGGGGCGACGTCTGCGGGGCGGCGAGGAGCACAGGTCTGGTGGTCCGCGCGCGCAAGCGCGCTTCGTGGATCTGACTTGTCGCACCCTGTCTGAGCGTAGCGAACGCAGTGAGCGCAGCGAGTTGTGCGACGCGGCCACAAGGCCGAGCACCGCAGGGCAGTCGGTGCGCAGCACCGACCGCCCCGCCGAAGCGCTGCCGCCTGCCCGGGCGCGACTTTGCCGCGCCACGCGTCGGCAATGAGACGCTCGCGAATCGTGGCAATGGGCCGCAATCCAGCCAACAACAAGAGTCCAGCGCGCGTGGCTGCAGGTCCATCTACGCCGCCTTGGCCACAGCATCGACGTCGGCGCCGCCCATCAGGCGGCCGAGCGCCTCCACCGTGCATTGCTCGATGCGCAGCTCACCGCTGATGCGGCCGTTGCACATCACCAGCACGCGGTCGGCCAGGGCCAGCACTTCGTCGAGTTCGGACGACACCAGCAGCACCGCGCCGCCGCCGTCGCGCAGCGCGCGCAGGCGGCCGTGGATGAATTCGATGGCACCGATGTCGACGCCTCGCGTCGGCTGGCCGACGAGCAGCACCCGCGGCTCGGGGAAGGCCTCGCGCGCCAGCACCAGCTTTTGCTGGTTGCCGCCCGAGAAGTGCGACGAGCGCAGCCGGATGTCGCGCGGGCGCACGTCGTAGCGCTCCATCATCGTCGCGGTATCGCCCTGCATCACCGCCTGGCGCAGCCAGCCCAGGCGGTCGTAGCGCGGGCGCTGCTGGTAGCCCAGCACGGCCGACTCCCAGGCCGCGAACGGCAGCACCAGGCCGCGGCGCTGGCGGTCTTCGGGCACATGGGCGACGCGCAGATCGCGGGCGCGCTCCGGGCCGCAGCCAGTCGGCCGGCGTGAACACCGCGCCGCCGACCTCGAGACGGCCCGCCTGCGGCACCAGCAGGCCGGCCAGCGCGTCGAGCAACTCGCCCTGGCCGTTGCCGGAGACGCCGGCGATGCCGACGATCTCGCCCGCGTGCAGCGCCAGCGACACGTCGGCCAGGCGGGTCACGCCGAGCGCGTCGCGCCACTCCAAGCCATCCGCGCGCAGCAGCACCTCGCCAGCCTGCACCGGCTTGGCGCCGGCAATGCGGCCGAGGTGGACCTGGCGCCCGACCATGGCCTGCGCCAGGCCGTCCAGGCTGGTGTCGGCCACGCGCGCCTGCAGCACCACCTTGCCGCCGCGCATGACCGTCACGGCGTCGGCCAGGGCCATGATCTCCTTGAGCTTGTGCGTGATGAGCAGGATCGTGGTGCCGCGTTCACGCAAGCTGCGCAGCGTGGCGAAGAGCTGCTCGGTTTCCTGCGGCGTCAGCACGGCGGTCGGTTCGTCCAGGATCAGGATGCGCGCGCCGCGGACCAGCGCTTTCAGGATCTCCAGGCGCTGGCGTTGGCCGACCGGCAGTTCGGCAACCACCTTGTCGAGCTCGACCACCAGGCCGGTGTCGTGCATCAGCGCCTCGAGCCTGGCGCGCAGTTGCGCGCGCGCGCTGGGCAGAAACCACGACGGCTCGGCGCCGAGCATCACGTTGTCGAGCGCGCTGAAGCGCTCGACGAGCATGAAATGCTGGTGCACCATGCCGATGCCCAGCGCGATCGCATCGCGCGAGTTGGCGATGCGCACCGGCCTGCCCTCGATCGCGACCGTGCCGCTGTCGGCGCGGTAGAAGCCGTACAGGATCGACATCAAGGTGCTCTTGCCGGCGCCGTTCTCGCCGACGATGCCGTGCACCGTGCCGGCCGCCACCGTCAGATCGACGGCCTGGTTCGCGTGCACCGCGCCGAAGCGCTTGTCGATCGCCCGCATGGCGACGGCGGGCGCGGCGGCGCTCATTGCGTCGGCAGGTTACCGTGCCTTCACACGCAAGCGCCGCAGAACCGGCGTTGCCGGGCCGCAGGCGTTGCCCCGGGGCGCCCAAGGCGCCGCTTGGGTCGCCATACGCGGAGCGGCGAAGCCGCTGCGGGGGTGCTCAACACTTGTTGCGCGGCCATGTAGTCGACGACCTTGATCTTGCCGCTGACGATATCGGCGCGCGCGGCGTCGACCTTGGCCTTCATCTCGGGCGTCACCAGCTTGGCGTTGTACTGGTCGATCGCCACGTCGACGCCGCCTTCCTTCAGGCCCAGCGCGGTCATGCCGGGGCGGTGCTGCTTGAAGCTGTTGTAGACGGCCACGTCGACACGCTTGACCATCGAGGTCAGCATCGTGCCGGGGTGCAGGTGGTTCTGGTTGCTGTCGACGCCGATCGCGAGCTTGCCGGCGTCCTTGGCCGCCTGGTAGACGCCGACACCGGTGCCGCCGGCGGCAGCGAAGACCACGTCGACGCCCTTGGCGAACTGCGCCTTGGCCAGTTCACCACCGCGCGCCGGGTCGTTCCAGGCCGTCGGCGTGGTGCCGGTCATGTTGGCGCTGACCTCGGCCTTGGCGTTGACGTACTTGACGCCCTGTTCGTAGCCGCACTGGAACTTGCGGATCAGTGGCACATCCATGCCGCCGACGAAGCCGACCTTGCCGGTCTTGCTGGCCATGGCCGCCATCATGCCGACCAGGAAGCTGCCTTCGTGCTCCTTGAATACCACCGACTCGACGTTGGGCAGGTCGATCACCGAATCGATGATCGTGAACTTGAGCTTGGGAAACTCCTTGGCCACCTTCTCCATCGCCGAGCCCTGCGTGAAGCCGACGCCGATGATCGGAACGGCGTTGCGCTCGGCCATCTTGCGCATCGCCTGCTCGCGCTGCGCGGGGTTGGAGATCTCGAATTCGAGATAGGGCTTGCCGGTTTCCTTCTTCCAGCGTTCGGCGCCGTTGTAGGCCGCCTCGTTGAACGACTTGTCGAACTTGCCGCCCATGTCGAAGATGACGGCGGGTTGCGACTGGGCCGCGGCCAGCGAGCAGCCGGCGGTGGCGGCGAGGGCGGAGCAGAGCTTCGTGAAGTCCATGGCGAGGGGCCCTTCCTGGCGTGCTGAGTCAGCGGTGACGCAGGATAGCAAGAGCCACGCCGATGCGCTCTCGGGGCCTGCACTACGATCGCGCCATGAGCGACGCCCTGACGTTGGCCAGGCTGGCCCGCGAGATGCCCAAGGTGCTGCTCCACGAGCACCTCGACGGCAGCCTGCGCGTGGCGACATTGTTCGAGTTGCTGCAGTCGCGCGGCATGGCGCCGCCCGAACCCGACGTCGCGGCGCTCGGGCGCTGGTTCGACGACAGCGCCCACGCCGGCAGCCTGACCAAGTACCTGCGCGGCTTCGCGCTCACGGTGCCGGCGATGGCCAGCCCTGGCGCGCTCGAGCGCGTGGCCTTCGAGGCCGCCGAGGACGCCAGGGCCGACGGCTGCGTGCTGGCCGAATTTCGCATCGCTCCGCTGCTGTTCGAGGCCCATGACATGGCGGGCGAGGCCGCCGTCGAGGCCCTGCTGGCCGGGCTGGCACGCAGCGCCCTGCCCTCGGGCTTGATCGTCTGCGCCATGCGCCACCTGCCCGCCAGCGAAACCGTTCGCGCGGCGCGGCTGGCGCTGCGCTACCAGGGCCGCGGCGTGGTCGGCTTCGACCTGGCCGGCGCCGAGGCCGGCCATCCACCGGGCGAGCATGCCGACGCACTCGCGCTGTGCCGCGACGCCGGCCTGGCCCTGACCCTGCACGCCGGCGAGGCCGACGCCGCCGAGCGGGTCGTCGAAGCCGCGCGGCTGGGCGCTCGGCGCATCGGCCACGGCGTGCGCCTGGCCGACGCTCTGGCCGACCCGCAGCGCCGCGCGCTCGTCGACGAGATTCGCGCGCGCGGCGTGCATCTCGAGGTCTGCCCGACCAGCAACGTGCACACCGGCGCCGCCAGCTCGATCGCGACGCACCCGATCGCCGCACTGTGGCGCGCCGGACTGTCGCTGAGCTTTCAAACCGACAACCGGCTGATGTCGCACATCAGCCACAGCGGCGAAGCGCTGGCGCTTGTTGCTGCAGACGACGCTCGGCATCGACGATCTGGTGCAGATGGGCCTGGAGGCGGCGCGGCAGTCGTTTCTGGAGCCCGTCGATCAAGGCCCGGGCCCTGCGGCAGTTGCTCGACTGGGCCGTCCAGGCGCAGTTGACGCTACCATCGCGGCCGCCGCCACCGCTCTCGCCGACGCCATGATGGAATTGTTGACCGACCCGCAAGCCTGGATCGCCTTCGCCACCCTGACCGCGCTCGAGCTGGTGCTGGGCATCGACAACGTCATCTTCATCTCGATCCTGGTCGACAAGCTGCCGCCCGAGCGGCGTGACTTCGCCAGGCGCCTGGGCCTGTTCATGGCCATGTTCATGCGCATCGGCCTGTTGCTGGTGCTGGCCTGGCTCGCCGGCCTGGTCACGCCGCTGTTCACGCTTCTCGGGCAGGCCATTTCCGGCCGCGACCTGATCCTGATCCTCGGCGGCATGTTCCTGATCTGGAAGAGCACGAGCGAGATTCACCAGTCGACCGAGGGCCACGAGGCGCATGCCACGAGTGCCGTCAAGGCCAGCTTCGCGGCCGTGATCCTGCAGATCATGCTCGTCGACCTGGTGTTCTCGCTCGATTCGATCATCACGGCGGTCGGCATGGTCGATCAGCCGCCGGTGATGGTCGCGGCGGTGATCGCCTCGGTGGCGCTGATGATGCTGTTCGTCGGCGCCATCAGCCGCTTCGTCTCCGACCACCCGACGATCAAGATGCTGGCCTTGGCATTCCTGGTCGTCGTCGGCGTGGTGCTGGTGGCCGAGGGCTTCGGCCACCATGTGCCCAAGGGCTACATCTACTTCGGCATGGCCTTCGCGCTGGGCGTGGAGATGCTCAACCAGCGCCAGCGCAAGCGCGCCGGCAGGCGTGTGCAGCTCAATCCGCCGCACATCCCCGGCGAATGAGCGGGCACGGCGGCTCAGCGGTTTTCGAGCAGCATCAGGCCGGCCGCCGTGTTCGAGATCGGGATGTGGTAGTTGCGGTGTAGTTGACTGACCTTGCCCGTCAGTGCGCCTCGCGCGGCCAGCCACATCAGCAACTCGATGCCTTGCGTGCCGGCTTCGCGCACCAGTTCGTTGATCGAGAAGCGCGTGGCCCATTGCGGGTCGTCACCGATCAGGCTGTCCATGAAGCGAAGGTCGAAGGCCTGATTGATGTGCCCGGCGCGCTCGCCGTCGAGCTGGTGCGAAAGACCCCCGGTTCCGAGCACCAGGACCTTGGCGTCGGACGGCCAGGCTTCGATCGCGCGGCCGATCGCCTCGCCGAGCCGGTAGCAGCGCGCGGCCGAGGGCAGCGGGAATTGCACGGTGTTGATGCACACCGGCACCGTGCGCACCGGCCACTGCTGGTCGGGCCAGAGCAGCGCCATCGGCAGCGTGAAGGCGTGGTCGACCAGCATCTCCTGGCAGGTGGTGAGATCGAAGTCCTGCTGCACCAGCGATTCGATCAGGTGCCACGACAGGTCGAGATCGCCCTTGAACGGCGCCACCTGCGGGATGCCCCAGCCTTCGTCGGCGTTGCGGTACTCCGGTGCCGCGCCGACGGCGAAGGTCGGCATCTTGTCGAGAAAGAAGTTCAGGCCGTGGTCGTTGTAGAGCAGCACCACGACATCGGGCTTGACCTCGGCCAGCCATTGCCGCACCGGCGTGAAGCCATCGAAGAACGGCTTCCAGTACGGCTCGTGCTGCAGCTTCTTGGCGATCGCACGGCCGATGGCGGGCACGTGCGAGGTCGTGATGGCACCGACGATTCTGGCCATGGCTTATCTCCCCGTGGCGCCGGCGGCAACCAGCTTGGCCATGAATTGCGCCTTGGTCATGCCGGTCTGCTGGGCGCCGATGTCTTGCATGTCGAGGCCGAAGATGCCGCCGAACTTGGCCAGGTAGTAGGCATTGCCGCCGGCGGCAATCAACTGCAGGACGTTGCGACTGCGGATGGCCTCGCGCTGCTCCGGGTTCAGGCCGTAACGCGCGCAGTAGGCGTCCTCGTCGTGCAGGAAGGCGGCACGGTTGGCCGCCTCGTTGAACGAGAAACACATCTTGTTCAGTGCGTAGCCCTTGCGGGCCTGCGCGCCATCGAACACGGTGGTGCCGGCAATGGCAGGTTGGCTTTGCGGTATGGCCATGGGCGATCTCCTCGGACCCGGCAGTGTTGCCGCGCAGGCGCCAGCGCCTGTTGACCCGAATCAAGCCAAGGTCGCTCACTGCGGTTCGATCCTGGCCACGGCGATCACCTCGCGCCAGCGCTTGATCTCGCTGGCCAGCAAGTCCTGCAACTGCGCCGGCGTGCCGCCCTGGGCACGCACACCCAGTTCGGCCAGTCGCTGGCTGACCTCGGGCTTGGCAAGCGCGTCGTGGGCCGCGCGCTGCAGGCGCTCGATCACCGCCGGCGGCGTGCCGGCGGGTGCGGCCAAGGCATTCCACGACTCCACCTCGTAGCCGGCCACGCCCTGTTCGATGGCCGTGGGCACCTCGGGCAGAGCCGCATTGCGCCGGCGGCCGGTGACGGCCAGCGCGCGCAGCGCGCCACCGGTGATCTGCGGCAGCGTCGGGCCGAGGATCTCGAAGCCGGCGTCGACCTCACCGGCACGCAGCGCCGTGAGCACGGCGGGTGAGCCCTTGTAGGGCACCACGACCGCGTCGACGCCGGTGCGCGACTTGAACAGTTCGGCGGCCAGGTGCTGCGTCGAGCCGACCGCGATGCTTGCCAGCGTCAGCTTGCCCGGGTTGGCCTTGCCGTAAGCGACCAGTTCGCGCAGGCTCTTGAAGCGCGACTCGCGCGCCACGCAGATCACCAGCTCGAAGAATCCCAGCGTGCTGATCGGCGCGAAATCCTTGACCACGTCGAACGGCAATTTCTTGAACAGGCTGGCACTGACCGCATTGCCATTGCTCATCAGCAGCAGCGTGTAGCCATCGGCTGTGGCCTTGGCCACGGCCTGGCTGGCGACGATGCTGCCGGCGCTGGGCCGGTTGTCGACGACGATGGTCTGGCCGAGCGACGACCCCATCGCCTGCGCCACGGTGCGCGCAGTGATGTCGGCAATGCCGCCCGGCGCGAACGGCACGATCAGCGTCACCGGCCGGCTCGGGTATGGCGTCTGGGCGCGCGCTGGCCCTGCCGCCATCGCCGCCGCTGCCAGCAGCCAACGGCGGCGGATCATCGATTCAACTGCTGCTCGAGCCCGTGCAGCACGCGGTAGCAGGGCAACACCTTGGCCACGCTGGCATTGGGTTCGCGGCCGGCCGCGATCGCGGCGAAGAATTCGCGGTCCTGCAGCTCGATGCCGTTCATCGACACCGCCACCTTCGAGACGTCGATCTTCTCGTCCTTGCCGTTGAAGAGATCGTCGTAGCGCGCGATGTAGGTGCCGCTGTCGCCGATGTAGCGAAAGAAGGTCCCCAGCGGCCCGTCGTTGTTGAACGACAGGCTCAGCGTGCAGATCGCCCCGCTGCTGCTCTTCAACTGGATCGACATGTCCATCGCGAT
The DNA here is from genome assembly GCA_963751775.1 of uncultured beta proteobacterium. GTDB lineage: Bacteria > Pseudomonadota > Gammaproteobacteria > Burkholderiales > Burkholderiaceae_C > CADEEN01. The sequence continues at coordinate 107,137 of CAVVVW010000019.1, forward strand.
GCCCAGCACCGGGTGGATCGGACCCTGCACGGCATTGGCCTGCACGATCTCGCCGCCGGTCTGGTAGGCGAACAGGTCCACCGTGTGCGCGGCGTGGTGCCAGAGCAGGTGGTCGGTCCAGCTGCGCGCCTGGCCCAACGCGTTCATGTTCGTGCGGCGGAAGAAATAGGTCTGCACGTCCATCTGCTGGATGTTGAACTCCTTGGCCATGATCCTGTTGCGCACCCATTGGTGGCTGGGGTTGAAACGGCGCGTGTGGCCGACCATCGCCACCCGCCCGCTGGCTCGCTGCGCCGCGGCCACCGCCTCGGCGCCCTGCAGGCTGTCGGCGAGCGGGATCTCGACCTGCACATGCTTGCCGGCCTGCAGGCAGGCGATGCTCTGCTCGGCGTGCATCTGCGTCGGCGTGCACAGGATGACGGCATCGACGTCCTTGCGTGCCAGGCTGTCGGCCAGGTTGGTGCTGACGTGACCGATGCCGTACCTGGCCGCGACTTCCTTGGTCTTGTCGAGTTCGCGGCCGATCAGCGACACCACCTCGACGCCGTCGATCAGCTTGATCGCATCCAGATGCTTGATGCCGAACGCGCCGGCACCGGCGAGGGCCACTTTGATGCTCATGTGTTTTCCAGAATGAGGTTGCCCACCGCGGTGTTGCTGGCGGGCACGTGATAGAAGCGGTGCACGACCCTGGGCTTGGCGCCGCCGGCCACGTCGGCCATCGCGCCGCGTGCGATCAGCCACATCACCAGCTCGATGCCTTCGCTGCCGGCCTCGCGCACGTATTCGATGTGCGGCGTCTTCGACAAACCGTCGGGATCGGCGATCAGGCGGTCGAGGAAGGCGTTGTCCCACTCGCGGTTGATCAGGCCCGCACGCGGCCCCTGCAACTGGTGGCTCATGCCGCCGGTACCCCAGATCTGCACCTTCAGGGGTGCGTCGTACGACTCGACGGCGCGGCGGATCGCCTGCCCGAGCATGAAGCAGCGCCGGCCCGACGGCACCGGGTACTGCACCACGTTGACCGCGAAAGGAATCACCGGGCAGGGCCAGGCATCTGGCGAGCCGCACATCAGGTTCAACGGCACGGTCAGGCCGTGGTCGACGTCCATCTTGTTGACGATGGTGAGGTCGAAGTCGTCCTGGATCACCGACTGTGCGATGTGCGCCGCAAACTCCGGGTGGCCCAATACCTTGGGCACCGGGCGCGGGCCCCAGCCTTCGTCGGCCGGCGTGAACTCGGCCGCCGTGCCGATGGCGAAGGTCGGGATCATCTCCAGGCTGAAGGCCGTGGCGTGGTCGTTGTAGACGAGGAAGATCACGTCGGGCCGGTTGTCCTTCATCCATCGCCGGGACGGCTCGTAGCCCTTGAACAGCGGCGCCCAGTAGGGCTCGGCGGTCTTGCCGAGGTCGATCGCGGCGCCGATGGCCGGCACATGCGAGCTGTAGACGGAGGCGGTGATGCGGGCCATGCGTCAGATCCTTGCCTTCTTGCCGGCCGCGCCCTGCGGCTGGTGGTGCGCCTGCGCGTCGCCGTCCTCGCCGACATGCCGGTTGCCCTCGACCGAGCGGCCGCCGGCGAGCATCATGGCGCGGTACTCCTCTTCGCTCATGCCCGTCATGCTGCCCGCCATCTGCTGGAAGCTCTTGCCATCGGTGGCGCCGATCTTGGCCAGGAAGTAGATGTTGCCGCCCAGGCGGATGCACCAGTTCAGATCGCGCGCCAGCACGGCCTGCTTCTGCTCTTCCGTCATCGCCCATTCGTCGAGGTACGCACGCTCGTCGGCCTTGAAGCGGGCACGGTTGTCGGCCTTCATCAGCGACATGCAGAACTGGTTCAGCCAATAGCCCTTGCGCGACTGCTCGGCGTCGAAGATCGTCGTGCCGGGCACGTCGAGGTAGGGTTTGCTCAGTGACATGAGTGTCTTTCCTCGGGCCAGTACAGCCGCATCGGATTGTCGACCAGCAGTTTCTGCTGCAAGTCGTGCCGTCGTCGCGATCTGCGGGATGAAGTCGACCAGCAGGCCGTCGTCGGGCATGTGGTCCTTCAGGTTCGGGTGCGGCCAGTCGGTGCCCCACAACACACGGTCGGGGAAGGTCTCGACGATGCGTCTTGGCGAACGGCACCACGTCGCGATAGGCCCCATGCTCCAAATTCGGCTCGCCCTTCAACGCCTTCGGGCCGGTGACCGACAGCCGCTCGGGGCAACTGACCTTGCTCCAGACGTTGGGGTACTCGCGCATGAACTTCACGAACAGCTCGAATTGCGGCCCGTCCACCGGCAGGCTCACGTCGGGCCGGCCCATGTGATCGACGACCACGGTCGTGGGCAGCGCGGTGAAGAAATCCCACAGCTCGGGCAGGTCGACGGCCTCGAAGTAGATCACCACGTGCCAGCCGAGCGGGGCAATGCGCGCGGCGATCTCCATCAGCTCGTCCCTGGGCGTGAAATCGACCAGGCGCTTGACGAAGTTGAAGCGCACGCCGCGCACCCCTGCCGCGTGCATGGCTTGCAGGTCGGCATCGCTGACCGTGCGCTTGACCGTCGCCACCCCGCGCGCCTTGCCGCCGCTGCTCGACCAGCGCATCGACCATCGCCCGGTTGTCGGCGCCGTGGCAGGTGGCCTGCACCACCACGTTGCGGGCGAAGCCAAGGTGATCGCGCAGCGCATAGAGCTGCTGCTTCGACGCATCGCAGGGCGTGTACTTGCGCTCCGGTGCGTACGGGAACTCGGCGCCGGGGCCGAACACATGGCAGTGCGCGTCGACGCTGCCCGCCGGCACCTTGAAGCGGGGCTTGCTCGGGCCGGCGTACCAATCCAGCCAGCCGGGGGTCTTTTTGAAAGTCATTTCAGTTGCCACTGCAACACGTCCCGCGCGTCGCGGCAGGCGGCACCCGGCAGGGGCTCATGGTGGAGCGGTCGGCGCTTTGCGCCGACTCCGCTGCGGTGCTCGGCCTGGGGTCGCGCCGCACAACTCGCTACGTTCGCTGCGCTCACTGCGCTCGGACAGGTGCGGCGAGTCAGCCCACGAAGCGCGCTGCGCGCGCCGACCCCAGTCCTCCTCTCCTCGCCGCCCCACAAATCGCCCCTGCCGGGTACCGCCTGCCGCGAAGGCCACCGGTATTGGTGTTCGCAACGCCAACCACCGCAGCTTGCGCAAAGGCGCGCCCGGGCAGGTGGCAGCGCGCCTGCGGGGCGCCGAGGAGGCGAGCCCGCACAAGGTCAGTGGACCGTTTGGCCTGGCGAGCGGCCGGGCCGCGGCCGCACAGCTGCGGGCCAGTCTTCGTAATCTGACTTGTCGCACCCTGTCTGAGCGTAGCGAACGCAGTGAGCGCAGCGAGTTGTGCGACGGGCCACAAGGCCGAGCACCGCAGGGCAGTCGGTGCGCAGCACCGACCGCTCCGCCGAAGCGCTGCCGCCTGCCCGGGCGCGACTTTGCCGCGCCACTGTCGGCAACGCACGCACTGGCACTCGGCAGATGCCAGGCTGCAATTCGTTGCGGTAGACGGGTACCACTGCAGGGCCATAAGGCCGACGCATTCAGCGAGATTTGGACATTCACTCCGAGTCCTTCTGCACATGCTTCAGGATGCGGTCGGCCTCGGCACGCCAGTCGCTGCTGCGTGCAAAGCCCGGCTCGCCCTTCTGGTCCGAACACGCCTGCGTCGGCAAGGTCGGCGATCCAGGCCTGGCGCTCGGCCGTGCCTTGGGCGGACCACGGCGTGAGGCCGATCTCGCGCACCGTCTCGGCCACTTCGCGCACTTCCTCGCTGCGGCGGCGGCCATGCTCGATGACACGCTGGAAGAAGTAGGCGCCCTGCTTCTCCCAATCGATGCCGGGAAAGGTTTCCTTCAGCGACGCGAGCACGGCGTCCTCGACGCCGTAGGCGCGCGCGGTCGTGAAGCTCTCGATGACCATCGCCTCCAGGCCCTTGATCATCACGCTGCGGCACATCTTGGTGGCCGATGCGACGCCGAGCTTCTCGCTCGCCACCTTGGCGTCGAAGCCGAGGATCGCCAGCAACGGTGCCAATTCGGCCGCCTTTGCGCCGCCGAGCAACAGCGGCACCTTGATGCGGTAGGGCGGGATCGAAGTCATCACCGCGCCCTCGACGTAGGCGCCGCCGGCGCCGTCGATCAGCGCTGCCGCGCGTTGCTTGGCGCCCGGCGAGGCGGAGTTGAAGTCGAGGAACCACGCGCCGCGCCTGATCGCCGGCGCAACGGCCTCGGCCACCGCGACCGTCTGGCTGGCCGTGACCGCAGAGACGATGAAGTCGGCCTTTGCGGCCAGCGCGGCATGCGACGCGGCGAGCGTCACGCCATGCGCTGCGGCATGCTCGCGCAACGCCTCCTGCTGCGTGCCGCCGAGCTTCAAGTCGTATGCCGCGACGGCGACGCCTTGCCCGCGCAAGTCCTCGGCCAGGATGCGGCCGACCTCGCCGTAGCCGACGAGGCCGACCTGCCAACGCTTCGGGTCTGGACTCATGCTCAGTCGATGTACTTGAGCCCGGCCTTCTCGAGCGGCTCGCGCATCTTGTACATGTCCAGGCCCAGCACGCCGGCGGCCAGCTTGGCGCGTTTGTCGGTCTCGTTGGCCTCGCGCGCGGCGGCGGCGTCGGCCACCTTCTGCGCGATCGCCGCCGGGACGACGACCACGCCGTCGTCGTCGGCCAGCACCACGTCGCCGGGGTTGACGCTCATGCCGGCACAGACCACGGCGATGTTGACCGACCCGAGTGTGGCCTTGACCGTGCCTTTGGCGCTGATCGCGCGGCTCCAGACCGGGAACTTCATCTCGGTCAGGTCGCGCACGTCGCGGCAGCCGCCGTCGATCACCAGGCCCACCGCGCCGCGGGCGCGAAAGCTGGTGGCCAGCAGGTCGCCGAAGAAGCCGTCGGTGTTGTCGGCGGTGCAGGCCGCGACGACGATGTCGCCCGGCTTCAACTGCTCGGCCGCGACGTGCATCATCCAGTTGTCGCCCGGCTGCAGCAGTACCGTGACCGCCGTGCCGCAGGCGTGGGCGCCGGCGTAGATCGGGCGCATGTAGGGTTTCAGCAGGCCGACACGGCCCATCGCCTCGTGCACCGTGGCCGAGCCGAATTTCGAGAGTTGATCGACCGCGGCCTTGTCGGCACGGACGATGTTGCGTTTGACGACGCCCAATTCGAACATGGGAACCTCGATGGAGTAGCGGGCCTAACGGCCCTTCTGCTTGAGCGCCCGGTCGAGGCGCGGGAACACGCGGCGCGCGTTGCCTTCGTAGATCTGGTGCCGGTCGCTGCCGACGACGATGGTCGAGGCCTCGATGTAGCGCTTGGTGTCGTCGTAGTAATGGCCGGTCTCGGGGTCGATGCCACGCACCGCGCCGATCATTTCCGACGCGAACAGGATGTTCTTCAGCGGGATCACGCGCGTCAGCAAGTCGATGCCCGGCTGGTGATAGACGCAGGTGTCGAAGAAGATGTTGTTCAGCAGGTGGTCACCGAGCAGCGGCTTCTTCAGCTCCTGCGCCAGACCGCGAAATCGCCCCCAGTGGTACGGCACCGCGCCGCCGCCGTGCGGGATGATGAAGCGCAGGGTCGGAAAATCCTTGAACAGGTCGGCGGTCAGGCACTGCATGAAGGCCGTCGTGTCGGCGTTCAGGTAATGCGCGCCGGTGGTGTGAAAGCAGGCATTGCAGCTGGTGCTGACGTGGATCATGGCCGGGATGTCGTACTCGACCATCTTCTCGTAGACCGGGTACCAGTGCCGATCGGACAGTGGCGGCGAAGTCCAGTGCCCACCCGGAGGGGTCGGGGTTGAGGTTGATGCCGACGTTGCCGTACTGCTCGACGCATTTCACCAGCTCGGGGATGCAGGTCCTGGGATCGACGCCGGGCGATTGCGGCAGCATCGCCGCCGGGACGAAATGGTCGGGAAACAGCTTGCTGACGCGATAACAAAGCTCGTTGCATATCGCCGACCAGGCCGAAGAGACCTCGAAGTCGCCGATGTGATGGGCCATGAAACTCGCGCGCGGGCTGAAGACCGTGAGGTCGCTGCCGCGCTCCTTCATCAGGCGCAGCTGGTTGGCCTCGATGCTCTCGCGCAACTCGTCGTCGCTGATCTTCAGGTCGGACGCCTTGGGCATCAGCGCCGGGTCCTTGATGCCGGCGATCTGCGCATTGCGCCAGGTCTCGAGCGACTTGGGCGCCGTCGTGTAGTGGCCGTGACAGTCGATGATCATGGTGCGTCCCTCTGGCGGTCGAGCCCCTGGCGGTGACCGCGCTCGGGTCGAAACGATATCAGCTATTGCTCTTGGGCCAGATCTGGCAGAGTTGGCGGCATGGGATCCCAAATCAGAATCATCTCGTCGATGGCCACCCGGCAACTGCTGGCCGACCTGGTCGAACAGTTCCGGTCGTCGTCGGCGCATCAGGTGTCGATCGAATCGGTCGGCGGCGTCGATGCTGCAAAGCGCGTCCAGGCCGGCGAGCCGTTCGACGTGGTGGTGCTGGCGGCGGACGCGATCGAGCGTCTGACGCAGGCCGGACGGATCGTTCCCGGCAGCCGCGTCGATCTCGTCCATTCAGGCGTCGCGGTCGCCGTGCGCGCCGGTGCGCCGCACCCCGACATCGGTTCCGAAGCAGCCGTCAAGCATGCCGTGCTGGCCGCGCGCAGCCTGGGCTACTCGACCGGTCCGAGCGGCGTGCAGCTGAACAAGCTGTTCGAACGCTGGGGCATCGCCGACACCATCGCCGACCGCATCGTGCAGGCGCCGCCGGGCGTGCCCGTCGGCACGCTGGTCGCCGAGGGCAAGGTGGCGCTCGGATTTCAGCAATGGAGCGAGCTGATGCACCTGAGCGGCATCGACGTGCTCGGCCCGCTGCCAGCGGCGATCCAGATCACGACCACCTTCTCCGCCGGCGTGGCGGTCGACATCGGCACAAGCCCGAAGCCGTGCGCGAGCTGCTTGCCTTCATGGCCTCGCCGGCCGCCGCACGACATCAAGCGCAGCAACGGCATGGAGCCGGCCTGAGGTGTCGGCGCGCAGAGCTTCAGGGCGCGACTTCCTTCCAGCCCGCGCCCGGATCGAAGGTCGTCATCTTCGCGCCGATGCCGACGGTACCGGCACCGAGGTCCTTCTCGAACACCTTGCCGTTTTGATTGACGATGAAGCTCATCACGCCCGTGTTGCGGTAGTCGGACGGATACGCGACCATGGCAAAGCCGGCAATCAAACGCCCGTTGATGATGTAGTTGTAGGCGCCGCCCGGTGCACTCTGGCCCTGGCGGGTCAGGATCCTGAAGTGGTAACCGCGATACGGTTCACCCTTCTTGTGCTTGGCCAAGTCACCCGCACTTTCGGCGATCAGCGGCCCGAACGGGCTCTGCTCCTCGCCCTTGGCCGCGTCGGCAGGCCAATACAGCCCGTCCTTCTTGCCCGGCGAGCTGCCCAGCTTCTGCGCGTACTGGTATACGCCGTCGCCGAGGCGGTCGCGCGCGGCATAGGCACGCTGTGCGTCGACGTAGGCGCGCAGCACGTGGATCGCGTTGATTTCGTTTTCGCCGATGCGGCGATTGGTGATCTCTTCCTCGCCCTCCTCGGTGGCGAAACGCCAGCGGCTGCCCACGCGCACGATCGGGATCGGCAGCGGCCAGGCCGTCGCGCCGATCAGCAGGGTACGGCGCACTGGCGTCGGCTCATGCAGCACGCGCATCGTCTGCATCGCGGCCAGGACCTTCGCGCGGTTGGCTTTGCTCACCGTGGGATCGGCGTTGATGACCAGATCCTTGCGCTCCTCGCCGAAGATCGGGATCAGGGCCGCGTCGGTGTCGGTCTTGAGCGCGGCCATCAGTGCTTCAACGGCCGCCTCCGGCGTTTCGTACGTTTCTTGCGGCGCGGACATCGCGGCCAGCGGAACCGCCAGTGCGAGCGGCAATACCAGCCGCTGCAGGAGTGACCAGAGGCGAAGAATGTTCACGTTGATTGACTCGCGTTGAATGGTGTGGATTGGGCGCATGGCATGGTTCCTTCCGTTAGCGCCGACGACCGCCGCCACCGCCGCCTCGCGACGCGCCGCCGCCGCCGCTCGAACGGCTGCTGGCGCCGCGCGAGCTGGTCGAAGACGCCTGCCGCCCCGAGGAGCCGGCGCTGCTGAAGGCGCTGCCGCCCGAACTGCCGGACCGGTTGGTGCTGGCACTGGCGCCGCCACCGCCACCGCCACCGGTTGCGCCCTGCGAAGGACGAGCGCCGCCACCCGCACCCCCGCCCGTTGCACCCGTCGAGGGTCGAGCGCCGCCTGCGCCGGCCGCCCGTCGCACCTGTCGAAGGGCGTGCACCACCGCCGCTGGCGCCAGCCCCACCGCCGGCGCGGGAGTCACCCGCGCGTGCGCTCTGGTTGGTCTTGCCGACCGAACTGCTGACCTGGCCGGGCTGCTTGTTGGACTGCCACGAACTGCTGCCGCCCCCACCCGCCGGCCTTTGATTCGCCCCGCCGCCGATGTTGCCGGTATTGATGTTGGTGTTGTGGTTGATGTTGATGTTGGCGTTGCCGCCGTAATTCGCACCGTAGTGGCCACCGTTCCAGGCCGCGCCGATGGCGGCACCCCAGATCACGCCGGCGGCGAACGCCGCACCGGGCGCATAGGGGTAGTAATACGACGGGTACGGCGTCGGGTAGTAGCCGTAGTAGTACGGCGACACGCCCACGGTCACGACGGTGGTCGGGTTGTATTGCGGCACGTAGATCACCTGCGGATCGGCCGGCTCGATGATGATGATTTCCTTCTCGGTCTTCACCACCTGCTTGTCGTCGGACTTGAGGTTGCCCGCGGACTGCGCCTTGCGGCGGAAGGTCTGCACGGCCTCAAGCACGTCGCCCTGGTCGGCGACCACCGCCTCGCCGAGCGCGCTGGTCCAGTCGAGGTCGGCGCTCATCATCTTCACGATGTCTGGATAGTTGAGCAGGGTCTTGACCGCGTCGTCCCACTTGTCGTCGATCGGCAGCTTGGGATCGGCCTTGCGCTTGTCCAGAAAGCGGTCCGCCTGCACCAGCTGCAGCGGATTGGTCGATGCCGGCAGGATGACTGCCACCAGATCGTCGGGATAGAGCGCGATCCGGCCCACGAGCTTTTCGAGTTCGTCGCCCGGCACCGGCGCCGTCGCCCCTGTGGGTGCGGCGGCCGGCGCCTGCGCGAGCAGGCCGGTCGTGAAGAGGGATGCGACCAGGGCGGCAACGAAGGTCAGGCTGCGCCCGCGGCGACCGCTGGCGAAGAAACTCGGCGAGGATCGAGGTGTGGTCATGGGGTCAATTCCAGGGTTGGAAGGTATTGCTCGAGCGGCCGAGTCGAGAATGGGTTCACCAGCGGAAGACGGCGCCGATCTGCGGCCCGCTGAAACTGACGCTGGTCACCGGCTGACCGGACTTGGCGTTGTACTTGAGATAACGCCACAGGGTATTGAACTCGCCCCATTCGAAGGCGTAGCTGACGCCGGCAGACCGCCTGGATGGTGCTGGCAGAGTCGCCGGCGCCGACATCGAGGTAGAACGGCGCGGCCCACTTTCGATCGGCGCCGAACACATAGCGACCCTTGACGCCGACGATCGCCGTCCCAGACGCTCTGGTTGAGCTCGGCGCTGCCGGTCCTCGATGTCGGCGGGAGCGGCCCGATATCGCCGGAGATGCTCCAGCGCAGTCGCTGGCGATTGTCGAACATGCGCGCGCCGGCGAGCAAGTCCATCGTCCACGAAGGGTTCGACGACACCCGGTACTCACCGGCGATGGTCCAGGCCGTGGCCTTGTAGTCCAGGTCCAGGTCCGCCGTCGTGCCGGCGGGCAGGCCGATGTTGCCGATCGTGAAGTCGCGGCTGTTCGACTTCGATCCACCGAGGTCGACGTAGACGAGATCGGTCATCACGCCCCAGCTGCCGTTGTGGGCGTCGAACGTGCCCATGAAAGTCATCTTCAGCGCGTTGAGAATCTGCTGCGCGGTCGACGTCGATCGGCGTGCCTTCGGCCGGGAACGTCGACGAGCCGCCGATGGTCGGCAGGAAGAGGTTGATCGACGCGGTGTACTTCCACGGCCCAGGCGTCGCGCCCGGCTGCGCCTGAGCGGCCGCGATGGCCGGGAATCGAGCGAGCCGATCGCGCAGCGCTGCCGCGGCGTTGCGACAACGCTCGTAGCGCAGCACCAATGGACTGACGTGCCGACTGGAGTGCGGTCAGTTTCGTCATTTGACTGTGTACCCGCGGCCTTCCATGCAGGCGCCGTAGGCCTTGTAGAAGGTGCCCATCGCCTGCTGTTGCTGCTGTGTCGCCTGCTGTTGCGTCGCCTGGGCCTGCGCTTGTTTCTGCTGTCGGGCTTTGGCGCCCCCGGCCATGGCGCCCACGGCAGCACCGCCCTTCGCCGCATCGTCTTCACCGCCCGAAATGGCACCACCGACAATCGCGCCCTTGGCCGCGCCCGCCACGCGCGCGCCCCCTGCGCCTGCGGTCGGCGGCGGCGCGGACGGAGGCGGCGCTGCTGCGACCGCGGCGGGATCGATACCCGTGTTGCCCTTGGCCCAGGTGTAGCACTCGCCGTCGTCCTTTTGCTGCTGCGCCGCGGTCTGGCCCTTGGCCGGATAGGTGATGGGTTTCTGCGCCAGCGCGGAAAACGCAAAGCACAGGGCGGCGGCCCCGAGGGCGGCGCGACTGAGGTTCAACATGATCAAAGTCCCTTTCGAGGCGTGCTCGACGCCATGACGACGATCAACACGATGCCCTGCGGGCACCAGCGACACGTTCTGCGGGAAATTATAGGGTTGGCCCTGCGTTACTCCCTCACCGGCTGTGCATTGGCGAGCGGCTCACGCGCGACCTACCTTACTGCCCGTCAATCCAGCGGTACTGCCAGGCGACACCGCGCGGCCGAGAATTCGCTGCCGGTGCGGGTCGAGGTGCCCGTGCTGGCGTACAGCTTCAGTGAGTTGGACCGGTCCAGCGGCAATGCGAAGGTCAGGCCCACCCGCGAGTTGCCCTGCATGTTGTCGCCTTTCACGCCGTTGAGGCTGGTGCGATTGCCGGCAAAGTAGGTGGCGCCCAGCGCGATCCAGCTGCCGGTTGGAAAGCTGTGAACGACATGGCCCTGCACCGCGTACAGCGGCTCTTGCGCCAAGGTGTTGCCGCCATTGAAATCGTTGTTGTCGGTGTAGAACGTGACGCTCGGCGCGAGGTCGACCGTCCATGCGCCCCAGGCCTTGGACACACCCAGCTCCGGCTTGAACGACCAGCGGTTGTTGCCGATATTGACCAGCTTGCTGTTGTCGTATTGCCCCAGCGGCGCCGACACCTGCAGGCTCGCCCCGACGAGCAGATCCTGCTTGTAGCCCGCAAATTCCTTCATCGACAGCGCCGGCGCGCCATAGAAGTTCACCGCGACGCGAAATTGCGGATCGCCGAGACCCGACACTTCGCGTTGCCTGGCTTGCCCGGCCAACAATCCGTGCCCCGAAAGCGTGGCCGTCGGCAGTACCGCGTCGAACCTGGCGGAGTTGCCCCATGCAGCGAATGTGTGCACATAGGCGAAGCGCCGCGCCATTGCTGTAGTACTGCGCGTCGGTGATCGGCGTCGACGGATCGAACGCCATCTTGCCCTCCGTGTAGCCGTAGCCCGCAATCGCGAAGTTGAGTCCGACCGGAAGGTTCGCATACGCCCTCGGATCGAGCCCCTGTGCGTGCGCAGCCGCGATCGGGAGCAGCAGCGCCAGCGGCATCGCAGCACCGCGCCGAGCGATGAACTGCGCGTTGGCATCGCGTCATTGCCTGGTCAGGCGAGCCACTGTCGTTGATTGCAAGGTAATTCCCTGACTCGGCATGGCAGCGGACATTATCGCCAGCGGCTGAGCGTCGAGGCCGATCCCAGGCGCGCACTCTGCGGTCCAAGCGCTGTCGCACGACAATCTGCACGATCCAAGATGAAGTGGGTGCTGAACGTTGCGACTCAAACGGCTGGTGATCACAGCGTTCGCGCTGCTCGCCGCGGCGCTGGCGGCGGTCGCGATCGCCGCGGCATTGCTGGTGCCGCGCTGGCTCGCGCCCAAGATTGCCGAAGTCGTCAAGGCTGAAACCGGGCGCGAGCTGAGCATCGGCGAGGTCGCCGTCACGTTGACGCCGTGGCCGGCGCTGGTGGTGTCGCAGCTGCGTTTTGCCAATGCGCCTTGGGGTTCGCAGCCGTGGCTGGCGCAGGTCGGCCGCGCCAGCGCCGAGCTCGACGTGTGGGCATTGCTGTCGGGCCGGTTGCGGGTCAGACAGCTCATGCTGAGCGACGCGACCGTGCTGCTCGAGACCGATGCCAGCTGGCGGCGGCAACTGGGTCATCGCTTCCGCGCCTGCGGCCAAGCCGGCATCGCCCGACGCCTTCTGGGTCGAACGGCTCTCGCTGCAATCGGTCGCCTTCACCTACCGCGACGGCAAGACCGGCAAGGCGACGCCGGTGCAGCTCGACTCGGCGCTCATCGTTGCCGCGTCGGCTGCGCAGTCGATCGAACTCAGCGCGCGCTCGACGATCAATGGCAAGCCCGCCGAGGTGACCGGCACGATCGGCCCGCTGGCGGCGGTTCTCGCGAACACGCCGTATCCGGTGGCGCTCGAAGGCAAGTTCGGCGCGGCGAGCGTGAGCGTGCGCGGCAGCATCGACAGGCCGCGCGAACTGGGCGGATTCAGCCTCGCCTTGCAGGCCAAGGCGGCAGAAATCGCCGACGTCGGCGCGCTGTTCGGTGCGAACCTGACGCCGGCCGGGCCGCTGCGCGGCACGGCGCAGCTCAGGGGCACGCTGGCCGCGCCAGTGTTTGCCGGCATCGATGTCGCGGCCGGCACGCCCGGGCGCATGGCCCTGACGGCGCGCGGCGAGGTCGCGGGCAAACGCGCGGCTGCCGGTGGCTTATGAGTGGCAGAGCAGCGGCCTCGACCTCCTGCTCGAGGGGGCCGAAGTCAGTGAACTCGCGCGGTGGGTCGGTACATCGCTGCCGGCGTTGGGCGCGTACCGCATCGCGGCACGCGTGGCCGGCACCGCGGCGGCGCCCGCGCTGCCATCGATCGACATCACGGCCGGTGGCCGCGGCACGCCGCAGATCACGCTGCGCGGCAGCGTTGCAGACCTGCGCGCGGCCAGTGGCATCGACGTCAAGCTCACGGCCTCGTCGACCGCTTGGTGGCAGCTCGGCACGGCGGCAGGCGGCCAGCGCGTGCCGCCGTTTCGCGCCAGCGCCCGCGTGCGCGGTGCGCGGCAGGCGATCCGCGTCGACGATCTCGAGCTGAAGGTCGCCGAGAGCACGGTCAGCGCGTCGCTGCAGGTCGAGCGCGGCGGGCCGCGACTGCGCATCAGCGGCAAGGTGACATCGCCGCTGATCGACCTCGCGCGCCGGCCGCCCGCGAGCGGCGGCTGCCGAGCGCGAGCCGCCGCCGCACCTGCGTCGCCGACGCCCGGCCGGGCATTGGAAGTTCGCCGACGTCGAGCTCGAACTGCAGATCGCGCGGCTGGTCTTTCCCGGTGGCCGCGAATTGCGCTCGGGCCGGGGGCGACTGGCGCTCGAAGACGGCCGCCTGACCGCAAGCGCGCTGAACGCCACGCTGGGTGGCGCCAACGTCAAGCTCGATGGCAGCATCGCCGACCCGGCGAACATGACCGGCATCGACGTCAACGTCGCGCTGCAAGGCAGCGAAGCTGGCGGAGTTGTCGAGCTTCTTCGGCAAGCCTGTCTCGCCGATCGGGCCCTACCAGGGCCAGGCGCGGTTGCAGGGCTCGCTCGATGCGCTGCGCCTGACGGCGATCGAAGCCACCGCCGGGCGGCCCGGGCAGCGCCTGCGCGCCAGCGGCCAGATCGACGACCTGCTGCATGGGCAGGGCCTTGCGCTGGCCATGGCGGCCGAAGTCAACGACAGCACGGCCGCCGGCCGGCTGTTCGGCGTCGACCTGCCGCGCCTGCCTGCGCTGCGGGCCACGGCAAACGTCACCGGCCCGCAGGGCGGCTACGTGCTCGACGAGCTCAAGCTGGCGCTCGGCCGCACGTCGGTGCAGGGCCGCGTCGTGTTCGCCCCCGGCGAGCCGCGTCCGCGCGTCACGGCCAAGCTCAGCGGGCCGCTGGTCGATCTGTCGGAACTGCCGCTGCGCGCCATCGAAGTCCGGCGCGTCAAAGCCGGCCGCGGCGAGCCCGGCCGTTGGCGGTCGATGTCGACGCAGACCTCCGCTTCGATCGCCTGGTGCTGCCCGATCGGCGCTCGCTCGGCCCGGTGAGCGGCGCGGCGCAGCTGACCGCAGGCGCCCTCGCGCGTCAAGCAGTTCAGCCTGGCGCTGGACGGCGCGAGCATGACCGTCAGCGGCACGGTCGGCGAGGTGGCGAAGTTCGCGGCACTCGAACTCCAGGTGAATGTCGAGGTCACGCGCACTGCGGGACTCGCCGCCTTCACCGGCCTGAAGTTGGGCGCATTGCCTGCGTTCACGGCGAGCGCAAGGCTGACCGACGGCGACCGAGGGCTATGCGATCACGGCACTGAAGCTCGCCAGCGCGGCCGCGACGATCACCGGTGAAGTCGCGCTGACGCGGGGCCCCAAGCGTTTGAAGGTCAGCACGAAGCTGCAATCCGCATTGCTCGATGCCTCGGCGCTCGCGCAGCCGGCTGCCACCGGCAGCAGCAAGAGCCCCACTGCGGCGGGTGCACGCGCCATTGCCGACCTGGCACTGCCCGTCGATGCCTTGCGCGCCATCGACGCCGATGTCGAACTGCGCATCGACAGCGTCAAGTTCGACGGCGCGACACCGCTCGGCCCGGTGCTGCTTCGCGCACTCATTGCCGACGGCCGACTGAAGGCCGAACCGATGCAACTTGCCGGCGATGGCGGCCAGTTGCTGAGCGCATCGGCCACGGTCGACGCCGAACAGGCGGCGTGGGACCTGCGGCTGGACGGCAAAGACCTGGACCTCGGAGCGATGACCACGCGCTTCGGCCATCCGGGCCTGATGACCGGTGGCCGTACCGAGCTGACGCTGCAGGTTCACGGGCGCGGCAAGACCTTGCACGCGCTGCTCGGCTCGCTCGACGGCCAAGCGCGTGTGCAGGTCGGCCCGCTGCAACTGCGCAGTGCCGCCGTCAATCTCGATCGCGGGGTCGTGACGCGCACGCTCGACCTGGCCAATCCGGTCCCGGAAAAGGAGCCCGAGACCGACGTCAAGTGCATCGCCGCACGCGTGCCGATCAAGAACGGCATCCTGAGCTCGGACCAAGGCATCGCCGCCGAAACGGCCAAGTACAACGTGATCCTGAACGGCAGCCTGAATTTGCGCACCGAGGCCATCGACATCGCCGTGACCCCCGTCGTGACCAGTGGCATCGGGGTCGGCTCGGCGTCGATCGCCAAGATCGTGCGGGTCGGCGGCACGCTGGGCGCTCCGGCGCTGGGCGTCGATGCGGTCGGCGTGGCAAAGTCGGCCGTGAACGCCGGCGTTGCCGTGATGGCCACCCCGTGGTGGCTCGCCGACGCGGTGCTGAAGAAGGCCAGGTCCGATCCGAGCCCGTGCGCGACGGCACTCGGCAAGTAGGCGCGCGGCATGTGCAGAGGCTGCGGTGTGCTCGATTGCGACAAGATCGGGGCCAGGGATCACGTCTATCGCTTACCCTATCGCCGAAGGCAGCCAAGAATCGATGACGACAACCCCGCATTCCGACTCGATTCGTCGCGCGAGCGTCGCCGTCGCCGCTGCCGTGGTGCTTGGCGCTGGTCGGCTGCGCCAGCGCACCGCTTCAGCCATTCACGACCGAGACGCCGCCGCTCGTGCTCGTGCCGGCCGCGCAGGCCGGCGTGCACGACAAGCGCGGGCGGTTCCGCGAGATCTACTGCGCGGTGCTGCAGGCACGCGCCGGCGAGGTGCCGGACCACCGGCCCTGTGACGACGCGCTGACGACGCTCGGCACGGAACCCGCGCCGACGGGTCAGCCCGTCGCGCTCGGTGTGTCGAGCCGGCACCTGGTCGCGGCGGTGGTACCGGGCATCGGCTACGACTGCATCGCGCAATGGCTGCAGCCGCCCGGCACCGTGGGCCAGCATGTGCGCAAGTACGGCTACGAGATGGCCATGATCAAGGTCGATGCGCTGTCGGGCATCACCACCAACGCACGCCAGATCCGCGACGCCGTGATGGCCATGACCCTGGGGCCGGGCGCGCCGCGGCTGGTGCTGGTCGGCTATTCGAAGGGCACGCCCGATGTGCTGGAGGCGATCGTCAGGCATCCGGAGATCCGGCCTCGCCTGGCCGCCGTCGTCAGCATGGCGGGCGCGGTGGGCGGCTCGGCGTTGGCCAACAATGCGGAGCAATACCAGGCGGATCTGCTGCGGCACTTTCCCGGCGCCACCTGCGATGCCGGTGACGGCGGCGCCGTGGCCAGCCTGCGCCCCAACGTGCGCAAGGCCTGGCTGGCGCAAAACCCGCTGCCCGCGGGCGTGCCGACCTACTCGGTCGTGACCTTGCCGCAACCCGAGCGGATCTCGTCGATCCTGCACGGCAGCGCGGCCAAGCTGAGCACGATCGACGGGCGCAACGACAGCCAGGTGATCTTCTACGACCAGGTCATTCCGGGGTCGAGCCTGGTCGGCTACATCAATGCAGACCACTGGGCGATCGCCCTGCCGATCGCGCGCACGCACGAGACCGTCGGCTCGATGTTCGTGACCCAGAACGCCTACCCGCGCGAAGCCTTGATGGAAGCGGTGCTGCGCTTCGTCGAAGAGGACCTCGCCGCGAATGGGAAGTAGCAGGCGCCCGCAGACGTGCGCCGCTTCGCCGCGCGGCCGGCACAGCGCCGCGGTCGCCGGCGCCAAGTTTCAATCGTCTGTCGCAATGGAGCCTTGGCCGATGACTAAGTTGCCCCGATTCCGCTCGAGTGCGGCCGCACTGGCGGTCCTGGCCGTCGTCGGCCTGGCCGGCCCCGCCCGCGCCTGGGTCTACCCCGAACACCGCGACATCGCGTTGCTGGCGGTCGAGAAGCTCGACGCCGAGCGCCGGCCGCTGTTCGATCGCCTTTGGCGCGAAGCCCGCGCCGGCCACGAGACTCGCCTGTGCGAACAGGCTGCCGATACGGCGCAGGGCGTCGCGCCCGGCCTGCCTCGACTGGGCGGCCTTGCCCGCGATCGCCGGCGACCACTCGTGCTCGAGCAAGAACATGCTCGACAACGCACTCGACACCGACTGGATCCTGCAGGTCGCCGACGTGGCGGCGCAGTTGAAGGTGGACCTCGGGCGCATTGCGGTCACCGCCCGGCCGGAGGTGAATGTCCGCAGCAAGGACGTGGCCGGCGATATTCAGCGCCTGATCGAGGACGAGGCCCTGCGCGCCCAGCGCATCAACGCCCTGCGCACCTCGGACACCCGCCTGCAGCGGGCCGACGTCGAGTACGCGACCCGCGCCGGCTCCAACAACGCGCACTTCCTGATCCCGCGGCCGCGTACCGACATCACGCCCAAGGAGTACGCGGAACTGGCCCTCAGCTTCGGCTCCGAGATCAGCGCGGTCGGCGTCTACGCCTGGTTTCACGTCAGTGCGCTTGCAGAAGGCCACGCGGCTGGCCACCGAGCCACTCGCGCCTGCCGAACGGCAGGCACTGGCGCGGGCGATGCTGGCCGACGAGGGCTTCGCGGTGCACTTCCTGGAGGACACCTTCGCGGCCGGCCACGTCGCCGGGGCCTGGGGCGACGTGTCGCAGCGCAAGGGCACCCACGACTACTACAACGAGGCCGGGCTGGAGGTATTCACCTGGAAGGGCGGCAGCGAATCGGTGGTGCTGATGGGCGACGCGCACATGCGGCCGCAGGACGCGGAGCGCGCGGCCAGCGCGGTACGCACCAGCCTGGAGCAGTTGATCGACCACGCGACCGGGCGCGGAACGCGGCTTCCGACTGAAGCACACACCCGCGGCGCGCGGCGAGCCCGACGCCTTCGACGTCTGCAAGAACAACGCGTTCGACAAGCGGCGCGAAGAGGGCCTGCGCGTGACGCCGGAGGCCATTGCGCTGCTGCCCGACGTCCTGGGCCCGACGCCGATCCCGGGCCTCGGCCCGGGGCTGGGCTCGATGCCGCGCTTTCGCGCCGAGGTGGGGCCGTTCATCGGTTTCGTCGGCTCGGGGGACTTTCGCGCGATCAGTGGCGGCTACGACCCTTCGGTCACGCCAACGGCTGGATCGGCGGCGCCGACCTGTCGCTGCGTGCGGGCCTGGGCCTGGACGGCGTGATCGGGGAGTCGGGCGACGGGCTGGTGTTCGGGTCGATCGGCCTGCGCGGCGACACGCGTTCGACCAACAAGCTCCCGATGTCGTCACCCGCGCTCGAGGCGGCCGGCGGCGTCTCCGCGGTCCGGTCGCGCTTCGGCATTTCGACCCGGCTGCGAATGCCGTTCTACCTGATCCCCGGCGACCTGCTGCTGGCCTCGCCGCTGTATCTCGTCTCCCCCACGACCTACACCAACATGGCGGTCAGCCGCCAGCAACGGCGGGCTGATTCCCTGGCAGGCGGGCTGGGCGACCGGCATCGGCCGCTTCCAGTTCGTGCTCGGGCGCGAACTGGGTGCCACCTTCTACGGCTACGGCTTCGAGAACACGATGGTCGTGCCGGGCGCGACGCCGGGCGCCGAGCCGCGGGTGGTCGACTTCAAGTCGATCCACTTCGACCTGCCGATCCTGGAGTACCGGCCCTACCGCGCGTTCGATACCCGGCAGAGTTCGGCGGTGCTGATCCAGCTCTTTGTCGGCGCCGACGTTCCGCAGAGCTCGAAAGTCACCTGGCCGCCGGGCGCGCCGGCGGCGAAGCTCGAGACGATCTACTCGATCGGGCTGCGGATGATCTTCGACTGGCGCCGCTACTTCTGAGCGTCGACAGCCGACGCTCGCGCCAGGGTCGCCCGGCGACTCGCTTGCGGTCGACGGCACGCGGCCCGGGGGCCTCGCATAGAATGCGCGGCCCCAAAGTGGGCCCACCCCACCCCACGGAGTCCACGACCATGCATCGTCTGCTCACCCTCATTGCCGCGTTGTGCCTTGCACCCGCGCTCGCCCTCGCCCAGAGCGGCAACGCGCCGCTCGATGGACGCCTGAAGAAGATCCAGGAAACGAAGACCATCGCGGTGGCCTACCGCACCGATGCGATCCCGTTCTCGTTCGAGGACAACGAGAAGAAGCCCAGCGGCTACATGGTCGACCTGTGCCGCAGCGTGATCGGCGCCATCGAGCGCCAGATCGGCGTCGTGCCGCTGCAGGTCAAGTGGGTGCCGGTGACGGTGCAGACCCGCTTCACCGCCGTCAGCAGCGGCCAGGCCGACATGGAATGCGGCGCCACCACCGTCACGCTCGGGCGCATGAAGGAGGTCGGCTTTTCCACGCTTGACCTTCGTCGACGGCACCGGGCTGCTGGTGCGCACCTCGACCGCCGGCAACTCACTGATGGATCTGGCCAACAAGAAGATCGGCGTCATCGCCGGCACCAGCAACGAGCGTGCGATCGCCGAGGCGATGAAGGCCAAGATGGTCAACGCCGTCGTGGTGCCGGTGAAGAGCCGTGACGAAGGCCTGGCGCAACTCGAGGCCGGCACGATCGACGCCTTCGCCAGCGACCGCGTGCTGCTGATCGGGCTGGCCGGCAAATCCAAGGACCCGAAATCGCTTGCGCTGCTGGGCGATGCGCTGTCCTTCGAACCCTATGCCATCGTGTTGCCGCGCGGCGACTGGGCGCTGCGGCTGGCCGTGGATACCGCGCTGGCGCAGGTCTACAAGAGCAGCGCGCTGGGCGAGATCTACAACCGCTGGTTCGGTGCGCTCGGCCGGCCGAGCCCGATCCTGGAAGTCATGTACGGGCTGGGCCGGCTGCCTGATGAGGCTGGCCGCGCCGGTAGCGCCGGCAATGCATGGGCATCTGCTCCGTTGCGACGTGATTGGCGTTGAGCCGCGTCAACGCGAGCCGGGCCCGTTTGCGTAAGCTGAAATCATCGGGTCGGTCCAGGCGAGTCACGTTCGTTTGGATGGGCCTGTCTCAAGAATCAGTCCGCCATAGCGACCCCACCGAACCACCGAGGAAGATCCATGAACCCGACCCGCCGCCGTCTCACCCTGACCGCCATCGCCATCGCGCTGGCCACCGCTTTCGGCAGCCTGCCAGCGCGCGCAGACGACGCCAGCGATGCCAAGGCCGTCGTCGACAAGGCCACGGTGACCGTCAACGCGTTCGCCAAGGATCCCAATTACGCCAGCATGCCCAAATTGCTGGCCAAGGCCAAGGCCGTGCTGGTGTATCCGCAGATCATCGAAGGCGGCTTCATCATCGGCGGATCGGGCGGTACCGGCGTGCTGCTCGTGCGCGACGGCAAGACGGGCACGTTCAGTGCACCGGCGTTCTACTCGATGGGCGGCATCAGCCTGGGCTTGCTGGCCGGTGGGCAGGCGGCCGAAGTCATGCTGTTGATCAATACCCAGAAGGCGCTCGACTCGATGCTCTCGACCAAGGTCAAGCTCGGCGCGGATGTCGCGGTGGCCGTCGGCCCGAAAGGCGCCGGCCAGGGTGCCACGATGAGCGCAGCCATCGTTTCGTACTCGAAGGCCAAGGGCGCATATGCCAGCATGGCGCTCGACGGCCAGGTCATCGACGTGCGTGAAGGCCTCAATGCGGCCTACTACGGCAAGCCCGCGTCGCCGGCGGACATCCTCATCAAGAAGAGCGTCAGCAACCCCGGCGCCGTCCCGCTGCAGTCTGCGCTGAAGTCAATCGCCAAGTAGAGCGGCAACAAGACGGGCCGCGCCAAGGCCGTTACCGCGCCGCCGGTGGATCGCTGGCCTCGAACAGTAGCGTCTTGGCCGGGCTCCTTCGGCGCCAGCCGTCGAAATGGCCAGGCGCCCTGCCCTGAAGTCGAAGCGTCGCGCGCTGCTCAATTGCTGCAGAAACCGGGCTTCGACTGCCGACTCGGCGTCCGGGCACGCCATCCGCGTGGCCGCAACCAATCCCACCGAGAGCTCGCCCGGCATGGCCCCGGGCATGACCCCGGCCGTGTAGCGATTGCAGCCCGACCGCCCCGTGAAGGCGCCGCCGGTCTGCACCAGCGTGACGACCGGCTGCACGGGCGCCGGCTCGCCGACGTCCCACGCGCGCAGGACCCAGGTCCTGCCGGCCAAGGTGGTCAGTGCAAGCCGACCGGCAGTGAAGTTGCCTTGCGCGACCAGGCGACCGCCCACGAGCGCCCATTGCTGTTCGCCGAGTTCGCCCGGACAGCACGCGGCGTCGTTCGGTCCCGCGCGCACGGTGCTCACCGATAGCGTGCCGTCGGCAATGCGTGCCGAGCGGATCTGCACCCTGTCGCCGAGCGCCACGGTCGCGACGTTGCGCAGCGCGCCGGCCGCGCGCGCAACGACAGCCAGGTAAGACCATGTCGCCGTGCCGCCGTTGCTGCGTGTGAGCAGCACAACCGCATCGTCGACGCCGTCGCCATCGAGGTCGCCGGCCAGCCGGAAATCGGCGTCGAGCATGACGACCGCGCCCGCCGCGGCGCCCGATGGCGCTGGCGCACCTGTCCAGCGGCCATCGTGCAAGGTCACCGTGGCGGGCGATTCGCCCAGCCCGACGTAGCGCATGTTCTGCAGCTCGTCGAGCGTGGGCGCCGCGTTGGCGCTCGAAGCGACCGCGGCTGCACTTCCCGGCCTGTTGACCTCGACCGGCGCGGCACAGCCGCCACAGCAAAGGGCCAGCGCAGCGGCAAGTGCACGACGCAGGACCATCAGAAGAGGTTCACGCCTAGCGGGCGCCGCTCGGAGGCCCGAACGTTGCGCGGCGGCCGCCTTCGCGCCTGCGGGTTCGGGCTTCGACTGCCACGCTGGGCGCGGAAAAAGAAAAACCCCGACCGGTAACGATCGGGGTTCGGTTCGGCGCCCAGGCCTGCCACGTCACGCGAGCGACGTGTGCAGCGTGCTCACTGCTTGACGGGAGGCGTCACGGTCGCTGCGGCCTTGCTGGAATCCTTGCGGGCAACGGCGAGGGCTGCGTCGCGCTCCTTCGCCGCAGCCTTCACGGCGGCGTCATGCTCCGGCTTGGCGGCTGCTTTCGCCTTCTTGGACGCTTCGCGCTTGGCCACCGCCTCATCCTTGCCCTGCGCCTTGGCTTCCTTCACCGCCTGGTCGGCGGCGGCCTTCACCTTGGCGTCGCGAACCTTGTCTGCGGCGGCGACCTTTTCCTTGTAGACCTTCCTGGCGTCGCTCATTTCGACGCGCGCCGCCACGACCGGGTCAGCCGGTGCGGCTGCCGGGGCTGGCTTTGGCCGGTGCCGGTGCGGCTGCCGGGGCTTGCGCGTAGGAGAACGCGCACAGGCTGGTTGCCAGCGTGGCGATGGCGAGCTTTGAAGACATATTCATGTGCATGACTTTCTGTTCATCAGGAGTTGGGGAAATGAATTGAATGTGAGCCGCCTTACGTTCACTCAGATCGTGATTTCTCGGCGGCCACGCGCGACCGCAATTGCGCGCTGGCTGCATTATCCCAGCATTCTGCAGTGATTCTCTTGTTTCCAGTCAAGTGCGCGGCGGACCCGTGACGCCGAGAATCCCTGATCGGTCGGCACGCAGTTGCGGGGCGCACAACATCGACGAGTCCGATGTTCCGACCCGCTGGGCCAGCGGCACAGGGCAGCGCATGCCATGACGCGGGTTTCTCCGGTTCATCAAAGCCGCATTTGGCGGCAATGCTGGAAGCGACGCGAATCGGTCATTGCCACACGGACTCCAGACCACCGTTCCACTCGACCTCTTGAAGGAGACTTGCCATGACATTTCGCCTTGTCGCCATCGCCACCATGCTGGTCGGCCATGCCCTGATCGCCAGCGCGCAGACGACCATCGTCTCGACCCAGCTGCGGCCCATCGAGGAGGCCGAGAAGATGCGCAACGTGATCCTGAAGGGCGCCCCCGACAGCGTGAACTTCGTGGCCGAGGATCCGAACACCTACCTCACGCGCATGAAGGCCGAGCTCGGCGCGGCGCAGGGCAAGGTGCATGTCACGATCGCGCTCGACGGCGAGCTGGCGCCGGTCAACCAGCTCGGCGGCCTGCAGGACCTCGACGACATCGTCAAGCGGCTCGGCGCGAGCCGCGAGTTCTCGGCCGCGGCCCTGTCGCTCGGCAAGCTCGGCGGCAATACGCAGCGCTTCGTGCCGCTGATGACCAACACGTTCCAGATGGCCGCCAACAAGCAGGCCCTGAAGTACCTGCCGGCCGGGGCCAACCTCAACGCGCTGACGTTCACCCAGCTGCGCGATTGGGCCAAGGCGATGAAGGACGCCACCGGCGAGGCCAAGCTCGGCTTCCCGGCCGGGCCGCGCGGGCTGATGCACCGCTTCTTCCAGGCCTCGCTCTACCCGAGCTACACGGGCGGCACCGTGCGCACCTTCGCCAACGCCGACGCGCAGAAGATGTGGGCCGAGTTCAAGGACCTGTGGCAGTACGTCAACCCGCGCTCGACCGCCTATGGCTTCATGGAAGAGCCGCTGAAGACCGGCGAGGTCTGGGTCGCGTTCGACCACACGGCTCGCCTGTTGCCGGCGCTGACCGAGAAGGCGAATGACTTCGTCACCTTCCCGGCCCCGGCAGCGGCCAAGGGCCGCGGCTACATGCCGGTGATCGTCGGCATCGCGGTGCCGAAGAATTCACCCGACCGCGCGGCGGCCGAACGCGCGATCGACCACCTGACCAAGCCCGCCACGCAGGCGCTGATCCTGCGTGAAGTCGGCTTCTTCCCTGTCGTGAAGGCCGATCTCGGCGCGTTGAGCCCCGGCGTGCAACTCGCCGCCGACGGCATGAACAAGACCTTCGCCGCCGCCGACGCCAAGGCGTCGCTGCTGCCGACCGGACTGGGGGCGAAGAACGGCGAGTTCAACAAGGCCTTCATCGACACCTTCCAGCGCATCGTTCTGCGCAACGAGGACATCAAGACCGTACTGGCCGAACAGGGCAAGGCGCTCAATCAACTGATGAAGGACGCCAACGCACCGTGCTGGGCCCCCGATACCGATTCGGGCAGCGCGCCGTGCCCGGTCGCCCAGTGAGCTGACGCGCCACCGGCTGCCGTGACCGCGCAGCGCCTGCCGTACCTGCTGATCGCCCCGTCGGTGGCGTTCCTGGCGCTGCTGTTCCTGTGGCCGCTGGCCGAAACGGTGCTGGTGGCCTTCGTCACGCCGCAGGGCGTGCCGACCACCGAGTACCTGCGCAAGATGGCGGGCGACCTGAACTTCGGCGTCGCGCTGCGCAATTCGCTGATCCTGGTGGCGATCATCGTGCCGCTGCAGGTCGCGATCGCACTCGGGCTGGCGATGCTGCTGGGCAAGATCGAGCGCGGGCGCATGGCACACCTGTACGCGTGGACGCTGCCGCTCGGCGTGTCGGACCTGGCCGCGGGCATCGTCTGGCTGGCCATCCTGACCGACCGCGGTTATCTCAACTCGGTGCTGCATGCGCTGGGCGCGCTCGACCGGCCGACGACATGGTTGTCGATCCGCACGCCGATCGCGCTATTTGCCTGCGTCATCGTCGCCGAGATCTGGCGCGCCACCGCCATCGTGCTGGTGATCCTGGTCGCCGGCGTGCAGCTGATACCGAAGGAGTACAAGGAAGCCGCCGAAGTCTTCGGCGCCGGACCGTGGCAGCGCTTCTTCAAGATCACGCTGCCGTTGCTCAAGCCCTCGCTTCAATCGGCGCTGATCTTGCGCACGGTGCTCGCGTTCGAGGTCTTCGCGGTCGTCTACGCGCTCGCCGGGCGCGATCTGCCGGTGCTGGTCGGCGAGGCCTACAACTGGCAGGTGCAGTACCAGAACACGCATGTCGCGTCGGCCTACGCGCTGTTCATCCTGCTGGTGTCGATCGGCTCGACGCTGGTCTATCTGCGCGTGCTGCGCGTACGCCGGGAGACGCTGGCTTGACGACGGCCGCGACCCGGGCGCCGGCGGCGAGGTTCTTCCAGGCGATGGCGGTGGTGATCAGCGTGTGCTGGCTGGTGCCGGTGTTGATCATCGCGGTGAGTGCGCTCAGCCCGCGCGACGCCATCAGCGCCTGGCCAAAGGCCCTGCTGCCGACCCACTTCAGCCTCGATACGCTGGCCTTCTTCTTCAACGTCGGCGGCGTCTGGAAGGCGACGGTCAACAGCGTGATCGTCGCGCTGATGACGATGGCCTTTGCGCTCTTGCTCGGCGCGCCCGCCGGTTACGCCCTGGCGCGCTTCGACTTCCCCGGCCAGGACCTGTACCGCGTCATGATCATCATGACGCGTGCCTTCCCGTTGGCCATCCTGGCGCTGCCGCTGGTCACGCGCTTCATTGCCGTCGGCCTGTACGACACCCTGCTCGGCGTGGCCCTGGTGCACACCGCGCTGGCGCTGCCCTTCGCGATCCTCGTCTCGTCGAGCCTGTTCATGGGCATCCCGCGCGAACTGGAGGAGGCGGCCTGGACCTTGGGTTGCTCGCGCTTTTCCGCCTTCATTCGCATCGTGCTGCCGCTGGCGTTGCCGGGCATGGCCGCGGCCATGATCTTCTCGTTCGTGATCTCGTGGAACGAGGTCTTCGCCGCATCGGTGCTGACGCTGAACAACCGCACGCTGACGGCGTTTCTCTTCGCCAGCCTGGAAGAAAGCCCGCTGCACTTCCGCTTTGCCGGCGGCTTCTTCCTCGTGCTGCCGTCGCTGATCTTCATCTTCGTCGTGCGCAAGTACTTGTTCGCGATGTGGGGCATCGCCAGTCGCTGAGGTCCACACCCATGTCCGTCATTCAGATCGATGCCGTGCGCAAGGAATTCAAGGGCAATACCGTGCTGAAAGCGGTGTCGCTCGAAATTCGCGCCCAGGAGTTGTGCGTGCTGCTCGGCCCGTCGGGTTGCGGCAAGACCACGCTGCTGCGCATCATCGCCGGCCTGGAGACCGAAACCAGCGGCACGGTCACCATCGGCGGCAGGAAGCTCAACGGCCTGGCACCGCGCGAGCGCAAGATCGCGATGGTGTTCCAGAACTACGCCGTCTTTCCCCACATGACGACCGGCGAGAACATCGCCTTCGGCCTGCGCATGCAAAAGGCCAGCCCGGCATTGATCGAGAAGCAGGTCCGGCTCAGCGCCGGGCTGGTGCACATCGAACATCTGCTCGACCGCTACGCCGGGCAGCTCTCGGGCGGCCAGCGCCAGCGCGTGGCCGTTGCGCGCGCGCTGGCGGTGAAGCCCGATGTGCTGCTGATGGACGAGCCGCTGTCCAACCTCGACGCGCTGCTGCGTCTGGAGATGCGCAGCGAACTGAAGGGGCTGCTGCGCGACCTCAAGACGACCACCATCTACGTCACCCACGACCAGACCGAAGCCATGAGCCTGGCCGACCGCATCGCCGTGATGCACGGCGGCGAGATCGTGCAATACGCGGCCCCGCGCGAGGTCTATCGTCAACCGGCCACCGGCTTCGTCGGTGGCTTCATCGGCAACCCGCCGATGAACTTCCTCAGCGCCGGCGAGGCCCAGCGGGCGCTCGGTGTGTCGGCGCCGGCGGGGGCGACCACCCTGGGCATTCGCCCCGAAGACCTCGATCTCGCCAGCGAGGGTTTGACCGTCGACGCCAAGGTCGTCGAGATGCTCGGTGCCAGCCAGCAGGTAACGACCCGCGTCGGCGACGAACTGCTGCGGATCAGCCTGGGCATCGAGCCGGCCGTGCACGCCGGCGATCGGCTCACGCTGCGCGCGCGCGCAGGCTGTGCGCGCTGGTACGGCGCCGACGGCAAACTGCTGCAAGCGGCATGACGCCCGACCGCGCCGCAGAGCTGACCCGCCAGGCGCAAGCCACGTTGCGCGCCAACGACCGCGGCGGCTACACCGTGCCGACCGCAGGCCTGTACCCGTTCCAGTGGGACTGGGACGCGGCCGTCACGGCGCTCGGCTGGATCACCTTCGACGAGCCCCGCGCGTGGGAAGAGTTCCGCTGGCTCCTGAAGGGTCAATGGAACGGCGGCGCGCAAGACGGCTTGCTGCCGCACATCGTCTTTCACCAGCGCGCCGACAGTTACTTCCCCGGGCCCGAGGAATGGGGCTTGGCGCACTTGTCGCCACCGACGTCGAGCATCAGCCAGCCGCCCTTGCACGCCACCATGCTGCGCTGGATGTTCGAGCGCGCGACAGACAAGGCGCTGGCCGCAGAGCGCCTGCGCGAGTTGCTGCCGGCGATCGCGCGCCACCATGCCTGGTGGTACCGCACGCGCGATCCGCAGACACAGCGGCCTGGTGATGTGCGTGCACCCGTGGGAGACGGGCCGCGACAACGCGCCGGCCTGGGACGCGCCGCTGGCCCGCGTGCCGCGCGCGACCCGCGCCTATCGCCGCCGCGACACCGATCATGTCGACGGCCGCCAGCGCCCGACGCAGGACTTCTACGACCGCGTGGTCAAGCTGATGGACTTCATGCGCGAGTCGAACTTCGACCCGGCGGTGATCGCCCGCGAATGCCCGTTTCGCGTCGTCGACTCGGCCATCGTCTTCATACTGCAGCGCGCGACCTTGGACTTGCTGGCGCTGGCCGACACGTTGTCGATCCCGATCGATCGCGCGCCGCTGCAAGACGCCATGGCCCGAACGGTGGCCGCCACGCCGCGGCTGTGGAGCGACTCGCTGGGCATGCATGCCAACCTCGACCTCGTCAGCGGTGAGCTGATCGAGCAGCCGGTGCACGGCGGCTTCCTCGCGTGGTATGCCAAGGCTCGCTTCACCGCGCCAGGCAAGCACCCTGGCCGCCTGGCTGGATGAAGCGCCCTTCGGCGTGCCGTCGACGCGCGTCAGCGCCGCCAGGTTCGAGGCCCGGCGCTATTGGCGGGGCCCGATATGGCAGCACATGAACCTGCTGATCGAGAGCGGCCTGCGCGATGCCGGCGAGATCGTTCTCGCCGAGCGCGTGAAGGCCAGCTCGATGGCGCTGTTCGACCGTTCGGGGTTTCACGAGTACTACGACCCGATCGACGGCAGCGGCCTGGGCGGCACGCAGTTCTCGTGGACCGCAGCGACCTGGCTGCACTGGCAGCCAGGCTGAGGCCGCGCTGCGGCCTCGACGGGCGATCCGGGGTGAATCGCCCGGGCGGGCGAAGGCCCCGCGTTGCGGTTAGAACGTACTCGTCAAGTAGGCCTGCAGGCCGGAGTAGCCGAATTTCAGACGGCCGTCGAACGTGTCCTTGCTCACGTCGACCTTGGTATAGAAGCGGTTGTAGCCCATGCCCAGGCCGAAGTTGCGGTTGAACATGTAGGTCGCGCCGAGGCGCAGGTCGGATAGCGAACCGTCGACACCATTGACATTCACTTTGAAGAACTGTGCCTGCGCCTCGACATACCACTGGGGCGCGACGACCCAGCCGGCACGCAGGCCGATCACCGGCAGCGGCGCGGGCGCGGAGGCTTCCTTCGTCGCCCCCGACACCGGCGTGCCGTTGACCGTGGCGTTGCCGGAAAGCTTGAGCGAGATATCGGTGTAATGGATGCCGAAGGTGCCTGCCACCTCGTACGACGGCTGACGCATGAAGGCGTACTCGTAGGCGAACTCCGCGATCGAGAACTTCGTCGACGCCTCGACGCCGGAGCCGGCAGCGAACGTGTAGTCGCCCCAGACGACGTCCTCACTCAGAACACGCGACCGTGTCTGGCTGTTGTTGAAGTACATGAAACGCGCATGGTGCGTCGGCGTGATGCGCCACAGCGCGTCGGCACGCACCCGCGTCGCGTCGTTCGGCTTGCCGAACGTCTTGTCGAAGTCGACGTCGGGGTTGGTGGTCGATTGCCCGTTCAGCCGTGCCGTCACGTCCGTCTGCATCACGAACGCGCCGAGGTTGAAGACGAAGCGGTCGTCGAGCAGGGCCTGCGCCGGCGAAGCCGACTGTGCGAACGCGGAACCCGCCGCGCCGCAGCCAAGTGCCCCGAACACGAACACGGGGACGGATCTGGAGGCGATGTTTGAACTCATTGTCAATCTCCAATTGCGTTGGTCGAATTGTGGCGCCGACGGCGCATGCCCATCGTGGGAACCGCTTTGAAGGATGATCCGCAAGCGCAACCAGAGATTTGACGCGAATCAATCCGCGGCGAGAATATCAGCATTAGTGTTTCTTTGGCGCACGCGCGAACGCGTTCGGTCGTGGCCAAGGGTGCGGACAAGGCAAGTCAAGGGAGCCCGGAATGCAGTTCGCAAGAGTTCGTTCGTATCGTGCCGGTGCTGGCGTCGATGCTTTGCTTGCCGGCCACGTTCGCGGCGTCCAAGGCCGACCTCGAGCAGGCGCTGAGTTATGACGGCCTGCAGAAGGTCACCGTCAAGGGCGTCGACCTCGCATACGTGCGCCCCGGCGCAACGTTGGCGGGCTACAGCCGCGTAAAGCTCGATCCGGTCGAGGTGGCGTTTCGCAAGGATTGGGATCCGAAGCGAACCGGCAGCAGCTTCAAGCTGAGTGCCGAAGAACGCGAGAGCATCCGGCAGGGCGTGGCGAAGATCGTCTACGACGAGTTCGTGAGCGAACTGCAAGCCAAGAGCACCTACAAGGTGGTCAACGAGATCGGTGCGGACGTGTTGCGCGTCAGGGTCAACATCGTCAACCTCTACGTGACTGCGCCCGATGTCCTGTCAAGCGGGCCGAACAAAGCCTTCACGGTTTCGCCGGTCGAGATGACGCTGTTTGCCGAACTCTTCGACTCGGAGACCGGCGAGGTCATCGCACGCGTGGTCGACCGACGCGAAGCGCGCGGCACCGGCATGATGACGCTCACGACCAAGTCGGTGAACGTTGCCGAGGCCCAGGCCATCGCCTCCGCGTGGGCGCGCATTCTGCGCAACGGCCTCGACAAGGCGCATGGCATCGGCAAGAAGTAGGCTGTACGGGAGATTCACCATGCGTGCCGTCGTCGCACTTCGCCGTACTGCCACGTCGGCGCTCGCCGCCGGCCTGCTGGTGGCCTGCACCACGGGCCCCGAGATCCGGCGCGACATCAATCCCGCGGCCGACTTCGCCAGCTACAAGACCTTCGGCTACTTTTCGCCGCTGGCCACCGACAGCGCCGGCTATGAATCGGTCTTCAGCGGGCGGCTGAAGGGCGCGACCCGCCGCGTCATGGAGTCCAAGGGTTATGTCTACAGCGAGACGGCGCCCGATCTGCTGCTCAACTTCTTTGCCAACGAACAGGAGAAGCAGGAAATCCGCTCCATGCCCAACATGGGCTATTACGGCTACCGCCGCGGCTACTACGGCGGGTTCGGCATGTCGACGATCGAGACGGTCACCTACCGGGAAGGGACGCTGACGGTCGACGTCGTCGAGGCGAAGCGCAAGCTGCTGGTGTGGCAGGCCATCGCCGAGGGCAGCGTCTCCAACGAAGCGCGCAACAACCCGGGCCCGGCCATCGACGCCGCCGTGTCGGAAATGATGGCGCCGCTGCCGGCTGCGGGGCGCCCGTGATGTCGGCGCGCTGGGGAATCGATCACCGGTTCAACGGTGCCCGGAACAGGACCGTGCAGGCGCAATGAGTGGGCGTCGCCGGCGAGTGAAGATAGCGCACTTGCATTGCCACCGTCGACACGACGGAGATGCCGCCTGGCACACCGGTGGTCCGGCAACCGGTCCGTTCCGCGACATCCCGTCTTCCCGCGCACGGCGACATGCGCTTCGCCAGTTGCCCGGTGGTGCGCTACAACAACTTCCACACCACCGCGCTCTGCTCGCCGACGCGCGCAGCGCTCAAGTCGGGCCGCAATCATCACACGGTGAACATGGCCTTCATCACCGAGATGGCGACCGGATTTCCCGGGCGCCACCGGGCAGATCCCCAACTGCGCCGCGCCGCTGGCGGAGACCTTGCGCCTGAACGGCTACAGCCACGGCCGCGTTCGGCAAGTGGCACGAGACCGCTGCGTGGGAGGCCAGCATCGGCCGGCCCCTTCGATCGCTGGCCGACGCGGCAGGGTTTCGACAAGTTCTACGGCTTCCTCGGCGGCGAGACCAACCAGTGGGCGCCGCTACCTGTACGACGGCACCGCGCGTGGTCGAACTGCCGAACGACCCGAACTACCACTTCATGACCGACATGACCGAGAAGGCGCGGGCCTGGATCAAGCACCAGAAGGCGCTGACGCCCGACAGGCCGTTCGTTCATCTACTTCGCGCCCGGCGCCACCCACGCCCCGCACCACGTGCCCAAGGAGTGGATCGCCAAGTGGAAGGGCAAGTTCGACCAGGGCTGGGACAAGATCCGCGAGGAGACGCTGGCGCGCCAGGTGGCAGATGGGCGTGGTGCCTGCCGGCACGAAGCTGGCGCCCAAGCCGCCGGAGATCAAGGACTGGGACAAGCTCTCGGCCGACGAGACAGCGCCTGTTCGCCCGCCAGGCGGAGGTCTTCGCCGCCTACGCTCGAATACACCGACCACGAGATCGGCCGCATGCTGAAGGCCTTCGAGGAGGTGGGCGAGGCCGACAACACGCTGGTCATCTACATCGCGGGCGACAACGGCACCAGCGGCGAAGGCGGCCAGAACGGCATGTTCAACGAGATACACCTACTTCAACGGCGTGCAGGAGAAGGTCGGCGTCGATGTGCAGCGGCTCGCGAACGGCATCCTGGGCCTCATGAGCTACACGGTGGCGCCCGACGTGACCACGAGTTCGTTGGCCATCAACAGCGCGGCCACCGCCAATCCCAGCCTGACGATGACGCAAATTGGCGGTGGCTTTACCTGGAGCAAGGGCCTGCCGTTGTATCTGGAAGGCAACGCAGCCCTTTCTCGGTATGACCCGGTATTCCTGGCCAGCGACGGGAGCGCGCAGCGCGAGGTGCCGGTGAAGTGGGACGCGCTGTCCGTCACTGCGGGTATCGGCTGGGACTTTCCACTGGCGCCGAACTGGGTGCTGCGGCCGATGCTCAACTTGACCTACGGTACGTTGAAGAGCGATCTGAACGCCGTCAAGTGGTGGCTCGACAACAACACCAACGTCGACCTCGCATCCCTCGACCATGGCACGCTCAAGGCCTATGGGATCGGCGGCTCGCTGATGCTCGATTACGAGCGCTTCGCACCCGACGCGGACGTCGACCTGGAACTGCGCTACACGAACGTCAAGTTGCGAAACAGCGGCGCGTTGGCCACTCAGGTCGACGCCAGCGCGTCGGCGGAAAGCGCCAGCATCTGGGCACGTCGACGCATTCCCACGGGCTGGGTCGTCTGGGACCGCCCGGTAAGGTATGTGTTCGAAGGTGCCTACAGCCGCTTCCTCGGCAGCCAGACCGAGGTCGGCATCGACCGCATGGCGTCGGTGGGCGTTGGCATCGAGTTCGACTCCAGCGCCTACGACATCTGGGCCACACGCTGGCGCGCACTGGTGCGGTACAAGTTCGGGCCCGACATCGCGGGCTGGGCACTCGGCTTGGCGATCAGCTTTTGACGCCAGGCCCACGCGCGCCAGACGGCGAGCGTTGCGCGTTGCCCCAACGCTTTGAAACGTGGGCAACGGGGCGCCGCGGCCGCGGCGCCCTTCGATCACTTCTTGACCGGTTCGACCGAGAGCGCCAGCGCTTCGGTGTACGTCGCCTGGACCTGGTCACCCACCTTCACCAGCGCGAATTGCTTGGGGTCTGCGATCCTCAGATCGACCGTGCGCTGCGGGCCTTTCAACATCACCGTCTGCGAAGCGGCATCGACGGCGATCACGTTGGCGGTGACCTCGACCTGCCTGCCGGCGATGGCGCCGGGCTTCTCGCCGGCCTTGGCCCGGGCAGCGTCGGTGGCCTCGCTCTTGCTGACCAATTCCTTGCCGTCCTTCTTCAACGTCAGCGTGAGCGACTCGAGGTAGCGCACCACGACCATGTCGCCGACCTTGATCTGGTCGAAGTTGCGCACGTCGGGGCCTGCCGTCACGGTCTTCACGTTGCCCTTCGGGCCCTTGAGCGTCACCGTGCGTTGCGCCTTGTCGATCGCCTCGACGCTGGCCGAAATCGACACAGCATTGGTGATCGTCCCGGTGCCTGGCGCCGAAGAGACCATTTCCGCCGACTTGACTGCGGGCTGCTGTTGCGCCAGAGCGGGCAGGCCAGTGGTCGCGAGCAGTGCTGTGCCGAGGATGACGAGGGATCGCTTCATGGATGGCTCCGTACGTTGTGTGGATGTGTTGATGAGGAGATAGCTACCAAATTTGGTAGGCGCGATTGGACTCGAACCAACGACCCCCACCATGTCAAGGTGGTGCTCTAACCAGCTGAGCTACGCGCCTGAAAGCCGGGCATTGTAGCAGCGGGATCGGCCTTCACTTGCGCCGCGCGGAGCGCACGCCGGCGATCTGCGCCACCTGCGCCAGCACTTTCGCCAAGCCCTCGGTGCCACCGACCTCGACCGTGAATGTCATCCACGCCACCGCGCCGCCGCTGCCTTTGACGCTCTGCGTGCTGGCGGCGGTGACGTTGATCTTCTCCTTGCTCAGCACTTCGCTGATGTCGCGCAGCAGGCCGGGCCGGTCGCCGGCCTCGACCACCACGTCGATCGGAAACAGCGCGCCGGGCTCCTGCCCGCGGCCCCATTCGACGGCGATCACGCGCTCGGGCGCGCGCTCGCGCATGTGGCGCAAGTTGCTGCAATGGCGGCGGTGGATGGCCACGCCGCGACCGCGGGTGACGAAACCGTCGATCGGATCGGGCGGCGCCGGCCTGCAGCAGCGGGCCAGATTCGTCAGCAGCGAGTCGACACCCACCACCAGCACGCCGCCCTGCCCGCCCGCGTCGGCGATGCGCGATCGCCGCAGCAG
Organism: uncultured beta proteobacterium; assembly: GCA_963751775.1. Lineage (GTDB taxonomy): Bacteria > Pseudomonadota > Gammaproteobacteria > Burkholderiales > Burkholderiaceae_C > CADEEN01. The sequence goes on from CAVVVW010000019.1 coordinate 140,948, forward strand.
CGGCGCCTCCTCGGCCGGCAGCGGCGCGGCCGGGCGCAGCAGCTGTTCGATGTTGTGCAGCGAAAACTCGTCCTTGCCGACGACCTCGAACAGGCTCTCCGCATTCTTGAAGCCCAGCCGCGCCGCCAGTTCATCGTGCTTGAGGGCCGTCTTGCCTTCGCGCTGCAGCAGCCTTTCCACCAGCTCGCGGCCCTTGGCGACGGTTTGCGCCATGGCCTGGGCATTGAACCAGGCGCGCACCTTGGCGCGCGATCGCGCACCGGCCAGGTAGCCGAGTTCGTGGTTCAGCCAATCGAGTGACGGGCCGCCCTCCTTGACCGCGATGATCTCGACCGTCTGGCCATTGGCCAGCGCGGTGTTCAGCGGCACCATGGCGCCGTCGACGCGCGCGCCGCGGCAGCGGTGGCCGAGGTCGGTGTGCAGCATGTAGGCAAAGTCGATCGGCGTCGCGCCGGCGGGCAACTCGATCACGGCGGCCTGCGGCGTGAAGACGTAGATGCGTTCGTCGCGCACCGCGCCGGGCGCCGGCTCGGCCGCGAAATCGCGCTCCCACGCCAACAACTGGCGCAGCACGGCCTTGCGCGCCTCGGCAATGCGTTCTTCGTCGCCGCCGGCGGCGCTGACACCGGCATAACCCTTGATACCGGCCTCCTTGTAGGCCCAGTGCGCAGCGATGCCGAACTCGGCGTGATCGTGCATCGCGCGGGTGCGGATCTGGACCTCGACCGGCTGCCTGTCGTCGGCTCGCACCACGCTGTGCAGCGACTGGTAGCCGTTCGGTTTGGGCCTGGCGATGTAGTCGTCGAACTCGCCCTCGACCGCCGGCCAGCGCTCGTGCACGCGCGCCAGCGCGGCATAGCAGTTGGGCACGTCGGGCACGACCACGCGCACCGCGCGCAAGTCGAGCACCTGTGCAAAGTCGAGGTGCTTGCCCTGCATCTTCTTCCAGATGCTGTACAGGTGCTTGGGCCGGCCCTGCACCTGCGCTTCGATGCCGTGGGCGTGCAGGTCGGCCGCCAGCGCGTCGCGGAAGGCGTCGATGGCCGCCTCGCGTGCGCTGCGCGTCTCGTCGAGCCATCCCGCGATGCGCTTGTAGTCGGCCGGCTGCAGAAAGCGAAAGGCCAGGTCTTCGAGTTCCCACTTGATCTGCCAGATGCCCAGCCGGTTGGCCAGCGGCGCAAAGACCTGCTGCGACTCGCGCGCCACCTGCTCGGGGCAAGCCACGCGCGCGGTGGCGTGCCAGCGCAGCGTCTGCAGCCGCGAGGCCAGGCGCAGCAAGACCACGCGCAGGTCGCGCGAGAAGGCCAGCAGCATCTTGCGCACACGCTCGGTCTGCTCGGCCTGCGCGGCGGCGTCACCCACGGGGTGCGCCAGGCGCGCGGCACGCTGGATCTGCACCAGCTTGCGCGTATGGCCGACCAGGCTGGCGTAACTCTCGCCGAAGGCCTTGGCTACCACCTCTTGCGGGCGCTGCAGCCAGTCGCCGGCGTAGACCAGGTAGGCGGCGGCCTGCATCGCCGGCGCGGCACCGATGGCCTTCAGCACCGCCGCCACGCCGTCGGCATGGGCCAGCGCCTCTTCGCCGGTGTCCAGCTTGTGACCGGCGAGCAGCGGTTCGGCAAAGGCGCGTGCACGCAGCAGCGCCGCCGCCCCGCCATCGGCTGGCTCGTCGGCGGCCAGGCGCACGATCGGCGCCGTGGCGGCCGTCGCGGCGGCCGAGGTCTTCATGTCGCCAGCAGGAACTCGCGCACGGCGTTCACCTGGTCGGGTTGCACCAGCGTCGGCGCGTGGCCGACACCGGCGAACTCGACCAGCCGGGCACGCGGGCCGCGTTCGGTCATGGCCTGTGCGGTTGCCGCGCGAAAGCAAATCGCTGTCGGCGCCGCGCAGCAACAGGGTCGGCAGCGTCAGCCCGTCGTAGGCCTGCCAGAGCAGCGCTTCGCCGATGCGCGCGGCCTCGGGCGTGGCCACACGAAACGGTGCGGCGATGCCCGGATCGCAGCGTGGCCGCAGCATGTCGCCATCGGCAATCAACTGCGGCTCGGTCAGCGCCAGCCACTGCTCGCGCGTATGCGGCCCGAAGTCGGCCGAGATGGCCAGCAGTGCGTCGGCGGCGGCGTCCAGCGTCGGCCAGCGCGAAGGCATGCCCATGTAGCTGCCGATGCGCGCCAACGACGCCGGCTCGATGGTCGGTCCGACATCGTTGAGGACCAGACGGTGCAATGGCGATCCCTGCATCGCAGCCATGACCAGCCCGATCAGCCCGCCCATCGAGGTGCCGACCCAATCGACGGTGGTCGCGTTCACGCGCGCCAGCAAGCTCACCATGTCGGCCGCGTATTGCGGCACCTGGTAGCCCATCGGGAAGTCGGCCAGCCAATCGGAGCGGCCGCGGCCGACCACGTCGGGGCAGACCACGCGGTACTCGTTGCACAGCGAACGCGCCAGCGTGTCGAAGTCGCGCCCCTGGCGCGACAGGCCATGCACGCAGATCAACACGCGCGGATTGTCTTCTTCGCCCCATTCCCAGTAGGCCATGCGGTGCAGGGCCATGCGCGTCGGCATCGGCTGGTGCAGGCACTGCACGTGGTGCAGGCGGGGCTGGAGCGGTTGGTCAGGCATGTGGGTGCACCTTGGTTTGATAATCCATGCTACCAATCACGGGAGGTTCACCTATGTTGAAGGGCAAAACGGCATTGGTCACCGGATCGACCAGTGGCATCGGGCTGGGTATCGCCAAGGTCCTGGCCGCCAATGGCGCCAACGTCGTGCTCAACGGCTTCGGCGACGTCGACGCGGCACGCGCCGAGTTCCGTGGCAGCGCCGGCGAGATCGGCTACCACGCGGCCGACATGAGCCGGCCCGAACAGATCGCCGACATGATGGCCTACGCCACCCGCACGATGGGCCGCATCGACATCCTGGTCAACAACGCCGGCATCCAGCATGTGGCCAACATCGAGGACTTCCCGGTCGAGAAGTGGGACGCCATCATTGCCATCAATCTGTCCTCGGCGTTCCACACCACGCGGCTGGCGCTGCCGGCGATGAAGGCCCGCAATTGGGGCCGGATTCTCAACATCGCGTCCGTGCATGGGCTGGTCGCTTCGGCGGCCAAGAGCGCCTATGTGGCGTCCAAACATGGCCTGATCGGTCTGACCAAGGCGGTGGCGCTCGAAACCGCCACCAGTGGCGTCACCGTGAATGCCCTCTGCCCCGGCTGGGTGCTGACGCCGCTGGTGCAACTGCAGGTCGATGCGCGGGCGACGAAGGACGGCGTCGACGCCGAAGAAGCCAAGCGCCGGCTGCTGGCCGAAAAGCAACCGTCGCTTCGCTTCACGACGACGGAGCAACTCGGCGAGATGGCGCTGTTTCTGTGTTCGCCGGCGGCCGACAACATTCGCGGCGCCGCATTCAATGTGGATGGGGGCTGGCTGGCGCAGTGACCGCTGCGGCACGCCGCGTGGCCCCCGAAAGACTTGTAACATAGCGTCATATTGAGGGTTAACCCGAGGCAAAACGCCCGTACCATGCCGCTGTTACAAATCTGGAGCTGAACCATGAACGCGCCCGCAAACGCCCGCCCGGACCGCGTCGTCGTTGTCGACGACGACGCACGCATCCGCGACCTGCTGCGCCGCTACCTGACGCAGGAAGGCTTCGAGGTGCTGCTGGCCGAAGACGCCAAGGCGCTGAACCGGCTGCTGACACGCGAGACCATCGATCTGATCGTGCTCGACCTGATGCTGCCCGGCGAAGACGGCCTGTCGATCTGCCGCCGCCTGCGGGCAGCGAACGATTCGACGCCGATCATCATGCTGACCGCCAAGGTCGAAGACGTCGACCGCATCGTCGGCCTCGAGGTCGGGGCCGACGACTATCTGCCCAAGCCGTTCAACCCGCGCGAACTGCTGGCCCGCATCCATGCGGTGCTGCGTCGCCGGCCGGCAATGGAGGCGCCCGGCGCGCCGTCGAAAGACCAGCAGACGGTCAGCTTCGGTCCGTTCGTGTTCGACCTCTCGCTGCGCCGCCTGACCAAGGATGGCGAGCAGATGGCGCTGACCACCGGCGAGTTCTCGATGCTGAAGGCCCTGGTGCGCCACCCGCGCCAGCCATTGAGCCGCGACAAGCTGGCGCAACTGGCGCGCGGCCGCGAGTTCGAACCGTTCGACCGCAGCCTGGACGTGCAGATCTCGCGCCTGCGCAAGATGATCGAGCCCGATCCGGCGCAACCTCGATACATCCAGACCGTGTGGGGCGTGGGCTATGTCTTCGTCCCCGACGGCACGAGTTGACGCCCGCAGCGCACGCCGCGGTCGAGGCGTGTTCGTGACGGCCGACGCAGCATCCCGTCACGTGCCCCGCCGGTCGGTCGGCCTGAGCCTCTTCTCGCGCACGTTTCTGCTGCTGGCCCTGATGCTGGCCGGCGGCATCTTCGCCTGGGTGCAGACCTTGCGCGCGCTCGAGCTCGAGCCGCGTGCGGTGCAGGCCGCACAGCAGATCGCCAGCCTGGTCAACCTGTCGCGCGCGGCGCTGCGCTACTCCGACAGCATCAATCGCGTCGCGGTCGTCAAGACCATGACCGACCAGGAGTCGATGCGCGTGCTGCCGCGCGAACCCGGCGACCGCTGGGAGCCGTTCGAAGTCGACCGTTTCACGCGCCGTGTCGGTGCCGAGCTGCGCTCGCGCCTGGAGGCCGATACGGTGGTCGCCCGTGCGGTCAATGGCCAGCCCGGGCTGTGGGTCGGCTTCAGCATCGAGAAGGATCCTTACTGGCTGCAGGCCGAATCGACGCGGGTCGTACCGCTGACGCCGGGCACCTGGTTCGTCTGGGTCGGCATCGCCTTGCTCGCCACGCTGGTCGGATCGATCGCGATCGCGCGTCTGATCAACCAGCCGCTGCGCGATCTGAGCTTTGCCGCCAGCCGCATCCGCGAGGGCGAATTCGATTCGGTGCTCGACGAACATACGCTGACCAGCGAAATCCGCGAGGTCAACATCGGCTTCAATCGCATGGCTCGCGAACTGGCCAAGGTCGAAGAGGACCGCGCCGTGATGCTGGCCGGCATCAGCCACGACCTGCGCACGCCGCTGGCGCGCCTGCGCCTGGAGGCCGAGATGAGCGTCGCCGACGAAGAGGCGCGCGGCAACATGGCGCTGGACATCGATCAGCTCGACGCCATCATCGACAAGTTCATGGACTACGCGCGCCCGGGCGAAACGCGGCTGGTGCCGGTGAACCTGTCGCCGCTGGTCGACAAGGAGGCCGCCACCTTCCGCGACCCGCGCGAGATCCAGATCGAATCGCGGCTGGCGATCGACTTGCGCGTGATGGCCGACGAGGTCGAACTCGGTCGCGTCTTCGGCAACCTGTTCGAGAACGCGCGCCGCTACGGTCGCGGCACCGACACCGGCATCGCAACCGTCGCGGTCAGTTATGCCCGCGCGGGCCCCTGGGTCATCATCAGCGTGCGCGACCACGGTCCCGGCGTCGCGCCCGAGAAGCTGGATCAGTTGACGACACCGTTCTACCGCGGCGACGCCGCGCGCACCGCGGCCACCGGCGCCGGCCTCGGCCTGGCGATCGTCGAGAAGGCGATGCAGCGCATGGGCGGCCAGTTCGAGATCGACAACGCGCCCGATGGCGGCCTGGTGGCGCACCTGCGCTTGAAACGCGCGCCGTAGACTGGGACCACCCCCGAAGCGGCTTCGCCGCTCCCCTTCAAAGGGTGCCGAGGCCCGCGGCTCCAAGCCGACCTGCGTCGGCTTGGACGGGCTGAGGAGTGGCCGCGTCCTGCGGCCACGCGGCCTGCAAGGCCCGCCAGCGGCCGGGCAAAGCCCGATCCGCGGCGGTTGCCTGAGATCGAGCTTGCTTCTTCAGCGGGGCTGCAACAGGCACACCGCTCGGGCCTCGATCGCCCGGCCCTCGCCCACCGGCCCCATCTTCTCGGCGGTCTTGGCCTTCACGTTGACGCTATCGACGCCAATCCCGAGCGCTGCGGCCAGGCGCGCGCGCATGGCGTCGATGTGCGGGGCCAGTCTCGGCGCCTGCGCGACGATGGTGCTGTCGATGTTGGCGATCTCGAAGCCCGCCGCGCGCACGCGCTGCGCCGCGTCGGCCAACAAGCGCATCGAGTCGGCACCCGCGAAGGCCGGATCGGTGTCCGGAAAGTGGCGCCCGATGTCGCCCAGCGCGGCGGCGCCGAACAGGGCGTCGGTGATGGCATGGGCCAGCGCGTCGGCATCGGAGTGCCCGGCCAGGCCATGGCTGTGCGCGATCGTCACGCCGCCCAGGATCAACGGCCGGCCGGCGACCAATGCGTGCGTGTCCCAACCCTCGCCGATGCGCATCTTCATGTTCGTTCCTTGGGTGCCGGGTGCACGGCCTGCCTCGGCCGCAGCCAGCAGGCGCTCGGCAAGCGCGAAGTCGGCCGGCCAGGTGAGCTTGAAGTTGTCGGGCTCGCCGCGCACGAGCCGCGGTGCATGGCCCAGCGCCTCGATGGCGCTGGCCTCGTCGGTCACGCCGCTGCCGGCGCGCGCCAGGGCCTCCCGCAACAGGCCCAGGCGAAACATCTGCGGCGTCTGCGCCGTCCACTTGCCGTGGCGATCGAGCGTCGCGGCGACCCGGTCGCCGTCGGTGGCCTGCTTCAAGGTGTCTGCCATCGGCAGGGCCAGCAGGCCGCCGACGGCGTCGCCGATGCAGGCATCGAGCAGACGCTCGACCGCGGCCGGCCGCACCAGGCAACGCGCGGCGTCATGCACCAGCACCCAGTCCGGTCGCCGGCGCCGTGCCGCGCCAGCGCCTCCAGTCCGGCGGCGACGGATTGGGCGCGCGTGGCACCGCCGCAGGCTTCGGCCCAGCCGTCGAACGCCGGCGCCGCGGCCGCGAAGTCGCGATCGCCAGGCGCCAGCACGACGAGCGTGTTGGCGATGCGCGGCACGCGGGCCAGCGCGTCCAGGGTGTGCGCCACGACCGTCTTGCCGGCCACCCGGCGGTACTGCTTGGGCACGCCGCTGCCGGCCCGCTCACCGACGCCGGCGCAGGGAACGAGTGCATAACACCTTGCGCTGTTGTCGACGGATGCAGTGGCCATTGCGCTCGATTCTAGAATCCGCGCCTGCATGCAGCTCCCCCACATCGCGCCGGGCAAGCGCTTCACCCTGCCACGCCCGGTCGGTTCGGCCGATGCGCTGCTGCTTGCGCGCATGGCGCAGGGCTGGGTGCGGCAGGGTTGCATCGGCGTCGTCGTCAGTGCCGATCCCGCCGACACGCAACGCCTGGCCGACGAGCTGCCGTTCTTCGCGCCGGGCCTGCGCATCGCCGTGTTCCCGGATTGGGAGACGCTGCCCTACGACACCTTCAGCCCGCACCAGGACCTGATCTCCGAGCGCCTGGCCACGCTGTGGCGGCTGCTTTCGGTGCACGACGTCGATGTCGTGCTGCTGCCGGCCACGACCGCGTTGACGCGCCTGGCGCCGCCGGCCTTCATGGCCGCCACGACCTTCCAGTTCAAGCACAAGGACAAGCTCGACGAAGCGGCGCTGAAGTCGCAATTGACGCTCGCCGGCTACCAGCATGTCAGCCAGGTGGTGTCGCCGGGCGAGTACGCCGTGCGCGGCGGCCTGATCGACCTGTTCCCGATGGGCTCGACGGTGCCCTACCGCATCGATCTGTTCGACAACGAGATCGATTCGATCCGCACCTTCGATCCCGATTCGCAGCGCAGCCTGTACCCGGTGCCCGAGGTTCGGCTGCTGCCCGGGCGCGAATTCCCGATGGACGACGCGGCGCGCACGACATTTCGCGCGCGCTGGCGCGAGAAGCTCGAAGGCGACCCGACCAAGAGCCGCATCTACAAGGACCTCGGCGCCGGCATCGCCACCGCCGGCATCGAGTATTACCTGCCGCTGTTCTTCGAGCGCACGGCCACGCTGTTCGATTACCTCGGCCCTGGCGCCGCGCTGGTTCTGCACGGCGAGATCGACGAGGCGCTGAGCCGCTTCTGGACCGATACCCGCGAGCGGCATCGCTTCCTGCAGCACGACCCCGAGCGGCCGATCCTGGCGCCGGACGAGATCTTCCTGAAGGTCGACGAGTTCTTCGCCCTGACGCAGCCGCATGCCACGCTGGCCCTGCGTGGCGCGATGCCGGTCGATTGGGCGCGACCGCTGCCCGACGTGGCCGTCGACCGCGGCGCCACCGAGCCGCTGGCATTGCTCGAACGCCACCTCGACACCACCAGCGCGCGCGTGCTGCTGCTGGCCGAAAGCCAGGGCCGGCGCGAGAGTCTGCTCGAACTGCTGCGCGACCACCACATCGACGTGCCCAGCGTCGACACGCTGGCCGAATTCGAGGCCGGCGACGAAAAGGTGGCCATCGCCGCGGCACCGCTGGCCGCTGGCTTTCACTGGCAGCGTGACGACGGTGCGGCAGCGATCCAGTTCATCACCGAGACCGAACTCTTCGCGACCGCGCCGACATCGCGGCGGCGCAGGAAGCAGGAGCAGGTCAGCAATGTCGATGCGCTGATCAGGGATCTGTCGGAACTCAAGGTCGGCGACCCGGTGGTGCACATCAACCACGGCATCGGGCGCTACGTCGGGCTGATCCACATCGACCTGGCCAATGGCCAGGACGGCGGACCGTCGGAGTTCCTGCACCTCGAATACGCCGACAAGGCCACCTGTACGTGCCGGTGGCGCACTTGCACCTGATCGGCCGCTACACCGGTGTCAGCGCCGAAGAGGCGCCACTGCACCGTCTGGGCTCGGGACAATGGGACAAGGCCAAGCGCAAGGCGGCCGAGCAGGTGCGCGACACCGCCGCCGAACTGCTCAACCTGTATGCCCGCCGTGCGGCGCGCGAGGGTTACGCCCACCGCTACTCGGCGCACGACTACGAGGCCTTCGCGGCCAGCTTCGGTTTCGAGGAGACCCCCGACCAGCGCGCGGCGATCCACGCCGTGATCCAGGACCTGGTGAGCCCCAAGCCGATGGACCGGCTGATTTGCGGCGACGTGGGCTTCGGCAAGACCGAGGTCGCCCTGCGCGCGGCCTTCGTCAGCGTGATCGGCGGCAGGCAGGTGGCCTTGCTGGCACCGACCACGCTGCTGACCGAGCAGCACTTTCAGAACATCGTCGATCGCTTCGGCAAGTGGCCGGTGAAGGTGGCCGAGCTGTCGCGCTTTCGCTCGACGAAGGAGATCAACGCCGCGCTGGAAGGCATTGCCGCCGGCACCATCGACATCGTCGTCGGCACGCACAAGCTGCTGTCCAAGGACGTCAAGTTCAAGCGCCTGGGCCTGTTGATCGTCGACGAGGAGCATCGCTTCGGCGTGCGCCACAAGGAGGCGATCAAGGCCCTGCGCGCCGAAGTCGACGTGCTGACCCTGACCGCCACGCCGATCCCGCGCACGCTGGGCATGGCGCTCGAAGGCCTGCGCGACTTGTCGGTGATCGCGACGGCGCCGCAGCGGCGCCTTTCGATCAAGACCTTCGTGCGCAACGAATCGAATGGCACGATCCGCGAGGCCGTGCTGCGCGAATTGAAGCGCGGCGGCCAGGTCTACTTCCTGCACAACGAGGTGGAATCGATCGCCCATCGCCGCGACAAGCTGGCCGAGCTGCTGCCCGAGGCAAGGATTGCCATCGCCCACGGCCAGATGCCCGAGCGCGAACTCGAACGCGTGATGCGCGACTTCGTGGCCCAGCGCCACAACGTGCTGCTGTGTTCGACGATCATCGAGACCGGCATCGATGTGCCGACCGCCAACACCATCGTCATCAGCCGTGCCGACAAGTTCGGCCTGGCGCAGTTGCACCAGTTGCGCGGCCGCGTCGGCCGCAGCCATCATCAAGCGTACGCCTACCTGCTGGTGCCCGACGTGCAGGGCCTGAGCAAGCCGGCAGCGCAGCGGCTCGAAGCGATCCAGGCGATGGAGGAGCTGGGCTCGGGCTTCTACCTTGCCATGCACGACCTCGAGATCCGCGGCGCCGGCGAGGTGCTGGGCGAGAACCAGAGCGGCAACATGATGGAAGTCGGCTTCCAGCTCTACAACGACATGCTGGCCGAGGCCGTGCGCAGCTTGAAGGCCGGCCATCATCCCGATGCCCGATCTGCTGTCGCCGCTGGCGGCCACCACCGAGATCAACCTGCACGCGCCGGCCCTGCTGCCCGACGCCTATTGCGGCGACGTGCACACGCGCCTGAACCTCTACAAGCGCCTGGCCACGGCCGACAAGCCCGATCAGATCGATGCCCTGCTCGAAGAGATCACCGACCGCTTCGGCAAGCTGCCCGCCCAGGGGCAGACGCTGTTCGACACGCACCGCCTGCGTGTGCTGGCCAAGCCCTACGGCGTGATCAAGATCGACGCCGCGCCCCGGCTGGCGGTGATCGCTTTCCGGCCAAACCCGCCGATCGACGCGCTGCGCATCATCGAGCTGGTGCAGAAGAACCGCCACATCAAACTGGCGGGTAACGACAAGCTGCGTATCGAGCGCGATACGCCGGACGCGAAGGATCGTGCGCAGATGATCCGCGACGTGCTGCGCGCGCTCGGCGCGCCAAAGGCAAGCGAGCCCGCATGAACCGCAACGTCGTTTCCCCCGGCCTGAGCCTGCGCGGTGTCACGCCACCCCTTCGTCTGGCCGATTTCGGGTTGATCGCATTCGACATGGACTCGACGCTGATCAATATCGAATGCGTGGATGAAATCGCCGCCGCGGCCGGACGCAAGGCCGAAGTCGCGGCGATCACCGAGGCCGCGATGCGTGGCGAAATCGCCGACTACAAGGACAGCCTGCGCCGGCGCGTGGCGTTGCTGCGCGGCGTGCCGGTCGAGGCGCTGGAGCAGGTCTGGCGCGAACGGCTGCGGCTCAACCCCGGCGCCGAGACGCTGGTCCGTGCCTGCCAGTCCGGCGGGCTGAAGACGCTGCTGGTGTCGGGCGGATTCACCTATCTTCACTGACCGGGTGCGTGCTCAGTTGGGGCTGGACTTCGCCCGCAGCAACGTGCTCGAAGTGGCCGCGGGCGCGTTGACGGGGCGACTGGTCGAACAGCCCTGGGGCGACATCTGCGATGGCGAAGAGAAGAAGCGCATGCTGCTGCAGACCTGCCTGCAGTTGGGCATCCCACCCGGCCAGGCGATCGCCGTCGGCGACGGCGCCAACGATCTGCCGATGATGGCGGTGGCCGGGCTGTCGGTGGCGTATCACGCCAAGCCGCGGGTTCGCGAGCAGGCCATGTGGCCATCGACGACGGTGGTCTCGATCGACTGCTCGAAGTCGTGCGCTAGCCGCCGGCGTCGGAGCGGCATGGCCGCGGACGGCTTGCGAGCGCCACCGACCCGGCTCAGCGTTCGAGTTGTTCCCAAGCGCGCTCCAGGCGCTTGACGCTGACCGGCTGCGGCGTGCGCAACTCCTGCGCGAACAGGCTGACGCGCAATTCCTCGAGCAACCAGCCGAAGTCGACGAGCCGCGCGTCGATGGTGCCGCGGCGCTCGGCGATGGCGCGCAGCCAGCGCTGCTCGATCGGCCGCAACTCGGCCATGCGCTGGCTGTCGCGCGCCGGATCGGCGCGCAGCTTGTCCAGCCGCATCACCACCGCGCGCAGGTAGCGCGGCAGGTGTGCCAAGGCAGACCACGGCGTGGTGAGCATGAATTGCTTGCCGACCAGGCGCTGCAGCTGCGCGCCGATGTCGTCGGCGACCTCCCTGCCCGGCTTGCTGTCCTTCAACTTGCGCTGCGCGTTGGCGAGTTCCTGCAACACCGCACCGGCTGCGCGCGCCACCTCCTGGGCGATCAGGGTCAGGCGGCCGCGGCCGGCCTCCAATCGCGCCTTGAACGCGGCCGCATCGCTAGGCAACGGGTCGGCCAGAAAGGCGCGCTCCAGGGCCACGGCAATGATCTGCTCGCGCAACTCTTCGGCACTGCCCAGGGCCATGAACTGGCCGGCCATGCGCGCCAGATCGGGGATGTTCTTCTCGAGGTACTTCAGCGGCTCCTTGAGCTGCAACGCGACAAGCCGTCGCAGACCGGCGCGGTGTTTGGCCGCAGCGACGTCGGGTTCGTCGAAGACCTCGATCTCGACATGCGTCGTCTTGTCGATCAGGGCCGGAAAGCCAACCAGCGACTGGCCGGCCTTGCGCACCTCCATCAGTTCGGGCAGCTCGCCGAAACTCCAGTCGACATAGCGTGCGCGTGCCCGTGGCCGTCGCCTGTGCTGCAGCGCCGGGCCGAGCCGCGTCGCCGCGCGGTCGCGAGCGGCGCGGCGTCCGGCGACGGCGCATGCACCGCAGCCGGGCAACTTCAACGCGGCCAGGGCCTGGAATGCCGAACGTGCCTGCGTGCCGAGTTCGGCCTTCAATGCCGCCAGATTGCGGCCCGCGCCGAGCTGGCGGCCGTGCTCGTCGACGACGCGAAAGTTCATCAGCAGGTGCGGCGGCAGCGTCTCGAGCTTGAAGTCGTTGCGTTGCACCGCGAGCTGCGTGCGCTCGCGCACGGCCTTCAGCAGGGCATCGACCAGGCTGCCCTGCGCGAACGGCACGGTGGCGCAGAACTCGTCGGCGTAGTCGGGCAGCGGCACCAGGCGTGAGCGCGGGCGCTGGTGCAGGCTCTTGATCAGCGCCAGCACCTTGGCCGGCAACATGCCCGGCACCAGCCACTCGCAGCGCTCCTCGCTGACCTGGTTGAGGGCGTAGATCGGCACGCTGACGGTCAGGCCATCCTTGGCGTCGCCGGGTTCGTGCAGGTAGCTCGCGACGCAGTCGATGCCGCCCAGTCGGATGGCCTTCGGAAACGCCGTCGTCGTGATGCCGGCCGCCTCATGGCGCATCAGCTCGTCGCGCGTGAGCTCGAGCAGCCCGGGCTGGCGCTTGACCTCGGCGCGGTACCAGCGCTCGAAGCTCGCACCGCTGACCACGTCGGCCGGCAGTTGCTGGTCGTAGAAGGCAAAGATCAGTTCGTCATCGACCAGCACGTCTTGCCGCCGCGCCTTGTGTTCGAGCTCCTGCACCTGGCGGATCAGCTTCTGGTTGTGCGCCAGGAAGGGCAGCCTGGTGTCCCAATCGCCGGCGACCAGCGCCTCGCGAATGAAGATCTCGCGCGCCGCAGCGGCGTCGATGCGGCCGAAGTTGACCTTGCGGTTGTTGTAGATCACCAGGCCATACAGCGTGGCGCGTTCGAGCGCGACGACTTCGGCGGCCTTCTTTTCCCAATGCGGCTCGAGCAGTTGCGTCTTCAGCAGGTGAGCGCCGATGCGTTCGACCCATGCCGGCTCGATCGCCGCCAGGCCGCGCCCGAACAGCCGTCGTCGTCTCGACCAGCTCGGCGGCCATCAGCCAGCGGCCGGGCTTCTTCGACAGGTTGGCACCCGGGTGGCGCCAGAACTTGATGCCGCGGGCGCCGAGGTACCAGTCTTCGTCATCGGCCTTGATGCCGATGTTGCCGAGCAGGCCCGCCAGCAGCGCGAGGTGGATCTGTTCGTAGCTGGCGGGCGCGGTGTTCAGATGCCAGCCATGCTCGGCAACCACGGTCAGCAGCTGCGAATGGATATCGCGCCACTCGCGCACACGGCGCGGCGAGATGAAGTGCTCGCGCAGGCGCTGCTCCTGCTGCCGGCCCGAGAGCTTGTGTGCCTTGTGCTCGGCGCCGTGACCGCGGCCGGCATCGATCCATTGCCAGAGCTTGAGCGTGCCGATGAATTCACTGCGCTCGTCGTCGAAGGGCTTGTGCTTCTCGTCGGCGGCCTGCGCGCGCTCCTGCGGCCGGTCGCGCACGTCCTGGCCCGACAGCGCGGCCGCGATCACCAGCACTTCGGCCAACGAGCCCTGGTTGCGGGCCTCGACGATCATGCGGCCGATGCGCGGATCGAGCGGCAGCCGCGCCAGTTCGCGGCCGATGGCCGTCAGCTCGTTCTGTTCATCGACGGCACCGAGTTCACCGAGCAGCGCATAGCCATCGACGACGGCCTTCTTCGGCGGCGGTTCGAGAAAGGGAAACTCTTCGACCAGGCCGAGGCCGAGCGCCTTCATGCGCAGGATCACGCCGGCCAGCGAAGAACGCAGGATCTCCGGGTCGGTGAAGCGTGGCCGCGCGGCGAAATCGGCCTCGTCGTAGAGCCGGATGCAGGTGCCGCCGGCGACGCGGCCGCAGCGCCCGGCGCGCTGGTTGGCCGCCGCCTGGCTGATCGGCTCGACCTGCAACTGCTCGACCTTGTTGCGGTAGCTGTAGCGTTTGACGCGCGCCAGGCCCGCGTCGATCACATAGCGGATGCCAGGCACGGTCAGCGAGGTCTCGGCGACGTTGGTCGCCAGCACGATGCGCGCCGGGCCCCCGGTGTCGAAGACACGATCCTGCTCGGCCTGCGACAGGCGCGCGAACAGCGGCAGGATCTCGGTGTGGCGCCGCTTCGGGTCGTGCACGAGGTGCTTGCGCAAGTGGTCGGCGGCCTCGCGGATCTCGCGCTCGCCGGGCAGGAAGACAAGGATGTCGCCGCCGGCCAGCCCCGCGCCAGAGCTCGTCGACGGCCTCGGCGATGGCGACGTTGAGGTCGCGCTCGCGCGTCTCCTCGAACGGCCGCCAGCGTTGCTCGACGGCAAACAGCCGGCCCGACACCTGGATCACCGGCGCCGGGCCCAGATCGCCGGCAAAGTGCTGCGCGAAGCGGTCGGCGTCGATGGTGGCCGAGGTCACGATGACCTTCAGATCGGGCCTGCGCGGCAGGATCTGGCGCAGGTGGCCGAGCAGGAAGTCGATATTCAACGAGCGCTCGTGGGCCTCGTCGATGATCAATGTGTCGTAGGCGCGCAGCAGCGGGTCGCTCTGCGTCTCGGCGAGCAGGATGCCGTCGGTCATCAGCTTGACCGAGGCCCCCGGCTGCAGCCGGTCGGCGAAGCGCACCTTGTAGCCGACCACCGCACCGAGCGGCGTCTTCAGCTCGTCGGCGATGCGTTTGGCCACGCTCGATGCGGCAATGCGCCGCGGTTGCGTGTGCCCGATCAGCTTGCCCGTATTGGCACGGCCGCGGCCCAGCAACAGAGCGATCTTCGGCAACTGCGTGGTCTTGCCCGAGCCGGTCTCGCCGCAGACGATGACCACCTGGTGCGCGGCGATCGCCCGCGAGATCTCCTCACGTCGCGCCGAAACGGGCAGCGCCTCGGGGAACGTGATCGGCGGCAGCGGTGTCGGAACGATGTCGGCAGGCACGGGGCGCGGATTATCCGCGCCCGTTTCTGATCACATGCTGTAGGCGATGATGTTGAGCGCCGCGCCTTGCGGATCCTGGATCACGGCCATGCGCCCGACACCCGGGATGTCCATCGGCCCCATGCACACCGTGCCGCCCAGGCTCTTGGCCTGAGCCAGCGTGTCGTCCACGCTCTTGACCGTGACATAGCAGCCCCAGGCCGGCGGCGTATCGGCTGGCACGCCGGGCGGCTTGCCCATGATGCCGCCGATGCCGGCGTCGCCAATGTTGAGCACGTGGTACGCACCCTGGCCCATGTCCATGGTCTTGACGGTCCAGCCAAACAGCTTGGCGTAGAACTCGCTGGCTGCCTTCGGGTCGCTGGTCATCAGCTCCGACCAACTGAACGCGCCATGTGTCTTGAATGCATCCATGCTTCGCTCCAAGGATGAAGAGGGCAAACATGCTGCAGTGACTCGCGCCCGACGTCAATGCCGAACTCGAAGGCTGCGGCACAATCAACGCCGCAATGAGCCTCGTCTTCCCCCACACCTTCGTGCCTTGGTTCCGCTCGGTGGCGCCGTACATCCACGCCTACCGCGGCAAGACCTTCGTCGTCGCGATGGCCGGCGAAGGCATCGCCGCGGGAAAGTTGTCGGCCTTCGTGCAGGATCTGGCGATCCTGCACGCGATGGGCATCAAGCTGGTGCGTGGTGCATGGTTTTCGGCCCCAGGTCAGCGAGCAACTGAAAGCCAAGGGTCACCCCGAGCGCTTCAGCCAGGGCCTGCGCATCACCGACGCTGTTGCGCTCGACTGCGCGCAGGAGGCCGCCGGCCAGTTGCGCTTCGAGATCGAGGCGGCCTTCTCGCAGGGCCTGCCCAACACGCCGATGGCCAACGCCACGCTGCGGGTGATTTCGGGCAACTTCCTGACGGCGCGGCCGGTGGGCATCGTCGACGGCGTCGATTTCATGCACACCGGTGTGGTGCGCAGGGTCGATGCGGTGGCCATTCGGCGCAGCATCGACAGCGGTGCGGTCGTGCTGCTGTCGCCGTTCGGCTTCTCCCCTACCGGCGAAGCCTTCAACCTGACGATGGAAGACGTGGCGACTTCCACCGCAATCGCGCTGCAGGCCGACAAGCTGATGTTCATCACCGAAGTGCCCGGCGTGCGCGAGAACAACGACGATGCGAGCAGCGCCATCGACACCGAACTCGCGCTGGCCGACGCCGAGCGCATGCTCGCCGCGCTGCCGGCACCGACACAGCCGACCGAGGTGGCCTTCTACCTGCGACATTGCGTCAAGGCCTGCCGCGAAGGCGTCGAGCGCTCGCATATCCTGCCGTTCGGCATCGACGGTGCGCTGCTGCAGGAGGTCTACACCCACGACGGTATCGGCACGATGGTGGTCGACGAGAAGCTCGAGAGCCTGCGCGAGGCGACCAGCGACGATGTCGGCGGCATCCTGCAACTGATCGAGCCGTTCGAGCGCGACGGCACGCTGGTGCGGCGCGAGCGCACCGAGATCGAACGCGACATCGGCAACTACACGGTCATCGAGCACGACGGCGTGATCTTCGGCTGCGCCGCTCTCTACCCCTACCCGGAAGCCTCGACTGCCGAGATGGCAGCGTTGACCGTCAGCCCGCAAGTGCAGAGCCAGGGCGACGGCGAGCGGATCCTGAAGCGCGTCGAGCAGCGCGCGCGCGCGCTCGGTTTGACCAGCATCTTCGTGCTGACGACCCGAACGATGCACTGGTTCATCAAGCGCGGCTTCCAGCCGGCCGACGCCGATTGGTTGCCCGACGCGCGCAAGCGCAAGTACAACTGGGACCGGCGCTCGCAAGTGCTGGTCAAACACCTCAATTGACGTTCAACGGAGCCCCGACATGAGCCGCATGGTGCAGTGCATATATCTGAAGAAGCAAGCCGAGGGCATGGTCTACCCACCGTACCCGGGCGAACTCGGCAAACGCATCTACGACAACGTCAGCCAGGAAGCCTTCGAGTTGTGGAAGAAGCACCAGACGATGCTGGTCAACGAGAACCGCCTGAACCTGGCCGATGCCCGCGCGCGGCAGTACCTGGCGCGCCAAATGGAGCAGTTCTTCTTTGGCGACGGCGGCGACAAGCCGGCGGGCTTCGTGCCGCCCGCGCCTTGAGTGTGATATCAAACGAGAATCATTCGCATTTAATGGGGTAGACTCCGGGCATCCAGTCCCACCTCCGGAGTCTCCATGCTGCTATCCAGAGTCCTCACCGCGGCCGCGCTCGCCGTCGCTGCTAGCCACTGCCGTCGCCGCCCCGCCGGCGACACTGAACCTGTACTCGGCTCGTCATTACCAAACCGACGAGGCGCTGTACGCCGACTTCACCAAAGCCACGGGTATCGCGATCAACCGCATCGATGCCGACGACGCAGGCATCCTGACGCGATTGAAGACCGAAGGCAGTGCCAGCCCGGCCGACGTGATCCTGTTGGTCGATGCGGCGCGCCTGTGGCAGGCCGAGGTCGATGGCCTGTTTCAACCGATACGCAGCCAGACGTTGGAAGCGCGCATTCCGGCGCAGCTGCGTGGCAAGGACGGCGGGCAAGGCTCGTCATGGTTCGGCCTGTCGACCCGTGCACGCGTCGTCGTCTACAACAAGTCAGTCGTCAAACGCGACGAAGTCGATACCTACGAGAAACTGGCGGAGCCGACAAACAAGGGCCGGCTTTGCACAAGATCGGGATCGCACCCCTATAACTTGTCGCTGTTCGGCGCCATGCTGGAACATCTCGGCCCGGCAGCCACCGAGCGCTGGTTGAAGGGGCTGGTGGCCAATATGGCCCGCGCACCAAAGGGCGGCGATACCGACCAGATACTGGGTGTGGCCAGCGGCGAATGTGCCGTGGCCCTGGTCAATACGTACTATCTTGGCCCGGCTGATGCGCTCGAGCAAGCCGGAAGACAAGGCGGCAATCGACAAGGTGGCGGTGGTATTCCCGAACCAATCGAGCTTTGGCACGCATGTCAATATCGCCGGTGCCGCCGTGGCGCGTCACGCGAAGAACCGCGATGCAGCCGTGCAATTCATCGAGTACCTTTCCGGAAACTCGGCTCAGCTGTATTTTGCCGACGGCAATAATGAGTGGCCGGCGGTGCCGGGCGTCAAGGTCGCCAACCCGGCACTCCAGGCGATGGGCTCATTCAAGAGCGAGACGATCCCGGTTTCGGTGGTCGGTATGAATCAGGTCAAGATTCAGCAGATGCTCGACCGCGTCGGCTACAAGTAAATACTGGTTTATTCGGTCGACCGGCGCTGTTATATTCTCCGCACCCCTGCTGACGAGGATTCCAACCATGCCGAGTTTGACTGACCTCCTGGCGCAGAAGGCCGCGCTCGAGAAGCAGATTGCCCAAACCCAACGAGACGAGCGCGAAAAGGCAATTTCCCAGGTCAGGACGCTGATGTCCGAATATGGACTGACAGCGGCAGACCTGGGTCAACGGCCGGGCAAGAAGGCGCGAACCGGCGCAAAGGTCGCAGCCAAGTACCGCAACAAGGCCAGCGGTGAGACCTGGAGCGGCCGCGGTTTGCAGCCGCGTTGGCTGAAAGCGGCGCTCGCAACCGGGAAGAAACTGAGCGACTTCGCGATCTGAACTCGCAGCGCGCGGCGCGGCGGGCGTCTGGCGCGCGCCGATCGCCGAACGCTGACGTGCGTTCGCTAGACTCGGCACATGATTGCGCCGGGATTTGTCGCCGAACTGCTGTCGCGCGTCGACATCGCCGAGGTCATCGGCCGCCACGTGCAGTTGAAGAAGGGCGGCGCCAACCTGATGGGGCTGTGCCCGTTTCACGGCGAGAAGTCGCCGAGCTTCTCGGTCAGCCCGAGCAAGCAGTTCTACTACTGCTTCGGTTGTGGCGCGTCGGGCGACGCGATCCGATTTCTGACCGAACACACCGGCGCGAGCTTTCGCGACGCCGTCGCGGACTTGGCGCAACAGGTCGGCCTCACCGTACCCGACGACACACGCAGCGACGACGAACGGCACCAGGCAGCCCAAGCCAAGGCCCGCCAAGCCACACTGGCCGACGTGCTGGCACGCGCTGCCGACCACTACCGCAAACAACTCAAGGCCGATACGCGGGCGATCGATTACCTCAAGGGCCGCGGCTTGTCAGGCGAGATTGCGGCGCGCTTCGGCATTGGTTATGCACCCGATGGCTGGCGCCCGCTCGCCAGTGGCTTTGCGCAGTACGACGATCCACTGCTGGTCGAGTCGGGCCTGGTCATCGTGCAGGGTGAAGACGGCGCCGAGCAGAAGCGCTACGACCGCTTTCGCGACCGCATCATGTTCCCGATCCGCTCGGTGCAGGGCGAGACCATCGGCTTCGGCGGCCGCGTGCTCGACCGCGGCGAGCCGAAATACCTCAATTCGCCCGAGACGCCGCTGTTCGTCAAGGGCCGCGAACTCTACGGCCTGTTCGAGTCACGCGCCGGCATGCGCGCACGCGGCTACGCGCTGGTGGTCGAAGGCTACATGGACGTCGTCGCGTTGGCGCAGTCCGGATTCGACAATGCCGTGGCGACACTCGGCACAGCCTGCACCGATGAGCATGTGCGCAAGCTGTTCCGCTTCACCGACTCGGTGGTCTTCAGCTTCGACGGTGACGCCGCCGGCCAGCGCGCGGCCCGGCGTGCGCTGGAAGCGAGCCTGCCGCATGTGAGCGACCTGCGCACGGTGCGCTTCCTCTTCTTGCCGGCCGAGCATGACCCGGATTCCTTCGTGCGCGCCGAAGGCGCGACGGCCTTCGAGCGCTTCGTCGCCCAGGCCGTGCCGCTGTCGCGGCAAATGATTGCGGTGGCGCGCGAGGATGCCGACCTGGGCACACCCGAGGGTCGCGCCCGTTTCATCACCCAGGCCCGTCCGCTGTGGAGCGCCCTGCCCGACGGCGCCCTCAAGCGCCAGATGCTGACCGAGTTGACCCGCATGGCGGGCCTGCCCGAGGGCGAGTTGCAGGGCCAGTGGGCGACGCCGGTCGGCGCGCCGACGGGCGCGATGAGCCGCCAGGATCCCGGCCGCAAGCCCGCGTCGCGCAGCGGCTACGCGGCGAGCCGCCGCGCACCGCGCCGACCGGAGGATC
Organism: uncultured beta proteobacterium; assembly: GCA_963751775.1. Taxonomy (GTDB): domain Bacteria; phylum Pseudomonadota; class Gammaproteobacteria; order Burkholderiales; family Burkholderiaceae_C; genus CADEEN01. Next base: position 161,266 of record CAVVVW010000019.1, read on the forward strand.
GCATCGTGCAATTGCTGCTGATGCAGGCCGCGTGGTGGGACCGCCTGACGGTGGAGGACCACGAGTTGCTGCATGCCCTGCCCGCGCCGCACGGCGCGCTGATCGCCTGGCTCGAGAGCGACCTGATGGAGCATGGCGCGCGGCCCTGGGCCGCCTTGCGTGCCGCGCTTGGCGAGCATGAACTGCTGCACGCGGCAGTGGCGACATGGGGCGACGACGGTGACGACAGCGAGGCCGACTTCAGCGACCTGCGCCGCCTGCTCGACGGCCGCCTGCTCGAACTGCTCAAGGCCCAGCAGCGCGCGCTGGCCGACTCGGTGGCCACCGATCCCGTCGCGCGCGAGACCTTCCAGCGCCTGTTCAGGCGCATGCAGGACTTGACCCACCGCCTCGGGCCGGGCGCCGAGGCGCCGGTCTGACAGGCCTGCTTTGACGTTGGTCACCGCTTCGACGATAATTGCGGGTTCGTTGTAACGACGGCAAGAGTGACAGCAGCACCTCCGGGCCCCGGCCACCCGCGACACGGGTCAAACCATCGGCCACCCTCACCCGCAAGGGCTGCCCCGCAAAGACGTCACCAGGCTTGCACGCCGGACGCCCTGCCCTGCCCGAATGGCTCAGCCGTTGGCTGCGTCGCGCCGGTTCCCCGCGCGACCTGCCGTCGGTGCAAGCCGTGCGGTGCCGGCCATGGCCGTTCGGCCCGTCGAGAGTGTCCGAATTCGCCAACCGAGAGTCGCTCCGAGACCGCCCCGCGAGGATCCGCATGACCATCAAGAAGACCGCCGCCGCACCCGTTAAGCCAGCGGCCAAGCCCGCCGTGAAACCGGTGGCCAAGCCGCCGTCAAGCCACCGCCAAGCCCTCGGCGCCGCCCGCAAAGGCGGGCGCCAAGAGCGGCGCCGGCCAAGCCCCAAGCCCAAGGCCGTCGCCGTCAAACCGAACGCCAAGGCTGCAGCCAAGGCGGCCGAAGAACTGAAGAAGAAGGGCGCCAAGGGCAAACCGGGACCCGTTGGCAAGAAGGAAGACGTGCGCGACGAAGACTTCGTCGACATCGTCGAAGCCGAGCTCGAAGCCGAAGTCGAGGGCGAGGCCGAAGAGGGCGAAGGCAAGGCCAAGGCCAAGCCGCTGCGCATGAAGGTTTCGCGTGCGAAGGAGCGCGCGCTGATGCGCGAGTTCGGCCTCGATGAAACGCAACTGACGGAAGAGGAAGTCGCCAAGCGCCGCCAGGAGCTGAAGACGCTCATCAAGATGGGCAAGACGCGCGGCTTTCTGACGCACCAGGAAATCAACGACCACCTGCCCGAGAAGCTGGTCGACAACGAAATCCTCGAAGCCATCGTGTCGATGCTCAACGACATGGGCATCGCGGTCTACGAGCAGGCCCCCGATGCGGCGACGCTGCTGATCGCCGGCGGCTCGACCACCACCGCGACCGAGGAAGAGGCCGAGGAGGCCGCCGAGGCGGCGCTGTCGACTGTCGATTCGGAATTCGGCCGTACCACCGACCCGGTGCGCATGTACATGCGCGAGATGGGCACCGTCGAGTTGCTCACGCGCGAGGGCGAAATCGAGATCGCCAAGCGCATCGAAGGCGGCCTGCAGTACATGATGCAGGCGATCAGTGCGTCACCGACGACGATCGCCGAAATCCTGGCCGTTGCGGCCAAGATCCGCGCCGGCGAGATGACCATCTCCGAAGCCGTCGACGGCTTCGTTGCCGAGGACGAGGCCGACGACTACGTCGCCGAAGAGGACTTCGACGAATTCGATGAAGAAGACGACGATGACGGCCAGGGTGGCAGCAAGGCGCTGACCAAGAAACTCGAGGAATTGAAGAACGCGGCACTGATCAAGTTCGACGCCCTCAGCGGCCACTTCGACCGCATGCGCAAGTCGTACGAGAAGGACGGCTACCAGTCGCCTTCGTACAACCGGGCGCAGATGTCGGTCAGTGCCGAGATCATGAGCATCCGCTTCACGGTCAAGACGATCGAGCGGCTGTGCCACATCCTGCGCTCGCAGGTCGACGACGTTCGCCGCTACGAGCGTGAGCTGCGCAAGATCGTGGTCGACAAGTGCGGCATGCCGCAGGACCACTTCATCAAGACCTTTCCGCCCAACTCGATGAACCTGAAGTGGGCCGAGAAAGAGATCGCCTCGGGCAAACCCTACAGCATCGTGCTCGCCCGCAACCTGCCCGCGGTGCAGGAGCTGCAGCAAAAGCTGATCGACCTGCAGTCGCGAGCGGTGGTGCCGATCGAAGACCTGAAGCAGATCAACAAGAAGATGAACGCCGGCGAGAAGTCGTCGCGCGATGCGAAGAAGGAGATGATCGAGGCCAACCTGCGGCTGGTGATCTCGATCGCCAAGAAGTACACCAACCGCGGCCTGCAATTCCTCGACCTGATCCAGGAAGGCAACATCGGCCTGATGAAGGCGGTCGACAAGTTCGAATACCGGCGTGGCTACAAGTTCTCGACCTACGCCACCTGGTGGATCCGGCAAGCCATCACCAGGAGCATCGCCGACCAGGCGCGAACGATCCGCATCCCGGTGCACATGATCGAGACCATCAACAAGATGAACCGCATCTCGCGCCAGCACCTGCAGGAATTCGGCTACGAGCCCGATGCGCCGACATTGGCCGAGAAGATGGAGATCCCCGAGGACAAGATCCGCAAGATCATGAAGATCGCCAAGGAGCCGATCTCGATGGAAACGCCGATCGGCGACGACGACGATTCACACCTTGGCGACTTCATCGAGGACACCAACAACGTGGCTCCGGTGGACGCCGCGATGCAGGCCGGCCTGCGCGACGTGGTGAAGGACATCCTCGACAGCCTGACGCCGCGCGAGGCCAAGGTGCTGCGCATGCGCTTCGGCATCGAGATGAGCACCGACCACACCCTGGAAGAGGTGGGCAAGCAGTTCGACGTCACGCGCGAGCGCATTCGCCAGATCGAAGCCAAGGCCATCCGCAAGTTGAAGCATCCGAGCCGCTCTGACAAACTCAGAACTTACTTGGATAATCTTTGATGGCGCAGCGAGTCCGGCCCCGGCCGGGCCGATCAAGCGCTGCGGGGCTAGGGACACCTTCCATCGATGACGCGCATTGCCCAACGGACCGTTCTGTTTGCCGATCTGCGCGGAAGCACGTCGCTGTTCGAACGCCTGGGCAATGCGGAGGCGACCTCGGTCGTTACGCACACGGTTGCAGAGCTGGCCAAGAGCGTGGCCGAGCGCGGCGGTCAGGTGGTGAAGACCCTCGGTGACGGCTTGATGGCGGTGTTCGAAGCTGTCGATTCCCGCGGTCCAGGCCGCAGGCCAGATGCAGGACACGCTCGACACCCTGGTCACCCGCGGCAGCGCGCATGGCGCATCGGCCGGGCTGCGGGCGCTGCGCCTGCAGGTCGCACTGGCACGCGGCGAGATCGTCGAGATGGGCGGCGACTGCTTTGGCGACGCCGTGAATGTCGCTGCCCGCCTGCTGGACCACGCCGGCGACAACGAGATCCTGCTCACCAACGAGGTCCTTGCCGACCTGCCGCGCGAGCAACAGTTGCGCTTTCGCAGCCTGGACTGGATGCACTTGCGCGGGCGCGCCGAGCCGGTGCATGTGCACCTGCTCGGTGGCAAGCGCGCCAGCACCGATGTCGTTGCCACCGCGTTCGGCGCGGTCGCTGCGTCGGCCGAGCCCGATGGCATCCGCTTGGTCTGGCAGCGCGCCAACCGCGTTTACGCCAGCCTGCGGCTGCCTGTGGTACTCGGGCGCAGCCCGCAGTCGGCGTTTTGCGTCGACGACTCGCGCGTCTCGCGCCAACATGCGCGCATCGACTGGCACGGCGGCGTGTTCTCGCTCGCCGACCTGAGCTACAACGGCACCTACGTGCGCTTCGCCAGCGAAGAGGAAGTCGTCAGCCTGCGCCGTGGCACCTGCACCTTGCACGGCAATGGTGTCATCGGCCTGGGCGGATCGCCCACCGACCCGACCTCGGCCACCGTGCGCTTCGAGGTCGTGCACCTGGCCGATACGCAGCCCTACGATGCAACAGACCTGGATTGACCCGCTGCGGCAAGGCTCGGTCGTCACCGAGACCGCGCGGCAATGAAATTCCGGACCGAACCGGCACTGCCCCACGGCACGGCCACGCGCACGGCCGTGCTGCTGGTCAACCTCGGCACGCCCGACGCGCCCGAGCCGGCCGCCTTGCGTCGCTACCTCGGCGAGTTCCTCAGCGATCCGCGGGTGGTCGAGATCCCGCGCGCGTTGTGGTGGCTGATCCTGCACGGCGTGATCCTGCGCCTGCGGCCGGCAAAGTCGGCCGCCAAGTACGCCGCCATCTGGCGACCCGACGGCTCGCCGCTGGCAGTGTGGACGGCCAAGCAATCGACGCTGCTCAAGGGCTACCTCGGCGAGCGCGGCCACCCGCCGGCGTCGCTGCTGGTGCGCCACGCCATGCGTTACGGCAAGCCGTCGATTGCCGAGGTGCTCGATGAGCTTGAAGGCCAGCCACGTGACGCGAATACTGGTGCTGCCGCTGTATCCGCAATACGCCGCAGCCACCACCGCCAGCGTCAACGACGCCGTGATGGCTTGGATGAAGGTGCAGCGGCGCCAGCCCGAGTTGCGCCTGATCAACCACTTCCACGACGATGCGGGCTACATCGACGCCCTGGCGCAGCGCGTGCGCAGCGCACTGGATGGCAAACGGTCGCGGCGAGCGCCTGTTGCTGAGCTTTCACGGTGTCCCGGAGCGCTCATTGCACCTGGGTGACCCCTACCACTGCGAATGCCAGGTCACCGCTCGCCTGCTCGGCCAACGCTTGGGCCTGGCCAAGGGCGAGTTGGTCGTCACCTTCCAGAGCCGCTTCGGCAAGGCCAAGTGGCTGACGCCGTACACCGAGCCCACCCTGGTCGCGCTGGCGGCTCAGGGCATCAAGCGCATCGACGTGATGTGCCCGGGGTTTGTCGCCGACTGCCTGGAGACCCTGGAAGAGATCGACCAGGAGGCGCGCGCGGCATTCCTGGCCGCGGGCGGCGAGTCATTCAGCTACATCGCCTGCCTGAACGACCAGCACGAGTGGATCGCCGCGCTGGCGGCGATCGCGTTGCGCCACCTGCAAGGCTGGCCGACGACGGCACATGACGGCGACGGCGCTGCCTTGGCCGCGCAACGTGCGCGCGCACTGGCGATGGGCGCGAAAGACTGAACTAGCCGGGCGTGCGCCGCCGCAACAGCTTGGCCGCGCGCGGCAACATCAGCACCGCAAGCACAACGACCAGCAGCGCCAGCGACATCGGCCGCTCGACGAACACCGTCCACTTGCCCTTCGCCGATCGACATGGCATTGCGCAACTGCGCTTCGGCGAGCGGCCCGAGGATCATGCCGACGACGACCGGCGCGGTCGGGAAGTCGAAGCGCCGCATCACCACACCGAGCAATCCGATCGCATACAGCAGCACCAGGTCGAACGCCGACTGGCGCATGCCATAGACGCCGACGGTGGCAAAGATCAGGATGCCGGCATACAGCTGCGCCTTCGGCAACTTGAGCAGCTTGACCCACAGGCCGACCAGCGGCAGGTTCAGGATCAGGAGCATCACGTTGCCGATGTACAGCGACGCGATCAAGGCCCAGACCAGGGCGCCGTTCTTCTCGAACAATTGCGGCCCGGGCTGGATGCCGTAGTTCTGGAATGCACCGAGCAGGATCGCCGTGGTGTTCGAGGTCGGGATGCCCAGCGTCAACAGCGGGATCAGCGTGGCCGTGATGGCCGCGTTGTTGGCCGCCTCGGGCCCCGCCACGCCTTCGATGGCACCGACGGTGCCGAACTCTTCCTTGTGCTTGGACAGCTTCCTCTCTGTCGCGTAGCTGAGAAAGGTCGGGATTTCGCTGCCGCCGGCCGGGATGCAGCCGAACGGGAAACCAATCGCGGTGGCACGCAACCACGCCGGCCACGAGCGCCGCCACTCGCTGCCGGTCATGTGCACCTTGGTCAGGCGATTTTGCGTCTCGACCGTGCGGCCCTGGTAGAGCACGGCATACAGGGCCTCGGCACGGCAAACAGTCCGACGGCGATGAGCACCACCTCCAGGCCGTCCAGGAACTCCGGCACGCCACCGGTGTAGCGGGCCTGGCCGGAGATCTGATCCAGGCCCGACAAGGCCCATGGCCAGGCCGACGAACAACGCGGTCAGCCCGCGCAGCGTGCTCTTGCCGAGCACCGCGCTGACGGTGCAGAACGCCAGCAGCATCAGCAGAAAATACTCCGGCGGCCCGAGCCGGACGGCGTACATGGCGACCAGCGGCGCAAACAGCGTGACCAGCACCGTGGCGATCGTCCCGGCAACGAACGAGCCGATCGCGGCCGTGGCCAGCGCCGCGCCGGCGCGGCCATTCTTGGCCATCTTGTTGCCTTCGAGCGCGGTCACCATCGAGCCGGCCTCGCCCGGCGTGTTGAGCAGGATCGAGGTCGTCGAGCCGCCGTACATCGCGCCGTAGTAGATGCCGGCAAAGAAGATCATCGACGCGGTCGGCTCGACCTTCAGCGTGATCGGCAGCAGCATCGCCACCGCCGTGGCCGGCCCGATGCCCGGCAGCACACCGACCGCCGTGCCCAGGGTGCAGCCGAGCAAGGCCCAGAACAGGTTGATCGGCGTGCCCGCCGTCTGAAAGCCCTGCCACAGCAGGCCGAGGATGTCGATCACAGCCAGCCCGTCGACGTCAGGCCGGGCAGGTTGATCGCCAGCAACTTGGGTGAACATCCAGTACACCGGCGCCGCGATCGCGATGCCGATCGCCAGCGTCGACGAGCCACCCGCGCGCGCTGCCGGTCAAGCCGGCCCTGCGGCGACTTGAATCCGCGCACCGCGAGCGCGAAGCACAGCGCCGCAACTGAGCACGAAGCCGATGGTCGTGATCAGCGCCGCGTTGGCCAGCAGGCCGGCCGAGACCCAGGCAAAGCCAGGCCAGTGGCCACTGGCGCGCGCCCTCGGGTTCATCCATCGCCCGAAAGCCGCCGCTGCGCGCCTCCCACAACAGGAAGGCGCCGCAGACCAGCAGCGACGCACGCCACCACCCAAGGCAGGAAGTTCGGCCCGACGCCGCCGTAGCCGGCCTCGCCCGAGATGCCGACAGCGCCCAGCCGCGAGCAGGCCGCCGAGCGCCAATGACGCCCGCGCCGACCAGCGGTCTCGCGCGCACGCGACGTGGCCATCAGATCATTCCCGACTTGGCCATCACCGCGCGCAGGCTGGCGAATTCGTCATCGACGAACTTGTCGAAGTCGGCGCCGGTCATCAGTGCCGGGGTCCAGTTGTTCTTCTCCAGCGACTCGGCCCAGGCCTTGCTCTTGGTGGCCTTGACGATCAGCTCGGTCAGCGCCTTGCGCTGCTCGGCGCTGATGCCCGGCGCGCCATACACGCCGCGCCAGTTGCCGATCACCACGTCGATGCCCTGCTCCTTCAGGGTCGGCACGTCGACGCCCTTCAGGCGCTTGTCCGAGGTGACCGCCAGCGCGCGCATCTTGCCGGTGGTGATGTACTCGGCGAACTCGCTGTAGCCACTGCCGCCGACCGTGACGTTGCCGCCGAGGATGGCCGCGGTGGCTTCGCCGCCGCCGCGGAAGGCGACGTAGTTGATCTTGGCCGGATCGACGCCGACCGCGCGCGCGATCATCGCCGCCGCGATGTGCTCGGTCGAACCGCGCGAGCCGCCGCCCCACTTGACGCTGCCGGGTCCTTCTTCATCTGCTCGATCACGTCCTTCATGGTCTTGAGCGGCGACGCGGCCGGCAGCACGAAGACGTTGTACTCGCTGGTCAGCCGCGCGATCGGCGTGGCCTGGCGACAGGCTCACCGGCGGCTTGCCGGTGATGATGCCGCCGAGCATCACGGCGCCCATCACCATCAGCGCGTTCGGATCGCCCTTGCTGGCGTTGACAAACTGCGCCAGGCCGAGCGCACCGGCGGCGCCTCCCTTGTTGTCATAGCTCACGCTCGCCGCGGCGCCGGCGTCCTGCAACGCCTTGCCCAGCGCGCGCCCGGTGGCGTCCCAGCCGCCGCCAGGGTTGGCCGGTATCATCATCTTGAGGTTCGCGGCCGCAGCGCGCGCAGTAGCGGCAAGGCGCCGGCAGCGGCCAACGCAGCCAAGGATTTGAGGAAGTGATCTCGACGCATCAGGGGTCTCCATCGGCAGGGTTTCGGGTTACGGCGATCATGCCTCGCAGCCGGGCCCGCCGGCCCGCCGAGCGTACCTAGGACAAGTGCGGATGCCAGGCTGCCGAGAATCACGGTCGATGCAGACTGCGATCGATCGCATGCGGCTGGACAAGTGGCTGTGGGCTGCGCGGCTCTTCAAGACCCGCTCGCTGGCCGCCGAGGCGGCCGACCGCGGCCGCGTCGACGTCAACGGCCAGCCGGCCAAGCCCGCGCGCGAGTTGCGCCCCGGCGACACGCTGGTCCTGCGCCAGGACGGCGGCGTCGAACGCAGGCTGGTGATCCGCGCCTTGTCGCTGCAGCGCGGCCCGGCAGCCGTGGCGCAGACGCTGTACGAGGAAACCGCCGACAGCCTGGCCGCGCGCCTGCGCGCGGCCGAAAGCCGGCGCCTGGCGCCCGAGCCGGCCCAGGCCATCGAGCAGGGTCGGCCGACCAAGCGCGACCGGCGCGAGCTGGAGCGCACGCCAGGTGCAGTGGCGGCGCTGGAGCGCCTCGGTCGACGACGACCGAAGCTGAGCGTTTTCGGCCGCCGCGGCCTGCAATGGCCCTCTTGAAGCTGCGGGATTGGCCCCCATGTGCCCTGCAAACGGACTACTCTGCTGCGCCTCGCGACCATGACGACCCCCGACAACGAAACCAACGCCGCCGCGCCGGCGGCCGCCCGAATCTGACGCAGGCTTCCAGCCCGAATCGCAGCGCCGAAGCCCAATTGAGCGAATTGCAGGCCCGCTTCACCGAGGTCAACGACGCCTTCCTGCGGGCCCGGGCCGAGGCCGAGAACACCCGCCGCCGCGCCGAGGAAGAGATGTCCAAGGCGCGCAAGTACGCGGTCGAGTCGTTCGCCGAGAGCCTGCTTCCGGTGATGGACAGCCTGCAAGCCGCGATCGCGCATGCCCGACGCAGCGACCGCACAGGTGCTCGAAGGCGTGCATGCCACCCTGCGCCAGCTGACTTCGGCGCTGGAGCGCAACAAGGTGCTCGAGATCGCGCCGCCGTCGGGCACCCGGTTCGACCCGCGCCAGCACCAGGCCATCAGCGTGGTTCCGGCCGAGCAGGAGGCCAACACGGTGGTGGCCGTGCTGCAAAAGGGCTACCTGATCAGCGACCGCGTGCTGCGTCCGGCACTGGTGACGGTGGCGGCGCCCAAGTGATGCGACGCCGCAGGCTTGAAAGCCGCCGAGTCATCCACAACTCAAACACAACCAGATTTCTCTTCCAGGAGCACAAGACATGGGCAAGATCATCGGCATCGACCTGGGCACGACCAACTCGTGCGTGGCCATCATGGAAGGCAACACCACCAAGGTGATCGAGAACAGCGAGGGTGCGCGCACCACGCCGTCGATCATTGCCTATCAGGACGACGGCGAGATCCTGGTCGGCGCCTCGGCCAAGCGCCAGGCCGTGACCAACCCGAAGAACACGCTGTATGCCGTCAAGCGCCTGATCGGCCGCAAGTTCACCGAGAAGGAAGTGCAGAAGGACATCGACCTGATGCCCTACAAGATCGCCGCCGCCGACAACGGCGATGCCTGGGTCGAGGTGCGCGGCAAGAAGCTGGCGCCGCCGCAGGTCTCGGCCGAAGTGCTGCGCAAGATGAAGAAGACCGCCGAGGACTATCTCGGCGAGGAAGTCACCGAAGCGGTGATCACGGTGCCGGCCTACTTCAACGACTCGCAGCGCCAGGCGACCAAGGACGCCGGCCGCATCGCCGGGCTGGACGTCAAGCGCATCATCAACGAGCCGACCGCCGCGGCGCTGGCCTTCGGCCTGGACAAGCACGGCAAGGGCGATCGCAAGATCGCGGTCTTCGACCTCGGCGGCGGCACCTTCGACATCTCGATCATCGAGATCGCCGATGTCGACGGCGAGATGCAGTTCGAGGTGCTGTCGACCAACGGCGACACCTTCCTGGGTGGCGAAGACTTCGACCAGCGCATCATCGACTACATCGTCACCGAGTTCAAGAAGGACCAGGGCGTCGACCTGACCAAGGACGTGCTGGCGCTGCAGCGCCTGAAGGAAGCCGCCGAGAAGGCCAAGATCGAACTGTCCAACTCGACGCAGACCGACGTCAACCTGCCCTACATCACGGCCGACGCGTCGGGCCCGCGGCACCTGAACATCAAGCTCACGCGCGCCAAGCTCGAATCGCTGGTCGACGAGTTGATCGAGCGCACGATCGAGCCCTGCCGCATCGCGGTCAAGGATGCCGGCGTCAAGCTGACCGAGATCGACGACGTGATCCTGGTCGGCGGCATGACGCGCATGCCCAAGGTGCAGGACAAGGTCAAGGAGTTCTTCGGCCGTGAGCCGCGCAAGGACGTCAACCCCGACGAGGCCGTGGCCGTCGGCGCCGCGATCCAGGGCCAGGTGCTGGGCGGCGACCGCAAGGACGTGCTGCTGCTCGACGTGACGCCGCTGTCGCTGGGCATCGAGACGCTGGGCGGCGTGATGACCAAGATGATCAAGAAGAACACCACCATCCCGACCAAGTTCGCGCAGGTGTTCTCGACCGCCGACGACAACCAGCCGGCGGTGACGATCAAGGTCTATCAGGGCGAGCGCGAGATGGCGGCGGGCAACAAGTCCCTCGGCGAGTTCAACCTCGAAGGCATCCCGCCGGCCGCGCGCGGCATGCCGCAGATCGAGGTCGCGTTCGACATCGACGCCAACGGCATCCTGCATGTGCACGCCAAGGACAAGGGCACCGGCAAGGAAAACAAGATCACCATCAAGGCCAACTCGGGCCTGTCGGAGGAAGAGATCCAGAAGATGGTCAAGGACGCCGAGCTGAATGCGGCCGAGGACCACAAGAAGCTCGAACTGGTGCAGGCGCGCAACCACGCCGACGCGATGATGCACAGCGTGAAGAAGAGCCTGGCCGAGCATGGCAAGGAGCTCGGCGACGACGAGAAGGCCAAGATCGAAGCCGCGGTCAAGGAAGTCGAGGAGGCGTTGAAGGGCGACGACAAGGCCACCATCGAAGCCAAGACCGAAGCCATGATGACCGCCAGCCACAAGCTGTCGGAGAAGATGTACGCCGACGTGCAGAAGGCGGCAGCCGCGCAGGGGGCCGGCGCGGGCGAAGCGCCGCCAGCAGTCGGCAGCCAAGGCCGAGGCCACGGCCGACGACAACGTGGTCGACGCCGAGTTCAAGGAAGTCAAGAAGTGATGTCGGTGGCGGGCCCGGTGCCCGCTGCGACAATTCGCCGCGTTCGAGCTGGCACGCATTGCGCGCCGCTCAACGCGGCGGTTCCGTTTGTGGTGTATTGAGAGCGTTCATGGCCAAGCGCGACTACTACGAAATCCTCGGCGTGCCCAAGAACGCCACCGAGGAAGACATCAAGAAGGCCTACCGCAAGCTGGCCATGAAGCACCACCCCGACCGCAATCAGGGTGACGATGCGAAGAAGTCGGAGGAGAAGTTCAAGGAGGCCAAGGAGGCCTACGAGATGCTCTCCGACGCGCAGAAGCGTGCTGCCTACGACCAGTACGGCCACGCCGGCGTCGATCCCAACATGGGCGGCTTTCGCGGTGCGCCGGGCCAGGAGGGCTTCGGCGGCTTTGCCGAGGCCTTCGGCGACATCTTCGGCGACATCTTCGGTGGCGCGGCCGGCGGCGCCAGGCGCGGCGGCCAGCAGGTCTACCGCGGCGCAGACCTGTCGCTACGCGCTGGAGATCACGCTCGAAGAAGCCGCGCACGGCAAGGACACGCAGATCCGCATCCCCACCTGGGACAACTGCGAGACCTGCCACGGCATCGGGCGCCAAGCCCGGCACCAGCGCCAAGACCTGCCCGCAATGCAACGGCAACGGCACGGTGCACCTGCGCCAGGGCTTCTTCAGCATCCAGCAGACCTGCCCGCAATGTCACGGTGCCGGCAAGATCATCCCCGAGCCCTGCGTCACCTGCCACGGCGCCGGCAAGGTCAAGAAGCAAAAGACGCTGGAGGTGAAGATCCCGGCCGGCATCAACGAAGGCATGCGCATCCGCTCGAGCGGCAATGGCGAGCCCGGCAGCAACGGTGGGCCGGCCGGTGACCTGTACATCGAAATCCGCGTCGCCCAACACGACATCTTCGAGCGCGACGGCGACGACCTGCACTGCACCGTGCCGGTCGGCCTGACGACCGTGGCGCTCGGCGGCGCGATCGAGGTGCCGACGCTGGCCGGCAAGGTCGAGATCGAGTTACCCGAAGGCACCCAGCACGGCAAGACCTTCCGCCTGCGCGGCAAGGGCATCAAGGGCCTGCGTTCGAGCTACCCGGGCGACCTCTACTGCCACGTCTCGGTCGAGACGCCGATCAAGCTCACGGAGCACCAGAAGAAGCTGCTGCGCGAACTCGACGAGTCGCTGAAGAAGGGTGCCGATCGCCATTCGCCCGACGCCAAGAGCTGGACCGACGGGTCAAGTCCGTCTTCAAGTAGCGTGACCCGCGTCAGCGCTGCTGTTTGAGCTCGCCGCGCCGGTAGGCCTGTGAAGCGACCTGGTAGTAGCTGATGGTTTCATCGATCAGCTCGCGCGACAGCGCATCGTCTGGCGCCTGGCGGCCGGTCGCGGCATCGACCACGCGGGTACGGCCATTGGGCTTCAACTCGACGATGCGGCCCCGCTCGTAGTAGCCGACGGTCTGGTAATTGGCCATCAAGGCTCGCCCATGGTCCTTGCCCTCGCGCAAGATGTCGTGGCCGAAGAACTTGCTGCGGTAGCTGAAGTTCAGCAGGCCGAGCACGGTCGGCGAGACATCGATCTGCGACGCCAGCGTGTCGACCCGGCCCGGCGGAATGTGCGCCGGGGCGTAGATGATCAGCGGGATGTGGTAATTCTCGGGCGGCAGTTCCTGGCGTCCGCGGCCCTTGTGGGTGTGGTCGGCGACGATCACGAACAGGGTGTCGGCAAACCAGGGTTTGGCACGCGCGCGCTCGATGAAGTTGCCAATCGCCCAGTCGGTGTACTTGACGCCGCCATCGCGGCCGGTCTTGGACGGCAATGTCGATGCGGCCGTCGGGGTACGTGAACGGCCGGTGATTGGTGGTCGTCATCACGTGGGCGAAGAACTTGACGCCCGCCGCGTAGCGCTTGTCGAGCTCGCGCAGGGTCAGCGTGAACAGGTCTTCGTCGGCCACGCCCCAGATGTTCTCGAAGTGGATGTCTTCGGGCTTCAACGCCGTGCGGTCGATGACCGTGTAGCCATTGCCGGCAAAGAACGCGTTCATGTTGTCGAAGTAGCCGTAGCCGCCGTACAGGTACAGCGGCTCGTAGCCGGATTCCTTGAAGATCTCGCCGACGGTAAACAGATTGCCGTTGTCGGGCCGCTTGACGATCGAGTGGCCCGGCGTCGGCGGCACCGACAACGTCAGGGCCTCGAGGCCGCGCACGGTGCGCGTGCCGGTGGCGTAGATCTGGGTGAACAGCAGGCCCTGCGCGGCCAGCTTGTCGGTGTACGGCGTCAGGCCTTGCTTGTTGCCGAAGGCGGCCATGAACTCGGCCGAGTAGCTCTCGACCGAGACCAGCACCACGTTGAGCAACTTCTTCGGGCCGGTATTGACGATCTCGCGATCGAACGGGCGCTGCGATACCTCGGCCCGAAGCCGCGGCCGTGCCAGTTCGTTGGCCAGCGTGGCCAAGGCGCGTTGCGCCGGCAAGGTCTTGTAGAAGCGGTCGTAGTCGATCTCGTTGGTCCAGAACGCGTGCCAGAAATCGAAGTAGCCGTTGCCGGCGATCTCGTTGGCCTGGGCGTCGTCGGAGAACTCCTTGTATCTTGCGTCGAGCGTGGCCACGGCCACGAACGGCAGCGCCACCAGCACGGCAGCGGCAAGCAGGCGCTGGCGGGTGTTGAGCGGCGCGCGCCAGTAGGGGCGCAGCGCGCGCGCCACGGCCCACCAGATGGCCAACGACAGCAGCCCGACGGCGGTCAGCAACAGCGGCAGGTTGTATGACTCGCGAATGTTGCCGATGACCTCGTTGGTGTAGATCAGGTAATCGACCGCGATGAAGTTGAAGCGCGACGCGAACTCGTTCCAGAAGGTGAACTCGCTGGCACCGACGAAGACCATCAACACCACCAGCGGCAGCAACAGCGCCAGCAAGGTCGTGCGCAACCCGGCACGGGCATCGGGCCAGGCGACCACGATCAGTCCGAGCGGCGCGATGAAGAAGGTTGCGGCGCCGACGTCGAACAGCGCACCGATGGCCATCGCCGGCAATAGCCGCCACGGCGCGAACAGGCCCCATTGCCCGTTGTAGGCCACCAGGCCCAGGCGCACGGCGGCATTGAAGATCAGGAACGCCAGCAGCAACAGCCATAGCAGTCGCAGGCGCGCAGGAAGGAAGCGGGGAAGCACGAAGTCGGGTCCTCGAAAGTCAGTGGACAATGGATCAGTCAAGCGCCATCTTCACATACTCCATTGGCCACCGCATGACCGCCCCAGCCGGCGCCCAAGCCCCCACAGTGAATCAAGATCGACGCGACATCGCTTGGTGCGCTGGCCTGCTGCTGGCGCTGCTGGCGTGGGACCTGTCGGGGTGGGACTTGCAGATCGTGCGCGCCCTCGCCGGCCCGGACGGATTCTCGTTGCGTGACCACTGGGTCATGAACTTCGTCATGCATCAGGGCGGCAGAGCACTCGGTTGGCTGGCGCTGGCGGCATTGGTCGCGCAACTGTGGCGGCCGTTGCCGTTTGCACGCCAACTGACGCTGGCGGAGCGCCGCTTGGTGGCTGGCGACCTGCCTGCTGTGCCTGTTGGTGATTCAGCTGTTCAAGCATGCCAGCCTGACCAGCTGCCCCTGGTCGTTGGCCGAGTTCGGCGGCACCGCGCGCTACGTTTCGCACTGGCACTTGGGCATGGTCGACGGTGGCGACGGCGGATGTTTTCCATCAGGCCACGCCTCAGCCGCGTTTGCGTTCCTCTCGGGCTACTTCGCTCTGCGCGGCAAGCATCCGGTGGCGGCAAGGCGCTGGCTCTGGACTGTCGTCACTTTGGGCCTGATCCTTGGCGCGGGCCAGACGTTGCGCGGAGCGCATTACCCCAGCCACACCCTATGGACGGCATGGATCTGCCTGGCCGTCACCGTCGCCTCGCACCGCGGCTGGCGGCGCTGGCACGGCTGACGCGCAGCGTCGTCGGCCGGCATCAGAACAGCGACGCCTGCGCCTGAAGCTCGGCGTTCGCCGAGGGCCGGCGAAACTGCGTCAGGTCGAGCGCGATCCGCTCCTGATCCAGCCCGAGTCGCCGGCTGGCGGTGCGCAGCCGCTGCGCCAGCAGTTGCGCCCAGACGCCCGTGCCTGTCATTCGCTGGCCGAATCGGCTGTCGTTGTCGCGACCAGCACGCATGTCACGAACGCGTGCCATGACGCGCGCTGCGCGCTCGGGGAAATGTGTCTGCAGCCATTGCTGAAACAGCGGGTTGACCTCCCAGGGCAGCCGAAGCGTGGTCGAGAAGGCGGTCGTGGCGCCAGCGTCGCGAGCCTGTTCGAGCACGCGCTCGAGTTCGGGTTCATTGACGAACGGGATCAACGGCGACACGCTCACCCCGACCGGAATGCCGGCCCGCGCCAGCCGCTCAATCGTGCGCAAGCGCCGTGTCGGTGCGGTTGCACGCGGCTCCATCACGCGTGCCAGCTCGGCGTCGAGCGGTCGGAATGGAGACGTACACCGACACCAGACGGTCGCGTGCCAGCGGTGTCTAGCAGGTCGATGTCGCGCTCGATGCCAGCCGACTTGGTGATGATCGAGAAGGCATGCCGGTGCTCGGCCAGCACTTCGATCAACGACCGCGTGATGCGCAGACGACGCTCGACCGGCTGGTAGGCATCGGTAGCCGATCCGATATTGAGTGGCAGGGCTTGGTAGCTGCCGCAAGCGAAGGCGGCGCGCAGCCGCTCGGCGGCATTGACCTTGGCGATGATCTTGGTTTCGAAATCGAGCCCTGGCGAGAGATTCAGGTAGCTGTGCGTCGGCCGAGCGAAGCAATAGACGCAGCCGTGCTCGCAGCCGCGGTATGGGTTGATCGACAGATCGAAGGGAATGTCGGGCGAGTCATTGCCCGCCAGGATGTTCTTGACCCGCTGCTCGATGATCTGCGTGGCGGGCGCAGCCAGCTCTTCGCGCGCTGCCTGGTCGAGCGCGCCCCAACCATCGTCGACGGACTCGTGATGCTGGCTGGTGAAGCGGTGTTCGATCGCCCAGGCCGTGCCACGCCCCTTGAGGCTGGCCTGCGGCATGAACATCAAGGTTGCGGCCGGCGAGCCGGCATCGCGCTTGCCATCTGGATTGCATACTGTAAATATATACAGTTCTCGCCAAAAAGCAAGTGCGAGCCCGTGCCGTCAGTACGCGTCGCTACCGGTACTGCCTGGTGCCAGATTGTCGAAGCGCGTCAGCGGCTTCAGGAACGTCAGCTTGACAGTGCCGACCGGGCCATTGCGCTGCTTGCCGATCACGATCTCGGCGATACCGGGCTCCTTCGACTCCTTGTTGTAGTAGTCGTCGCGGTAGATGAACATGATCACGTCGGCGTCCTGCTCGATCGCACCCGACTCGCGCAGGTCGCTCATCATCGGGCGCTTGTCGTTGCGCGACTCGACGCTGCGGTTGAGCTGCGAAAGCGCGATCACCGGACACTGCAGTTCCTTGGCCAGTGCCTTCAGGCCGCGCGAGATTTCGCCGAGTTCCGTGGCGCGGTTTTCTTCGCTCGAACTGCTGCCACTCATCAGTTGCAGGTAGTCGACGACGATCAGGCCGAGCTTGCCGCACTGGCGCGCCTGGCGCCGGGCGCGGGCGCGCAACTCGGCCGAATTGAGCGCCGGGGTTTCGTCGATGAAGACATTGGCGTTCTTCAGCCGATCCACGGCCTCGCTCAGGCGACCCCATTCGTCGTCGCCGAGCTTGCCGGTGCGCAAATGGGTCTGGTCGATGCGGCCGAGCGAACCGACCATTCGCAACGCCAGTTGCGAGGCGCCCATTTCCATCGAGAACACGGCCACCGGCAGGCCTTCCTGCACGGCCACGTTCTCCGCGATGTTGAGGGCAAAGGCGGTCTTGCCCATCGAAGGGCGTGCGGCCAGAACGACCAGGTCGCCGGCTTGCAGGCCCGCGGTCATGCGGTCGAGGTCATAGAAGCCCGTGCGCACGCCAGTGACCTCTTCGGCACCGTTCTCGTGCAGCTCGGTAACGCGATCGATCAGCTGCACCACCAGCTGGTCCATGCTCTGGAAGCCCTTGTTTGGTGCGCGAACCCTCTTCGCCGATCTTGAAGATGCGGCCTTCGGCTTCGTCGAGGATCTGGCTCACCGCCCTGCCCTGTGGATTGAAGGCGGTGGTGGCGATCTCGTCGCTGGCCTCGATCAGCTTCCTCAGCACCGCGCGCTCGCGCACGATTTCGGCATAGCGGCGCAGATTGGCCGCACTCGGCACGCTCTGCGCCAGCGAGTTCAGGTAGGCGATACCGCCGCATTCCTCGGCTTTGCCGCGGCTCTGCAACTGCTCGAAAACGGTGATCACGTCGGCGGGCTTGCTCGCGTTGACCAGGGCGCCGATCGCCGCGTAGATCGCCTTGTGTTCGTAGCGGTAGAAGTCGCTGTCGGTCAGCAGATCGCCGGCACGATCCCAGGCGCCGTTGTCCAGCAACAGTCCGCCGAGCACGCTTTGCTCGGCTTCGATCGAGTGCGGTGGTACGCGCAGACGCGCGACTTCCTCGTCGCGTGGGGCGCTGTCGCGGGAGCTTGAAAAGACGGCTGACATCGTGGTCACCCCATCATAAGACCCGGCACCGTCGCCACCTGTGGGCAAACCTGTGGATGAGGGCGGGAAAACGCGGGACAAGCAGGGGGAAGTGCCAGCCCCAAAAAAATGGGGCCGGCTAAGCCGGCCCCTTGACTCCGCCTGTGGCGTGCTTCAGTCGACTTCGCCGACCACCGCCACGTTGATATCGGCCCGCACGTCGGTGTGCAGCGACACGGTGATGGTCTGCTCGCCGACCGCCTTGATCGGGCCGTGCGGCATGCGGATGCCGGCCTTTGGCACGTCGAAGCCGAGCTTCTTCAGGCCTTCGGAGATGTCGGCATTGGTGACCGAACCGAACAGACGCCCGTCGACACCCGCCTTTTGCGAGATCGACACCGTCTTGCCGTTCAACTTCTCGGCCAGCGCCTGTGCGGCCGCCAGCTTGTCAGCCGCGACCTTTTCGAGTTCGACGCGCTTGGCCTCGAACTCCTTGATCGCGGACTCGGTGGCACGGCGCGCCTGCCGGGTCGGGATCAGGAAGTTGCGCGCGAAACCGTCCTTGACCTTGACGACTTCGCCGAGGTTGCCAAGGTTGGCGACTTTTTCCAGCAGGATGACTTGCATATGTTGCTCCTCAACCCTTGTGCTGGTCGCTGTACGGCAGCAGTGCAAGGAAACGCGCGCGCTTGATGGCCGTCGTCAGCTGCCGCTGGAAGAAGGCACGCGTGCCGGTCAGGCGGGCCGGCGTGATCTTGCCGTTCTCGCCGACGAAGTCGCGCAGTGTGTCGACATCCTTGTAATCGATGTGCTCGACACCGGCGACGGTGAAGCGGCAAAAACGCTTGCGGCGAAAGAGCAGCGACTGCTGGTTGCGCTTGGGTTTGCGGTCCTTCGAGAACCGGCCTTTACCACGTGGCGGGGGCATAGTTTGAACTCCTGAGAATCTTGTGAATACGAACAGGTCTTGGAAGCTTAGGCAGGATCGAGTGCCGTGACGTGCAATACGAGGCCGCGTCCGTTGCGGGTGGCGCCGAGGAAGCCGGCAAAGGTTGCCTGCCCACCCAGAGCCATTGCGCCAGCGGGCCGCGTGATGGCCCCGATCGCCACCGCCTTGATCTGCAATGAGACCTTGCGCGGCAGGCCGTCTTCACTGACCTCGGATTCATGCTTGAGCAGCAAGTCCAGGGCCGGCAAGCCGGCAGGGGTGTATCGCACGGCACCGCGTTCGACCAACGAGGCGGCAAGAACCAGGCGGTTCATGCCGCAGCGCCGATCCGCGCGGCCAGCGTCTTGATCAGGCGGTCGCCTCCTGTTGCTGCTGCGGCGCCTTGCGGGCGTCTTCGCGCTCGACATGCTTCATCATCGCCGACGGCGTGGTCTCGGCCTTCTCCATGGCCACGGTCAGGTGGCGCAGGACAGCGTCATTGAAGCGGAATCCCGTCTCCAACTCGACCAGCGTCGCGTTGCTGCACTCGATGTTCAGGCACAGGTAATGCGCCTTGCCGAGCTTCTGGATCTGGTAGGCCAATTGGCGCCGACCCCAGTCCTCGACCCGGTGCACCTTGCCACCGGCGGCCGTCAGCAGGCCCTTGTAGCGTTCCAGCATGGCCGGAACCTGTTCGCTCTGATCCGGGTGGATCATGAGAACGATCTCATAGTGACGCATTTGGACTCCTTATGGTTTCCAGTGGATGGAAGCCGCCCTGCGGCGTCATGGTGCAGGTGCGGCAAGGGGAAAGCCCGCGAGTATAACAGTGTTGCGTGGCATGGCGGCCACGGCCGCACTCGCTCAGCGCCGGGCCGCCAGCCGCAGCCAGGTCTCGACGACCGAGTCCGGATTGAGCGAAATCGAAACGATGCCCTCCTGCGCAAGCCAGTCGGCAAAGTCGGGGTAGTCACTGGGGCCTTGGCCACAGATGCCGACGTACTTTCCGGTCGCACGGCACGCGGCGATGGCGCGCGAAATCATGGCCTTGACGGCCGGGTCGCGCTCGTCGAAATCGCCGGCCAGTTGGGCCAGGCCGGAGTCGCGGTCCAGGCCCAGCGTCAGTTGGGTCAGATCGTTGGAGCCGATCGACATGCCGTCGAAATGTTCGAGGAACTGGTCGGCCAGGATCGCGTTGCTCGGCACCTCGCACATCATGATCAGGCGCAGGCCGTTGACGCCGCGCCCCAGGCCGCGCTCGGCGAGCATGGTCACCACACGCTCGGCCTGGCGCACCGTGCGCACGAACGGCACCATGACTTCGACGTTGGTCAAGCCCATGTCGTTGCGTACCCGCTTGAGCGCTTCGCACTCCATCGCGAAGGCGTCGGCGAACTCGCCGCTGATGTAGCGCGAGGCGCCACGAAAGCCCAGCATCGGGTTCTCTTCGTCAGGCTCGTAGCGGCTGCCACCGATCAGCTTGCGGTACTCGTTGCTCTTGAAGTCCGACAGCCGCACGATCACCGGCTTGGGCCAGAACGCCGCGGCGATGGTGGCCACGCCTTCGGCGATCTTGTCGACGTAGAAGGCGCGCGGGCTGGCATGGCCGCGCGCCACCGACTCGACCGCCTTCTTCAACTCGGGGTCGACGTTCGGATAATCGAGGATCGCCTTCGGGTGCACGCCGATGTTGTTGTTGATGATGAATTCGAGCCGCGCCAGGCCGACCCCCGCATTCGGGATCTGCGCAAACTCGAAGGCCAGGGACGGGTTGCCCACATTCATCGTGATCTTGATCGGGCAGTACGGCATCTCGCCGCGACGCACCTCGCTGATTTCCGTTTCCAGCAGGCCGTCATAGACAAAGCCGGTGTCGCCCTCGGAGCACGCCACCGTGACGAGCGCGCCGTCGTGCAGCTTGTCGGTCGCGTCGCCGCAACCGACCACCGCCGGGATGCCGAGTTCGCGGGCGATGATCGCCGCGTGGCAGGTACGCCCGCCGCGATTGGTGACGATCGCGCCGGCGCGCTTCATGATCGGTTCCCAGTTCGGATCCGTCATGTCGGTGACCAGGATGTCGCCGGGCTGCACGCGGTCCATCTCCGCGAGCGACGACAGCACGCGCACCGGCCCGGTTCCGATCTTCTGGCCGATGGCCCGCCCTTCGACCAGCACGGCGCTGTGGCCCTTGAGCTTGTAGCGATGCTCGACCTTGCCTTCCGCGTGGCTCTTCACTGTTTCGGGCCGCGCCTGCAGGATGTAGAGCTTGCCGTCGATGCCGTCGCGGCCCCACTCGATGTCCATCGGCCGGCCGTAGTGCTTCTCGATGGTCAACGCGTAGCGGGCCAGTTCCGTCACGTCGGCGTCGGTCAGCGAGTACCGGTTGCGCAGTTCGGGCGGGTTGTCCACCGTCTTGACCAATCGGCCGTCAGCCGCCTTCTCGGCCGCGGTGGTGAACTCCAGGCGCATCAGCTTGGAGCCCAGATTGCGGCGGATCACTGCCAGCTTGCCCGCCATCAAGGCCGGCTTGTGAACGTAGAACTCGTCCGGGTTGACGGCGCCCTGCACCACTGTCTCGCCAAGGCCATAGCTCGAGGTGATGAAGACCACGTCCTGGAAGCCGCTCTCGGTGTCGATGGTGAACATCACGCCGGCCGAACCGAGATCCGAGCGCACCATGCGCTGAACGCCGGCCGAGAGCGCCACCCCGGCATGGGCAAAGCCCTTGTGTTCGCGGTAGCTGATGGCGCGGTCGTTGAAGAGCGACGCAAAGACCTCCTTGATCCGCTGCAGCACCTCGTCGATGCCGTGTACGTTGAGAAACGTTTCCTGTTGGCCGGCAAACGAGGCGTCCGGCAGGTCTTCGGCGGTGGCCGACGAACGCACCGCGAACGTGGCCGCGCCGTCGCCCGCGACAAGGCCTGCAAAGGCCGTGCGCACGGCGTCCTCGAGATCGGCGGGCAGCGGCGTCTCGATGACCCAGCGGCGGATCTCTGCGCCAGCGTCGGCCAGCGCGCGCACGTCGTCGGTCTGGAGTGCGGCCAGCCGCGCCTCGATGCGGGCGGCCAGCCCCTGGTGCGAGAGGAATCGCCGAAACGCATTCGCCGTGGTGGCGAATCCGCCCGGTACTCGCACGCCAGAGGCGGCCAACTGGCTGATCATCTCGCCGAGGCTGGCGTTCTTGCCGCCAACCGCCTCGACGTCGGTCATCCTCAGATGTTCAAACGGCACGACCAGGGCGGTCGCCAGATTTGTGGGGGACATGGCAAAGCTCCGTGATGATGAGAAATCGGTGCTTGCGCAGGCCAGGCTGGCTCTCGAACCGTCGCGGTTCGTTGGTCGTTTACGGGGCGACGGGAGCGCGTCATCGGGCGGGCCTGAGGAGATTGGCTGCGATTCTACGTGCCGCGCCGCCCTCTATGATGGCCATCTCCCTCATTCGAGCGCCCGATGCCCAACCGCACCGTCTTCTTCGTTTCCGATGGCACCGGCATCACCGCCGAGACATTCGGCAATTCGATCCTGGCGCAATTCGGCGCCAAGCCACGGCATGTGCGGCGGCCATTCATCGACAGCGTCGACAAGGCATTGCAGGTGGTGACCGAAATCAATCGGACGGCCGAGCACGAGGGTTGCAGGCCGATCGTCTTCATCACCTTGGTCAGCGACGAGGTCCGCGACGTCGTCACCGGGCCGCAGTGCAAGGGTCTGGTGTTGGACATGTTCCACACCTTCGTCGAGCCGCTGGAGGCTGAGTTCGGCATCAAGAGCAACCATCGCGTCGGCCGCTTCTCCGACGCCGCCAAGAGCGGCGAATACAACGAGCGCATCGAGGCGATCAACTTCTCGCTGGCCCACGACGACGGCCAGAGTGCGAAGAACCTGGCCAGCGCCGATGTGATCCTGGTCGGTGTGAGTCGCAGCGGCAAGACGCCAACCTCGCTCTACCTGGCGATGCAGCATGGCGTCAAGGCCGCCAACTACCCGCTGATTCCCGACGACTTCGAGCGCGGCCAACTGCCGGCGTCGCTGGCACCCTACAAGAAGAAGTGCTTCGGCCTGACGATCGATCCCGACCGCCTGGCGCAGATTCGCCACGAACGCCGGCCCGGCAGCAAGTACGCGTCACTGGCGAACTGCCGTTACGAAGTCAGCCAGGCCGAGCGCATGATGAAGCGCGACGGCATCGCGTGGCTCAGCTCGACACACAAGTCGATCGAGGAGATCGCGGCCACGATCCTGCGCGACGTCCGGCCAGACCGATTGACCTACTGAGCCCGAGCGCAATACCGTCGGAATGACCGCCGCGGACGGCGCCTGGCGGGGCCGAGATCAGCGGCGGGTCGCGGGGCCCGCAACATAGAAGCCCTGCGTATCGCGATTGAAGGCGATGCGATGCCCGTTGTTGCAGGCGCCGCACCACCAGACAGCCAGCGTGCCGTCGGGCTCCTGCGCCAGCGCAGCGAATGCGGTGCCGGGTTCGGGCACTTCGACCAGAAAGCGCAACCGCGTGCGTGCGCCCGGCCGATCGATGATGGCCACGAACAGGCCACGCTCGCCATCGCAGCGCCGGTAGGCGCCGACGAACGCCGTCTGCAGCTTGCCGCTGCCGTCGAACGAGGCCTCGACAGAGAACGCCAGTCCCTCGAGTGGATTGCCACCCGCCGGTCCGAGCAATTCCTCGCCGAAGAATTCGCGCGTGAAGGCTTCTGCAGCACACCATGCCGGCTCGAAACGCGCGATCGGCAGGCCGCGCACGACCGTCGCACGTGCGTCGATCGTGGCGCGTTGCCACCATGGGTCGAGCGCCGGTTCGGGCCGGATGCTCAGCAGGGGCGGCGCGACCGGCGGCGGCGCCTGCGCCGGGACTTGCCAGCGACACGACCGCGCAGCACAGCGCTGCGGCCAGCCCGAGGCGGCTCACGATCCACCTCGACGAAGGGCGGTTGCATACAGGCAGATGGCCGCGGCGGCGGCCACGTTCAGCGACTCCTGGCCCCCCGGCTGCGCAATGCGCAGTGTCTGCGTGCAGCGCGCCAGCAGTGATGGCGCAACGCCCTGCCCTTCGTGGCCAAAGACCCATGCGCACGGATAACGGCAGCGCAGACAGCGTCGAGTGTGACCTCCGCATGCGAGCTGCCCGCCAACAGCGGCACGCCGAGCGCATCCAGGTCCGCCAGTGCAATCCCCTCGATCAGGTCGAGCGCGAAGTGCGCACCCATGCCGGCGCGCAGCACTTTTGGCGACCACAAGGCGGCACTGCCTTCGAGGGCCAGCACCTGCGTCGAAGCCCATGGCCGCGGCACTGCGCAGGATGCTGCCGACGTTGCCAGCGTCCTGCACACGGTCGAGCACGACGCTGGCCACGCCGGCCTTGACGGCCGGCACGGCCGGTGTCTCGATGACAAAGCCGATGCCGGCCGGCGACCCGAGGCCACTGACCGTGGCGAAGAGCGCATCGGGTACGACCACCACTTGCGCAGCCCATTGCGCGAGCGCACGCAAGGCCGGCACTTGCCATGCAGACTGGCTGACCAGCGCCTGCGCTGGCTTGCGGCCGCATGCACGCAGCGCCGCGCACAGGTGTTCACCCTCGATCCAAACCGCACCGAGCTTGCGATAGGCGCCCGGCGTACGCGTCAGCTTGCGCAGGCGCACCAGCAGCGCGTTGTCGCGCGAGCGGATGACGAGGGGCTCGCTCATGCCACGCCGCCCAGCACCGCGCGCACCGGTGCAAAGCTGCGCCTGTGCGCCACGCACGCACCATGCAAGCGCAGAGCGGCCAGGTGCTCGGGTGTCGGATAGCCCTTGTGCTCGGCAAATCCATAGGCAGGATGGCGCTCGTGCAAGGCGGCAAGCAGCGCGTCGCGGTGCACCTTGGCCACGATCGATGCGGCTGATATGGCCGCCACCTTGGCGTCGCCCCTGACGATGGCCTCGGCCGGCATTCTCAGCAGCGGTAGCCGATTGCCGTCGACCAGCACCAGTGCAGGCACCAGACGAAGGCCTTCCACCGCCCGGCGCATCGCCAGCAGCGTGGCCTGCAGAATGTTCAGTCGATCGATCTCTTCGACGCTGGCCTCGGCGACGCTGCAGCACAGTGACTTGGCGCGCACCTCGATGGCCAGCCGCTCCCGGCTCGCCGGGCTGAGCGTCTTCGAGTCGCGCAGCCCCTGGATCACATGCATGTCGTCGAGGATCACGGCGGCTGCGACCACCGGCCCGGCCAGCGGACCGCGCCCGGCCTCGTCCACGCCGGCCATCAGTCCGGGCGTGGTCCAGGCCAGACCGAGTTGTTCAGGCCTGGCCAAGGACTTGCGCGATCGCATCGCTGGCGGTGCGGGCCGTATCGCGCCGCAACAGGTGGTGCAAGTCGGTGAAGCGCCGCTCCAACGCGGCCATTCGCGCCGGCGCGTCGAGCCAGGCCAGCACGTCTGCGGCCAGCGTGGCTGGCTCAGCGTCGTCCTGTATGCGTTCGGGCACCACGAAATCGCGGCACAGGATGTTCGGCAATCCGACCCAGGGCTGGTACTGCATGCGCCGCATGATCTGCCAGCTCAGCGCATTCATGCGGTAGGCGATGACCATCGGGCGCTTGAACAGAGCCGCTTCGAGCGTTGCGGTGCCGCTGGCGATCAGGGTCACGTCGCATGCGGCCAGGGCCTCGTGCGAGCGCCCGTCGAGCAGCACGATCGGTGTCGCGGGTGCATGCCGCGACAGCATCGGCTCGAGCAACCCGCGCAACCCCGGTGCCACTGGCAGCAAGAACCGCAATTCGGGCCGCTGCCGGTGCAAGCGTTGCGCGGCCTGCAGGAACAGCGGCGCGATGTACTGCGATCTCCGAACGCCGGCTGCCCGGCAGGAGTGCCACCACGACATCGGCGTCGGCCAGGCCGAGCGCGCTGCGAGCGGCAGCGCGTGGTGCCTCGAGCGGGATGGCATCGGCCAACGGATGGCCGACATAAGTCGCTGCGATCCCATGCTGCGCCAGCAATGCCGGCTCGAACGGGAACAGGCACAACACATGCTCGACGCTGCGCGCGATCTTCTTCACGCGCTCACCGCGCCAGGCCCAGATCGACGGGCAGATGAAGTGGATCGTCTTGATGCCGGCCGCTCTGAGCCGGGCTTCGAGGTCGAGGTTGAAGTCCGGCGCATCGACGCCGATGAAGGCCGCAGGCGGTTCATCGAGAAGTCGCGTCGTCAGCTGGCGGCGGATGCCCGCGATCCGGCGATAGTGGCGCAACACCTCGACATAGCCACGCACCGCCAACGCGTCGCTCGGCCACCAGGCGTCGAAGCCTCGCGCCACCATCTGCGGTCCGCCAATGCCGGCCGCCGTCAGATCGGGCCAGCGCCGCTTCATGCCCGAGAGCAACAGTCCGGCCAGCAAGTCACCAGACGCTTCGCCAGCCACCATTGCCAGGCGCATGCGCTAGCGCGACAATGCCGCGCGTCGAAGCCGCGAGAAAGTCGAGCATCGCGTGCACATCGACGTCGGCTTACTGGCGCAGCACCAAGCAGCGCCTGGATGGCCTCGGTCGCCTGCTCCAGCCGGAGTCCGTCGCGGTAGAGCAAGCGATGCATCTGCTTGACGCGGGCGATGCGCTCCGGCGCAAAGCCGCGCCGGCGCAAACCTTCGATGTTGAAGCCGCGCACGGCCAACGGATTGCCGACGGCCATCATGAACGGCGGCACGTCCTGCGCGACGTGACTCTGAAAGCCCGTCATCGCATGCGCGCCGATATGGCAGAACTGGTGCACGCCGGTCAGCCCGCCGACGATGACCCAATCGCCGATATGCACATGGCCGGCCAGGGTCGCATTGTTGGCCAGGATGGTGTGGTGTCCCAACTGCACGTCGTGCGCGACGTGCACGTAGGCCATGATCCAGTTGTCGTCGCCGATGCGGGTAACGCCGGCGTCCTGCACCGTGCCGCGGTTGAAGGTGCAGAACTCACGCACCGTATTGCGATCGCCAATCACCAGTTCGGTCGGCTCGCCGCGGTACTTCATGTCCTGCGGTGCGCCGCCCAGACTGGCGTGGGCAAAGATGCGGTTGTCGCAACCGATGGTGGTCGGGCCTTCGATCACCGCGTGGGCACCGATCGTGGTGCCCGAACCGATCTTGACGCCGGCACCGATCACCGCATAGGGACCGACCGTGACCGAACTCGCCAGCTCGGCGCCAGGCGTCGACGATGGCGGTCGGGTGGATCGACGGCATGTGATCAGAAGATCTTGCGCATCGTGCACATCAACTCGGCCTCGGCCGCGGTTTCACCGTCCACGCTGGCCCGCGTCTTGTACTTGTAGATCCCGCCCTTGACGCGCTCGATCGAGGCTTCGAGGATCAGCTGGTCGCCAGGCTCGACCGGGCGCTTGAAGCGCGCGCCATCGACACCGACGAAATAGACCACTGTGTCGTCGCCCGGCTCCGTGCCCATGCTCTCGAACGACAGCAGGGCGGCGGTCTGCGCCAGCGCTTCGAGGATCAGCACGCCCGGCATCACCGGCCGGATCGGAAAGTGGCCGATGAAGTACGGCTCGTTGATGGATACGTTCTTCAGCGCCTTGATGCGCACACCGTGCTCGATCTCAAGCACCCTGTCGACGAGCAGCATCGGATAGCGATGCGGCAGCTTCTTCAGGATCTTGTGGATGTCGAGCACAGGCAGCGTCATGATTTCTTCTCCAACGCACGCAACCTGTCGCGCAAGGCGTGCAGTTGGCGTAGCGTGGCGGCGTTCTTTTCCCAGGCGGCATTGTCGTCGAACGGGAACAGGCCGCTGTACTGCCCTGGCTCGAGAATCGAACGCGTGATCGTGGTCGCCGCCGAAACGTGCACATGGTCGGCCAGTTCGAGGTGGCCGAGCACGATCGCGCCGCCGCCGAATGTGCAATGCGCACCAATGCGCGCGCTGCCCGCGATGCCCACACACCCGGCCATTGCCGTGTGTGCGCCGACACGCACGTTATGACCAATCTGCACCAGGTTGTCGAGCTTGACGCCGTCTTCGATGACCGTGTCGTCCAGCGCGCCGCGATCGATGCAGGTGTTGGCGCCGATCTCGACGTCGTTGCCGATGCGCACAGCGCCGAGTTGTTCGATCTTTTCCCAGCGGCCCTCGTGCGGCGCGAATCCGAAGCCATCGGCGCCGATGACGGCGCCCGGGTGCACGATACAGCGGTCGCCGACATGGCAGCCGTCGGCCACCACGACGCGCGCGCCGATCCGCGTGTGGGCGCCAATGGTGGCGCCCGGCCCGATGCTGGCCAACGGCCCGATGCTGGCCGTGGCATCGACCACGGCAGCCGGCGTCGACCACGGCACTTGGATGGATGCCCGCCGCGACACCGGGTCGCACATGCTCGACCCACCACTGCGACAGGCGCGCGTAATAGAGGTACGCATCGCCAGTGACGATGGCCGTGCCACGACGGGCGGCCTCGTCGCGCAGCGCGGGCTGCCACGATGACGCAACCGGCCTTCGTGGTGCGCGAGTTGTGCGCGGTAGCGCGGATTGGCGAGAAAGCCGATCGAGCTCGGCGTGGCTGCTTCCAGACGTCGCGATGCGCTCGACAGTCAACCCGGCATCGCCGACACACTCGCCGCCCAAGCGGGCAACGATGTCGGCGATGGTCACGCGCATCGCCGCGCTTTCAAGTCTGCGAGGTGGCGTCGACTGATCACCTGCCGGGGCTTACTTGCCTGCATTCAATGCGTCGATCACCTTCTTGGTGATGTCCACACGCGGGCTCCAGTGCACCGCGTCCTGCAGGATCAGGTCGTACTTTTCGCTGTCGAAGATCTGCTTGATGACCTTGTTGGCGCGTTCGACGACACCCGACAGTTCCTCGTTCTTGCGCTGGTTGAGGTCTTCCTGGAACTCGCGGCGCTTTCTCTGGAAGTCGCGGTCCTGCTCGACCAGGTCGCGCTGGCGCCGAGACCGCTCGGACTCGGCCAATGTCGGGCCGTCCTTGTCGAGCTTGTCGGCGGCCGCCTTCAAGCGCGCGGCAATGTCGGCAAGATCTTTCTCGCGCTTGCTGAACTCGGTCTCGAGCTTGGCCTGCGCGGCCTTGGCCGGGTTGGCTTCGCGCAGCACACGTTCGCTGTTGACGTAACCGATTTTCAGCTCCTGGGCCTGCGCTGCGATCGCCGCAACCATGAACACAGAGGTGGCAGCCAGAATCTTGATCGTGTTCATCAGAAAGCATTCCCGATCTGGAATTGAAACTTCTGGATTCTATCCGTCGGCAGATAGTGCACTGGCGTACCCCAACTCAGCTTCAGCGGGCCGACCGGCGAGATCCAGGACAGGCCGATGCCAACCGATGCGCGAATGCTCTTGGCCTCGATCTTTTCAGTCTCACCCCAGACATTGCCGGCGTCCGCGAAGCCGAACAAGCGCACCGACTTGTCGTTGCCAGCACCTGGAACGGGAACGTACAGCTCGGCGTTGACATTGGCCTTGCGATTGCCGCCGATGAAGTTGTTGGTGACGTCGACGGTGCCGAGCGATGCCTGCTCGAAGACCCGCACCGAGCCGAGGCCGCCGCCGAAGAAGTTCTTGAAGATCGGGTACGGCTTGTCGCCCAGGCCTTTGCCCCAGCCGAGTTCGCTGTTCAGGCCGAGCGTGAAGCGGTTGGTGATCGGAACATATTGCTGGTATTGCAAGTTGGCGCGCAGGTAGCGCACATCGCCGGCAATCGACCACTCGAGATTGACGCGCTTGTAACTGCCGTTGGCCGGCGACAGCGCACTGTCGCGGCTGTCACGGGCCCAGCCGAGCGTCAGTGGGACGGCGGTGCTTCTCGAGCCATACAGTTCGCGGTAGTCGCGGTAGCTCTTGTTGGTCACGTTGCCAGTGATGTTGGTGGCCTCGACGCCGAGACCGAAGAAGACAGTGTCGAACTCGGAGAACGGCACGCCAAAGCGCACCGTCGCACCCGGCGTGACCAGTTCGTATTCTTCGCCCTGGCTGTTGATCGGCTTGGTGGTGCGATAGAACACGTCGAACGCGCGCGAAATGCCGTCGACCGTGAAGTACGGGTCGACCGTCGAGAGCACGAGCAGGCGGTTGGACTTGCCGGTGTTGAACTCGATGCCCAGGTAATTGCCGGTACCGAAGACGTTGTCCTGCTTGATCGAAGCCGTCAGGGTGATCTTGTCGACACTCGAATACCCGGCGCCGACGAGCAGGTTTCCGGTCGGCTTCTCGGTGACCTTGAGTTTCAGGTCGACCTGGTCGGCGGTACCGGGCACCTCTTCGGTCTCGACCTCGACGTCCTTGAAGTAACCCAGGCGATCGACGCGGTCGCGCGACAGCTTGATCTTGCCGCCGTCGTACCAGGCCGACTCGAACTGGCGGAACTCGCGGCGCACGACTTCGTCACGGGTGCGATCATTGCCCGCGACATTGACGCGGCGCACATAGACCCGGCGCTGCGGATTGGCCACCAGCACCACCGCGACCTGGCCGTTGGCGCGGTCGATCTCGGGCCGCGCCTGGGTGCGCGCGAAGGCGTAGCCGTACAAGCCGTACAGATCGCCGAACAGCTTGGTCGTGGCCGCGACATCCTCGCTCCGATAGGCCTCGCCGGGGCGGATGCGTACCAGGCGCCGGAACTCTTCGTCCTTGCCCAGGAAGTCGCCTTCGAGCTTGACTGCCGTCACCGTGTAGCGCTGGCCCTCGCGCACCGTTATCGTGATGCTGATGTCCTGCTTGTCGGGCGAGATCGTGACCTGGGTCGACTCGATCTCGAACTCGAGATAGCCGCGGTTGGTGTAATAGGCGCGGATCGTCTCCAGATCGGCGTTGAGCTTGCTGCGCGAATAGCGGTCGGTCTTCGTGTACCAGGTCAGCCAGCCGCCGGTCGACTGCTCGAGCAGCCCCAACAACGTGCTCTCGGAAAAGGCCTTGGCGCCGACGATGCGGATCTCCTTGATCTTGGCCGCATCGCCCTCGGTCATCGTGAAGCTGACGTTGACGCGGTTGCGATCGAGCGGCGTCACCGTCGTCACCACCTCGGCGCCGTACAGGCTGCGCGTCAAGTACTGGCGCTTGATTTCCTGCTCGGCGCGGTCGATCTGTGCGCGGTCGAACGGCAGGCCTTCGCCGATGCCCGAGTCCTTCAGCGCCTTGGTCAGGGTGTCGGTGTCGAACTCCTTCAGGCCGACAAAGGTGACCGCGGCAATGACCGCGCGCTCCTCGACCACCACCACCAACACCTTGCCTTCGATCTCGATGCGCACGTCCTTGAACAGGCCGGTGGCAAACAGTGCCCGCAGCGCCGCGGCGCCCTTGTCGTCGCTGTAGCTGTCGCCGACGCGAAACGGCAGCGACGCGAACACCGTGCCCGGGTCCGTGCGCTGCAAGCCCTCGATGCGGATGTCGGCGATGACGAAGGGCTCGGCGGCACGCGCCACCGATGGTGCCGCCAGTGCACCGAGCACCGTCACGATGGCTGCGATCGGGCGCAAGGGGTTGGCAGCGGAAGAAAAGTGCATCGAGAGCAGGCGCTGGATGTTGCGCGTCAGTGCAGACCCAGCAGGCGGACCACATCGTTGGAAAGGGCGAGGGACATCAGCAGCAGCATGATCAGCGCGCCGCCGCGCTGGAGCCACTTGAGCCACAGGTCGGAGACCGGGCGGCCGGTGACAGCCTCGAAAAGATAATACATGAGGTGCCCGCCATCGAGCATCGGCAGCGGCAGCAGGTTGAGCACACCCAGGCTGACGCTGACCAGCGCCAGAAAGCCGAGGTAGTAGGCCAGGCCCAGGTTGACCGACTGGCCGGCGTAATCGGCAATCGTCAGCGGCCCCGACAGGTTCTTCAGCGACGCCTGGCCGATCAGCATGCGGCCCAGCATCTTCACCGTCAGCAGCGACACCTCCCAGGTGCGCGCCGCTCCCTGCACCAGGCCGTCGACCGGGCCCTTCTGCACCGTGACCATTTCGGCGGCGCGGCCGACGAAGGCGTCGATGCGGCCGAAGCGCTGGCTCGCCCTCGCTCATCACACGCGGCTGGACGGTGAGCTCACGCGTCGTGCCGGCGCGCTCGATGTGCCAGACCATCGGCGCCGCGCTGCCATCGGCCGCGAGCCGCCGGATGCGTTCACGCAAGTGCTGTGCGTCGGTCACCGGCGTGCCATCGACCCGCAGCACGCGATCGCCACTCTTCAGTCCCGCCTTGTCGGCCGGCCCACCCGCCTTGACGTCACCGAGCACGGCCTCGCTGTAAGGCGCGCCGAGGCCGACGCGCTGCATCAGCTTGGCATCGACCTCATTGCTGTCGATGCGGCCCAGTTCGAGCACGAGTTGCCGGCTGCCATGGCCGGCCGCATCGCTGACCATCAGCCTCAGCGACTCGCGCTCGAGTGCCGCCTGCGTGACCTGCCAGCGCAGGTCGGTCAGCGACTGCACGTCCAGCCATTGCCCGGCGTCGACCGCCTCGCGCGACCAGGCGCGAACCCAATCACCCGATTGCATGCCGGCACGCTCGGCCAGGCTGCCGGCAGCGGGCGCGCTGAGCACGGCCTTGGGTTCGTCGACGCCGATCCAGTTCGCCGTGGCGTACAACAGCACGGCCAACAGCAGGTTGGCGATCGGGCCGGCGGCGACGATGGCAACGCGCCGCAGGCAGCGACTTGCGATTGAAGGCCTGCTCGCGCTCGTGCGGCGCCACGCTGTCCTCGCGCTCGTCGAGCATCTTGACGTAGCCGCCGAGCGGCAGCGCCGAGATCACGAACTCGGTGCTGTCGGGCGTGGCCTGCCGGCGCCAGACGACGCGGCCGAAGCCGACCGAGAAGCGCAGCACCTTGACACCACACCAGCGCGCCACCTGGTAGTGGCCCCATTCGTGGATCACGATCAAGCACGCCGAGCGTCAGCAGGAAGGCGAGTACGGTCGTGATCACCGCGCGAACTCCTTCACCAGCGCCCGCGCACGGGCGCGGGCGCGGGCATCGAGGGCCAGCAGGTCGGCCAATGCGGCCTCGGCAGGCAGCTCGGGCAGCACGGCATCGATGGTCTGGGCATTGACCTTGTGAATGTCGGTGAAGCGGATGGTTCGGGCGAGGAAGGCAGCAACCGCTTCCTCGTTGGCCGCGTTGAGCACCGCGGCGCTGCCTTCACGCGCACGCAGGGCGTCCCAGGCCAGGTACAGGCCGGGGAAGCGGCCACGATCGGCAGGCTCGAAGCTCAGGTCTCTCAGGGTCTCGAATTCGAGTCTCGAGGCACCCGACGCAATGCGCTGCGGAAACGACAAGGCATAGGCGATCGGCACCCGCATGTCGGGCGTGCCCATCTGTGCGAGCACGGAATGATCGCGGCACACGACCATCGAGTGGATGATGCTTTGCGGGTGGATCACGACGCGAACCTGCTCGGGCGCCAGATCGAACAGCCAACGCGCTTCGATGACCTCGAGCGCCTTGTTCATCATCGTCGCCGAGTCGACCGAGATCTTTGGCCCCATGACCCAGGTCGGGTGCGCGACCGCCTGCTCGGGCGTGATGTCGTGCAAGCTCGCGGGTTCGCGGCTGCGGAACGGCCCGCCCGATGCGGTGAGCACGATGTGATCGATGCGCTCGCGCCAGCTGTCGCGGTCTTCTGGCAGGCACTGGAAGATCGCCGAATGCTCGCTGTCGACCGGCAGCAGCGTGGCCCCGCCCTCGCGAACGGCACGCATGAACAGCGCGCCGCCGACCACCAGCGCCTCCTTGTTCGCCAGCAGCAGGCGCTTGCCGGCGCGGGCGGCGGCCAGGCAGGGCGCCAGGCCGGCCGCGCCGACGATGGCCGCCATCACCGTGGTCACCTGTTCGTGCGCAGCCAATTCGCACAGCGCGGCCTCGCCGGCCAGCACCTCGGTCGACGAATGCTGCGCGCGCAGCCGCTGCTGCAATGTGTTGGCGGCGGCGGCATCGGCCAGCGCGGCGAAGCGCGGCTTCCAGCGCAGACACAGTGCTTCGAGCTGATCCAGACTGCGCTGCGCGGTCAGGGCAAAGACCTCGAAACGCTCCGGGTGGCGCGATACCACGTCGAGCGTGCTGATGCCCGACCGAGCCGGTGGCACCGAGGATTGCGATGCGCTGCTTCATGCCGCTCAGCCGGCGGTCAGTGCCATGGCCATCGGCAGCACCGGCAGCAGCGCGTCGACACGATCGAGCACGCCGCCGTGGCCCGGCAGCAGGCGGCTCGAGTCCTTGGCCCCCGCCGCTCGCTTGACCAGCGATTCGAACAGATCGCCGACCACGCTGAATCCGGTCAGCAGCACGATCAGCGGCACCAACCCGGCCCAACCGAACCGGACCACGATTCGTGTGTACAGGCTGGGCGAATCGACCGGCCAGCTGCAGGTCGATCACCAGCGCCCACACCGCTGCCAGAACGAGCACACAGACCATGCCACCGGCCACGCCTTCCCAGCTCTTGCCCGGGCTGATGGTCGGCGCCAGCTTGCGCTTGCCGAATGCGCGGCCTGCGGCGTAGGCGCCAATATCGGCAACCCAGACCAGGCACAGTGTCGAGAGCAGGAAGTTGACACCGACGGCGCGCGCACCCGCCAGCGCGAGCCACGCCAGCCACAGCGCGAGCAATCCGAGCGCCAGGCGCAACACCGCGGGCCAGCGCGACCACGCGGCCGGTCCGCCGCGCAGCGCCAGCTGCACCCAGCACAAGCCAAGCAGCGAAGCCGACCTGCCAGGCAGCGGTCGGAACCCGGGTCACGCTGCCGGTGAAGACCGCCCACAAGCCGGCCATGGCCAGCAACACGCCCGGGCCGATGGCGGCCACTGCGGCCACGCCGTTCAGGCGCGACCACTCCCAACCCGCCGCCGCGATCAGCAGC
Source organism: uncultured beta proteobacterium (assembly GCA_963751775.1). Taxonomy (GTDB): domain Bacteria; phylum Pseudomonadota; class Gammaproteobacteria; order Burkholderiales; family Burkholderiaceae_C; genus CADEEN01. The sequence goes on from CAVVVW010000019.1 coordinate 195,992, forward strand.
AGCGTCAACAACGCAAAGGGCCACGGCGTCGCGACCCACAGCGTCGGCAGCAGCAATGCCAACAGCACCACCGCCGTGATCACGCGCTGCAACAGCATCAGGCTGATCCGGTCACGCGCTGACGAGCCGCGGTGCCGGTTCCGCCGGCACGCCACCGAAACGCCGGGTGCGCGCGCCAAACTCAGCCAGGGCCGCGTCGAGTTCCGCGTCGCCGAAGTCGGGCCAGAGGCAATCGGTGAAATACAGCTCGGAGTACGCCACCTGCCAGAGCAGGAAGTTGCTGATCCGCACCTCGCCGCCGGTGCGGATGAACAGATCGGGATCGGGCGCGTAATGCATGGCCATGTAGCGCGCCAACGTGGCTTCGTCGAGGGCCTCGGGCTGGACGCCATCGGCCAGTGCGCAGCGCGTGGCCTGCACCACGTCCCAGCGACCACCGTAGTTGAAGGCCACCGACAGCGTGATGCGCTGGTTGTGCGCCGTCGTCCGCTCGGCCTGGGCCCAGGCTTCGCGCACCTTCTCCGACACGGCACTGCGGTCGCCGACGATACGGATGCGAACGCCCTCGTTGGCCAGCTTGCTCAGGTATTTCGAAACCGCCACCAGCACCAGGCCCATCAATCCCGAGACCTCATCGCTCGGCCGCTTCCAGTTCTCCGACGAGAACGCGAACACCGTCAGGTAGCTGATGCCACGGTCGGCGCAGGCTTGCACCGTGCGGACCAGCGCATCGACGCCCTGCTTGTGGCCGAAGAAGCGCGGCATGAGCCGCTTCTTGGCCCAGCGGCCATTGCCATCCATGACGATCGCCACGTGGCGCGGCAGGGCCGGAGTTGGGTTGCACGATTTGCGCCGTCAAACCGCCAGGATCTCTGCTTCTTTGGCGTGGATCAGCCGATCGATCTCCGCGATCACGCGGTCGGTGAGCTTCTGCACCTCGTCCTGCGCACGGCGCTCTTCGTCCTCGGTCGCGAGTTTGTCCTTCAGCAGCTTCTTCAGGTGCTCGTTGGCGTCGCGGCGCAGGTTGCGCACGGCAATCCGGGTTTCTTCGCCGGCATGGCGCACGACCTTGGTCAGATCCTTGCGCCGTTCCTCGGTCAGCGCCGGCATCGGCACTCGCAGCAGGTCGCCCTGGGCGGCCGGGTTGAGCCCGAGATCACTCTCGCGAATGGCCTTCTCAATCTTCGCGCCGAGCCCCTTCTCCCACGGCTGGACGCTGATCGTTCGCGCATCGAGCAAGGTCACATTGGCAACCTGGCTGATCGGCACCATGGCGCCGTAGTAGTCGACGTGCACCTGGTCGAGCAGGCCCGGGTGGGCGCGACCGGTACGCACCTTCTGCAATTCGTGCTTGAAGGCCTCGATGGACTTTCCCATCTTGGTTTCGGCGGTCTTCTTGATGTCTGCAATAGTCATGGCGTCCTCGCGGCGTCACACGTGTACCAATGTGCCTTCGTCCGAGCCCATCACCACGCGTTTGAGCGCTCCGGGCTTGTTGATCGAAAAGACCTTGATCGGCAGCTTCTGGTCGCGGCACAACGCGAATGCGGTGGCGTCCATCACCTGCAGGTTCTTGGCGATCGCTTCGTCGAAACCGATGGTCGCATAACGCGTCGCCTTCGGATCCTTGTTCGGATCGGCGGAATACACACCGTCGACCTTGGTCGCCTTGAGCACGATTTCGGCACCGATTTCCGCACCGCGCAGTGCGGCCGCCGTGTCGGTGGTGAAGAACGGGTTGCCGGTGCCGGCGGCGAAAACCACGACCTTGCCTTCTTCGAGATATTGCAGGGCCTTGGGCCGTCACGTAGGGCTCGACGACCTGCTCGATGCCGATGGCGCTCATCACGCGCGCAGTCATGCCTTCCTGGCGCATCGTGTCGGCCAGCGCCAATGCGTTCATCACCGTCGCCAGCATGCCCATGTAGTCGGCAGTCGCACGGTCCATGCCGACCGAGCCGCCGGCCACGCCACGAAAGATGTTGCCCCCGCCGATGACCACCGCCACCTCGACGCCCAGCGCGGTGATCTCCTGCACCTCGCGCACCATGCGCACGATGGTCGCGCGGTTGATGCCGTACGCGTCGTCGCCCATCAAGGCCTCGCCGGAGAGTTTGAGCAGGATTCGTTTGTAGGCCGGCATGCGGCGAGGCTCCTCAGGCAGACAACGGGTCGGAGTTTAAGGGGCCGCGCCTGCGGCCCCGTGTCCGGATGCAGCTTTACAGACCCTTTGCCGCAGCCACCTGCGCCGCGACCTCGGCGGCAAAGTGATCGGCCTTCTTCTCGATGCCCTCGCCTACCACGTACAGCGTGAAGCGCTTGACGCTGGTCGCGCGCTCCTTGAGCATCTGCTCGACGGTCTGCTTGTCGTTCTTGACGAAGGTCTGGTTCAGCAGCGAGACCTCCTTGAGGAACTTCTGCACCGAGCCCTCGACCATCTTGGCCACGATCTCCGCTGGCTTGCCCGATTCGGCGGCCTTCTCGGCAGCGATCTTGCGCTCCTTGTCGACCAGCGCGGCCGGAACCGCCGCGGCGGACAGCGCGGCCGGCTTCATCGCCGCCACGTGCATGGCCACGTCCTTGGCCGCAACGGCGTCGCCGTCGAACTCGACGATCACACCGATCCGCGTGCCGTGCAGGTAGCTGGCGAGCTTGCCGCCGTCGGCATAGCGTTGAAAGCGCCGGATCGCCATGTTCTCGCCGATCTTGCCGATCAGGCCCTTGCGCACGTCTTCGAGCGTCGGGCCGTAGCCGTCCTGTGCATAGGCCAGTGCCGACAACGCCGCCACGTCGGCCGGATTCTTGTCGGCGACCAACTGGGCGCAGGCCTTGCAGAAGGCCAGGAACGATTCGTTCTTCGAGACGAAGTCGGTCTCGCAGTTGACTTCGACCAATGCGCCGGTCGTGCCGCTGACGGCGGCGCTGACCACGCCTTCGGCCGTGATGCGCGAAGCCGCCTTGCCGGCCTTGTTGCCGAGCTTGACACGCAGGATCTCTTCGGCTCGCTCGGCGTCGCCTTGGGCCTCGGTCAGCGCCTTCTTGCACTCCATCATGGGTGCGTCGGTCTTGGCGCGCAGTTCGGCGACCATGCTTGCAGTGATTGCGGGCATCTTCTTGCTCTCCGTAGTCAGGAAAAAAGGGGCCTGTTGCAGCCCCTTCGATTCAGTTCTCGCACGCCGCGGGTCACGCGTCTTCGCTGACCTCGACGAACTCGTCACCGCCCGCCGAGACGGCCTGCACCACATCGCTGCTGGCGTTGGCCTTGCCTTCGAGCACGGCGTCGGCGATGGCACGGGCGTACAGCGCCACGGCCTTGGCCGAGTCGTCGTTGCCGGGGATCACGTAGTCGATGCCCAGCGGCGAATGGTTCGTGTCGACGATGCCGATCACCGGGATGCCCAGCTTGATGGCCTCGGCGACGGCGATCTTGTGGTAACCGACGTCGATGACGAACATGGCATCGGGCAGTGCGTTCATGTCCTGGATGCCGCCGATGTCCTTCTCGAGCTTGGCGATCTCGCGCTGGAACATCAGCGCTTCCTTCTTGATCGACGGCTGCACATTGGCGTCGACCTGGGCCTGCATGTCCTTCAACTTCTTCAACGAGCCCTTGACGGTCTTGAAGTTGGTCATCATGCCGCCGAGCCAGCGTTGGTCGACATACGGCATGCCGCAGCGCTTGGCTTCCAGGGCGATCACGTCGCGGGCCTGGCGCTTGGTGCCGATCATCAGGACCGTCCCGCGCTTGGACGCCAGTTGGCGGACGAACTTCAACGCACCCTCGAACAGCGGCTGCGTCTTCTCGAGATTGATGATGTGGATCTTGTTGCGATGGCCGTAGATGTACGGAGCCATCTTCGGGTTCCAGAAGCGTGTCTGGTGCCCGAAATGGACACCCGCTTCCAGCATTTCGCGCATGGTGACGGACATGGAAAACTCCAAAAAAGGTTGGGTCTAGAATCCGGCGCGAATCGCAACAAAGCGGGCGGTTTCGGAATGTCCGCCCGGCGTTGCGACACCTTTCGATGGCCGGATTCGCGAGTCTTTTTCTCGGCCGTGCATCGATGCTCGAAACCACGCCGGGAAAAACCCGCAGAGTATAGCAGCCGCGCCCCCGATGCCGATCGACTTGACCCAGGCCGCGACCGACATCGCCGCCGGCCGCCAGCGCGCCCAAGCCGCGCTCGACGCGGCGCTGGAGCGGGCCGCGGCGAGCGCCAATCGCCACACCTTCATCCGCCGCTTCGAGGCCTCGGCACGGGCGGCCGCGCAGGCCATCGATCTGCTGCAAGCGAGCCGGTGCGCCGCTGCCGCCACTGGCCGGGCTGGCGGTTTCGGTGAAGGACTTGTTCGACGTCGCCGGCTTTCCGACCACCGCGGGCTCGTCGTCGCTGCACGACGCCGCGCCGGCTGAACGCGACTGCCCGGCCGTTGCCAGGCTGCGCGCGGCGGGCGCGGCGCTGGTGGGTCATACCAACCTGACCGAATTCGCCTTCTCGGGCGTGGGCATCAATCCGCACCACGGCACCCCCGCCAACCCGGCCACCGCAGCCCTCGACACCGAGCCGCGCATCCCGGGCGGCTCGACGTCCGGCGGCGCGGTCTCGGTCGCGACCGGCGCGGCCTGGGCCGCGCTCGGCTCCGACACCGGCGGCTCGATCCGCATCCCGGCAGCCCTGCAAGGGCTGGTCGGCTTCAAGTGCACGGCGCGGCTGGTGCCGACCGAGGGCGCGATTCCCTTGTCGACCACGCTCGACACTGCCTGCGCCATCACGCGCTCGGTGCGTGACGCGGTGCTGCTGCACGAGGTGCTGGCCGCGCGCCCGGTCGGCATCGATCGGCGGCCCTTGTCGCAGTGGCGACTGGCCCTGCCGCGCAGCGTCATGCTCGAGGCCCTGGCGCCCGAAGTGGCGACGGCGTTCGAGCAGGCGCTCTCGACCTTGCGCCGGGCCGGCGCCCGCATCGACGAAATTGAGTTGCCGAGCCTCGCCGACACGGCCGCACTGGTGCGCGGCGGCGGCTTGTCGGCCGCCGAAAGTTGGGCCTGGCATCGCCACCGGCTGGCCGAACGAGAAAGCGCCTACGACCCGCGCGTGGCCCTGCGCATCCGCCGCGGCGAAGCGATCAGCGGCGCGGATTACATCGACCTCGTCGGCGAGCGGCGCCGCTGGATCGCGCGCACCGAGGCCGCATTGGTCGGCATCGACGCCCTGCTGTCGCCGACGGTGCCCATCGTCGCGCCGCGATTGCAGCCGTTGGTCGACAGCGACGACGCCTTCTTTGCCGCCAATGCCATGCTGTTGCGCAACCCGTCGTTGATCAATCTGCTGGACGGGTGTGCGCTGTCGCTGCCCTGTCACCGCGAAGGAGACTGGCCGGTCGGCCTGATGGTCTGGGGCCCGGCGCTGGCGGACGATCGGGTGCTGGCCGTTTCACTCGCCATCGAGCAGGCCTTGCGGGGCCGAACCACCTAGTGCGCATCGCGGTCGTCGGGGCCGGCATCGTCGGCGTGGCAGCGGCCTACGAGTTGGCTTGCGACGGCCATCAGGTCACGGTCTTCGAACGCCGCGCCAGCGTCGCGGTCGAAGCCAGCTTCGCGAACGCCGGCGTGGTGGCTCCCGGCTACGTCGCGCCGTGGGCTGCGCCGGGCATGCTGCGCAAGGTGCTCGGCCAGATCGGCCGGCGCGACGCCGCGGTGCGACTGGCGACCCTGCCCGGGCCGGCACTCGCCGGCTGGCTCTGGCGCTGGTGGCGCGCATGTGCCGCGCCCCGCCACCTGGTTCATCGCAATGCGATGCTGGCGTTGGCCACGACGAGCCAGGCGCGCACACGTGAGGTGGCGGCCAGCCTGGCGATCGAACACGAGCACGCGAGCGGCTTGCTGGTGTTGTTGCGCAGCGAACGTGAGCTGGTGCGGGCGCGCGCCGGCCTGGGCTGGATGACCGAACACGGTATTGCATTTCACCTCGTCGACGCCGAGGGCTGCCGCCGCATCGAGCCGGCGCTGGACGAGGCCACGCCGCTTCGCGCCGGCATCTACCAGCCCGGCGCCGACGTCGGCAACTGCCGCCAGTTCGCGATCGGGCTCAAGGCCGAGCTGCCAGCGACGCGGCGTCGATTTTCGATTCGGCCAGTCCGTGCAGCGCCTGACGCCCGGCCGACCCGAGGTGACCGTCGACAGTGTGGCGCTGGCCGCCGACACCGATTCGGCGCCTGCCAGGCCGCAACCGCCGCGCAGCGAGCGCTTCGACGGCGTGATTGTCTGCGCCGCCATCGAGAGTTGCACGCTGCTGCGACCGCACGGCCTGAAACTGCCGCTGGTGCCGGTGTACGGCTACTCGATCACCCTGCCGGTGCTCAAGTTCGAGACCTACCCCGACGCGGGTCCGCGCGGCGGCCTTGATCGACGAGCGCTACAAGGTGGCGATCAGCCGCCTGGGCGACCGCGTGCGCGTGGCGGGCAGCGCCGAACTCGGCGGCACGCCGGACCGCCTGCGCGATGCGCCGATCGCGACCCTGCACCGTGTCCTGCAGGACTGGTTCCCGAACGCCGCGCGCCACGCGCAAGCGCAAGCCTGGAAGGGCGCGCGGCCGATGTCGCCCGACGGGCCGCCGGTCATCGGCGCCACCGGCCTGCCCGGCGTCTGGGTCAACACCGGTCATGGCTCGAGCGGCTGGGCCCTGGCCTGCGGCAGTGCCCGCCTGCTGGCCGATGCCGTCGCCGGGCGCGAACCGGCGATCGACGCTTCGCGCTTTTCGCCGCTGCGCTGGCGCTGAGGGCGAAAATGGCCCCGGCGATGAGCACCCTGCGACGTATCACCTTCGACTCCGGGCCGTGGCCCCTGTACGGTACCGACGCGTCGCGCCAGGTCGAGGCGCTGGCGGCCGCGGCCTGTGCACCGCACAGCCTGATGCAGCGCGCCGGCGAGGCCACCGCAAGACTGGCCATCGCGCTGGCGCCGCATGGCCCGCGCATCTGGATTGCCGCCGGCCCCGGCAACAACGGTGGCGATGGCTACGAAGCGGCGTGCCGGCTGCAACAGGCCGGCCGGCAGGTCAGGGTCACCGCGCTCGGCGATCGCGGCGCGGCACAGCGCCGACGCCGCCGCGTCGCTGGCGCGCGCACAGGCGGCAGGCGTGCAGATCGAAGCCTCGCTGCCGACGAACGTGGAATGCGATCTGGCGATCGACGCGGTATTCGGTCTGGGCACCGCCCGCGCCGCCGGCGGCCCGTTCGCCGATGCATTGCGGCTGTTCAACCGGCTGCGCGGCCCGCGCTTGGCGGTCGACCTGCCCAGCGGCCTGGACAGCGACCACGGCTTCGTCCACGGCGAAATTGGTGCGCAGGCCACGCACACGCTGGCCCTGCTGACGCTCAAACCCGGCCAGTTCACGGGCCACGGGCGCGAACAGTGCGGCGAGGTCTGGTTCGACGACCTGGGCAGCGGCGACGCGATGGCAGCGGTGCCGCCGCAGGCCTGGCTGGGTGGTGCCGATGCGGCGCTCGAAGTCCCGGCGCCACGGCAGCACGCGCGCCACAAGGGCAACTTCGGCGACGTGATCATTGTCGGCGGTGCGGCGGGCATGGGCGGCGCCGCACTGCTGGCAGGCCGCGCGGCACTGGTCGCCGGCGCCGGACGTGTCTACGTCAGTGCGCTGGACCCCGCCGCACCGCAGGTGGACGCGCTGTGGCCCGAACTGATGCTGCGCCCGGACCTGTGGCGCGCAAACGGCACCGCGCTGGCCAGCGCCACGGTGGTCTGCGGTTGCGGCGGGGGCGACGCGGTACGAGAAGCATTGCCGCTGTTGATGGCCCGCGCCGCGCGGCTGGTTCTGGATGCCGATGCACTGAACGCGATCGCCGCGGACAGCGGGCTGCAAACACTGCTGATGGCGCGCGCGGGTCGCGGCCAGGCCACGGTACTCACGCCGCACCCGCTGGAAGCCGCACGCCTGGCAGGCATCACGGGCGCGGCAGCAGGTGCAATCCGACCGCCTCGGCCAGGCCCAGCGTCTGGCCGAGCGCTTGGGCTGTGTCGTGCTGCTCAAGGGCTCGGGCAGCGTGATCGCGGCGCCGAAGCAGTCCAGCCGCATCAACGCCAGCGGCAACGCCCGATTGGCCAGTGCCGGCACGGGCGACGTGCTGGCCGGCTGGCTGGGCGGGCTGTGGGCGGCAGCACAGGCGCAGGTGCCACCAGCCGTCGCCGCATCGGGTGGCCCAGGCGGCAGCCTGGCTGCACGGCGCGGCGGCCGAGGGCAGCGGCGATCGCACGCCGTTGACGGCCTCGTCTTTGCTGTTGCGCCTGGCCGCCGCCGGCTGACTGCGGCTGGACCTCTGCCCGGCGCTCAGCGCGCTTTGCTGGTGCGGCCCGGGGCCTTCTTCTCGCCGCGCGCGGTGCGCTTGCCCGTGGCTCGCTTGCCGGCACCGGCGCTGGCCTGGCGCTTGCGCGTCGCCTTCTTTACCGCCACATCGCTGGCCTTGGTGCCGGCCAGTTCGTCGACCGCATTGGCGGCGCGGCGGCGCGGCGCCGCCTTGTCGCGCTGGCCTTTGGCCAGCAGCCGCTCTTCCTGGCCCTCGCGCACCAGCCGGAAGTCGATCTTGCGGCCGTCGAGGTCGACACGGCTGACCTGGACCCGCAGCCGCGCGCCGATGCCGTAGCGCACGCCGGTGCGCTCGCCGCGCAGTTCCTGGCGTGCCTCGTCGAAGCGGTAGTACTCGCCGCCGAGTTCGGTGATGTGCAGCAGGCCCTCGACATACAGCGCATCGAGTTGCACGAACAGGCCGAAACTGGTTGCCGCCGTCACGGTGCCGCTGAACTCTTCGCCGAGGCGGTCGCGCATGAAGCGGCACTTGAGCCAGGCTTCGACGTCGCGCGAGGCCTCGTCGGCACGGCGTTCGTTGGCGCTGCAATGCGCGCCCGCGGCCTCCCAATGCTCGCTTTCCTGTGCATGGGCCTTGGGCGCCTTGCCGCCCTTGCGCACCGTGGGCAGGTCTTCGAGCGCACCGCTGTCGATGTGATAGCGCTTGCCGTGCAGCACGGCCTTGATCACGCGGTGGACCAGCAGGTCGGGGTAGCGACGGATGGGGCTGGTGAAATGCGTGTAGGCGCCGTAGGCCAGGCCGAAGTGACCGGCGTTGGCTGCGGTGTAGATCGCCTGCTGCATCGAGCGCAACAGCATGGTGTGGATCTGCAGCGCGTCCGGCCGGTCCTTGGTGGCATCGGCGATGGCCTGAAACTCGCGCGGCGTGGGATCGTCGCTGACCGACAGCCCCAGGCCGAGCGCCTTCAGGTAGTTCTGCAGCGCGACCTTCTTCTCCGGCGTCGGCCCTTCGTGCACGCGGTACAGCGCCGGGTGCTTGGCCTGGGCAATGAAGTCGGCCGTGCACACGTTGGCCGCCAGCATGGCCTCTTCGATCAGCCGATGGGCGACGTTGCGGGTGCGCGGAATGATCTTCTCGATGCGGCCGTTGTCGTCGCACACGATCTGCGTCTCGGTGGTCTCGAAATCGATGGCGCCACGCTGGTTGCGCTGCTTGATCAAGGCGCGGTAGACCTCGTGCAGGTGCACCAGGTGCGGCACCAGTTCGGTCCGCCGCGCCGCTTCCGGCCCGCGCGTGTTGGCCAGGATGGCCGCCACCTCGGTGTAGGTCAGGCGCGCCTGCGAATGGATGATCGCCGGGTAGAACTGGTAGGCCTCGATCTCGCCGAGCGGGCCGATGACCATGTCGCAGACCATCGCCAGGCGGTCCTCGCCAGGGTTGAGCGAGCACAGGCCGTTGGACAGTTTCTCCGGCAGCATCGGGATCACGCGACGCGGGAAGTAGACCGAGGTCGCGCGTTCGTAAGCGTCCTGCGTCGAGCGGCTCGGCCGGCTTGACGTAGTGGCTGACATCGGCGATGGCGACGATCAGGCGCCAGCCTGCCTTCTTCGCGCGGCCCGCGCCGCCGGTCAGCGGCTCGCAGTACACCGCATCGTCGAAGTCACGCGCGTCCTCGCCGTCGATCGTCACCAGCGCGACGTCGCTGAGGTCGATGCGGTGCTTGCGGTCGAGCGGTCGCAGGCGCTCGGGCAATGCCGCCGCCTGCGCAATCGTCTCGGCCGAGAAGCGATGCGGCACTTCGTACTTGCGGACCGCGATTTCGATCTCCATGCCGGGGTCGTCGATCTCGCCCAGCACCTCCGCGACACGGCCGACGGGTTGCGAGAACATCGACGGCGGCTCGGTCAGCTCGATGGCCACGACCTGCCCGGCCTGTGCATTGGCGGTGGCGTTCTTCGGAATCAGGATGTCCTGCGCATAGCGCTTGTCTTCGGGCGCCACCAGCCAGATGCCGCTCTCGTGCAACAGGCGGCCGATGATCGGCGACTTGCGCCGCTCCAGGATCTCCAGCACGTGCCCTTCGGGTCGGCCGCGGCGGTCGTAGCGCACGATGCGCACGCGCACCCGGTCCCGGTGCAAGACGGCGCGCATTTCCTGCGGCGTGAGATAGATTTCGGCGGCGGTGCGGTCGTCGCGAGTGACGAATCCATGCCCGTCGCGATGGCCCTGCACGATGCCTTCGACCTCGCTCATCAGAGCGGCGCCGATCGTGGCCGCGGCCTGAGCAACAATATTTTTGATGATAAAGTCCTGTGTCCTGAAATGCCCAGGTGGCGGAATTGGTAGACGCACTAGTTTCAGGTACTAGCGGGTAACTCCGTGGGGGTTCGAGTCCCTTCCTGGGCACCAAAGAATGTTGAATGGAGACGGGCCGTTGCCGTGCAACGGCCCTTCTTCTTTGTTCGATTCAGATCGAGAACTTCTTCGCCAACGCTTCCGGGCGAAGGTCGTCGTATTCCTCGAACGGCTGGTGTATCCATGGGCTGGTGGGCAGCATCTCGACGAAGTAGTCCGGCGTGTAGCCCGACACGCCCTTGGTCCAGAGCACTGCCGAACGCAGCTCGCTGATCGAGGGCATGCCGCGCAGCCGCTCGACCACCGCCTTGAGCGTCACGCCGGAGTCGGCGAGGTCGTCGACCAGCAGCACGCGGCCGGCGAGTTCGCCCTTGGGCAGGGTGATGTACTTGGCCAGGTCGAGGCGGCCCTGGATGGTGCCGGCCTCGGCGCGGTAGGAGCTCGTGCTCATGATCGCCAGCGGCTTGTCGAACACGCGCGACAGCACGTCGCCCGGGCGCATGCCGCCGCGGGCCAGGCACAGGATCTGATCGAAGACCCAGCCCGAATGCGCCACCTTGAGCGCCAGGCGCTCGATCAGCATGTGGTATTCGTCCCAGGAGACGTAGAGGTGTTTGCCGTCGTCGGTGAGCATCGTGGTGGACTTTCCTCAGGTCTTGTAGGGATGGCGCAGCAGGATGGTCTGCTCGCGGTCGGGTCCGGTCGACACCATGTCGATCGGCGCGCCCATGCATTGCTGCACGCGCTCGAGGTAGCGCCGGGCGTTGAGCGGCAACTGGTCCCACTTCGTCAGGCCCACCGTCGGCTCGCTCCAGCCCGGGAAGTGCTCGTAGATCGGCTTGCAGGCGAGGATGTCGTCGGCGTCCAGCGGCAGGATGTCGATGTGCTGGCCACGCAGCTCGTAGCCGATGCAGATGCTGATCTCGGGCAGCCCGTCCAGCACATCGAGCTTGGTGATGCAGACGCCGGAAATGCCATTGATGATCATCGAGCGCTTGAGCGCCGCTGCGTCGAGCCAGCCGCAACGGCGGGGCCGGCCGGTCACGGTGCCGCGCTCCTGGCCGACCGTCGACAGGTGGTGGCCGACGCGTGCCGGCCACGTCCATCGCCAGCTCGGTCGGGAACGGCCCCGAACCGACGCGCGTGGTGTACGCCTTGGTGATGCCCAGGATGTAGTGCAGCTGATCCGGCCCGACGCCGGCGCCGGCGGCCGCGTTGCCGGCCACGCAATTGCTCGACGTGACGTACGGGTAGGTGCCGTGGTCGATGTCGAGCAGCGTGCCCTGCGCACCCTCGAACAGCAGGTTCGCGCCGGCGCGGTTGGCGCTGTAGATGCGGTAGCCGACGTCGGCCAGCATCGGCTTCAACTGCTCGGCCACCGCCATGGCATGGTCGAAGATCGGCCGGTGGTCGAGCGGGCGGGACTTGAGGTAGCCAGCCGAGCGCGAAGTTGTGCAGCTCGACCAACTCGCGCAGCTTGCCGGCGAAGCGCTCGGGGTGCTTCAGGTCCTGCACACGCAGGGCGCGGCGCGCCACCTTGTCTTCGTAGGCCGGACCGATGCCCTTGCCGGTGGTGCCGATCTTGCCCGCGCCACTGCTCTCGCGCAGCGCTTCGCGCGCCTTGTCGACCTCGACGTGGAACGGCAGGATCAGCGGACACGATTCGCTGATGAACAAGCGTGAGCGGACCTCGACGCCGATGCCCTCCAGGCGCTCGATCTCGCCCAGCAGGTGCGACGGATCGACGACCACGCCGTTGCCGATGTAGCAGGCCACACCGTCGCGCATGATGCCGCTCGGGATCAACTGCAGCGCGGTCTTGACGCCCTTGATGACCAGCGTATGGCCGGCGTTGTGGCCGCCCTGGAAGCGGACCACGCCCCGCACATGGTCGGTCAGCCAGTCGACGACCTTGCCCTTGCCCTCGTCGCCCCACTGGGTACCGACGACGACGACGTTGCGGCCGCGGCCGGTTGATGCTTGCATGATGTTGGCGATTCCAGTTCCAGGTTCGTGCTCAGAGTGCGCGCAACACCCAGCAACCGTCGACGTTGATCAGTTCGCGGTCGCAGTCGTACTCCTGCGCTTCATGTTCGTGGCCGGGCAGCGTGCAGACCACCATCTGGCCCTGCTCACGCAATCGACGCACGGCGGCGCGCAATTCGCGGTCCTCGTTCCACGGCGCGCGCACCGCGGCCACGGCGGGCTGCTCTGCTGCGGCCATCGCCAATGCCTTCACGTCCAGGCTGAAGCCGACGGCGGGCCGGTTGCGGCCGAACACCGCGCCGACCTCGTCGTAGCGGCCGCCGCGCGCCAGCGCCGCGTTGGCGGCCGCGCCATAGACCGAGAACCGCGCGCCGCTGTAGTAGGCGTAGCCGCTCATGTCGGCCAGATCGAAGCCGATGCGCGCCGCCGGATGCGCCCGTTGCACATGGTTGGCCAGCCACGCCAGGTCGTCCAGCGCGCGGCCGATCGCCGGATGCGGCGGCAGCACGGCGCGTGCGGCGCCCAGCACCTCGCCGCCACCGTAGAGCCGCAGCAGAGCGGACAAGGCATCCCGCGTCTGCGCGGTCAGCGCCTGCGACAGCTCCGACAGTGCCGCCGTGTCCTTGCGCGCCAGTGCGTCGATCACGAGCTCATCGACCGCGACGTCGCCGAGCACCGCACGCACGATGCGCGCATGGCCCAGATCGAGCAGCACGTCGTCGACGCCGGCGGCGTGCAGGCCATCGAGCGCCAGGTCGAGGACCTCGAGGTCGGCCTCCAGACCGCCGTGGCCGTAGATCTCGGCGCCGAACTGCAGCGGCTCGCGCGTGCTTTGCGCGCTGTCGGCGCGCGTATGCAGCACCGGGCCGCAATAACAAAGGCGGGCCACGCCCTGGCGGTTGAGCAAGTGCGCGTCGATGCGCGCCACCTGCGGCGTGGTGTCGGCGCGCAGACCCAGCGTGCGGCCGGAGAGTTGATCGACCAGCTTGAAGGTCTTCAGATCCAGCGCATGGCCGGTACCCGACAGCAACGACTCGAGGTGCTCGAGCAGCGGCGGCATCACCAACTCGAAGCCGTAGCTGCGAGCGCCATCGATCAGCGTGCGCCGAAGCTCCTCGATGCGCCGGGCCTGGCTCGGCAATACATCGGCAATCTGCTCTGGCAACAGCCACGCACGCGACATGGGAGAAGACGCAGCGTTGTTGAAAGCGGCATTGTACCGACCGCTTCAGGCCACTAAGCCTTCCAGATCACGAACAACAACAGCCCGGCGACGAGACTGATCAGGCCGATGAAGCGGATCTGGCCGTCGCTCATGCGCGTCGCACGCTCGAAGGCCTGGCGCCAGGTCGCCGGGCTCAGGAACGGCAACAGGCCCTCGAACACCAGCATCAGCGCCAAGGCACCGAGCAGCACGTCACCCATGGCTGGCGCCGCGGCCTTACTTCTTTGCCGCCGGCGCCGGTGCCGCGCCGCCGCTGCGCATGACGCGGAAGAAGTCACTGCCGGGGTCGAGCACCATCACGTCGCTCTTGTTGCGAAAACTCGCCCGGTAGGCTTCGAGGCTGCGGTAGAACTGGGCGAATTGCGGATCGCGGCCGAAGGCATCGGCGTACAACGCCGATGCCTTGGCATCGCCCTGCGCCCTTGACCTTCTGCGCATCGCGGTAAGCCTCGGCGACGATCACCTCGCGCTGGCGATCGGCGTCGGCGCGGATCTTTTCCGACTCCGCCCCGCCCTGCGATCGCAATTCGTTGGCCACGCGGTTGCGCTCGGACTGCATGCGACGGTAGACGGAGTCGGTGATGTCGGCGACGAAGTCGACGCGCTTGACGCGCACGTCGATGATCTCGATGCCGAACGACTTGGCCTCGTCGGCCAGGCGGCTGCGCACATCCTGCATCACGCTCTCGCGCTCGGTGGCGAGCATGCCGCTGACCGTGCGCCGCGTCACGACTTCGTTGAAAGCGGCCTGCACCACCGGCGCCAGCCGATTCTCGAGATTGCGCAGGTCGACGCCGTTGTTGCGGATGAACTGGCGCGGCTCGGCAATGCGCCACTTGACCAGCCAGTCGATGATCAGGCTCTTCTTTTCGGCCGTGAAGATCGGTCGCGTCTCGGGGCTGTCCAGGGTCTGGATCCGCTTGTCGAGGAAGACCACGTTCTGTAGCGGCGGCGGCAGCTTGACCTTCAGGCCCGGTTCGGTGATCACTTCCTTGATCTCGCCCAGTGCGTAGACCACCGCCACCTGGCGCTGGTCGACGATGAAGAGCGTGGAAGCGGCGAGCATCAGCGCAAGCAAGACGCTGACGGCAATGAGTCCGATGCGATTCATGTTCTGTTTACTCCCCGGCTCAGCGACCGTCACGGTCACGGGTGCGCGCGCCATCGCGCGAGCGCGGGTCGGCGCCGACCGTGCCGGTCGACTCGGGCGTCGGCACCGAAGCCGGTGCCGCGGCCGCCGGCGTCGCGACGGCGGCACCGGCCTGCTGCATCAACTTGTCCAGCGGCAGGTAGAGCAGGTTCGAGCCGTTGCGGCTGTCGACCAGCACCTTGCTGACATTGCCGTACACCGACTGCATGGTTTCCAGGTACAGCCGGTCGCGTGTCACCTGCGGCGCCTTCTGGTATTCGGTCAGGACGGAGCGAAAGCGTTGCGCGTCGCCCTCGGCCTGCGCGATCACGCGCGCGCGGTAGCCCTCGGCCTCTTCCTTCAGTCGCGAGGCCGTGCCCTGGGCCTTCGGGATCACGTCGGCCGCATAGGCCTGGCCTTCGTTCTTGAAGCGGTCGCGGTCGGCGGTGGCCTTCACGGCATCGTTGAACGCGGCCTGCACCTGCTCGGGCACCTGCACGTTCTGCACGTTGACGTTGGCGATGACGATGCCCGCATTGAGGCGGTCGAGTTGGACCTGGATCGACTTGACCAGATCGGCGGCAATGGCGTCGCGCTGCTCGTACAGCACCTGGTCGACCTTGCTGCGGCCGACGATCTCGCGCACCGCGGTCTCGCTGGCCTGCACCACGGCCTCCTCCGGGTTGCGGTTCTCGAACAGGTACGCGCGGGCGTCCTTCAGCCGGTATTGCACGGTGAAGCGGATGTCGACGATGTTCTCGTCTTGCGTCAGCATCGACGAATCGCGCAGGCCGGTCGACGGTGCCACCACGTTGCGGCCGACCTCGGCCGAGCGCAATTGCGTCACCGCCACCGTCTCGTGCGCCTGGAACGGATAGGGCCAGCGGAACTGGATGCCGGCGTCGCGTGTCTGGGTGTAGCGGCCGAACGAGGTCACCACCGCCTGCCAACCTTCCTGCACGATGAACACGCCGCTGCCGAGCCAGACCAGTGCCGCAACGGCGGCGATCAACGACAAGCCGATGCCCGCGCTCTTCATGTCGGGCTGGAAGCCACCGCCGCCGCCATCGCCGCTGCCGTTGCTGCGCCGGGGCGGCTGGCCGCCGCCCTTGCCGAACAAGCCACCGAGCTTGCGATTGAAATCACGCCAAAGCTCGTCGAGGTCCGGCGGACCGTCGTTGCGCTTGCTGTAGGTCAAGCCGTCGTCGCCGCGTCGTGCGGCATCGCGCCGCGCGGCCGGCCGCAGCGCAGCTGCCGCCAGGCGCCACGCCGCACGGCCAAGGGCGGCCAGTCGCTGCGACAGCGGGAGTGGGGATGGCGGGCTCGAAGCTTGGGATCATGCTGATTCGATCTTTCGAATGGGTTCTTCGCCGCCGGCGGCAGGCTCGGCCTGCATTGGTAGCGCGGGATATGGTGACACAGTGGCGGCATTCAAGCCGCCGCCCGCGACATGTTCGGCAATCACGCCGCGCAACAAGGCCACGCCGCGGCCGTCCTTGGCGCTGACGAAGACGCGCGCCGTACGCACACCCGGCGCACGCTCGACGGCGTCGCGCAGCGCACGGGGCGCCTGCGCCTGCGCCAGCAGGTCGAGCTTGTTGAAGACCAGCACCTGCGGGATGCGATCGGCACCGATCTCGGCCAACACGCGCTCGACCTCGGCGATCTGCTCGGCGGCCAGCGGGCTG
Source organism: uncultured beta proteobacterium (assembly GCA_963751775.1). Lineage (GTDB taxonomy): Bacteria > Pseudomonadota > Gammaproteobacteria > Burkholderiales > Burkholderiaceae_C > CADEEN01. The sequence goes on from CAVVVW010000019.1 coordinate 212,698, forward strand.
GCCGCGTCCACCACATGCAGCAGCAGGTCGGCGTCGGCAGCCTCCTGCAGCGTCGCGCGGAAGGCCTCGACCAGCTTGTGCGGCAAGTCGCGGATGAAGCCCACCGTATCGGACAGCGAGACCTGGCGTCCGGCCTCCTGTAGCCACAGCGAGCGGGTGGTGGTGTCCAGCGTGGCAAATAGCTGGTCGGCGGCATAGGCCCGGGCCTTGACCAGGGCATTGAACAGCGTCGACTTGCCGGCATTGGTGTAGCCGACCAGCGAGACGCGAAAGGTGCCGCTCTTCTCGCGCGCGCGGCGCTGCGTCTGGTGCTGGCGCTTGACCTTCTCCAGCCTGGCCTTCACGGTCTTGATGCGCTCGCCGATCATGCGCCGGTCGAGCTCGATCTGCGCCTCGCCCGGGCCGCCGCGGATGCCGATGCCGCCGATCTGGCGCTCGAGGTGGCTCCAGCGCCGCACCAGCCGCGTGGCCTGGTACTGCAGCCGCGCCAGCTCGACCTGCAGCTTGCCCTCGTGGCTCTGCGCGCGGGCGGCAAAGATGTCCAGGATCAGGGCCGTGCGGTCGGCCACCGATACGCCCAGGTGCCGCTCGAGGTTGCGCTGCTGTGCGGGCGACAGCGCCTGATCGAAGATCACGCCGTGCGCCTGTTCGGCGGCAACGATGGCCTTGATCTCGTCGGCCTTGCCCGAGCCGACGAACAGCGCGGCGTCAGGCGCCTTGCGCCGGGCGATGACCTTGGCCACGGGTTCGTCGCCGGCCGAGGCCGCCAGCAGCGCCAGCTCATCCAGCGTGGCGTCGAACGACGAACCCGGACCCAGGTCGACACCCACCAGCACCACCCGTGTCGGGGCTGCGGCGGTGGCCCGGGGGTCGCTGTCGGCGATCGAAGAACCCAAGAGGCTGCGTGCCTGGTCGCGACTCAAGTGGCGATCAATCGGCCGCGGGCTCGTTCGGGTCCTGGGCATGGAAATTGACTGCCCGGCCCGGGACCACGGTGGAGATGGCGTGCTTGTAGACCATCTGCGTCACGGTGTTGCGCAGCAGGACCACGTACTGATCGAACGACTCGATCTGACCCTGCAACTTGATGCCGTTGACCAAGTAGATCGACACCGGCACATGCTCCTTGCGCAGCAGGTTCAGGAACGGATCCTGCAGGAGTTGCCCCTTGTTGCTCACGATATTCACTCCGTGTTGAAAGTTCGAATGCCCGCCACGTTATCACAGGGTTGCCCCCTATGGCGCTGACGACGAGCCGCGCCGCACAAGCCGCGAGTCCCGCGGCGCTTGCCGGGCCGACCCCTGTTACGAACCTTTGTCGTCGAAAGGGTTCCGCGAAGACTTCATTTCGATGCGCAGCGGCGTGCCGACCAGCTTGAAGTGGGCCCTGAAGCGCCCTTCGAGGAAGCGCTTGTAGCTGTCGGTCACGTGCTCGAGCGAGTTGCCGTGCACGACCACGATCGGCGGGTTCATGCCGCCCTGATGGGCATAGCGCAGCTTGGGCCGGAAGTGCCCGGCGCGCTTGGGGGCCTGGTGTTCCACCGCTTCGAGCAGCAGCCGGGTCAGGACCGGCGTCGGCATCTTCTTGTTCGCCGAGCCATGCGCGTCGGCGATCGCCTGCCACAGCGGGCCGAGTCCCTGCCGCTTGAGCGCCGAAATGTGCAGCCGCTCGGCGTATTTCAGGAACGCCAGCCGCGATTCGATCGAGCGCTCGAGCATGTCGCGCTGGTAGCTGTCGACCGCGTCCCACTTGTTGATCGCGATCACCACCGCACGGCCGGCGTCGAGGATGTAACCGGCGATGTGCGCGTCCTGGTCGCTCACGCCCTGGGTGGCATCGAGCAGCAACACAACCACGTTCGCGTCGGCGATCGCCTGCAGCGTCTTGACCACCGAGAACTTCTCGATGGCCTCGAAGACCTTGCCCTTTCGGCGCAGGCCCGCGGTATCGATCAATTCGAACTTCTGCCCTGCCCGCTCGAACGGCACATGGATCGCGTCGCGGGTCGTGCCCGGCTGGTCGAAGGCGATCAGGCGCTCCTCGCCGAGCCAGGTATTGATCAGGGTGCTCTTGCCCACATTGGGCCGTCCCGCCACGGCCAGGCGGATCGGCCGCTCGACACCGTCGCCGAAGCTGTCCTGCCCGTCGCCGAAGTCGAAGCCCTCCAGCACGGCATCGATCAGGCTGCGAATGCCCTGCCCGTGGGCGGCCGACACCGGGTGCGGCTCGCCGATGCCGAGTTCGTGGAACTCGGCCAGGTGCGGCGAGTCGCTCATGCCCTCGGCCTTGTTGACGGCCAGAAAGACTCGCTTGTTGGCACTGCGCAGGTAGCGTGCGATGTCGTGGTCCTGGCCCGACACGCCGGTGCGCACGTCGACGACGAAGATCACGGCATCGGCTTCGGCAACCGCCTGTTTGGTCTGCTTGGCCATCTCGGCCACCACGCCGCTGGGCTTGTCGGGCTCGAAGCCGCCGGTATCGACGACGATGAATTCATGCTCGCCGAAGCGCGCGTCGCCGTAATGGCGGTCGCGCGTCAGGCCGGCGAAGTCGGCGACGATGGCGTCGCGGCTCTTCGTCAGCCGGTTGAACAGCGTGCTCTTGCCGACGTTGGGTCGGCCGACGATGGCCACCACCGGCTTCATCGTGCCCTACCGATGCGGTTTTCGACCGCGCGGCCGCCGGTGCCCGGCCGACCCGGAGCCGGCGCTCCGACCGCCGGTGCTTGCGCAGCAACCGGGGGTGGTCATTACTCGGGTCGGAAGGCAAACAGGCCGCCGCTGCGCGTGACGACCAGAATCGTATTGCCCGTGCGCAGCGGCACGCCGACCACCGGCGAGCCGTCCGTGGGCAGGCGCAGCAGCGTCTTGCCGTCGGTTCGGTCGAGGAAGTGCACCTGGCCTTCGCTGTCGCCGAAGATCACCGTGCGCCCGACCACCAGCGGGCCCGACAGGCCGCGGTAGCGCAGGCTCTCGGTGGTCCAGGCCAGATCGCCGTTATTGGTGCGCCACGCGGTGATGCGGTCGCTGGCATCGGCGCCGACCAGCAGATCGGCGTCGCCGCCAACCGCCTGCACGCCGCCGACGTTCTTGCTCCACAGCAGCGTGGCCAGCTGCGCGTTGGCGCAGCCCACCGCCGACTGGAAGGAACGCGCGCAGACCACGTCGCCGACGCGCAGCGCCGGACCCGTCAGATCCGACAGGCGCTCGACCTCGTTGGTGCCGCGCGGGTTGCCCAGCGCCACTTCCCAGCGCACGCTGCCGCGCAGCGGGTCGATGCCCGTCAGGCGATGGCTCTGGCCGATCAGCAGCGTGTCCTTGAACGCCGCCACCACACCAGGCTGCGACAGCGTCAGTGCTTCGCCGGGACGCTGCAGCGTCCACAGCAGGCGCCCATCGATGACATCGAACGCGTTGACGGCGCGGTCCACGCCCATGACGAAGACCCGCTCGCCCGCCACCAGCGGCGGCGTCGACACGCGCGACGCCAGGCGGGCGCGCCACTTGACGGCGCCGCGTTCGAGCACGACGACCTCGTTGTCACGCGTGACCACGGCCGCGAAGCGGCCGTCGCTGCCGACGCCGGCGCTCAGCCGCGCGCCTGCACTGCCGCGCCAGATTTCGCGGCCGTTGTCGGCCTGCAGCGCGAGCACGGTGCCGTCGGCGCCCGCGACCGTGAATTCGCCGTCACGCGCCACCCCGACCAGGCTGGGCACCGCGCCGTCGATCTTCGCGCTCCACACCTGCCGGCCCGCAATCTGCGGCGTGATGGTTTCGAGCGGCGTCGGCTTGGGCTTGTCGCTGGAGCATGCCGCCAACAGCGCCAGCATGGCCACGGCCAGCCGATGCGCCAGTGGCCTCACTGCGCGCTTCCACTTGCGGCGGCACTGGCCGCGGCCGCGGCCGGGGCGGCGCCGAGCGCCGTCAGCTTGGCATCGATCAGCCTGCGGTACTCGAGCTTCTCGTCCATCGCCTTGTAGGCGGCCTCGAACGCCTTGCGCGCGTCGTCCTTCTTGCCCTGGGCCAGCAGCACGTCGCCGCGGCGGTCGCTCAACAGCGCCTCGAATTCCTTCGCGCCCTTGCCTTGCGCAGCCGCATCGAGCTGGGCCAGCGCCGCGTCGTACTGCTTCTTGTCCATCAACAGGCCGGCAGCGCGCAGGTGCGCCACGCAGCGCAGCTCGTCGTCGCCGCCGTTGTCGCTGACCCAGCCGAGCGTGGCCAGCGCGGCGTCGGTCTGGCCCTTGTCGGCCTGCACCTTGGCTGCAAGCAGGGCGGCGTGCTCGGTGTACGTGGTGCGCGGGAAGCGCTCCTTCAGGTCGGCGAACACGCGCGCACTGCGCTCGGCGTCGCCAGCCTGTGCCGCGCGCTCGAGCTCGTCGAACATCGCGCTGGCCTTGCTCGCCTGGTCGCGCTGCCAGAGATTCCAGCCGTTCCAGGCCGCAAAGCCAGCCAGCACGATGGTCACGCTCCAGGTGATCAGATTGCCGTACTGCTTCCAGAAGGCCTTGAGCTGATCGAGTTGTTCCTGTTCTTGCAGGTCTAGTTGGGTCGCCATTGGGAGTCACTCTTCGAACGAAGGCGCGATTATGCGTTGCGCAATTCGTGCGCCCAGGAAGCGGCTTCGCTGAGCGCTCGCGTGAATTGCACTGCGCCTGCGCCGGCGCGCAGCGGCTTGATCGCCACTTGCCCACGCGCCAGCTCGTCGGCGCCGAAGATCAGCGCGAAGGCGGCGCCGCTGGCGTCGGCGCGCTTGAATTGCGATTTCATGCCGCCGCCGCCGGCATGCATCAGGACGGCAACGCCCGCGCTGCGCAAGGCATCGAGCACCGGCATGACCTGCCCCAGCGATTGGGGGTCGACCACCAGTGCGTAGGCATGGGGCGCGGATGACGGCGCCTGGATGCCCGCGCCGTCGAGCATCAACATCAGGCGCTCCAGCCCCAGGCCGAACCCGATACCCGGCGCCGGCTTGCCGCCGAGCGTTTCGATCAGTTGATCGTAGCGGCCGCCGCCGCACACGGTGCTCTGTGCGCCGAGCAGACCACTCTTCCACTCGAAGACCGTGAGGTTGTAGTAGTCCATGCCGCGCACCAGGCGCGGGTTGATGCTGTAGGCCAGGCCGGCCGCGTCGAGCACGGTGCGCACGGCTTGGAAGTGCGCGCAGCGACTCGGCGCCGAGAAAACCCATCAGCGTCGGCGCACTGTCGACCACGCTGGCCATCGCCGGATTCTTGGTATCGAGGATACGCAGCGGATTGCTGTGCAGGCGTCGCTTGGCCTCGGCGTCGAGCCGGTCGGCATGGGCTTCGAAGTGCGCGATCAGGGCGGCACGATGTGCCTGGCGCTCGTGGGTCTGACCCAGGCTGTTGAGCTCGAGCTCGATGTGCCGGCCCTCGACCAGCCCGAGCTCGCGCCAGAACGCACGCAACATCAGGATCAGTTCGGCGTCCACGTCCGGCCCGGCGTGCCCGAGCGCCTCGACGTCGAGCTGGTGGAACTGGCGCGAGCGCCCCTTCTGCGGCCGCTCGTGGCGGAACATCGGGCCCAGCTGCCAGATGCGCAATGGGCCGTTGTAGAGCGCGTTGTGTTCGTTGATGGCGCGCACGATGCCGGCGGTGGCCTCGGGCCGCAATGTCAGGCGATCGCCGTTCATCGCGTCTTCCCAGGAGAACATCTCCTTTTCGACGATGTCGGTGACCTCGCCCAGGCCGCGCACGAACAGCGCCGTCGGTTCGACGATCGGCGTGCGCAGGTTGCGATAGCCCCAGCGCGTGAGCAGGTCGCGGGCCTTGCCCTCGACCCATTCCCAGCGTGCCGCCTCGTCGGGCAGCATGTCGTTCATGCCTTTGACGGCAGCGATGCGTTCAGCCATTTGACAGTGGAGTCCGGCGTTGCCGGTTTGAATCAATGCGAGACGGCGCCCGCGCCGAAGCGCTTCTCGATGTAGTCCTCGACGAGGCGCTGGAATTCTCCGACGATGCCCTCGCCGCGCAGCGTCAGGGCCTTTTCGCCATCGATGAACACGGGCGCAGCGGGGGCTTCGCCGGTGCCCGGCAGGCTGATGCCGATGTCGGCGTGCTTGCTCTCGCCGGGCCCGTTGACGATGCAGCCCATCACCGCGACCTTGAGGTTCTCGACGCCGGGATAGGTCAGTTTCCAGACCGGCATCTGCGCGCGCAGAAAGTCGTCGATCTGTTTGGCCAATTCCTGGAACGTGGTGCTCGTCGTGCGGCCGCATCCAGGGCACGCGGTAACGCTGGGATTGAAGCTGCGCAGGCCCAGCGACTGCAGGATCTCCATCGCCACCACCACTTCCTGCGTGCGCGCCTCGCCGGGCTGTGGCGTCAGGCTGACGCGGATGGTGTCGCCGATACCCTCCTGCAGCAGTACGGCCAGCGCAGCGGTCGACGCCACCGTGCCCTTGGTCGCCATGCCGGCTTCGGTCAGGCCCAGGTGCAGCGCGTAGTCGCAGCGCGTGGCCAGGGCACGATAGACCGAGATCAGGTCCTGCACGCCGCTGACCTTGCAGCTGATGATGATGTCGTCGGGGTTCAAGCCGACTTCACGGGCATAGGCGGCCGACTGCAGCGCCGACGAAATCAGCGCCTGATACATCACCTGCTTGGCGTCCCACGGCGCGGCACGCCGGGCGTTGTCGTCCATCATCGAGGCCAGCAATTCCTGGTCGAGGCTGCCCCAGTTGACGCCGATGCGCACGACCTTGCCCCAGCGCGCGGCGGCTTCGATCATCATGCCGAACTGGCGGTCGCGCTTGTCGCCCTTGCCGACGTTGCCGGGGTTGATCCGGTACTTGGACAAGGCTTGCGCCATCGCGGGAAACTCGGTCAGCAGGCGATGCCCGTTGTAGTGAAAGTCGCCCACCAGCGGCACGTCGATGCCCATGCGGTCGAGTTGCTCGCGGATGGCCGGCACGGCCGCAGCGGCCTCGGGCGTGTTGACGGTGATGCGCACCAACTCGGAGCCCGCAAGCGCCAGCGCCTTGACCTGGATGGCGGTGCCGATCGCGTCGACGGTGTCGGTGTTGGTCATCGACTGCACGCGCACCGGCGCGTCCCCGCCAACGGTCACGACTTGGAGCCCCAGCACACGCGCGCCTGGCGCGTGTGGCGGCGCACCGGCCCGACCGCTGCGATGGCGTCCTGCAAATCGTTGATGGCGTTCATCTCATGGCAATTGCAGATGGGCCACGTTGTCGCGCGTGTTGGCCGCCAGATCCACCGGCTGGCCACGGAAATGCAGCAAGGTCGCGGCCGCGTTGCCGATGGTCAGGCGCAGTGGCAACGAGCCATCGAGGCCGACACTCTCGCCCGGCTGCACGATGCGCGAAAGCAGGGTCTGGCCGCGCGAGTCGAGCACCTCGACCCACGACTCGGCGTTGGTGCGCAGCGCCAGCGTGCCCGGTGTCGTACCAGCGCTGGTGTTGGATCCGGCCGCGGGCGTCGTGGGCGCCGGCGGCACGGGTTCGCTCGGTGCAGGCGCTTGCGGCGCGGCCGCGGCGGCTGCCGTGCCTTGCGCCGGAGTGCCCACCGGCGCGGCCGCGCCGTTGCTGCGGTCGTCGCGGGCGCGCGCGTCACCGATGGCGCCGCCGTGATTGCCGGCAATTGCAGCATCGCAGCGCCAGCGTGCCACGGCATCCAGCGCTCGGGCAGCAAGGCCAGTGCCAGCGCGCCCGCGAGCACCACCAACGTGGCCCAGAACGCCGGCTTGCGCAACAGCGTGAACTCACCTGGATCGCGATTGCCCGGCGCTTCTTGGAACGGCGCGTTGATACCGGCGCCCACTTGCGCCAAGTTGGGCCTGTCGCCGGCCGGCGGCAACTTCGCGAGCACGGGCTCGGCATCGATCTTGAGTGCGCGGCAGACGGTTTGCGCCAGCGCACGGGTGAAGGTCAGGTCGGGCAGCTCGCCGTGACGGTCGGCCTCGAGTGCCTCGAGCTTGCGCGGCGCGACCTTGATGGCGGCCGCCAGTGCGGCAATGTGCAAGCCGCGCTTTTCTCGCGCCGCGCGCAGCATGGCACCGGCGCTGACGCCGGCACCGGAGTCGGCCGCGCCGCTCGGCGTGGCGTTGTCGGCGTCCTCAGTCATCGAATCGCCCCTGGTTGTAGGCCAGTGTCTCCGTTGCCTGCGGGAAGCGGTTGCGCAGCTGGCGGCCGAAGTCTTCGACGCCGCCGCGGTTGCCGATGCGGTGCTCGATCTTCAGCGCCAGCCACAACGATTGCGGGCTGGACAACTCTTCGCGCTGGTTGACCCGGCGGATGTAGAACCGCGCACGCTCGTACTCGCCGCGCCGGTACAGCACCTCCGACAGGTTCATCGCCGTGGTCGGGTTGGTCGGGTCGAGCTCGTAGGCCCGCGCGAGCTTGCGCTCAGCCTCGTCGAGCTTGCCCGCCTTTGCGTTGCACACGCCCTGCGCCAACAGGCTGCGCTGGGACTCGCGGTACTGCGGCATTGCCAGCGCCTGATCGAACAGGCGATCGGCCTCGTCGAACTTGTTGCGCTGGCACAGGAACCAGGCGCGGTTGTGCATCGCATCGGCGTCGCGCGGGTTGATGCGCAGCGCACGGTCGAAGCTTTCGTTGGCCAGCGCCTCCTCGCCCATGCTGGCGTAGATCAGGCCGCGCAGGCTGTAGGCCGCGCCGAGGTCGGGCTTGGCCTGCAGCGCCAGCTTGATCTCGTCGAGCGCGGTCTCGTACTGGCCGCGGCCGTAATGCAGCGCCGCCAGCTCCATGCGCACGGCGGCGCGGCGGTCCGCGTCGGTCTGGTCCGAGGCCGTGCGCATTTCACTGCTCGACGGGTTGGCCACCGTTGTCGCCGCTGCCGACGGTCCCGACGTTGTCGACGTCACCACGCACGCGGCCAACAGCACGGGAACCGCCGAGACCAGAACAAGCTTGGGCAGGCGCATCGGGGTCAGGCGCGGGAAGCCGGTTGGTGAAGTGTTATCGGATCGCGCCGCAGACGCAACACGGCACCCGTGCGGTCCTGCACTTCGCCGGCCAACTGCCCACAAGCGGCGTCGATGTCGTCGCCGCGCGTCTTGCGCACCGTGGTCACGATGCCGGACCCCTGCAATCGCGCGGCGAACGCCTCCACGCGCGCGTTCGACGAGCGCACCAGGCCCGAGGCCGGAAACGGATTGAAGGGGATCAGGTTGAACTTGCATGCCACGCCCGCGTCGCGCACGCGCTGCACCAGGGCGTCGGCCTGCGGCAGGCTGTCGTTGACGCCATCGAGCATGCAGTACTCGAAGGTGATGAAGTCGCGCGGCGCGGCGTCGAGATAACGCTTGCACGCCGACAGCAACTCGGCCAGCGGGTACTTCCGGTTCAGCGGCACCAACTGGTCGCGCAATGCATCGTCGGGCGCATGCAGCGAGACCGCCAGCGCCACCGGGCAGTCGCTGCGCAGGCGGTCGATCATCGGCACCACGCCCGACGTGCTGACCGTGACGCGTCGGCGCGACAGCCCGTACCCATGGTCGTCGAGCATCACGCGCAATGCCGGCAGCAACGCGGTGTAGTTCTGCAGCGGCTCGCCCATGCCCATCATCACCACGTTGGTGATGACACGCCCTGCGGCAGGCTCGGCGCCGGCCGGGTGCAGGCGCCGGCGCAATTGATGCTCGGCGTGCCAGAGCTGGGCCACGATCTCGCCGCTGGCGAGGTTGCGCGAAAAGCCCTGCCGGCCGGTGGAGCAAAAGCGACAGCCGACGGCGCAACCGGCCTGCGAGGAAATGCACAACGTGCCGCGATCGTCCTCGGGGATGAACACCGTCTCGACCGCGTCGCCGTTGCCGACATCGAACAGCCACTTCACGGTGCCGTCGGCCGAGACATGCTCCGACAGCAGCGGCAGCGGACGGATCTCGGCCACCCCGTCCAACTTGCTGCGCAGCGACTTGGCCAGATCGGTCATCTGCGCAAACTCACCCGCGCCGCGCTGGTGGATCCAACGAAACAACTGGCTGGCGCGAAAGCGCTTCTCGCCCAGGCTGTCGCAATAAGCCGCGAGTCCTTCGAGATCGAAATCGAGAAGGTTCACGGTCACGGTGGGCTCAGCGCGGGTAGATGTTCATGCCGGCGAAGAAGAACGCCACTTCGACCGCGGCCGTCGCCGGCGCGTCGGAGCCGTGCACTGCATTGGCGTCGATGCTGGCCGCGAAATCGGCGCGAATGGTGCCCTTGTCGGCCTTCTTCGGATCGGTGGCGCCCATCAGGTCGCGGTTCTTGGCGATCGCGTTCTCGCCTTCGAGAACCTGGATCATCACCGGTCCGGAGATCATGAAGCTGACGAGGTCGTTGAAGAACGGGCGCGCCTTGTGCACGGCGTAAAAGGCCTCGGCCTCGCCGCGCGACAGGTGCGCCATGCGCGCCGCGATCACCTTCAGTCCGGCGGCCTCGAAGCGGGCATAGATCTGCCCGATGACATTCTTGGCCACCGCGTCGGGCTTGATGATGGACAGCGTGCGTTCGATCGCCATGGTGAACAACTCTCCTGCTAGAACAAGGGCTTGGCAAAGTTTTGGATTGTAGCCCGCAGGCCGTTCGCGACGCCGGCTAGCGCCCCTTGCCACCATGGCCACCGGGGCCTGCCCCACCACCGCCCCGGCCACCGCGTCCGCCCGACTTCTTGCGCAGGAAGGCGTCGCCGCCGATGTACCCGACCGCGGTCTTCATCGGGTCGGGCTGGCCGCCGGATGGCTTGCCGCCGCCGCTCTTGCGCCGCGCGCCACCACCGCCGCCCGCGCCGCCGCCGCCACCGCGCGCGCCGCCGGCGCCGCCGCCTTGCACGAAGCGCTTGTCGTAGGTCTGCTGCAGCGGATTCGGGATCGGCCCGTCTTCGTCACCGCCGGTGTCGCGACGCGGTTCGCGGGCCTCCTTCAGGGCGCGCTTGTCGTACGTTTGCTGCAGCGGATTCGGGATCGGCGCGTCGTCGCCGAGTTCGCGCCTGGCGCTGCGCGCCTCGCGAATCGCGCGCTGATCGAATGTCTGCTGCAATGGGTTGGGAATGTTGGCAACCTCGACCACCTCGACGTGGTCCCGTTCGTCGAATTCGTGGGCATGCACGGCCGCGTCACCGAAGCCCGCCTGCACGCGTTGCTTGCCAGACGACCGGTTGGCGTGATTGATACGGTCGGGACGCGGCCCGCGCTCGGCCGGCGCCTGCCGCGCTCGCGTCGCGGCGCCTCGCTGCGCGGTGCGCCCTGGCGGGGGCCGCCCTGGCGCGCGTCGGCAGGTGGCCTCGGGCCGGGCTCGTCGCGGCCGCCGCGCCCGCGCTTGGGGTTGGCACGGCCGCCCTCGCCGGCGACACCCAGCCCGGTCAGGCGGCGCAGCAACCTGACGTCGTCTTCGGCAAGGTCGACCCAGACACCGCGCCGCAAGCCGCGCGGCAGCACCACCGATCCATAGCGGATGCGGATCAGCCGGCTCACCGTCAGGCCGACCGCCTCGAACAGCCTGCGCACTTCACGGTTGCGGCCTTCGGTGATGACGACGCGGTACCAATGGTTGGCTCCCTCGCCGCCACCGTCCTCGATGCTCTTGAACGCGGCCGGTTGGCCTTCGATCACCAGGCCCTCCAGCAGCCGGGCGCGGGCCTCGCTGTCCAGCGTGCCGAGTACGCGGACGGCGTACTCGCGCTCGACACCAAAGCGCGGATGCATCAGCTGGTTGGCCAGTTCGCCCGATGTCGTGAACAGCAGCAGGCCCTCGGTGTTGATGTCCAGGCGCCCGACCGACTGCCACTTGCCATGCTGCAGCCGCGGCAGGCGGCGGAACACGGTCGGGCGCTGCTGCGGGTCGTCGTGGCTGACGACTTCCCCGGCCGGCTTGTGGTACGCGATCACCCGCGTGGGCAACGGCGCAATGCGCACGCGCACCGGCTTGCCGTCGACGGCGACGCGGTCGCCCCAGGAGATGCGCTGGCCGATATGCGCCGGCTCGTCGTTCACGGTGACGCGCTTGTCCAGGATCATCTGTTCGAGGTCGCGGCGCGAGCCGACGCCGGCCTGGGCCAGCACCTTCTGCAACTTCGGCGTGTCGGCATCGGGCGCCAGCACGCGGCGCGCCGGGTCCTGCGCCGCCCCGCCACCGGCCTCGGCGTCGGCGTCGGCGGCTGCCGTCGCGACAGGCGATGCGTCGGCGTCGGTGGCTGGCACGGCGAGCGCATCGACTTCGGTGTCGGGCGGCTGCACGTCGCTGTCGAAGGCGCCGGAGGTGACGCTGGCGAACAACTCGCCGGCATCGGGCATCGGCGGCAATTCAGCCTCGGCCTGCGCCGCCTGGGCTACCCGGCTCCATCGCCAGGCTGCCACCGTCGATTGCCTGAGCGGCCCTTGCGCCCGCGACGACGATTGCGGCGCGAGCGCCGCGACGGCCCTTCGCTACCTGCGCTCGGCCAGTGTCGCGTCCGCGGTGCGCGGCTCGGTGCCGGCCTGCGTTGGGGCTTGCGCATGCAGCGCGTCAGTCGGGCCCGGGTCTCGAAGACGGTCGCGGCGCCAGCTTCGCCTGGGCTGTGCCGCGGTTCGGGCGCAGGCTCGGCGGCGTCGGTCACGGCGGCATTCTTGGTGACGGGCGGGTCGGCGTCTTGGGGATCGGTCATGGTGCTGGGGCGAGTGGCTCGCAGGATTCGCTGGGGGCGATGGGGGGCTGTAGGCTGCCGTTGTCGAGCGCCAGCGACGACTGGCCGTCAGGGCCGAACTCGGCGTCGATCAGGCCGGGCTGATCGGTCAACGCCCGGGCCAGGCGCTCGTCACCGTTGGCGCCCTGGCCATCGAGCGCCGGCAACTGGTCGAGGCTGGACACACCCAGGTCATCGAGGAACTGCCGCGTCGTGGCGTACAGCGCCGGCCGGCCGGGCGCCTCGCGGTGGCCGATGGCTTCGATCCAGCCGCGGTCTTCGAGTTGCTTGACGATCGGGCTGCCAACGGCAACGCCGCGGATGTCTTCGATGTCGCCGCGCGTCACGGGCTGGCGGTAGGCCACGATGGCCAGCGTTTCGAGCACGGCGCGCGAATACTTCGGCGGCTTCTCAGGGTTCAGGCGGTCGAGGTACTGGCGCATCTCGGGTCGGCTTTGAAAGCGCCAGCCGCTGGCCAGCGGCACCAGCTCGACGCCGCGGCCTTCCCAGTCGCGCACCAATTCGTCGAGCAGGCTGCGCAAGGTGTCGGTGCCGACCTGGTCGTCGAACAGCGCACGCAGCGCGGGCAGCGGCAGCGGCTGCTGGGCGCAGATGAGCGCGGTCTCGAGGACGCGCTTTGCATCCTGTGTATTCATGGGCATGAAGTCGTTGGGCGCCGGTATACGCCGGCGGCGTTTGCATCAAACGGGTTCGGTGGCTCAGCCCGGGGCGCGGCGCACTCTGAGCGGCGCAAAACGAAGGCTCACCGCAGGCGCACCGACCTGGGCGGCATCGGCCAGCACCAGGACGTTGCGGCGCATTGTAGCGCTCGGCAGGCCCTCAGTCGCAGACGGCGGACCAGGCCGGCAGCAGGTCGTCCGGCAACGGCTCGTCGAAGGACAGGGCCTGGTCCGTGATCGGATGGCGCAGTCCCAGGCGTGTGGCGTGCAGCGCCTGGCGCAGCAGGCCCAAGCGCCGGCGCGCCACCGTACAGCGCATCGGCCAGCAGCGGGTGGCCACGCCAAGCCAGGTGCACGCGGATCTGGTGCGTGCGACCGCTGTGCAGCGTGCAGCGCACCGCGCTGACGCGGTCGCGGTAGGCGAGCCGCGCAACATCCGTTCGCGCGGCTTGCCAGCGGCGACCACGGCCATGCGCACGCGCGACACCGGGTCGCGGCCGATCGCCGCCTCGATCGAAAACGGCGCGGCCGGCACCTCGCCGTGCACCAGCGCGAGGTACTCGCGCTTCACCTCCCGCGCCGCCATGGCCCGCACCAGCGCCGTCATTGCCGGCAGCGTCTTGGCCACCACCATCAGGCCGGAGGTGTCCTTGTCCAGGCGGTGCACGATGCCGGCCCGCGGCAACTGGCTGGCGCCGCGGTGATGCGCCAGCAGCCCATTGAGCAGCGTGCCGCGCCAATGCCCCGGCGCCGGGTGGACGACCAGGCCAGCCGGCTTGGCCAACACCAGCAGGTGTTCATCCTCGAAACGGATCGCCAGCGCCATGGCCTCGGGCGTGAACGCGCGGCTCTCGTCGGTCGGCTGCAGTTCGATGCCGACCTCCTGGCCGGCGCGCAGCCGGCGCGATGCCGCGCCCGCGACGACGCCGTCGACCCGCACGCAGCCGCGTTCGATCAGGCCCTGCAAGTGGCTGCGCGAGAACTCGGCGGCATGAGCCACGAGCAACTTGTCCAGGCGTTGGCCATGGCCGTCGATCGAGACCGCGAAACGGCGCACTTCGACACCGGCGTCGGGCTCTTCGTCGGCCTCGCCACCGGTCATGCGGACCAGGGCCCCAACCCTATAATCAGACTCGTTTTCTGCACTCACGATTGGGGCCCGTTGCTGGCCATGCACACAATGATCCGTATTCAGGATGCGCTGGGCCGGCCGCTGTGGGCCGCCGCGATCGTCGGCGCAGCGATGGCCCTCGCGGCCTGCAGTTCGACGCCGAAGGAAGACCCGAATTCAACCGCGGCCGTCGAAAAATTGTATGCCGACGCCAAGGACGACATGGCGAGCGGCGCCTACGACAAGGCCATCAAGACGCTCGAGCGGATCGAAGGCCGCGCCGCCGGCACGCTGCTGGCACAGCAGGCCACGCTCGACATGGCCTATGCGCAGTACCGTACGGCCGAGCGCGCCGCGGCACTGGTCACGCTGGATCGCTTCATCAAGCTGCACCCGTCGAGCCCGGCGCTGGATTACGCGCTGTACCTGCGTGGCCTGGTCAATTTCAACGACAACCTGGGCTTTCTCGGCTCGATCGCAAAGCAGGATCTGTCGGAGCGCGACCAGCAGGCCTCTCGTGACGCCTACCAGTCCTTCAGTCAGCTGGTCACGCAATTCCCGCAGTCACGCTACGCCGAGGACGCTCGCGCGCGGATGGATTACATCGTCAATGCGCTGGCCGCGTACGAGGTCCACGTCGCGCGCTATTACTTCCGCCGCGGCGCCTTTCTGGCAGCGGCCAATCGCGCGCAGCAGGCGGTGCAGGAGTACCCGCAGACGCCGGCCACCGAAGAGGCCCTCTACATCATGGCGTCGAGCTACGAGCGCCTGGGGCTGGAGCAACTGCGCGCCGACACGGAGCGCGTGCTGAAGCAGAACTTCCCGGCCACGCGCTTCAGCGCCCAAGGCGTGCAGCAGCCCAAGAGCGCGTGGTGGCAGCTCTGGTAGTCATTCGCGGCGGGCAGCGACGAGGCGCTGCCGCGGCGGCTGAGCACTCAATGAGCTTGCGCCAGATCGGCCAGCCACTCCAGCGCAGCTGATTCCTCGTCCACCACTTTCATCGGCGGCAGGGCCGCGCGCAGGCGTGCGCCGTAGGGCATTCGCAGCATGCGCGGGTCGCAGACCACCAGCAGGCCGCGGTCGGTTTCACTGCGGATCAGACGCCCCGCGCCCTGCTTGAGCGAGACGGCGGCCTCGGCGACAAAGCACTCGTTGAACGGATTTCGCCCCTGGGCATGCAACCGCTTGACGCGGGCTTCGATCAGCGGGTCGTTGGGCGGCGGAAACGGCAACTTGTCGATCAGCACGCATTGCAGCGCGTCGCCGGGCACGTCGATGCCCTCCCAGAACGTCTGCGACCCCACCAGCACCGCAGCCGCGATGGTCCAGAAACCGCTGCAGCAGGGCGCGCTTGGGTTGGGTGCCCTGCACCAGCACCTCGATGTGCCCGGCGCCGGCTGCCTCGAGTTCGGCACGCATGGTTTCGGCCACCAACGGCAGCGCGCGCAGCGTGGTCGTGAGCACGAATGTGCGGCCATCGAGCGCCACCGCGCAACGCGCGGCCAGTGTCGCGACCGCCATGGCATGGCCGGGCTCATTGGGCTTGGGAAACTGCCGCGGCACGTACAGGCGCGCATGGGCGCGCATAGTCGAATGGGCTGCCCAGACGCAGCTTGACCGCATCCTCGAGGCCGGTGGTGGTGGTGAACCAGCTCAGGTCATCGTCGTCGCCGAGGGTGGCCGACGTGAAGAGCCAGGCCTTTGGCGCACGCGCGCGCTGCTCGGAGAGCATGTCGCGGATGTCCAGCGGCGACTCGATCAGCCGCGCCTGCTGGGCCGTCACGTCGATCCATCGCACATGGCCCTCGGCGGCGTCCCGCCCGAACGCCGCCGCCAACTGCGCCAGGGCCGAGGCGCGCTCGCAGAGCTTCGCGAAGTCCGGGCCCAGGGCGATGACCGCTTGCATGCCCTGCGGCCGCCGCGCCGCAGGTCAGGGCCAAGGCGTCCAGCGCAGCGACGAAGGCAGGCGAATCGCTGCGCTCGGTCCACCTCAGCTTGACGGTGCCGCGCAGGTCGCGCAAACCCCCGGTCGAGGCCAGCCGCAGATCGCGCGCGGCACGTTCCACCGCGCCGGCCAAGGCCTGCCAGTCGGCCAGGCCACGCGCCTGCTGCAATCCCAGCGCGAGCAGGTCGCGCGCAAAGTCGATCAGCTGCGCCGACCCGAGCGTGGTGCCGAGGAACTGCACGCCGGCCTCGACCAGTTGATGTGCTTCGTCGAATACCGCGGCGTCGACGCTGGGCAGCAGTTCGGCCACGCCACTGTCGCGCAGCGCCATGTCGGCGAAGAAGAGATGGTGGTTGACGACCACCAGGTCGGCGGCCATCGCCTCGCGACGCGCCTTGACGACGTGGCAGGCGGCGAATTTCGGACAATCGCTGCCGAGGCAGTTCTCGCGCGTCGACGTCACCAGCGGGATCACTGGCGAGCGTTCGTCCAGGTCGTCGAGTTCGGCCAGGTCGCCGCTGACCGTTGCCTGGGCCCAGGTCTCGACGCGCGACAGCGCGCGCAGCGCAAATCGGTCGGGCAGAAGGACTGGCTGGCCGGGCCCCCGCCCTGGCGCGCCTGATCGAGACGGTGCAGGCACAGGTAGCTGGCGCGACCCTTCAACAGTGCCACCTGCACCGGCACACCGAGCGCCTTTGCCAGGCGCGGCAGATCGCGCAGAAAGAGTTGATCCTGCAGGCTCTTGGTGGCCGTGCTCACGAGCGCGCGACGGCCCGACAGCAGCAGCGGCACCAGGTAGGCGAAGGTCTTGCCGACACCGGTGCCGGCCTCGGCGACCAGCGCCGTGCGTTCGTCCAGGCACTGCGCCACGGCACGCGCGAAGCGCTGCTGCACGTCGCGCTCGACGTAGCCGGAATCGGCCCGTGCCAGCGACCCGCCCGCGGCAAAGGCGCGCGCCACGGCCGGCCATCAGCCCGTGTTGCGTTTCGGTCGCATCGATCGACGGTCATCGGACCGGCGTCGGGCCGCGCCCAAACGGGTCGCGCCGCAGCCAAGCACCGCTGCTTGCGCCTGCGCGTCACACACTCGACCGAAGCCACGTCCCGGGCAAGGCGATCGACCGCATCGATCGATCTCTGTACAGCGGTGCTGCGTCGGGTGCGGGATATCGTCCATCGTGACACGTCAGTGTAGGTCAGCGGCAGGACTTCACACCCGGGCGACCGGCGCAGCGTGCGCCCATCCCGTATATTGCGCAGATGGCCACGACAGCACCCGGATACCGACTCAGCGCCGCCACCGGCATGCACCGCGGCGACCGCGCCTACCAGCAAGACCAGGTCGAGATCATTGCCCACCCGCGCACGCCGGGCTGCGCGTTGGCCATCCTGGCCGACGGCATGGGCGGCAAGAGCGGTGGACGCAAGGCGGCGGATCAGGTGGTGATGGTGGCCAAGCAGATCTACGAACGCTATACGCCCGCCCGCGACGACCCCGCCGAGCTGTTGCGTCAACTGGTGGAGGAATCGCACCTGATGATCAAACTGACGGCGGTCGCTGCCGAGGAGGAGCCGCACAGCACGCTGGCGGCGATCCTGATCGGGCCCGACCGGCGCTGCGACATCGTGCACGCCGGCGACTCGCGCGTGTATCACTTCCGCGGCCCCGACATGGTCACGCGCACGATCGACCATTCGTTCGTGCAGCGCCTGATCGACGAGGGCAAGATCACCGAGGAAGAAGCCAACACGCACCCGCAATCGAATCTGCTGACCGGCTGCCTGGGTACGCAACAGGATCCGCCGCTGACCCAGGGCCACCTCGGACAACTCGAGATCGGCGACAGCGTGCTGGCCTGCAGCGACGGCCTGTGGCACTACTTCACGCCCAAGGAGATCGGCGCGATCGTGCATACGCTGCCACCGCGCGAGGCCAGCGAGATGCTGGTCTCCAAGGCGCGCCAGCGCGCTCGCGGCGGCGGCGACAACCTCTCGCTGGCCTTGCTGCGCATGGAGCCGCTCGAGCGCTGACCCGGGCCGCCTGCGATGGCGGGCCTGCGCTATCGACTGGCAGGCGCCTGCGGTGGTTGCGGCAAGGGCGGTGACGGCGCGTGCTGCGCGGCACGCTCGCGATTGCGCTTTTCGACCGCATTTCGGTGCGCTTCGGCCTGTGCGGCACGGCGGGCCGACGCGGCGGCGCGCTCGGCCGCATCGGCCTCGCTTTGCGACGCGGCCGCCTCGTTTGCCGACGCCCTGGCCGCCGCAGACGACGTGGCTCCCCTGGGCGCCGATGCCGCAGCGGGCGAGCGCGTGCGCACCGGCGCGGAAGGCGGTTCCTGAGCCAACTCGACCTGGCGCTGCTCGATCCGTGCGGTACGTTCGGCCGCGCGGCGCTTGCGCAACTCGTCGTCGAGCAGTGCACGCTCGCGGTCGAGCTGGCGAAGGCGTTCGCGCCGATCGGCCATGACGCGGTCGACGCATGCCGTCACGGCGAACTGTTGGGCACATGCCGCCTGCGCAGCCTGCGCCTGGCGCTCGACGGCCGCCCGTTCGCGCGCAATGCGCTCGCGCTGCGCGGCGGCGTTGTCATCGGCCGCGAGTACCGGCATACACGCCACCGCCATGGCCTGTAGTACCGGCAGCAGCCTCAGGCCACGCAGGGCCCCTGCGCCAGCGGTCGAGGTCAGCCGATTCCACAACGTTTTCGGTACCCGGCCCAGGCGCCGCAGCATGCTGCGCGAACGCTCGCCGTCACGTGAGCGAGGTATCGACATTGCGACGCTCCAGGGCCAGGAATTCGGCCGACTGCATCTCATTCAGGCGCGACATCGGTGCGTGGGAACTCGTGCGCCAAGGGGCCCTCGACGTACAACTGCTCGGGTGGCACTTCGGCTGACATGATGAGCTTGACCCGGCGGTCGTACAGCACGTCGACCAACCAGGTGAAACGCCGCGCCTCGCTGGCCATGCGCGGCGGCATCTGCGGCACGCCGTCGAGGATCACGGTGTGAAACCGGGTCGCGATCTCGAGGTAGTCGTTCTGCGAACGCGGGCCGCCGCACAGCGACTTGAAGTCGAACCAGACCACGCCACCGGCCTTGCGTCGCGCGCGGATCTCGCGCTGCTCGATGTTGAGCACCGGATCTTCGTCGCGCACCTCGGCCAGCGTCTCGAAGGCCCGCGTCAGCGCCGCGTCGGCCTCAGGCCCGAGCGGGCAGTGGTAGCACTGCACGCGCTCCATGCGTGCGCCGCCGGTAGTCGATGCCATCGTCGACGCCGACGACCTCGAGCTTGGCCTTGAGCAGATCGATCGCCGGCAGAATGCGGTCGCGGTGCAGGCCATTCGGGTACAGCGCATCCGGGTGGAAGTTCGATGTCGCGACAATGCTGACACGGTTGGCGAACAGCGCGTCGAGCAGCCGGTGCAGGATCATCGCGTCGGTGACGTCGGCAACGTGGAACTCGTCGAAGCAGATCAGGCGAAAGCGCCGTGCGATCTGCTTGCCGAGTTCATCGAGCGGGTCGACCGTGCCCTTCAACTCCTGCAGTTCGCGGTGCACTTCGCGCATGAACTCGTGGAAGTGCAGGCGCGTCTTGCGCCGCAGCGGCACCGACAGGAAGAAGCAATCCATCAGGAAGCTCTTGCCGCGGCCCGACACCGCCGTGCAGGTAGACGCCGCGCGGGATCGGCGGGTGGCGGATCAGTTGCGTCAGCGTGTTGCTGCGCCGCGCCTTGTAGTCGGCCCACTCGTTCTCGCAACGTTCCAGGGCCTCGACCGCGCGCAGCTGCGCCGGATCGCTGGCATAGCCGCGATCGACAAGAGTCTGCTCGTACAGCGCGCGCACCCCCACCGCCGGGCCCGCCCTAGAGATTGAGCGTGCGCTTGTCGACGGCCAATGCGGCTTCCTTCGTCGATTCGGACAGCGATGGGTGGGCGTGGCAGATGCGCGCAATGTCTTCGCTGCTGGCGCGAAAGGCCATCGCCACGCAGGCCTCGGCGATCAATTCGCTGGCCAACGGGCCGACGATGTGCACGCCCAGGATCTCGTCGGTGGCCGCGTCGGCCAGCATCTTGACCAGGCCGGTGGTGTCGCCGAGCGCGCGCGCGCGGCCGTTGGCCATGAACGGAAAGCTGCCGGCGCGATAGGGCCGGCCCGCGGCCTTCAACTGTTGCTCGGTCTGCCCGACCCAGGCGATCTCGGGGCTGGTGTAGATGACCCAGGGCACGAGGTTGAAATCGACATGGCCATGCTGGCCGGCGATTCGCTCGGCCACCGCAACGCCCTCTTCCTCGGCCTTGTGCGCCAGCATCGGGCCGCGCACCACGTCGCCCACGGCCCAGACATTGGTCAGGTTGGTGCGGCACTCGGCGTCGACGACGATCGCGCCGCGCTCGTCGAGCTGCAGGCCCACCGCCTCGGCGTTCAGGCCCGTGGTGTTGGGCACGCGGCCGATCGAGACGATCAGCTTGTCGACCGCCAGCGTCTGCGCATCGCCCTTCGCGTCGGCGTAGGCGACGCTGATGCCGCCCTTGCCGGTCGTGACGTCGCCGACCTTGACGCCCAACTCGATCTTCAGGCCCTGCCGGGTGAAGGCCTTGTGCGCCTCCTTGGCGACCTGCTCGTCGACCGCGCCGAGAAGCGTCGGCAGCGCCTCGAGCACCGTCACCTGGGCGCCGAGGCGGCGCCAGACCGACCCCATCTCCAGGCCGATCACGCCCGAGCCGATCAGGCCCAGCCGCTTCGGCACCGACGGCATGCGCAGCGCGCCGTCGTTGGACAGGATGTTGACCTCGTCGAACGGCACGCCCGGCAGCGCGCGCGGGTTCGAGCCGGTGGCGACGATGACGTGCTTTGCCGATCAGGCGCTCGTCGCCGACCGCGATCTCCCAGCCGCCATCGGCCGCCTTCACGAAGGCGCCGCGGCCGTGGAAGAACGCCACCTTGTTCTTCTTGAACAGGTACAGGATGCCGTCGTTGTTCTGCTTGACCACCGTGTTCTTGCGCGCCAGCATCTTCGCCACGTCGATGCTCAGGTCCTTCATGCCGATGCCGTGGTCGGCAAAGGCGTGGCCGGCGTGCTCGAAGTGCTCGCTCGACTGCAGCAGCGCCTTGCTCGGGATGCAGCCGACGTTGGTGCAGGTGCCGCCCGGTGCCGGTCCGCCCTTGTCGTTCTTCCATTCGTCGATGCAGGCGGTGGCAAAGCCGAGTTGCGCGGCACGAATGGCCGCGATGTAGCCGCCGGGGCCGGCGCCGATGACGATGACGTCGAATGTCTTGCTCATTTCTTAAGCCCTCCGCCGGGCCGCCCCAAGGAGGGCGACGGCCCCCTTGGGGGGTACCGAACGAATGTGAGGTTGGGGGTCAACAGTTCAGATGTCGAACAGCAGGCGGGCGGGGTCTTCCAGCGCCTCCTTCATCGCCACCAGCCCGAGCACCGCCTCGCGGCCGTCGATGATGCGGTGGTCGTAGCTCATCGCCAGGTAGTTGATCGGGCGCACGACGACGACGCCGTTCTCGACCACCGCGCGGTCCTTGGTCGCATGCACGCCGAGGATCGCGCTCTGCGGCGGGTTGATGATCGGCGTGCTGAGCATCGAGCCGAAGACGCCGCCGTTGGAAATCGAGAACGTGCCGCCGGTCAGCTCCTCGATGCCGAGCTTGCCGTCGGCGGCCTTCTTGCCGTACTCGGCGATCTTCTTCTCGATGTCGGCAAAGCTCATCTGGTCGGCGTTGCGCACGATCGGCACCACCAGGCCGCGCGGCGAACCGACCGCGATGCCGATGTCGAAGTAGCCGTGGTAGACGATGTCGTTGCCGTCGACCGAGGCATTGAGCACGGGGTACTTCTTCAGCGCGGCAACCGCGGCCTTGACGAAGAAGCTCATGAAGCCGAGCTTGCAGCCGTGCTCCTTCTCGAACTTCTCCTGGAACTTCTTGCGCATCTCCATCACCGGGGCCATGTTCACTTCGTTGAACGTGGTCAGGATGGCGTTGCTGGATTGCGATTGCAGCAGCCGTTCGGCCACGCGCGCGCGCAGGCGCGACATCGGCACCCGCTGCTCCGGGCGCTCGCCCAGGCTGGCGCTCATCGGCGCGGCCACGCGTCGGCAACGGCTTGGCCGCCACGGCGGCCGGCGCGGCGATGCCGGCGCCGTCGGCTTGCCGGTGCCGCCGCCGACGAGCACGTCGCCCTTGAGCACGCGACCATCCTTGCCGGTGCCGGCCACCGAGCCCGGCGCCAGTTGCCTGTCGGCCATCAGCTTGGCGGCGGCCGGCATGGCCACGCCAACCGTCGCGCCGGCCGCGGCAACGGCCGGCGCCGCAGCGGCCTTGGCGGGCACCGCGGCACTGGCCTTGCCCTCGGTGTCGATCTGCGCGATCACCTGCTCGGCCAGCACCGTGGCGCCGCCGGCCACGACGTGCGCGGCCAGCACGCCGGCCGCCGGGGCCGGCACCTCGAGCACGACCTTGTCGGTCTCGACCTCGACCAGGATCTCGTCGATGGCGACGGCCTCGCCGGGTTGCTTCTTCCATTGCAGCAGCGTGGCTTCGGCCACCGATTCGGACAGCTGCGGAACCTTGACTTCGATGATGGACATGAATCTCTCGACTGATTGACTACTTGCTCAGCACGAAGCCCTTGAGCTTGCCGAACGCCTGGTCGAGCAGCGCCTTCTGCTGCTCCTGGTGCATGTGCGCATAGCCCACCGCCGGCGACGCCGACGCCGCGCGCCCGGCGTAGCCGAGCTTCTGGCCCTCGGCGAGGTTCTCGTGGATGTAGTGCTGCACGAAGAACCAGGCGCCCTGGTTCTGCGGCTCGTCCTGGCACCAGACCACCTCGGTGGCGTTGGGGAACTTCCTCAACTCGGCCGCGAACGCCCGGTGCGGGAACGGGTAGAGCTGCTCGACGCGCAGCACGGCCACGTCCGAGGCCTTCTTCTCGTCGCGGCGCTTGAGCAGGTCGTACACCACCTTGCCCGAGCAGGCGATCACGCGCTTGACCTTCTGCGGGTCGATGTCCGCGTGGCTGGGCCCGATCACGGTGCGGAACTCGCCCCGGGTGAATTCGGACAGCGGCGAAGTCGCGTCCTTGTTGCGCAGCAGCGACTTGGGCGTCAGGATGACCAGCGGCTTTCTGAACATGCGCACCATCTGCCGCCGCAGGACATGGAAGATCTGGCTGGCCGAGGTCGGCTGCACGATCTGCATGTTGTTGTCGGCCGCGAGTTGCATGAAGCGCTCCAGGCGCGCCGAACTGTGCTCGGGGCCCTGCCCCTCGTAGCCGTGCGGCAGCATCAGCACCAGGCCATTGACGCGGCCCCACTTGACCTCGCCCGCGGCGATGAACTGGTCGATCACCACCTGCGCGCCGTTGACGAAATCGCCGAACTGGGCCTCCCAGATCGTCAGCGTGTTCGGCTCCGCGCTGGCGTAGCCGTACTCGAAGCCGAGCACGGCCTCTTCGGACAGGATCGAGTCGATGACCACGAACGGCGCCTGGCTGTCGGCCACGTTCTCCAGCGGCACGTAGGTGCCGGTGTCCCACTTCTCGCGGTTCTGGTCGTGCAGCACCGCATGCCGGTGCACGAAGGTGCCGCGCCCGCTGTCTTCGCCCGACAGGCGCACCGGGTAGCCGCTGGCCACCAGCGAGGCCAACGCCAGGTGTTCGCCCATGCCCCAGTCGACATTGACCTCGCCGCGGCCCATCGCGGCCCGGTCGGCGATCACCTTCTCGACCAGCGGGTGGGCCTTGAAGTCCTTGGGCAGCGTCGTGATGCGCTCGGCCAGGCGCTTGACCTCGGCCAGCGGCAGCGCAGTGTCGGCCGCATCGGTCCACTTGCGATTCAGGTACGGCGCCCAGTCGACGGCGTACTTGCTCTTGAAGTTGGTCAACACCGGGTCGACGGTGTGACGCCCGGCGTCCATTGCCGAGCGGTAGGCCTTGACCATGGCGTCCGGGCCGTCGGCCGCGAGCACGTTCTGCGTCACCAGCTTGTCGCCGTAGAGCCTTGCGCGTGCCCGGGTGCTCGGCGATCTTCTTGTACATCAGCGGCTGGGTCAGGCTCGGCGTGTCCTGTTCGTTGTGGCCGAGCTTGCGAAAGCAGATGATGTCGACGACCACGTCCTTCTTGAAGTGCTGGCGGTAGTCCATCGCCAGCTGCGTGCACAGCACGACCGCCTCGGGGTCGTCGCCGTTCACATGCAGCACCGGCGCCTCGATCATCTTGACGACGTCGGTGCAATACAGCGTCGATCGCGTGTCGCGCGGGTCGCTGGTGGTGAAGCCGATCTGGTTGTTGATGACCAGGTGCACCGTGCCGCCGGTGTAGTAGCCGCGCGTCTGCGCCAGCGCCAGCGTTTCCATCACCACGCCCTGGCCCGCGAAGGCCGCGTCGCCGTGCACCAGCACCGGCAGCACCTGGCTGCCGGTCTTGTCGCCGCGGCGATCCAGGCGCGCCTTGACGCTGCCTTCGACCACCGGATTGACGATCTCCAGGTGCGAGGGGTTGAACGACAGCGACAGGTGCACCGCGCCGCCGGGCGTGGAGATGTCGCTGGAGAAGCCCTGGTGGTACTTGACGTCGCCCGCCGGCAGTTCTTCCTTGGCGGTGTGGTCGAATTCGGCGAACAGGTCGGCCGGCATCTTGCCCAGCGTGTTGACCAGGACGTTCAGGCGCCCGCGGTGGGCCATGCCGATGACGATTTCCTGCACGCCCTTCTCGCCGGCGCGCTGCACCAGCTCGTCCATCGAGGCGATGAAGCTCTCGCCGCCTTCGAGCGAGAAACGCTTCTGGCCGACGAACTTGGTGTGCAGGAAGCGCTCCAGCCCCTCGGCGGCGGTCAGGCGGTCGAGGATGTGGGCTTCTTGTTCGGCCGAAAAGCTCGGCTTGCTGCGCACGCGTTCGAGCCGCTCCTGCCACCAGCGCTTTTCGCTCGGGTCGGTGCAATGCATGAACTCGGCGCCGACCGTGCCGCAATAGGTTTCGCGCAGCGCCTGCATGATCTGGCGCAGCGTCATCTGCTCGGCGCCGAAGTAGGTGTTGGCCGCGCTGAAGGTGATGTCCATGTCCGACTCGGACAGGTCGTAGAACGCCGGCTCGAGTTCGGGGATCTTCGGCCGCTCGGTCCGCTTCAAGCGGGTCGAGGTCGGCCCAGCGCGAGCCGAGGAAGCGGTAGGCCGCGATCAGCGACTGGACGTGAACCTGCTTGCGCGCGACCGCCAGGTCGCTGCTGCTGGCCTTGATGGCGAAGGCATTGGCCTTGGCGCGCTGGGCGAAGGATTCGACCACCGGCGCGTGGGCCACGTCGCGCCGTTCACTGCCATCGGTGGCGGCGACGTTCTGCAGGTTGTCGAAATAGGTGCGCCAGTTGTCGGGCACCGAGCCGGGATTGTCGAGGTAGGCCTCGTAGAGCTCCTCGACGTAGGGTGCATTGCCCCCGAACAGGTACGAGTTCGACCTGCTTTGCTGCATCATCTTCGCTCACCTTTCGCCGCGGTCTGCGCGGCTTCGATGGGTTGAACAACCCTCCGCGGCCCGGCTTCACCGGTAGGCGGACTAGCGTTGGCGCCTCGCCGCGACGCTGTGCGAGCATCGCCGGCAAGGGGACCGGAAGGACCGATTTACTTCATTACCGCGCGCACTCTAGCACCGAAGCCTCACGCCAATCTGACGTCGGGTCCCGCAAACGAGGCACTTTGAGCGCGCCGCTCAGGCGATTGCCTGGCCCGAGGCGCGCCCTGGCCGCGGCGTATTCGCGCGCCAGGCGCGCGACCAGTTCGGCCGCTGGCAGGACCGCTTTCACAGCGGCGATGCCCTGGCCGCAGCCCCAGATGTCCTTCCAGGCCTTCTTCGCACTTTCGCCGCCGCCGAAGTTCATCTTGCTCGGGTCGCTCTCGGGCAAGTGGTCGGGGTCCAGGCCGGCGGCGCGGATCGACGCCTTGAGGTAATTGCCGTGCACGCCGGTGAACAGGCTCGAGTAGACGATGTCGTCGCTGCTGCCGTCGACGATGGCCTGCTTGTAGGCCTCGCTGGCACGCGCTTCCATGGCTGGCGATGAAGGCCGAGCCGATGTACGCGAAGTCCGCGCCCATCGCCTGCGCCGCCAGCACGGCCCCGCCGGTGGCGATCGCACCCGACAGCGCCAGCGGGCCATCGAACCAGTCGCGGATCTCCTGCACCAGGGCGAACGGGCTCTTGACGCCGGCATGGCCGCCCGCGCCGGCGGCGACCGCGACCAGGCCGTCGGCCCCCTTCTCGATCGCCTTCCTGGCGAAGAAGTTGTTGATGATGTCGTGCAGCACCACGCCGCCCCAGCCGTGCACCGCTTCGTTGACATCGTTGCGCGCACCGAGCGACGTGATGACGATCGGCACCTTGTACTGCGCGCACACCGCCATGTCGTGATCGAGCCGGTCGTTGCTCTTGTGCACGATCTGGTTGATCGCAAACGGCGCGGCGGGCTTGTCGGGGTGCGCACGGTCCCAGGCAGCGAGCGTCTCGGTGATCTCGGCCAGCCACTCGTCCAGCTGCGACGCCGGCCGCGCATTGAGCGCCGGCATCGCGCCGACGATGCCGGCCTGGCATTGCGCAATCACGAGCTTGGGATTGCTGATGATGAACAGCGGCGCACCGATGACCGGCAGACGCAGGCGACTGAAGACGGCCGGTACCGGCATCAGAATGCCTCCAGGGCCATCTCGTTCACGGCGGCGTGGCCGTCGACGATGCTGTCGCGCTGCCCGGGCACCTTGGACAGCAGGTGCTCGGCATAAAAGCGTGCGGTGGCGATCTTGGCCTGCATGAAGGCCGCTTCGTCGCCGGCGGCGAGCTTGTCCTCGGCCGCCAGCAGGGCGCGCGCCATCTGCCAGCCGGCCATCAGGTTGCCGGCCAGCATCAGGTACGGCACCGACCCGGCGAACACCGCATTCGGGCTGGACTTGGATTGGTCGGTGACGAAGTCGACGACTTCCTCGAAGGCCTTGCGGGCGGCGCCGAGGTGCTTGTGCATCGCCTTGGCTGCCGCACTGGCGCGCAGGGCGAGTCGGGCCTCGGTGTCTTCGATCTGGCGCGCGATCGCCTTGGCGGTCTGGCCGCCGTCGCGCAGCGTCTTGCGACCAACGAGGTCGTTGGCCTGGATCGCCGTCGTGCCCTCATAGATGGTCAGGATCTTGGCGTCGCGCAGGTACTGCGCGGCGCCGGTCTCCTCGATGTATCCCATGCCGCCATGCACCTGCACGCCGAGCGAGGCCACCTCCAGGCTCATCTCGGTGCTGTAGCCCTTGATCAGCGGCACCATGAACTCGTAGAAGGCCTGGTTCTGCTTGCGAACCTGCGCGTCGGGGTGATGGTGCGACGCATCGTAGGCCGCCGCCGCAACCAGCGCCATCGCGCGGCAGCCCTCGGTGTAGGCACGCATCGTCATCAGCATGCGCTTGACGTCGGGGTGGTGAATGATCGGCGCCGCCGCCGCCATCGAGCCGTCGACCGGGCGGCTCTGCACCCGGTCACGCGCATAGGCCACGGCCTGCTGGTAGGCGCGCTCGGCCACCGCAATGCCCTGCACCCCGACCGCGTAACGCGCGGCGTTCATCATGATGAACATGGCCTCGAGGCCGCGGTTTTCCTGGCCGATCAGTTCCGCGACGGCGCCACCATGGTCGCCGTACTGGAGCACGGCGGTCGGGCTGGCCTTGATGCCGAGCTTGTGCTCGATGCTGACGCAGTGCACGTCGTTGCGCGTGCCGTCGGGCAGCACCTTCGGGCAGATGAACAGCGAGATGCCCTTCACGCCTTCGGGCGCGCCGACCACCCGCGCCAGCACCATGTGGATGATGTTGTCCGCCAGGTCGTGCTCGCCGTAGGTGATGAAGATCTTGGTGCCGAACAGCTTGTAGCGGCCATCGGGCTGCGGCTCGGCGCGCGTGCGCACGAGGGCCAGGTCACTGCCGGCCTGCGGCTCGGTCAGGTTCATCGTGCCGGTCCAGCTGCCGTCGACCATCTTCGGGATGAACCTCGCTTGCTGCTCCGGCGTGCCGGCGGTCAGCAGGGCCTCGATCGCGCCGTCGGTCAGCAGCGGGCACAGCGCGAAGCTCAGGTTGGCGCTGTTGAGCATCTCGATGCAGGCCGCGCCGATGGTCTTGGGCAGGCCCTGGCCGCCGAACTCGACCGGGTGCTGCAGCCCCTGCCACCCGCCCTGGGCGAACTGCTCGGAACGCCGACTTGAAGCCGACGGTGGTGGTGACCACGCCGTCTCGCCAGGACGAGGGTTTCACGTCGCCGTCGCGGTTCAGTGGCGCGACGACGCCCTGATTGAACTTCGCGCATTCCTCGAGCACGGCCTGCGCGGTGTCGGCGTCGAGATCCTCGAAGCCGGGCAGACGCGCCACGGCATCGAGGCCGGCCAGTTCCTGCATGCAGAACAGCATGTCCTTGACGGGAGCAAGGTATGTCATGGGTCTCTCCAAGTGGACGGCGGGCGCCGCGCTCGGCGCCCCTCTCAGGCGGCTTCGATCGCTACAGCGCCTTCACCAGCTCCGGCACGGCGACGAACAGATCGGCCTCCAGCCCGTAGTCGGCGACGCTGAAGATCGGCGCCTCGGCGTCCTTGTTGATGGCCACGATGACCTTGCTGTCCTTCATGCCCGCCAGGTGCTGGATCGCGCCGCTGATGCCGCAGGCGATGTACAGGCTCGGGCGCGACGATCTTGCCGGTCTGCCCGACCTGCCAGTCGTTGGGCGCGTAGCCGGCGTCGACCGCCGCGCGGCTGGCGCCCAGCGCGGCGCCGAGCTTGTCGGCCAGGGGCGTCAGCACGGCGGTGAACTTGTCGGCCGAAGCCATCGCGCGGCCACCGCTGACGATGATCTTGGCCGCCGTCAGTTCGGGCCGGTCGTTCTTGGCGATCGCGCTGCCGACGTAGCTCGACAGGCCGCTGTCGGCCGCCGCGGCGATGGTCTCGATGGCCGCCGAGCCGCCCGCGCCCGCCGCGTCGAAGCCCGTCGTGCGCACGGTGATGACCTTCTTCGCGTCGAGCGACTGCACGGTGGCGATCGCGCTGCCGGCATAGATCGGGCGCTCGAAGGTGTCGGCGCTGATGACCTTGGTCGCGTCGCTGATCTGCGCCACGTCCAGCAGCGCGGCCACGCGCGGGGCCACGTTCTTGCCGTGCGCCGTGGCCGGGAACAGCAGGTGGCTGTAGTTGGCGGCCAGGGCGATGACCTGCGCGGCGATGGTCTCGCCGAGTTGCTCGGCCAGTTGCGGGGCGTCGGCGTGCAGCACCTTGGCCACGCCGGCGATCTTCGATGCGGCCTGGGCGGCGCCGCTGGCGTTGTGGCCGGCGATCAGCACATGCACCTCGCCGCCGCACTGCACGGCGGCGGTCACGGTGTTGAGGGTGGCGGGCTTGAGGGTGCCGTGGTCGTGTTCGGCAATGACGAGGACACTCATTCAGATCACCTTGGCTTCGTTCTTCAGCTTGGCCACCAGGGTGGCCACGTCGGGTACCTTGACACCGGCACCGCGCTTGGGCGGCTCGACCACCTTCAGGGTCTTGATGCGCGACGTGACATCGACGCCGAGGTCGGCCGGCTTGACGACGTCGAGCTGCTTCTTCTTGGCCTTCATGATGTTGGGCAGGGTGACGTAGCGCGGCTCGTTCAGGCGCAGGTCGGTGGTGATGACGGCCGGCAGCGACAGGCGCACGGTCTCCGAGCCGCCGTCGATCTCGCGCGTGACGCTGACCTTGCCGTCCGCTCACTTCGACCTTGGAGGCGAAGGTGCCCTGCGCCAGGCCGGCCAGCGCGGCCAGCATCTGCCCGGTCTGGTTGCAGTCGTCGTCGATGGCCTGTTTGCCCAGGATGACGAGGCCGGGCTGTTCCTTGTCGACCAGGGCCTTCAACAGCTTGGCCACCGCCAGCGGCTGCAGCTCATCCGCGCATTCGACCAGGATGGCGCGGTCGGCGCCGATGGCCATGGCCGTGCGCAGCGTCTCCTGGCATTGCGCCGTGCCGCAGGAGACGGCGATGATTTCGGTGGCGACGCCCTTCTCCTTCAGGCGCACCGCCTCTTCGACGGCGATCTCGTCGAACGGGTTCATGCTCATCTTGACGTTGGCAACGTCCACACCGCTGCCGTCGCTCTTGACGCGCACCTTGACGTTGTAGTCGACCACCCTCTTCACGGGCACCAGAACCTTCATGTCGCGCTGCTCCTCAATCCGCTTGGTCACTTGACGTCAACGTAAAGAGGGATTCTAGGCCGGCGCGGGCGCGCTCACACGCGCATCGCCTCGCTGTGCACCACGCTGCACGTTGACCGGCCTCAGCAAAAGCAGGCCGAGCACGAAGAACAGCGCGGTCGAGACGATCGCGATGCGATGGTTGCCCGCCGTGGCCCAGGTGACGAGGCCATAGGTCACCGGCCCGAGGATCGCCGCCAGCCGGGTGGCAAAGGTCCACAGGCCGAAGAACTCGGCCAGCCGCGCCGGCGGCGCCAGCAAGCCCGCCAGCGCGCGACCGGCCGACTGGCTCGAACCCATGCACAGGCCCGCGATCGCGGCCGCAACCCAGAACAGGGCCTGCGTGGTGGCCAGCGCGGCGATCACCGTCATCACGATCCAGCCGACCAGCGTGACGCCCAGGGCGCGTTTGTGGCCGCTGCGGTCCTGCCAATAGCCGAAGGCGAAGGCGCCCACCGCCGAGGCGATGTTGACCAGGAACACCAGCGTCATGGTCTGCGTCTGCACAAAGCCGAGCACCTGCTCGGCGTACACCGCGGCCAGCGCGATGACCACCGCGATACCCGCCTGGTAAGCAGTGGCACAGGCCAGCAACCAGGAGAAGTCGCGGTAACGCCGGGCCTCGCGCCAGGTCTGGTGCAGGCGCGCCAGCGAGGCCGCCAGGCCATCGGCGGCACCGGCTTGCGGCACCGCCCGCTCGCGCAGCAGCGCGAAGGTGGCCAGCGAGGCGATGCCGTAGACGCCCGACGTGATCAGCATCGTCACCGGCACGAACTGCGTCGCCGGCTGGCCCTGGCGCTGCGCCCACAGCACGTAGGCCAGCGACAGGCCGAGCGACAACATGCCGCCGAAGTAGCCGAAGCTCCAGCCCCAGCCCGAGACCTTGCCCAGCGCATCGCGGCGTGCCAATTCCGGCAGGAAGGCCGCGGTAAGCGACTCGCCGATCGAATAGAACAGGTTCGACACCACGATCGCCGCCATCGCCAGCGCCACGTCGCCGCGGCCGGCCAGCGCCAGCAACGTGGTACTCGCGACACAGGCGATCGTGGTCAGCGCCAGCAGGCGCTTCTTGGCCGCGCGCAGGTCGGCAAAGGCGCCGATAGCCGGCATCGTCAGCATCACCAGCAGACTCGACACCGCCAGGGCCACGGTCCAGGCCAACGTGGCCCATTCGGCATTGCCGGCGACGACGCCGACGAAGTAGGTGTTGAAGACCGCGGTCAGGACCACCGTGGTGTAGCCCGAGTTGGCGAAGTCGTACATCGCCCAGCCGAAACACCTCGCGCTTCTTCACGCCATCGTTGAGCGCGGCCTGGTCGAACAATGGCATGGGGTCCTCGGGAGCAGTGGTTGCGCGTCTATCATGCCTGCAGGTGCCGACCCACCGACGCGCGGGTGACGGAACAGGCAGACGTAGCGGGCTTAAAACCCGCAGCCGCAAGGCGTACGGGTTCGAGTCCCGTCCCGCGCACCACGCCGTTCAGGTAATGAGAGCCGCCGCGGCCTGCGCCGCCCTCACCTCGACCCGCACCTGCTCGGTCAGCTCGGCCTTGAGTTCGGTGAACGCCGGCGTGGTCTTGACCGAGTAGTGGCGCGGGTGCGGCAGCTCGACCCGGCGGTCGAGCTTGATGCGCCCCGGGCGTGCGCTCATCACGACCACGCGGCTGCCCATGAACACCGCCTCGTCGATGTCGTGGGTGACGAACAGCACGGTCTTCTTCTCGGCTTCCCAGATGCCGAGCAGCAGCTCCTGCATCAGCTCGCGGGTCTGGTGGTCGAGCGCGCCGAAGGGCTCGTCCATCAGCAGCATGCGCGGGCCGTTGGCCAGCGCGCGGGCAATGGCCACGCGCTGCTGCATGCCGCCGGACAGCTGTTTCGGGAAGTGGTTCTCGAAGCCGCGCAGGCCGACCTTGCCGAGGAAGGCATTCGCCGTCTCCAGTTGCTCGGCGCGCGCCATGCCACGCTCGCGCAGGCCGAAGCAGACGTTGTCGCTGCACCGTCAGCCAGGGAAACAGCGTGTAGCTCTGGAACACCATGCCGCGGTCGGCGCCGGGGCCGGTGATGCGCTGACCCTCCAGCGTCACCTCGCCGGCGGTCTGGCGGTCCAGGCCGGCGACGATGCGCAGCAGCGTGCTCTTGCCGCAGCCGCTGGGGCCTAGGATGGTGATGAAGTCGTTCTCGGCGACGTCGAGGTCGGTGGCCTGCAGGGCCAGCGTGGTGTCGAAAGCGGCGCTCGACGCCGCGTACGCGGAGGATGGTCATGCCGGCCTCATCTGCCCAACTGGGCCCAGGGGAACAGGCGCCGGTTGGCCCACTTGAAGGCGAAGTCGCTGACCAGGCCGATCAGGCCGATGACGATGATGCCGAAGATGATCTGGTCGGTGGCCAACAGCGCCTGGCTGTCGGTGATCATGTGGCCGATGCCGCTCGAAGCGCCGATCAGCTCGGCGACGATGACGTAGGTCCAGGCCCAGCCCAGCACCATGCGCAGCGTCTCGGCGATCTCGGGCGCGGCGCCGGGCAGCAAGCACGCGACGGATCAGGCTGGCGTCGCTGCTGCCCAGGGTATAGGCGGCCTCGACCAGGTCGCGCCGGGTGTTGCCCACCGTCACCGCGATCATCAGCACCAGCTGAAAGAAGCTGCCGATGAAGATCACCGCGAGCTTCTGCGCCTCGCCGATGCCGGCCCACAGGATCAGCAGCGGGATGAAGGCGCTCGCCGGCAGGTAGCGCGCGAACGAGACGAAGGGCTCGAAGAAGGCCTCGATGCCCTTGTACGCGCCCATCGCCACGCCCAGCGGCAGCGCGATGGCCGCCGCGATCAGGAAGCCGCCGACGCACGCGCCAGACCGTCATGCCGATGTCCTTGGCAAAGCCCTGCTCGGTGAGCAGGTTCCAGCCGCTGGCGACCATCGTCAGCGGGTCGGCCAGGAAGGTCTTCGACACCAGGCCGCCGAAGGTGATGCCGCCCCACAGCGCGACGAAGAGCACGAAGAATCCGATGCCGAGCGCGATGCGCAGGCCCGGCTCGACGGGCGTCAGCGGCTTCATGCGGGTCACTTGATGTAGCGCGTGTCGGCGAGCTTGGTCAGGTCGGGGATCTGCTTGATCAGGCCGGCCTCGAGCAGCAGATCGGCGGCTTCCTTGCTGAAGGCCGCATGCTCGCCGGCAAAGAACTTCTGGTTCGCCGCACGGTCCTGCCAGCGCAGGTACTTCTGCGAGGCCTCGAACGCCTCGCCCGTCTGCTTGACGTCGGCGCCCATGATCTCGAAGCTCTTCTTCGGCTCGGCCTTGATCATCGCCACGGCGTCGAAGTAGCCGTCGGCCAGGGCCTTGGCGGCCTTCGGGTTCTCGGCCAGGAACTTCGGCGTGCAGCCGAAGGTGTCCATCACCATCGGGTAGTCGAGCGTCGTGGCGATGATCTTGCCGGCCTCGGGCTTGGCGCGCACCGCGGACAGGTAGGGCTCGTAGGTCATGCCGGCGTCGATGTCGCTGTTGCCGGCGATCATCGCGTTGGCCGCGGCCTGCGGCGCCCAGGTTGACGACCTTGACGTCCTTGATCGACAGGCCGTTCTTCTTCAGGATCCAGGCCAGCCCGAAGTACCCGGCCGTGCCCGGTGCGTCGGCGCCGACGGTCTTGCCCTTCAGGTCGGTGATCTTCTGGATGCCGGGCTTGACCACCAGACCGTCGGCACCGTAGCTCTTGTCGAGCTGGAAGATCTGCGTCGTGGCCACGCCGCTGGCGTTCCAGCCGATCCAGGTTTCCACCGTCGTCGCCGCGCATTGCACGTCGCCCGAGGCGATCACCAGGTGGCGGTCCTTCTGCGGCACCTTCTTGATCGTCACGTCCAGGCCATGCTTCTTGAACAGGCCGGCCTCCTTGGCCAGGGTCAGCGGCGCAAAGCCGGTCCAGCCCGAGATCGCGATCGCGACCTTGGTTTCCTGCGCCGTCGCGGCGGTGGCGGCCAGCAGCGTGGCGCAGGCAAGGGCGATCAGGGTCATGTGCTTCATTCGGGTCTCCTTCGGTGGTGGGGTGAATTCAGGCCGCGATCCACAACGCCGGCAGGCCGCGCAGCGTGCGGAACACGCGCGACAGCGAGCCGTCGGTGACGAGCGCGGTGGCGCGTTCGATGTCGGGCGCCAGGTAGCGATCGTGGGCCATCGGCGGGCAGGCCTGGCGCAGCAACGCGTGCACCGCCTCGAGGGCGACCGAGCTGCTCAGCGGGCGCAGGAACTCGATGCCCTGCGCCGCGGCCAGCAACTCGATGCCCAGGATGTGCGCGGTGTTGGCGATCATCGGCTGCAGGCGGCGCGCGGCGAAGGTGGCCATCGAGACATGGTCTTCCTGGTTGGCGCTGGTCGGCAGCGAGTCGACGCTGGCCGGATGGGCCAGCGACTTGTTTTCGCTGGCCAGCGCGGCGGCCGTCACGTGGGCGATCATGAAGCCGCTGTTCAGGCCGGCGTCGGCCGTCAGGAACGGCGGCAGGCGCGACACGCCGGCGTCGATCAGCATCGCGATGCGGCGTTCGGCGATGGCGCCGACCTCGGCGATGGCCAGCGCCATGCCGTCGGCCGCCAACGCGACCGGCTCGGCGTGGAAGTTGCCGCCCGAGATCATCATGCCGTCTTCGGCAAACACCAGCGGGTTGTCGGTCACGGCGTTGGCCTCGCGCACCAGCACCGTGGCCGCGTGGCGCAACTGGTCCAGGCAGGCGCCGACGACCTGCGGCTGGCAGCGCAGGCTGTACGGATCCTGCACGCGGTCGTCGCCCTCGAGGTGGGAGCGGCGGATCGCCGATGCCTTCGAGCAGCGCGCGGTAATACTGCGCCACGTCGATCTGGCCGGGCTGGCCACGCAGCGCGTGGATGCGCGGATCGAACGGGCCGTCGCTGCCGCGCGCGGCGTCGACCGTCAAGGCCCCCACCACCAACGCCGCTTCGAGCACCGGCTCGAAACTCAGCAGCGCGTGCAGCGCCAACGCGGTCGAGGTCTGGGTGCCGTTGATCAGGGCCAGGCCCTCCTTGGCCTGCAACACCAGTGGCGTGATGCCGGCCTGGCGCAGCAGCGGCAGCGCCGGCACGCGCTCGCCGCCCGCCAGCATCTCGCCCTCGCCCATCAGCGCCAGCGTCATGTGCGCCAGCGGCGCCAGGTCGCCCGAAGCGCCGACCGAGCCCTGGCTCGGCACATAGGGCACCAGGCCCGCGTTGTGCACCGCGAGCAGGGTGTCGATCACGACCGGCCGCACGCCGGAGTGGCCGCGCGCCAGGCTGGCGGCCTTCAAGGCCAGCATCAGGCGCAGCACGCCCGGCTGCAGCGGCGCGCCGACACCGACGCTGTGCGAGCGGATCAGGTTGAGCTGCAGCGTGGCCAGGTCGGCCGCGCTGATGCGCGTCGAGGCCAGCTTGCCGAAGCCGGTGTTGACGCCGTAGACGGCGGCCTCGCCCTGCGCTGCACGCTGCACGACCGCCGCGCTGGCCGCGATGCCGGCGCCGGCCGCGGCGTCGATCGCCAGCGGCGGGCCGCCACGCGTGAATGGCCTGCAGCGCGTCCAGCGTCAGCGCGCCGGGGTTGATCGTCAGCGTCGTCACATCGCCACCATCGGCAGCTTCAGGCCCTGCTCGCGCGCGCACTTCACGGCCTCGTCGTAGCCGGCGTCGGCGTGGCGCATGACGCCCGTGCGCGGGGTCGTTCCAGAGCACGCGCTCGATGCGCTTGGCGGCCGCATCGGTGCCGTCGCAGACGATGACCACGCCCGCGTGCTGCGAGTAGCCCATGCCGACGCCGCCGCCATGGTGCAGGCTGACCCAGGTGGCGCCGCCGGCGGTATTGAGCAGGGCGTTGAGCAGCGGCCAGTCGGAGACGGCGTCGCTGCCGTCCTTCATCGCTTCCGTCTCGCGGTTCGGCGATGCCACCGAGCCGCTGTCGAGGTGGTCGCGCCCGATCACGATCGGCGCCTTCAACTCGCCCGACTTGACCATCTCGTTGAAGGCCAGGCCGGCGCGATGCCGCTCGCCCAGGCCGATCCAGCAGATGCGCGCCGGCAGGCCCTGGAAGGCGATGCGCTCGCCGGCCATGTCGAGCCAGCGATGCAGGTGCGCGTCCTGCGGGAACAGCTCCTTCATCTTGGCGTCGGTCTTGCGGATGTCTTCCGGGTCGCCGGACAGGGCCACCCAGCGGAACGGCCCCTTGCCGCGGCAGAACAGCGGCCGGATGTAGGCCGGCACGAAGCCCGGGAAGTCGAAGGCATTCTTGACGCCGCGGTCGAACGCGACCTGGCGGATGTTGTTGCCGTAGTCGACCGTCGGGATGCCCATGGCCTGGAACGCGAGCATGGCCTGCACGTGCACCGCGCAGCTTTGCGCCGCCGCGTCGCGCAACGCGGCATGCTGCGTCGCATCGGCTTGCGCCGCGCGCCAGGCCTCGACGCTCCAGCCGGCAGGCAGGTAGCCGTTGATCAGGTCGTGCGCCGAGGTCTGGTCGGTGACCAGATCGGGGCGGATGCCGCGCCGGACCATCTCGGGCAGCAATTCGGCGGCATTGCCCAGCAGGCCGATCGACACCGCCTTGCTTCTGCGGCGGTGTAGCTTGGCGATGCGGGCCAGCGCGTCGTCGAGATCCGTGGCCTGCTCGTCGAGGTAGCGCGAACGCAGCCGGAACTCGATGCGCGACTGCTGGCACTCGATGTTGAGCGAACAGGCGCCGGCGAAGGTGGCGGCCAGCGGCTGCGCGCCGCCCATGCCGCCCAGGCCCGCGGTCAGGATCCAGCGCCCGGCCAGGTTGCCGCCGTAATGCTGCCGGCCGGCTTCGACGAAGGTCTCGTAGGTGCCCTGCACGATGCCCTGGCTGCCGATGTAGATCCAGGAGCCGGCGGTCATCTGGCCGTACATCATCAGGCCCTTGCGGTCGAGTTCGTGGAAATGCTCCCAGGTCGCCCACTTGGGCACCAGGTTCGAATTGGCGATCAGCACCCGCGGCGCGTCGGCGTGGGTCTTGAAGACACCCACCGGCTTGCCCGACTGGATCAGCAGCGACTCGTCCTCGCCCAGCTTCTGCAGCTCGCGCAGGATGGCTTCGTAGCAGTCCCAGTCGCGCGCAGCCTTGCCGATGCCGCCATAGACCACCAGCGCGTCGGGGTTTTCCGCCACCTCGGGGTCGAGGTTGTTCTGCAGCATGCGGTACGCGGCCTCGATCAGCCAGTTCTTGCAGTGCAGCTGGTTGCCGCGCGGCGCACGCACCGGGTGCGGCTGGGCGATGCGGTGCAGGGAGGAAAGGTCGGTCATGGCGATGCCTCGGGCAGAGATGGGACGAACCTTTTCAC
The DNA here is from genome assembly GCA_963751775.1 of uncultured beta proteobacterium. Lineage (GTDB taxonomy): Bacteria > Pseudomonadota > Gammaproteobacteria > Burkholderiales > Burkholderiaceae_C > CADEEN01. Next base: position 250,629 of record CAVVVW010000019.1, read on the forward strand.
TTTAGTTGTCTAGACAACCATATGCAAGCCGAACGCACTCCGCATTTACCCTGACTTCCAGGTCTTCATTCCGCACTTGTATATACAGGTATGTGCAACTAACATCGCGGCATGAATCCGCTGCCATCGACCGCGGGCCGCAAGCCCACCGCCCCTTACGCCCAGGTCAAGCAGGCGCTCAAGGCCGGCCTGGCCGAAGGCCGCTGGCGCAGCGGCGACCTGATGCCCTCCGAGGCCGAGCTGGTGGCGCAGTTCGGCGTCAGCCGCATGACCGTCAACCGCGCGCTGCGCGAGTTGCAGTCCGAGGGCATGGTCGACCGGGTCCAGGGTGTCGGCACCTTCGCCGCCCAGCTGCACCGCCTCTCGGCCACGCTGACGATCCGCGACCTGCACGAGGAAATCGAGGCCCGCGGCCACCGCCACCATGCCAAGGTGCACCTGGTGCGCGAAGAGCGCGCCACCGCCGCCCTGGCCAAGCAGCTCGGCCTGGCCAGCGGGGCGCCGGTGTACCACTCGCTGATCGTGCACCACGACGACGGCGTGGCGCTGCAATGCGAAGACCGCTACGTCAACCCTGCCAGCGCGCCCGATTACCTGAAGGTCGATTTCACCCGCACCACGCCGACGCAGCACCTGCTCGAAGTGGCGCCGCTCTGGCAGGCGCAGTACACCATCGAGGCCAGCCGGCCCACCGCGCAGGAGGCCCGGCTGCTGGGCATCGGCGCCGACGACCCCTGCCTGGTGGTCGTGCGCCGCACCGTCAGCCGTGGACAGCCGGTGACCCTGGCGCGGCTGGTCCATCCCGGTGCGCTGTATCAGCTCGAAGGACAATTCAGCCCATGAAGCCGCGGCTCGTGCACCTGCTCGATGTGCCTGCGCAGCCCTGGCGCAACGGTGGCGGGCGTCACGCGCGAATTGCTGGCCAGCCCGGCGGGCGCGTCGTGGCAGGTGCGCGTCAGCGTCGCCGACATCGATGCCGACGGGCCGTTCTCGCCCTACCCCGGCGTCGAACGCTGGTTCACGGTGCTGCAAGGCCAAGGCGTCGAGCTGACGATCGACGGCGCCGTGCACCGCCTCGTGCGCGGCGACGCGCCGCTGCACTTCGACGGCGCGGTGGCGGCCCATGCGCGACTGATCGACGGCCCGACGCGGGACCTCAACCTGATGTTGCGCAGCGCCGGCGGCACGATGCAATGCGCCGCCGACGGCCTGGCTTGGGTTCCCCCTGCGGCGGGGCCTTGCGGCCTGTTCAGCGCCGTCGCCGGGCGCTGCCGGGCCGAGTGACCTGCCCGCCATCGAGGTGGCCGCCTACGCCCTGCTGTGGTTCGACGCCGCTCCTTCGTCGTTGAGCTTCACCGCTGGCCAGCGGCCGGCAGGTCTGATCGGCTGGTGGCTCGCCGCCGCGCCGCAGGACGCCTGAGCATGGCCACGCTCTGGCGCAATGCCCGCCTGACCACGCTGGCCACGGCGGCTGGCTGGGGCCTGCTCGAGCACGCCGCCATGGTGGCCGAGGGTGAGCGCTTGGTCTGGGTCGGTGCGCTGGCCGCATTGCCGCGCACGCTCGCCATCGACGCCGAGCACGACCTCGGCGGTGCGCTGGTCACGCCCGGCCTGGTCGACTGCCATACGCACCTGATTTATGCCGGCGATCGTGCCCGCGAGTTCGAGATGCGGCTCGAAGGCGCAAGCTATGAGGAGATTTCGCGCACCGGCGGCGGCATCCGCTCCACCGTTGCCGCGACACGCGCGGCCGACGACCCGACACTGTTCGCATTGGCGCACCGAGCGCGCATCGGCCTTGATGGCCGAAGGCGTGACCACGCTCGAAGTGAAATCGGGTTATGGCCTGTCGGCCGCGCACGAAGCGCGTTGCCTGCGCCTGGCGCGCCGCCTGGGCCGGGAATTGCCGCTCACCGTGCGCACCACCTGCCTGGCCGCCCACGCGCTGCCGCCCGAGTTCGAAGGCCGCGCCGACGAGTACATCGACGCGGTCTGCGCCTGGCTGCCTGCGCTGCATGCCGAGGGCCTGGTCGATGCGGTGGACGCCTTTTGCGAGCGCATCGGCTTCACGCCAGCGCAAACGCGGCGTGTGTTCGAGGCGGCGCGGGCGCTGAAGCTGCCGGTCAAGCTGCATGCCGAACAACTCAGCGACCAGGGCGGTGCGCAACTCGCGGCCGAGTTCGCCGCGCTGTCGTGCGACCACCTGGAATACCTGTCCGCAGCCGGCGTGAAGGCGATGGCCGGCGCAGGCACCGTGGCGGTGCTGCTGCCCGGCGCGTTCTACTTCTTGCGCGAGACGCAGCTGCCGCCGGTCGCGGCGCTGCGTGCTGCCGGCGTGCCGATCGCGATTGCCACCGACCACAACCCGGGTTCGTCGCCGACGCTGTCACCGCTGCTGATGCTGAACATGGCCTGCACGCTGTTTCGCCTGACGCCCGAAGAAGCCTTGCGCGGCATGACCGTCAACGGTGCCCGCGCGCTCGGCCTGCACGATCGTGGCCGGCTGGCGGCCGGCCAGCGCGCCGACTTCGTGGTCTGGCCGCACGAGCATCCGAACGCGCTCGCCTACGCCTTCGGCCAGCACCCCGCGCCGCGCGTGATCAGCGGCGGCGTCGAGGTGGCCGCGTGAACGGCGAGCGGCCCGACGCTGCTGTGGGCGCCACAGCGCCTGGTTGCCGGGCGGCTGGCATCGAGCAGGTGCTTGCTGCGCATCGGCAGCGACGGCCGCTGGGCCGAGATCAGCCACGGCGTCGCACAGCCGCCCGTTGACGCCACCCGGCTCGACGCGCCGCTGCTGCCCGGCCTGGTCAACGCGCACAGCCACGCCTTTCAGCGCGCCTTTGCCGGCCTGGCCGAGCGGCGTGAGTCGAGCAGCGACGACTTCTGGTCGTGGCGCGAGCGCATGTACCAGGTCGCCCTGCGCATCGACCCGACCCAGTTGCGCGCGATCGCCGCGCAGCTCTATCTCGAACTGCTTCAGGGCGGCTACACCCAGGTTTGCGAATTCAATTACTTGCGGCACGACCGCGACGGCACGCCCTATGCCGACCCGCACGCGCTGTCATGGGCATTGGCTGATGCCGCGTCGGACGCGGGCATCGGCCTGACCCTGATGCCGGCGCTGTACGAGCGCGCAGGCTTTTGCCAGCCGGCCTTGCGTGACGACCAGCGGCGCTTCGCCAGCACGCCCGAGAGCGTCTGGTCGACGGCCGAGGCCATCGCTGTGCGCAATCGCCCGGGCCTGCGGGCCGGGCTGGTGATTCACTCGCTGCGCGCAGCGTCGGCCGCCTCGATCACCCGGCTGGCCGCGCTTGCGCAGTCGTTCAGCGGCCCGATCCACATTCACGTGGCCGAGCAGACGGCAGAGGTCGACGACTGCCTGGCCGCGACCGGCGCGCGGCCGATCGAGTGGCTCGCGCGTGAGGGTCTGCTCGATGCCCGCTGGCATCTCGTCCACGCCACGCATGCGCTCGCGCAGCGAGATCGAAGCGGTGGCGCGAAGCGGCGCCGGCGTCGTGATCTGCCCCAGCACCGAAGCCAACCTCGGCGACGGCCTGTGCGACCTGCCGGGTTGGCTGGCGGCCGGCGTGCCACTGACGATCGGCTCCGACAGCCATGCCACGCGCGATTGGCGCGAAGAGCTGCGCTGGCTCGACTACGGCCAGCGCCTGGCCCTGCGTCAGCGCAACGTGTCCGCGTCGCCGCAGTCGGGCCAGCCCTCGACGGCCGAGCGACTGTTCGGGCTCGTCGCCCGCAGTGGCGCGGCGGCCAGCGGCGAACCGCTGTGGGGACTGGTCAAGGGCGCGCGCGCCGATGCCTTGGTGGCCGACCGGCGCGAGCCCGCGCTGCTCGGTGTGCCCGCATCGAACACGCTCGACGCGTTGGTGTTCTCCAGCCCGGCGCGGCCGTGGCGCGACGTGATGGTCGCCGGCCGCTGGGTGATACGCGATCACTCGGCACGCCGGCGCCGACACGATTGCCGACGCGTTCGCCGGCGCCATGGCCGAGCTCTGGGTCTGACGTAAGAACGGCCCCATGGGGGCCGCTTCGATCGTTGGAGGCGCGGGCCAGAGTCGAACTGGCCTGGACGGATTTGCAATCCGCTGCATAACCGCTTTGCTACCGCGCCGGGGCCTGCTGCACTGACAGAAAAGGGAAGCCGGGTGGCTTCCCTTCATGCATAACTGGAGCGGGAAACGAGACTCGAACTCGCGACCTCAACCTTGGCAAGGTTGCGCTCTACCAACTGAGCTATTCCCGCATCGATTCCTCGCTGGCCGGTGTGGCCAGCGAGGCGGCATTATAGCCAGGGAAAATCAGTGCGGCCGGGTGTCGGTGGCTCGCGGGCGGCGTGGCCACCTCGGCCGGCGCAGCGGCAGCGGGCGCGACCGCCACGGGCTCGTCGTCGGGCAACGCCTGCGGCACCTTCTCGAGTGCCACTTCGAGCACACGATCGATCCAACGCACCGGCACGATCTCGAGATGATTCTTGACGTTCTCAGGAATCTCTTGCAGGTCCTTGACGTTGTCTTCGGGAATCATCACGGTCTTGATGCCACCGCGGTGCGCCGCGAGCAGTTTCTCCTTCAGCCCGCCGATGGCGGTGACTTCGCCGCGCAACGTGATCTCACCGGTCATCGCCACATCGGCGCGCACCGGAATGCCCGTCAGCGCCGAAACGAAGGCCGTCGTCATGGCTGCACCCGCGCTCGGGCCGTCCTTGGGCGTCGCGCCGTCGGGCACGTGGATGTGGATGTCGCGCTTCTCGAACATCTCGTCCTTGATGCCCAGGCGGCGCGCGCGTGAGCGCACCACCGAGCGCGCGGCCTCGACCGACTCCTTCATCACGTCGCCCAGCTGACCGGTGCGGATGATGTTGCCCTTGCCGGGCATCACGGCCGCCTCGATCGTCAGCAAGTCGCCGCCGACTTCGGTCCAGGCCAGTCCGACCACCTGACCGACCTGGTTCTTCTTCTCGGCGCGGCCGAAATCGAACTTGCGCACGCCCAGGAAGTCGTTCAGGTTGTCCTCGGTGACGACCACTTGGCCGACGTACTTCTTCAGTTGGATGCCCTTGACCACCTTGCGGCAGATCTTGGAGATCTCGCGCTCCAGCGAGCGCACCCCGGCTTCACGCGTGTAGTAGCGGATGATGCCGCGCAGCGCGCTCTCGGTGATGTCCATTTCCTCGGGCTTGACGCCGTTGTTCTTGGCCTGCTTGGGGCAAAGGTAGCGCAACGCGATGTTGAGTTTTTCGTCTTCGGTGTAGCCCGCCAGACGAATGACTTCCATCCGGTCGAGCAGCGCCGGCGGGATGTTCATCGAGTTCGAGGTCGCGACGAACATCACGTCGGACAGGTCGAAATCGACCTCGACATAGTGGTCGCTGAAGGTGTGGTTCTGCTCCGGATCGAGCACTTCGAGCAACGCGCTCGACGGGTCGCCCCGGAAGTCCATGCCCAGCTTGTCGATCTCGTCGAGCAGGAACAGTGGGTTGCGCGTGCCGGCCTTGGACAGGCTTTGCAGCACCTTGCCCGGCATCGAGCCGATGTAGGTGCGGCGGTGGCCGCGGATCTCGGCCTCGTCGCGCATGCCGCCCAGGGCCATGCGGACGAACTTGCGCCCGGTGGCACGGGCCACGCTCTGGCCGAGCGAGGTCTTGCCGACGCCCGGGGGCCCGACCAGGCACAGGATCGGGGCCTTGACCTTGTCGACACGCTGCTGCACCGCGAGGTATTCGAGGATCCGGTCCTTGACCTTGTCCAGACCGTAATGGTCTTCGTTGAGCACGCCTTCGGCAAAGCCGAGGTCGTGCTTGATCTTGGTCTTCTTGCTCCACGGCAAGCCGACCAGGGTGTCGATGTAGTTGCGCACCACCGTCGCCTCGGCCGACATCGGCGACATCAGCTTGAGCTTCTTCAACTCGGCGTCGGCCTTCTTGCGCGCCTCCTTGGGCATCTTGGCGGCGATCACCTTCTTCTCGAGTTCTTCGAGGTCGGCACCCTCCTCGCCGTCACCCAATTCCTTCTGGATCGCCTTGACCTGCTCGTTCAGGTAGTACTCGCGCTGGCTCTTCTCCATCTGGCGCTTGACGCGGCCACGGATGCGCTTTTCGACCTGCAGGATGTCGACTTCGTGCTCGAGCAACTCGAGCAGCTTTTCCATGCGCTTGCCGGTGTCGTGCAGGTCGAGCACCGACTGCTTGGCCTCGAGCTTCAGCGGCAGGTGCGCGGCGATGGTGTCGGCCAGGCGGCCGGCATCGTCGATGCCGGCGATCGAGGTCAGGATCTCGGGCGGGATCTTCTTGTTCAGCTTGACGTACTGGTCGAACTGCTGCGTCACCGCACGGCGCAGGGCCTCGATCTCGGGCTTGGTGTCGGCCGCCGGCGGGATCGGCGTGACCTCGGCGACGAAGTGTTCGCCGTTGTCGGAGATGCTGACCGTGGTCGCGCGTTGGGTGCCTTCGACCAGCACCTTCACGGTGCCGTCGGGCAGCTTCAACATCTGCAGGATGCTCGAGACACAGCCGACCTCGAACATGTCGTCGGCCTTGGGCTCGTCCTTGCCGGCGGCCTTCTGCGCCACCAGCACGATCTGGCGCCCGGCCTCCATCGCGGCCTCGAGGGCCTTGATCGACTTCGGCCGCCCGACGAACAGCGGGATGACCATGTGCGGGAACACCACCACGTCGCGCAGCGGCAGCAGCGGCAGCGTGATCGGGTCCGCGGGGAGTACAGGATGTCCAGACATGGGGGGTGCCTCTCTTTCTCAGACCCACATGGGGCCCGAGAGGGGGATGTCAAGGTGCTTGAAGCCGGCTCAGGCGCTCGCCTTGGCCTGGTGCTCGCGGTAGACCAGCAGCGGCTTGCTGCCTTCGACGATGTTGTGCTCGTCGACCACGACCTTGGCCACGCCGGCCAAGTTGGGCAGGTCGAACATGGTGTCGATCAGCGACTGTTCCAGGATCGAACGCAGGCCGCGCGCGCCGGTCTTGCGCTCCAGCGCCTTGCGCGAGATGGCCACCAGCGCCGACGGGCGGATCTCGAGATCGACACCGTCCATCGCAAACAGGCGCTGGTACTGCTTGAGCAGCGCATTCTTCGGCTCGGTGAGGATCTGCACCATCGCGTCTTCGGTCAACTCGCCCAGCGTGGCCACCACCGGCAGGCGGCCGACCAGCTCAGGGATCAGGCCGAACTTGATCAGGTCTTCGGGCTCGACCTCGCGGAAGACCTCCGCCACCCGCTTCTCCGTCTTGCTGTGCACCGTGGCGCCAAAGCCGATACCCGACTTCTCGGTGCGGTTTTGGATCACCTTTTCCAGGCCGTCGAAGGCGCCGCCGCAGATGAACAGGATGTTGGTGGTGTCGATCTGCAGGAAATCCTGGTTCGGGTGCTTGCGCCCGCCCTGCGGCGGCACGCTGGCCATCGTGCCTTCGACCAGCTTCAACAGCGCCTGCTGCACGCCCTCGCCCGAGACGTCGCGGGTGATGCTCGGGTTGTCGGCCTTGCGCGAAATCTTGTCGATCTCGTCGATGTAGACGATGCCGCGCTGGGCCCGCTCGACATCGTAGTTGCAGTTCTGCAGCAGCTTCTGGATGATGTTCTCGACGTCCTCGCCGACATAGCCGGCTTCGGTCAGCGTCGTCGCGTCGGCAATCACGAACGGCACATTCAGCAGCCGCGCCAAGGTTTGCGCCAGCAAGGTCTTGCCCGAGCCGGTGGGGCCGATGAGCAGGATGTTGCTCTTGCTGAGTTCGACGTCGTCCTTGCCGCCCATGTGCTTGAGGCGCTTGTAGTGGTTGTAGACGGCCACCGACAGCGTGCGCTTGGCGACTTCCTGGCCGATCACATACGCGTCCAGGCTGCCCTTGATCTCGCTCGGCGTCGGCAGGTCGGACTTGGACGCCTTGGCGCCAGGCGTATCGGCTGGCACTTCGTCACGGATGATGTCGTTGCAAAGCTCGATGCACTCGTCGCAGATGAACACCGACGGACCGGCAATGAGCTTCTTCACCTCGTGCTGGCTCTTGCCGCAGAACGAGCAGTACAGAACCTTCTCGCTGGAAGAGCCTTTTTTCTCTGGCATGGTCTGGCCTAGGGGGGACTGAGGCAATGATAGTGCATGGTCCGCCGCGGCCGAGGAGCCGAAATGGGCCGCTTTTCGTGGCGTGAATCACGCCTCGCACTCCCGCCCCGCGCCCTGGCGCCGGGGCTCGCCTCCGGACCGGCCCGCACGACCGTCGCAGACCGACTGCACAGGCCTTGCTGCGCCGTCCGGCGCGCCTACGGGCGCTTGTCGATCACCTGGTCGATCAGGCCGTAGGCCTTGGCTTCCTGCGGATCGAGGAAGAAATCGCGCTCCATGTCGGCCTGGATCTTCTCCAGCGTCTGGCCCGTGCGCTCGGCGTAGATCTTGTTGAGCTGCTCGCGGGTCTTCAGGATCTCGCGGGCGTGGATCTCGATGTCGGTGGCCTGGCCCTGGGCGCCGCCAGAGGGCTGGTGAATCATGATCCGCGAGTTCGGCAGCGACAGGCGCTTGCCCTTGGCTCCGGCCATCAGCAGGAACGAGCCCATGCTGGCGGCCAGGCCCATGCACATGGTCGACACGTCGGGCTTGATGAACTGCATGGTGTCGAAGATCGACATCCCTGCGCTGACGCTGCCGCCCGGCGAGTTGATGTAGAGGAAGACGTCCTTGTCGGGGTTCTCGCTCTCCAGAAACAGCATCTGGGCCACCACCAGGTTGGCGGTCTGGTCATTGACCGGCCCGACCAGAAAGACGATGCGCTCGCGCAGCAGGCGGCTGTAGATGTCGTAGGCACGCTCGCCGCGGCCCGACTGTTCGATGACGATGGGCACCATGCCCAGCCCCTGAATTTCTTGCGCGCTCATTGCGACCCTTCCGACTTGCCTCGATGGCTGATTATGTCGCCCGCGAGCGGGCTGGCACTTTTCGACGAGCTCGCGATGCGCGCGGTCTCAGGCGTGTTCAGCCCGTCATCAGTTCGTCGAAGGGCAGTACCTTGTCGGTCACCTGCGCGCTGGCCAGCACGTGGTTGGCAACGTTGTTCTCGATGACCACGGCCTCGACCTCGGCCATGCGCTGGCGGTCGCTCAGGTACCAGCGCATCACCTCGGCCGGCTTCTCGTAGCTCTGGCTCATCTCTTCGATATGTGCCTGCAACTGTTCGGGCTTGGCCTGCAGGTTGTGCTTGCGAACGAGTTCGGCCACGACCAGGCCCAGTCGCACGCGGCGCTCGGCCTGCGCGGTGAACATTTCGGCCGGAATCGGCGCGGTGGCAGCGTCTTTCACACCGCGCTGCTTCAGGTCGGCGCGTGCCGCCTGGACCAGGCGCTCGGTCTCGCTGTCGACGAGCGCCTTGGGCAGATCCAGCTCGGCACTGCCCACCAAGGCGTCCATCACGGCCGCCTTGTTGCGCCCCTGGACGCGGAACTTGACCTCGCGCTCGAGGTTCTTCGCCACGTCGGCGCGCAATGCCTCGACCGTGCCGCCGCCAATGCCGAGCGACTTGGCGAACGCCTCGTCGACCGCCGGCAGCGTCTGCGACTCGATCTTCTTCATCGTGACCAGGAAGTCGGCTTCCTTGCCGGCCACGTCATGACCCTGGTAGTCGGCCGGGAAGGTCACCGGAAAGGTCTTGCTCTCGCCGACCTTCATGCCGCGCACGCCCTTGTCGAATTGCTCGAGCATCTGGCCTTCGCCGATGATGAATTGGAAGGCATCGGCCTTGCCACCCGTGAACGGCTCGCCATCGATCTTGCCTTCGAAGTCGATCGTCACGCGGTCGGTTTCGGCGGCGCCCTCGCTCGCCGGGCGCTGGGCGAAGGTGCGGCGCTGCTTGCGCAGGATGTCGATGGTCTTGTCGATGGCCGCGGGGCTGACTTGCGTCGATATGCGCTCCACGCTCACGGCCGACAAGTCACCGAGCTTGACCTCGGGGTAGACCTCGAAGGTGGCGTCGAAGGCGATCTGGCCTTCCGGGCTGCCGTCCTTCTGCGAGATGCTGGGCGTGCCGGCCACGCGCAACTTGGCTTCGTTGGCGGCGCTGGCAAAGGCTTCGCCGACCTTGTCGTTCACCACTTCGTAGTGCACCGAGTAGCCATAGCGCTGCGCGACCACCGACAGCGGCACCTTGCCGGGGCGAAAGCCGTCGGCCTTGACGGTACGCGACAGCTTCTTCAGCCGCGACGCGACCTCGCCGTTGATGGCATCGGCCGCCAGCGTCAGGGTGATGCGACGCTGCAGTTTTTCGAGGGTTTCGACAGTGACCGTCATGGTGTCAACTCGTGATGTAAAGACTGTGGTGCGCGGGGGGGACTCGAACCCCCACACCATCGCTGGCGTCAGGACCTAAACCTGGTGCGTCTACCAATTTCGCCACCCGCGCGAGGTGCAATAAACAGGATGGCGGGGTCGCACGGCGACCCCTTCAAACATATTTGAGCCTGTGATTCTAGCTTGCGACGGCAGGCTCGCGCCTGACCCGGAACCACGCCGCATACATCGCCGGCAGCGCCAGCAGGGTCAGCGCCGTGGCGACGATCAAGCCGCCCATGATGGCCACCGCCATCGGGCCCCAGAACACGCTGCGCGACAGCGGAATCATCGCCAACACGGCGGCCGCAGCGGTCAGCACGATCGGCCGGAAGCGCCGCACGGCGGACTCGACGATCGCATTCCAGGTCGGCACGCCGCGTCTGCGGTCTTGCTCGATCTGGTCGATCAGGATCACCGAGTTGCGCATGATCATTCCGGCCAGCGCGATGAAGCCGAGCAGCGCGACGAAGCCGAAAGGTCGATTCAGCAGCAGCAATGCGCCGGCCACGCCGGCAATGCCCAGCGGCGCCGTCAACACCACCAGGATCGCGCGTTGCACGCTTTGCAGTTGCAGCATCAGCAGCGTGAACATGATGAACAGCATCACCGGCACGCCTGCCGCGATCGAGTCCTGGCCCTTGCTGCTCTCGGCCACCGCGCCGGCAATCTGGACGTCGTAGCCGACCGGCATGCGGGCCTTGAGCTTCTGCAGTTCGGGCCAGATCTGCCCCGTCACGGTCGGACCCTGGATGCCCTCGACCACGTCGCCCTGCACCGTCACGGCGAAGTCGCGGTTCTCGCGCCAGATCACGCCCGGCTCCCAGGCGAACTCCGTGTGTGCGATCTGCGACAGCGGGATCGCGCGCCCGCTGGCCGTGGGCAGGTAAGCGGCAGCCAGGTCGGTGATGGCGTTGCGCTCGTCGGCGGGCTGGCGCAGCACGATGTCGATCAGCCGATCGTCCTCGCGGTACTGACCGACGGTGATGCCCGAAAGCACCGTGCGCGACGCCTGTGCGAGCCCGGCGCTGGTGACGCCGAGCGCGCGCGCCTTGTCCTGATCGATGCGCAGGCGCAGCACCTTGACCGACTGGTTCCAGTTGTCGTTGACGCCGCGCATGTTCGGATTCGCGCGCAGCACCGTCTTGGCCTCCTCGGCCCAGGCGCGAACGCCGGCCACGTCGGGCCCGACGACACGAAACTGCACCGGATACGGCACCGGTGGGCCATTGGGCAGCAGCTTGACGCGCCCGCGCACCTCGGGGAACTCGGTCGCCAGCAACGCTGGCAGGCGCTTGCGCAACTCCTCGCGCGCAGCCAAGGTCCTTGGGCAGCACGATGGACTGGCTGACGTTGCTCTGGGGAAAGACCTGATCGAGCGGCAGGTAGAACCGCGGCACGCCAGAGCCGATCCAGGCCGTGACCGAAGCCACGCCCGGTTCCTTCATCATCCGCGCCTCGAAGCGTCGCGACACCTCGTCGCTCTGCTCGATCGTCGCGCCCTCGGGCAGCCACAGGTCGACCAGCACCTCGGGCCGGCTCGAATCGGGGAAGAACTGCTGCTCGACCTTGCCCATGCCGACGATGCCGAGGGCAAAACTCAGCAGGGTGACGCCGATCGTGATCCAGCGATGCTCGACGCACCAATCCACCGTGCGCCGAAAGCGGCTGTAGAACGGCGTGTCGAATAGTTCGTGCGCGGCCTCGCCCTGCACCTTGCTGCGCGTGCGCAGCAGCCAGGCCCCGAGGTAGGGCACGAAGTAGACCGAGACCAACCACGAGATCAACAGCGCGGCCGTCGTCACGGCAAAGATCGCGAACGTGTACTCGCCGGTCACGGACTGGGCCATGCCAATGGGCAGAAAGCCGGCCGCGGTGATCAGCGTGCCGGTCAGCATCGGCATCGCGGTCACCTCGTAGGCGAACGTCGCGGCGCGCATCTTGTCGTAGCCCTCTTCGAGCTTGCGCACCATCATCTCGACCGAGATGATCGCGTCGTCGACCAGCAGGCCGAGCGCGATGATCAGCGAGCCGAGCGAGATCTTGTGCAGGCCGACGCCCCAGTAGAACATCGTGACGAAGGTGATTGCCAGCACCAGCGGGATCGTGATGCCGACCACCATGCCGGGCCAGATATCGACCCGCAGCGGCTTGGTGTGCAGGCCGAGCGCGATGAAGCTCACCACCAGCACGATGACCACCGCCTCGATCAGAACGCGCACGAACTCGCCGACCGAGCGCGAAACGGCAGCCGGCTGGTCCTGCACCTGAATCGTCTCGATGCCCACCGGCAGCGCCTGCTGGATAGCCGCCAATTCGGCGCGCAGCGCGTGGCCGAGTCGGATGATGTCGCCACCCTTGGCCATCGAAACGCCGAGTGCGATCACCGCCTTGCCCTGGTGCCGCACCTTGACCGCCGGCGGGTCGACATAGCCGCGCTTGATTTCGGCGATGTCCGACAGGCGCAGCGTGCTGGCCGCGCCGGTCGTCGCGTTGACGCCGCGGATCGCGAAACGCTGCAGCTCCTCGACCGAACTGAACTGGCCGCCGACGCGCACCTGCAGGTTTTCGCTGCCGGCATTCAGTACGCCCGCGCCTTCGACCGCGTTCTGCGCGCCGAGCTGCGCGATGACCTGGTTCAGGTCGAGACCGAGCGTGGCCAGCCGCTTGTGCGATATCTCGACGTACAGCCTCTCCGGCTGCACGCCGAACAACTCGACCTTGGCCACGTCGGGCACGCGCAGCAGTTGCTGGCGCACCGCCTCGGCGTGCCGGCGCAGTTCTTCGTCTGAAAAGCCGTCGGCCTGCAGGGCAATGATCGAGCCGAAGACGTCGCCGAAGTCGTCGTTGAACAGCGGCCCGATCACGCCTGCCGGCAGCGTCGAGCGCATGTCGCCCACGCGCTTCCTGACCTGGTACCAGGTCTCCGCGACGGCCTTGGGCGGCGAGTTGTCCTTCAATTGCAGGATCGTCAGCGACTCGCCCGGCTTGGTGTAGCTGCGCTGTATGTCGGCGTAGGGCACTTCCTGCAGGGCCCGCTCGATCTTCGACGTCACCTGATCGGCCATCTGCTCGGCGGTCGCGCCGGGCCAGAAGGCCTGCACCACCATCGCCCGAAAGGTGAACGGCGGGTCTTCGTCCTGGCCGAGCTGGAAGTAGGCGGCAAAGCCCAGCGCCAGCAGCACGACCATCAGATAGCGAGTCAGCGCCGGGTGCTCGAGCGCCCAACGGGAGATGTTCAAGCGCGATGGCGCGGCGTCCTGGTTCGGCATCGGCGACCCTTTCGCTCAACGTGCCGAATCACTGGCAGCGAGCGCCAGCCAGCGCGGGTGCGGCACCGTAGCGCGTGACCTTCTGCCCCGGCGTCAGAACATGCACGCCGGCTGTCACCACCTGTTGGCCGGGCGCCAGGCCGGCGGCGACGACGATCTGGTTGCCTTCGGCGCCACCGACGACGATGCCCTGCGCGCGCACCGTCATCGTGGCAGGGTCGAGCAGCCACACGCTGCTCTTGCCCTGGTGCTCGAAGACCGCCGCCAGCGGCAACTTGACCACGCCGGCCGCAAGTGGCACGGCGATCGACACGGTGGCCGTCTGGCCCAGCCGCACCGCGGCTTTGCCGACGTCTGCCTTGACCACATAGGTACGCGTCGCCGGGTCTGCGGCAGCGGCCACCTCACGCACGCTTGCAGGCATCGGCGCCCCATTGCCGCCCCACACCCGCACCTGCAAGGCGCCAGCACGGCCCTGCATGGCGCGCAGGGCGCCGACCTGATCTTCCGGGACCGAGAACACGACATCGCGAGGGCCGTCCTGTGCCACACGCAACACGGTCGCACCGGCGCTCAGAACCGCCCCCGGTTCGGCCTCGACGGCGGTCACGACGCCGCTGGCGTCGGCGACCAGCGTGCCGTAGCTGGCCTGGTTGGTCTGCACGCTCGACTGCGCCTGCGCCTGTGCAAGTTGCGCCTGCGCGGCCTTGAGCGTGTTTTCACGACGTTCAAGCTCGGCAGCGCTGATGAAGCCCTGGTCGCGCAACTCGGTGAAACGCTTGAAGTCGGCCAGCGCCTGTTCGTGATTCACGCGCGCGGCCTGCACGGCCGAACGCGCCGCCTCCTGGCCCAAGCCGCAAGATCCTGCGCATCCAGGCTGGCCAGCACCTGGCCGGCCTTGACGCTGTCACCCACATCCACGGGCCGGCTGACCATCTTGCCGCCGACGCGAAACGCCAGCCGGGACTCGACACGCGCGCGCACCTCGCCCGCATATTCGACCGTCACGCCGGCTTGTCCACTGGCCACCGTCAGTGTCTGCACGGCGCGCACCGGTTCGGGCGCAGGCGCATGCTTCGAGCAGGCCGCGACGAACAGCGTCAGCGCGACGGCGATCGTGGTCTTGAAGGGGCCCGCGGTGTGGCGGTCTCGTGCAGAGGGCTTGCAGATGCACATGGCGTTTCTCGTCTGGTTGCAGCGCGTCGAATTTGCGACCACCGCGACCGCGCCTTCTTTAATGACTGACTGGTCAGTAATATAGGCAGGCTCCTGACGGATGTCAATTGCCGCGCAGGCAGACCGATGGCCTGCCGCGGCAATGGGCGGGACTGCGGGAGAGACAATCCGGCACCGTGAGCATCGATCACTACGAAAACTTTCCGGTGGCGTCCTGGCTGTGCCCACCCGCCATTCGCCCGTCCGTGGTGGCGATTTACCGCTTCGCGCGCACGGCGGACGACATCGCCGACGAAGGCCAGGCCACCCAAGCCGAACGCCTGCGCCAGTTGGCCGAATTCGCCGCGGCGCTACGCTCGCGCCGCCGAACGGCGAGATTCACAGCCGCTGGCAGGCGGTGTTCGCGCCGCTGGCGACGGCGATCGCGCACCATCGCCTGCCACTGGGCCCGTTGACCGACTTGCTCAGTGCATTCGCGCAGGACACCGGCAATCCGCCGTACCCTGACCGAGCCGCCCTGCTCGACTACTGCCGGCGCTCGGCCAATCCCATCGGACGCCTGCTGCTGCACCTGGCTGGCGTGACCGAGCGCGAGGCGCTGCGGGAGTCGGACGCCGTCTGCACCGCGTTGCAGTTGATCAATTTCTGGCAAGACCTGTCGATCGACCTGCCGCGGGGCCGGGTCTACGTCACCACGGCCGATGCGGCGCGCCATGGCCTCGATGCGCGCGAACTGCGCGCCGGCGGCGACACCGAAGCCAGCCGCGCCATGGTGCGCGAACTCGCCGCCTGGGCCCGCGAGACCCTCCTCGCTGGCGCACCGCTGGTACACCGCATGCCCGGCCGCATGGGTTGGGAGTTGCGTTTCGTCGTGCAGGGTGGCTTGCGCGTGCTCGAACTGATCGAGGCCCATGGCCACAATGCGCTGTCGCATCGGCCCACCATCGGCAAGACCACTTTGCCACTGCTGGGTTGGCGCGCCATGCGCATGCGGCGCAACATTGCGCCCGCCGCGCCCGAACCCCTAGCGAACGACGAGCACAGCGCATGACGCCCGAGCAATACGTGCAGAACAAGGCAGCCAGGAGCGGCTCTTCGTTCTATTACGCCTTTCGCTTCCTGCCGCCGCCACAGCGCGCCGCGATCACGGCGTTCTATGCCTTCTGCCGCGAGGTCGATGACGTGGTCGACGAGGTCAGCGACCCCGGCGTCGCGGCAACCACCCTGGCGTGGTGGCGCAAGGAGGTCAACGCCGCCTTCAGCGGCCAGCCCAGCCACCCTGCGATGCAGGCGCTGTTGCCACATGCGAAGCAATACGCGATCGAACCGAAGCACCTGCACGCAGTGATCGACGGCTGCGAAATGGATCTGCAACAGACCCGCTACCTCGACTTTGCCGGACTCTCGCGTTATTGCCATCTGGTGGCCGGCGTGGTCGGCGAAGTCGCGGCCAACATCTTCGGCCGCACCGAGGCGGCGACCATTGCCTACGCACACCAGCTCGGACTGGCGATGCAGCTGACGAACATCATTCGCGACGTCGGCGACGACGCACGGCGCGGGCGAATCTACCTGCCGCTCGAAGAGTTGAAGCAGTTCGACGTCAAAGCCAGCGAATTGCTGGAGCGCAAGTCTCCATGGGGCTACAGCGAGCGCTTCGCGCGATTGATGCGCTTCCAGGCCGAGCGCGCTGAACGCAACTTCGACGTGGCGCTGGCGCTGCTTCCGCCGGCCGACCGCCGTGCGCAGCGCCCTGGCCTGGCGATGGCGCAGATCTATCGCACGCTGCTGCGGGAAATCGCGGCCGACGATTTCCAGGTTCTGCACCAGCGGGTCACGTTGACACCACTGCGCAAGGTTTGGATCGCGATGCACACGCATTGGCGCGAGCGTTGACCACCGCCCGGCGCCGCGTGGCCGTGATCGGCGGCGGCTGGGCCGGCATCGCCGCAGCCGTGACCGCCACAGCGGCGGGGCATCACGTGACCCTGATCGAAATGGCGCCGCAACTCGGGGGCCGCGCCCGCCGCGTCGATCACGGCGACAGCGTCGCACTGGACAATGGCCAACACATCCTGATCGGCGCCTACAGCGCCACGCTGGCGCTGATGCGCCGCGTCGGGGCGGACCCGCAGCAGCTGTTGCTGCGCATGCCGCTGGCATTGGTCGCCGCGGACGGCACGGGCTTGCGCCTGACCGGCGGCGCGCCCGTGACCGCATTCGTGCGCGCGGTGCTCGGCCGGCGCGGCTGGTCGATCGGCGAGCGCCTGGGTCTGCTTGCAGCCGCGCTGCGCTGGCGGCTCAGTGGCTTTGCGGCCGATCCGCAGGCCAGCGTCGCCACGCTGACGCGGCGGCTGTCGCCGCGTGTGCGCGACAGCTTGATCGAACCCCTGTGCGTGGCGGCGCTGAATACGCCCGCCGCCCAAGCCAGCGCGCAGGTCTTCCTGCGCGTCATGCGCGATGCGCTTGTTCAGCGGGCCGGGCTCGGCCGACCTGCTGTTGCCGCGTGCGCCGCTGTCGGCACTGCTGCCCGAACCGGCCGCGCGATGGCTGGCGGCCGCCGGAGCCCAGCTGCAATGCGGCACGCGTGCCAGCACGTTGACTGCGCAGGCGGGCGGCTGGACCGTCGATGGCCAGGCCTTCGATGCGGTCGTGTTGGCGTGTACCGCGCACGAGGCGGCGCGCCTGGCCCATCCGCACGCGGCCGCCTGGGCGAACCAGGCCATGGCATTCGACTATGAGCCGATCGTCACCGTGTACCTGCGAAGCCGCGGCACGCGGCTGGCGCAAGCGATGACCGTGCTGTCGAGCGGTCGCCGACGCGCCGGCGCAATTCGTCTTCGACCTGGGCGCAATCGATGGCGGCGGCACCCGCGACGGCGTGTTCGCGTTCGTGATCAGCGGCGCGCGCGCCTGGGTCGAGCGGGGACTCGATACCACTGCCGCCGCCACCCTGCGCCAGGCCCAGACCACGTTCGCATCGCTGTGGCGAGAGCCGCCTCAGGTGTTGCGCACGTTGGCCGAGCGCCGTGCGACGTTTCTCTGCGTCCCCGCCGTCATGCGCCCGCCGGTGGCCGTTGCGCCGAACCTGGCGGCAGCCGGCGACTACGTCGAAGGCCCCTATCCGGCCACGCTCGAAGGTGCCGTCCGATCTGGCGCGGCGGCGGTCGTCGCGCTCGGCCTCGGGCGCACCAATGGCTGCAGCGACGTAGTCTCTCAAGATCCGGATCTTGATTTCGCCATGCGATAATTGCTCGGCAAGAGGCAATACGCGGCATGGCCAAGAAGGACTCGAAGACCCCAACCATCCAGGTGCTGGAGCGCAGTTTTGCGCTGCTCGACGTGCTTGCCGCCCAGCCAGAGCCGTTGGCACTGAAGGTCATCAGTGAACGCACGGGACTGCACCCGTCGACGGCGCACCGCATCCTCAACGACTTGGCGGCCGGCCGCTTTGTCGATCGGCCACACGCCGGCACTTACCGCCTTGGCATGCGACTGCTCGAGCTCGGCAACCTGGTCAAGGGGCGACTGGACGTGCGCGACGCGGCGCTCGAGCCGATGCGCGAACTGCACAAGTTGACGCACCAGGCCGTCAATCTGTCGGTGCGCCAGGGCGACGAGATCGTCTACATCGAACGCGCCTACAGCGAGCGTTCGGGCATGCAGGTCGTGCGTTCTGTCGGGGGCCGCGCGCCGCTGCACCTGACCTCGGTGGGCAAACTCTTCCTGGCCAGCGACGACCGCGATCGCGTGCGCGCGTACGCCTCGCGCACCGGCCTGGCAGGCCATACGCGCAACAGCCTGACGCAATTGCCCGCACTGGAGCGTGAACTCGACGGCGTGCGCGCACGCGGCATTGCGCGCGACGACGAGGAACTCGAAATGGGCGTGCGCTGCATCGCTGCAGGCATCTACGACGACAGCGCGCGCCTGGTGGCCGGCCTGTCGATCTCAGCGCCAGCCGATCGGCTCGAAGAGGCCTGGGTCGATCGCGTCAAGGCGACCGCGCGGCAAATCTCTGCCGCGCTGGGCCACCATCACAGGGTCTGAACCTCGCGCGCCAACGGCCGGGTGGCATCGGCGCCGATCGCTGGCACTGGCGGAACCACCGGGTCGACGGGCTCGACGTGCTCGACGTGCTCGATCTGTTCGACCGTCGAGGCAGCCGCCGCTGGCACGATCGGCAACGCGCTGACCCACTTGCGAATGCGTTCGGCATCTGCAATGCGCGAATACTTGCCTGCGGAGTCGAGCAACACCATGATCAGCTTGCGGCCCGAAAGCTGCGCCTGCATCACCAGGCAGCGTCCGGCCTCGGAGATGTAGCCGGTCTTTTGCACGCCAATCTCCCACGTGCCGCTGCGCACCAGGCCGTTGGTGTTGCTGAAACGCACGCTGCGACGACCGATCGCGACATCATGGGCGGGCGATGTCGACAGTTCACGGATCAGCGCGTGCTGGTCGGCCTCACGCACCAGCATGGCCAGGTCGTTCGCGCTCGACTGATTGGAACTGGACAGGCCCGTGGGCTCGACGAAATGGGTGTCCTTCATGCCCAATGCCTGGGCCTTTTCGTTCATCGCAGCAACGAATGCCGCACGACCGCCCGGGAAGTGCCGTCCCAATGCGCTCGCCGCGCGGTTCTCACTCGCCATCAGCGCCAGGTGCAGCATCTCCTCGCGCGGCAAGCGGGTGCCAACCTTCAGGCGCGACCCGCTGCCCTTCTCCATGTCGACGTCTTCGGCGCCGATGGACAACACCTCGTCGAGCGGTTGCTTGCTGTCACTGACCACCAGCGCGGTCATCAACTTGGTGATCGAGGCGATCGGCAGCACGACCTGCGGGTTCTTGCTGAACAGCACCTCGTTGGTGTCCTGGTCGAGCACCAGCGCCACGCTGGACTTCAGGTCCAGGGTGTCGATACCGTCATGAAGGCCGTAGGTCTTGCCGAACGAGGGTCGCACCGACGCGCTGCGCGCCACGGTACGTCCCCGCTGCACCTTGGCACTGGCCTTCTTCTTGACAACGGTCTGCTCGCTGGCCGGGCGGGCGTTGGCCAGTGCACCGAGCGGGATCGCCATCAGTGCAGCCAGCGCCAGCAGCCAGGGCATCAAGCTGCGCACGGCTCTTGTTGATTTGAAACGACATAGAGGACAAAGGGCGACCCCAATCAATGTTCGCACCTGAGTGTAGGCGACAAGAAAAAGCCACGCAATACATAGACTTGCGTGGTTTTCCTCAAGTCGATGCTGGGATTTCCCCTAATCTGTAACGGAATACCGACTCAGCCCTGGGCAGACACCCGCTCGGCCTTGCTGTGGAGCTTGTTCAACGCTGCAAGGTAGGCCTTGGCCGACGCGACGACGATGTCGGGATCCGCGCCCACGCCGTTGACGATGCGCCCGCCTTGCTGCAGCCGCACCGTCACTTCACCCTGCGACTCCGTGCTGCCGCTGGTGATGGCATTGACCGAATAGAGCAGCAACTCGGCGCCACTCCCCACTTTGGACTCGATCGCCTTCAAGCTGGCGTCGACCGGGCCGTTGCCGTCGCTTTCGGCGTGGCACTCGACATCTCCGATCGCAAACGCAACACGCGCGTGCGGCCGCTCGCCTGTTTCGGAGCGCTGCGCCAGCGCCAGCAGCCGGTAGTGTTCCCGCTCGTGCGTCACGCTTTCGTCGCCAACCAGGGCGATGATGTCCTCGTCGAAGATGTCGCTCTTGCGGTCGGCAAGTTCCTTGAACTTGGCGAACGCGGCATTGATGTCGGCCTCGGCCTCGAACTGGATACCAAGTTCCTGCAGCCGCTGCTTGAACGCGTTGCGGCCCGACAGCTTGCCGAGCACGATCTTGTTCGCGCTCCAGCCCACGTCTTCGGCACGCATGATCTCGTAGGTGTTGCGCGCCTTCAGCACGCCATCCTGGTGAATGCCAGAGGCATGCGCGAAGGCGTTCGCGCCCACCACCGCCTTGTTCGGCTGCACGACGAAGCCCGTCGTCTGGCTGACCAGGCGCGAGGCGGCAACGATTTGCGTGGTATCGATTCCGAGCTCGAGTCCGAAGTAGTCGCGCCGGGTCTTCACCGCCATGACCACCTCCTCGAGCGAGCAATTGCCCGCACGCTCGCCCAGCCCATTGATCGTGCATTCGACCTGGCGCGCACCGCCCAGCATGACGCCGGCCAGTGAATTTGCCACCGCCATGCCGAGGTCGTTGTGGCAGTGCACCGACCAGACGGCCTTGTCCGAGTTCGGCACCCGTTCGCGCAGCGAGCGGATGAACTCGCCGTACAGCTCGGGCACGGCATAGCCGACGGTGTCGGGGATGTTGATCGTGCGCGCACCTTCGGCGATGACGGCCTCGAGAACCCGGCAGAGAAAGTCAGGCTCGGACCGATAACCGTCCTCGGGCGAGAACTCGATGTCTTCATTCAGGTTGCGCGCGAAGCGCACCGCGAGCTTGGCCTGCTCGAAGACCTGCTCCGGCGTCATGCGCAGCTTCTTCTCCATGTGCAGCGGCGAGGTGGCGATGAAGGTGTGGATGCGCGAGCGCGCCGCACCGTGCAGGGCCTCGGCGGCACGTGCGATGTCGCGGTCGTTCGCACGCGCCAGCGAACACACGGTCGAGTCCTTGATGGCGGCAGCGATCGCCCTCACCGCGTCGAAGTCGCCGTTGCTGGAGGCCGCAAAACCGGCTTCGATCACGTCCACGCGCAGGCGCTCGAGCTGACGCGCGATGCGCAGCTTTTCGTCCTTCGTCATCGAGGCGCCGGGTGACTGTTCGCCGTCGCGCAAGGTGGTGTCGAAGATGATCAGTTTGTCGATGCTCATGATCTGGCTTTCGTGGGGCAGCAATGAAAAAAGCCCGCTGGCTGCAAAGCTCGCGGGCTGTCGATGGCAAGAATTCGGAAACGCAATCGATCAGCGCGCGGGCAGCACTCCTAGCAGTAGCGGCAGCGGGCGGCGGCGGATCGACATGGCCATGAATGTAGCACGTGGCCGTCAGTTGTGAAGGCCGACCTCGTCCGGGTCGTCGGTCGAGGTGGCAATCACGCTGGCTGGCCTGCCCTTGGCCTTGTTGTACAGGTAGACGACGTAGCCTGAAGCGCCATACAGGCAGAACAGGGCAAACAATACGATCGGCGGATCGATGTTGATCACGGCGATCACGAGCACGATCGCAACGATGACGGCAAACGGCACCGTGCGGCGACCGCCAACGGCCTTGAAGCTATAGAACGGTGCAATGGTGACCATCGACAACCCAGCGTACAGCGTGACGGCGAAAGCCGTCCACGCCAGCCAGTCGACCTTCGCGACATGCTTGAAGCCGGCATCGTCCATCACCCAGATCAAGCCCATCACCAGCGCCGCCGCCGCAGGGCTGGGCAGGCCCTGGAAGAACCGCTTGTCGACGACGTGGATATTGACATTGAAGCGCGCCAGCCGCAGCGCCGCGGCAGCGCAGTAGACGAAGGCCGCCAGCCAGCCAAACCGGCCCAGTCCCTGCAACGCCCAGATGTAGACGATCAAGGCCGGCGCGAGGCCGAAACTGACCATGTCGCACAGACTGTCCATCTGCTCGCCGAACGCGCTCTGCGTGTGCGTCATTCGTGCCACGCGTCCGTCCAGGCTGTCCAGCACGGCAGCGCAGAAGATGCCAAGCGCCGCCGCCTCGAAGCGGCCGTTGATGGCCACCACGATGGCATAGAAAGCGGCAAACAGTGCGGCCAGCGAGATCGCGTTGGGCAGGATATACAGACCCTTGCGCCGCGGCCGCAGCGACGCTTCGGCCACCTGGGTCGAATCGGCGAACGCTTCGTGCGAATCGTCGGTCATGGCCGCGAGGATAGCGCCTCAGTTGCGGCTCTTGTCAACCAGCTTGTTGGCCTTGATCCAGGGCATCATCGCGCGCAGCTTCTCGCCGACCACTTCGATCTGGTGCTCCGCCATCAGGCGGCGGCGCGACAGCAGCGTCGGCGCGCCAGCGCGGTTCTCGAGGATGAAGCTCTTGGCGTACTCGCCGGTCTGGATGTCGCTCAGCACCCGGCGCATGATGTTCTTCGTCTCCTCGCTGACGATCTTCGGCCCGGTCACGTATTCGCCGTACTCCGCGTTGTTCGAGATCGAGTAGTTCATGTTGGCGATGCCGCCCTCGTAGATCAGGTCGACGATCAGCTTCAATTCGTGCAGGCACTCGAAATAGGCCATCTCGGGTGCGTACCCGGCTTCGACCAGGGTCTCGAAGCCGGCCTTGATCAACTCCACCGTGCCGCCGCACAACACGGCCTGTTCGCCGAACAGGTCGGTCTCGGTCTCCTCGCGGAAGTTGGTTTCGATGATGCCGGCCTTGCCGCCGCCGTTGGCCGCCGCGTAGGACAACGCCAGGTCGCGCGCCTTGCCGCTCTTGTCGGCATGCACGGCAATCAGGTGCGGCACGCCGCCGCCCTGGGTGTAGGTATTGCGCACGGTATGGCCGGGGGCCTTCGGTGCCACCATCCACACGTCGAGATCCTCGCGCGGCACCACCTGGCCGTAGTGCACGTTGAAGCCATGCGCAAAAGCCAGCGATGCGCCCTGCTTGATGTTGGGCGCAATGTCGTTGGCATACACCGCTGCGATCTGTTCGTCGGGCAGCAGCACCATGACCACGTCGGCGCTCTTCACCGCCGTCGCCACTTCGGCCACCTTCAGGCCGGCCTTCTCGACCTTGGCCCAGGATGCGCCGCCACGGCGCAGGCCGACCGTGACCTTGACGCCGCTGTCGTTCAGGTTCTGCGCATGGGCGTGGCCCTGCGAACCGTAGCCGATGATGGCCACCTGCTTGCCCTTGATCAGGCTGAGGTCGGCGTCCTTGTCGTAATAGACCTTCATTTGCTTTCTCCGTAAAAGACCTTGAAGGGCCCGGCAAGGGCCCGCTTCACACTCTCAATATTCTTTCGCCGCGGCCAATGCCGCTGGCGCCGGTGCGCACGGTTTCCAGGATCGCGGCGCGATCGATGGCCACCAGGAAGGCATCGAGCTTGGTGCCGTCACCGGTCAGCTCGATGGTGTAGCTCTTCTCGGTGACGTCGATCACACGGCCGCGGAAGATGTCGGCCATGCGCGCCATCTCGTCGCGCTCCTTGCCGACTGCGCGCACCTTCACCAGCATCAACTCGCGCTCGGTGAAACTGCCTTCCGTCAGGTCGACCACTTTCACGACCTCGATCAGGCGATTCAGGTGCTTCGTGATCTGCTCGATGACCTCATCGCTGCCGGTGGTGACGATGGTCATGCGCGACAGCGACGCGTCCTCGGTCGGCGCCACGGTCAGGCTCTCGATGTTGTAGCCGCGGGCGGAAAACAGCCCCACCACGCGCGAGAGGGCGCCTGGCTCGTTTTCGAGCAGCAACGCAATGATGTGTTTCATGGGGTTCGTCCTTGCGCGCTCTTCACAAGTGCCGACGGTGATCGGCGTTGTTTGGCCACGCGGTTCGATTGAGAGAAAGTTCTTCTGGCGGTAGAGCGGTTGCGGCCCGGGCCGCGAGCAGCGCGGTAACGCCACCCACAACCCGCGCCTGAGCCGGCGCTACAGATCCTCGGAGCCCAACAACATCTCCGTGATGCCCTGTCCGGCCTTGACCATGGGCCATACGTTTTCGGTCGGATCGGTGCGGATGTCGAGAAACACCGTGCGGTCCTTGAGCCGGATCGCCTCGCGCAACGCCGGCTCCACGTCGCGCGGCTTCTCGACCAGCAGGCCGACATGGCCGTAGGCCTCGGCAAGCTTGACGAAATCAGGCAGAGCGTCCATGTAGCTGTGCGAGTAACGGCCCGCGTAGTCGATCTCCTGCCACTGCCGCACCATGCCCAGGTAGCGATTGTTCAGCGACACGATCTTCACTGGCGTCTTGTATTGCTGGCAGGTCGAGAGTTCCTGGATGCACATCTGGATCGAGCCTTCGCCGGTGATGCAGAACACATCCGAATCGGGCCTCGCCAGCTTGATGCCCATCGCGTACGGCAGGCCCACCCCCATCGTGCCAAGGCCGCCGGAGTTGATCCAGCGCCGCGGTTGCTCGAAGCGGTAGTACTGCGCCGCCCACATCTGGTGCTGACCGACATCGCTGGTGACGTAGGTGTCGCGATCCTTGGTCAACTTCCACAGCGCGTCGACCACCATCTGCGGCTTGATGACCTCGTCGCTGGTCTTGTAGAGCAGGCAGTCGCGCTTGCGCCATTCGTTGACTTGTGCCCACCATGCGTTGAGCGCCGTCTTGTCGGGTTTGGCCTGAGCCTCCTTGATCTGGGCGATCAGTTCCTGCAGCACGTCCTTGACATCGCCGACGATGGGAATGTCGACCTTGACGCGCTTGGAAATGCTCGACGGGTCGATGTCGACGTGGATGATCTTGCGTTCGACGGACGCAAAGTGCTTCGGATTGCCGATCACTCGGTCATCGAAGCGCGCACCGACCGCCAGCAGCACGTCGCAGTGCTGCATGGTCATGTTCGCTTCATAGGTGCCATGCATGCCCAGCATGCCCAGGAACTGCGGATCGCTGGCGGCGATCGCGCCCAGCCCCATCAGGGTGTTGGTGCAGGGATAGCCGAGCAGATGCACCAATTCGCGCAATTCGGCCGAGGCCTCGCCCAGAATCACACCCCCGCCCGTGTAGATGTACGGCCGCTTGGCCGCCAGCAGCAACTGCACTGCCTTGCGGATCTGCCCGCCGTGCCCCTTCTTCACCGGGTTGTACGAGCGCATCTCAACGCGCTCGGGGTAGTGGAACGGCGCGGTCTTCAGCGAGACATCCTTGGGCACGTCGACGACGACCGGGCCGGGCCGGCCGGTGCGCGCGATGTGAAACGCCTTCTTGATCGTCAATGCGAGGTCGCGCACGTCCTTGACCAGGAAGTTGTGTTTCACGACCGGCCGCGTGATGCCGACGGTGTCGCACTCCTGGAACGCATCCAGCCCGATCGCCGGCGTCGGCACCTGGCCGCTGATGATGACCATCGGGATCGAGTCCATGTACGCAGTGGCGATGCCGGTAACGGCATTGGTCACCCCCGGGCCGGAGGTGACCAGCGCCACCCCGACGTCACCGGTGGCGCGCGCATAGCCGTCGGCGGCATGGACGGCGGCCTGCTCATGGCGCACCAGCACATGCTTGATCGTCTCCTGCTTGTACAGGGCGTCGTAGATGTAGAGCACCGCGCCGCCGGGATAGCCCCACAGGTACTTGACACCTTCGGCCTGCAGGCAGCGAACGAGAATTTCGGAGCCGTTGGGCTCACGAGACGGTGTGGAGGGAGAAGAAGGCTGTGCCGATGCGGCACGCTTGACTTCCGCGGCAGACATGTCCATTTCGAACCTTTGTGAATTTCTCTAACGAAAATCCATCGGTGTTCCTGCTCGCACCCTCGTGAGGCGGATGTGGAACCTGCGCGGGCAACCATCGGAACCCGGATCGGGCGGCCAATCGAGACCCAAAAATGCGTTGTGCGAAGCAGCATTATGGCATCGGTCGAGCCGCCTGACGCCGCCGCGTCGCACCTGCACGGTGCGATGACATAATCCGCCGCGCTCCCATGCCCGGGGGCCCCGCGCCCCGCGCAGTTGCCGCCTTGGCCACCGACAAAGAACTCTCAGACTTCCTCAAGAGCGTCGAGAAGCGCGCCTTCAAACGCACCGCCTACACGGTGCGCAACGACGACGCCGCGCTGGACATCGTGCAGGATTCCATGATTCGGCTGGCCGAGAAGTACGCCGATCGACCGGCAGCCGAGTTGCCGCTGGTCTTTCAGCGCATCCTGTCCAACGCGACGATGGACTGGTTTCGCCGCCAAAAGGTGCGCAATGCACTGTTTGTCAACCTGTCGGACTTCGAGGGCGCTGATGACGAGAGTGGCGATTTCGACCTGCTCGAGTTGCTGGACACGTCCGGCGGCCGGGCGGGCACCGAAAATGCCTCCGAATCGGTCAGCCGGATGCAGATCCTGCAGCTCATCGACAGTCAGGTTCAAGAATTGCCGGCGCGTCAACGGGAAGCATTCTTGCTACGTTACTGGGAAGAGTTGGATGTCGCGGAGACCGCGTCGGTCATGGGCTGCTCGGAAGGCAGTGTGAAAACGCACTGTTCGCGGGCGGTTCACGCGCTGGCCAAGGCTCTGCGCGCCAAGGGAGTCACGCTATGAACGAATCACTGCCATCGCACCTGTTACAGCGCAGCGCCGAAGCGGCGCAGGCGCGGCTGGCATTGCGCCTGGCCGCTTCGCTGACCGAGTTCCAGGCCGTGAGCGACAGGCCGGACATCGATGCCCGCTTGCGCTTTGCCCGCGAAAAGGCGCTTCACGCCGCACGCCAGGCACGCCTGACCACCGCGCCGGCCGTTGTCAGCAGCGCGGGCGGCGTCGCTGTCGTCGCTGGCGGGCCAGGCAGGACGCCTTGGTGGTTGCGCCTGGGCTCGCTGGTGCCGCTGGCCGTGTTGCTGGCCGGGCTGGTGCTGATCGAAAGGCATTACACCCGCTCGCAGATCGAAGCCGCCGCCGAGATCGATGCAGCGATCCTCGCCGACGATCTGCCGCCCGAGGCTTATCGCGACCGTGGATTTGTAGAGTTCCTCAAGACCGCTCGGCCGTGATCGATCCCGCGCCCGCTGCATACCCGCGCACCGTTCGCCGCCTGTGCCTCGCACTGGTGCTTGCGTGCGCGGGCGTCGCGGGCAACGTGCACGGCCAGACGCTGGCAGGGCCGGGTCCGGTCGCCTGGTCCAAGTTGAGCCCGGCACAGCGCAGCGTATTGACGCCGCTCGAACGTGACTGGAACCGTATTACCCCAGGGCAACAACAGAAGTGGGCCGAACTGGCCAACCGCTTCCCCGCCCTGCCGGCCGACGAGCGGAGCCGCGTCCAGCAGCGCATTGCCGATTGGTCCCGTCTGACACCGCAGCAGCGCGCGTCAGCGCGGCTGAACTTCCAGGAAGCGCGCCAGCTCAGCCCGGAGGAACGCCAGCAACAGTGGGATGCCTACCGCGCGCTGCCCACCGACCAGCGCCGCGCACTGGCCGAGCGCGCCGAGCCGGCCGCGCACCGCCGCGGCCGCCCCTCGCAACGGCGACGCCAGCATCAAGTCGAGCGTCGTAAGGGCGCCGGCGCCGGGACAGGCGCACCCGGTCGGGCCAACGGTGATCCAGCGCGGCTCCGGCGCCACGACCAACCTGGTCTCCAAGCCGACCACGCCGCCCATGCACCAGCAGACCGGTCTGCCCAAGGTCGCCGCAACGCCGGGCTTCGTCGACAGTGCCACGTTGCTGCCCAAACGCGGTGCGCAGGGCGCGGCCGCCGCGCACTCGGCATTCGGCGCCAACGACAAGACCAAGGCGCAATGACGGCTGCGTCGGCGCAGCCCTCCGATGCACTCGTGACGCCAGGCCTGGTGCGCCGGCTGGCGGCCTTCGTCTATGAAGGTGTGCTGCTGTTTGGCGTGGTCATGATCGCGGGCTACCTGTACGCCACGCTGACGCAGCAGCGCAATGCGATGCAGGGCCATAGCGGACTGCAAGGCTTCCTGTTCGTCGTCTTGGCGATCTATTTCGTCTGGTTCTGGAGCCATGGCGGGCAGACCGTGGCGATGAAGGCCTGGCATCTGCGCGTCGTGACGCGTGACGGCCAGCCGCTCGGTCAGGTGCGCGCGATGCTGCGCTACCTGGCCAGCTGGATCTGGTTTGTGCCGGCCCTGGCCGTGGCCTGGCTGGCCGGCCTGCACAGTGCGGCGCAGATATTCGGCGTCATGGCCGCAGGCGTCGTCGCCTACGCGCTGCTCGCGCTGATTGCATCCACAGCGCCAGTTCTGGCACGACGCCTTGTGCGGCACCCGCCTCGTCAACTACCGCAAGGCCGCTCGCCGGGCACAATCCGGCGCATGAGCAACGAGTTCAAGGGCCGCAGCGGCATCGATCGCATCGTTCGCGCGGCCGGGCATTCGGCCAGCGGCCTGCGCATGGCCTATACGAGCGAGGCCGCGTTCCGCCAGGAGGTCTGGCTGGCCGGCGTGCTGTTGCCGGCGTCGCTCTGGCTGGGCCAGGACTGGGTCCAGGTCGCCCTGCTGGCAGGCTCTGTGTTCATGGTGTTGATCGTCGAACTGCTCAACTCGGCCGTTGAAGCCGCGATCGACCGTGTTTCATACGACTGGCACGAACTGTCCAAGCGCGCGAAGGACTTCGGCAGCGCCGCGGTCATGTTGTCGCTGTTGCTGTGCGGCGGCATTTGGGTCGCGGCCCTGGGCCAACGCTTGCTCTGGGCCTGAGCGATGGCGCTGTCGGTCGCGGTGTACTGCGGTTCGCGATTCGGTAACCGGCCCGCCTACGCCCGTGCCGCACACGCGCTCGGCCGCCTGCTGGCCGAGCGCGGCGCCTGCGTCGTCTACGGCGGTGGCCGGGTCGGCCTGATGGGCGCGGTCGCTGACGCGGCACTGGCCGCCGGCGGCAAGGTCGTCGGCGTGATTCCGCAGGCGCTGATGGACCGCGAGGTCGGCCACGCCGGCCTGACCGAACTGCACGTCGTGCAAACCATGCACGAGCGCAAGCAATTGATGGCCGAACGTGCCGACGCTTTCGTCGCGCTGCCCGGCGGTATCGGCACGCTGGAGGAGATCTACGAAGTCTGGTCGTGGCAGCAACTCGGCTACCACGACAAGCCGGTCGCACTGCTCAACGTCGACGGCTACTACGACCCGTTGCTCGAATTCATGCGCGTCAGCCACGAGCGCGGGTTCGTCTCTTCGCCGCAATACCACGCGCTGCTGGTCGACGACGACGCAGCCCGGCTGCTGGCCCGCATCGACGAGGCCGCCGCAAAGGCTACCGCGCGCGACGACTACTCGAAGATCTAGACAGCGGCTTCGTCGGTCTCGCCGGTGCGAATGCGCACCACCTGCTCGACCGGCATGACGAAGATCTTGCCGTCGCCAATCTTGCCGGTCTTGGCGGCCTTCACGATGGCCTCGATGCAGCGCTCGACGTCGCCGTCCTTGACCACCACCTCGATCTTCACCTTCGGCAGGAAATCGACGACGTACTCCGCGCCGCGGTACAGCTCGGTGTGACCCTTCTGGCGGCCGAAGCCCTTGACCTCGGTCACCGTCAGCCCCGACACGCCAACATCGGCCAGCGCTTCACGCACTTCCTCGAGCTTGAACGGCTTGACGATCGCGGTGATCATTTTCATGAAGTGAACTCCGATGCGGCGATTACTGGTGTTGACTGAATTTAAGCACGGAACTTGGACGTGATGGGGTAGCGCCAGTCGCGGCCGAACGCCCGGTGCGTGATGCGGATACCCACCGGCGCCTGGCGCCGCTTGTATTCGTTGACGCGGATCAACCGCGTCACGCGCTCCACCGTGGTGCGCTCGAAGCCGGCCGCGATGATGTCCTCGACGCTGCGATCGTCTTCCATGTAGAGCGCCAGGATCGCATCGAGCACCTCGTACGGCGGCAGGCTGTCCTGATCGGTCTGGTTCGGCCGCAGTTCCGCCGACGGCGCGCGCGTCAGGATGCGCTCGGGGATGACCGGCCCCACGCTGCCATCGGCACGCCGCGTCGGCTGCCGGTTCTTCCATTCGCACAACCGGTAGACCAGCGTCTTGGCCACGTCCTTGATGACGGCAAAGCCGCCGGCCATGTCGCCATACAGGGTGCAGTAGCCGGTGGCCATCTCGCTCTTGTTGCCGGTGGTCAGCACGATGTCGCCCGTCTTGTTCGAAAGCGCCATCAGCAAGGTACCGCGGATGCGTGCCTGGATGTTCTCTTCGGTCGCGTCTTCGGCCAGGCCGGCGAACTGGCCGGCGAGGCTGCCCAGAAAGGCGTCGAACATCGGGGCAATGCCGATTTCGTCGTAACGCACGCCCAGCCGCGCCGCCATCTCGCGGGCATCGAGCCAGGATATGTCGGCCGTGTACGGCGACGGCATCATCACGGCACGCACCTTGTCGGCGCCGAGCGCGTCGACGGCCAGCGCCAGCACCAGCGCCGAATCGACGCCGCCCGACAAACCGATGATGGCGCCGGGAAATCCGTTCTTGCCGAGGTAGTCCCGCACACCCGTGACCAGCGCCGACCAGGCCTGGGCTTCCAGCGTGGGTGTGTCGTGTATGTCGCCGCGCAAGACGTCGCCATCGATCTCGACGAGTGCCAGCGCCTCATCGAAACACGGTGCGCGCATGCGCACGACACCCTGTGCATCGAGCGCGAACGACGCACCGTCGAACACCACCTCGTCCTGGCCGCCGACCAGGTGCGAATACAGCAGCGGCAGACCCGTCGCGCGCGCGCGCTGTGCCATGCGCTCTTCGCGCTCGCCGGCCTTGTCGAGGTGAAACGGCGAGGCGTTGATCACCGCCAGCACCTGGGCACCGGCGGCGCGCGCGGCCTGGGCCGGCTCGTCGAACCACGCGTCCTCGCAAATCAGAACGCCGACCTTGACGCCGCCGACCTCGAACACCAAGGGCCCGCGGCCCGCGTCGCGGCCGGAGGCGAAGTAGCGGCGCTCGTCGAAGACCTGGTAGTTCGGCAGTTCGCGCTTGCAATAGGTGGCGACGATGCGCCCCCCCACTAGCAACGAGGCCGCATTGAAGCGCAGCGGCTGCGCGCTGGACTTGGTCCTAACATCGCCGCGTTCACCGAACTGATGCGGATGCCCGACAACGACATGCAAACCCTCGCACGACGCCAACTCGACCGCCATGGCGGCGAGTGCGTCGGCGCAGGCCCGCATGAACGCCGGTCTGAGCAGCAGGTCTTCCGGCGGGTAGCCGCACAACGCGAGTTCCGGTGCAACCAGCAGCCGCGCACCGGCGGCGTGCGCGCGCCGCGCCGCGTCGACGATGCGCCGCGCATTGCCCGCCAGGTCGCCGACGGTGGCGTTGATCTGAGCCAGCGCAACCTTGATCACGTCGGAGCCTGCTGAGTGAAAACCGATGCGCGGAATTATGTCATCCAGGCCCACGACGACCCGGCCCGCATCGACGCCGCCGCCTGGAACGCATTGCTCGAAACGCAGGACGCACCGACGCCGTTTCTGCGCCATGAGTACCTGATTGCGCTGCAGCGCTCGCAGAGTGCGGTACCCGGTACCGGCTGGGCACCGACCTGGTTGACGATCGAGCACAGCGGCAAGCTGCTCGCCGCATGTGCGCTGTACCAGAAGGCGCACTCCTACGGCGAGTACGTGTTCGACTGGGCCTGGGCCGACGCCTACCAGCGCCATGGCCTGGCCTATTACCCCAAGCTGCTCGGCGCCGTGCCGTTTACCCCGGTGCCGGGGTCGCGCCTGATGGCGGTGGACGACGCCACGCGCGACCTGCTCGTGCGCGCGGTGCTGGCGCTGGCGCGGCAGCAGGGGCTGTCGTCGGCACACCTGTTGTTCCTCTCCGACGCCGACCGCAACGCCTGCGAGCGCGCCGGCTGGATGCTGCGCGACGGCGTGCAATTCCATTGGCAGAACCGCAGCCCGGATCCCTACGCCGACTTCGCCGACTTCACGTCCGGCCTGCAGCGCGAGAAGCGCAAGAAGATCGCGCAGGAGCGGCGCCGCGTGGCCGACGCCGGTGTCAGCAGCGAATTGCTCGAAGGCACGCAGATCGATGCCTCGGCCTGGGACTTCTTCTACCGCTGCTACACCCTCACCTACCGCGCCCACCACTCGACGCCGTACCTCACGCGCGCCTTCTTTGCCGAAATGGCGCGCACGATGGCGGCACATTGGTTGATGGTGGTTGCATCGCGCGGCGGCGAGCGCATCGCAGCGGCGTTGATCGCCCTCGACCCGGCACGGCGCGTTGCCTATGGCCGCTACTGGGGTGCCACCCAGCATGTGCCTTGCCTGCATTTCGACGCCTGCTACTACCAGCCGCTGGCCTGGTGCATCGCGCACGGCTACCTGCGCTTCGAGGGCGGCGCTCAGGGCGAACACAAGATGGCGCGCGGTCTGCTACCGGTCAAGACCACGTCGGCCCATTGGCTGGCCGATCCGCGCTTCGCATCCGCGGTCGGCGACTTCCTGCAAGCCGAGGGTGCCGGGGTGGGCGCCTATGTCGACGAATTGAGCGAACGCAACCCGTTCAAGGCGCTCTGACAGTCAGCGCGGCTTCTCATCCCAGGCGGCCATGCCGCTGGCGATTTCCTGTCTCGCCGCTTCGGGCCCTTCCCAGCCCACGACCTTGACCCACTTGTTCGGCTCGAGGTCCTTGTAGTGCTCGAAGAAATGCCGGATCGCATTCAGCCGCATCGGGTTCACGTCGGCAGGCTTTTGCCAATGGTCGTACATCGGCAGGATCTTGCTGGTCGGCACCGCCAGCACCTTGGCATCGCCACCGGCCTCGTCCTGCATCTTCAGAATGCCGATCGGCCGGCAGGTCACGACCACGCCGGGCGTCAGGGCAAACGGCGTGATGACCAGCACGTCGACCGGGTCACCGTCGTCGGACAAGGTGCACGGCACGTAGCCGTAATTGCACGGGTAATGCATCGCGGTGGTCATGAAGCGATCGACGAACATGGCACCGCTGGCCTTGTCGACTTCGTACTTGATCGGGTCGGCGTTCATCGGGATCTCGATGATCACGTTGAACTCGGCTGGCGCATTGGCACCCGGCGTCACGTTGTGCAGGCTCATGTCATTCGCTCGTTGGTTCAGGGATAACCCGAATTTTACGGGCCATGCTGTTGTATGGCCAACCCGAACTGCGTCCGCGCAAAGTTGTGCAAGAAACATCGCGTAGCATCGCGGGCTGGTTTGGCGGCATCGCCGCCATGGCAATAGAACCGGCCCCACCCACGGGGCCTGAATCAAAAGAGGAGCCCCTTCATGACAACCAACATGGCGCTCTATGTTGCGCTGGCCTGCGGTTTGGCCGCAGTTCTGTACGGCTTCGTGCAGCGCAGCTGGATCCTGAGCCAGGACGCCGGCAATGCCCGCATGCAGGAGATCGCCGGTGCGATCCAGCAGGGTGCGGCGGCGTATCTGGCGCGGCAGTACAAGACGATCGCGATCGTCGGCGTGGTGCTGACGATCCTGATCGCCGTACTTCCTCGACGGCACCACCGCCTCGGGCTTCGTGCTCGGCGCCGTGCTGTCCGGTGCCTGCGGCTTCATCGGCATGAACGTGTCGGTGCGCGCCAACGTGCGCACCGCGCAGGCCGCGACCAAGGGCATCGGCCCGGCGCTGGATGTCGCCTTCAAGGGCGGCGCCATCACCGGCATGCTGGTCGTCGGCCTGGGCCTGCT
Organism: uncultured beta proteobacterium; assembly: GCA_963751775.1. Lineage (GTDB taxonomy): Bacteria > Pseudomonadota > Gammaproteobacteria > Burkholderiales > Burkholderiaceae_C > CADEEN01. Next base: position 284,684 of record CAVVVW010000019.1, read on the forward strand.
GGGCGTCGGCATCTTCTTCTGGTTCACGACCATGAACGGCCAGTGGACACCCGACAAGAGCGGCGCTGAAGTATTGAAGCCGATGCTGGGTTTCGCCTTCGGCGCGTCGCTGATCTCGATCTTCGCGCGGCTGGGCGGCGGCATATTCACCAAGGGCGCCGATGTCGGCGCCGACCTGGTCGGCAAGGTCGAAGCCGGCATCCCGGAAGACGACCCGCGCAATCCGGCGGTCATCGCCGACAACGTCGGCGACAACGTCGGCGACTGCGCCGGCATGGCGGCCGACCTGTTCGAGACCTACGCCGTCACGTTGATCGCCACGATGACGCTCGGCGCATTGTTGTTCAGCGCGGCCAACGCCATGGCGGCAGTGATGTACCCGCTGGTGCTCGGCGGCGTGTCGATCATCGCCTCGATCATCGGCTGCAGCTTCGTCAAGGCCAGCCCGGGCATGAAGAACGTGATGCCTGCGCTGTACAAGGGGCTGGCGGTGGCCGGCGTGCTGTCGTTCATCGCCTTCATCGGCGTCACGCTGAAGGTGATGCCCGACGACGCGCTGGGTGCGAACACACAGTGGCGCCTGATCGGCGCCTGCGCCGTCGGCCTGGTATTGACCGCGGCGATGGTCTGGGTCACCGAGTACTACACCGGCACGCAGTTCAAGCCGGTGCAGCACATTGCTGCGGCCTCGACCACCGGGCACGGCACCAACATCATCGCCGGCCTGGGTGTGTCGATGCGCTCCACGGCCTGGCCGGTGCTGTTCGTCTGCGCCGCCATCCTCGTTGCCTACAACCTGGCTGGCCTGTACGGCATCGCGGTGGCCGCGACCTCGATGCTGAGCATGGCCGGCATCGTCGTTGCACTCGACGCCTATGGCCCGATCACCGACAACGCCGGCGGCATCGCCGAGATGGCCGAACTGCCCAAGAGCGTGCGCGACGTGACCGACCCGCTCGACGCCGTCGGCAATACGACCAAGGCCGTGACCAAGGGCTACGCCATCGGTTCGGCCGGCCTCGCGGCGCTGGTGCTGTTTGCCGACTACACCCACTCACTGGAAGGTCGCGGCATCAACATCAGTTTCGATCTGAGCGACCCGAAGGTCATCGTCGGCCTGTTCATCGGCGGCCTGATTCCTTACCTGTTCGGTGCCATGGCCATGGAGGCCGTCGGTCGCGCCGCGGGCTCGGTGGTGGTCGAAGTGCGCCGCCAGTTCAAGGAGATCAAGGGCATCATGGAAGGCACGGCCAAGCCCGAGTACGGCACGGCGGTCGACATGCTGACCAAGGCGGCGATCAAGGAAATGATGATTCCGTCGCTGCTGCCGGTGATCGTGCCGGTGGTCGTCGGCCTGCTGCTCGGCCCGGCCGCACTGGGCGGCCTGTTGATGGGCACCATCGTCACCGGCCTGTTCGTCGCCATCTCGATGTGCACCGGCGGCGGCGCCTGGGACAACGCCAAGAAGTACATCGAAGACGGCCACCACGGCGGCAAGGGCAGCGAGGCGCACAAGGCCGCGGTCACCGGCGACACGGTCGGCGACCCGTACAAGGACACCGCCGGCCCGGCCGTGAACCCGTTGATCAAGATCATCAACATCGTGGCCCTGCTGATCGTGCCGCTGCTGCCCACGGGCACGGTGAGCAAGGCAGCGACACCGGCCGCAGCACCGCCGGCCGCCGTCGTCGCCCCGGCGGCTGTGACCAGTGCGGCCACGCCGCAGCCGCCAGCCGCATCGATGCCGGCTGCGGCCGCGTCCAAGTAGGGCGCTGTCGCCAGCGCACAGTACAAGGCCCGGGGCTCACGCCGCCGGGCCTTGTCGTTTGTGCCGCATTGCCAAGGAGTGCCGGCCATGTCCGCGATCCGACTCAACCCGCTCGACGCCTCGTGGCTGTACACCGAGTCACGCTCGACACCGATGCATGTCGGTGCCCTGCTGCCGTTCGCGCTGCCGGCAGGCGCGCCAAAGGACTTCGGCCGGCGCCTGATGGCCGAACTGAAGAAGCACCAGAAGTTTGCAGCGCCGTGGAACCGGCGCTTGAAGTCGGGCCTGCTGGCGATGCCGCTTCACTACTGGATCGACGACGATCAGATCGACCTCGAAGCCCACCTTCGACATGCCGCACTGCCGTACCCCGGCGGCGAGCGCGAACTGGGCGAGTTGATTGCGCGCCTGCACAGCCAGCCGCTGGACCTGTCGCGCCCGCCGTGGGAATGCACGCTGATCGAAGGACTGGACGGCGGCCGCTTCGCATTCTTCGTCAAGATGCACCACTCGCTGATCGACGGCGTCAGCGGCATGAAGCTGTTGCAGCGGGCGATGCCAGACAGCGCAGAGAAGAGCCTCACCGCGCCGCCGTTCTGGGCCGTCGGCCTGACACCGGCACGCAAGAACGCCAAGCCCGCCAGCTGGCAAATTCGCGGAACGCGACGCCAGCGCCGCCACGTTCGCCAACGCCGCGGCCGGTGCGATCGATGCGTTGCGCGGCCAGATCGGCACCGTGCCGCAGCTGCTGCTGGCCTTCGGCAAGTTGCTGCGCACGAGCGGACCGACCGACGAGTCCCTGCAAGTGCCGTTCGGTGCGCCATCGACGGCGCTCAACGGCCGCGTGCGGGCCAAGCGCCGCTTCGCGACGCAACAGATCGCCATCGAGCGCATGAAGGCGCTGGCCGCGGCGGCCGGCTGCACCCTCAATGACCTGGTCCTGGCCACCTGCGGTGGCGCCTTGCGCCGCTTTCTCGACGACAGCGGCGACTTGCCGGAGAAGTCATTGACCGCCGGCATCCCGGTCTCGGTGCGGCCCAAGGACGACGACAGCACGGGCAACGCCATCACCTTCATCATCGCCACCCTGGGCACCGACATCGAGGATCCGATCGCGCGCCTGGCGGCGATCCGCGCCTCGGTGCAGAGCGCCAAGGCCCACGTGCAAAGCCTGCCACGCGCGGCCATGACGCAGTACACCATCGCGCTGATGGCGCCGACCCTGCTGACGCTCCTGACCGGCCTGGGTGGGCGCACGCGGCCGATGTTCAACATCACGATCTCCAACGTGACCGGCCCGGACAAGCCACTCTACTTTCGCGGCGCCGAACTGCTCGGCACCTTCCCGGCCTCGATCGTCACCCATGGCCAGGCGCTCAACATCACGTGCCAGAGCTATGCCGGCATGATGGATTTCGGCTTCACCGGTTGCCACGCGAACCTGCCGCACATGCAGCGCATCGCGGTCTACACGGGCGAGGCGTTCGACGAACTCGAACGCCTGCTCCTCGCGCCGGCGAAGGCGCCGCGGCGGCGGCGCCGCAAGACCGCCACTTGAGGGCGGTCGACGCTCGCGTCAGGCCGCGACCGGCAAGCGCGTTCCGCCGCCCTGCTCGAGCGCGCTGCGAATGAACTTGTCGAGCTCGGTCAAGCTCGGAATCGCCAGGTCGCGCCGGCCCTTCTCGTCGAAGCGGATCACGCCGCATTGCGCCAGCCGACGCAGCGCGCGGCTGACGGTCTCGAGCGTCATGCCCAGGTAGTTGCCGATCTCCGCGCGTGTCATGTGCAGCGTGATCTGGTCGGTACGCAGGCCGCGTGCGGCCAGCGAGGTGGCCCAGTCCCTGATGAAGTCGGCCACCCGTGCGTCCGCCGGCAGCGTGCCCAGCGACAGCAGGCAATCGCAACTGCGTCCGATCTGGCGGCTCATCGCGGCGTGGGTCAGGCGCATCAGCTCGGGCGACGCGGCGCTCGCGGTGAGCAAATCGACGTAGCGCACGCTCCAGACTTCACCGGTGTCGAGCGCGATGGCGTCGCAGCCATAGCGGCCTTGCGCGATGCCGTCGAACCCGAGCCAGTCGCCGCGAAAGTGCAAGCCCACCACCTGGCCACGCCCGTCGGCCGTGAAGTTCACCGTCTTGAACTGGCCCGAATTGATCAGGTGCAGGTAGCCGAACGGCGCGCCGCCTTCGTAGATCGAATCGCCGGCATGGACCACGCGGCGGGTGAACGGCACGAGCTTTTGTACCAGCGCCAGGTTGTCACACCAAGCTTGAGCGTCTTGGGGGACGGCGGCGGTCGTTGTCATGATGCAAGCTCCTTGGGGATGAACATTGGTTGCGCAATGTCAAGGATCGTAGGCCGCGCGTGCAAATGCTTGATGCATCGCAAAGCCGGTTCGGCAACGGTGTGTCAACGCTGTGTAAACGAAGGCGCATCGGCCCGACCGGTCCGCGAATGCGCGCCCGGCACCTGCCGACCGACCACCTGCGTTCCCGAGGGTGCGATCACCGAGCACAGAAAGTGAAAACGCCCGGGGTTGCCGGGCGCACAGGTGGGGTGGCTGATGGGACTCGAACCCACGACGACCAGAATCACAATCTGGGACTCTACCAACTGAGCTACAGCCACCGCAGCGCGGGCGATTATAGCCAGCGACCCCTCACAGCGGCCTCAGTTGGCCGGGGCCGACGCGGCAGCCGCCGCGAAGGCCTCGGTGTCGATCCTGACCTTGAAGCGCGTCTTCAGCGCGCCGTAGTACGCCTGCGCCTCGGCCGCACCCCAGGCCTGTGCGTAGCGCGGCAGCAACTGCACGCGCTCGGGCGCATCCTCGGCCAGTGGCTTGATGGCGAGCAAGTGGACGACGGCATAACCGCTGTCGCCGAGATCGACGCCCAGCCATTGCGGCAACTTGGTGGCGTCGGCACGCAGCACGGCGTCAACCAGTTCACGCGGTTGAGTCGACGCACTGGCGCGCGAGATCACCACCGCCGGCGGCAGCGTCGATGCGTCCGCGCCGCCGCGCAGCGCAGCCAGCTTGGCGGCGCCGGCCTTGCGCGCAGCAGCGGCGGCCTGCTCGGCGACCACACGTTCGCGCACCCGCGGCAATACCTCGGCCAGCGTCTGCACACGTGCCGGCTGATGCTGCAGCACGCGCGCAGCGGCCAGTTGGTTGGGCCCGACTTCGACCGCCTCGGTATTGCGCTTGTTCTTCACTGCATCGTTGCCGAACACGGCGGTCAACAGCTTGACCGACGCCAACGCGCCAGTCGCCCCTGGCGCCGGCGTGCGCTGCACGTTGGCGGTCTGCTTGACCAGCTTCAACTTGTCGACCAGCGGTTGCAGGCTGTCGGCCTGTTCGTAGGCCAGGTTGGTGAACTGGTCTGCCGCCTCGGCGAACTTCTTCTGCGCCAGTTGCTTCTTGACTTCGTCCTCGATCTCGGCGCGCACGGCGTCGAACGGCTTCTTGTCGCCACCGCGAACGGCGTCGAGGCGGATGATGTGGTAGCCAAAGTCGGTCTCGACGACGTTGCTGATCTCGCCCGGCTTCATCGCAAAGGCCGCATCTTCGAACGGCTTGACCATCGCGCCGCGGGCGAAGAAATCGAGGTCGCCACCACGCTGCGCCGACGCGGTATCGCTGGAATTCTTCCGCGCCACCTCGGCGAACGAGGCCGGATTCTTGCGCAACTCGGCCAGCAGCGCCTCGGCCTTGGCCTTGGCCTGCGCGCGTTCGGCCGCCGGCGCGTCCTTGGCTGCGTTGATCAGCACGTGGCTGGCACGGCGCTCCTCGGCCACGGTGTAACGCGCCGCATTCTCGGTGTAGTACTTGCGCAGTTCCTCCTCGGGCACGGTGATGCCGCCCTTGAGCGCGTCGAGGTCGAGCACCACGTACTCGATGCTGGCCTGCTCGGGAGTGCGGAACTGGGCTTCGTGCGCCTTGTGGTACGCGGCCAGGTCGGCATCGCTCGGGTTGATGCCAGCCGCTTGATCCTTGCTGTCGAAGCGCAACACCTGCGCCTCGCGCTGCTGCAGCAGCGCGTCGACAGCGCTGCGGCCCGGCGCGCCGGCCGGCGGCACGCTGTTGGTCACGCCGCCGAGCACCTGGCGCAGCAGCAGGTCCTGACGCAGGTTGGCCTCGAAGCCTTCGGGCGTGAGCCCCTGCGCCCCGAGCAGGACCTTGTACGCTTCAACGTCCAGGCTGCCGTCGGGTCGGCGCAGCGCGGCAACCTGCGGGATCGACAGGATTTCGCGCTGCACACGCTCGTCGCTGACCGAAAAGTGGGCACGGCTCGCAGCGCTCAGCAGCACACGCTCGCGCACCATGGCGTCGAGCGACTCGCGCTTGACCTCGGGGCTGTCGAAGAACGCGGCGTCGAGATTGGGCATCTGGCGGCGCATTTGATCGATCTGGCGCCGGTGTGCCGCATCCCATTCGGCCAGCGCGATCTTCTGCCCGTCGACCCGCGCCACCTCCACGCTCGACGGGTCGTTGAACTTGGTGTAGCCCTGCACACCGAAGAAGACGAACGACGGGAAGATCAGCAACACCATCACGAAGAACAACACGCGACTGTGGTTGCGGATGAAATCGAACATGGAAGCATTACCTCTTGCAAATGCAGCGCGCGGCAAGACGCCGCGCGTGGTGGGTGCTGACGGGCTCGAACCGCCGACCTACGCCTTGTAAGGGCGCCGCTCTACCAACTGAGCTAAGCACCCGGCCCGATCAATGATCGGATGCTGGGCCGCGCGATGACAGTCTATGCTGTCGCCGCACCTGGCGGTCAAAGAGCGTCTTTGAGCCCCTTGCCCGGGCGGAACTTGGGCACCTTCGCGGCCTTGATCTTGATCGCCGCGCCGGTACGCGGATTGCGGCCCGCGCGAGCCGCACGCTTGCTGACCGTGAACGTGCCGAACCCGACCAGCGACACGCTGCCGCCGCGCTTGAGCGTGGTCTTCACGCCACCAATCACAGCCTCCAGCGCTCGAGTCGCTGCAGCCTTGGAGATGTCGGCCTGCTTGGCAATGTGCTCGATCAATTCAGACTTGTTCACGAAAGGGTCCCCTCGTTCGTCAGTTAGGTTGTCGCCGGGAGTTCTTCTCGCGGGCCGGTCGTTGCGCCGACGACCAACGAGGTTCATTACATCCGTGCCCCTTCCGGGTGTCAAGGCGCGGACAGCGGGAGCGCGATTCTATTCGGATTCAGCATACGCCCAGCAGGGCTTGTTCCACTGCCCGACCGACCTCGGACGTGCTTGCGTGACCACCCAGATCGGGGGTCCGTGGCGCACCGCTGGCCGGCTCGAGCACGGCCTCGATCGCAGCCACGATGGCATCGTGCGCGTCGCGGTGACCGAGGAAATCGAGCATCAACGCGGCCGACCAGATCTGTCCGATCGGGTTGGCGACGCCCTTGCCGGCGATGTCGGGCGCCGAGCCATGCACGGGCTCGAACAGGCTCGGCCATTGCCGCGTCGGATTCAGACTCGCCGATGGCGCAATGCCGATGGTGCCGGTGCAGGCCGGCCCGAGGTCGGACAGGATGTCGCCGAACAGGTTGCTCGCCACGACGACGTCGAACTGCTGCGGGCGCTGCACGAAGTGCGCGGTCAGGATGTCGATGTGGAAGCGATCGACGGCCACGCCTGGATACGCCTTTGCCATTTCGGCAACACGTTCGTCCCAGTACGGCATGGTGATGGAGATGCCGTTGCTCTTGGTCGCCGAGGTGAGCTTTCTGCGTGGCCGCTTCATCGCCTCCTCGAAAGCGTACTTGAGGACGCGGTCGACACCGACGCGCGACATCACCGTTTCCTGGATCACGACTTCGCGTTCAGTGCCCTCGAACATGCGCCCGCCGATGCTCGAATATTCGCCTTCGGTGTTCTCGCGCACGATCAGCATGTCGATATCGCCAGGCTTCAATGCCAGACCGTTGCGGTCGACCAACGGCGAGCGGATGCCCGGCATCAGGCGCGCGGGTCGCAGGTTGACGTACTGATCGAACTCGCGCCGGAATTTCAGCAGCGAGCCCCACAAGGACACATGGTCGGGCACCGTCGCCGGCCAGCCCACGGCGCCGAACAGGATCGCGTCGAAGCCGCCGAGCTGTGCCTTCCAGTCGTCGGGCATCATCTTGCCGTGGCGGGCGTAGTAGTCGCAGTTGGCGAACTCGAACGTCTGCTGCTCGATCGCGATGCCGAAACGCCGCGCCGCAGCGGCGAGCACACGCAGGCTCTCGGGCATCACTTCCTTGCCGATGCCGTCACCGGCGATCACGGCAATGCGGTGGGCGGTGGTCATGACTTGGGGCCTCCAAAGAATGTCCGCATCTCGGCCAGCAGTTCGGCGGGCCGCTCCTCGGCAATGTAATGGCCGCAATCGAGCGCGATGCCGCTGACGTCGGTGGCCGCGTCGCGCCACAGGCCGAGCACGTCGAAGCAACGCCCGACCACGCCCTGTGCGCCCCACAACACGCGCAGCGGCACGCGAACGCGGTGGCCGCGGTCGCGGTCGATGCGATCGTGCTCGAGGTCTATCGTCGCCGAGGCTCGGTAGTCCTCGCAGATCGCGGTTGCGCTGCCGGCGCATGGCGATGCAGCGTTCGTACTCCGCCAGCGCCTCCGGTGCAAAGGGTCCGAGGCCGGCGAAACGGCGGCCCATGCCTTCGCGCAGCCAGGCCGACGGGTCGGCCTCGATCGCGCGTTCGGGCAACGGCGCATCCTGGATCAGGAAGAACCAGTGCCAGTAGGCACGCGCGAAGGCCTCGGTGGTGCCCTCGTACATCGCCAGCGTGGGCGCAATGTCGAGCAACATCATCCGCGTCGGCGCATCGGGGTGGTCGAGCGCAAGGCGGTGCGCGACGCGTGCGCCGCGGTCGTGCGCGCAGACCGCGAAACGCTCGAATCCGAAGTGACGCATCACGGCAACGGCGTCGGCCGCCATCGCACGCTTGCTGTACAGCGCGTGATCGACCGAAGCCGGCAGGCGCGTGCTGTCGCCGCGACCACGCAAGTCCATCGCCACGACGCTGAACCGCTGCGCCAGAGGCCCCGCCACCGCATGCCACATGGCGTGCGTCTGCGGGTGGCCATGCAACAGCAACAGCGGCGGACCGTCGCCACCGCGGCGCGCGCGCAGGCGCACGCCTTGGTGGTCGATGTCGTGCAGCGTGAAGTCTTCGAACATGGCCGGCTGTCATTGTGCAGCGCGGCGATACACGACCAGCCAGACACCGACCGCCGTGAGCGCGAAGCCGGCCAGCACAGCTGGCACCCAGCGCTTCGCCGAACAGCAACGCGGCCATCACCGCGGTGCATGGCGGCACCAGGTACATCAGGCTGACCACGCGCGTGGCCGCGCCGCGCTGGATCAGCATGTAGAGCAACGAGCTGCCACCCAGCGACAGCGCCAGCACCGACCAGGCCATTGCAAAGAGGAGCTCAGGGTGCGGTTGCCACGCGGCCGCCTTCGAGCCAGGCCAGCGGCGCCGTGACGACCAGCGCAGCGGCGAGCTGCACCGCATTGGCGGTGCGCACATCGCACGGTGCAACGAAGCGCTTCTGGTACAGCGTGCCGGCGGTGATCGACAGCAGGGCAAAGATCGACAGCGACAGGTTGGCCGGCGTGACCTCGCCCAGGCCGAGCTTGGGGCCGACCACCAACATCAAGCCGCCCAGGCCGAGCAGCAGGCCGGCCCATTGCCGCGGCTCCACCGCATGCGCGCTGCCGCGGGCCGACAGCCACAGCGCCGTCAAGACCGGCTGCAGGCCGACGATCAGCGCCACCGTGCCGGCGCCGATGCCGGACTTCACCGCAGCCCAGACCCCGCCCAGGTAGCCGGCGTGCATCAAGATGCCGGTGATGGCCAGGTGGCCCCATTGCGCACGCCCGCGCGGCCAGGCCGCGCGCGCCACGGCGATCCAGACGCCGAAGGCCAGCACCGAAAGCGCATAACGCAAGGTCAGGAAGCCCAGCGGCGGCGCATGCGGCATGCCGAAGCGGGCGACGACGAAGCCGGTGCTCCAGATCATCACGAACACCGCGGGCATGGCCCCCAGCAGCCAGCGCTGCGACTCAGCGGACCTTGGCACGGATCTCCGGCAGGGCCTTCTGCAAGTAGTAGACCATCGACCAGATCGTCAGCACCGCCGCGACCACGATCAGCAGCGTGCCCCATTGGCGCGTGTCGATGATGCCGAACAGCTTGCCGTTGAAGAGCAGGAACGGGATCGCCACCATCTGCACCACGGTCTTGACCTTGCCCAGCATGTGCACCGCGACGCTGCGGCTGGCGCCGATCTGCGCCATCCACTCGCGCAGCGCCGAAATCGCGATCTCGCGGCCGATGATGACGAAGGCGATCAGCGCGTTGACGCGATCGAGTTGCAGCAGGATCAGCAGCGCCGCGCAGATCAGGAACTTGTCGGCCACCGGGTCGAGAAAGGCACCGAAGGCCGAGGTCTGATTCAGCTTGCGCGCCAGATAGCCGTCGGCCCAATCGGTGATGGCCACGGCCACGAACAGCACGGTGGCGATCAGGTTGCGTTCGGGCTCGTCGTCAGCGGCAGGTAGAACACGCCGACGATGAGCGGAATCGCGACGATGCGGGCCCAGGTCAGGAGCGTCGGCAGGTTGAAGAACATGTGCCGATCGTAGCCGGTCTGGCGTGCGCCGGGCTGACGCCGGTCGGGCTACATCGTCGAGCGCGTGCCGAGCCTCAATGCAGCGCACGGTAGATCTCCTCGGCCAGCGGCTTGGAGATGCCTTCGACGCTGGCCAGGTCCTCGACACTGGCGTTGGACACGCCGCGCACGCCGCCGAAGCGCTGCAGCAGGCGGGCGCGCTTCTTCGGGCCGACCCCCGCGATGTCCTCCAACTGGCTGGCGCCGGTGCGCACGCTGGCGCGCTTGGCGCGCATCCCGGTGATGGCGAATCGGTGCGCTTCGTCGCGGATCTGCGCCACCAGCATCAGTGCCGCGGAGTCGGCACCCAGATAGACCTTGTCGCGGCCGTCGGCAAAGACCAGCTCTTCGAGTCCGACCTTGCGGCCGGCGCCCTTTTCCACGCCGACGATCAGCGACAGGTCCAGGCCGAGCTCGGCGAAGACCTCGCGCGCCACCGCCACCTGGCCGCGACCGCCGTCGACCAGCACCAGCTCGGGCAGCCGCACCTGCGCGCTGCCGCTGCTCAGGGCCTCGGCCAGCTTGCCGTAGCGGCGCATCAGCACCTGGCGCATCGCGGCGTAGTCGTCGCCGCCGGTGATGCCGCCGATGTTGTAGCGGCGGTATTGCGCGCTCTGCATCTGGTGGTTCTCGAACACCACGCAGCTGGCCTGTGTCGCTTCGCCGGCGGTGTGGCTGATGTCGAAGCACTCGATGCGCAAGGCGTCGAGGTCGGCCACCTCGAGCGCGAGTGCGTCGGCCAGTGCGCGCGTGCGTTCGCGCTGCGAGCCCTCTTCGGCCAGCAAGCGCGCCAGCGCGATCTGCGCGCCATTGACTGCCATCTCGAGCCAGGCCCGGCGCTGCTCGCGCGGCTGCTTGCGTGGCAATGACCTTGACGCCGCTGTGTTCGGCCAGCGCATCGAGCAAAGCCTGGTCGACCGCGTGGCTGGTCAGCAGTTGCGGCGGCACGAAGCCGTCGAGGTAATGCTGGGCGATGAAGGCTTCGAGCACATGCACTTCCGGCGCCGTGCCCTCGGCGACCGCCGCGGCGTCTTCGACGTGCGTCGGGAAGTAGGCCCGATCGCCGAGATGGCGTCCGCCGCGCACCATCGCAAGATTCACGCAGGCCCGCCCGCCCTGCACCTTGACCGCCAGGATGTCGATGTCCTTGTCGATGGCACCCAGGCTGCTGGCGTCGACCGCCTGCTGGTGCAGCACCCGGGCCAGCGATTCGATCTGCTTGCGCAACTCGGCCGCCTGCTCGTACTCGAGCCGCTCGGCATGGGCCATCATGCGCTGCTGCAGGTCGTCGAGCACGGCCTCGGTGTCGCCGCGCAGGAAGCGCTCGGTATCGGCCACGTCGCGCGCGTAGTCGTCGGCCGAGATCAGGCCGACGCAGGGCCCCGTGCAGCGCCGGATCTGGTACAGCAGGCAGGGCCGCGAGCGATTCGCGAACACCGTGTCCTCGCAGGTGCGCAGCCGGAATACCTTCTGGATCAGGTGGATCGAGTCCTTCACCGCCCAGGCGCTCGGGTAGGGGCCGAAGTAGCGGTGCTTCTTGTCGACGGCGCCACGGTAATAGGCCACGCGCGGAAAGGTGGCCGACACCAGCTTGAGGTACGGATAGCTCTTGTCGTCGCGAAACAGGATGTTGAAGCGCGGGCTGAGCGCCTTGATCAGGTTGTTCTCGAGCAGCAATGCCTCGGCTTCGCTGCGCACCACCGTGGTCTCGAGCCGCGCGATGCGTTCGACCATCAGGCCGATGCGCGTGCCTGCATGGTCCTTCTGGAAGTAGCTCGACACGCGCTTCCTGAGGTTGCGCGCCTTGCCGACGTAGAGCACGGCGCCGGCCGCGTCGAAGTAGCGATAGACACCCGGCCGCTGCGGCAGCGCGGCCACTTCCGCGAGCAGGTGCGCGCGGCTGTCGGGCGGCGTCGTTTCGTTCATGCGACGCAATTATCGGTGTCGATAATCGCCCGATGCGCTGGGACATCTTCTGCCGCGTCATCGACAACCACGGCGACCTGGGCCTGTGCTGGCGCCTGGCCGCCGACCTCGCCGCACGCGACGAGACCGTGCGGCTGTGGGTCGACGATCCGTCGGCACTGGCCTGGATGGCGCCGCACGGTGCGCCCGGCGTCAGCGTCGTGCACTGGGTCGAGCCGCTGCCCGCCATCGAACCTGGCGAGGTGGTGATCGAGGCCTTCGGCTGCGACCCACCCGCTGCCTTTGTCGCCCGCATGGCCGCGCAGCCCAGGCCGGCGCTGTGGATCAACCTCGAGTACCTCAGCGCCGAGCCCTACGTCGAGCGCTGCCACGGCCTGCCTTCGCCACAACAGCAGGGGCCCGGCGCCGGGCTGCGCAAGTGGTTCTTCTACCCCGGCTTCACGCCCGCCAGCGGTGGCCTGTTGCGCGAAGCCAAACGCACTCGACGCCAGCCTGCCATCTTGGCTGGAGAGTCAGGGCGTGACGCCGCTCGAGGGCGAGCGCCGCGTCAGCCTGTTCGCCTATGGCGATGCGCCGCTGTCGCGAACTGTTCGACCGGCTCGATGGCGAGCCGACGTTGGTCCTGTTGGCCGCCGGTGCGGCGCAGGCGCCGGCCCTGGCGCTGTTCGACCGCCGCGGTCGCCGCGGCCGCCACCTGCGCGCGCACGCCCTGCCCTGGCTCGACCAGCCGGGCTACGACCAACTGCTGCGCGCCTGCGACATCAACTTCGCCCGCGGCGAGGATTCGATCGTGCGTGCGATGTGGGCCGGTGCGCCGTTCGTGTGGCAGATCTACGCCCAGGCCGACGGTGCCCACGCCGTCAAGCTCGAGGCCCTGCTCGACCGGCTTACCGCGCACTGCAACCCGAGCCTGGCCATCGAAGTGCGGCAGTTGTGGCGAGCCTGGAATCGGCTGGCCGAGTGGCCGAGCGCACTGCCGGCCGCCGAGCCGTGGCATGCGCTGTGCCTGGATTGGCGCCGGCGCCTGATGGCACAGCGCGACCTCACCAGCCAATTGCTGGGCTTCGTGGCCGCCAGACGGTAGAATTGCGGGCTTTGCGCACCGGCGTTCGAAACGCACCTGCGCTTCACATTCCACACCGCAAGACACCATGAAAACCGCTCAGGAAATCCGCGCCGGCAACGTCATCATGCAGGGCAAGGATCCGATGGTCATCCTCAAGACCGAATACAGCCGCGGCGGCCGCAACTCGGCCACCGTGCGCATGAAGATGAAGAACCTGCTCAACGGCTCCGGCGCCGAGTTGGTGTTCAAGGCCGACGACAAGATGGATCAGATCGTGCTCGACAAGAAGGAGTGCACCTACTCCTACTTCGCCGACCCGATGTACGCCTTCATGGACGCCGAGTACAACCAGTTCGAAGTCGAGTCCGAGAACATGGGCGACGCCATCAACTACCTCGAAGACGGCATGCCGGTCGAAGTCGTGTTCTACGACGGCAAGGCGATCTCGGTCGAACTGCCGACCTCGGTGGTGCGCGAAGTGGTCACCGAACCGGCCGTCAAGGGCGACACCTCGGGCAAGGTCATGAAGCCGGCCAAGATCGCCACCGGGTTCGAGATCGCCGTGCCGCTGTTCGTCGAGAACGGCGACAAGATCGAGATCGACACCCGCACGCACGAGTACCGCAAGCGCGTCTAGCACGCAGGACAGCGGGCGCCGATGCCCGGTTTCAATGCGAGGCCGGCGCCGAAGTGAAGACCACACCCATCGTCGCCGCAACGGTCGACTTCAGCGACCCGGCCGCCGCCCGCGCCCCCATCTTCGACGACCTCTACCACCCGAGGAGCGGCGCCTTCGCACAGGCGCAGCAGGTGTTCCTGGCGGGCAACGGACTGCCCGCGCGCTGGCGCGGCCGCGAGCGCTTCACGATCCTCGAGACCGGTTTCGGCCTCGGCAACAACTTCCTCGCCACCTGGGCCGCCTGGCGCGACGACCCAGCGCACTGCGAGCGCCTGTTCTTCGTCTCGATCGAAAAGCACCCACTGTCCGTGGCCGACCTCGCGCGTGCCCATGCGGCCTCGCCGACGCCCGCACTCGCGCGTCAATTGATCGACGCCTGGCCGCCGGCCACCTGCAACCTGCATCTGCTCGAATTCGAAGCCGGGCACGTACGGCTGTTGCTGGCGTTCGGCGACGTGCAGGCCTGGGCGCGCGAAATCGTGGCCCGTGTCGACGCGTTCTACCTCGATGGCTTCGCGCCGGCGCGTTGCCCGGCGATGTGGGATCACGGCGTGTTCCGCATGCTCGCGCGCCTGGCCGCGCCCGACGCCACGGCCGCGACCTGGAGTGCCGCGCGCATCGTCCGCGACGGACTGCAGGGCGTGGGCTTCGTGGTCCAGGCGGCAGCGGGCAGCGGCGGCAAGCGCGACATCACGCTGGCCCGCTACGCGCCGCGTTTCACGCCGCCCGCGCCGCCAGGCCGGCGCCTGCCGACGCAGGCACCGAGCCATGCCCTGGTGATCGGCGCCGGGCTGGCCGGCGCCACCACCGCGGCGCGCCCTGGCGCGGCAGGGCATTGGCTGTACCGTGATCGATCGACATGCCGAACCGGCCGCCGAAGCCTCGGGCAATCGCGCCGGCCTGTTCCACGGCGCGGTCATGGGTCACGACGGACCACACGCACGGTGGCTGCGTGCTGCGGCCATGTGGAGCGAGTCGACGCTGCGAATGGCCGTGGCGCGGGGTCTGCCGGGTCGCGTCGACGGCCTGCTGCGGCTTCAACACCAGTTCTCCTTTCCGGCGATGCAGGCCATGCTCGAGCGCCAGGCGCTGCCGCCGCGGTACGTGCAGGCAGTGTCGGCCGAGAGTGCGTCGAAACTTGCGGGCGTGACCATCACACAGCCAGCATGGTTCTACCCCGGTGGTGGCTGGATCGATCCGGCCGCGCTCGTTCGCGATGCACTGGCGACACCGGGCGTCAGCTGGTGCGGTGCGACGGCCGTGCAACGCATCGCGCGCCACGGCGATGCATGGCAGTTGTTCGACGCAGACGACCGGGCCTTCGCCGAAGCGCCGCTGCTGATCCTGGCCAATGCCGACGACGCGCTGCGGCTGGCCGACTTGCCGCGCGCGTGGCTGCAGCGACAGCGCGGCCAGGTCAGTTACGGACCGAGCGCCGTGGCTGGCCTGCCGCGGGTCCCTGTGGCCAGCGGCGGCTACGTGCTCGCACTGGGCGACACAGGCCTGCTGTTCGGCGCCACCCACCAATTCGGTGACGACGACGCCAGCGTGCGCGACGGCGACCACCGCGACAACCTGGCCAAGGCAGCACGGTTGCTCGGCGATTGGCCGCTGCCCGCGATGAACACGTTGCAAGGACGCGTCGCCTGGCGCGCCGGCAGCGCGGACCGGCTGCCGCTGGTCGGCGCCGCGCCCGACCTGCGCGCACCGCGCCCGGCGCGTGCCGACGCCCCGCGCCTGCTGCCGCGCCGGCCCGGCCTGTGGCTGCATTGCGGGCTCGGCTCGCGTGGCTTGACCACCGCGGCGCTGGGCGCCGAGTTGATCGCGGCGCAGGCCAGCGGCGCGCCCTGGCCGCTCGAGGCCGACCTGGCCGATGCCGTCGATCCGGCGCGCTGGCTGTTGCGCTTCGGGCTTGCCCCGATGTAAGCCGCGAGTCAATGCGTCGAGACTGCGGCCATCGGGTTTTCACCCGCACTCCAGGAGTTCGCATGAAGTTGCTCAAGGCCGCCACCACCATCGCCATCGCCGCAATGCTCGCCTCGGGCCCGGCATTGGCGCAGGACAAGACACTGCGCCTGCTGACCTGGGCCGACTACGCGCCCAAGGCGGTGGTCGACCAGTTCACCAAGGAGACCGGCATCACGGTCGAGATCACGCTGTCGAACAACGAGGAGATGATCTCCAAGCTGCGCGCCACCGGCGGCGCGGGCTTCGACCTGGCCCAGCCGTCGCAGGACCGCATCACCGGGCCGCAGCAGGAATTCGGCATCTACAAGCCGATGGACTTGACCAAGCTCAAGACCGACCTGTTCATCGCCTCGATGCTCGACGCGACGAAGAAGAACACCACGCTGGCCGGCAAGGTCTATGGCCTGCCGCACATCTGGGGCACCGACGGCCTGGTCGTCAACACCAAGCTGGCCAAGATGGCCGACTACACCGACCTGTGCAAGGCCGATTACAAGGGCAAGACCGCCGTGCGCCTGAAGCGGCCGACGCTGCTGGCCTTCGCGTTCGCCGCCGGCAAGGACCCGTTCGCGCTCTACGGCGACGCCAAGGCCTACGGCGCATTGATGGACGAAACCGGCAAGACGCTCGCTGCCTGCAAGGGCAACCTCAAGTTCTTCTGGGACAACAAGGACCAATTGCTGAACGGCATGCGCGCGGGCGAGATCGTCGGCGCGATGATGTGGGACACCGGTGGCTGGAAGCTGAACGGCGAGAAGGCCGAGATCCAGTACATCGCCCCGAAGGCCGGCGCGATGGGCTGGATCGACACCTTCGCGATCCCCGCCAAGGGTCGCAACGACGCGGCGGCCTATGCCTGGATCAACTTCAACATGCGGCCCGACATCGCGGCCAAGGTCGCCACCTCGGCCGGCAACTTCACGGCCTCCAAGGGCGCCGACCAGTTGATGGACGCCAAGCTGAAGGCGCAGTTCGCGGCCAGCTTCCCCGAAGCCGCGCTGAAGAACATCAAGTGGTACCCGGCCGTGCCCGCCGGCATCGAGGAAATCGAAGGCCGGGTGCTCGACCGCATCAAGGCCGCGAATTGACGGCCCCTCGCTCACTGCGTTCGCTGCCCCAGGGGCCGGTACAGGCCCCAACGTGGCCCTTGGGCGCTCAACCGGCTTGGGAGCGGCCCAGCGCCGGTTGAGTTGACGCCAGACCTCACGGTCGATCGCGTCGTCAAGCGCTTCGACGGCCACGTGGCCGTCGAGGCGTTGTCGTTCGAGGTCGCGCGCGGCAGCTTCTTTTCCATCCTCGGCCCTTCGGGCTGCGGCAAGACGACGCTGCTGCGCATGATCGCCGGCTTCACCTCGCCAGACGAAGGCGAGATCCTGATCGGTGGGCACCCGATGCGCGGCGTGCCGCCGAACCGGCGGCCGGTGAACATGGTGTTCCAGCACCTGGCGCTGTTTCCGATGATGAACGTCGGCGACAACGTGGCCTATGGCCTGACGCAACGCGGCGTGGCGCGCAGCGAAATCACGCGGCGCGTCGGCGAGATGTTGGAGCGCGTCAGCCTGCCCGGCGCGCAGTCCAAGCGCGTCGATCAACTCTCCGGCGGCCAGAAGCAGCGCGTGGCCATCGCACGCAGCCTGGTGCTGGAGCCCACGCTGCTGCTGCTCGACGAACCGCTGGGCGCACTCGACCTGAAGTTGCGCGAACACATGAAGATCGAGCTGAAGCAGCTGCAGGCCGCCTTCGGCACCACGTTCGTCTACATCACGCACGACCAGTCGGAAGCGTTGGTGCTGTCCGACCGGGTGGCGGTGATGAATCGCGGCCGCTTCGAGCAGGTCGGGTCGCCGCAGGCCCTGTACTACGAACCGCAGACGCCGTTCGTCGCCGCTTTCGTCGGTGCCAACAACCGCTTCCACGGGCGCGCAGCGGCGGTCGACGGCCAGCGCGTCACGGTCGCCAGCAGCAGCGGCCTGGTCCTGCAGGCGCGGGCCAGCGGGCCGATCGCGGTCGGCGCGGCGGTCGAGGCCTTCGTGCGCCCGGAAGTCGCCATCCTGGCCCGCGACGAGGCCGAACTGCCGGCCGGCCTGCCGCGCTACCGCGGCCAGGTCGAAAGCGTGCTGTTCGACGGCGCCAGCTCGGCCGTGCTGCTGCGCGAAGCCGGCAGCCAGGGCGAGATCCGCATCGCGCTGCCGCAGACCGGGCGCTTCGCCGATCTGCGCGCCGGCGAGGCCATTTGCTTCACCTTCGACCCCGACCGCGCGGTGTGCTTCGCGGCGGCCCCATGAACCCCGCCACGGGCGACGGCACGCTGCGCGCACGTCTGCTGTTGTTGCTCCTGCTCGCGCCGGCCTTGCTGTGGCTGATCGGCCTGATCGTGCTGCCGCATGTCGAGCTGGCGCTGCTGTCGCTGCGTTCGCGCGTAGCGCCGCGGGTCTACGAATTCAGCCTGCGCCAGTTCGGCACGTTCATCGACGAGCCGCTGTACTGGCATACCTTCGTGCGCACGGCGCTGATGTCGATCGTGGCCACGGCCTGCACGCTGCTGCTGGCCTTCCCGATCGCCTGGACTGTGGCCAAGCTGGCAAGGGGCCGCCCGCGCGCGCTGCTGTTCATGCTGTGCATGATCCCGTTCTGGGTCAGCGAGACGGTACGCACCCTGGGCTGGACCATCCTGCTGCGCGAATCGGGTGTGCTGCCAAGTCTGCTGGTCTGGGCCGGCCTCGCGCCCGCGCCGCCCGAGCTGCTGTACCACGACGCGACGATCCTGGTCGGTCTGGTCTACACCTCGATGCTGTTCATGGTCGTGCCGCTGATCGGCGCGCTCGACACGCTCGACGATTCACTGATCGAGGCGGCCTACAACCTCGGCGGCAGCGGGCCGTCGATCCTGCGCCGCATCGTCATCCCGCACGCCGCGCCGGGCATCGTCGCCGGCTGCATCGTGGTCTTCATGCTGACGCTGGGCAACTACCTCACCCCCACCCTGCTCGGCGGCAAGAATTCGCTCTGGTTCACCGAACAGATCTACACCCAGTTCATCACCCGCTTCAATTGGGAGCAAGGCGCGGCCTTCGGCTTCCTGCTGCTGATCCTGTCGACCGCTGATCGTCTGGCTCGGCCTCAAGCTGAGCGGCCAGCGCTTCGGCGATGTCATGAGGCGCTCATGACAAGCTGTGCGCGGCAGTCGCCTCGTGCCTCGTTGTCGCTGCTCGCAGCTGTCGTCGCTTGCGTTGATTCTGCGCATCGCGGCAGGCGGCACCCGACAGGGGCTCATGGTGGAGCGGTCGGCGCTTCGCGCCGACTTCGCTGCGGTGCTCGGCCTGGGGTCGCGCCGCACAACTCGCTACGTTCGCTGCGCTCACTGCGCTCGGACAGGTGCGGCGAGTCAGTCTACGAAGCGCGCTGCGCGCGCCGACCCCAGTCCTCGCGCTCCTCGCCGCCCCACAAATCGCCCCTGCCGGGTACCGCCTGCCGCGAAGACCACCAGGGGTGGCGCTCCAACGCGAACCACCACCGCTGCTTCGCAGAGGCGCGCCCGGGCAGGTGGCAGCGCGCCTGCGGGGCGCCGAGGAGCACAGGGCTTGTGGCCCGCGCGCGCAGCGCGCTTCGTAATCTGATCTGTCGCACCCTGTCTGAGCGTAGCGAACGCAGTGAGCGCAGCGAGTTGTGCGACGGGCCACAAGGCCGAGCACCGCAGGGCAGTCGGTGCGCAGCACCGACCGCTCCGCCGAAGCGCTGCCGCCTGCCCGGGCGCGACTTTGCCGCGCTACAGCCGGCAACGAGAGACCGCTGAACGTGATCGCCTCCCTGCCCCGCCCGCCCTGGCTGCGCGCCGCGACCGTGCTGTACGCGCTGGCGTTCTTCGCCTTCCTGTTCCTGCCGCTGGCGGTGGTGGCGGTGTTCGCTTTCAACGACGCCCCTTACCCAGCGCCGCCGTGGCGCGGTTTCACGTTGGACTGGTTCACCGGGCATGGCGGCGGCCGCGTCGGCCTGTTCGCCGATGCCGACCTGCTGGGCAGCCTGTGGACCAGCGTCGTCGTGGCCGGCTGGGTGACCGCGCTGTCGGTGCTCGTCGGCACCGCCAATGCATTCGTGCTCGAACGCGCGGCGTTCCGCGGCAAGGCGGCGCTGTCGCTGCTGATGCTGGCGCCGCTGGTGATCCCGGGCGTGATCCTGGGCATCTCGATCCTGGCCTTCGCCAGCCGGCTGGCGCAACTCGCCGACGATCTGTTCGGCCTCGAGCTCGGATTCCTGCGCCCCGGCCTGCCGCTGGTCGTGCTGGGCCAGTTCTCCTACATCGTCTCGATCGCCACGCTGACCATCGCCGCGCGCCTCAAGCGCTTCGACACCACGCTGGAAGAGGCGGCCTTCAACCTCGGCGCGTCGCGCGTGGCGGTGTTCACGACCATCGTGCTGCCCTACCTCGGCCCGGCGCTGATCGGCGCGGCGGCGATCTCGTTCCTGATGTCGTTCGAGAACTTCAACACCACGCTGATGCTGGTCGGCTCCGACCCGCCGTTGACGGTGATGATGTACGGCCGCATGCGCGAGGGCGCCAGCCCGGTGCTCAACGCGGTCAGCCTGTTCCTGATGCTCGGCTCGGCGGCGCTGGCGCTGGCCCTGATGCGGCGCAGCGGCCGCGACACACGGTAGTCGGCGCTCAGAACAGCAGCCGCTGCACGCCTGTGGCCGTGCCGAGCAGGCAGACGCGCGCCCGATGCCGCGCAAAGATGCCGACCGCGACGACGCCCGGCCACTGGTTGATCTCGGTCTCCAGCGCCAGCGGGTCGCTGATCGCCAGCCCGTGCACGTCGAGCAGCGGGTGGCCGTTGTCCGTCGTCACGCCCTGGCGCAGCACGGGCCGGCCGCCGAGCGCGCGAAATCGCCGCGCCACCTGTTCGCGCGCCATGGCGATGACTTCGACCGGCAACGCGAACTTGCCGAGCACGTCCACACGCTTGCTCTCGTCGGCAATGCAGATGAAACGTTCGGCAAGATCGGCGACGATCTTCTCGCGCGTCAGCGCCGCGCCGCCGCCCTTGATCATGCAACCGTGGCCGTCGATCTCGTCGGCGCCGTCGATGTAGACCGGAATGCGCTCGACCTCGTTGGCATCGAAGACGCGGATGCCGAGCGACTGAAGCCGCGCCGTGCTCTGCGCCGAGCTCGACACCGCACCGGTGATGCGCTCCTTCATCGTCGCCAGCGCATCGATGAACTTGTTGACCGTCGAGCCGGTACCCACACCAACCACCGTGCCCGGCAGCACGAACTCCAGTGCCGCTTGGCCAACCAGGGTTTTCAATTCGTCTTGGGTCATGCGCAGTGGCCTCGAATGCTTTGCGAGAATGGGGCGAATTATGTCGTTCGTTCCCTACGCCCTGACCCGCCCGTTCCTGTTCGGCCTCGACCCCGAAACCGCCCATGACCTGACGCTGGCCGCCATCGCCCGCCTGCAGAACACGCCGGCCCAGGCGCTGTGGCAGCAGCCGCGCATCGACGACCCGGTCGTCGTGGCGGGACTGCGCTTTCCGAATCGCGTCGGCCTGGCGGCCGGCCTGGACAAGAACGGCCGCTGCATCGACGGACTGGGCGCGATGGGTTTCGGTTTCATCGAGGTCGGCACCGTCACGCCGCGGGCCCAGCCCGGCAACCCCAAGCCGCGGATGTTCCGCGTGCCGGAGGCACAGGCACTGATCAACCGGCTGGGCTTCAACAACGACGGGCTCGAGGTCTTCGTCGCCAACGTGCGGCGCGCCAGGACGTTCCGCAAGGCGGGAGGCATCGTCGGCCTGAACATCGGCAAGAACGCCAGCACGCCGATCGAGCGCGCCGCCGACGACTACCTGCTCGCGCTCGGCGGCGTCTACCCACACGCCGACTACGTCAGCGTCAACATCTCGAGCCCGAACACGCAGAACCTGCGCGCGCTGCAAAGCGACGAGCAACTGCAATCGCTGCTCGATCTGCTCGTCAGGCGTCGCACGGAACTGGCGCGCGAACACGGCCGCAAGCCGATCTTCGTCAAGATCGCGCCCGACCTCGACGCGGAACAGATCAAGATCATCGCGGCCACCTTGCTGCGCCACGACATCGACGGTGTGATCGCCACCAACACCACCTTGTCGCGGCACGGCGTGAACGAGCTGCCCAACGGCCAGCAGGCCGGTGGCCTGTCGGGCGCGCCGCTGCTGGCCGGCAGCAACCGCGTCATCCGGCTGTTGCGCAGCGCCCTGGGCAGGGACTACCCGATCATCGGCGTCGGCGGCGTCATGAGCCCGGACGACGCCAAGTCGAAGGTCGCGGCCGGCGCCGACCTGGTGCAGATCTACACCGGCCTGATCTACAACGGCCCCGGCCTGGTGCCGCGCGTCGCCAGGGCGCTGAAGACATGATCATGCGGCTGCAGGTCGAGCGCGTGACGGCGCTCGACGACCTCGCACTCGGCGGCCTGGCGGCACTGCTTGCCGACGTCGTCGATGGCGGCAACTCGGTCGGCTTTCACGCGCCGCTGCAGCACGAGACGGCGCTCGCCTACTGGCGCGAAGTGGCCGCGTCGCTCGATGCCGACCACATGCTGTGGCTTGCGTACGACGGCCATCGACGCACCGTCGGCACGGTGCAGCTGCAGCGTGCCAAGCGCGAGAACGGCCGCCACCGCGGCGAGGTCTGCAAGCTGATCGTGCGGCGCGACGCACGGCGTGCCGGCGTTGCGGCGCGATTGATGGCTGCACTCGAAGCCCAGGCGCTGCAGTGCGGCCTGTCGCTGCTCGTGCTCGACACCGAGGTCCGGTCGCCGGCCGAGGCCTTCTACCGTCAACAGGGCTGGCAGCGGGTCGGCGAAATCCCAGGCTATGCGTCGAACACCGACGGCGCGCTGCGCGCCACCGCGCTGTACTTCAAGGCCCTCTGACGTGGTGCGCTAGAACACGTCGAGCGTGGGGAAGCTCGCGTCGCCGCCGATGCAGGTATTGCAGGGCCCAGATCACACCGCCCGCACCGTCATACAACGATACGGGGCGCGCGGTCGTTGGGTCGGCAATAGTCAAGCGGATGGGCCGGCCACAGGTTATCGGGCTTGAAGCTGCGCAGCGCATCGCCGGCGATGCGCGCGATGGCGTCCCTGGCCGTCGTCTCGCTCCACGCCGTGGCAGCGAGCGGCTCGTGGCGCGCGGTCTCGAACCACAGGGCCATCGTCGTCCCTCGATCAAACGCTCGTCACCGCGCCATCGCGCCGCGGCGCGGCCGGCTCGGTCCGCGTTCGCGATGGCTCGCGCGGCAGCAACAGCAGCACCGCCGCACTGAACAGGGCCACGCCGGCCATCACGGCAAACAAGGTTGCGAAGCCGGCCGCCTTCACGGCGGGCCCCAGCGCCCACACCGCCGCCGAGCTGATCGCCAGCGAGATCGCCAGGCGCATGCCGGCGACGCGGCTGCGCATGCTGTCGTCGACGAAGCGAACGATCGTGGCATCGGTGAACGGGATGGCACCGAAGATGAAGATCATCGCGCCGAGCAAGGCCAGCCAGGCCCACCAGCCCGGCGCAAAGGCCGCCAAGCGCGAGCATCGGCGCCTGGGCGAGCACGATCGCCAGCCACATCGGCTTGAGCGGAAAACGGTCGATCAAGCGGCCCACGATCACCTGCGCCAGGGAGGCCACCGCGTACACCGCACCCAGCAGCAGGCCGAGCGTCGACGGATCGTCTGCCAGGGCGGCGAGGCGCTCACCCAGCATCTGGCCGTTGCCGTTGGTCGTGAGGTTGAACACCAGCCCGCCCGACGCCGAGGCCACGGTCATCACCGCCAGCACGCGCGCGAACTCGAGCGGGGCCAGTTGCACGCTGGCCTTGCGCGTGCGCTGCGCGGGTGACTCGCTTTCGCGCGGTGCACGCCACCAGAACAGCAGGCCGAAACCCAGGCAGGCCAGCCCCGGCAGCGCGAAGGCGGCGCGCCACCCGGCATGCTCGACGAGGACGCCGGTGACGATGGCCGCCGCCGCGATGCCCAGGTTGCCGGCCAGGCCGTTGATGCCGATGGCCGCACCGGGCTTCGTCGCGTGCTGCACCAGCATCGGGATGCCCACCGGGTGGTAGATCGACGAGAACGCACCCATCAGCGTGAGCGCGGCGGCCAGCTGCCACGGGCCCCGTGTCGCCGCCACCAGCAGCGCCGACAGGCCCATGCCGAAGAAGAACACCAGCATCATCTGCCGCCGCCCCCATTGATCGCCGAGCTTGCCCGCCGGCAGCGAACCCAGGCCGAAGAGCAGGAACGCGCCGGTGCCGAAGGGCATCAGGTCTTCCCAGCGCGCGAGGCCGAAGTCCTTGGCGATCGCCGCCACCGCGGTGGCGAAGATCAGCAGGAACAGGTGGTCGATGGCGTGCGCGATGTTCAGCAGCAGCGAGACGGAGCGGTGCATGGCAATGGATGGCGTGGTGAACGTGGCGCTCAACTGCGCAACTTCAGCGCTGGATTGTGCTGTGCTTTCAGCTTAGCCGCCCTCTCGGGGCGGATCACCGCGCCCGAGTTCTACGCTGCGACGAACATCGTCGACCGCGGCGACGTAGGCCGCCACCGCGGCGACGTACCGGCCGGGCCCTGACGGGCTCAGTAGCCCAGCGCCAGGCCCGAATTTCGCCGCGGGTCGTTGGCGCCGTAGAAGCGGTTCTTGCCGACCGGCGTGCCGCCCAGCGTCGGCGCACCGACCAGGATCGCGGCCAGGTGGTTGGCCGGCTGCGGGTTGGTGAACTTGTGGCCCTTGGCTTGGAGGATCTGCAGCGTATCGGGGCTGAGCGCAAAGTTCTCGACGCTCGTCGCCTCGGGCAGCCACTGCTGGTGAAAGCGCGGCGCATCGACGGCCTCCTGCACGTTCATGCCATAGTCGATCAGGTTGACGATGGTGTGCAGCACCGCCGTGATGATGCGGCTGCCGCCCGGCGTGCCGAGCACCAGCACCGGCTTGCCGTCCTTGCTGACGATGGTCGGGCTCATCGAACTGAGCGGGCGCTTGCCCGGCGCGATCGCATTGGCCTGGCCCTGGACCAGGCCGTACACGTTGGGCACGCCGGGTTTGGCCGTGAAGTCGTCCATCTCGTTGTTCAGCAGCACGCCGGTCGAGGGCACCGTGACCTTGGCACCGAACCACTCGTTGAGGGTGTAGGTGACCGCCACCGCATTGCCGAACCTGTCGACGATCGAGTAATGGGTGGTGTTGCTGCCCTCGTGCGGCGGCACGCCGGGCTTGATGTCCTTCGATATGCCGGCTTTGGCCGGATCGATCGCGGCGCGGATCTGGCCGGCATAGCCCTTGTCGAGCAGGCGCGCCAGCGGGTTGATCACGAAGTCGGGGTCGCCGAGGTAGCTGTTGCGATCCATGTAGGCGTGGCGCATGGCTTCGATCTGGTAGTGCACGGCCAGCGCCGATCGAAAGCCCAGCTCCTTCAACGGATAACCCTCGAGCACGTTGAGGATCTCGCAGACGATGACCCCGCCCGAACTCGGCGGCGGCGCCGAAACGACGTGGTAGCCGCGGTAGTCGCACTCGATGGGCGCGAGTTCGCGCGTCCGGTACTGGTCCAGGTCGGCCTGCGTGATCAGGCCCTTGCCCGCCGCGCTCGCCGCGGCAATGGCTGCTCCGACGGGTCCCTTGTAGAAGCCGTCGACCCCCTTGTCGCTGATCAGCCTGAGCGTCGCGGCCAGGTCCATTTGAACCAGCCTCTGGCCAACCGCAAAGGGCTCGCCCTGAGTTCAGGAAGATGGCGGCCGAGGCCGGGTCTTTGCGGAAGGCGGCACTTGCAGTTGACGAGCAGGTCGACATCACCCTGGTCGAGCACGAAGCCGTCCTGTGCGTAGCGGATGGCGGGCTCGACCAGCGCCGCGCGCTTCATCGTGCCGTAGCGGGCCAGCGCCGTCTCCAGGCCATGCACGGAGCCCGGCACTGCCACCGCCAGATGACCGTCCGTGCTCAGACCCTTGACGACGTTGCCGCTCGGGTCGAGGTACATGTTGGCGCTGGCCGCCAGCGGCGCTTTCTCGCGGAAGTCGAGAAAGGTCTTGCGCCCGTCGGCAAGCTGGATGGTCATGAAGCCACCCCCGCCCAGGTTGCCGGCCGCGGGATAGACCACCGCCAGTGCGTAGCCCACCGCCACCGCGGCATCGATCGCGTTGCCGCCGTCCTTGAGCACGTCGACGCCGACACGCGTGGCCAGGTGCTGGGCCGTGACGACCATGCCGTTCTCGGCCGCCACCGGCGCTACAGAGGCCGCCTGCGCGGCGGCCAGCGCAAGCGCCGTGGCGAAGGCCGCGAGCGCCCGACCCAATCCGTCTGTCTTCATCGCCAGCCTCGTTCCTATGAACGGCGGCAATGCTACGTCAGCGTCAATGCAAGGGCACGCCGGTCTTGCTTTGCAGTTCCTCGCGTGTCACACCCGGCGCCATCTCGACGACCTTCAGGCCGTGCGGCGTCACGTCGATCACCGCCAGGTCGGTGATGATGCGATCGACGACGCCGACACCGGTCAGCGGCAGCGTGCACGCGGGCAGGATCTTCAACTCGATGCTGCCGTCCTTCTTCTTCGCCACATGCTCCATCAGCACGACGACGTTCTTCACGCCGCCCACCAGGTCCATCGCGCCGCCCATGCCCTTGACCATCTTGCCGGGGATCATCCAGTTGGCCAGGTCGCCCTTCTCGCTGACCTGCATCGCGCCCAGGATCGAGAGGTTGATCTTGCCGCCACGGATCATGGCAAAGCTGTCGTGGCTGCCGAAGATGCTGGAGCCGGGAATCGTCGTCACGGTCTGCTTGCCGGCGTTGATCAGGTCGGCGTCGACCTCGTCGTCGGTCGGGAACGGGCCGATGCCCAGCATGCCGTTCTCGCTCTGCAGCCAGACCTCGATCTTCGGATCGACGAAGTTGGCCACCAGCGTCGGCAGCCCGATGCCGAGGTTGACGTAGTAGCCGTCCTGCAGTTCCTTCGCCGCACGGGCTGCCATTTCACTGTGTGTCCAGCTCATAGTTAAACGCCTGCCTTTTCGGTGATCGTGCGCTTCTCGATGCGCTTCTCGGGATGCGCGTTGAGCACGATGCGGTGCACGTAGATGCCCGCCAGGTGCACGCTGTCGGGCTCGAAGCTGCCGGTCTCGACGATCTCTTCGACCTCGACCACCGTCACCTTGCCGGCCATCGCCACCGCCGGGTTGAAATTGCGCGCGGTCAGGCGGAACTGCAGGTTGCCGCTCTTGTCGGCGCGCCAGGCCTTGACCAGCGACACGTCGGGAACCAGCGAGCGCTCCATGACATAGGTATGGCCGTCGAACTCGCGCGTCTCCTTGCCCTCGGCGACCAGCGTGCCGACGCCGGTACGGGTGAAGAACGCCGGGATGCCGGCGCCGCCGGCGCGCAGCTTCTCGGCCAGCGTGCCCTGCGGCGTGAATTCGAGTTCGAGTTCGCCGGCCAGGTACTGGCGCTCGAACTCCTTGTTCTCGCCGACATAGCTGGAAATCATCTTCTTGATCTGCCGCGTCTCGAGCAGCTTGCCCAGGCCGAAGCCATCGACGCCGGCGTTGTTGGAGATCACGGTCAGGTGCTTCACGCCGCTGGCCTTCAGCGCCTCGATCAGCGCCTCGGGGATGCCGCACAGGCCGAAGCCGCCGACGGCCATCAATTGCCCGTCATGGACGAGGCCGTCGAGCGCGGCCTTCGCGCTCGGGTAGATCTTGTTCATCCGCGTGGTCTCCAAGAAAATGCCAGCGCGCGAGCGTACTACGTAACGCATTACGTAGTCGTTACGTAGAATTCAGTAATCGACCTCGCGACCCACGCATGACCCTGGACTACCGCACCGCTTTCGACCTGGCGCCAATCGGCCTGGTGTTGTCGAAGGATCGCCTGATGCAGAGCTGCAACCTGCAGGTGCTGGCGATGTTCGGCGCCACGCGGCCCGAGCAGCTCGATGGTCACAGCTTCGAGCTGCTCTACCCGACCCACGACGAGTTCGAGCGCACCGGCGCGCGCATCGTCGCCAGCCTGGATCAGCGCGGCTTCTATGCCGACGAACGCATCATGAAGCGACTGTCGGGCGAATTGTTCTGGTGCCACGTGGCGGGCCGCGCGCTCGACCCCGGGCATCCGCATGCCGCCGGCATCTGGAGCTTCGAGGACTTGTCGGCGCGCCGCCGCGTCGGCACCGAACTGACCGCCCGCGAACGCGAAATCGCCGCGCTGCTGATCGACGGCCTGACGAGCAAGCGCATCGGCCAGCGGCTCGCCATCAGTCCACGCACCGTCGACGTCTACCGTGCCCGACTGATGCGCAAGTACGGCGCCTCGACGACGCCCGAGCTGGTCAACAAGCTGCTTCGCGCCTGAGCACACCGGAATGTCGTTCCCGCACGCTGCCGACGCGCCCACCTGGAGCGCGCTGCTGCGCGACGACGCCGCGCTTGCGGCAGGCGTCGGCGCCGTCTGCGCCCGCCATGGTCTCGACGGACTGCCCGTCGTTCGCTACGACAGCGGCTCGCTGCCGGTCTACGCGCTCGGCAGCGAGCATGTGCTCAAGCTGTTCCCGCCGCAGGAGGGCGCATACGCCGCCATCGAAGCGCGCACGCTCGCTGTCGTGCACGGCGCGCTGCCGATCCCCACCCCGCGCCTGCTGGCAGCGGACACCGACGGTGGCTGGCACTGCCTGTTGATGAGCCAGTTGCGCGGGCGCAGGCTGCTCGATGTCTGGCCCGAACTCTCGGCCGCAGAGCGCGACCGCTTCGCAGACGAATTGGGCCACACCGTCGCCACGCTGCACGCCCTCGACACCGCGGCCGTCGCCGACTTCGCGCCGCGCTGGGACGAGTTCATTCCCGCCCAGCGCGACAGCGCCGTGCAGCGCCAACAAGCGCGGCGCCTCGATCCGTACTGGCTGGAGCGCCTGCCGGGGTTCCTGCACAGCTGGATGCCAGCCATCGACGCGCGCCGCTCGCTGCTGCATACCGAACTGATGCGCGAGCACCTGCTCGTAAAGCACGACGGCGCGGGCTGGCAATTGAGCGGCCTGTTCGACTTCGAGCCGGCGATGCTCGGCGCAGCGGAATACGACTTCGCGTCCTTCGGTCTGTTCGTCGCCTGCGGCGACAGCCGCTTCCTGCGCCGCACGCTGCTCGCCTACGGCTACCGACACGACCAACTCGACGCAGCGTTGCAATGCCGCTTGATGGCTTATGCGATGTTGCATCGCTACAGCAACCTGCGCTGGTACCTCGAACGCCTGCCGGCGCAAGGCGCGACGAGCTTCGAAGAACTCGCGGCGCGCTGGTGGCCGCTCGCCGACGATGCAAGCCAGCGTTGACCGGACTTGGGACACGGCATGGCCGATGGAGGCACACTCGTCTCCATGTTCGAACCCCCGTTCGACCCGGCGCGCCGGCGCCACGTAGTGTCATGACCTGGTCGATCCTCGCCCGCGACGACAACGGCCGCTTCGGCGTCGCGATCGCCAGCCGCTTCTTCGCCGTCGGCGCGCTGTGCGTGCACACCCGGCGCGGCGTCGGTGCGCTGGCCACGCAGGCCCTGATGAACCCGCTGTACGGCCCGGCGGGCCTGGCGCTGCTGGCCGAGGGCCGCTTCCCGGCCGAGGTCGTGGCCACCCTGACCGCCGCCGATGCCGGCCGCGCACAGCGGCAATTGCACGTCATCGGCCAACGCGGCACCGGCGCGGCGCACACCGGCCAGTCTTGCGTCGACTGGTGTGGCCACCATGTGTTCGATGACTTCAGCGTCGCCGGCAACATGCTCGCCGGCCCGCAGGTACTGGCCGCATGCGCCGAGGCGTTTCGGGCCCATGCCGGGCAGCCGCTGGCGCCGCGCCTGATCGCCGCGATGGCCGCCGGCGACACCGCGGGCGGCGACAAGCGCGGCAAGCAGTCGGCCGCGCTGCGCATCCAGGGCGACGAGGACCATGCCGACCTCGACCTGCGCGTCGACGACCACGCCGAGCCGATCGTCGAGTTGCAGCGCCTGTACGACGTCAGCCTGCAGCGCTTCCAGCCGTTCGTCGCCTGCCTGGCCGGTCGGCACGATGCGACGGGAGAACTCGACCGCGCCCGCATCGAGGCCCGCATCGAGGCCTTCCAGGCAGTGCAAGCGAAGCCACCGCGATCGGTTTGACGCCCGCGCGGTGGGCCGGCGGCCGACGCAGCGCGATGGCTTGCGGCAGCGCAGACGGCTGCGGCGCGCCGGCGCGATACTTTGCGTGGGCGAGCCGTCCGCACTCAGAAAGCACGCCATGGAGTTCAAGGATTACTACAAGGTGCTCGGCGTCGCGCGCGACGCCAGCGACGACGACATCAAGAAGGCCTTTCGCCGCCTCGCGCGCAAGCACCACCCCGACATCAGCAAGGCCGCCGACGCGTCGGCGCGCATGCAGGAACTCAACGAGGCCCACGAGGTGCTGCGCGACAAGGAGAAGCGCGCCGCCTACGACCGTGTCGGCCAGGGTGCGCGGGACGGTCAGGCGTTCCAGCCGCCGCCGGGCTGGGACAGCGGCTTCGAGTTCAGCGGCGGGCCCGATGCGTTCGGCCCGCAGGGCGACAGTGCCGGCCACAGCTCGTTCTTCGAGGCCTTGTTCGGCGCCGCTCGGCGCGCCGGCGCGCGAGGTCGGCCCGGCCAGGGGTTCGGCCAAGCTCGTGCGCAGCGCGGGCAGGACCACCATGCCAAGATCGTGGTGCCACTGGAAGACGCGTTTCACGGCGCGACGCGCGAGCTCTCCCTGCACAGCCCTGAGATGGATGGCGCGGGCAACGTGGCGCTGCACGAGCGCACGCTGCAGGTCGCGATCCCCAAGGGCATCCGCGCCGGGCAACTGATCCGTCTGGCCGGCCAGGGTTCTGCAAGCCTGGGTGATGGGCCGCGTGGCGACCTGTACCTGGAGGTCGAGTTCGCGCCCCACGCGCGATGGCATGTCGACGGTCGCGACCTCCACTTCACGCTGCGCGTCGCGCCGTGGGAAGCCGCGCTCGGCGCGGCCGTGGATGTGCCCACGCCCGACGGCACGGTCGAGATGAACGTGCCCGCCGGTTCGCAGACCGGTCGCAAGCTACGCCTGCGTGGGCGCGGCATCCCGGGCAGCCCGCCGGGCGACTTCTACGTGCTGCTGGAGGTGGTGCTGCCGCCGGCCAACGACGACGAGTCGCGCGCCTTGTACCGCCAGATGGCTCGCGACCTGGCCTTCGACCCGCGCGCGACTGTGGGAGCCGAACCATGAACACTTCATCCATCGCCGTCGGCGTGTGCCTGAGCGACGAGCAGGCGCTCGAACTCGAGGCCTTCGCCGCCGCCTGCGGCACGCAGGCCGAATTCGTCCGGTTGCTGGTCGACGAAGGCCTGCTTGCGCCTGCTGCCCTGGAGCCGGCATGGCGCTTCAGTGGCGAAGCAATCGCCCGCGTGCGCCGCATCCGCCGCCTGCAGCGCGACTTCGAAGCCAACTTGCAGAGCGTGGGCGTGATGCTGGACTTGATCGACGAGATTGCGCGGTTGCGGGCGCAGTTACGACGCGCCGGCGTCACGCCCCCCTGATCCTGTATCGCGCAGAGTCAAGAACTGTCGCGCTCCCCATGCGACGCCAGGAGCGGGCGCGCACAGGGCGTGCCGGCGACGGGCACGCCATTACGGCGCTGGACGCTCGGGGCCCTGCGTGCCCTGGGCGCGCGCCGAGAGATAGGCGTAGAGGTCCACGATATGAGCATTGACGCGCGGCTCACCTTGCCATGCGGGCATCGTCAGCATGCCTTGCTTGCGCTGTACGACATCCTCGACCAGGGCTTGCCGTGCCGCACTTTCGCTGCCAGCCTTCGCCGCAGGAAGTTCCCAGTCGTAGCGGGTGAGCACGAGATTCACGAATCGGCGTGACCCCATTTCGCGAACGCGGGGAAGCAGGTCGGGAGCACCTGCCGTACCGGTCGCAGCCGGCCCGTGGCAGCCGGCGCACTTGTCCTGGAACACGCGCCAGCCGGTGTAGACCGAACCGGGCGGCTGCGACATCTCGGCGACCGCCTGCGCGTTCTGCAGTTCGATGGCGCACCCGGTCGACCCCAATGTCAGCGCGAAGGCAAGACCAGGCACCCAGCCGCCGCGCCGTTGCCCCGCGCGCTGCAGGTGCGCCCTGAGCACGGAGATCGAATGATTGTCCATGGACGTCACCTTCGCGCCTGTCATAGGCATCGCAATTCGCCGCAAGGACGTCGTCCATTGCAGCCAGTTCGGCATGCCCCGGGCTCGATTCTGCCGGGCTGACCGCGTCGCTGCCTTGTCGAAGATCAGTGACGCCGCGCCACCAGGCCGATGAGCGCGGAGCGGCCACGGTGCCGATTACCTTCGGCCATCTCGGCCTCGTATTCGTGCAACTCGACGATCTGCAGGCCGGCGAAGGCCTCGCGCAGCATCTGCGGCGTATACAGGTGCGACGCGTGCGGCGGCCCGCCGGTGCCGTACTCGAGTTGCTTGGGGGTGTAGCCCTGCAGCACCAGCGTGCCGCCAGGCTTGAGGCTCGCTGCCATGCGCGCGAACAGCCGCTGGCGCGCGGCGGGATCGGCAAACTGGACGAAGATGGCCGCCACGCCGTCACACGTGCCCTGCGGCCAGGCATAGGCCTCGCAGTCTGCGACGCTGTAGTTCACCGTGACGCCGTGCCGTTGCGCCAGTCGCCGGGCCTTGGCCACCCCGACTTCGGCGATGTCGAAGGCGTCGACCACCAGGCCTTGCTGCGCCAGCCAGACGCTGTTGCGGCCTTCGCCATCGGCCACGCACAGCACACGAGCGCCCGGCGGCCAGACAGCCGCGTGCTGCTTCAGCCAGACGTTGGGCTCGGTCCCGAACAGGTACTCGTCGCCCTCGAAACGGCTGTTCCAGGTGGTGGCCGCGTCGGTGAAGGCGGTCGTCGGTGATTGGCTCATGGCGTCGGCTCGGGCAGCGGTGTGTCAGGCATTCTGCGGCCACCGGGACCCGATCAGTGAATCCCCGGTGGCTGGCCAATCACGATCGCGCGGCCCAATGGGTAGTACGGCAGCGCGTACGGCAACTCGCCGTTGGCACGCAGCTCGAAACCGGGTGCGAGTTCCTGTTCGTACAGCGAGTGCGCGTCAGCCTGCGCGGCGGCGGGCAACGCACTGACGACGCGAACGCCGCCCCAGAAGCCCACGTCCTGCAGCGTTTCGCGCTGCAGCGTAAGCAGCAACTCGACATAGGCCTTGAGCAAGGCGTAGGCCTCGTTGCGCTCGCTCGGCGTTGCGTTGCGTTGCTCGGCTGCGCGTGCCAGTTCGGCCAGGCGCCTGACACGCGGCGCCAGCACCTCACGCGCTTCGCGCAGAGTGGCAGAAGCATCGGCCAGCTGCTGCCGCGCCAGCTCGTGGTGGCGCACAACCAGCACGCGGGCCGCTGCGGCCACGTCGGTACCCGCCAGCCGCGCGATCGTCTCGCGGTCGGCCTGCATGTGCTGTTGCGCATACTGGCGCTGTTGGGCGACCAGACGTTGCAGGAACTGTGCGGCACGGGGCGTGGCACGTTGCAATTCGAGCCGATAGGCCGCGATCTCCGAACGCGGCGCGAGCGCAGCGCTGGCCGCTGATGGCATCGGGCCCAGTACGCGTTCGACCTCGCGCTCGAGTGTGCGCAGTTCGTCGAGCGATGGCTGCTTGTCGGGGTGGGCCGGATCCGGCTTCCAGGCCTTGTCGAGCGTGCGCGCCATCTCGGTCAGCCTGGGGTCGCGATTGACAGCGTCCATCGTGCGCTGGAACTGCGCAGCGCTGGCTTTCGCCGTCGGCTCGAACAACTGATCCACGTCCTGTTGCAGCCGTCGCAGCGCGCTGTCTGCCACATCGATGCGCAATTGGGCCATGCCCAGGCCCTCGGTCTGCACCGGGTGCGCCGAGATCTTCTTCGACGCCTCGGCCGGCGTCGCTGGCAATACCGGCACGGCAGCAAAGAGAGCCTGCCAGCGATCGGCCTCGTCGGCAGCCCAGGCAGCCGGTGCCACGCACAGCAGCAGGCTGGCGCACCACGGCACCAACGATTCGGCCAATGCCATCGGTCGATCGTATCGCTGGCTCACCACGCAGAGCCTAGCGTGGCGTTGGACCACAAGCAAGAGATCCAGTACGGGCCAGCACTCCCGCCGCGTTCGCATCAGACGCCGCGCAATGGCTGCGGGCGCGCATAAGCGCCGACGGATTTCGGCACTGCCGCCACGAAGGACGGTACTACCGCATATCAGCGTCAGCGATCAAGCGCGACTTCAGTGCACGTGCGCGGGCGCCATCGACATCGCTTGCGTCCCACCCATAACTGCTACCCCAGGACGAAACAAATCCGACGAGCTGAACGAAGCGAACCTCCCCCGCTTGGCCTTCGACGGTCTGCGTCGTTGAATTGCCTTCCCATGACAGCGCCAACTGGTGGCGTCCTGGCGTGAGCCTGACGCGCATCATCGACTCCGGAACGGTCATCAGCGCCGACCCCGCGTCCACCGAAACCGGGACCAGGTTGCGAGCATCCGCCCAGCGGTTGCGAACGACATACACAATGAGCGCCTCCTTGTCGGGCTGGAATCGCTTTGCCGCCGCATCGGCTTCGGCCGTCGGTACAGGCTCCATCGTGCAGGTGCTGTGCTGGGACTTGCCAATCACTAAGCAATAACTTCCATCCGCGCGCACGGGTTGCTCCCAGCGGTGTGCACATCCCGCCAACAGGAAAACCATGCTCACGGCAACGCCAACCATCACAATTCGATCTGTCTTCATGTCAATTCTCCGAGGTTGCTGCTGATGCGCGGCGTAGACATCGCTTGGATTCGTTCAGTCAGCCCTTCGTCGGCTCCGCACCCAGTGGCTCTCTATCGCGCAACGTGGTCGGCGTGCCCAGGGTCATCGCGAAGAGGACCGCGCAGGCGGCAAGCGTCCAGACAATGACTGCGCCCGAAGGCAGATCGAGCACCGCCGACAAGGCCAGCCCGAGCCCGTAGCCAAGCGCTCCGACGCCATAGGCCGCTACATGCCGGCGACGGCCGCTCAGCGATCGCGTCGCCAGCGCCGGAATGATCAGGCTCGAGAAGACGAGGTAGACACCGACCAATTGCACCGATGCCGTCACCGCCAATGCGAAGGCGCCGTAGAAGCCGAAGCGGCCCAGCCGGTCGACCCAGCCGAACCACAGCGCGGCGAGCAAGACGGCCGACACGCCGGCCAGCCACAGCAGTTGCGTGCCGTTGACCCACAGGATTTGGCCGACCAGGAGCTCCTTCAGGTGCTCGCCGCCGTGCGGATTTCCGGCCAGCAACAGGATGCCGCCGCAGGCCGCGAGGATGAACATCACGCCGATCAGCGCCTCTTGTTGTTCCGGCGCCTTGCGCTCGGTCCAGGTCAGCAGCAAGGCGCCGAGCAGCGCAGCACACACGGCTGCCACCTGCACCGCGAGTCCGCCTTCGGGCAACCCCACCGCATCGGCCGCAATCACGCCCAGGCCGGCGATTTGCGCGATCGCGAGATCGATGAAGACGATGCCACGGTCCAGCACCTGAGTTCCCAGCGGCACATGCGTGGCCAGCACCAGCATGCCCGCAATCAGGGCCGGGCCGAGGATGCCCCAGTCGAGCGCGCTCCAACTCATGGCTTCACCCCCGCAGCGAGCAGTCGGGCGACCGTGTCGTCGAACAACCCGAACAGGTCTTTCGCAGCCTCGGTTCCGCCCACCGTGGAAGCCAGCTTGACTGCAGGCATACCGGCGTTCTTGCTCAGCCAGTCGGAGGAGCGGGGGTCCTGGTATGCCGCATACAGCACCATGCGTGCCGGCGTGGCCTTCAGGGCGATGAGGACGGTCTGCAAGTGCGCGGCGGTCGGCTCGACGCCCGGCTTGGGTTCGAGCACCGCCACCTCCTTCAGACCCAGCCAGTCGTACAAGTAGACGAAGGCCTTGTGTTGCGACACGACCGGCGTGCCCTTCAACGGCGCCGCCTGCGTGGTCCACCGTGTCATGGCCAACTGCCAGCGCCGGCCGAAGTCTGCGCTTCGTTGCGCATAGTCGCCGGCATGCGCCGGGTCGATCTGCTGCAACCTGGCAGCCAATGCCAGCGCAACCTGCGCGATGTTGCGCGGGTCGGTCTGAATGTGCGGGTTGCCGGCCGCGTGGACATCGCCCTGCGCCCGGTCGAGTTGGCCCGGCAGGTCGAGCTTGCGCACGACGTCGGCCGCGGCAAAGTTGCCCGGTTGTCCGGTCTGCACCTTCGCATTGCCCGATTGCTGAAGCAGCACCGGCAGCCAGCCGATCTCCAGTTCGGCGCCGGTGCAGACCACCAGGTCGGCGTTGCGGGCGCGCGCGATCAGGCTCGGCTTGGCCTGGATCTGGTGCGGGTCCTGCAATGCGCTGGTGGCCACCGACACGTCGACCAGGCTGCCGCCGAGTTCCTGCGCCAATGCGCCCCACTCGGGTTCGCAGGCGAAGACGCGCAACGCGGCGTGGGCCGGCAGGGCCAGCAGCAGTGGTGCGGCGAGCAGGAGCGAAACCATCTTGCGATTCATCATCGTGATCTCCAAAGTGGCATTCAGTAGCCGTGCGCGCCATGCGCACCGAGGCTGACCTGGTATTGAACGAAGAGCTGCTTGTCGACGAACCCCTCGCGCGAGCGGTCCTGCGCGAGTTGCAGACGCACGCGCGAAAACTCGCTGGCGTTGTAGTCGAGCATCAGCGTTTGCTTGCTCGGCCGATAGTCGCTGACCTGGAGCAGGCCGGCATTGGCGCCGTAGTCAGGCGTGCCCGGGTCCAGCCGTTCGGTGCGCAGACCGACTCGCCAGCCCGGCAGGAACTGATAGACCCCTTGCAGATACCAGCCCGACTGTGTCACGTCATAGGCGCCCGCGCTGCCGGTGTTGCTCGCGTCGTAGACCAGACTGCCGCTGCGCGTGCTGCGCAAGTACTCGCCCTGTAGCGTGAAACTGGTACGCGTCGCGTTGCCCTCGGGCGCCCACTTCCACACCGCATCGGCGACCCATACGCGTGTGCTGCCACTGAAGGCGTTGCTCACAGCACTGCCGTTCGCGTCCAAGCCGTCGAGTACTTGGTCGTCGGCCTTCGCGCTCAGCACCGACAGGCCGGCGCGCCAGTTGTGGCTGCTGCCGATGTCGCCACCGGTATGCGCTGTCAACGCGGACATGCCGGCCCCGTTGCGACTGTTGTCGCCGCCGGGAAAACTGCGCCCGCGGCCCAGTTCGACGCCTAGCTCGATGAAATGATCGACGGGCGCCAGCCAGGTCAATTGCACGCCGTCGTCACCATACTGCGTGCCGAGCATGGCCTGGTAGGCCAGCGGGTTATCGACGAAGTCCCAGGTGTGCGAGTGCTTCGAGTTCAGATAGCCGATGTTGGAGAAGAAACGGCCGGCTTTGAGCGACAGGCCGCTGCCCAACGAGGTGGTCTGGATGTAGGCCTCCTCGACCGAGACAGTGTCGTCGCCGTGCAGCGCGATGTTTGCACTGCCGCGCAGCCACGGATCGATGTTGGCGGCAAAGCCAAGCTCCGATTCCGCGAGGCTGAAGCCCCTGGTGCCAGGGCCCACTTCAGCCCCGCTGGGCAGCTGGAAGCCGGTGATGGCGTAGCGTGAAGGGTCCTCGGAGGTGTGCGTGTAGAGACCCGACAGAATCAGCGAGATGGCCGGGTTGAAGGCATTGGCGCCGGCGGCCGTCGCGTTGGCCGCCGCGGGTGTTGCCGGCACCGCTGCGGTGGCGACCGGGCTCGCAGGCGAGCCCGCGCCGTTGGCGGACTCGGCGGCCTGAAGCCGCTGCTCGAGCGCCTTCAGGCGCGCTTCGTAGTCGGCGCGGATCGTTTCGATCTCGCGCCGCAAGACGTTGATGTCGGTGGCGGTGTCGGCCTGCGCGCCCAATGGCGCGGCCAACGCGAGCGCAAGGCCCGCAGGAAAGAGCTTGAACATGAAGGTTCACTCCAGGCGATGACGTCGGGACTGCACGCGCCCGAGTCATGCTCGGGCGGGCGCAGAGGCTCAGCGATCAGCGCGGGGTGAAGGGCGGCGCGCGGCTGCGGTAGGCCAGCGCAGTGCGCGATGACCAGACGCCGAGTGCCTGTAGCACCGGCGGCTCGTGCCGAGTCTCCGACACGGGCAGGCTGTGCACACTCGGCAGGGCGCCGGCGCTGAGGGCCGCGGCGGCCAGGCAGCGCTCGCAATGATCCGCTGTTGACGGCTGCGAGTCGCTGCGTTGAACCGATGCCTTCAGGTCATGCGAATAGGCGTGCCATGTGGCTGCGGACTGTGCCAGTGGCAGCAACAGCGCGAGCCATAACACCCACGACAGATTGTGGGCGTGCAGTGAGTTCGGCCGCTTCAGCACACGATCATTTTACGCTGGACGAGGCATCGCCCCTTGAGCACGCCCGAAAGTACGACGCGATACCGCGCGGAGGCGGCAGCGCGTCCGAAACCGACGGCCCCGCCGGCGCATGTTCAACTGGCGTGGCAACGAGCCACATACAAACCCAAGTGCGAGGTGATCGCGCAGGGTTCGATTCGGGCTTTGGGCCGCGTTGCCCTGGCTTCAGGCCAGCTTCTTTGCCGCGTCGATCGCCGCCAGGCACGCATCGTGGCAGTCCTTGCACTCGGCGTGGTGCTCGATGTGGGGCTTGCATGCCTTCACGCAGGCACCCATGGCGGCCACCGCGGTTCTGGCCAAGGACGGCGTGTAGTTCGAGTCGATCAGCGCAGCGCGCAAGGCGGCATTGCAGACCACGTCGCAATCGAGCGCAGTGCGCAGGCACCGGCCGAGCGAACGGTCCCCCGTGGCCAGCAAGGTCTGGCAGTGGGAGATGCACACCGCGACCGCCTTGCTACAGGCCTGGAACGGCTCCACGAGTTCGTCATAGCGCCTGGGCTTGGCCGTAGCCGGCCCCGCCATCATGGCCTTGTGGTCGTGTTCGGCGGTCGCCTGGGCCGCGGCGCGGCCAGAGGCCAGGCTGCCGAACCCGATGGCCGCGATGCTCGCGGCTGCGCTGACAAAATTGCGTCGTTGCATGGGTCTTCCTCCAACTCATTGTTTGGCTGCAGCAAGCGCCTTGACCGGCGCCTTGACTGGCACCGACTCGCGCTTGCCGTCCTTGCCTTCGATCACCAGTGTCACGGCCACGGTATCGCCTTCCTTGAGCGGCTGCTTCAGGCCCATCAGCATCACGTGATACCCGCCGGGCTTGAGGTCCACGGCCTTGCCCGCGGGCAGGTCCAGCCCGGGAATCGCCCTCATCTTCATGACATTGCCGTCCATGGTCATTTCGTGGATCTCCACGACGCCGGCCGCAGGTGAACTGGCGGCCACGAGCTTGCCGCCTGCCGTGGAGGTGATCTGGGCAAACATACCGGTGGCCTTTTGCTGTGGCACCGTGCCCTGGACCCAGGCCTCTTTGACGACAGTCTGGGCGCTAACGGCAAGCGAGATCGATGCAATGGCGATGGCAACGCACACGCGCTGAGTGGTGTTCATGGGTCAGACTCCTTTGGTGGATATTGATCGATCAAGCGGCACTACTCGACGGTCGGATGCGGATCTTGCGCGAGTAGGGCCGCAGCCTGCCATTGGAGCGTGCGACATGGCTTGATGTGCGTCACGATCGGGCGGCGCCCTGTCCCGCGGGTACGACGTTGCCCACCGTGGCCTCTGCGCCGAATGCGCAACTGCACGCTGGCACCACGTGCCGAACTCTGGAGACACTGCGCCTTCGAGCCCCAATGCCCTGGGCTCTGATCCGATCCAGACACATGCCCCCTGGACGCACGTTTCACTCGTCCAGCAATAGGGCAAGGTCGTCGGCCACCTGACGCGCCGTGTCTGTATGGCGCAGTGCGACGCGAATCCGGCCCTGCCGATCGAAGACATAGGCGATGGCGGTGTGATCCATCGTGTAGCTGCTGCCCGTAGGTACCTTGGCATAGAAGACCTTGAACTCACCGGCCGTTTGCCGTGTGGCCTGCAAGTCACCGCGCAAGCCGAGGAAGCTCGGATGAAAGGCCGTGGTGTAGGCCTGCAGCAGTTTCGGCGTGTCACGTTCCGGATCGACGGTGACAAAGATCACCTGGATCTTGCTGCCGTCGTCACGCAAGAGTCGAAGGACTTCCGCCGAACGGCTCAATGCTGTCGGGCACACATCGGGGCACTGCGTGAAGCCGAAGAACAGCAATACGACTTTGCCCTTGAAATCCGCCAGCTTGCGTTGCCGCCCCTGCGGATCGGCGAGCTCGAAACTGCGTCCGTACTCGGCACCGGTGATGTCGATACCCTGGAGGGCGGGTTTGCGCGCGTCGCATGCACCGATGAGCATGGCCAAGCCGAGCAGGACGAGTGACGCGCGGCGACGTCCAGTTGCGCGACTTGCATGAAGCACGCGTTCGATGAGGGGCACGGTACTCTCCTGCGCACCCGGGCAACGAGGTCCAGGGGGAAGTGATTCGATCGCGGGCCATGGCCGAAGCCGCCCGCAACGTGGCGTAACGCGTCAGGAGAACAGGGGTGGCGCTCGCGCCTGTGCCGCGCGCCAAGCATGGGCGGTACGGGGTGCAGCGAGGAAACGGGCCGCAAACTCGAATTTCGCGGTGAGCAACGGCAACACCACAGGCGCCACCGGCATCCCGATCGCCGTGGCGCGCAAGTCACAGTAGGGGCA
The DNA here is from genome assembly GCA_963751775.1 of uncultured beta proteobacterium. Classification (GTDB taxonomy): domain Bacteria; phylum Pseudomonadota; class Gammaproteobacteria; order Burkholderiales; family Burkholderiaceae_C; genus CADEEN01. Next base: position 325,470 of record CAVVVW010000019.1, read on the forward strand.
ATGGTCATCGGCGTGCGATTGCGTTGGCGTCGGCATCGGCGCAGCTTCGTCGATGTCGCCTGACGCGTTGACCCAGGTGGCACCCGACATGGTGCAGACCTCGATCCACCCCCCGGCTGCGCTGACCTGCACTGCATCCGACATCTTCGGCGCAAGCGCCATCAGCAGGATGGCGAATGCTGCCAGCCAAGTTGAAAAGCGTCGATTCGACCGAGCCCAATGCATACGCAAATTCTATGCATGCACTGGCCGTCTGTGCGGCTTTCTGCCGATGTGTCCCTCTTAGGTCGCGGGCGGATAAGCCTGCAAAACCGCTCACGGTCTCGCCCAGCACTGGGCCTACGGCCTTACAGCAACACGCGCCTCTCGAGGCCCGTCGGGTAGGGTATATCCCCAGCCTGGCCGAGGGGTGTCGCAAGTCGCAACTGACGGCCCTGCCCTCGACGTTCACGCCTAGACTGATTCCATGCAATGGAGTCGGTCACTGAGAACAGTCACGGCAAGGGTGGCGATCTTCGCCGTCCTGCTCGGCTCGCTCATGCCGACTCTTTCGCACGCCGTGCGGTCGGGCGGCAGCGAAAGTTGGTTTGAGGTCTGCTCCACGCTCGGCACCAAGTGGGTCGCAGCTGGCGACGCCAATGCAAGCGAGACCGCGCCGGCGCCGACGCAACTCCAGCCTGGCGAACACTGCCCGTACTGCAAACTTCATGCGAGTGGGCTGGGTTTGCCTCCCGCGCCCATCTCCATAGCAGCAGCGCCGCTGTTGCGATTCGAGGTCCTTGGCTCACTCCCCTCGACAGCGCGCACCCGGTTCGCCTGGGTCATCGCGCAGCCCCGCGCACCTCCCTCGATCTCCTGATCTGACGCTGCTGACTCGAGTGCCGCGCGCAGCGCCCACTCGGGTCGTTCCACAGATCGCGACCGCGCCGGCCGCCCAAAGGGGGGCCATGCGACCGGTCGCAGCGACCAGGAGCAAATCGTGTACGAGACCACCTCGAAAGCGCGCCATACGCCGCGGCGCAGCGGCCCTCCCCTTGCAGCCATAACGCGCGCCTGCGCATTGACAAGACTCGCCACGGAACTCGGGGGCGACACAGCCTGCGATCCCATCTCGTTCAAACAATTTGATCAGGGCCGAGGCGCGCACTCGGAGGCTCCACCTCCCATCATTGCGCCGCTCGACGAGGGCACGGACGCACCAGCACTTGCTCAACGCATTCTGGCCGGCAGCCTGGCCTTGAGTGAAGTCCTGCTCCATGCGGAGATCGACGGCATAAGATCGTCGTGGCGCGGCAGATTCAATGCGCTGACGTGCGACGGCCGTTGCTTGCGCATGCAGGGCGCAAGCGCAACCGTGGAACTGGACCTCGACAGCGTGATCGCCGTGTCCTACTGTGCCAGCCGCACGGTCAGCGGCATTCGCCTGTATGGCGAGGCGGGTGCCCTACTTACGCTCTGGTCCAAAGACACGCAGGCGTTCGACCTGCTGCTGGCCGATGCCCTTCGCGATTGCGGTCAAGAGAACTAGCCCGAAGGCACCGCACGACTGACCCGAGCGTCTCGCACCTGCACCGGGTAGTCGCAGTTTCCGGTCCGGAGCAACTTCGAATCCAGCCTGTACGCAGTGTCCGGACACCATGGCCACCAACGATTGACACAACATCATGCGTTTCCGTCGCGTGACCCGCATCATGACTGCCTGGATCGGCACGCTGGCCTTGCTGATGGCAATGCTGGTGCCGTCGATCTTGCATGCATCGGGCACTAAGGACAGCGCATCCTGGATCGAGGCTTGCAGTTCGTCCGGTGCCAATTGGGTCCAGGCGGACAGTCCGAGTGACAAGGCCCCAGCGTCCGACGACGTTCATCCCTTCGAACACTGCCCCTATTGCTCGCTTCATGCGAACGCCATCACGATCCCCGCCGCCACTGTGGTCCTGGTGCCGGTACCCACACTCTCCGACCAGGTCCCGACTACCTTCCTGGCGGCGCCGCGCACACGACACGCGTGGATGAGTGCGCAGCCGCGCGCCCCTCCTCAGTACTCCTGATGCCTTAATCGCCGCCCGGCGCTGAGCCCTTGAGGCCACGCCGCGACATCGTGCATCGCCGGGTCAAACCCGGCTTTCGGGAGAACGCGCATGAACCGCATCGATAGCGTCACACCCCCCGCATGGCGACAGCCCGTCGACTTGCCGTGCTGCTATGAGCCGGCCGACGAGGGCCATTCAGACCCCCGTACCCTACAGACCCAACGCCGCGCACTCGAGTTGATTGCGCGCGCCGAGCTTGGGAGTGCGCCATGAGAAGCACGTCCCAACCTGACGCCACAGCGCCGCTCGACGACCGCGCCAATCGATCACTCTCAGGAGACTCTCCCTTGAAGCAGCCAAAATCCACCCCCTCCCGCCGCCACGCGGTGGCCCTGGCCATGGCCGCACTGACGACGCATGCTTGGGCGCAGACCGAGCCGCAGCGCGTCGAAATCACTGGCGCGAAACCCAGCGACTTCGGAGCGAGGTCCGGAATCCCTCTCGCACAAGTGCCGCAGAGCGTTCAGGTGCTTGACGAAGAGGACATCGTCGCACGCGGTGCGAGCAGCGTTGAGGATGTGCTGCGCGCGGTGCCATCGGCCACTGTCGCCGGCAGCCGTGTGGGTAGCGGCGCAAGTGGCACCTTGAGGCTGCGCGGATTCGCGGCCTATGAGATGCGCAACGGCATCCGCCAGCGGTACTACCAGGACGTCGACTCCTCGGCCCTGTCGAACATCGCGCGGATCGAGGTGCTGAAAGGGCCTTCGGGCGTGCTCTTCGGCCAGTCTGGGGTGGGCGGGATCGTCTCGATCATCACCAAGCAGCCGACTGAAGAGTTCGCGGGTTCGGCTGCGCTGACACTCGGAAGTTACGACCAGAAGATGACGACGATCGACGTCGGCGGACCGATCAGTGAGACCTTCGGCATCCGCCTGACCGGCGAAATCGAGCGCTCGGGCACATTTGTCGACAATATGGACCTGGACCGCGAGAACGTCGGCCTGACGCTGGCGTGGCGGCCCAGCAACCGGGTGTCAGCTCACTTCGTCGCCGAATACTTGAATCGTGAGACGGCAAACAACCCGGGCCTGCCGACGGTCGGAACCGTTACCAGCAACGGCGTTGCGACAGTAAAGCGCTCTACGTTCCTGGGCGAGCCAGGCTACTCACTCCAGGAAAATCACTCGCCGCTGATCCAGGCCTGGGTTGATTTCAAGCTCGGCGAAACATGGACGCTGACACCGCGTTTCCAGTATTCGGAGTTCAACAACACTGCGAAATCGACCACCCTGCTCACGCCAGTCGCCGGCCAACCGACCCTTATCCAGCGTGTGGGCCGCAACGCAGGCGAGAACGACCGGTTCTATGTCGGTCAGCTCGATCTGTCGGGGCAGGCAACGGCCTTCGGCGTCAACCACAAGCTGCTGTTCGGACTCGAGTACAGCGCAGACAGGGTGGACTTCCGCATGCAGGACAACGTTCCCTGCGGAATCGGACCCATCGATTCGCTGAACCCGATCTATGGCTGCGGAGCGCCCACCAGCAACTTCGGCTTCCTATCCCAGAACTACCTCGACAGTTACGCCCTCTATGCGCAGGACCAAATCGCGCTGACTGAGGCGTGGAACGTCGTGGCCGGCATTCGCCGTTCGGAATCCGAAAACAACAACACTTTCAGCACTGCTTTCTTCAGCGCCCCCAGCTCCGCAGACCTTTCGAACACGTCGTGGCAGTTGGGCACGACCTATGCGCTCGGACACGGCGTGTCGCTGTTCGGCGGGTACAACACGGGATACGACTTGGAGTGGGTGACCGGCGCACGCAGGGCCGACGGCACACCGTTCCAGCCGGAGACGTCCGACCAGGCCGAAGTCGGGATACGTCTAGAGCGCGGCACAATCCGTACCAGCCTGTCTGCGTTTCGCATTCGCCGCAACAATGTCGCGGTCCCCGATCCGGCCAACGTCGGCTTCCAGATCCAGGAGGGCCAATTCCGCGTGCAAGGGATCGAGTTGGAAGGCGAATGGTCGCCGCTGCGCGGCTGGTGGTTGCAGGGTGGCTATGCCTATCTTGACGGCGTCGTATCGCAGACCACGGACCCAGCGCTGTTGGGCACACGGCTCGCCGAAACTCCCGAGCACAGCTTGACCGCCTCGACCCGTGTGACGATTGGCCCGGTCGAATGGCGCGCCGCTGCCAACTATGTTGGGTCGCGGAAAATGGTGAACGGCGGCACGGTGACACTTCCCAGCTATTTGACCTTCGACCTCGGCGTCGGTGCGAAGATCGGCTCTCTCCGGATCGACGCGACGCTAACCAACGCCTTCGACAAGACCTACTACTACAGCGACAACCTCTTCGTTTATTCCATCGGCACCGAAAATCGCGTACTGCCAGGGACTCCGCGCACGTTTAGCCTTCGCACCAGCTACAGCTTCTAGCCTGTAGCTTCTGCAGCGCGCAGCCATGACTGACACTCCGCTCCACCGTAGGATATGGCGCTGGCATTTCTATGCCGGGCTGGTGTGTCTGCCGTTCCTCACGATGATGGCAGTGACCGGCAGCCTGTATCTGTTCAAGTACGAGATTGAGGCGCTGGTGTACCGACCGCTGTGGTTTGTCCCTAGCGCAGCCCCCGCGCAGCTGGACCCAGAGGCGCTCGTGGCGCAGGCCCTGGTAGTGGTGCCTGGACGGGCTACCAGATTCGTCGCCCCTCCGGACCTGGGTCGGAGTGCGGAGGTCGGAGTGCGCTCTGCGGCCGGCGACAGGGTCTCTGTCTATCTCGACCCGCAGACCGGACGCGTGCTCGGCACGTTGCGAGACGACCTGAAACTAATGGAGCTCGTCAGGCACATCCATTCGCTGGTGATTGCCGGCACGGTCGCCAACCACTGGATCGAGATCGTCGCGGGTTGGGCCATCGTGCTCGTCGTGTCGGGCCTCTTCCTGTGGTGGCCGCGCGGACGCCGCGGCGGCGTATACAGCGTACGCGGGCGACCGGCGCAGCGCACCTGGTGGCGAGACCTGCATGCGGTCACCGGTGTCACAGCCGCGGCCGCAATCCTGTTCTTGGCCGTGACCGGCATGCCATGGTCGGCATTCTGGGGCGCGCAGTTTGGTCACTGGACAAACGAGTGGGGCGTCGGGTTGCCGAAGTACCTTTGGGGCCAGCCACCGGAGTCTGCCATTCCGATGGCCAGCCTCGGCAATGTGCCCTGGACCCTGACGCGGGTGCCATTGCCGCAGTCCGAGGGTGGTCATGCCAATCATGCGGGTGTGGTATCGCGGACTGCAGCGGCGACGGCCGGTGTGGAGAGCTCCATCGGCCTCGACAGGGCGATTGGCATCTTCAAGGGCCTGGGCATTCCACAGGGCACGCCAATCAACCTGCCCGACGGCGCGCGCGGGGTCTACACCGCGATGCTGTTTCCGGACGATGCACGCGCCGAGCGCGTGGTCCACCTCGACCAGTACAGCGGCGTCGTGCTGGCCGATGTCGGTTACCGTGACTACGGCATCGCCGGTCGTGTAACGGAGTGGGGCATCAGCCTGCACACTGGGCGCCAGTTCGGGCTCGCGAACCAGATCGTGATGCTGTTCGGCTGCATGGCCATCGTCGTGCTGGCCGTCTCGGCCGTCGTCATGTGGTGGAAACGCCGCCCCCGCGGACACCTTGCCGCCCCCCCGCGTGGCCAGGGTGAAGTGGCTGCGCGCAATGCGGTGGCGGTCGCCGTGATGCTCGGACTGCTCTATCCGCTGCTCGGCGCTTCGATGCTGGTTGCGCTCGCCACCGATGCGCTCATACCGCGGCACTGGCACGAGCGCTTCGGGCTGTAGACGAACTGTCTCCTCCATGACGACCAATCCTTCGCGATGTGCTGCAGGCTGTCACCGCCATGACAAGCTCCGATCGACGACGCCTGCTCCAGTTTCGTGAAATGGAACTGGGTACCGCTGTAGAACCTCGTACGCACGGAGGTCGTGCGCAACCGCGCGCCAGCCTGTGAGGTACCTATGCCCTGGGCGACGCGATCAACGCAATCACGCTCGCGCACCCGAGGCCCGTACCGGCGGTGAGAACTGGTAGTAGCAGGGCCAGAGCGGCACCTCCTCGAGGAGGAGAGAGCGTTGTAGCGCCAGACACTTGCCGGCGTCGCTTGAATTTGGATGGTGCGAAGCGCTGCACACAACAACATCCCTACCAATCGACGGATTTCTCGCCAAAACGCGCTTAGCCAAGAAGTCGCCCCAACACGGACTTGCCGGATGCCAGCCGCCTTCTTGGGTCAGCAATTGGCCAAGTGCAAGCATCGCAAGATGGCAGTCGATAGTCCATTTTGCGTTCTGCTGCGGACCGCCGCGTTGACCCGGCCGCACAGCAGGATGGCGTCGAAGCACCGCCCGGCGCGACATTGACCTACTGCGCGCCGCAGACCGGCTGTAGCATCATGCCGCCATCGTGACGCCCCTGCTCGAAGTCCGAGACCTCCAGACCCGCTTCGCCACCGACGATGGCGAGTTCGCGGCGGTCGATGGCGTGGCCTTGGCCGTCGCGGCCGGACGCACTTTGGCCATCGTCGGCGAATCGGGCTGCGGCAAGAGCGTGACCGCGCTGTCGATCATGGGCCTGGTGCCGCAGCCGCCCGGGCGTATCGTGGCCGGCTCGTCGATTCGATTCGAGGGCCGCGAACTGGTGGGGCTTGCGCCGCGGGCCATGCAAGACCTGCGCGGCAACGGCATGGCGATGATCTTCCAGGAGCCGATGTCGTCGTTGAATCCGGCCTTCACGATTGGCGAGCAAATCGTCGAAGGCCTGCTGCGGCACCGGCCGCTCACGCGTACTGAAGCCAGCGCGCGCGCGCTGGCGATGCTGGAGAAGGTGCGGATTCCGGCGCCGCAGCAGCGCTTTCACGAGCACCCGCACAAACTTTCGGGTGGCATGCGCCAGCGCGCGATGATCGCGATGGCGCTGGCCTGCGAGCCGCGCTTGCTGATCGCCGACGAGCCGACAACTGCGCTCGACGTGACGATCCAGGCCCAGATCCTCGACCTGATGCAAGGCCTGCAGCAGGAGTTGCACACGGCGATCATCCTGATCACGCACGACCTGGGTGTCGTCGCCGAAGTGGCCGACGAGGTGGTGGTGATGTACGCCGGCCGCATCGTCGAACAGGCGCCGGTCGGTGCGCTGTTCGAGACGCCCCAGCATCCGTACACCGTCGGGTTGCTGGGTTCGATCCCGCGCCTGCACGGCGAGCAGCGGCGGCTGGCCTCGATCGAGGGTCAGGTGCCGAGCCCGCTGCGCCTTCCACCAGGCTGCCGCTTCGCCGAGCGTTGCCCATTTGCCGACGCGAGATGCCGCGCCGAGTCACCGCCGCTGCGCGCACTGGGCGCCGGCCACGCGTCGGCCTGCTGGAAGGCGCCGCTCGATGCCGATGCCTTGCTCGCGGCGCGCGCCCAGGCGGAGCCGGCATGAGACACCCTGTGTCAACACCCCGCCGTTTGAAGCAGCGTTTGAGCGGCGCGCATGGCCGCTCCAAAGCGCTCATCCCGGAGCGCACAGCGCGGAGGTCAGTCCAGTGACCGGCTCACTATTGAAGGTCGACGGCCTGGTCAAGCACTTCCCGGTCCGGCGCGGGCTGTTCGGTCGAGTCGGCGCTGCCGTGCGTGCGGTCGATGGCGTGAGCTTCACGCTGGCAGCCGGGCAGACGCTGGGCGTGGTCGGCGAATCGGGCTGCGGCAAGTCCACCCTCGGCCGCCTGGTACTGCGCCTGATCGAGCCGTCTGCCGGCCGCGTCCTGTTCGACGGCACCGACCTGGGCCTGCTCGATGGCAGAGCGTTGCGGCAGCGGCGACGCGCAATGCAGATCATCTTCCAGGACCCGTTCTCGTCGCTCGATCCGCGCATGACGGTGGGCCAGATCCTGGCCGAGCCGCTGTTGCTGCACGGCCTGCAGCGCGGCCGCCAGGGCGAGCGCGTGGCCGAGCTGTTGCACACCGTGGGCCTGGGTGCCGAGCATGCACAACGCTACCCGCACGAGTTCTCCGGCGGCCAGCGCCAGCGCATCGGCATCGCCCGCGCCTTGGCCGTCGAGCCCAAGCTGATCGTCTGCGACGAGCCGGTATCGGCCCTCGACGTCTCGGTGCAGGCGCAGGTGGTGAACCTGCTGCAGGACCTGCAGCAGCGCTTCGGCCTGGCATACATCTTCATCGCACACGATCTGGCCGTCGTGCGCCACATTGCCACGCAGGTGGCGGTGATGTACCTCGGACGCATCGTCGAGCTGGCCGACAAGCGCACCTTGTTCGCCGCGCCACGGCACCCGTACACGCAGGCGCTGCTGTCGGCGATTCCGGTGCCCGAGCCGGGCGGCGCGCGGCAACGCATCCTGCTCGCCGGCGACGTGCCGAGCCCGATGGCGCCGCCCGCGGGGTGCCACTTCCACACCCGCTGCATTCATGCCGAGCCGCGTTGCGCACAAAGCGTGCCGGCGCTGATCGACAATGCCGGTCACGCGGTGGCCTGCCATCGCTGGAACGAGATCGCCGCACCGCCGTCGTTGCGGCCCGCCGCGTCGGCCAACCCGCGGCTGGCGCGACTGCAGTCGGCCTTCGCACCCTGATCCGCCACCCGAGGAGAACCCCGCCATGAAGACCCTGCATCGTTTCGCCCTGGCTGCGCTGCTGCTTGCCGCCATGTCTGCGGCACAGGCCCAGCACCTGAGGGTCGGCCTGGCTGAAGACCCCGACGTGCTCGACCCGACGCTGGCCCGCACCTTCGTCGGCCGCGTCGTCTTTGCCGCGCTGTGCGACAAGCTGCTCGACGTCGACGAGAAGCTGGCCATCGTGCCGCAACTCGCGCAGAGCTGGGAATGGTCGGCCGACAGCAAGGCGCTGACGATGAAGATCCGCCCCGGGGTCACATTCCACGACGGCGAGAAGCTCGACGCCGCGGCGGTGAAATTCAATCTCGAGCGGCACAAGAGCATGGCCGGCAGCAACCGGCGCGGCGAACTGGCGCCGCTGGCGAGCGTCGATGTCGTCGATGCGATGACCGTGCGGCTGAACCTGAGCGCGCCGTTCTCGCCGCTGCTGGCGACCCTGGCCGACCGCGCCGGCATGATGGTCTCGCCCAAGGCGGCGCAGGCCGCCGGCGACAAGTTCGGCACCAAGCCGGTGTGCTCGGGGCCGTTCAAGTTCGTCGAGCGGGTGGCGCAGGACCGCATGGTCTTCGAGCGCTATGACGGCTACTGGAACAAGGCCGCGATCCACTTCGACAAGATCACGTACACCCCCGTCGTCGATGCCACCGTGCGGCTGGCCAACCTCAAGTCGGGCCAGTTCGACTTCATCGAGCGCGTGGCCCCGTCCGACATCGAGAAGCTGCAGGCCGACAAGCGCTTCAAGGTGGCACGCATCACCGAGATCGGCTACCAGGGCATCACCATCAACATCGGCAAGAGCGAGCAGGCACAGAAGAACCCGCTCGGCCGCGATGCCAGGGTGCGCGAAGCGTTCGAACTGTCGCTCGACCGCCAGGGCCTGGCGCAGGTGGTGATGGACAACGAGGCCACGGTCGGCAATCAGTGGGTGGCGCCGAACAACGCCTATTACGCCAAGAGCGTGCCGATCCCCAAGCGCGACATCGCGCGCGCCAAGGCGCTGCTGAAGGAGGCCGGCGTGCCGAACCCGAGCTTCACGCTGATGGCGCCAACCACCTCGGACGCGCAGCGGCTGGCGCTGGTGATCCAGGCGATGACACGCGAGGCAGGCTTCGACGTGAAGATCCAGGCCACCGAATTCGCGACCTCGCTGAACCTGGCCGACAAGGGCGAGTTCGAGGCCTACGCGCTGGCCTGGAGCGGACGCGCCGACCCCGACGGCAATGCCTTCAGCTTCCACGCCTGCAAGCAGCCGCTGAATTACGCCGGTTACTGCTCGGCCGAAACCGATGTCTTGCTGAACCAGTCACGGACCCTGCGCGACACCGCCGAGCGCAAGAAGGTTTATGAGCAGATCGCCGCGCGCGTGTTGAAGGAGCGCCCCGTGATCTACCTGTACCACCGCAACTGGTTGTGGGCCTACAACGCGAAGCTGGCCGGTGTGCGCGGCGTGCCCGACGGATTGCTGCGCGTCTCGGGTCTGACGATGGCGCCATAACCGCCTGGGTTCGCTGCGATGCTCGAGTACCTGGCCAAGCGTCTGGCGCAGATCGTGCCGACGCTGGTCTTCGTCTCGATGCTGATCTTCGGCCTGCAGCAACTGCTGCCGGGTGACCCGGCACAGGTGCTTGCCGGCGAAGAGCAGGACCCGACCGTCATCGCCTACCTGCGTGTCAAGCTGCATCTGGACGAGCCCTTGCCTGTGCGTTATGCCTACTGGGTCGGCGGGGTGCTCAAGGGCAATCTGGGCGAATCGATCCGCACCCAGCAGCCGGTGCTGGACCTGGTGTTGCAAAAGCTGCCGGTGACGATCGAGTTGGCCGCCATCGCGATGACCATCGCGCTCGCGATCGGCGTGCCGGCCGGGATCGTCTCGGCCGTCGGCCGCGGCACCTGGTGGGACAGCGCGGCCAACGTCTTCGCGCTGTGGGGCATCTCGACGCCGAACTTCTGGCTCGGCATCCTGTTGATCCTGCTGTTCTCGGTGCAGCTCGGCTGGCTGCCGGCGTCGGGTTACGTGAGTCCATTCGAGGACCTGCGCGCCAACTTGGCCGCGATGATCATGCCGGCCTTCGTGCTCGGCAACGCGATCGCCGGCGTGCTGATGCGCCACACGCGCAGTGCAATGCTGCAGGTGCTGTCGTCGGACTACGTGCGCACCGCGCGCGCCAAGGGCCTGCGCGAGCACGTGGTGGTGCTCAAGCACGCGCTGCGCAACGCACTCACGCCCGTGATCACGCTCGGCGCACTCGAACTCGGCACGCTGCTGTCGGGCGCGGTGCTGACCGAACAGGTGTTCACCATCCCCGGCTTCGGCAAGCTGATCGTCGACGCCGTCTTCAACCGCGACTACGCGGTCGTCCAAGGCGTCGTGCTGTTGACGGCCACGGCGTACATCACGCTGAACCTGCTGGCCGACCTGGCGTACTTCGTGGCCAATCCGCGACTGCGATGATGCGTGCATCAAGTTCACTGTGGTTTTCGGTGGCTCTGCGTTCTTGCGTGGGTTCTGCGCATCGCGGCAGGCGGCACCCGGCAGGGGCTCATGCTGGGGCGGTCGGCGCTTTGCGCCGACTCCGCTGCGGTGCTCGGCCTGGGGTCGCGCCGCACAACTCGCTACGTTCGCTGCGCTCACTGCGCTCGGACAGCTGCGGCGAGTCAGTCCACGAAGCGCGCTGCGCGCGCCGACCCCAGCCCTGCGCTCCTCGCCGCCCCACAAATCGCCCCTGCCGGGTACCGCCTGCCGCGAAGGCCAGCTGGTATTGGTCTTCGATCGCGAACCACCACTGTCTCCGCAAAGGCGCGCCCGGGCAGGCGGCAGCGCGCCTGCGGGGCGCCGAGGAGCACAGGGCTTGTGGCCCGCGCGCGCAGCGCGCTTCGTAAACTGATTTGTCGCACCCTGTCTGAGCGTAGCGAACGCAGTGAGCGCAGCGAGTTGTGCGACGGGCCACAAGGCCGCGCACCGCAGGGCAGTCGGTGCGCAGCACCGACCGCTTCGCCGAAGCGCTGCCGCCTGCCCGGGTGCGCCGTTGCCGCGCCAATCCCCGCAAAGAGTGGGAAAGAAATGCGGTGGGGCAACTGAAGTGTCTGCCGTGCTGCCCTCCCCGTTGATTGCACAGGCGCCGCAGGCGGGGCCGTGGCGCCGGGCCCTGCGCCGGCTGCGACGCCGGCGCGCGGCGATGATCGGGCTGGTCATCGTGCTCGGCTTCGTTGCGCTGGCACTGTTCGCGCCGTGGATAGCGCCGCACGATCCGATTGCCACCAGTTGGGGCGCGATCCGCAAGGCGCCGACGGTGTCGCACTGGTTCGGTACCGACGACATCGGGCGCGACGTGCTGTCGCGCGTGATCTGGGGTACGCGGGCTTCGTTGCTGGCCGGCGTGGTGTCGGTCTCGATCTCGCTTGCGCTCGGCGTGCCGATCGGGCTGGCGGCGGGCTTCCTCGGCGGCGCGGTCGATGCCTTGATCTCGCGCATCACCGACGCCTTCCTGGCCTGCCCGTTCCTGATCCTGGCCATCGCGCTGGCCGCGTTCCTCGGCCCGAGCCTGACCAACGCCATGATCGCCATCGGCGTCTCGGCGACACCGATCTTCGTGCGCCTGACACGCGCGCAGGTGCTCAACATCAAGGTCGAGGACTACATCGAGGCTGCGCGCGCGGTCGGCAACCCGCCCTGGCGCATCGCCTTGCGCCACGTGCTGCCCAACGTGACCGCGCCGCTGATCGTGCAGGCCACGCTGGCGATTGCCGCGGCGGTGATCGCCGAGGCCAGCCTGTCGTTCCTGGGCCTGGGCCAGCAGCCGCCGGCGCCGAGCTGGGGCAGCATGCTCAATACCGCGAAGAACTATGTCGACCAGGCGCCGTGGATGGCGATCTGGCCCGGGCTGGCGATCTTTGGCCTGGTGCTGGCCTTCAACCTGCTCGGCGACGGCCTGCGCGACGCGCTCGATCCGCGCCAGCGTTGAGGCGCTGAGCAACAATGCCTCGATCGACTCGATCGAAGGCCTGCATGACCCTCACCGTCCACCACCTCGAGAACTCGCGCTCGCAGCGCGTGCTCTGGCTGCTCGAAGAGCTCGGCCTGCCCTACGAGATCAAGCATTACGCGCGCGACAAGAAAACCTCGCTGGCGCCGCCAGAGCTGGCGGCGGTGCACCCGCTGGGCAAATCGCCGGTGCTCAGCGACGGTGAGGTGACCGTCGCCGAGACCGGCGCGATCGTCGAATACCTGCTCGACCGTGTCGGCGGCACCGCATTGCGCCCCGCACCCGGTACGCCGGAGCGGTTGCGCTTCACCTACTGGCTGCACTTCGCCGAGGGCTCGGCCATGCCGCCGCTGGTCATGGCGCTGGTCTTCAACAAGGTGCGCAACGCACGCATGCCGTTCTTCGCCAAGCCGATCGCCAAGTCGATCGCGAACAAGGTGATGACCGGGTTCGTGCAGCCCAACATCGACCGCCAACTCGCCTTCATGGAGTCGGAACTGGCGACGCGACCCTGGTTCGCCGGCGAAGCGTTCAGTGCCGCCGACATCATGATGAGCTTTCCGCTCGAAGCCGGCGCCACGCGCAGCGGGCTGACCGGGCGCTGCCCCAGGCTCACCGACTTCCTGGCCCGCATCCACGCCCGGCCGGCGTACCGGCGCGCGCTGGAACGCGGTGGACCCTATGCGCTGCTGGGTTGAGCGAGGGCCTGTTCACCCTGCACGCCCTAAGCCAGAGGCAGCGCGTCGATCGACGGCTGCTGCACCAATGCCGCGAACTCGTCGACCAGACGCTGGCTTGCCGCGACCGCCGCGGACCACGCCTATTGCCGGCCCGCGAGGTCGTCGCCGTAGGCCTTGAAGTCGCCTCGATCGGGCAGCTTGGCGTTCGGCAGCGCCGCCTTGACCCAATCTGGATGCGGCGACAGCAGGACCACGTTGGACAAACCCGCCGTGGCGGCGTGGCGGTGCTTGAGCCCCTTGTCGAACCAGCCGGCGACGACCGCGGCCTGGAGGTGCGGGTACAACACCAGGCCCTTCTGTCCGCCCGCGGCGGCCGGCACCCCGCGCACGTCACCCGCTGCCTGGCCACGCTCGCGCAGATGCGGGCGTGCGCGCGGACCGGCGTAGACCTGCAGCGAGGCCGTCATTGCGAATGACGTGCGTCGCCCTGCACTCTGCCGCTACCGTCGTCGGCAATCTGAATAGCGATTGATCGTGTCATCATGAATTCGGCCGCGCCGGTCTTTCGAGCGCGATGCTAAGTCAGGCAGCAAATAGGGGGTTGCCGGGATCGGCGCTGCCGTCAGCGGCGGTTAGCATGCCCCGATGTGGCGTTTTGTCCTGACCCGGCTGGCCATGGTGGTGCCGACCTTCATCGGCATGACCACGCTGGCTTTCTTCCTGATCCGGCTGGTGCCGGGCGACCCGATCGAGACGCTGGCCGGAGAACGCGGTATCGACCCGGCGCGCCACGCCGCGCTGATCAAGGAATACGGCATGGACCGGCCGCTGCTGGTCCAGTACGGGCTGTACCTGGGTCGGCTGATGCACGGCGACCTGGGTAAGTCGATGATCACGCAGGCGCCGGTGGTCAAGGAGTTCGCCGCCCTGTTCCCGGCGACGATCGAACTGGCCCTCTGCGCCATCGTCTTTGCGCTGATCGTCGGCATCCCGGCCGGCATGCTGGCGGCCGTGAAGCGCAACACGGTGCTCGACCACGGCGTGATGATGGGCTCGCTGACCGGCTACTCGATGCCCATCTTCTGGTGGGGGCTGCTGCTGATCCTGCTGTTCTCGGTGCAACTGGGCTGGACGCCGGTGTCGGGGCGCATCGCGGTGGCGTATTACTTCGAGCCGGTGACCGGCTTTCACCTCATCGACGCCTGGCTTTCCGGCGAAAAAGGCGCGCTGCGCTCGGCCGCATCGCATCTGATCCTGCCGACCATCGTGCTCGGCACCAACCCGCTGGCGATCATCGCGCGCATGACGCGTTCGGCGATGCTCGAGGTGCTGGGCGAGGACTACATCCGCACCGCCCGCGCCAAGGGCCTGTCGACGCTGCGCGTCGTCGCATTGCACGCCTTTCGCAATGCGCTGATCCCGGTCGTCACCGTCATCGGCCTGCAGATCAGCGTGCTTTTCACGGGTGCGATCCTGACCGAGACCATCTTCTCCTGGCCCGGCGTGGGCAAGTGGATGATCGAGGCCATTTCGCGGCGCGACTACCCCGTCCTTCAGGGCGGCCTGCTGCTGCTCGGCGGCGTGGTGATGGTGGTCAACCTGTTGGTGGACCTGACCTACGGTGTCATCAATCCGCGAATCTCCCGCCATTGAGCACACGTATGGCTGCCATACCCACCGTCATGACACATGCCCTGGCCGCCGGCAGCGAGACGGTCCAGCCGCCGGGCCCGCTGCGCAGTTTCTGGATCCACTTCAGCGCCAACGCCGGCGCCGTGGCCGGCCTGGCGATCGTCGTCGGCGTGCTGCTGCTGGCCGCGCTGGCACCCTGGCTCGCGCCCTACCCGCCCGACCTGACCAACAACACCGCCTTCCTGCGCCCGCCGTCGTGGCAGGCCGGCGGCTCGTCGGCCTACTGGCTCGGCACCGACGCGATCGGCCGCGACCTGCTGTCGCGCCTGATGTACGGCGCGCGGCTGTCGCTGGTGATCGGCATCGCCGTCGTCGCGTTGTCGATCGTGGTCGGCATCGCGCTCGGCCTGATCGCCGGCTTCGCCCGCGGTGTGACCGACATCGCGATCATGCGCATGATGGACATCATCCTGACGCTGCCCAGCCTGCTGCTGGCGATCGTCATCGTGGCCATCCTCGGCCCCGGCCTGATGAACGCGATGCTGGCGGTGGCCGTGGTCGTGCTGCCGCATTACGTGCGCATCACCCGCGCCGCGGTGATCGGCGAATCGTCGAAGGACTACGTCACCGCCGCGCGCGTGGCCGGTGCCGGCCCGCTGCGCCTGATGTTCATCGAGGTGTTGCCGAACTGCGCAGCGCCGTTGATCGTGCAGGCCTCGCTCGGCATCTCGACAGCGATCCTCGACGCCGCCGCGCTCGGCTTCCTCGGCCTGGGTGCGCAACCGCCTGCGGCCGAGTGGGGCACGATGCTCGCCGACGCACGCGAGTTCGTGCTGCGTGCCTGGTGGGTGGTGACGTTTCCGGGCTTGATGATCCTGATCACGGTGCTGGCCTTCAATCTGCTTGGCGACGGTTTGCGTGATGCGCTGGATCCGAAATTGAAGCGCTGAAATGAGCATCGCCCAGTTTTGTGGTTCTCTGACTGCGGTGGTCCGCGCTGCCTTGCCGGGTCCCGCCCCGGCAAGGCAACGAAGGCAACAGGGCACTTAGCAGCTGAAATGCCGTTACTCGAAATCGAAGACCTTCACGTCGACTTCCCGACGCAGCTCGCGACGATGCATGCAGTCGAGGGCGTGTCGCTGACCCTCGACGAAGGCGAAGTGCTGGGCATCGTCGGCGAGTCGGGCTCGGGCAAGAGCGTGAGCATGCTGGCGCTGATGGGTCTGGTGGGGTTTCCCGGTGTCGTGCGCGCCAGGCAGATGCGTTTCGCCGGCCACGACCTGCTCACGCTGTCGCCGCGCGAGAGACGCACCATCACCGGCCGCGACGTGGCGATGATCTTCCAGGATCCGACCACCAGCCTCAACCCCTGCTTCACGATCGGCTTTCAGCTCTGCGAGACACTGCGCTTGCACCTCGGCCTGGACGGCCGCGCGGCAACGAAGCGTGCGATCGAGCTGCTCGAACAGGTCGGCATGCCGGCGGCGGCCAGCCGATTGAAGGACTTTCCGCACCAGATGTCGGGCGGCATGAACCAGCGCGTGATGATCGCGATGGCCATCGCCTGCAATCCGCGGCTGTTGATCGCCGACGAACCGACCACTGCGCTCGACGTGACGATTCAGGCGCAGATCCTCGATCTGCTGCGCAACCTGCAGAAGGAGCGTGGCATGGCGCTGGTGCTGATCACGCACAACATGGGCGTGGTGGCCGAGATGGCGCAACGCGTGGCGGTGATGTACGCCGGCCAGGTGGTCGAGCAGCGCAGTGCCGACGACCTCTTCGCCGCGCCGCAGCACCCCTACACCGCCGCGCTGCTGGCCGCGATGCCCGAGCGCAGCGACGGCAGTGCGCGGCTGGCGAACATTCCGGGCGTCGTGCCGGGCCTGCTCGACCGGCCGGCCGGCTGCCTGTTCGCGCCGCGCTGTGCCTTTGCCACCGAACACTCTCGCGATGTGCGCCCGGCGCTGCGCGAGTGGCAGGGCGGCCTGGTGCGCTGTCACCATGCACTCGGCGACGCCGAGCGCGACGCGCTGATCCAGTTGCATCGGCCATTGGCCGGGGTCACGGCATGAGCCGCGGCACGTCGGTGGTCGAAGCGACCGACCTGTCGCGCATCTACACCATCCGTCGCGGCCTGTTTCGCGAGCCGGCACAGTTGCAGGCGGTCGGCGGCGTGTCGTTTCGCATCGAGGCCGGGCGCACCTTGGCCGTGGTCGGCGAGTCGGGCTGCGGCAAGTCGACGCTGGCGCGGCTGGTCACGCTGATCGAGAAGCCGACCACCGGCACGCTGCGGCTCGGTGGTGTCGACGCGGTCGCGGCACCGGCCAGCGATGCCGAACGCCTGCGCCTGCGGCGCTCGGTGCAACTGGTGTTCCAGAATCCGTTCGGCTCGCTGAACCCGCGGCACAAGATCGGCGCCATTCTCGAAACACCACTGGCGATCCACCAGCCGACGCTCACCAGCGCCGAGCGCACCGAGCGCTCGCAGGCGATGCTGGCACGCGTGGGGCTGCGGCCCGAGCATGCTGTGCGCTACGCCCACATGTTCTCCGGCGGCCAGCGCCAGCGCATCGCCATCGCGCGCGCACTGATGCTCGACCCGGCGCTGGTGGTGGCCGACGAGCCGGTTTCGGCGCTGGATGTCTCGGTGCAGGCCCAGGTGCTGAACCTGCTGACCGACCTGCAGCAGCAACTCGGCCTGGCCTACTTGTTCATCTCGCACGACCTCGGCGTGGTGCGCCACATCGCCCACGAGGTGATGGTCATGTACCTGGGCCGGATGATGGAGCAGGCGCCCAAGGCGCGGCTATTCAGCCGACCACTGCACCCGTACACCCGCGCTCTGCTCGGCTCGACGCCGGGGATGGGACGGCTGCCCGGCGTCGAGCGCGTGGTGCTGCAGGGCGAGTTGCCGTCGCCGCTGAACCCGCCCGCCGGCTGCGCATTCAGCACCCGCTGCCCGCACGCCGATGCACGCTGCCGCGCCGAGCGGCCAGCGCTGCGCCCGCTGGGCGAAACCCTGCTGGCCTGCCACCACGCCGAGCGCTGGTCGTAGGCTGTTCGATCCACTGGCGCGGTGGCCCGCCGCGCGGGTAGGATGACGCTTCTCGATCGAATCGATCACCCCCACAACAGGAGTCGCTCCATGAACCGTACCCGACCCGCGCATCACCGGCCCAAAGTCCTGGCCATTGCCGCCGCCGCCACGCTGGCCAGTCTTCTCGCCGCCGGCACCGCGTCGGCCAAGACCCTGGTCTTCTGCTCGGAAGGCAGCCCCGAGAACTTCTACCCCGGCATAAACACCACCGGCACCTCGTTCGACGCCAACAGCCAGATCTACGGCCGCATCGTCGATTTCGAGCGCGGCGGCACCACCGTGGTGCCGGGCCTGGCCGAGCGCTGGACCATTTCGCCCGATGGCCTGACCTACACGTTCTACATTCGCAAGGGCGTGAAGTGGCACTCGAACAAGAACTTCACGCCATCGCGCGACTTCAACGCCGACGACTTCCTCTTCTCGATCGAGCGCCAGTGGAAGGAGAACGACCCGTACTTCAAGGTCACCAGCTCGAACCACTCGTACTTCAACGACATGGGCATGCCCAAGCTGCTCAAGTCGGTCGACAAGGTCGATGACTACACGGTGAAGATCGTGCTCAACAGCCCCGAGGCGCCCTTCCTGTCGAACCTGGCGATGGAATACGCCGGCATCCAGAGCAAGGAGTACGCGATCGCCATGCTCAAGGCCGGCACGCCGGAAAAGCTCGACCAGGAACCCATCGGCACCGGCCCCTTCTACCTGGTGCAGTACCAGAAGGATGCCGTGATCCGCTACAAGGCCTTCCCGCAATACTGGCGCGGCAAGGCCAAGATCGACGACCTGGTGTTCGCGATCACGCCCGACGCCTCGGTACGCTGGGCCAAGCTGCAAAAGGGCGAGTGCCATGTCATGCCCTACCCGAACCCGGCCGATCTGGACGCGATCCGCAAGGACCCCAAGATCACCGTACTCGAGCAGGCGGGCCTGAACGTCGGCTACCTGGCCTTCAACACGCAGAAGAAGCCCTTCGACGACGTGCGCGTGCGCAAGGCCATCAGCATGGCCATCAACAAGAAGGCGATCATCGACGGCGTGTACCTGTCGACCGGGCGTGGCAGCGAAGAATCCGATTCCGCCATCGATGTGGTCTTACAACGATGCGATAAAGGACGACCCGTTCGATCCCGAAGCCGCGAAGAAACTGCTCGCCGCGGCCGGCTTCCCCAACGGCCTCAGCACCGACTTGTGGGCGATGCCGGTGCAGCGCCCCTACAACCCGAACGCAAAGCGCATCGCCGAACTGATGCAGGCCGACTTGGCCAAGGTCGGCGTCAAGGCCGAGATCAAGAGCTTCGAGTGGGGCGAGTACCGCAAGCGCATGCAGGCCGGCGAGCACCAGATGGGCATGCTCGGCTGGACGGGCGACAACGGCGACCCTGACAACTTCCTGCACACTCTGCTCGGCTGCGACTCCGCGAAGAGCGGCGGCAGCAACGTCGCCAAATTCTGCTTCAAGGCGCTTCGAGGATCTGGTGCTCAAAGGCCAAGACCGTCTCCAAGCCGGCCGAGCGCACCGAGCTCTACAAGAAGGCGCAGGTGATCTTCAAGGAGCAGGCGCCGTGGTTCACGATCGCCCACGCGGTGCAGTTGAAGCCGGTGCGCAAGGAAGTCATCGACTTCAAGCTGAGCCCGTTCGGCCGCCACACCTTCTATGGCGTCGACATCAAGGAGTAGCGCGCCGCGTGCTTGATCGCCTCAGCATGGCGGGCCGCGGCCGCGCTGCAGTCCGTGAGCGCATCGCGCGCTCGCGGCTGCCGAGGCTCGCTCTCGCGGCGCTCGCGGCGCTGGTGGTCTGGCTGTCTGCAGTCACGAACCTCGCCGCGGCAAAGACACCGGGCGAGGTCGAAATCGGGCAGACACTGCCCGAGGCCACCCTGCTCGGCCTCAATGGGCCGTCGCGCAAGTTGTCGGAGTTTCGCGGCAAGCCGCTGATCATCAACGTCTGGGCCAGTTGGTGCGGCCCGTGCCGGCAGGAGATGGCCTCGCTGGAGCGGCTGGCCTGGCAGGGCCATGCCTCGCAGTTCGCGTTGATCGGCATCTCGACCGACGACTATCCCGAAAGGGCGCGTGGCTTGCTGAAGAACACCAATGCGACGATCAGCCACTACATCGATCGCCAATTGCAGCTCGAGAACATGCTCGGCGCTTCGCAATTGCCGCTGACGGTGCTGGTCGACGCCAACGGCCGCGTGGTCGAGAAGGTTTACGGGGCCAAGGAATGGGACGGCGCCCAAGCCCTGCGCCTGATCGGCAAGGCGTTTCGTATACCGGCCATCGCGCCGGCAAAGTGACGGCTCAGGCCGCCGCCGCCTCGGGCGCCGTTACCGGACCGCGGCCGCTGAAGCGGTCGAGCGCGAGGTAGATCACCGGCGTGATGAACAGCGTGATGGCCTGCGAGAAGACCAGGCCGCCGACAACGGCCAGGCCCAGCGGCTGGCGCAACTCAGCGCCGGCGCCCATGCCCAGCGCGATCGGCAACGCGCCCATCAGCGCGGCCAGCGTGGTCATCATGATCGGGCGGAATCGCAGGATGCAGGCCTCGCGGATCGCCGCGTGCGGCGTCATGCCGCCGTGCCGCTGCGCATCCAGAGCGAAGTCGATCATCATGATCGCGTTCTTCTTCACGATGCCGATCAGCAGCAGGATGCCGATGGTGGCGATCAATGTCAGGTCCTGGCCGAACAACATCAGCGTGGCCAAGGCGCCGACCGCCGCCGACGGCAGCCCGGCCAGAATCGTCAAGGGGTGGATGTAGCTCTCGTAGAGCACGCCCAGCAGCACGTAGATCACCAGCAGTGCGGCAATGATGAGGATGGCCTGCCCGCCTTGCGAGGTCTTGAACACCGCGGCATCACCGCCGTAGCTGGTGATGATCGAGCCCGGCAGGCGGATCGCCTCGCGCGCCTTGTCGATCTTGGCCGTGGCATCGCCCAGCGCGGTGCCGGGCGCGAGGTTGAACGACACCGTCACCGCCTGCAGTTGGCCGACATGGTTGATCGATGTCGGCCCGACGCCGCGCTCGACAGTGGCAAAGCTCGACAACGGCACCAAGGCGCCGGCGGCTGAACGCACGTATATGTTGGCGAAGGCGCGCTCGTCCTGCTTGGCCTCGGGCGCCACTTCCATGATCACCTGGTAGCTGTCGGTGGCCAGGTAGATGGTCGAGACCTGGCGCTCGCCGAAGGCGCTGTACAGCGCACTGCGCACGGCGTCGATCGACACGCCCAGTGTGTTGGCGCGGTCGCGGTCGATCTTGAGCTGTGCCTGCAGGCCGCGCAATTGTGCATCGCTGGTCACGTCGCGGAACATCGGATCGGCGCGCAACCTGTCTTGCAACTTGTTGGCCCAGTCGTAGAGTTCGTCGGCTTTCACGCTTTGCAGCACGTACTGGTACAGCGCCTTGCTCTGGCGGCCACCGAGCTGCAGGTTCTGGATCGGGCGCATGAAGACGTTGATGCCGGCCACCTCGCGCAGCTGGCGGCGCAGGCCCTCGACCACCTGCTTCATCGGTGCGCGCTGGTCGCGCGGCTTCAAGGTCACGAACATGCGGCCGGTATTTTGCGAGCCGCCGCCGCCGTTGAACGAATTCACCGCCGCCACGTTCGGGTTGGCGCGGAAGATCGCACCCACCCGCTCCTGCAGGCGCACCATCTCCGGGAACGACGTGTCTTCGGCAGCCTCGGTGCTGACCTGGATCTGGCCGATGTCTTCCTCCGGGAAGAAGCCCTTCGGTATGACCATGAACAACCAGACTGTAGCGAAGCATGTCGCCAACGCCAGGGCCAGGATCGACTTGCGCCAGCGCAGCGCGCCGTCGAGCGCACGCGTGTAGGCACTGAGCATGGCATCGAAGGCGCGGCCGAACAAGCGCACCAGCGCACCGGGCGGCTTCTTGTGCGCCTCGTCGCTGAGGAATCGACTGGCCATCATCGGCACCAGGGTCAGCGAGACGAAGGCCGATGCGATGATCGCCAGGCCGACGACGACCGCGAATTCGTGGAACAGCAGGCCGATCACGCCGGGCATGAAGAAAATTGGGATGAACACGGCCACCAGCGACGAGGAGATCGAGACGATGGTGAAGCCGACTTCGCGCGAGCCGCGCAAAGCGGCCTGGAACGGTGGTTCGCCGGCTTCGACGTGACGGATGATGTTCTCGAGCATCACGATCGCGTCGTCGACGACCAGCCCGACGGCCAGCGTCAGGCCCAGCAGCGAGACGTTGTCCAGGCTGTAGCCCAGGCCCCACAGCAGCGCCACGGCGCCGACCAGTGACACCGGCAGCGACAGCGTCGGTATCACGGTGGCAATGAAGCGGCGCAGAAACAGGAAGATCACCAGCACGACCAAGGCCACCGTGGCGGCCATCGTCAGCGTCACGTCGTGCAGCGCGTCGCGCACCGAGATCGACCTGTCGTTGACCGGCGTGAGCACAATCGACTTGGGCAGTTGTTCGCGCAGCGCGGGCAGGCCGGCACGCACCCGATCGACCACCGCCACCGTATTGGCGCCGGGTTGGCGCAACACGGCCAGCGTGATCGAGTTCTCGCCATTGAACGTGGCCCAGGTCTTGAGCGTCTCGACGCTGTCGGTGACGCTGGCCACATCCTTCAGCCGAACCGGATTGCCGCCGCGGTCGGCAACGATCAGCTCGCCGAACTCGGCCGCATTGCGCAACTGGCGATTGGCCTGCAGGGTCAGTGTCTGGCGCGGACCGTCGAGGGTACCGACGGGCGTGTTGACGTTGGCCGCACGCAGCGCAACGCTCAATTCGTCCAAGCCGATGTTGCGTGCCGCCAGCGCCTCGGGCTGCACGCGCACACGGACCGCAAAGCGCTTCTGGCCGAAGATGTTGACCTGGGCCACGCCGTCGATGGTCGACAGGGTCGGCGAAATCAGGTGCTCGGCGAAGTCCTGCAGGTCGGCTGGCGGCATCGATGGCGAAGTCATCGAAATCAGCAGTACCGGCGCGTCGGCCGGGTTGACCTTGCGGTAGGCAGGCGGGTTGGTCATGTCCTGCGGCAGCGAGCGCTGCGCGCGCAGCAGCGCGGCCTGCACGTCGACCGCCGCGGCGTCGACGTTGCGCCCCTCTTCGAACTCCAGCGTCAGCGAGGTGCTTCCCAGCGTGCTCGACGAGCTGATCGTCTTCAGTGCGGGGATGGTCTGGAACTGCTTTTCCAGCGGCAACGCCACCGAGCTGGCCATGGTCTCGGGGTTGGCACCCGGCAGCGAGGCCGACACGTTGATCACCGGCGTGTCGTAGCTCGGCAGCGCCGCGACCGGGATGCTGCGGATCCCGATCACCCCCGCCAGCACGATGGCCGCGTTGAGCAGGACCGTCATCACCGGCCGGCGGATGAAGAGTTCGGACAGGTTCATGGCAGGACTCCCGCGGCCGACGAAGCCGAACCCGGCCCGGCCGCAGCGCGTGACGCCGCGCCCGTGCCGGCGCGCGCCCCCGATTCGCGCGTCGCGCTGCCAGCGCGCTCGACGACCGCGGCGCCCTGGCGCAGGTTCTGCCGGCCGTCGAGCACGATGCGTTCGCCGGGCTTGACGCCGCTCACCGCCGCCTCTTCGCCCTGCGCATACAGCACCTGCACCGGACGCGCCACGGCCTTGTCGTCCTGCACCGCGTAGACGATGGGTCCGCGCGCGCCCTGGATGATCGCCGCCTGCGGCACGACCAAGGCATCCTTGATCGTGCGCAGTGTCATTGCGATGCTGACGAAGGCACCGGGCCACAGTTTGCCGTCGCGGTTCTCGAACTGGGCCTTGACCTTGACCGTGCCGGTGGCCGGATCGATCGCGTTATCGACGAACTGCAGGCGGCCAGCGACCGTGACGCCGCCCTCGGGCAGCGTCGCGCTGACCGCCGCGCCACCGCCCTTCAAAGCCGCCAACGCATCGGCCAGGTGGCGCTGCGGCAAGTTGAACGCCACGCCGATCGGGTCGAGCTGGGTGATGGTGACCAGGCTCGTCTGATTGGCCTGCACCGCGCTGCCGGGGAAGACGTTGATGGCACCCGCGCGTCCCGCGCTGGGCGCCGTGATGCGGGCGTATGACAGGGCCACGCCGGCGGCCTCGATGGCCGCGCGATCCGCGGCCACCAGTGCCGCCTGCGAGTCGACCAGCGCCTGGTTGCTATCGACCGCGCCCTGCGAAATGAAGTTCTGCGCCAGCAACTCGCGGCTGCGCGCGAGTTGTCGCCGTGCGTCTGCCAGGCCGACCTCGTCCCTGGCCAGTTGCGCGCGCGCCTTGGCGACATTGGCTTCGTCGCCGCGTGCATCGAGCACGAACAGCAACTCGCCGGCCCGAACCGTCTGGCCCTCGCGGATGTTCACCTGCGCCACCACGCTGTTCACCTGCGACTTGACGTCGACACTGCGCAGCGGCGCCACCGACCCGGTCGCGCCGAGCAGGACCGGCAGATCGCGCTGCTGCACGCGAACCGTGGTCACGCCGACAGGCGGTGACGATGCGCCTGCGGCGGGCGCAGCCGCCGATGTCGACGAGGCCGCTGCGCTCACTGCGGCCATACTGTCGCGGCGCGCGGTTGCACCCCAGTACGAGCGCGCCGCACAACAGCGATACGAGGACGCTCGATCGTCGCGAACAATCTCTATTCATGGTGACCAGGGGCTCCGAGGGCAAGGTCGCAGCGCGGCCCATTGCCGCAAGCGGCCGGGCGCCAGGGCGGCACCGAACGCATCTGCCATTGTGCTGCAGCCCGTCGCAGGGCGTCGTCCCTTCCGCCATCAATCATCGCCCATCGCGACGCCTCGATGGGCACAGCAACACAACTTTGCATCGGGCCAAGGATTCTTCAGCCGCGCGGTCGTCGCAGCCAGCGCAGCGCGCCGCGGCCGGCGACACGACCACTGGCCATGGACGCCTGCAGCAGGTAGCCGCCCGTCGGGGCCTCCCAGTCGAGCATCTCGCCGGCGCAGAACACACCGGCGCAGGTGCGCAGCATCAGGTGCTCATCAAGCGCTTCGAGCCGTACGCCGCCGGCACTGCTGATGGCCTCATCGATCGGCCGAGCCGCGGTCACCGTGATCGGCAGGGACTTGATGGCTGCGGCCAGGCGCGCCGGGTCGCCCAGCATTTCGCCCGACAGTTGCTCGCGCAGCAGTGCCATCTTCGCCCCTGCGAGTCCGAGTCGACTCTTCAGGTGCGAAGACAGACTGCGCGAGCCGCGCGGGTGCGCCACTTCGCGCGCCACGCGCGCCGCGTCGAAAGCGGGCAGCAGGTCGAGCGTAAGCGTGGCCTGGCCATCGCGCGCGATCGCATCGCGCAGTGCGGCGCTGGCGGCGTAGACCAGGCTGCCTTCGATGCCGTAATCGGTCAGTACGAATTCGCCCTGGCGGGCGAAGGCCTCGAAGCGCAAGGTCACCGGCTTGATCGGTGCGCCGGCAAAGTGCTGACGCAGGTGTTCGCTCCAGCCGACGTCGAAGCCACAGTTGGCCGGAAGTAGCGGTGCCACATCGACACCCTGCTGCTGCAGCCAGGGCACCCATGCGCCGTCGGCGCCCAGACGGGCCCAGCTTGCGCCGCCCAGGGCCAGCACCGTGGCGTGAGGCGAATGCTGCACCTCACCGCCAGGCGCGGCAAAACGCAGCTCGCCGCCGCGGCGCCATCCCAGCCAGCGATGGCGCATGTGAAACCGCACGCCCCGCTCGCGCAGGTGGTGCAGCCAGGCACGCAGAAGTGGCGCGGCCTTCAGGTCGCTCGGGAACACGCGGCCCGAACTGCCGACGAAAGTCGGTACCCCCAGGTCTGCCGCCCAGTCTCGCAGCGCCTGCGGCGAAAACACCTCGAGCCAGTCGCCAACCGCGGCTGCGCGTGCACCGTAGCGCGACACGAAGGCAGGCAATGCCTCGCTGTGCGTGAGGTTCAAGCCACCCTTGCCGGCGAGGAGGAACTTTCGGCCTGCCGAGGGCATGGCGTCGAACACGTCGACCTTGACACCCGCCTCGGCCAAGGCCTGCGCCGCCATCAGCCCGGCCGGGCCGGCGCCGACGATCACCGCCGACAACGGGGGCACGGCAAGGGCATGTCGGTGCTCATGGCCCGCATGGTGCCACGCAGGTCGGATGATCTTCGCCATGCGACGGCAGCCATCGCCAGCGCCGCGCCCTGACTACCTGGACAGGCCCCGTTGCCGGGCGGGCGGTGACGCCTTCTTGTCAGCGCACCAGGCTCATCAGGCCGCTGTTGCGCGATTCACCGCTGCCGAAGCAACTCTCGCTGAACAGCTCGCTCGGTGACCAGAGGGCGGGCAAGGTGAACTTGCGTGAGGCGGCATCGGCCTGGTCGGCCGGCAACGGACGCGAGAACAGGAAGCCCTGCATGCGCGGACAACCCAGCTCGTACAGCAGCCGGTGCTGGGCCAGCGTCTCGACGCCCTCGACGACGCAGTCCAGTCCGAGTTCGCGCGCCAACATCACCATCGCCGCCAGGATGGAGTGCCCACCCGGTGTCGCGGCGTCGACCAGCAAGGCGCGGTCGATCTTCATCACGTCCACGGGCAGGCGCCGCAGGTAGCCCAGCGAGGCATAGCCTGCGCCGAAGTCGTCGATGGCCACGCGCACGCCGGCCCCGCGCAGCGCCTGCAACTGCGCGATGCTGCGCTCTGGATTGTCCATCAGCACGGACTCAGTGACCTCGATCGTGATGCCGTGCGGGTCGACACCCACCTGGGAGATCAGTTCAATGGCCTCGGCACTGAACTCCGACTGTGCCAACTGCACCACCGACACGTTGACCGAGATCGACTTGAAGCGCGAACCCGTCTTCTGCCACGCCAGCAACTGCTCGCTCGCAGTGCGCAGCACCCAGCGGCCGACGGCCACGATCACGCCGCTGCGCTCGAGCAATGGCACGAACTCGGCCGGCAAGAGCAATCCGAGCTCGGGATGGCGCCAGCGCAGCAAGGCCTCGGCGCCATCGGTCCGCTGCGTCGCCATGCTCACGATCGCCTGATAGTGCAGCTCGAACTGGCCGTTGGCCAGCGCGTCGCGAAGGTCGCCTTCCAGCCGCAGGCGGCGCAACGCCGCGTGGTCGATGTCGCGCTCGTAGACGACCACGGCGCTGTCATCCTGACGCTTGGCGGCGTACATGGCCTGGTCGGCATTGCGCAGCAGTTGCTTGGCCGACTTGCCGTGCTGCGGGTACAGGGCCACACCCATGCTCGCACGCACCTGCAGCGCGTGGCCATCGACGATGACCGGCACCGACAGCGCTGACAGCATCTTCTCTGCGATCGCAGAGACGGCCTGCTCGTCGCCCACGTCGGGCAACACGACCAGGAACTCGTCACCGCCGAGCCGACCGACCATGCGCCGAGCGCTTGAAGCGCCGACACTGTATTCGGAAGCCGACGCGTTGAGTTGCTTCTGGAACCGCCGCGCCACTTCGATCAGCAACAAGTCGCCGACATGGTGTCCCAAGGTGTCGTTGACCGACTTGAAGTTGTTCAAATCGACCATCACCACCGTAAGATGGCCCGCGCCCTGCTCTGCGGCACGCAAACTGGTCTCGATGGCACGGTCGATCTGCAGCCGGTTTGGCAGGCCGGTCAGGCGGTCGAACTCGGCGATTTCCTTCAGGCGCTCACTGGCGCGGCGTTCGCGCGCGAACACCCAGCCCGCGCCAAACAGGCCCAGCAGCGCCAGCAGGTTGATCAGCGTGCCGAGCGCGGCCGCGCGCCGGGCTGTCTCGTCGATCGCCGCATATGACGCCTTCGGTACGTGGCGTTCCAGCACCCAGCCTTGACCGCCCGCACCCGTGAGCGGCAGGCTGATCGACAGGCCAGCCTCTGCGCGGCCTGCAACGACATCAGCCAGCGGCAGATTTCGGCGATCCATCACCGTGACGTCGCTGCTCGGGTGCTTGAGCACGTAATCCGACAGCGGCGCCGCATCGAGCGCAGTACCGTTGGCGGCCGCCACTTCCTCGGGCGTGACCGGCACCAAGGGCCGATTCAGCAGTCGCGCCTCGAGCACGTTGAGGCGCACATTCGTCGTCACCAGCCCCTTGAACGTGCCGTTGGCGTCGTCGTAGATCGGCACCGTCAACAGCAGTCCCATGCGGTCGCGATTCTGGCTCGTTGCGAGCGAGGTGTACTGTGAGTTGTCGCAGGTGACGATCGGACGCGAGACCAGCGTCGCGATGCCGTGGGGTGCATTCGGTGGCAGGCTCGGGTGCTCGCGACGCAAGACGTCGAGCATCCTGACCAGTTCGACATACTCCTCCGCCTCGACCTCGTCGGGCACGTCGGGTCCGCGCGGCTTCTCGTGCGCAAAGTCGGGCTTGCCCTGGCCGACCAGCTTGCGGAAGCGCTCGAGAATGACCGAATCGAACATCAGGAATGGCACTTCACCGCGCTGCGGTGCAAAGCCGTCGTGGACGACGTACACCTCCGACACGGCCATCACGTCGGACAGATGCAGGTAGAGTTGCAGCAGCGTCTGCGCGTCGGTCGCGGCGAACCGCTTGCCATCGACGACGTCGTCGGTGTCCGACAACCGGTTCTGCATTGGCGCATTGCGCACGGCCGGCAACATCGAGATGGTTCGCGTCGTGACGTACAGGTCGTTCATCAACTGCGACAACTCGCGCGCCTCGGCGCGGGTGGTCAGGCGCGCATCGGTCTCGAGGTTGGCGACCGCATTGGAGCGAACGCTCCAGGCCTGGTGCAGGACCGTGTATTCGACGAGCAGGAACACGATCACGAGCAAGGCAGCCAAGGCCGCGCGATTGCGCGCCGGCGAAGTTCGCCAAATATGCAGCCAGGTTGCCATCTTCCCGCGCTCCATCACCGCGCCGCGGCGAGTTTGTCGTGCGTCAAGCTTAGAGGCCCGGCGGCGCTGCTGCGAACGCAGTGGCCGGAATTTGGCAGCGGAGTGCGCACAATTACACGGGCATCAGTCCGGTTCGCGGCAGTGTCGATCGGCACTGCATCGTGTCCACTGCCGGCGTCGAATCCCCCTTGCACTGGGCATCAGGCCGCCAGTGCCCGCACCCGCTCGTCGAGCGCGGCGCGGCGCTCGCAGTCACTGCGATCGCGAGGCCGCTGGGTCCGGCGGTCGGGCGGCCACGAATGCCAGCCAGGCGCCGGCAGCGATGGCAGCCAGCACAACCATCAGTTCGCGATAGCCGGGCAGCGCAAGCAGCAGCCAGGCGGCGGCCAGTGGCGCCGCGGCACGGGCCAGCAGGCTGACGGCCGACATCAAGCCACCGACGCGGCCGACATGCGTGCGCCCGAAGTACGCAGGCACCAGGCCGCCGCGAACGATGGTCACCAGGCCGTTGCCGGCGCCGAACAGCAACGCAAAACCAAGCAGCGCGGCAGGATGCGCGGACGCCGCGAACAACGCGAAGGCGGTGGCCATGGCCGCCAGCGCAAACAGGCCGACGCGACGCAGCGGCAGTGCGCGCCCGATCGATGCGAAGGCCAGCCGGCCTGCGACCTGGGCCGGACCAATCCAGACCAGCACCGCCAGTGTGCCCGCCTCGTCCACGCCGCGCGCGGCGAAGGCCGGCATGACATGCGCCCACAGTGCAGCGGCGACGAACGCGTGCAGGGTAAAGCACAGCGGTCAACAGCCAGAACGCCGGATGGCGCACGGCCTCTTGCAAGGTTGCGTCAGCGGCGGCGTCCGGCCGCCGCGGTGCGGCGACCCTGGCGGTGCCCCGTAGTGCCCAGGACTGCAGCGGCGCAGCTACCAGCAGCAGGCTCGCCGCAATGGCCAGCATGGCGTTGCGCCAACCCAATTCGCCGATCAGCCACGCGCAGGCCGGGAACGACAGCGTGCTGGCGAATCCCGCCACTAGCGTGAGGGCAGTGATCGCTTCGCGATAGCGCGTCGGGTAGCGATGGGTCACGACGTTGAACGCCGGCTCGTACAAGGTCATCGCCATCGCGACGCCGAGCGCGATGCAGCTGGCGTACAACTGCCACGGCGCGTCGACCTGCGACCACCCCGCGCAGGCCAGTGCGCCAAGCACCGCGCCCAGGGTCATCACGGCGCGGCCGTGACCGCGATCGATGGCCGCGCCACTGGCGTAGCTGGCCAGCCCCCAGGCCGCGAGGCCGGCGGTGAAAGCCCCCATCACCGTGGCTTTGGTCCAGCCGAGTTCGCGCATCATCGGCAGCACGAACGACGAGAATGCGTAGTACAGCGCGGCCCAGCACAGCAACTGGCCGATGGCCAGTGCGGCGATCGTGGCCGCGAAGGAAGGCCCCGCCTCGCCCGGCACCACAGCCTCTGCCGCCGCGTCGGTCATGCGGCGGGCCACACCAGTTCGAAGTACTCGAGGACCAGCACCGCCCGCTCGCCGACCTGGAAGCCCTCGCGCTCGGCGCGCTCGGCGAAGTCCTGCCGGTGCGCGGTCAGCCACCAACGCAGCGTCAGGTCGCCCTCTCCGGCCTCGAACGCAAAAGCGTCGTCGATCTCATCGAAGTGACGGCGTTCGACATGCGTATTGCGCACGATCGCACACGGCCGGCCACGGCCGTCGAGCACGACCAGATGATCGCCGGGCTGCGGCAAGGCGTCGTTGTCGGCAGTGAAGTCGTGCTCGAGCGTGGCATGGGCGCGCTTGATGCCGTTGACGACCAATTCGGCCAATTCGTCGGCCAGCGCCCGGCTGTGGCCGAAGCGCGCTGGCGGCAAAGCCCGGCACCTCGACCTTGCAGGCACGCTGGTAGTCGAGCCAGTACGCCTTGATCAGGTCCTTCTGTCCGGGTGCCGGCGCAGACATCTCAGGACTTCGTGCGCAGTGCTGCGCGCAGTTCGGCACCGATCTCGGGCTTGGCGGCGAACGGGTCACTGGGGTTACGCGCCAGCATCACGTCTTCGAGCCGGGCCTGCACCGAGGCCAGGGCCCTGGGGTGGCTGTAGATGTAGAAGCGCTTCTGGCGCACGCCGTCGAAGACCATCGCGGCGACATCGGCTGCGCTGACCTTGCCGGATTCGACGGCCTTGCCGACCATCGCCTGGGCGATGCGCTGGCTGCGCGTCGGCGTGTCGGCGCCCGTCGTCTGTGCTGGCCGGTTGCGCTGGCTGGTCGTGATGCCGGTGGGCACGAAGAAGGGGCACAGTACCGAGGCGGTGACCTGGTCGCTGACCAGCGCCAGATCCTGGTATAGCGTCTCCGACAGGCTCACGACCGCATGCTTGCTGACGTTGTAGGCGCCCATGTTCGGCGGGTTCACCAGGCCCGCCATCGACGCGGTGTTGACGATGTGACCTTCGTACAGCGGATCGGCCTCGGCCGCCGCCAGCATCATCGGCGTGAATACACGAACACCGTGCGCGACGCCCATCACGTTGACGCCGAGGATCCAGGCCCAGTCGTGTGCGCTGTGTTCCCAGATCAGGCCGCCGGCGCGCGACGCCGGCATTGTTGAATACGAGATGCGGCACGCCGAACCGCGCAGCCGTCGCCGCGCCGAGGGCCTCGACTTCGTGCGCCTGCGACACGTCAAGCCGAAACGGCAGCACCTCGGCGCCCAGTCCACGCAGTTCGGCCGCTGCCCGCTCCAGCGCATCGGCCTGGACATCGGCCAACACCACGTTCATGCCCTCGCGGGCGGCGATGCGACAGGCCTCGAGACCGAAGCCCGAGGCGGCGCCGGTGATCACGGCCGTACGGCCCTTGAAGGTCTGCATGGGGCGGCTCCTCTTGTATTGAATCAGGCCACGCCGGGCCGGTCCCAGGCGGCGTGAAGCCCACTCGGGGGACGCGAGCGAAGCGAGCTTGTGGTCGTCACGTCGGGAGTGCGCGTTCGAGCAGGGTGTCGAACGGCGTGCCGACCGGCAACAGGCCGAAGACATCGGACGCCTGCTCGAGCCGCGACTGGCAGAAGGCGGCGAAGACCGCATCGGTCGAGTGTCGGCGCAGCAATGCCGCCTGCACCAGCAGCGCAATGTCACGCGCCAGCGAACGGGCTTGCGCCTCGCCGGTCGCACCGTCGATGCGGTCGGGCAAGGTCGTGGCCAGGCGGTCGAACGCGGCGTGTTCGCCGCGCGCGGGTGCAAGTTCCTGGCGTCAAGGCCGACGCCACATCGGCGCCGCGCAGCGCGCGCAGCAGGTCCAGCGCCATGATGTTGCCCGCGCCCTCCCAGATCGAGTTGACCGGCATCTCGCGGTAGATGCGGGCCATCACGCCCTCGCCGCCTTCCTCGACGTAGCCGTTGCCCCCCAGGCACTCCATCGCCTCCTGGGCAAAGCCGGCGCCGCGCTTGCAGATCCAGAACTTGGCAATCGGCGTCAGCACACGGCGCATCACCTCTTCATGCGCATCGCCGCCGTGCTCGCTGGCATTCACCGAACGCGCCAGGCGCAAGGCGAGCGCCGTCGCCGCTTCGCTTTCCAGCGCCAGGTCGGCGAGCACGTTCTGCATCAACGGTTGAGCGGCCAGCGCTTTGCCAAAGGCCATGCGCTCACGGCAATGGTGCAGCGCCAGCGTCAGTGCCTGTCGCATCAGACCCGCCGTACCTAACGCGCAATCGAGCCTTGTGAGCGCACCCATGGCCAGGATCTGCGGCACGCCGCGGCCCTCCTCGCCGACCAGCCAGCCCGTCGTCTCGCCGTCGAACTCGACTTCCGCGCTGGCATTGGCGTTGTTGCCGAGTTTGTCCTTCAGGCGCTGGATACGCAGCGCATTGACGCTGCCATCGTGCCGCCAGCGCGGCACGAAGAAGCATGACAGTCCGGCGTCGGATTGCGCCAGTACGAGGAAGGCATCGCACATCGGCGCAGACATGAACCACTTGTGGCCGGTCAGGCGGTAGGCACGTCCCCAATCGCTGTCGGCGTCGAACGCCGCGCGCGTCGTGTTGGATCGAACGTCGGAGCCGCCCTGCTTCTCGGTCATGCCCATGCCCATCGTCAGCGCGGACTTGGCCGCTGGCGGGGCGAATCGCGGGTCGTATTGCGTGCCGGCCAGGCCGGGACCCCAGTCGGCATGCAGGGCCGGATTGGCGCGCAGCGCCGGCGTCACGGCGTAGGTCATCGACACCGGACACAGCACCGAAGGTTCGAGCTCCGTGAAGAGCATGAACGCCGCCGCACGTTCGATGTGCGCACCCGGCGCGCGCCGCCAAGGTGCGCCATGCAGCCCGTGGCGCAGCGCGGCGCCGAGCAGGACGTGGTAGCTGGGATGAAACTCGACCTGGTCGATGCGCCGCCCGTAACGATCGTGGTCGTGCAACTGCGGCTTGTGCTGATTGGCCAGTCGGGCATGCAATTGCATCTCGGCGCTGCCGGCCTCCCGGCCCAGCGCCACCAGCGGCGCCACATCGAGCGCCGGCAAGTGAAAGGCCAGCGCATCCTTCAGCGCCCGGTTGCCGTCGAACAGGTTGGCCCCCGACCAGGTCGTGCTCTGGTTGAAGACTTCATGGGTGCTCGCAGTCATGCTTGCCTCCACAGCATCTGCAGGTGCGGAATGCCGTCCTCCAGATATTCGTCGCCGACCGGCGAAAAGCCCTGCTCGGCATAGAAGCGCTCCAAGCGTGCCTGCGCGCTGATGCGCACGGCGCGGCCCGGCCAGTGTCTGATGCAGCCGGCGAGGCCCTCGCGCATCAATGCGCGGCCAGGCCGGTGCCGCGCACTTCGGGCGCGGTGACGACGCGACCGATGGAGGGCTCGTCGTATTTCACGCCGGGATCGACGACACGCAGGTAGGCAAGCAACGGTTCGCCGCGGTCGCGGCCGAGCAAGTGCCACGCATTGCGGTCATGCCCGTCGACATCGAGGTAGGGTCCCTGCTCGAGAACGAAGACGCGGCTGCGCAATTGCAGCGCATCGTGCAGATTGTCGACGCCGAGGTCGCTGAAGCGCTGCCATGTCCAGTTCATACGCGCAAGCCGGCCGCACCGCAATCAGATCAGCTTGACCAGTTGCTTGCCGAAGTTCCTGCCCTTGAGCAGGCCGATGAAGGCCTCGGGCGCACTGGCCAGGCCCTGCGCGATCGATCTCGCGGTACTTCAGCTTGCCGTCGGCCACCAGCTCGCCGAGTTCCGCCAGCGCCTGCGGCCACAGGTCCATGTGCTCGCTGACGATGAAGCCCTCGATCTTCATGCGGTTGATCAGGATCAGCGCCGGGTTGGCCATCGGCATCGGGGCCCCGCTGTAGCCGGCGATCATGCCGCAGACGGCGATGCGGGCGAAGGCGTTGGTGCGCAGCATCACGGCGTCGAGGATCATGCCGCCGACGTTCTCGAAGTGGCCGTCGATGCCGTTCCGGCAAGCGTCCTTCAAGCGCCTGCGACAGCGACTGCAGGTCGGGGTGCTGCTTGTAGTCGATGCAGGCGTCGAAGCCCAGCTCCTTGGTCACGTAGCGGCACTTGTCGGGGCCGCCGGCCAGGCCCACGACGCGGCAGCCGCGCGCCTTGGCCAGCTGGCCGAACGCGCTGCCGACCGCGCCCGAGGCGGCACTCACGACCAGCGTTTCGCCGGCCTTGGGCGCGATGATCTGCGTCAGGCCGTACCAGGCGGTGACGCCCGGCATGCCGACCGCGCCGAGGTAGGCCGACAGCGGGATGTGCGTCGTATCGACCTTGTGCAGCGCGCCGCGCTGCGGCGGCATCGACGACGCGTATTCCTGCCAGCCGCCCATGCCGACCACCTTGTCGCCGGCCTTGAAGTGCGCGTTCTTCGACGCCACGCACCTCGCCGGCCGTGCCGCCGATCATCACCTGCGTCGAGCGGCTGCGCGGCAGCGTAGCTCTTGCTCTCGTTCATGCGGCCGCGCATGTACGGGTCCAGGCTCAGGTAGTGGTGGCGCACCAGCACCTCGCCGTCTTCAATTCGCGCGCGTCGGGCAGCGGCATCTGCACGAGTCGGAAGTTGTCCGTCGTGGGCTCGCGCAGTCGGCCGCGACAGCGAGCAGGATCTGGTGGTTGATTGCGGCGGCCATGTTCATGATTCCTTGCTGGTGAAGTGCGGAGCCTTGACGCCACGCCGCTTGGTCGGCAGTTTGCGCAGGTACTTGAAGGTCGCCGGTGGCGTGTGCGCAAAGGTGGCCGTCGGCATCGAACGACCGAGCCTTCGCAAAAGGCCATCGTGCTGCTGCGGTGGAGCAGCCTGGCGTTGCAGCGCAGCGGCCCTTCGGCCGGGCGCATGAAGCTGGTCTTCATCTCGACCGTGACGACGCCGGGACCGAAGTCGGGCTGGTGGTCGTGGATGCTGCGCGCCGCGTGGGCCATCGTGACATCGAGCATCGTCATCAGCACGCCGCCATGGGCGACTTCCCAGGAATTGAGGTGTGCCTGGTCGAGATCGACGCGCAACTCGGCCTGCCCGCCCTCGAAGCGGTGCAGTTCGAAGCCGAGGGCTTCGACGAAGGGGATGTGCGAGGGGAATTTCATCGTCGACGATCAGCCGCCGCTGTGCACGGCACTGACGCCGCCGTCCACCGCCAGGATCTGGCCGGTGATGTGTTTGCCGGCCGCGCTGGCGAACAGCAGCGCAGCGCCCTTCAGGTCGTCGTCGTCGCCCAGGCGGCGCAAGCGGCGCGGCGGCGGCCAGCTTGTCGACGCCGAAGTGCCGCCAGCACGCCCTTGGTCATCTTGCTCGGGAAGAAGCCCGGCGCCAGCGCGTTGACCGTGATGCCGTGCGGCCCCCACTCGCCCGCCAGCGTGCGCGTGAAGTTCACCACCGCGCCCTTGCTGGTGCCGTAGGCGATGAACTGCATGTCCAGCGACCCTGCCAGGCCGGCGATCGAGGCGATGTTGATGATGCGGCCGTGCTTGCTCGGCAGCATGCTGGCCTTGCCCACCGCCTGCGCAAACAGGAACAGGCTGCGGACGTTGAGGTTCATCACCTTGTCCCAGGCCTCGAGCGGGTAGCTCTCCATCGGCGCGCCCCAGGTCGCGCCGGCGTTGTTGACCAGGATGTCGATGCGGCCCAGGCGCTGCATGCGTCTCGGCCACCACGCGCTCGATGTCGGCCGGCTGGCTGGCGTCGGCCGCGATCCAGCGCGCGTCGATGCCCTTGTCCTGCAGCAGCGCGCTGGCCTGTTCGAGGTCGGCCGCCTTGCGCGAGGTGAGCATGATCTTGGCGCCGGCTTCGCCCAGCGCTTCGGCGATCTGCAGGCCCAGGCCGCGCGAGCCGCCGGTGACGAGTGCGGTCTGGCCGCCGAGGTCGAAGAGTTTGTGAACCGGCGTACTCATGTCTGTGCCTCCATTGCCTAGGGCTCCATGCGCGAGCGCACGAAGATCAACGCCACGCCGACGGCCATCGCGACGGCGCCGGCGACCATCAATGTCGAGCCGAGCGGCGCATCACGCGCGACCATGAACCAGGCCAGGCCCAAGACCAGCAGGCCGGCGTAGATCAGCAGCCAGGCCCAGGTGTCCAGTTTGCGCTGGTTCATCGTCAAAACCAGTCGTCGAGCAGGAAATCGAGCGTCGCGCGCACCGATGGGGCCTCAGGCCTTGTCGCTCATGCTCACGATCGTGCCCTGTGCGACGGCGCAGAGGCGTTCCTCGCCATCCTTGACGGCAAAGACGTCGCAGCGGCAGACCGCCTGCGTGCGGCCAGCCGCAACCGTTTCGGCGCGCGCGATCAGGCGTTCACCGACCGCCGGCCGCACGTAATTGATCTTGAACTCCGAGGTCACCGCGACGTGGGCCCCAGCCATCGCCGTGCCGCCGGCGTAGGTCAGCGCGTTGTCTGCCAGGTAGCTGATCACACCGCCATGTGCGAAGCCATGTTGCTGCAACAGGTCGGGTCGCAGGGGCAGCTCCAACTGCACCTGACCCGCTGTCAATGCTGTCAGCTCGGCCCCAATCAGGCGGCTGAATGCCTGCTGGTCGAGCTTTTCGCGACCAAAGTGCAGCCACTGTGCAGGCGTGAGCGCAGTCATCGATCAAAGGACCTCGAACACGCCGGCCGCACCCATGCCGCCGCCGATACACATCGTGATGCAGACCCGCTTGGCGCCGCGGCGCTTGCCTTCGATCAATGCGTGGCCGGTCAGGCGCTGCCCGCTCATGCCATAGGGGTGCCCGATGGCGATGGCGCCGCCGTTGACGTTGAGGCGATCCATCGGGATGCCGAGCTTGTCGGCGCTGTACAGCACCTGCACCGCGAAGGCTTCGTTCAGCTCCCACAAGTCGATGTCGTCCATCTTCAGTCCGAGCCGGTTCAGCGCCTTGGGCACGGCGAAGACCGGCCCGATGCCCATCTCGTCGGGGTCGCAGCCGGCGACCGCAAAGCCGAGGAAGCGGCCGAGCGGCTGCAGGCCCTTCTTCTGCGGCGTAGGCCTCGCTGACCACCGCACAGGCCCCGGCGCCATCGCTGAACTGGCTGGCGTTGCCGGCCGTGACGACGCCGCCGGGAACCGCGGTGCGGATGTCCTTGATGCCTTCGTAGGTCGTGCCGGGGCGCAGGCCCTCGTCGGCACTGAGCGTCACCTGCTTGCTGCGCACGCCGAGTTGCGCGTCGGCGACGCCGGCCGTCACGGTGATCGGCGCGATCTCGGCGTCGAACAGGTGTTTGTCCTGCGCCGCGCAGGCCTTCTGCTGGCTCTCGGCGCCGAAACGGTCCATGCGCTCCTTGGACACGCCGTATCGCTTGGCCACCTGCTCGGCGGTCTGCATCATGTTCCAGTAGATC
Source organism: uncultured beta proteobacterium (assembly GCA_963751775.1). Taxonomy (GTDB): domain Bacteria; phylum Pseudomonadota; class Gammaproteobacteria; order Burkholderiales; family Burkholderiaceae_C; genus CADEEN01. The sequence goes on from CAVVVW010000019.1 coordinate 363,195, forward strand.
GTCGGCACATGCTCGGCCAGCCAAGGATCCTGGAACATGTGCAGGTTCATTTCCTGCTGCACGCAGGAGATGCTCTCGACGCCGCCGGCGACGAACACCTCGCCCTCGCCGGCCGACGATGCGCTGCGCGGCCAGCGCGATGGTCTGCAGGCCCGCTCGAGCAGAAGCGGTTGATGGTCATGCCCGGCACGCTGACCGGCAATCCGGCGCGCAGCGCGATCTGGCGCGCGATGTTCCAGCCGGTCGCGCCCTCGGGGTTGGCGCAGCCCATCAGCACGTCGTCGACCGCTGCCGGGTCGATGCCGGCGCGCTCGACGGCGGCCTTGACGGCGTGGCCGCCGAGCGTGGCGCCGTGGGTCATGTTGAAGGCGCCCTTCCAGCTCTTGGCCAGCGGCGTGCGGGCGGTGGAGACGATGACGGCTTGGGTCATGGTTTCAGTCCTCGGGTTCAGGTGAACGACTTGCCTTCGGCGGCCAGCTTGGCCAGCAGCGGCGCGGGCTGCCAGAACGTCGCGTCGTCGCGCGGGTTCGGCGGCGAACTTCTTCATCGCCTGCACCACGCTGTACAGGCCCTGCTGGTCGGCGTAGCACATCGGGCCGCCGCGGAGCAGCGGGAAGCCGTAGCCGGTCAGGTAGACCATGTCGATGTCGCTGGCCTTGCCGGCGATGCCCTCTTCGAGGATCTTCGCGCCCTCGTTGACCAGCGAGTAGACCAGCGGTGCACGATCTCGTCGTCGCCGATCTTGCGCGGCGTGATGCCGAGTTCGGCGCGGTGCTTGGCGAGCATGTCCTCGACCAGCTTGGACGGGATCGCGTCGCGCTTGCCCGGCGCGTAGTCGTACCAGCCGGCGCCCGTCTTCTGGCCGAAGCGGCCCAGCTCGCACAGCAGGTCGGCCGTCTTGCTGTAGCGCAGGTGGGGCTTCTCGACGTAGCGGCGCTTGCGGATGGCCCAGCCGATGTCGTTGCCGGCCAGGTCGCCCATGCGGAACGGGCCCATCGCGAAGCCGAACTTCTCGACCGCGCTTGTCGACCTGCTGCGGCGTGGCGCCCTCCTCGAGCAGGAAGCCGGCCTGGCGCGAGTACTGCTCGATCATGCGGTTGCCGATGAAGCCGTCGCACACGCCCGACACCACCGCGGTCTTCTTGATCTTCTTGGCCAGCGCCATCACGGTGGCCAGCACGTCCTTGCCGGTCTTCGCGCCGCGCACCACCTCGAGCAGCTTCATCACGTTGGCCGGGCTGAAGAAGTGCATGCCGACCACGTCCTGCGGGCGCTTGGTGAACGCCGCGATCTGGTCGACGTCGAGCGTCGAGGTGTTGCGAGGCCAGGATCGCGCCGGGCTTCATCACCTCGTCGAGCGTCTTGAAGACCTTTTCCTTGACGCCCATGTCCTCGAACACGGCCTCGATCACCAGGTCGGCGTCCTTGATGTCGTCGTAGGCCAGCGTGGTGTTCGAGCAGCGCCATGCGCTGCGTCGTACTTGTCCGGCTTCAGCTTGCCCTTCTTGACCTGCGACTTCGTAGTTCTTGCGGATCGTGGCCACGCCGCGGTCGAGCGCCTCCTGCTTGGTCTCGAGCATCGTCACCGGGATGCCGGCGTTGAGGAAGTTCATCGCGATGCCGCCGCCCATCGTGCCGGCGCCGATGACGGCCACCTTCTTGATCGTCGCGCTGCGGCGTGTCGTCGGGCACGTCGGGGATCTTGCTGGCGGCGCGCTCGCCGAAGAAGGCGTGGCGCAGCGCCTTGCATTCGGGCGTCATCATCAGCGTCGAGGAAGGCGTCGCGCTCGTAGCGCAGGCCGTCGTCGAACGTGCGGCCTTGACCGACTGCTCGACGCAATCGACGCAGCGCGCCGGCGCCGGGAAGTTGCTTGCGCCATCGCCTTGACCGTGTTGCGCGCGAACTGGAAGTAGGCGTCGGCGTTCGGGTGCGTCGGCCTTGAGGTCGCGCACCAGCGGCAGCGGGTCGCACGTCGGCCACTCTCCGGCGCAAACGCCAGCCGCGCCGTCGAGCAGGTCGCCCTCGATCAGCTTGTCGAACAGCTTCTGGCCCGGCAACGCGGCCAGCACTTCGCTCTTCACCGGCTCGCCGCTGACGATCATGTTCAGCGCGGTCTCGACGCCGAGCACGCGCGGCAGGCGCTGCGTGCCGCCGGCGCCGGGCATCAGGCCGAGCTTGACTTCGGGCAGCGCGACGCTGCGCGCCCGGCGCGGCGACGCGGTAGTGGCAGCCGAGCGCCAGTTCGAGCCCGCCGCCCATGCAGACGCTGTGGATCGCCGCGACCACCGGCTTGCTGCAGGCCTCGACCAGCCTGATCAGCGTGCAGCAGGTTCGGCTCGGCGATCGCCTTGGGCGAGCCGAACTCGCGGATGTCGGCGCCGCCGGAAAAGGCCTTGCCGGCGCCGGTGAGCACGATGGCCTTGACGCTGGCGTCGGCCTGCGCGCGCGTCCAGGCCGGCCGCGATGGCCTGGCGCGTCGCGAGGCCGAGGCCGTTGACGGGCGGGTTGTCGAGCGTGATGACGGCGACGCTGCCGCGCACCTGATAGTTGGCAGTCATGGCATGGGTCCTTCGGTCGGAGAAGCGAACGACCGTTCGATTCTAGGGGTGTGCGCGAGTGTGTCGGGCAATGTGCGCCCCGGCGCGCAGCACTTGCGTTAAACCT
>CAVVVW010000020.1:0-71349 GCA_963751775.1 uncultured beta proteobacterium
CGTGTTTCATAGATAGTTGGTGGAGACGAGGAGGATCGAACTCCCGACCTTCGCATTGCGAACGCGACGCTCTCCCAGCTGAGCTACGTCCCCACGGCTGGCGCGAATTCTATCGCGCGTTGTTGACAACGCGCCCCGCGCTGTGACAGCGTGAGGCTACTGGAGGACGATCATGAGCGAAAGCGGCGACAACTCGGCCATGCACGACGCGGCATGGCACGACCTGCAGTACAACAACCGGCGCCGCGTGCCGGAGTTCGCCCAGTACTTCGAGCGCTGGCGCCACGATTCGGCGCTGGCGCGCGCGCAACTGCGCTGCCATCTCGACATCCCGTTCATCGCGGGTGAAGCGGTGGCGCTGGATGTGTTTCCCGCGGCGCGGCCCGATGCGCCGGTGCTGGTGTTCATCCACGGTGGCTACTGGCGATCGCTCGACAAGGCCGACCATTCCTTCGTCGCGGCGCCGTTCGTCGAGGCCGGCGCGATGGTCGTCGTGCCGAACTATTCGCTGTGTCCGGCAGTGACCGTCGATGCCATCGCATTGCAGTCGGCGCATGCGCTGGCGTGGGTGCATCGCAACGCGGCGCGCTACGGCGCTGATGCAGCCCGAATTGGTCGTCGCCGGCCACTCGGCGGGTGGGCATCTGGCCGCCATGCTGCTGGCGTGCGACGGCCAACGCCTGGCGCCCGACCTGCCGCCTCGGCTGGTGCGCCGCGCGCTGTCGATCTCCGGCCTGTACGACCTGGCGCCGTTAGCCGCCGCGCCATCGCTGCAAGTCGACCTTCGGCTGACGCCGGACGTGATTTCGCGCACCAGCCCGGCGCGCTTCGCGGCACCGACAGGGCGCGCGGCTGGCCACTGTGGTCGGCGCACTCGAAAGCGAAGAGTTCCTGCGCCAGAACCGCTTGATCCGCGAACGCTGGGGCAGCGCCGTGGTGCCGGTGTGCGAGGAACTGCCGGGCCGCAACCATTTCAGCGTGCTCGACGAACTTGTCGAATCGCAAGGATCGGTGCATCGACGTGTCGTGAAATGGCTGGCCGAGTGATCGGAAGACGAGACCCAGCTAAACTATTGAGTGTCGTCATTACATAGATGTTGGCTATTTATCGTATAGCAGCATTGAATTGGCGACGACGCATTGCGTGAGGTACCGTTTGACGTACGCCGATTGCCACCAAAGGAGAGCGACATGGGCTTGAAAGGATCGAAGACCGAGCAGAACCTGAAGGACGCCTTTGCGGGCGAATCGCAGGCCAACCGCCGCTATCTGTATTTCGCGAACAAGGCCGACATCGAAGGCCAGAACGACGTCGCCGCGCTGTTCCGCTCCACCGCCGAGGGCGAAACCGGCCACGCCCACGGCCACCTCGAGTTCCTCGAGGCGGTGGGCGACCCGGCCACCGGACTGCCGATCGGCAGCAGCCGGCTGAACCTGAAGGCCGCCGTGGCCGGCGAGACGCACGAGTACACCGACATGTACCCGGGCATGGCCAAGCAGGCGCGCGAGGAAGGCTTCGGCGAGATCGCCGATTGGTTCGAAACGCTGGCCAAGGCCGAGCGCTCGCATGCCAACCGCTACCAGAAGGCGCTCGACGCGCTGGTGGACTGAAGGCTCGTTCAACCTCCTGAACAAGGGGCTGCGTGCCCCTTGTTCTTCATCTGCGAAGCGTTCTATGCGCGAAGGCAACCTCGAAGCCCCGACCCGGCACGCCATCGACTGGAAGAACCCCGACTTCTACGATGAAGCGGCGGCCACCAAGGAGATGGAGCGCGTGTTCGACATCTGCCACGGCTGTCGTCGCTGCGTCAGCCTGTGCCAGAGCTTTCCGACACTGTTCGATCTGGTCGATGCCACGGCCGACGGCGAGGTGCACGGTGTCAAGAAGGAGGCCTACTGGAACGTCGTCGACCAGTGCTACCTGTGCGACCTGTGCTACATGACCAAGTGTCCGTACACGCCGCCGCATCCGTGGCAACTCGATTTCCCGCACCTGATGCTGCGCGCCAAGGCGATCAAGTTCAAACGCGGCGACGTCAAGGCCGGCGAGCGCTTCCTGGCCTCGACCGACGTGCACGGCAGCTTCGCCGGCATTCCGATCGTCGTGCAGGCCGTGAACGCCGTGAACAAGACCAAGCTCGCCCGCAAGGCGATGGACGCAACACTCGGCGTGCACCCGCAGGCCTGGATGCCCGAGTTGGCGACGCAACGCTTTCGCTGGGGTGCCGCACACCAGGGGCGGGCGACGGTCGTCAACAACGGCGAGCGCACGCCGGGCAAGGTGGCGGTTTTCGCCACCTGCTTCATCAACTACAACGAGCCGGGAATCGGCCATGACCTGCTCAAGCTGCTCGAGCACAACGAGATCCCGTACACGCATCGTCGACAAGGAGTCGTGCTGCGGCATGCCCCAGCTCGAACTCGGCGATCTCGATGCCGTCGAGCGGCACAAGAAGGCCAACATGCCGCTGCTGGCGCGCTATGCCAAGGAGGGCTACGCCATCGTCAGCGCGGTGCCGAGCTGCACCTTGATGTTCAAGCAGGAACTGCCGCTGCTGTTCCCCGATTGCGCCGAAACGCAGGCCGTCAAGGAGGCCATGTTCGACCCCTTCGAGTACTTCGTCGCGCGCCACAAGGACGGCCTGCTGAAGACCGACTTCAAGACCGCGCTGGGCAAGGTCAGCTACCACATTCCCTGCCACGGCCGGGTGCAGAAGATCGGCAAGAAGACGGAAGAAATGTTCAAGCTGGTCGGCAGCAAGGTCGAGGTCGTGCTCAACACGGTCGAGCGCTGCTCGGGCCATGCCGGCACCTACGGCGTGAAGACGGCGACCCATCCGGTGGCGATGAAGATCGGCCAGCCGGTGTTCAAGGCCATGGCCACGACCGCGCCCGACGTCATCAGCAGCGACTGCCCGATGGCCGGCCACCACATCGCGCAGGGCATGTCCCAGGCCGGTGCACCGGCGCCGGCGCTGCGCCATCCGCTGACGCTGATGCGCCTGGCCTACGGATTGGAGTAGCCGCGATGGGCACGATCAACCGAGCCAGCCTGCTGACGCTGGAGGCCTACGCGAAGATTCGCAACAGCAGCAAGCCCGCAGCCATTGCCCACCGGCGCCAACGCAGCGTCGCGCTGGGCGAGCACATCACGCTGCAATTCGAAGACGAGCAGACCATCCGCCGCCAGATCCAGGAGATGCTGCACATCGAGAAGATCTTCGACGAAGACGGCATCCAGAGCGAGATCGATGCCTACGCCGCGTTGGTGCCCGATGGCAGCAACTGGAAGGCGACGATGCTGATCGAGTACCCCGACGTGCATGAACGAAAGCGCGAACTGGCGCGGCTGATCGGCGTCGAGGACCGCATGTTCGTCGAGGTCGAGGGCCATGCCCGCGTCTACGCCATTGCCGACGAAGACCTCGATCGCAGCACCGACGAGAAGACCTCGGCGGTGCACTTCCTGCGCTTCGAGTTCAGCCCGCTGCAGCGCGCTGCGATCCGCGCCGGCGCGCAGGTGAAGATCGGCTGCGACCACACGCACTATCCGGCGCATTCGGCCATCGCGCCCGAAACGCTGGCCCTGCTGGCGGGCGACCTGACGCCGTAGGCGGCGTTCGCGGCGAGAATCGCGGTGCTTCAACCGCGCGAACGATGCCATGAACAAGTCCAGCAGCGATTTCGGCTTGATCGGCCTGGCCGTGATGGGCCAGAACCTGGCGCTCAATGTCGAGAGCCGCGGCTTCGACGTCGCGGTCTACAACCGCAGCCCGCAGGTGACCGAGGCCTTCGTGGCCGCGCATCCGGGCAAGCGGCTGCGCGGTGCGCCGACGCTGGAGGCCTTCGTTGGCGCGTTGAAGCGCCCGCGCACCGTGATGCTGATGGTCAAGGCCGGGGCGGCGGTCGACGCGGTGATCGAGCAATTGCTGCCGCTGCTGGAGAACGGCGACATCGTCATCGACGGCGGCAACAGCCATTACAGCGATACCGAGCGGCGCTCGGTGGCGTTGGCCGCGCGTGGCCTGCGCTTCGTCGGCGCCGGCGTGTCGGGTGGCGAGGAGGGCGCGCGCAAGGGCCCGGCCATCATGCCCGGCGGTCCGGTCAGCACCTGGCAGGTGCTGAAACCCATCTTCGAGAGCATCGCCGCCAAGGTCGATGGCCAACCCTGCGTGATGCATATCGGCGAAGGCGGTGCCGGGCACTACGTGAAGATGGTGCACAACGGCATCGAGTACGGTGACATGCAGTTGATCTGCGAGGCCTACGCGATGTTCCAGGCCGCAGGCATGAGCAGCGACGAGATGGCCGATGTGTTCGACGGCTGGAACGAAGGCGAGCTGCAAAGCTACCTGATCCAGATCACCGGCAAGATCCTGCGCCAGCGCGACGCCGAAAGCGGCCAGCCGGTCGTCGACCTGATCCTCGACAAGGCGGGGCAGAAGGGCACCGGCCAGTGGACGCTGATGAATGCCGCCGACAACGCGGTGGTGGTCAGCACCATCAATGCCGCGGTCGAGGCGCGGGTGCTGTCGTCGATGAAGGCGGCGCGCGTCGCAGCCAGCCGCGTGTTGCACGGGCCCGTGCACGAGACTTGGCCGGCGATCGTGCGACGCTGGTGACCCAGGTGCGCGACGCACTCTACGCCTCGAAGATCGTCAGCTACACGCAGGGCTTCGACCTGATGCGTACGATGGGCGCCAGGCAGGGCTGGGCGCTCGACCTCGGCGGCATCGCCAGCATCTGGCGCGGCGGCTGCATCATCCGCGCGCGCTTCCTGAACCGCATCACCGAGGCCTACCGCGCCGATCCGGGCTTGGCCAACCTGATGCTGGCACCGTTCTTCCGGGATGCGCTGAACGCGGCCCAGGCGGCCTGGCGCGAGGTCGTCGCCAACGCCGTGCGGCACGGCATTGCGGTGCCGGCGATGAGTGCGTCGCTGGCTTACTACGACGCCGTACCGCAGTGCACGCCTGCCGGCCAACCTGCTGCAGGCGCAGCGCGACTTCTTCGGCGCCCATACCTACGAGCGTGTCGATCGGCCGCCGGGCCAGGCCTTTCACACCGACTGGCCCGAAGTCATCGACTGACGGGGCCAAGGCTGCGCCGCGCGTGACGTGCGTGCGCAGCGGCGCGCAATTTCCCTGATTCCCTGTTGCCGCACGAGCGGCGCATCATTGCGCCGTGCCACGACTTTTCTTCACGCCACAGTTGGCGCGCTTCACGCTCACGCCCGAGGTCGAGACCGCGGCGATGACATTGCGCGATGCGCTCGAGGCGGCCTTCGCCGTCAACCCGCAGTTGCGTGGCTATGTGCTCGACGATCAAGGCCATTTGCGTGCCAACGTGGTGGCCTACGTCGACGGCCGGCGCTGCCAGGAGCGGGTGTTGCTGGCCGACCCGCTGCGCGCCGACAGCCGCGTGCATGTGCTGCAAGCCTTGTCCGGAGGATGACCACCATGAGCCACGAGCGTGCCTGGATCGCGACCAAGAAGGGCCTGTTCGAACTGCGCCTGCGCGGCAAGCAGTGGAACGTCGAGCGCATCAGCTTTCTCGGCGAGCCGGTGACGATGGTGTTGCCGCCGGCCGCGGGTGACACAGCGCATGCTGGCCTCGCTGACCACCGGGCACTACGGCACCAAGGTTCACGCCAGCGACGATGCCGGCGCTGAGCTGGCACGAAGTGGCCACCCCGGCCTACCCGACACAGCCCGAAGGTGCGCCGGGGCCGGAATGGAAGCTGGTCCAGTTGTGGTCGCTCGAGCAGGCCCATGGCACGGTCTGGGCCGGCACCTTGCCGGGTGGCCTGTTCCGCTCGCGGCGATTTCGGCCGCAGCTGGCAACTCGTCGAGTCACTGTGGCAGCGCCCCGAGCGCCTCGAGTGGTTCGGCGGCGGCTACCCCGTCCCGGGCATCCACTCGATCTGCCCGCACCCCACGCGCAAGGGCGAATTGTTGCTGGGCATCAGTTGCGGCGGCGCGTGGATCACGCGCGATGACGGTATGAACTGGGCGCTGGCTGCGACGGGCATGAAGGCCAATTTCATGCCGCCGGAGTTGGCCGACAACCCCAATATCCAGGACGCGCACCGCATCGTGCGCTGCGCCGGAGCGCCCGACCATCTCTGGTGCCAGCACCACGGCGGCGTCTGGCGCTCGACCGACAACGCCGGCTCGTGGCAAGAGGTCGAGGGCGTGCCGGTCTCGAACTTCGGTTTTGCCGTCGCGGTGCATCCGCGCGAACCCGATACCGCATGGTTCGTTCCGGCCGAGGCCGATCAGCGGCGTGTGCCGGTGCAAGGTGCGATGGTGGTCAATCGAACCCGCGACGGTGGCCGCTCCTTCGAGACCCTGCGGCGCGGCCTGCCGCAGCAGCACGCCTACGACCTCGTCTACCGCCATGGTCTGGCCGTGGCCGACGACGGCCGCCACCTGCTGATGGGCAGCACCACCGGGGGCCTCTGGGCCAGCACCGACGCCGGCCAGGAGTGGGCGAGCGTGTCGCAGCACCTGCCGCCGATCTTCGCCGTGCGCTTTGGTTGAGCCGGTCGCCGGGGCGGCGCGCGGCTTTGCGCGTGTGCTCGTTGCCGAGGGCGTCTCGAACTTCGGTTCGATGCTCAGCCGCCTGGCGATTCCCTGGCTGGCGGCGCTGTTGCTGCAGACCACGCCGTTACAAATGGCGGCACTGCTGGTGGCCGATGTCGTGACCGCCGCATTGGGCTCCTTGCTGCTCGCCGGCGTGATCGACCGCAGCGGCAAGCGCAGCGTGATGTTGGCCTGCGACGGCCTGCGCTGCGGCGTGCTGGCGCTTCTGGCGCTGGCGGTCTGGCGTGGATGGCTCGTGTTCTGGATCTTGCTGCTGGCGGCGGCGGCCGGCGGCCTGCTCACCGCCGGCTTCCAACTCGCCCGGTCGGCCTGGATCGCGCAGACCATTCCCGCGGCCGACCTGCCGCACCGCAACGCGCAGTTGTCGGTGGCCGGCAGTGTGTCGGAGGCTGCAGCCTTTGCGCTGGGCGGCTGGTTGTACCAGGGGCTCGGTGCGGCGTTGGCGCTGGCTGCCGACGCCTGCAGCTACGCCGTGTCGGCGCTGGCACTGCGCGGCGTGCATGACGTGGCCGCAGCGCCGCGCAACGATTCGACCCGGCGCGCTGGCGGGCATGGGCCGACGACTGCAGCGCCGGCTTGCGCGCGGTTGCCGAACACGCGGCCTTGCGCGCGCTGGCCGGCGTCGAGATGTTGCTGGCGCTGGGCTATCGGTCTGAGCGCCACCAGCTACATGATCTACGTGGCACGCGATCTGGCTTTGCCCACCGGCTTGCAGGGCATGATCTTTGCGCTCGGCGGCGTCGGCGCAATGGCCGGCGCGATGCTCGCGCCGCGCCTGGGTCGGCGGCTCGGCCCCGGTCGCGCGATGAGCTGTGGCCTGGCGGCCCTGGCCGTTGGCGCCGCACTGGTGCCGGCCGCAACCGCGGCCGGCTGGGCTGCGGTCGGGTTGTTGGCGGTGCAGCAGATCCTCGGCGACGCAGGGCACACGGTGCACGACGTGCACGACCGTACGCTGCGTCAGACGGCGGTTGTGGCCGCCTTGCTGGCCCGCGTGGATGCGGCCATCCGCGGCGTCGGCCAGGTCGCCACTTTGGCCGGGGCCGCCATCGGGGGCGTGCTGGGAACCGCCATCGGCACACGCCCCGTGCTTGCATTGGCGGCCGTCGTGTTCGCCATGGCCGCCGGGCTTGCTGCACTGACACTGGCCCGGCGCAAGGCCCCGGCGGCCATCGCCTGAGAGCCAGCCGCGCGCCGCGTTGCGCGCGCAGCACACTGCATCCCTCGTTGTGGGGAGAATCACCTTTGTAGGGGAATGACGACGATTGATATTGGCCGAAAAATCCCTGTCACACAGCGGCGTCACGATGACGGCGTCGATGTCGCCAGGAGTGCACGCCATGCCTCAGACCCTGAATGTCGGATCGCGGTCGCTGTTCGTCACACTGACGGCGTGGTTGTTTCTCGTGCTCGGCGTGTTGGCCAGCGCTTATGCGCTGCTGCAGAACGCGCTGTGGGCTTCCGGGTTGCCCGGCGTGCCGGGCCTCGGGGCCGCGCAGACGCTGCCACTCGTCAGCGGGTTGCTGCTCGGCTACTTGCCATGGGTGATGGCGACCGGGTTGGCCCTGTCGCTGGCGACCATCGCCAGCGCCGCCGGGCTGCTGTTGCGCCTGGAATGGGCGCGGCGCTGCTTCATCGGCCTGCTCGCTTTGGCCATTGCGGCCAATCTGCTCGGGCTGTGGCTGCAGCACGAGATCGTGCAATCGGTGTTCGAGGCCACGTTGGCCCGCTCGCCGATGCCGGCGGCCGCCGCGCACGTGTTCGGCGGTTTCGTCACCGCATCGCGGGCGATGGCCGCGCTGATGACACTGGCAACCTGCGCGGCGCTGGTCTGGATCATTCGGCAACTGATGTCGCCAGGCGTGCGCCAGGAATTCGCCTGACGGGCTCGCAGCCGCGCGCACCCGGCGGCTGCGTCTCTGCCGCTACTTGATGGTCAGGACCCAGGCCGCCAGTTGCTTGGCCTCGGCCTCGTTGACCTGCGGGTTGGCCGGCATCGGCACCGCGCCCCAGACGCCAGAGCCGCCTTTGAGGATCTTTTGCGCCAGCTTGTCCGCGGCGTCCTTCTGGCCCGCGTACTTTGCCGACACCTCCTTGTAGGCCGGCCCGATGACCTTCTTGTCGACCGCGTGGCAGGCCAGGCAGTTCTTCTTCTGTGCCAGCTCGGCACTGGCGAACGCCGGCGCCACAAAGGCGGCGCTCAAGGCGACGCAGACGAGGGTCAGGGATTTCATAATTTCTTTCCGCAGCAAGAGGGGATCGTTAGACTTACAGTTTGCTTCAACGGCATTTTATGCATGCAGGTTGACGCCGGCACCTGGCAGGGAGATCGACATGTGGTTTGTGGGCCTCGGTATTTTGCTCATCGCCATGAAGCTGGGCGACGTCAGCGTGGTTGCCGAGTGGAACTGGTGGATGGTGCTGGCGCCCTTCGGCGTCGCGGTCCTCTGGTGGATCTACGCCGACTCGAGCGGCCTGACCAAGCGCCGCGAGATGGAGAAGCTCGAGAACAAGAAGCTCGAGCGCCGGCGCAAGAACATGGCCGCACTGGGGACGGGCCGCGACAACCGCAAGACCGCGGACGCGATCGCCCGTGCCCGCGAGGCGTCCGCAGCGCGCATCGAGGCGGAGCGCTCGCAGAAGCGCGTGCACAACGAGAAGGTCGTCAGGGACAGCGTGTTCGACAGCCGGACGGGCGTGCCCCTGGACGAACCGCGAGAGACGTCCAAGCCGCAGGGCTGAGTCGGCGCTGGGGTGCGCCGACGCGCGCGGCGCCTACTCGAAGCGGTCGAGCACCGCACCGGCGCTGGCGCTGGCGGCATTGAACGCGAATTTGGCCAGCACGCCGCGCGTGTAGCGCGGCGCCGGTTTGACCCAGGCGCCGCGGCGGCGCAGCCAATTCGTCGTCGCCGACGTCGAGTTGCAGCAACAGGCGGTGAGCATCGATGGTGATCGTGTCGCCCTCGCGCACCAGGGCGATGGCGCCGCCCTCGTAGGCCTCGGGCGCGACATGGCCGACGACCATGCCCCAGGTGCCGCCGGAAAAGCGGCCGTCGGTGACGAGGCCCACGCTTTCGCCCAGGCCCTGCCCGATCAGTGCCCCGGTCGGGGCCAGCATCTCGGGCATGCCGGGGCCGCCTTTGGGCCCGAGGTAGCGCAGCACCATCACGTCGCCGGCCACGATCCGCCCGGCCATGATCGCGGCCAGCGCCGATTGTTCGTCGTCGAAGACCCGCGCCGGGCCCGTCATGACCGGGTTCTTCAGCCCGGTGATCTTGGCCACGCAGCCTTCGGGCGCGAGATTGCCGCGCAGGATCGCGAGGTGGCCCTCGGCATACATCGGGTTGGACAGCGGCCGGATCACGTCTTGGGCCGGCGACAGGCCGGGCACGTCGGCGAGGTTCTCGGCCACCGTCTTGCCGGTGATGGTGATGCAGTCGCCGTGCAGCAGCCCGGCGTCCAGCAACTGCTTCATCACGGCGGGGATGCCGCCGGCATGGTGCAGATCGATGGCCAGGTACTTGCCGCTGGGCTTGAGGTCGCACAGGACCGGCACCCTGCGCCGCACGCGCTCGAAGTCGTCGATCGACCACTGCACGCCGGCCGCGTGGGCGATGGCCAGGAAGTGCAGCACCGCGTTGGTCGAGCCGCCGGTGGCCATGACCACCGCGATGGCATTCTCGATGCTCTTGCGGGTGACGATGTCGCGGGGCTTCAGGTCGGCCTTGACGGCCTGCACCAGGACCCGCGCGGCCTGCCGCGTGTGCTCGACGATCGGATCCTCGACATTGGCCATCGTCGACGCAAACGGCAGGCTCATGCCCAGTGCCTCGAAGGCCGAACTCATGGTGTTGGCGGTGTACATGCCGCCGCACGAACCGCTGCCGGGAATGGCCCGGCGCTCGATCTGGCAGAAGTCTTCCTCGCTCATCTTGCCGGCGGAAAACTGGCCGACGGCTTCGAACACGCTGACGATGTTCAGATCCTGCCCTTTGTACTTGCCGGGCAGGATGGTGCCGCCGTAGACGTAGATCGCGGGCACGTTGGCGCGCAGGATGCCCATCATGCCGCCAGGCATGTTCTTGTCGCAGCCGCCGATGACCAGCACGCCGTCCATCCACTGGCCGCCGACGCAGGTTTCGACGCAGTCGGCAATCACCTCGCGCGAGACGAGCGAATACTTCATGCCTTCGGTGCCCATGGCCATGCCGTCGGAGATCGTCGGCGTGCCGAAGGTCTGCGGGTTGGCGCCGGCCGCCTGCAGCGCCTCGACGGCCGCGTCGGCAAGCTTTTGCAGGCCCGAGTTGCAGGGCGTGATCGTCGAGTGGCCGTTGGCCACGCCGATCATCGGCTTGCTGAAGTCGCTCTCTTTGTAGCCCATCGCGTAGTACATCGAGCGATTCGGGGCGCGCGCGACGCCTTCGGTGATGGTCTTGGAGCGGCGGTTGGCTTCGGTCATTGATGGATTCTCCTGGGCGGGCCGATTGTCCTCGGCGCCATGTCCTTGCGCGATTTTATTGGCCAGCGTGCGTGGCCGCCGGCAGGGCCGTGCGCACAGCGGCGACAATCACGCCCTGTTCGAAAGACGCGAGGACCTTACCCGATGCTGGTGCATCCGCAATTCGACCCGATCGCGATCCAGCTCGGCCCGGTCGCGATCCATTGGTACGGCCTGACCTACCTGGTGGCGTTCGGCCTGTTCCTCTGGCTGGCCACGCTGCGCACGCGGCAGACGCAGTACGCGCAGATCGGCTGGAACCGGCGCGAGGTCGAGGACCTGCTGTTCTGGGGCGTGCTCGGCGTGGTCATCGGCGGGCGCCTGGGTTACGTGCTGTTCTACAAGCCCGGCTACTACGCAGCGCACCCGCTCGAGGTGGCGATGGTGTGGAAGGGCGGCATGTCGTTTCACGGTGGCTTGCTCGGCGTGATCGGCGCCGTGGCGCTGTATGCGCGTCACCGCGGACGGGCGTTCCTCGAGATCACGGACCTGATCGCGCCGTGCGTGCCGCTGGGGCTGGCGTCGGGGCGGGTGGGCAATTTCATCAATGGCGAGCTGTGGGGCCGTGCGGCCGACCCGTCGCTGCCCTGGGCGATGGTTTTTCCGCAGTCGGGTAGCACCATCGCCCGGCACCCGTCGCAGCTGTACCAGGTGGCACTCGAAGGCGTGCTGCTGTTCGTCGTGTTGTGGCTCTACGCGCGGCGGCCGCGCGCGCTGGGCCAGGTGTCGGGTGCGTTCCTGATCGGCTACGGCCTGCTGCGCTTTGTCGCCGAGTTCTTCCGCGAGCCCGATCGCTTTCTCGGCCCGCTGGCGCTGGGCCTGAGCATGGGCCAGTGGCTGTGCGTGCCGATGGTGCTGGTGGGGGCGCTGATCTGGTGGCGCGCGCGGCCGGCGGCTTGAGGGCGACGCGCGATGCGACAGGTCTTTCTCGACACCGAGACCACGGGTCTGAGCCCCGAGGGTGGCGACCGCGTGATCGAAATCGGCTGCTTGGAGATGGTCAATCGCCGCTTGACCGGGCGCAACCTGCACTTCTATCTGAATCCCGAGCGGCCGAGCAGCGAAGACGCCTTCAAGGTGCATGGCCTGAGCGACGCATTCCTCGCCGACAAGCCGCTCTTTGCAGCGATCGCGGACGAACTGCTGGCCTACCTGGCGGGCGCCGAACTGGTGATCCACAACGCGGCCTTCGACGTCGGCTTTCTCGACGCCGAGTTGAAGCGCATCGCGCGGCCGCGCCTGGCCGGCCAGGTCGCGGGCATCACCGATTCGCTGCAACTGGCGCGCAACCTGTTCCCCGGCAAGTCGAATTCGCTCGACGCGCTGTGCCGGCGCCTGGAGGTCGACAACACCAACCGCACGACGCATGGCGCGCTGCTCGACGCGGGCCTGCTGGCCGAGGTCTACGTGCGCATGACGCGTGGCCAGGACTCGCTGGTCATCGAGAGCCGCGAAAGTGCCGGCGCAGAGGTCGGCTTCGCGGCCGTCGATCTGGGCACGATGACGCTGACCGCGGTGGCGGTCACGGCTGCCGAGCAGGCCGCCCACGACGCCGTGCTTGCCGAGCTGGACAAGGCCAGCGGCGGGCCGGACGCTGTGGCGCCGTCTGGCATAATCGCCCGCCTTGCCGCAGCCCGCAGGGCATCCCGAGCAGCCAGATTCGGGCGGTTAACTCAGCGGTAGAGTGCCACCTTCACACGGTGGAAGTCGCAGGTTCGAACCCTGCACCGCCCACCACACGCAAACCAAGCATTCGCGTGCGCGTGCGCGCGGCGAGCCACACACACGGCCGCTTCAATCGTGTCGATGTGGGTCGGGGCGGCTCACGCGACTTTGCTCTTCTTGCCAGAGCACGAATTTCAACGTCGCCACCGATCCGACGATGATGCCGGCGAGTCGCGATGAACGAGCCGATGGCCAGCGTCGAAACCCCGGACAGGCCCTGTCCGATGGTGCAGCCGAGTGCGGTGACGCCGCCAAAGCCCATCAACAACGCACCCACGAGGTGGTTGCGCAAGTCCGTCAGCGAGGCGAAGCCTTCCCAGCGGAAGCTGCGGGTCGCCACCGCGTAGGCCGCCGATCCGAGCACCACGCCGAGCACGGTGGCGATGCCGAACGTGACATGCAGCGACTTGTCGGTCCACAGCATCAGCAGTTCCAGGCCGTAGGCCACCGGGCCGACGAAGCTCATCGACTCGATGGTGCGCGAGTTGGTGGCGAAGTAGCCGAACTCCAGCGTCTGCGGGTTCTCGCCGAAGCCCAGGTGGCCGCTGACGAACCATGCGGCGACAACCAGCGCGCCGATGACGATGGCACGCGAGAATCTGCGTTGGATTGCTGCGAAAGCGCCTGTCCTTGAAGACGAAGCCGAGCAGCCCCAGCACCAGCACGGCCGCCGTGGCGAGCAGGGCGGATTCGCGGCGCCATTCCGGTCGCGCGTGACACGGCGGTGGCCAGGCTCTGGTCCTTCCAGCCGAATTGGCCGAGGTTGATGGCCACCGGATCGAGCCAGGTGGCGCGCCACTGGCCGAACAAGCCCTTCAGCGTCATGTACGAGGCGATGCCCATGAATGCGAGCACGACCAGCGATCGCACGCTGCCGCCGCCCAGGCGGATCAGGTTCTTGTTCGCGCAGCCGCCGCCGAGCGTCATGCCGACACCGAACGTCAGGCCGCCGGCCAGCAACGACAACCAGGTCAATGTCGGTCGCTGCGCGATGGCCTTGCTCAGATCGACTTGTCCGGTGTAGGCCAGCGCGGTTGCGCCGGCGATGGCCACGGCGATGGCCAGCAGCCACATGCGCATGCGCCCCCAGTGCCCCATGTTGACGATGTCCGACACGGCGCCCATGGTGCAGAAATTGGCCTTGCTGGCCACTGCGCCGAAGATGAAGGACAGCACGAAGCCGCCCCACACCACGACGCTTGCCATCTGGCTCGCCGTGGCATCCATGCGAACTCCCGGCCGCTCAGATGAACAGGCAGACGTCGGTTTCGCCGGCGAACTTCATGAAGGTCGCTGCGCCACCGAATTCGATGCCATCGATGAAGTCCTTCTTCTCGAACTCGAACAGGTCGACCGTCATCTGGCAGGCGATGAACTTGACGTCGGACTCGATGCAGACCGCGCGCAATTCTTCCAGCGACGCGACGCCCTTCTTCTTCATCTTGGCCTTCATCATCGTCGTCGCCATCCACTCCATGCCCGGCAGCATCTGCACGATCACCGGCATCGGAACGGGCATCGGCATGGCCGGGTTCGCGAGCGGGCTGATCGCAATGCCGCTCAGGTCCTTGCGCAGCAACTGCAGGCCGTAGAAGGTGAAGAAGACCTGCACTTCCCAGCCCAGCGCTGCGGCCGTCGAGGCCAGGATCAGTGGCGGGTATGCCATGTCGAGCGCACCCTTGGTGGCGATGATCGCCATCTTCTTTGTCGTCATGTCAGGCCTTCTTGAGGAAGAAGATGAACTTGCTGCTCTCGGTGGTCGAGGACAGCAGGGCATTGCCGGTCTGCTCGGCAAATGCCTGCATGTCGCAGACCGAGCCGGGGTCGGTGGCCACCACCCGCAGCACCTGGCCGGAAGCCATGTCGGCCAGCGCCTTCTTGGTCTTCACGATCGGCATCGGGCAGGCCAGCCCCGATGCATCGAATTCCTTGTCGTAGTTCACGCGTGTCTCCTTCGAATCAACCGTCTATTAGCTTGGAGGACGGGGGTCGCGTCCAGTACCGCAACGGGGGATGGTTCATAGCCCATTCGGGTAGTTCGGCGACCCCGTGCCTCAGAACTTGCGACCCCAGGCCAGGCCGATGCTGGATTGCTTCATGCCGATGGTCTCGTTGCCGGCAGCGCCATTGAAGAGTTGAGGTGCGTTCAAGAAAGAGGGCCCGGTCACGGTCTGGCGTGGCGCGATCATCAGCGCGCCGGTGATTTCACTGGCCTTGTCCAGCGCATAGGTGAAGCCCGCGGTGTAGTGGTCCTTCATCACGCCGGGGGCCAGGATGTTGAACGTGACGTCGCGCGGGGTGATCGGATTGTCGCCCCTGTTGTAGCCCACGCGCAGGGTCAGCGCCTCGGACGTGCGCCAGGCCACGCCGAGCTTGAAGATATCGATGTCCTGCCAGCCGAATCCGGGGCCGTTGTCGGCACCCAGCGGGGCCACCGGCGGCTGGCTCGGGTTGTTGACGGACTTGATGTCGCTGTAGTTGATGCGGGCGTAGTCGACCGCTACCGTCACGGCCGGTGTCGGCATGAAGGCCACCCCGATGCTGTAGTGCGACGGAATGTCGAATCCGCCGGCCTCGGCGAACAAGCCCTTGTACTTGTCGAGGTTGCCCATGCTCATTTTCGGCGCGTAGGCCGCACCGATGCTCAGCGAGTCGCTGAGGTGGCCCTGGTAGCCCAGGCGCAGTCCGATGCCGGTCGAGCTGTCGTGACCGTTGTTGGTGACGCTGCCGGGCGCACCGGTGAACGGCGGAAACCCCGGCGCGTTGTCGAACGACTGCAGGCCATAGGCCTCGAAGCGCTGGTAGCCCAACAGCAGGGAGGCGCCCACCGCATGCTGCGCGTTGAGCTTGTAGGCGATGGTCGGTGCAATGATCAACTGCATCAGGTCGACGCCGAGCTTGCCGCTGCCGCACAACATGTTGGCCGGTCCCACGCTCGTCGGCCCGGTCGGACATTGGAACGGGCCCTGCGGATAGGTGGTGTTCATGCCGCCATTGCCGTAGACGGACACGCCGACCGACATGTCATTGCTGATCATGCGGTTGTAGCCCATCTCCGGCACGAGGAACGCCGTCTTGTCGCTGTCGACCTTGCCGTTGATCGGGGCGAACAAGGCATCGGTACGTTCGGCGTCGCGCTTGGGCATGAAGATGTTGGCGCCGATGTCGAAGCGGCTGCCAGCCCAGACCATGCCGGCCGGGTTGGTCGCGCCGCCCAGGCTGTCCTCGGCCATCGCGACGGAGGCACCGCCCATGCCGGCGGCTTTCATGCCGTAGCCGTGCGGGAAATAGCCGTTGGTGGCCAGCGCGGGGCCGGCGACGCAGACGGCGGCGATCGGGAGCAGTCTGAACATCGGGTTCTGGCGTTTCATCGTGGGTCTCCTGGTATGTGGCCGGTTGGCCGTGTCGTGGATCGAGCGGGGAACGGAACGGCGTGAAATTTGCGGCGGCATCACCATCGGGCCAGCAGCCGGCCTTCGACGACCTTGGTGTCCCAACGCGTGAGCGGCGTGTCACCCTTGGCCGTGCATTGGCCGCTGCGAATGTCGAACGCCCACTCGTGCTTCGGGCAGGTCAGCGTGTTGCCGCTCAAGGCCAGGTGCGGGATGTTGGTGGTCTGGTGCGGGCAGCGGCTGTCGAACACCTTCCAGCCGTCGCTGCCGTGGTGAACGAACAGCCCGCGGCCATCGCATTCGACGCGCGTCACGCCGTCCAGCCCGAGGTCGGCCGTGGCCATCACGTCGTGCCACGCGCCGACAGCCTCGGCAGTGGCAGCGGGTTCGCCAAGCGCCGCCGGGTCGAACCCCGGCAGGTCCATCGCCAGGATGACATCGACCGCCCACACGATCTTGGCCAGGCCCAGCGCCGGAAACGCCATCAGCAGCGCGTCGAGCACCTCGGCCGGCGTGCAGCCGTCGCGCAGCGCGCGACGCAGGTACTGGCGCAACCCGCGCTCGGTCTGCGCGTGCACCTTGGTGATGACCGAGATCAGGTCGCGCGTCTTCGGGTCGAGGTGCTTGCCGCAGTCCTTCAGGAAGCCGAAGTAATGGCCCATCGCCTCGGGGCGGGCCTTGACGAGGAAATTCAGCGCGTCGCTCATGACGAAGAGGCCTCCGCAGGCAAGGGGGTCGCATGCACCAGCACCGGGCAATCGGCCAGGCCGATCACTTTCTGCGCCACGCCGCCGATCCAGGCGCGCGCGAAGCCTTCATCGCCGTGGCGGCCGACGGCGATCAGGTCTGCACCGTGCCGCGCGGCGGCGGCGATGATCTGCTGGTGCGGCTTGCCATGCAACAACTCGCCAGCGACCTGCGGCACGGCGCCGCGCGCCTCGGTGAGGGCGCGCGCCAAGACTTGCTCGGCCTGCACCTGCCCCTGGCCGTCGATGACCACCACCACCTGCAGCGGCAACGTGCACGCGGCGGCCAACGCCGCCGCCAGTGCGACCGGTGCGCGGTCGGGTGCCGCGGGATCGACCGCCACCAACACGCCGCGCGTGCACATCTTCGCGGCGCGTGGCACCACCAGCACGCTGCACGGCGCGTGGGCCAGCACCTTGCTGACCATCTCGCCGACCAGCAGGTTGGCCAGCAGGCCGGGCCGGCCGCGGCGCCGGATCACGATCAGGTCGGCTCCTCGCTCACGCGCTTCGTCGACGATCTCGCGATAGGGCTCGGGCCCGTGGCGGGTGTGCAGATCGAATGCGAGCCCTTGCGCGGCCGCGGCCGCTTCGAGGCGTTCGCGCCGGGCCGATGCCTTGGCGTCGGCGATGGCTGCGGCCTGCGGCGCGACGGCCTCGAATTCGGCGTTGCCCGCCACCGGCAGCACGGCCGCCAGTGGCAGGCCGCCGCGCCGCGCAAGCGCGAAGGCCAGTGCCTCGGCCCCGACGTCGAACTCGCTGTGCTCGGTGGCGAGCAGGATGCGCGTGAAGGGCAGTGCCATCAATGCCCTCCCACCAGCCAGCCCGACGCGGCCAGCAAGACCACCGCGACCTCGGCCAGGCAGATCGCCGCGAAGTGCCTGTCGCCACGCGCGAGGTACAGCGGCAGCAGGGCAAGCAGGCACAGCACCGAACTGCCCGCGAGGATGGCGATGCCGACCAGGCCCGCGATGTCGCCGCGATGCACCAGCGCGAGCCAGCCCCACCCGGTGGGCGAGTCCGTCAATTCCAGATAGCGCCCCACCGGGTGGATCCAGAGCGCGGGCAGGCGCTCGGGCGCGACATGCGACTCCGCGAGCCCCAGCACGTAGGCGCCGAAACTCAGCAACAGCACGGCCAGGCCGATGCGCGTGCACCAGTTCAGCAGGTGCGCGTAACGCATCTGCTCGGGTGCTTGCACCACCGCCTTGGGCGCCGCCGTCATGGCCAGACCCCCGTGCCCTTGAGCAGCGCGCGGGTGCCGGCAAACAGCAGTACCGCGATCACCAGCTTGCGGATCACCGAGCCCTTGAGGACGTCCAGCAGGCGGGCACCGATGCGCGCGCCGAGCATCATGCCCACCACCGAAGGCACGGCGATCATCGGCAGGATGGCGCCCTCGTTGATGTAGACCCAGGCGGCCGACGAGTCGACCAGCGACAGCACGACACCCGAGGTGCCGGCCGCGACCTTCAGCGGTGCGCCCATCAGCAGGTTCAGCGCCGGCACGTTGGCCCAGCCCGCACCGATGCCGAACATGCCGGCCAGCACGCCGATGGCCAGGAAGGTCAGCAGACCCGGCAGCGTACGGTGCACCTGCCAGTGCACGACCCGACGTGATGCGCCATCGATGAAGACACCGTTCAATGCCAGTGCCTGCGACAGCATGTCGGGCTGCGCCACCTGCGGGAACTCCGACTTCTTGGACACCAACATCAGCACGACGATGGCCAGTACCACGCCGCCGAGCAGCATCTGCACGAGGTTGGTCGACATCGCCAGCCCCAGGATCGCGCCACCGATCGACGCGGCCGACGCCAGCACCGCGAGCGGCAGCGCCAGGCGCAGGCTGCCCAGCCCGCTGCGCAGCAGCATCGGCCCGGCCGACAGCGCGCTCGCCAGCGCCACCAGCAGGCCGGCGCCGCGAACGAAGTCGAGGTGGAACGGGAAGAAGCTGCCGACGATCGGCACGAACAGCGTGCCGCCCCCGATGCCGGCCGGCACGGCGACGATGCCCATCAGGAAGCAGGACACGAACAGCGCCGCCGGCCAGACCCACCAGGGCGTCGCGGCCGAGGCGGCACCGAGCGACTGCGCGGCCTGCGCCGAGTGCGCCAGCAGCATCAACAGCGACCCTGAGACAGCCCGGCAAGCACGCATCACGACACCGCCTGGTAGTACAGGTTCTGCGGATGGTTCGCCTGGGCGAAGAAGAACCAGCGCTCGGCCAGCAGGCCGCCGTACTGGATCAGGAACGCGGCCAGCAACAGTGGCGGCGAGGCCGCGCCGCGGCCGGCCAGCAGCAAGGCCAGCGGCACGACGAAGGCAAGCAGCACGAAAGCGTGCTTGACCGCGCGCAGCCTGCCCCGCGAGGCACCGTGGAAGAACTCGCGCGTGTTGAACGAGCCGCCCATGAAGCCCTGCGATCTCTGCACGATCGTCGGGTGCTTGATGCCGACCGCCGACTGGATGTTGGACTTCGGCGCCAGACGCGCATTGCGCCACAGCGACGCCGCGCGGCCGATCAGCGCCAGCAGCGTGATCACGGCCGCCCAGGCCGACAGGAACCCGACCAGGTCCGTCGCCACCAGGCTGGCCCAGGCCGCGGCGAGCACGAAGCCCGATGCGCCACCGAGCAGGGTGTAGTTGATCGGCGTCAGCGGCGAATGCCATTCGGCGAGGAAGCGCAGGCAGGCGTAGACCATGCCGGTGCAGATGAACAGCGCGAAGGCCAGCACCGTGCCCAGCACACCGAGCAGCACGCTCGGGTCGATGATCACGCTGCCCGGCAGACGCACGATCTCGGGCGCCCAGGCCAGGGCGTGGGCGCCGCCATAAAGGGCCACGGTGGCCATGAACGCCGGCAGCACGATGACCTCGCGCGACAACCACGAGGTGCGCCATTGGGCCGCCGAGCGCCAGGCCCGTTCGGGGCGGCCGAGATGGAAGAACGAGGCCAGCAGCCCGGCCAGCAGCAGGCCCAGCGCGATCGCGCTGCCGCCGGCATAGAACGGGTGTGGGCTGGTGGCCGGCAGCAGGCCGACGAGCGCATAGGCCTGCACCGTGAACAGGGCCAGGAACAGGCCTTGGCCTGCGCCGATCAGCGTGGTCAGCAGGATGACGGAGGTGGCGGGGCGCATGCTGTCGGGCTACCACGTCGTCGCGTCGTCGAGGGTCGGCGCGTCCTGCGCCGGCTTGGGCAGATGCCCTTCGACCAGCAGCGGGTTGTCGGCGCGCACCAGTTCGTCCTGGTGGATGCGCAAGCGCGTCGTGCGGCGCGGCAGGTAATGGTTGGCCGGCCGTGTGCCCCACTCGGGCATCAGCGCATAGCCGCCGTTCTCGCGGATCGCGCGCGAGGCGTCGGATTGCGGGTCGTGGATGTCGCCGAAGATCCGCGCCGAGGTCGGGCAGGCCATGACGCAGGCCGGCCTGCGATCGGCCTCGGCCATCGTCGTGTCGTAGATGCGGTCGACACACAGGGTGCACTTCTTCATCACCTTCTGCTGCTCGTCCAGCTCGCGCGCACCGTAGGGGCAGGCCCAGGCGCAGTACTTGCACCCGATGCACTTGTCGTAGTCGACCAGCACGATGCCGTCGCTCTCGCGCTTGTACGACGCGCCGGTGGGGCACACCGGCACGCAGGGCGGGTCTTCGCAGTGCAGGCAGGACTTCGGGAAATGAACCGTCTCGGTGCGTGGGTACTGCCCGACCTCGAAGGTCTGCACGCGGTTGAAGAAGGTGCCGTTCGGATCGGCGCCGTAGGGGTTGGCGTCGTTCAGCGGCCCGGCGGCGCCGCCGTCGTTCCACTCCTTGCAGCTCGTCACGCAGGCGTGGCAGCCGACGCAGACGTTGAGGTCGATGACCAGGGCGAGCTGAACCTTGCTCACTCGGACTTCCCAGTGCCGTGCAGAGTGCGGCCCGGCGCCGCCAGCCGGCCGGCCCGCTTGGCCATGCCCGGGTACGCGGCCAGCGGCGCGAATTGCGGCTGGCTGCGCTGCGCCGCCTGGTCGTCGTCCCTGAGGACCCGAACGCGCACGTCGTACCAACCGGCCTGGCCGGTGATCGGGTCGGAGTTGGAGACCCGCGAGGCGCCATGCTCGGCCGGCAGTTCGTCGGAGATCAGGTGGTTGAGCAGGAAGCCCTGGCGCGATTCGTTGGCGTCGGCTGCCAGGTTCCAGGCGCCGGCGGCCTTGCCGATGGCGTTCCAGGTCCAGACCGTGCCGGGCTCGACCGCTTCGGACACGCTGGCGAGGCAGCGCACCCGGCCCCACTGCGACTCGACCCAGACCCAGTCCTTGTCGGACAGGCCCAGGCCGCGCGCGGTCTGCGCGTTGATGAACAGCGTGTTGTAGGTGTGGATCTGGCGCAGCCAGGCGTTCTGCGAGTCCCACGAGTGGTACATCGCCATCGGCCGTTGCGTGATCGCTGCGAGCGGGTACTTCTGCTTGTCGGTGACATGCGATTCGAGCGGCTCGTAGTAGAACGGCAGCGGGTCGAAGTAGGTCGCGATGCGGGCCTTGAGGTGCGGCGGTGGCTTGCGCGTCAGGCCCTTGCCCTCGGCCGCACTGCGAAACTTCTGCAGCACCTCGGAGTAGAGGTGGATCAGGATCGGCTCGGCGTAGCGCGTGATGCGATTCGCGCGCGACCACTCCAGGTAGCCCTGGTTCCAGTTGCGCATGTACTGGAAGCTGCGCGGCAGTTCGTGGTGGTAGACGCAATTGTGTTGCTGGTACATCTCCCACTGCCGCGGGTTGGGCTCGCCGATGAGGAACTTCTCGCCGCCCTTGCCGCGCCAGCCGGCCAGAAAGCCGATGCCCGAGCCGGGCTCGGTTTCCCAGTTGACGATGAAGTCGGGGTAGTCGCGGTATTTGCGCCGCCCGTCCTTGGTCACGAAGGTCGGCAGCTTGAGACGGCTGCCGAGCTCGATCAGCACCTCCTGGAACGGCTTGCAATCGCCGCTCGGCGGCAGCACCGGGATGCGCACCGAATCGACCGGGCCGTCGAACTCGGAGATCGGCCGGTCGAGCATCGACATCACGTCGTGGCGTTCGAGGTAGGTCGTGTCGGGCAGGATCAGATCGGCGAACGCCGTCATCTCGGAATGGAAGGCGTCGGCGACGACCAGGAACGGGATCTTGTATTCGCCGCTCAGTTCTCCATCCACGTGCTTGTCGTTCAGCATCCTGCGCACTTCGGCCGTGTTCATGGTCGAGTTCCACGCCATGTTGGCCATGAAGATCAGCAGCGTGTCGATGCGGTACGGATCGCCGCGCCAGGCGTTGGTGATGACGTTGTGCATCAGCCCGTGCACCGACAGCGGGTAATCCCAGGAGAACGCCTTGTCGATGCGCACCGGGCTGCCGTCGTCGTTGACGAACAGGTCGTCCGGGTCGGCGGGCCAGCCCAGCGCCATGCCGTCCAGCGGCTGGTTCGGCCGCACCGCGCGCGGGTCGTTGGGCGTGCGTGCGCAGGGCGGTATCGGGCGTGGGAACGGCGCCTTGTGGCGAAAGCCGCCGGGCCGGTCGATGGTGCCCAGCAGCGACATCAGGATGGCGAGCGCGCGCACCGTCTGGAAACCGTTGGAATGCGCGGCCAGCCCGCGCATGGCGTGGAACGCCACCGGGTTGCCGGTGACGGTGTCGTGCTCGTTGCCCCAGGAATCGGTCCAGGCGATCGGCAGCTCGATGCGCTGGTCGCGCGCCGTGACGCCCATCTCGTGCGCGAGGCGGCAGATCGTCTCGGCCGGGATGCCGGTGATCTGCGCCGCCCAGTCCGGCGTGTAGTCCTTGACGCGCTCCTGCAACAGCTGGAACGCCGGCTTGACGGTCGTGCCGTCGGCGAGCTTGAACTCGCCGAGCAGGAACGGGTCGGCGCCGGGGCTGTGCGTGACCACCGCCGCATTCGTATGGCGGTCCCACCACAGCTTGTTCTGCGGGTCGTAGCAGGCCTCTTCCGCGGGCACCTCGGTGCGCACGAACATGCCGAATTCGTCGTTGGCCGTATCGACATTCACCAGCTCGCCGCCGTTCGTGTAGCGGACGACGAAGTCGCGGTCGTACAAACCCTTGGCCAGGATCTCGTGGATCATCGCCAGCAGCAATGCGCCGTCGGTGCCGGGGCGGATCGGCACCCACTCGTCGGCAATCGCCGAGTAGCCGGTGCGCACCGGGTTGACGGAGATGAAGCGGCCGCCGTCGCGCTTGAACTTGGCCAGCGCGATCTTCATCGGGTTGGAGTGGTGATCCTCGGCGGTGCCGAGCATCATGAACAGCTTGGCGCGATCGAGGTCCGGGCCGCCGAACTCCCAGAACGAGCCGCCGATCGTGTAGATCATGCCGGCGGCCATGTTCACCGAGCAGAAGCCGCCGTGCGCGGCGTAGTTGGGCGTGCCGAACTGGCGCGCGAACAGGCCGGTCAGGGCCTGCATCTGGTCACGCCCGGTGAAGAGCGCGAACTTCTTCGGGTCGGTGGCGCGAATGCGGCCCAGCCGTTCGGTGAGCAGGGTAAACGCCTCCTCCCACTCGATCTCCTCGAAGTCGCCGGCGCCGCGCTCGGCCCCGGCCTTGCGCCGCAGCGGCTTGAGCAGGCGTGCCGGCGAGTACTGCTTCATGATCCCCGACGAACCCTTGGCGCAGATCACGCCCTGGTTGATCGGGTGATCGGGATTGCCGTCGATGTAGCGCACCTGGCCGTCGCGCAGGTGCACGCGGATGCCGCAGCGGCAGGCGCACATGTAGCAGGTGGTCGTGCGCACTTCGCGCGCCGCATCGGGGTGCGGGTCGGCAATCGGGTCGTGCAGCGGCGATCGTGCCATGGGCTGATTGCGGGTCTTTGCCGGCCGGCGCGTCGTTTTCACGCGCACAGGCGATGTGACGGGTGCGCCCGAGGGGGCACACGACCGGGCGATTGGACGCGAGGCCGATATACGCGTCTATTCCCGCATGGGCGTAGCTGCACCTGCCCGTCGGGAGTATGTGACGGCTCGACTCGGCCGGGCTGCCACGGCTAGCATTCGAGCATGGACCGCATCGAGTGCTGGCGCACATGAGCCAAGACCCATCGGCGCCGGATCCTGCCTCGCCCGCGCGGCCGCTGATCGAGGTCTCGCTGCTGCAAGAGGCGATCGGGCTGTTCGCGCGCGAACGCGACTGGGAACGTTTCCACTCGCCAAAGAACCTGGCCATGGCGCTGACCGGTGAGGTCGGCGAGCTGGTCGAGTTGTTCCAGTGGCTGAGCGAGGACGACTCGCGCCGCGTGGCGCGCGAACCTGCCACCGCGCGCCGGGTGCGCGACGAGATCGCCGATGTGCTGGTGTACCTGGTGCGGCTGGCTGCGGTACTGGAGGTGGACCTGGACGAGGCCGTGCGCAGCAAGCTGGCTGCCAACGCGCTCAAGTACCCGATAGCGAGCGCGCGCGAGGCAACGCGAAGAAGTACTCGGACCTCTAGGCACGGAAGGCCTGTCGCAGCGCGCTGCCTGGCCGATGCTCGCCCGGATGCGGGCCCGGCGCAGCGCTTCGTCAACGCAGCGCGGCTACACCTGCCGCCAAGGCAGGCCGTGCTTGCGCCAGCCGCCAACGTTGCCGCGGTGGTGCTCGGCGTCGAGGTCGCCCTCGAAACCTTCGAGCACGTTGGCGACACTGGTGAAGCCGTGCTTCTCGAGCTCCAGCCCCGCATCGACCGAGCGCTTGCCGCTGCGGCAGATCAGGATGATGGGCCGATCTGCGCGGCCGGCCATGCGCAACACCTGGTCGGCGAAATGCGGGTTCACCTCGAAGTCAGGCGCCGTATTCCACTCGACGTTGATGGCATCGACAGGGTGGCCGACGTAGAAGAACTCGACCTCGGTGCGGCAGTCGATCAGCAGCGTATTCGGGTTCGCCTTGATGGCCTCGAATGCCTTGGTGGGGTGCAGGTGGTCCATGGTGCGCTCCGTAGGGGCGCATTGTCATCCGCCGCCGGCGTGGAGATTGGAATATCTACGCATATGCATATGCCAGCCACTCCGAACACGGCCAGGCTCGCCCGTAGACGCCTACGGCTGCTTCGGTGTCTGGTATTCGGCTTCCTTCTGGAACGGTGCCCAGATGGTTTCGTAGCCAACAAACCCCTTTTCGTTTGGCGCCATTTGACGCGTCGTCAAGAAGCGCGCATGGCCGTCAGGAACCTTGGTGGTGGTAGGTTTTTGCTCGCTCATCAGTCACCTTTCGTGCCGTGAAGTCAGGATTGGGGGCGCAAGTCATTCCGGGCCGAATGCGTTGCAAGGCCATTCAAGGCCGCTGGTCATACCGGTCGCATGAGCGACGGGTCGACCTCCGCGCCCGCCGATGATCGCCGCGCCCACTCTGCGTTTCTTCATCGCTTGCGTCGCGCACGGTCAGTATCTCGAGCGTAAAGACGACCGCTCTGCCGCAAAGCGGATTGTTGCCGTCGACCGTCAGTGTCTCGTCGTCCATCCTTGTGACGAGAAAGCTGCGGGTCTGACCGTTGTCGTTCTCCATCAGGATGGAGGTGCCGACTTGCCGATACTCCTCGGGGACGCTCTCGAGGTCGGAGGTAAAGACCAGCGACGTCGTCTCTGGGGCCGAAGATCTGATTGCCATCGATCGGCACTTCGATGACGTCGCCGACGCACCTGCCCTCCAGCTGCGCATGGACCGATGGGGCCAGGATCTCGTTGTGTCCGTGAACGTAGCCGAGCGGGAATTCGACCTGTGTCAGGACATGCCCTGACTTCTTGTCGGAGACCTTGTAGGTCAGTTCGACGAACTTGCCTTGTTGGATCGACTCACGCATCTTGAATCCGGACGGACTTGTTCAGAAGATGGACGCACCGAAAATCTTCACCGCGCCGTCTTCATAGCCGAGCACAAGTCTGCCAAGCCATTCTCCTGGCTTCTTGGTGCTGCGCTGCCGATAAAGAACCGTCACATGCTCGCCGCGGCGAATGATGCCGAGCGAGTCGACGTCCTCGGACAGACTTCTCGCCAGTTCGCTGTGTGCGAACTGGTGGCCCGCTACGACATGATTCATGGCAAGCGCCAGCGAGTTGGAAAAGTTCTTTACGAATTCTCCGTACTTGCCTTCGTTCGAATACGTGACGAGGCCGCGCCACAGCGGATGGGCGATGGCGAAGATCTCTTCGTCGGTCTTTTCAGTGATGTTCACGCGACGGCACTTTGCGATCGGAAGGGACCAGCTCGATCGGGCTTGCGACAAACGACATGCGGGTACCTTCTGCGGCAGATCAGACGGTCAACGAGTGCTTCCGTGCGGGGACATCGCTACGCGTCGTCCGCGACCAGGTGATAACAAGGCGCCTTCTCCATGGTGTATTCGCCGGATCTTCGGATCGCGACGCGAGACCGTCAGCACGTGCCAGTTCTCGTCGTCCACCTTCATCGCATCGCCGCGGTAGTAGTAACCCGGCCACCGCGTCTCCTTGCGAAACAGCGTGTGTTGCGTGACGCACTCTGCAGCGCGATGCCGGTGCATCAGTTCCCACGCACGCAGCAACTCGTGAATGTCCTCCGCGGCCAGGCTCTGCAGGTCTTCCTCCATGATCCTGAGCTTCTTCAGGCCGATGTTCAGCAGCTTCTCGTTGGTCATGTAGTTGACCGTCACGCCACCGCAATACTCGTCCATCAGCTTCTGCAGCCGATCCAGGCCCTGCTTGGGATTGATGTAGTGCGGGTTGACGTCGCCCGCCACGATCGCATTGCGGTAGAGCTTGTAATGCTCCATGGGCTTGTAGATCTCCTGTCTGCGGCGAGTGATCTGCTCATCGGATACGACAATGCCTTCGCCTTTGCCGTCGTCGATGTACTTGCAGGCGGCCTTCGCGGCGAGACGACCTTCGGTGAACGAGCCGGATGAGAAGGCGTGCGGCGTGCCGCCGACCGCGTCGCCGGCGCCGAACAGGCCTTCGATCGTCGTCATGCGGTTGTAGCCCCAGAAATACTCGGGTGGGGAGACGTCCTCGGGACCCGAGCACCAGGCACCCGAACCGGTCGCGTGGGAGCCCATGACGTAGGGCTCGGAGGTGGT
The DNA here is from genome assembly GCA_963751775.1 of uncultured beta proteobacterium. Classification (GTDB taxonomy): domain Bacteria; phylum Pseudomonadota; class Gammaproteobacteria; order Burkholderiales; family Burkholderiaceae_C; genus CADEEN01. The sequence continues at coordinate 27,010 of CAVVVW010000020.1, forward strand.
CAGTTCGGGATTCTCGTTCTTGGGATCCACGTCGGTGGCGGCCCACAGCACCGCCTGGCCGATGGTCATGCCGAGGAAGTTCTCCCAACCGACCTCTTCCAGATGGGGATCCTGGAACGCCTTCATCGTCACCATGTGAATCGGGCCGCGGCCGGCATTGACTTCGCTGATCAACGCGTGGTTGCGCAGACAGGTCGGGATCGGCCGGTGGGTCAGATGCGAGGCTTCCGGATCGAGATACTCCTTGCCGACCATCTTCTGCAGTTCGGGGAACCATTTGGATTCGTACTCTTCGCCCAAGCCGTTTTGGGTATAGGTCTTCAGGTGCAGGAAATAGGCGCCGACCGGGCCGTAACCGTCCTTGAAGCGTGCCAGCACGATGCGATTTTCCATCTGCGTCATCTTGGCGCCGGCGTCGATCATGAGCCCATAGGCGGACGCAGACGACCACGGCGCATACCAGGTGCGGCCGGAACCTTCGCCCACTGAACGCGGCTTGAAGATGTTGGAGGCGCCGCCCGCGCCGCAGATCACGGTCTTGGACTTGAAGACGTGGTAGTTGCCTGTGCGGACGTTGAAGCCGACGGCGCCGGCAACCCGGTTCGGCCTTGCTTTCATCCATCAGCAGGTGAGTGACGCAGATGCGGTTGAAGACCTTGTCGGCCGACTTCTTCGCGGCCTCGGACACGATCGGCTTGTAGGACTCGCCGTGAATCATGATCTGCCATCGCCCTTCACGCAGATAGCGCCCGGTCTTCGGGTTCTTCATGATGGGCAGGCCCCACTCTTCGAACTGGTGCACCGTGGAATCGACGTGACGGGCCATATCGAACAGCAGGTCTTCACGCACCAGCCCCATCAGGTCGGTACGGGCGTAGCGGACATGGTCCTCCGGCTTGTTCTCGCCCCAGCGGGTGCCCATGTAGCAGTTGATCGCGTACAGACCCTGGGCGACCGCGCCGGAGCGATCCATATTGGCCTTCTCGGCGATGACGATCTTCTTGTCCTGACCCCAGAATCTGGCCTCCCATGCGGCACCCGTGCCGCCAAGACCCGCACCGACGACCAGAATATCGATGCCGTCTTCGACGATAGTTTCGTAAGCCATCAGTAAACCACGCCTTTCGTCATCTTGAGACCATTGGACTTCAGCGTATGCAGTCCGCCGTCATCGAGGCGGATGTACTTCGGCTCGCTATACAACAACTCGCTGTCGCGCATTTCCTTGCTCGGCCCGGGAACATCCGCGAGCTTGGGGATCGCCGTTCCCCAGGGCTTGGTGGTGATCGGCGACAGGAAATTCTTTTCCGTTCCGTTGCGGAACTTGATCTTCCAGGCGATCGTGCCTTTCCTTTCGTCGCGCTGGACACGTACGCTGTGTCCAAGCGGAGCGAAGTCGGCATAGCCGCGCACATCGATCGCGTTCTGCGGACAAGCCTTGACGCAGGAGAAGCACTCCCAGCACATGTTGGGCTCGATGTTGTAGGCACGGCGATACGTCTTGTCGATGTGCATGATGTCGGACGGGCAGATGTCGACGCAGTGTCCGCATCCGTCGCACCTCGTCATATAGACGAACGTAGGCATTATTTCGACTCCTTATCAATTCCAACAGAACTTGCGGGTTGCATTGCTCAGTAGTGGCGGGGCGCTTCGCGCTTGATGCCAAGCCCCATGTCCATCGGCGCTTCTCGCAACAGTTCCATGGAGTGCCTTCGCCGCTGTTCGGGATCGTCACGGGTCTGCGTCGGCAAGTTCGCGGCCGTGCCATTGGCCTTCGATACCCTCTTCTCGAACGCCGCCGCGGGCTTGAAGAACATGTGCGCGAACTTGGACCAGGCGACCGAGCCGAACAGCACCGTCGTCGCGATGATGTAGAGGCCGAAGAAGGCGGTCGCCACTGCGCTCGAGCGGGCCTGCAGGTAGGCCCATATCAGGCCCAGCGTGACGCTGGCGATCAGCGAGAGAACGAACAGGTCCGCACGCATCAGGCGCCAGGGCGAACCGCCCTCGGCGGCGACATCGACGCGGATGAAGAACCAGAACCAGTAGCCGCCGGCGCAGACCATCAGGCCACCCAGCCACCACAGCTGCGGCAGGATGGCGGGCGGTCGGGTTCGCGGCCGTCGGGTGATCGAAGGCCAACAGTGCCGTGGCGATGACGTAGATCAAGAACCCGTACATGGTCAGCAGATGGGCGATGCGGCGGCGGACATTGCAGAATTCGCCGGATGCCAGAACATCCACCAGGCCGGTCTTGACCGCGAGCGACACCATCTCGCCGCCACTGAGTTGCTGCGGCCCCTTGCTCTTCGATTTTCGCCAGCTGGCGAAGAAGTACCTCGCGCTGCCCTTGTGGATCGTGTCGTAGACGGTACCGGCGAAGACCGCGAGCGCCATCAGAACGATGTAGATCCGCATCGCGTTCGGTCGGCAATACGTCGATCAACGCGGCAAACGGGTTGTTGGCGAACATGGGGGGCAATCTCCTAGATCATTTCCGTGGCGAGCCGGCGGCGGATTCCACGGCTCGCGAAGCCATCTTCGGGTGCCTGTGAAGACGGTGCATGACGCCATGCGTCGCCGAGCTCGTGCAATTCGAAGCGCATCGCAGCGAGATCGCCCAGCACCCATGTCGCAGGGGCGGCAAGACCGGCCACCGTGCCGGGATTGACAAGCCAGGTCTGCTTGCCGTTCACGCTCGCGACGTTGCGCACTTCGGCCTGGTGCGAGTGGCCGCAGCAGACCAGTTCCCAATCGCCGGTACAGGCCATCGCATGGCCGTAGTCGTGATAGTGCACGAGGAAGACCCGCCGGCCGGCGAGTTCCAGGCGCGCATCGGCGCCGTGGTAGCTCAGGAGCCCGCCGCTCGTGCGCGCCAGCTTGTGCAGGGCCTGCGGGTCGCCGACATTGTTGCCGTGGATGAGGTGCACCGGCAGCCCCAGCGCGAGGGCGGGTTTGAGCGTTTGCGCGCCGATCAAGTCGCCGCAATGAACCACCGCCTCGGCGCCCTGCGCTCTTGCCTCGCGCACCGCCTGGGCGAGCATGTCGGCGCGGTCGTGGCTGTCGGAGACGATGCAGACTTTCATGCGTTCATCTCGACGATCGGGTCAAGGCGACGGGCGCGGCGTCCAGCTCGGCGTAATAGGCACGCAGGATCTCGAGCACCTCCGGACGGCTGAACTCGGGCGGCACCGGTTCGCCTTCGGACAGCCACTTGCGCAATTGCGTGCCACTGACTTGCAGCCGTTGCGTGTCGTCGTGCGGACAGGTGCGGCCCGAGGCCATGCCGCCGCACGCGTAGCACCAGAACGCGACGTCGATCTTCAGCGCCTGCGTCTCCAATGCGCCGTGCGGAATCTGGTCGAAGACGTGATGTGCGTCGAACGGGCCGTAGTAGCTGCCCACGCCGGCGTGGTCGCGCCCGACGATCAGGTGCGAGCAGCCGTAGTTCTGGCGGAACAGCGCGTGCAGCAGGGCTTCGCGCGGCCCCGCGTAGCGCATGTCCAGCGGATAGCCGGCCTGGACGATGGTCGACGGCACGAAGTAGTTCTCGGCCAGCACCGCGATCGCGCGCGTGCGCACGTCGGCCGGGATGTCGCCGGGCTTGAGCGCTCCGAGCAGCGAATGCACGAGCACGCCGTCGCACACCTCGATGGCGATCTTGGCCAGGTATTCGTGCGAGCGGTGCATCGGGTTGCGCGTCTGGAATGCCGCGATGCGCGACCAACCCAGCGTCGTGAACAGCGACCGGGTCTGCGCCGGCGTCATGAACAGCGCGCCGTACTTCTCGGGGAATCCGCCCTGCGACAGCACCCGGATGGGGCCGGCCAGGTTGACCTCGGCCTGGTCGAGCACCATCTTCACGCCAGGGTGCTTGGGGTCGGTGGTGCGGAACACGCACTGGCACTCGTGCGCCTTGTCGATGCGGTACTTCTCGGTCACGCGCAGCGTGGCCAGCGGTTCGCCATCGTCGGGGTCGATCAGGGCGACCTCCTGCCCGACGGCGATCTTCTCGGCCGTGGCGGGTTGCGCCGAAACGGTGATCGGAATCGGCCAGAACAAGCCGCTGCCGGTTCGCATGTCGTCGCATACGCCGCGCCAGTCCGCGTGCGACATGAAGCCGTCCAGCGGGGTGAAGCCGCCGATGCCGAGCATGATGATGTCGCCGCGTTCGCGCGAAGTGACTGGCAGCCGGGGCAGGGCACGCGCCCGTTCGAGCTCCTTTGCGCGCTCGGCACCCGCCAGCAGCAGGGGCCGCAGTTGCGCGCCGCCGTGCGGCCGGACAAGGCTGCTCATCGTCTATCGCAGCGCCGGTCGATCGGCCGCGGCAGCTCACAGTACGTGCATCGCGCACGCGCATGCAATCGATGGGCAAACCGAGGCGGGAGTGCTGTCGCAGCGAGGGTGGGCATGAACTCGTTTGTGCACGGGCAGGAGCATCGGTGCGCGACGCAATGGCCACCACCGCAACAGGGCAATGCTAGGCAGCCTGTCTAAAAAGAAAAAGCGGACAATAGCGGTCACGATGACCAGTAAAGCAGATCAACGAATGGCCCAGCACCTGCCACCGCGGCTGCGCCTGAGCCTGCGCCAGCTCGAAGTCTTCGTGGCCACTGCCCGCGCCGGGTCGACGCGGGCCGCGGCGGACCACGTTGCGCGCTCGCAGTCGGCGGCGAGCGCCGGGCTGGCCGACCTCGAAGCCTCGCTCGGCGTGTTGCTGTTCGACCGCGTCGGCCGCCGCCTGATGCTCAACGAGAACGGGCGCGCCTTGCTGCCCAAGGCCGCCGCGTTGCTCGACCGCGCCGCCGAGGTCGACGACCTGTTCTCCGGCGAACACGACGCCCGCCTGCGCATCGCGGCCAGCCTGACGATCGGCGAATACCTGCTGCCGGAGCTGCTGGCACGCTGGAAGACCGCCCACCCGAGCAGCCCGGTCGACTTGATGATCGGCAATACGAGCGAGGTGATCGCCGCGGTGGCGGCCTTCGATGTGGACGTCGGTTTCATCGAAGGGCCGCAAACGCACGCCCAGCTGATCGTGCGGCCGTGGCTGACCGACGAACTGGTGATCGTCGTCGCGCCCACGCATGCCTTGGCGGGGCGGACCGCCAGCGTACGCAACCTGCGCGAGGCGACCTGGGCCCTGCGCGAACCGGGCTCCGGTACGCGCGAGGCGGTCGAGCGCTGGTTGCTCGACCGTGTCGGGTCGTTGAACGTGCAGTTCGAACTCGGCAGCCCGGAGGCGATCAAGCGCCTGGTGGCCGCCGGCGCCGCGGTCGGCTGCCTGTCGCGCGAGGTCGTGGCGCGCGAGCTGGCGCAGGGCTCGTTGGTCGAGCTGACGCACCCGATTGCCCCGTGCCACGCGTCGGCTGGCCATGGTGCTGCACCGTGACAAGCACCTCGGTCGCGGGGCGGAGGACTTCGTGCGCCACTGCGCTGCCGCACGACCGCCGGCCCAAGCTCGCACATGAGGCTGCGCGCGGCACCGGCGGGCGGGTGGCGAACGAGGCCCGGTCGCGGTCGCGCCTGTACCCGACCGCGCTACCATGCGCATATTGCGGCCGTTGGCACCTCGCCGCCGCCGTATGGCGCACGACGCGCGCGCCGGCCAATGTGGGCGGTGCCGGAATGCCGAGCGCGCCATCGCGATGCGGTTGGCGGCGTGGGGGACGATGGCAAGACATGCGCGGATCCGTTCAATCGCCGTGACCAACGATCAGCACCGCCACCACGTCAGCAGGCCCTGATTCATGCATAGCGACCCACCCGATACGACGCGCGAATCGCCGCGGGCCGACGGCTGGCGTGCGCACGAGGCGGACATGCTGGCCCAGATCATGGCCGGCCTGGCCGCCGGCAGCGAACTTGGCACCTTGCTCGCGCGTTGCCTCGATCCGATCGTGCGCCTGGCGGGTGCGCAGGCCGGGGCCGTGCGCATATTGTCCGATGCCGGCGACTTGTTGCAGTTGCTCGGCAGTGTCGGCCTGTCCGCGGGCGTGTGCGCCAGCGAGCGGGCCGTGGACCGTCATTGCGGCCACTGCGGTGCGGCTGCCGACGGCAACCGCATGGTCTGGGCCTCGGATCTGCAAGCCTGCTCGCAGCGCGCGGGTGGCGAGTTCTTTGGCCAGGGCTGCCAGCGACTGCTGGCCGTGCCGGTGCAGCATCGCGGGCAGGTCCTGGGTGTGTACAACCTGTTCTTTGCCGAGGCCAGCGAACCCTCGGCCGAAGCGCTCGTCGCGCTCAAATCGATCGGGGAGTTGTTCGGCCTGGTGCTGCACAGCGCCCGCCTGGAGCAGGATCACCTGCGCGCAACGCTGAATCACGAACGCCAGATGATGGCCGCCGAGGTGCACGATTCGGTCGCGCAATCACTCGCCTTCGTGAAGATGCGCCTGCCGTTGCTCGAGGATGCCATCAGCTCGCAGGACGTGACCCGCGCCCGGCAATACTGCGAGGACGTGCGCGCGGCCGTGACGCAGGCGCACTCGAGCCTGCGCAGCGTGCTGGTGCACCTGCGCTCGCCGATGGATCCCGAGGGCCTGGCGCACGCGCTCGATGTGACCGTGCAGACCTTCCGGCGCAATTGCGGCGCCGAACTGGACTTCGTGAACGAGATGCCGGGCCTGAAATTCACCCCCGAACAGGAGACGCAGGTCTTCCACATCGTGCGGGAGGCCTTGACCAATGTGGCGCGCCATTCGCGCGCCCGGCACGCCAGGCTGCATCTCGCGCCGCTGCGCGAAGGCCAACTGCAGGTCGTGGTCGAGGATGACGGCGGCGGCTTGCCGGCCGACGGCGGCCGACGGCGGCGCCCATTACGGCCTCGAGATCATGCTCGAGCGCGCACGCCGCCTCGGCGGCACGCTGCAGGTCGGCCCGCGCGACGGCGGTGGCACGCGCGTGCAACTGAGATTTTCCTTGCGCGGCGCCGAGGCGGCGCACGTGACCGAGGCGGGCGCCTGATGGCCGCGGTGCGCATCGTTCTGATGGACGACCACGCGCTGTGCCGCAGCGGGCTGTCGGACCTGTTGCATCAGCGCGGCGGCATGGACGTGGTGGCGGCGCTCGGCGACCCCGACCGCCTCGCCGAGGTGCTGCGCGAGCAGCGGCCGGATCTGCTGGTGCTCGACCTGCGGATGCCGGCCATCGACGGCCTGGCGCTGTTGCGTCGCTTGCGCGTCGAGGGCATCGATACGCCGGCGGTGATCCTGACGATGAGCGATTCGGAAGCCGACTTGTCGGCTGCCCTGCGTGCCGGCGTACGCGGCTACCTGCTGAAGGACATGGAGCCCGAAGACGTCGTCACCGCGATCGGCCACGCCGCACTGGGCCAGCTCGCCGTGGCGCCGGCCATGACGCTCAAGCTGGCGCAACTGCTGCAGCCCGGTGCCAAGGGTGCGGACCGACACGGACTGCTCGCCTCGCTGACCGATCGCGAGCGCGAGATCCTCGACCACCTCGCGCGCGGCGAGAGCAACAAGGCGATCGCACGCGCACTCGAGATCAGTCACGATACCGTCAAGCTGCATGTACGGCACATCCTGTCCAAGCTCAACCTGAGTTCGCGCGTGGAGGCGGCGGTCTTTGCAGTGGAGGCGCGGGCCTCGGGCTCGCGCTGAGCGGCGCAGGGTCGATCTTCGAACTTGCCCTCAGGGGCAGCCGCCCCAGTCGCCGGGCACCTTGCCCACCAGCAGCAGGAAGCTCTGGAAAGGCCCCATGTTGCCCATCGCCTCCAGCTTCGGGCCCTCGAAGTTCAGGCGGCCGAACATCATCGCGCGCATCGGGCCGTATTCGCCCGCGCCCATCTCGCGCCAGCGCGGCGTTTCGGCCCACATCAGGTAGTCGGCGCTGCCGTTGAGGGGCGTCGTCTTGGCGCTGCCGCCGTAGGTGCACATCGCCTTGTTGTCCTTCAGCGCCACCTGCATCTCGATGCGCGGGCTGGCCGGGCAGTCGGCACGATAGATCTGCATCGCCTTGTAGCCGCGCCCGCCGTCGTTCTTCACCCAGCCGGATTCGACCAGCTTGGCGGTCAGCGTGGCGTCGGCATTCCAGGCCTCGCACATGGCCCGGGCCCAGGGCTCGGACATGGCCACGGCGGCGGGCTGGGCGAACGCCGGCACCGCGGCGACGACGCCGGCGCAGACCGCGCCACGCAGTAGCGAACTTGGAATGTGCTTCACGGTTCAGGCCTCCAGGGGTTGGGTGATCGTTGCCAGCGTGGCGCGCATGTCCTGCTCGCCGAACCAGGCCAGTTCGTCACGCAGTCGCACGACTTCGCCGACGATGGTCAGGCAGGGCGAGCGCAGGCCTTCGCGTTCGACCTCGTGGGCCAGCGTGCCGAGCGTCGCGCAGACGACGCGCTGCGCCGCGAGCGTGCCCTGGGCCACGACGGCGGCGGGCCAGTCGGCCGGCAGGCCGTGCTCGACGAGCTTGGCGCAAATCGTCGCCAGCCCGGTCAGGCTCATGTAGATCACCACCGTCTGGCGCGCGCGCGCGAGCGCCGTCCAGTCGAGGTCGAAGCTGCCGTCCCTGAGGTGGCCGGTGACGAACAGGCAGCTCTGGGCATGGTCGCGGTGCGTCAGCGGGATGCCGGCATAGGCGGCCACGCCGCAGGCGGCCGTGATGCCGGGCACCACTTCGAAGGGCACGCCCGCGGCCGCCAGCGCCTGCAGTTCCTCACCGCCGCGGCCGAAGACGAACGGGTCACCGCCCTTGAGGCGTACCACCTGCCGGCCGGCCTGCGCCAGGCGCACCAGCAGGTCGTTGATATCGGGCTGCCCCATGCTGTGGTTGCTGCGCTCCTTGCCGGCGTAGATGCGTTCGGCGTCGCTGCCGATCAGGTCGAGCACGCCGGGGCCGACCAGGTGGTCGTAGACCACCACGTCGGCCTGGGCCAGCAGGCGCGCCGCGCGCAGCGTCAGCAGCTCGGGGTCGCCGGGGCCGGCGCCGACCAGGATACACGCGGCCCATGGTCGCGCGGCATTGCGCCAGCAGCGCGTTCATGTCAACGAATGAATTCATGGTGCTCCTCTGGCTGTGCAGGCTAGGCCGAGCAACCGCTGCAGCCGCCGCTGCCGCAGGCCTTGGCCGGCTTTTCGGCGGCCTCGGATTCGGGGGTGAAGATGAAGTGGAACTGGCCGGGTTCGAGCTCGACGAAATCGAGCACGATGTCGTCCAGCAACGGCTGGCTGGGCGGCGCGATGAGCACGTTGACGCCGTGCACCTGCAGCGGCAGATCGCCCTCGCGCGGCTCGTCGAAGCCCATGCCGTATTCGATCGAGCCATCGGGCGCCTGGCGCGCGGCGACGCGCAAGGCCATGTCGGCGGCGTCGCTGCGGGATGCGGCGGCGAGGATTTCCTGCGATGCGATCGAAGTTACCGAGAACACGTTGGAGGTCCTTTCATCGGGAAACGAGGTTCGCCCTTGGTACTCAGGCGGCGACGGCCAGCGGGTCCGCGGCGGGGGCCCGCAGCGTGCGCTGGCGGCGAACGAAGTCGACGAAGCGCGGCGCCCAGCCCGAGCCCGCTGCGCTGCGCAGGTGGGCATACGACGCCAGCAGGTTGTGCACCCGCACGCCGTCCTGCTGGCCATCGACGCCATGCCCGCGTCGCACGCGGTAGGCGAAGGACACGCCGGGGGCCAGGTTCTCGAGGCTCGAATGGTGGAACTCGTGGCCGCGCAAGGGGCTCGCGCCAGCGGCGGCCCAGGGCATTGCCGCGGTCTCCTGCAGCTCGACATAGCCGCGGCCGACGGGCCGCTCGTGCATCACCGCATCGCCGGGGATGGCGCCGACCATGCGCGCGCTGCGGCCGCGCCAGTGGATGCTGCGCGCCAGGTACATCAGCCCGCCGCACTCGGCGTAGGTCGGCAGGCCGCCTTCGATGGCCTCGCGCAGCGCATGGCGCAAACCGGCGTTGGCTTCGAGTGCCTCCATGCAGGTCTCGGGAAATCCGCCGCCGATGAACAGGCCGTCGATGGCGGGCAACTGCGTGTCGTGCAGGGTGTCGATCGGCACCAGCGCGGCGCCAGCGGCCTGCAACGCCGCCAGGTCGTCGGGGTAGTAGAAGCCGAACGCGCGGTCGCGCGCGATGCCGATGCGCAGGTCGGGTTGCCGCGGCGCAGGCGTGGCCGGGGCGTCGGCCGCCACGCCGGGCCCGGCCGATGCCGCGAGCGCACGCACCCGGTCCAGATCGACCTGCTCGCCGATCAGGCGGCCGATGGCCTGCACGCGACGCTGTGCGTCGTCGAGTTCGGCGCAAGGCATCAGGCCCAGGTGCCGCTCCATCACGGCCAGCCGTTCGTCCTCGGCCACGGCGCCGAGCACAGGCACGTCGGTGTAATGCTCGATCACCGCACGCAGCTTGGCTTCGTGGCGGGCACCGCCCAGGCGGTTCAGGATCACGCCGCCGATGCGGATGTCGCGCTCGAAGGCCTGGTAGCCGAGGATCAGCGGGGCGATGCCGCGGGTCATGCCGCGGGCGTCGATCACCAGCAGCACCGGCAGGCGCAGGCGGCGCGCCAGCGCGGCGTTGCTGTTGCTGCCGTCGAGCGCGAGGCCGTCGTAGAGGCCCTTGTTGCCTTCGACCAGCGCCAGCTCGGCGCCGCGCAGGCCGTCGGCGAAGCAGCGCACGAGCGCGGCGTCGTCCATCAGATGGGCGTCGAGATTGAAGCAGGGCCGGCCGCTGGCGCGCGCCAGCCACATCGGGTCGATGTAGTCGGGGCCCTTCTTGAAGGTCTGCACCACGCGGCCCTGATCGGCAAGCGCCCGCGCGAGCCCGATCGAGAGCGTCGTCTTGCCGGACGACTTGTGCGCCGCGGAAATCAGCAGGCGAGGGCAGTGCATCGTCGTCAGCCTCCGGCGCCGCTGTCGGGCGTGCGCTCGTCGTGGGGGAGGAAGTCGAACAAGCGCACACCGACGGTGGTGATGAGAAACGCCACGCCGATGCCGCCCAGGCCGAGCAACAGCTCCGGCCAGCGCGGCACATAAGCCCGTGACGGCGCCGTCGCCGAAGCTGCTGCGCATTTCGAAGCCCGGGAAGATGTCGAGCGGGAAGGCCTGGCCGCCGATGATGAAGACATACAGCCAGGCGAAGGCACCGAGCAGCACCAGCAGCGAGGCGGCAAGATTGCTGCGTTCACCGGCCAGGCGCGGGTGGAAGACCAGCAGCAACGGCAGCATCGATCCGAGCACGACGTAGCCGGCCCAGAACAGCGCGGCGAAGACGTCGCCGCCACCGCGGCCGAGCAGGATGAAGGCCTCGAAGCCGTCCTGGCGCGCGAAGTACAGGTTGGTCATGTGAAAGACCACCACCAGGTACAACGCCGCGGCGGCGAAGACGCCCAGCAGGCGCATCAGGCGCGGCGCACGGCCGCGTCGAGCGTCTGGCCGTGCCAGGCCAGCAAGGCCGACTGCACGAGCAGGAACACCGCCAGTCCCCAGCCGAACGACATCACGATGAACAGCGGCGCCAGCAACGCCGACTGGTAGGCCTGGCGCGCGACCAGGAAGCCGAAGATCGAGCCGGTGCCGGTGGTCAGCGCGAAGCGCCAGACCAAGGCGGCGATGCCCACCGCCTGCGTGTAGCCGTTGAAGCGGCGTTCGAACATCGTCCACAGATAGATCGCGACGATGGCGAACATGCCGCTGTAGAGGAACACGTTCCAGGCGAAGACCGAGCTGAAGTTGTAGTGCGTGGCGGCGACGATCAGGCGCTCGGGACGCCCGAGGTCGAGCATCAGCACCATCAGCCCGCCGGCCAGCAGCGCCAGCGACAGCAGCGCCGACAGCGGCGCGCGCTGCTTGTAGACGCCGATGCCGAACACCGAGCCGATCGACGCCACATTGAGCACGCCCGAGCCGGCGACGATCATGAAGATCGCGAACACATGCGGCAGGCCCCACACGACGTGGTTGTTCATGCCGGTGATGACATGGCCGCGCTCTTCCATCAGGTGCGCGGCGCCCAACCCGGCCAGCGTGACCAGGCCGCCGAATGCGAGCAGCAGATAGAAGAGTGCGCGCTTGCGCGCCGCTGAGTGCTCGTGGGTAGCAGCGTTCATTGCGTCATCAAGCCCCTGGTAGCGCACACCGAGATCGAGCCGCAGGTCGGCACGCAGCTGGGTCGTCGCCGCCGCGCGCGCGCGGCGCGAGATCTCGCTGTCGGGGTCGTTCAGGTTGCCGAACACGATCGCGCCATGGCCGGCCTGGGTGCAGGCTTCGGCGCAGGCGGTGTTCTGCTGACCCTGGTCGATGCGGTGCACGCACAACGTGCAGCTTTCGACGCAGCCCTTGCCGCGCGGCACGTCGGGCTTCTGCTCGGTCAGCGTTTCGTGCACGAACGAGCGCGCCTGGTACGGGCAGGCCATCACGCAGTAGCGGCAGCCGATGCAGGTGTGGCGATCGACCATCACGATGCCGTCGGCGCGCTTGAACGAGGCGCCCGTCGGGCACACATCGACGCACGGTGGGTCGGCGCAGTGCTGGCACATCACCGGCAGCGACGCGGTGCGCTGGCCTTTGATCTCCTTGATCTCGATCTTGCGGATCCACTGCGCGTCGGTCGGCCGGGTCGGCGTGGCCAGGCCGTTCTCGGTGTTGCAGGCGCTGACGCAGTCGGTGCAGCCGCTGGCGCACTTCTCGGTGTCGATCAGCAGGCCCCAGCGCACCTTCGGGTTCGCGCCGGCCGACGGCGTGCCGGCGGCCGCTGGCGGTGTGGCGGCCTGCGCGACTTCGATCAGGCGCACGCCGCCGGCCAACAGCGTGCCGCCCATCGCGACCGCGGCCACGCCGAGAAAGCCGCGACGCGAGGCCGTGCCCGGCGTGGTGTCGGGTTCGGCGTCGCTGCGTTCGGCTTGACTCATGGCAGGCTGGCTGGCCAGGGCCAGCTGCGGCCGGGTTGCGTGGCAACCGAAGCAGTCGATGTGCACTGCCGCGTAGGCGTGGCAGCTGACGCAGAAGTTGGTTTCGGCCTTTGCAACGCTGCCGGTGGCCGGGCTGGCATGGCAGGCAATGCAGGCCTTGAGGCTGGCCTTGGCGCCGCGAATGCCGCCGCGCACCGTGGCGTCGCGCTGGTGCTTGAGCATCGCCGGATGGTCACGGCGCATGGTCGCCGGGTCGGCGATGCACTGCGTGCCGGCCCGGGCGTGCTCGATCACCGGTTGAGGTGTGCGGCCGTCGGCCGCCAGCGCTGGTTGCGTGCAGGCGCCACGGCCAGCACCAGTGCCGACAGATCCAGAAGCACCCGTGCGCGCAACCAAGCGGACGCCGCGGATCCGGCTTCGCCGGTCCGCTGGCGTCGCCCCAAGGGCCACGAGGTGGCCCGTTCCAGGCCAAAGGGGGAGGCGCCGAAGGCGCTTCGGGGGTGGGCCATTACTCGCCGAGACCCATCTGGATGTAGCCGGTGGGGCAGACATCGGCGCAGATATGGCAGCCGATGCACTTCGTTGTAGTCGGTGTCGACGTAGCGGCCGGTCGTCGATTTCGCCTTCGGCACCTTGAACACGGCGGTCTGCGGGCAGTAGACGACGCAGTTGTCGCACTCGAAGCATTGGCCGCAACTCATGCAGCGCTTGGCCTCGGCCTGCGCCTGGGCTTCGAGCAGCGGCAGCATGCGCTCCTCGAAGTTGTTCAAGGCCTCGTCGGCGGTCAGGTTCACCATCTTGCGCTTGTTGCGCTCGACCCGGTTGAAGTGGCCGAGGAACAGCTCGCTGTGCGCAATGACGTAGCGGTCGGAGCGGTTGTCGTAGTTGTGGATCGCGCCCGTGCTGGCGTCGGTGCCGCGCAACGGCTCGTCGATCTGGGTGATCTTCAAGCCCTTCTCGATCATCTTGCGTGCCAGGTCGAAACCGTGCACGTCGATCTTCGGCCGCTTGTCGAGTGCCTCGCTGCGCAGCTGGCGGTCGATGCCGTCGGCGGCGATGGCGCCGTGCCCGATCGCGGTCGTGAGCAGGTGCGGGCGCACGACGTCGCCACCGACGAACATCCCGGGCTGGCCCTGCACCTGGTAGTTCTTGTCGGCAGCGATGACGCCCTTGCCGTTGTCGAGCGCTTCGAGCCCGGTGAAATCGACCGCCTGGCCGATCGCCGAGACGATCAGGTCGGCAGCGATGTCCTGCTCGGTGCCGGCGATCAGCTTCACGTCGAGCTTGCCGCCGACGATCTTGGCCTCGCAGCGGGCCACGCGCAGCGCCGTGGCACGGCCGTCGGCACCACGGATCACCGCCACCGGCGCCAGCCCGTCGCGGATGGCGATGCCTTCGGCCAGCGCATGCTCGACCTCGTTCTTGCTGGCCTGCATCTTGTCGATGGTGAAGATCGAGGTCAGCGTGACCTCGGCGCCCATGCGCGCCGACAGCGAGGCGGCGTCGTGCGCCGCGAAGCCGCCGATCACGTTCTCGGGCCGGTCGCTCTCGTGCACCTGGTCGATGTGGCCCAGGCGCCGGGCCACGGTGGCGACGTCGATCGAGGTGTCGCCGCCGCCGATGACGACCACCCGCTTGCCGACATGCTGCATGCGCCCGTCGTTGAAGGCCTTCAGGAAGGCCGTGGCCGTGACCACGTTGGGCGCTTCGGCGCCTTCGACCGCCAACGCGCGGCCGCTTTGCGCGCCCAGGCCCAGGAACACGGCGTCGAAGCCGGTCTTGATGTCATCGAGCGTGATGTCGGTGCCGATGCGGCAGTTCATGCGCAGCGTGACGCCGAGGTCGACGATGCGCTGCGATCTCGGCGTCCAGCACTTCGCGCGGCGTGCGAAAGCCCGGGATGCCGTAGCGCATCATGCCGCCGGCCTCCTTGCGCTCGTCGAAGATCGTCACCGCGTGGCCCTTCCGGGCCAGCTGGTACGCCGCCGACAGGCCGGCCGGCCCGGCGCCGATGACGGCCACCGTCTTGCCGGTCTGCTGGCTCGGCTTCGGGAATCCGAGCTTGTGCTCGATGGCCCATTCGCCGAGGAAATGCTCGACCGAATTGATGCCGACGAAGTCCTCGACCTGGTTGCGGTTGCAGCCCGATTCGCAGGGCGCCGGGCAGACGCGGCCCATCACCGAGGGCAGCGGATTGGCTTCGGTCAGGCGGCGCCAGGCGTACTCCTGCCACGGCACGCCGGCGGGGGGCTTCTCGATGCCGCGCACGATGTTGAGGTAGCCGCGGATGTCTTCGCCCGAAGGGCACGCGCCCTGGCACGGTGGTGTGCTCTGGATGTAGGTCGGGCACTTGTGCGAATGATCGGCGTCGAAGATTTCCTTCTGCCAGGCCAGCGGCTTGGCGTCACCGTCTTTGAAGCGGCGGAAGGTCAGCGGCTTGGCGGTGCTGGTGTCGGGGGTCATGGACATCGGGAGACTTCCTCAGAGGTTCAGCGATGGCGGGGGCTCACCGGCTTTCCAGGCGCTCGATGCCAAGTGCCTTGAGTACGAACTTCTCGAACGCCGGTTCGGTGGTGCCGTTCTTCATCTTGCGGATGAAGTACTTCTCGAACGCGATCTTGGCCAGATGGACCCACTTGCCCTTCTTGAACCAGTTCACGTTGCGCGGCGGGATTTGCGGCAAGGCCACGAAGGCGGCACCGGTGTCGCCCATGTCGGCCAGACAGATGGCGTTCCAGGTCGGCTTGGCGACGACGGCGCGGCCGCTCAGCTCGTCGGCGATGTTGTGCACGATCGCCGTGGTCATGGTCTCGATCATGTAGCCGGTCTTCGGCGCGCCGGTGGGCGACCGGCGTGACCTCGACCGGCGGAATGGCCACGCACACGCCGGCCGAGAAGATGTTCTTGTAGGCCTTGCTGCGCTGGAACTCGTCGATCAGCACGAAGCCGCGCGGGTTGCACAGCTTGGGCACCGCCGCCACGGCGTCCACGCCCTTGAAGGCGGGCAGCATCATGGCCAGCTTGAACGGCACTTCGTGCTCCTTCAGCACCTGGCCCGCGTCGTCGAGCTGGGTCACGAACAGCTTTCCCTCCTCGACCTTGGTCGTCTTGGCGTTGGTGATCCACTTCATGTCGTGGCCGCGCAATTCGGACTCGAGCATGGACTTGCTGTCACCCACGCCACCCAGGCCCAGATGGCCGATGTACGGCTCGCTGGTGACGAAGGTGATCGGCACCTTGTTGCGCAACTTGCGGCGGCGCAGGTCGGTGTCGAGAATGAGGGCGAACTCGTAGGCCGGACCGAAGCAGCTGGCCATCGGCATGGCGCCGATCACCACCGGCCCGGGGTTCTTGAGGAATTCCTGATAGCGCGCCCAGAAGGCCTCGGCGTGATCGACGGTGCAGACCGACTGCGTATGGCCGCCGTGCGGTCCAGCGCCCGGTACGTCGTCGAAGCTGAGCTTGGGCCCGGTGGTGATGACCAGGTAGTCGTAGGCTCAGGCTGTCGCTGCCGTCGAACTCGAGGCGGTTGTTGTCGGCGTCGATCCTGGTCACTGCCTTGGCGACGAAGGCGATGCCCTTGCGTTCGAGCAGGGGTGCGATCTTCAGGACAATCTGTTCGCGCTTGCGCCAGCCCACGGCCACCCAGGGGTTGGACGGCGTGAACTGGAAGTAGTCGACCGCGCTGACGACGGTGACCTTGTGTTCCTTGCCCAGCTTCTCGCGCATGTCGTAGGCAGCGGGCATGCCGCCGAGGCCTGCACCCATGATGACGACGTGTGCCATGTTCTTCTCCAGTTGCTGACTTAGTGGGGCTCGCCGAGCCGGATGGACTTGCTGACCAACTGGTGCACGCCGCCGACCATGCTCATGTCGAAGCCGTAATACGGCAGCACCTTGCTGAATTGGGCCTTGCAGATGGCGCAGATGGTGGCCATGAAATTGACGCCATGCTGGTCGGCGACGTTCTTCAGCGCTTCCATGCGCGGCAGCGCGCCCTTGACGCGCAACTCGAGCAGGTCGTCGGTCAGCAGGCCGCCACCGCCGCCGCAGCAGAAGGTGGCTTCGTGGATGGTGCCGGGTGCCATGTCGTGGAACTTGTTGGCCACGGCCTTGATGATTTCGCGCGGGATGACGAACTGGCCACCTGGCATCGACCCCATGCGCGAGGCACGCGCCACGTTGCATGAGTCATGGAAGGTGATGATGCGGTCGTCGTTCTTTTCCTTGTCGAACCGGATCGCGCCTTGCTGGATCAGGTCGTAGGTCATCTCGCAGATGTGCTGCGGCACCGGATAGCGCGAATCGAGCCAGTCGAAGGGTCCGATCAGGGTGTTCCAGAACGAATAGGCGACGCGCCAGGCATGGCCGCACTCGCCGACCACGATGCGCCGCACGCCCAGCTCCTGCGCCGCCTCCTTGACGCGCAGCGAGATCTTGTGCATCTGCTCGTAGTTGCCGATGAAGAGGCCGAAGTTGCCGGCCTCGCTGGCCTTCGAGCTCAGCGTCCAGGAAATGCCCGCCGCGTGAAAGACCTTGGCGTAACCGATCAGGCTTTCGACATGCGGCTCGGAGAAGAAGTCGGCCGAGGGCGTGACGAGCATCACCTCGGCGCCCGCCTGGTCGAGCGGGAAGCGCACGTCCAGGCCGGTTTCCTCCTTGGTGTCCTCTTCCAGGCCGGCCAGCGTGTCGGCCAGGGCCGGCTCGGGGATGCCCAGGTTGTTGCCGATGCGGTGCACCTTGCCGATGATCTCGTTGGCGTACTTCTGGCCCAGGCCGACCGAGTCCATGATCTCGCGCGCGGCCATCGTGACCTCGGCCGTATCGATGCCGTAAGGGCAGAACACCGAGCAACGGCGGCACTCCGAGCACTGGTTGTAGTAGGTCCACCAGTCGTCGAGCACTTCCTTGGTCATGTCGGTGGCGCCGACGAGCTTGGGGAAATGCTTGCCGGCGAACGTGAAGTAGCGGCGATAGACGCCGCGCATCAGGTCCTGCCGCGCCACCGGCATGTTCTTCGGGTCGCCGGTGCCGAGGAAGTAGTGGCACTTGTCGGAGCAGGCGCCGCAGTGCACGCACGAGTCCATGTAGACCTGCAGCGAGCGGTACTTGCCGAGCAGCTCGCCCATCTTGGCGACGGCGCGCTGCTCCCAGCCATCGACCAATTCGTCGGGGAAGCCGATCCGTGCCTGGATGATGGGCGATGCGACAAAGGGCTTGCTGTGCGCCATCGCGCCCACCGCCACCAGCGGGATCACCGGGTAGGGCTTGAGCTTGGGGGTCTCGAACGGGGCCGTGGCCATGGCGTGCGGCAGCTGCTACTTCTTGTCGTAGACGGCGGCCCAGGCAGCCAGGTGGCGCACCTCGCGCGAGGTGTCGGCCTGGTTGCGCGTCGGGCTGAAGAACAGGCCCGGCGCATGCAGCAGCTTGCTGATCGGGAACACCAGCATCAGCGTGGCGACCAGCGCAAGGTGCAGCAGCAGCAGCGGGTCAGTGGGTAAGGGCTGCACGTCGAGCCGCATCAGGCCCAGCATGAAGGCCTTGACGGCGACGATGTCGGTCGGCGCCACGAAGCGCATGCCCAGCCCGGTGACGCCGATGGCGGCCAGCAACGCCAGGTGCAGGTGGTCGGAAGGCGTGGAGATGTAGCGCACGCGGTCGACCAGGAAACGCCGCGCCCACAGGCCGGCCAGGCCCGCGACCATCGCGAAGCCGGCGTAGGTCCCGAACGCCTGCACCCAGACGACCGGCGTCCACACCGGCTGCTGGAAGTAGCGCAGGTGGCGCAGCAGCACCAGCAGCAGCGCGGCGTGGAACATCCAGCCGAAGAGCCCAGGTCCACTTGCTGGCCTTGAACAGGCTCTCGAAGAAGACCACCTCGCGCGTCAGGCGCAGCGCCACGCCGGTGTTCGTGGTCGGCGCCGGCGTGGTCGGAATCTTCAGCGGCGCCGGCGTGGCGGCGTAGCGGCGGATCTTGAGGCCGACACCGATGACCAGCACCGCGGTGGCGATGTAGAACAGCGCGGCGTAGGCGATCGACAGCAAGCTCATGTGGAGACCCGCAAGCAATTCAGGCCGCGGGCTCAGGCCAACGCCTGGCCTGTCGCACCAACGCGCATTCAGTCGAACGCAGGCAGGGCAATCCCAAGCAGACGCCGCGGATCCGGCTTCGCCGGTCCGCCAGCGGCGCCCCCTTGAGGGGGAGCGGCGAAGCCGCTGCGGGGGTGGGCCACGTCACACGCAGCCGGTGGGCTTGGGCAGGCCGGCGATCTTGCACGCCTGCTTGGCCGGGCCGTAGGGGAACAGCTCGTAGAGGTACTTGCTGTTGCCCTTCTCGGCGCCGAGCTGCTTGCCGATGGCCTTGGTCAGCACGCGCACGGCCGGCGCGATCTGGTACTCGTTGTAGTAGTCGCGCAGGAAGTTCACCACCTCCCAGTGGTTGGGCGTCATGTCGACGTTCTCGCCGACCGCGATCGCCTTGCCGATGTCCTCCGTCCACTCGGACAGGTTGACCAGATAGCCTTCTTCGTCGGTCTCGTAAGTGGTGCCGTTGACTTCGATGCCCATGGGGAGTCTCCTTGTTCGGGATGGATGAAGACCAGGCTGTCAGAGCCAGGACTGGTTGTTGGGGTGTTCGACGACGAGGTCGACGAAGCCGGCGTAGTCGATCGCGGTGACGCCATCGACCAGCTTGCCGGCCATGCCGCGGGCCTCGAGGTCGGGCTGCAGCGCGTAGACCTTGAGCCGTGCCAGCGCCTCGGCCAGCTCGGCGGACTCGGCGCCGGCGGTCGTGGCCGCATAGACGGCATCTTCGATCAGCAGCAGGGCATGCCCGGGCCGGGCCAGCCGCAGACAACTCTGCAGCGCGCTCGTGTGGGTGTGGGATTTGTTGACGATGTGCAGCATGGCGGGTGTTCAGAAGGACAGAACCACGTCCTGCGCGGCCATCAGCTCGCCCATCTCGGCGCTCGACAGCACCTCGACCGGCACCAGCAGGTCGGCTTCGCGTCAAGCCGCGCAGTTCCATCGATTCGCGCTCGACGAAGAGCTTCTCGACGTCATAGCCATCGAGTGCGCGGTAGGTGGGTGAATGGTTCTTGACGCCGATGGCCTTGCTGTTCTGGCCCTTGACGAGTTCATAGACGCCGTCGTCGATGAAGGCCAGGCTGACGTCCTGGTCGAAGGTCGCCGCGATCAACACGACCTCCAGGCTCTCCAGCGCGTAGATCGTGCCGAACGGCGCCTTGCGGTTGACGAACATGAACTTCTTCATAGCGCCTCCCGCCGGGCCGCCCCAAGGAAGGCGCTGCAGCCCCCTGATGGGGGGCAGCGAACGAAGTGAGTCTGGGGGCACCATCATGTCAATCCCCGAAGGTGACCAGGCGGTCGGCCTTGATGCCGCTATCGACCAATTGGCCCAGGCCCGAGATGCGAAATCCCGGCGCCAGCACTTCGTCCTTGATGCCGCGGCGCAGGGCGGCGGCGACGCAGACGACGAGGTCGACCTTGTGCTCTGCGTTCAACGCCGACCAGCGATTGACGATGTGGCGGTCGTCCTGCGGCGGCTCGGTCAGCCGGGTGGCGTTGTAGACACCGTCGTGATAGAAGAACACGCGCTGGACCTCGTGCCCCTGGCGCAGTGCGGCCACGGCGAACTGGTACGCCGTGTCGCTGGCCTGGTGCGTGTACGGCCCCTCGCTGACCATCAAGCCGAATTTCATGTCACCACGTCCTGATCAAAAACGGATGTGCGTCGACGCGTTCAGGCTGCTGCGTGAGCCGCGCCAGTCGTCGATCAGGTACTTGGTGAAGGGCAGGTCGCACTTCTCGAAGAAGCGCGGCCAGCCGATGCGCTCGATCCAGTCCGACACCCGTTCCCAGGAGCGCGCGTCTTCCTTGTAGGTGTAGAGGATCTTCTTCACCACGGCCGACACCTCGGGCCAGCGCGGCGGGTTGTTCGGCAGGCCCGACATCACCATCTTCATGAAGGTCGGCTTGCCGCGGGCGTTCGAGTTCTTGCCGCCGACCCAGATCGCCAGCTTCGAGTGCTCGGGGTCGTTGATCTGCATCGGCGGGCACGGCGGGTAGCAGGCGCCGCAGCACATGCACTTCTTCTCGTCGATTTCCAGCGACGGCTTGCCGTTGACCATGGCCGGGCGGATGGCGGCCACCGGACAGCGCGCCACCACCGCCGGGCGCTCGCAGACGTTGGCCACCAGGTCGTGATTGATCTTCGGCGGCTTGGTGTGCTGCACGATGATCGCGATGTCGGCCTGGCCGCCGCAGTTGATCTCGCAGCACGAGGTGGACAGGTGCACGCGATTGGGCATGTCCTCCTTGATGAACTCGTGATGCAGGTCGTCCATCAGTGCCTTGACCGCGCCCGAGGCGTCGGTGCCGGGGATGTCGCAGTGCAGCCAGCCCTGGGTGTGGGCGATCATCGACACCGAGTTGCCGGTGCCGCCGACCGGGAAGCCGTTGCTGGTCAAGGATTCGATCAGCGGCGCGACCTTGTTCTGATCGGCGACCATGAACTCGATGTTCGAGCGGATCGTGAAGCGCACATGGCCGTCGGCATAGGTGTCGGCGATGTCGCACAGCTTGCGGATCGTGTACACGTCCATCTGCCGCTGCGTGCCGGCGCGCACGGTCCAGATCTCGTCGCCGCTGTGCGCCACATGGTGCAGCACACCGGGCCGGGGCCGGTCGTGGTACTTCCAGTTGCCGTAGTTCTTCAGCATCGTCGGATGCATGTACTGCTTCGGGTCCGGGCATCCACTTTCGATCGGGGCGCGTTGAGCCATGGTGTCTGTGTCTCCGGTGCGATCAGGCGGCGGCTTTTTTGGCATTGACGCGGGCGACTTCGTCGTCCCAGCCGTCGGTGCGCACATAGGGGTTGGTGCGCGGCGTGGCGACCATGTTGGCGTCGATGTCGACGCCGATGCCTTCGAGGAAGTTGACCAGGCCGATGCGCTCGATCATTTCGCCGGTGCGCTCGTGCTCGAGCGCGTTCTCGGCGAAGAAGTCGATCACCTTCTGGCCCAGCTCGACCAGCGCCTCGTAATCCTCGTCGGTCTTCAGCGGCATGAAGGGCACGACCACGGTGCCCATCAGGTCGCCGATCTTCAAGGTGCGCTTGCCGCCGATCAGGATCGTCGCGCCGGTGTCGGTGCCGTGCGCCAGCGCGCCGGTCATGACGTTGACGCAGTGCATGCAGCGCACGCAGTTGCTGTTGTCGATTTCCAGCGCATGGGTGTCGCTGACCTTCACGCTGGAGATCGTGGCGCCCTGATCGACGTCCTTGTGCTCCTTGAGCATGATGGTCTTGGTCGGGCAGCGGGCGATCACGTCGTTGACCAGCTCGTTCATGCCGTGCTTGGCGAACCACTTGCGCGCCAGTTCCTCGTCGGTGCGGATGTTGTCGCGCCAGGTGCCGATGACGGCCATGTCCGAGCGCTGGATCGAATTCATGCAGTCGTTCGGACAGCCCGAAAACTTGAACTTGAACTTGTAGGGCAGGGCCGGGCGGTGGATGTCGTCGATGAAGGTGTTGATCACCTGCCGGTGCGCGCGCGACTCGTCGTAGCAGCTCTGCTCGCAGCGCGCGGCGCCGACGCAGCTCATCGAGGTGCGCACCGCCGGGCCGGCGCCACCCAGGTCGAAGCCGAGCTCGTTCAAGGCGTCGAAGGCGTCCTGCACCTTGTTCGTCTTGGCGCCCTGGAACATGATGTCGCCCGACTGGCCGTGGAAGGCGATCAGGCCCGAGCCATGCTCCTCCCAGATGTCGGCCATCTTGCGCAGCACCTTGGTGTCGTAGTGCATGCCGGCCGGCGGCTGCACGCGCAGGGTGTGGAACTCGGCGGCGTCGGGGAACACCGGCGCACCCTTGTCGTCCTTCAGCTCGGTGAAGCGCGGGATCACGCCGCCGCCATAGCCGAACACGCCGACCGTGCCGCCCTTCCAGTAGCCCTTCTTCGTGCGGTAGGACGTTTCCAGTTGACCCATCAGGTCGACCATGTAGTCCTTGTCGTCGGCCAGGCGCTTGAGCCCGGTGACGAAGCTGGGCCACGGCCCGCTTTCGAGCTCGTCGAGCATCGGCGTGGGGTGCTGCTTCTTGGCCATGGTGCGGTGCTCTCCTGATACAAAAGCGCGTGGCGGCGACGATAGTCCGGAAGGCCCGGCGGTGCATTACCCTGAAGGGGTATGAGGCGCTCACCCGTACCGGGTATGGACTGGCCATGACCGCACGCGCTCAATGCTGTCCTCGGAGGTGCCGATGACGCGCACGACAAGCTTGGCCAAGTTGCGCGCGCCGATCGGCGGGCAGGAAATCGAGCTGCAGCAGGTTGACCTCGACGGCGGCGGCATGAGCCTGCTGCGTACGCGCATCCGCGAAAGGAGCCGGTTCACCGTCTTCGATATCGACCCGCTGACCGCCGAGGCCTGGGGCCAGGCGCTGCTGCGCTGGGCCGACACCCAACCCAAGAGCTGACGAAGTGAACGAAGCCGGGCCCGCATCGATGGTCGACGTGCTGTACGCGCTGCACGGCGAGGCCTTGCCGCGCGACCACCGCCCGGCGCTGGCCCAGGCGCTGGAGCGGCTGGTGCCCTGGCTGGCCGATCCGTCGCAGGCCGGCACGCACCGGGTCAATGCGGTCGCCGGCACCGGTCCCACGGCCTTGCTTTCGCAGCGCTCGCGCCTGGCGCTGCGGGTGCGGCGCGCGCGGGTCGCCGAGTTGGCGCCGCTGGCCGGCGCGACGCTCGACGTCGGCGGCTTCGCGCTGCGCCTGGGCACCGAGGCGCTGGTGCGCGAGCTGCTGCCCTACAGCACGCTGTACGCCTACCTGGTGGCCAGCCGCGACGACGACGAACTGGCGTTCATGGCGGCCGTCGAGCATGAACTGGAGGCGCTGGGCGTGGCATGTCGAACGATCTGCGGCCGGCGCCAGGTGATCGACTTCGGCGGCATGCCGCTGGTCGGCTTCAGCCTGATGCTCGATGGCTTGACGCGTGCCGGCTCGCTGCGCGTGCTCGAAGCGGGCCTGGGCCAGCATCGCCGCCTGGGCTGCGGCATCTTCGTTCCGCACAAGTCCGGCGCGGCCGTGCGCGCCTGAAGCAGACCGTCTCGTAGCAACACCCGAAAGAGGCAAATCGGCATGGCGTACATCGTCGACGGCAACGAACTGGAAACCGACGATCAGGGCTACCTGATCGAGCCCGACTACGGCGACGAAGTGGTCAGGGTGATCGCCGCGGCCGAGAAGATCGAACTCACCGAAGCGCACTGGAAGGTCGTGGCCTGGCTGCGCGACGAGTACCGCGAGCATGGCCACACGCCCAACTTTCGCAACATGTTGAAGGGCATCGCCGAGATCCTGCCGGGATGCGACAGCAAGGGCCTGTACGACCTGTTTCCCGCTCGGCCCGGCCAAGCAGGGCTGCAAGGTTGCCGGCCTGCCGCAACCCTTGGGCAAGGGTGGGTATTGATGTCCATCGTTGCACCGCGCCTGCGCATCAAGAGCCACTGGTTCAAGGCCGGTGCGCCCAAGAGTGCCGAGCAGAACGCCAGTGCGATGGCCTTCATCGTCTGGCGCGTGGCGCAGAACATGCTCAAGCGCATGCGCGGGGCGCAATTCGACGTCGCGGTCGGGGTGCCGTATTTCGCCTTCATGCGCGAGGTGCTGGTGTTCCTGATCGCCGTCGTCGACCGCACGGCCTACGCCAAGATGGACGGCCCGTCGCGCAGCGCGTTCACGACCGCACTGGTGATGCACTGCGCCAACACCCTGGCCGGCAACGAGCTCGACCTGCTCGGGCCGCGCAGCGACGGCGCGCCGTACCAGGACAGCTTCATCGACCTGGTCAACGAGCTCGCGCCGCATTACGCCGAATTCGGCGCCGAGCCCGGATCGCCGCAGGGCGACGAATCCTTTGCCCCCGACTTCGGGTTCTTGCGCTACTTCGGCAGCCGCCTGGAGCCGACGCTGCCGGCCAAGGACCGGCATTGGGTCATCGACCAGGTGATGGCCGCCGAGGCGCCCGAGGCGGTCGAGATCGTGCGCAGCGCCATGCTCGACCTGTTGTCCACCGAGCCACGCAAGGCGCGGCGCACTTCGATGAGCGGGGATTGACACGGTGAACGCCTTGCTCGATGCCGCTGCGCTGCGTCCGAGGACGTCGCCGTTCGATCTCGACGACGAGGCCGCCTACCTGCAGTGGCGTGCCGGCAAGCTGGCACAGCGGGCACGCTCGGCCGCGGAGCTGATCGTCGAGGTCGGCAATCCGCAGGCCCTGACCGAAGTCGAACGCGACGCGCTGCTCCAGCGCTGCGCGCGCTGGAACATGGCGGTCTATCGCAGTGCCCGCGGCACGCAGGACAAGGACACGCCGCGCGCCGTGGGGCGTCAGCTCGGCCTGCTGCGGCTGGACGCCAACTGGCTGGCCGACGAGGACGGCATCTCCAGCATCACCGTCAGCCGCGCATCGGACGGCCGCGGCGGCTTCATCCCCTACACGGATCGGCCGCTGAAGTGGCATACCGATGGCTACTACCACCCGCAGGAGCAGCGCATCCGCGCCATGGTGTTGCACTGCGTGCGGCCGGCGGCGAGCGGCGGCGTCAACGGCCTGCTCGACCACGAGCTGGCCTACATCGCCCTGCGCGACGCCTCGCCGCGCTGGCTGCGCGCCTTGATGGCGCCGGACGCGATGACGATCCCCGGGCGCGAGGACGAGGCCGGCATGGCGCGACCGAGTCAGCCCGGCCCGGTGTTCTCGGTCGATGCGCAAGACGGCACGCTGCACATGCGCTACACCGCGCGCACGCGCAGCATCGAATGGAAGAACGACGCCGCGACCTTGAAGGCGGCCGCGTTTCTCGAGCGCTACCTGACCGACGACAACGCCGACGTGCTGCACCTGCGTCTGGAGCCCGGCATGGGCATCGTGGCCAACAACGTGTTGCACGACCGCGGCGCCTTCGTCGATGCGCCGTCCGCGCCGCGCCTGATCTACCGCGCGCGCTATCTCGATCGTGTCTGCAACCCGGAGGCTCCGTGGCGCAATGGGTGACCATCTGGCGTGCCGCGCAACTGGTGGGTGTGCCGCGCGGCGTGCTCCAGCAGCGCGTGCGGGCGGGCGAGATCGCCCTGAGCGATGGCCTGGTCTCGACCGCAGACGCTGCTCGAGCTCTATCCGCAGACCGAGCTCGAGCAGTCCGGCATGCTCGAGCGCGTCGTGCACATCAAGGAGGATGCCTTCGGGCGGCGCGTGCGCGAACGCCTGTTGCCGAGCCAGGACGTGCTGGCCCAGCGCCTGTTTCGCCAGGGCCAGGAACTGGCCGATTTGCAGCGCCACCTGCAGCGCTATCACGCGCTGGTGATCGAGCTGCGCGGGCGGATCGGCGCCATGCTGGCGCAGAGCGCGGGCGAGGATGGCCGCCTGCTCGAGTTGCAGCGCCAGTTGAACGACGGCCTGGCGCGCGCGCTGGCCACCGAATCGGTCGATCCGCTGAACGTCATGGATGACATCCTGAAAATGGTCTCGGCGCAGGTCACGCTGCGCCCGAGCGGGCACCAGTTCACCATCGAGGGCCACGAAACCTTGCTGCAGGCCGGGCTGCGTGCCGGCCTGTCGTTGAACTACGGCTGCGGCAACGGCAGCTGCGGCATGTGCAAGGTGCGCGTCAGCGCGGGCGATGTCGTCAAGGTGATGCCGTTCGACTACCCGCTGTCGGAGGCCGAGAAGCAGCAGGGCTACACCCTCATGTGCGCGCACACGGCGGCCAGCAGCGAAGTCACGCTGGAGACGCTCGAGGCGCAACGGGCCGGCCGACATCCCGCAGCAACACATCGTCGGCACCGTGCGCGCCGTGCGCGAGCTGGCGCCCGATACGCGCCTGCTGCACCTGCAGACGCCGCGCAGCAACCGCCTGCGTTTTCTGGCCGGCCAATCGGTGACGCTGGGCCGCGCCGCGTCGGCGCAAACCGCGGGCGAGGACATCCGCGCCACGCACCCGGTTGCCAGCTGCCCCTGCGACGATCGCAACCTGCACTTCTTCATTGCGCGCGACGCCGACAGCGCCTTCGCGCGCCTGCTGTTCGACGGCGCGATCGGCGCGGGCGACCCGATCAGCCTGTGGGGGCCGGTGGGCGAGTTCGTGCTGGCCGACAGCCATCGGCCGCTGGTGTTCGCCGCCTGCGACACCGGCTTTGCGCCGATCAAGAGCCTGATCGAACATGCGTTGTCGCTGGACGCGTCGCCGTCGTTGTCGCTGTACTGGCTGGCCACACGCAGCGACGGACATTTCCAGTCCAATCAGTGCCGCGCCTGGTCGGAGGCGCTGGATGCGTTCGAGTACGCGGCCTACAGCGAGGTCGACGCCGCCGTCGGCGCGCGCCAGGTCGCGGCCGCCATCCGGGCCGATCAATTCGACATCGATTGCGACTTCTATCTCGCCGGCCCCTGGGACTTCGTCAATGCACTGGGCGCGGCGCTGCTGGAGGCGGGCGTGCCGGCGACGCAGATCGCGACCGAACTGGCATGAGCGCGCATGGCCGCTCCAAAGCGCTCATCCCGCAGCGCACGTCGCGGAGGGCAGTCCAGTGAACGAAGCGCTGGACGACGCGGGTTGCAGCGGCGGTGAATCGTTCGCCCTGCGCGTGCTCGGCGACAGCATGGCGCCCGAATTCAACGCACGGCGAAATCATCATCATCGAGCCCGACGGCGCGCTGCGCGATGGCAGCTACGTGCTGGCGCAAGTGCAGGGCGAATGGACGTTTCGCCAATTGGCCCAGACCGGCGCCGGCTGGTGCCTGCGGGCCTTGAATCCGGCCTATGCCGAGCAGGCATTGCCCGACCTCAGCGCCATCCATGGCGTGATCATCCAAAAGGCCGTGCCCGGGCGGCGCAGCCTGACCAGGCACTACATCTGAGCGGACCCGCATGCCATATTTCGTATTCAGCGTGCGGCCCTTCGCACAGATCGAGAAGTTGGCCGAATTCCACAGCTTCAAGCAGGCCTCGGCGCACGCCAAGTCGCTGCGCGCGACGCAGGCCGTTGCGGCCGATGCGCGAGTCAAGGTGATGTTTGCCGACAATCAGCAACTGGCCGAAGACCTGTTGTGCCAGGTTCGCGAAGCCGGCCCCAGCGGCGACGATTGAGTCTCGCGACATGATCGAAGACGACCCGCCAGCCCCGAGCGCGTGCTGCGAGAGCGGCGCGGTCTGCGTGTTTGCCAAGGCCTTGCTGGCGCGAACCGCGGTCTGCGGCCTGGCGTGCCGGCGCAGCGTCGGCGAACGCGAGCTGGTCGAATGCAGTTCGGTGGTGGCGCGCACCAACTGCGGCACCCTGGCCGCGCTGATGCACGAACGGGCGCGATTCGCGCTGCGTTTGCCCAGCCCGGGCCAGCCGGTGATTCACGCTCAGGCCCTGCGCTTGCATTGCGGTGGCCTGCTGGGACTGCAGCAGGCGCTGGGTGCAAAGCAGCCCGACGTGCACGCCATGGTCGGCGTCGTCCACGAACGCTTCGCCAGCATGACCGAATTGCCATGGGATGCGATCGTGCGCGATCTGCTCGCCTGGCGGCCGCGGGCGCGGCGCAGGGTCGACCCGCCATGAAGCACGCTGGCCTCGACGCACTGGTGCGCGCGGTGCAGGCCAATTGCAGCATCGCCGACGCGCGCCATGCGGCCGACCTCTCGCTGTGCATCTACCTGCTGCAAATGCGCGAACTGTTTCGCTGGGAGCAGGGCTTGGCGTTCGGCGCCGAGGTCGATCGTGAGGCCCTGGGGCAATGGCTGGCGTGTCGCGAGGGCCATTGGTCCGAGATCGAGGACCGGCCCTGGGTGCCGCTGCCGATCGGCGGGCGGGCGTTCGATGCGCACGATGTCGAGGCCGTGAACGCGGCCCTGGCGCCGCTCGGCATGGTCTACGGTGCCGGTCTGGCGGGCGCGGATCGGCCGACGTGCTTTCTGGCGTCGCTGGCCGAATCGAAGCGCCGCGATGACGGCCTCACGCTGCAGGTTTGCGGCCGCGAGTTTGCGCGCGGGTTGTTCGCGCCCCCCGCGGCCCTCGTCGGCGGCCGCGTGATCGTGCTGCGGCGCGAGTCGCTTGCGCGCTGGCTGTGGGAGAAGTTCGAGGCCTTCAGCCTGCGCCGCGCTGCCGGCCCGATGCAGGCCATGACTGAGGCCTACGCGCTGCACGATACGCGTGCCTTCGTCGTCGCGTTGCCGCGCCTGGTCGACGATCTGTGCGAATCGCTCGTGCTGCACGAGGTCGGCGAACACCGCGCCGGGCTGTGGCTGGAGCCGGGCTGGGCGGCGATGCGGCTGGCGCTCGGCGAGCGCCGGACCGACCTGCGCGTGCGGGCCGTGCGCGACCACATCGCCGACTTGGAGGTCACGCTGCCGACCCTGGTCGAACGCGACGAGGGCAACGCGCTGCACTTCTGGTTCGCCAACTACGAAGGCCTGCGCGAGCAGCTGTTTCCGACGCTGGCCGACGGTTATGCAGCGTGGCGTTGTGGCGACGCCGGGCAGGCGCTGTTGCATGCGGCGCGAATCGGCGCCGCGCATTTCCGCGGTCTGGCGGCGCAGATCCTGGGCTTGCACGAGCGCCTGGGCCGGCAGGCCACGCCCGCGATCGAGCAATTGCTGACGGCGCCGCAGGCCGTGTGTGTGGCGTCGACGGGCTAGCCAGGCGCGCCGATGCGCGCTTGGCCCGCGCATGTCTGCGGCCGCGCCGATCGAGTGCCACGGGCCGGGCCGCACTGCCCACATGGGGTACGGAGTCGTCCGCATACCGGCGGTCGAAGTCATTCATTAGGATCCACGAATCATGGAGATCGACATGCAAAACCGTCGCGAGATGCTTTCCCATTCGGCCAAGGTCGTGGCGATGATGGCGGCTGTGGGTTGTATGCCGGGCCTGGCGCGCGCGCAGGCAGCGGCCTACAACACGGCTGCGTTCGCTGCCAAGACGATGGCCGAGGTGATGAAGGCGCTCGGTGCCGCGACGCCGGCGGAGAGCAAGGACGTGACGATCAGCGGTCCCGACATCGCCGAGAACGGCGCCGTGGTCCCGGTCGGCGCTGCGACATCGCTGCCCGGTGTCAAACGCCTGCTGTTGATGGTGGAGAAGAACCCGGCGATGCTGGCCGCGTCGTTCGATGTCACCGATGCCGTCGAGGCCAATATCTCCACCCGCGTGAAGATGGGCCAGTCGTCCGACGTCTACGCCGTCGCGATGATGAACGACGGCAAGGTGCTGTTTGCGCGCAAGGAAATCAAGGTCACCTTGGGCGGTTGCGGCGGTTGAACATGGCCCACCCCCGCAGCGGCTGCGCCGCTCCCCCTCAAGGGGGCCGAGGTCCGCGGCTCCAAGCCGACCTGCGTCGGCTTGGACGGGCCGAGGAATGGTCGCGTCTCGCGGCCATGCGGCCTGCAAGGCCCGCCAGCGGACCGGCGGAGCCGGATCCGCGGCGGTTGCTTGGGAAGATCCGCGTGACGGGCATCCAATCATTGTCCTAAGGAGATCGAAATGGCAGATCCGATGCGCATTCGCGCCCAAGTCGCCGGCGACAAGGCCACGGTTCGTGTGCTGATGAGCCACGAAATGGAGACCGGCCAGCGCAAGGACGCTGCCGGCAAGACGATTCCGGCCTGGCACATCCAGGAAGTCAGCGCCCAGCACAACGGCAAGACCGTGATGACGGCCCAATGGGGGCCGGCCGTCGCGAAGAACCCGTTCATGCAATTCAATGTCAAGGGCGCCAAGGTCGGCGACAAGATCACCATCTCCTGGGTCGACAACCGCGGTGAGAAGCGGACCGACGAGGCGGTGGTGTCGTGAGCCGACCGTACGGCACGCCGTCGATGCACGCCGTTCTGGTCGCCGGCGCGATGCTGGCTTGCCTGGCGGCCGGCGCGCAGACCAAGTCGGCCGCCGACGGTATCGCCGAGTACCGCAAGATGCTCGAGGACGGCAACCCGGCCGAACTGTTCGAGGCCAAGGGCGAAGCACTGTGGAAGCAAAGGCGCGGCCCGAAGAACGCATCGCTCGAGGCCTGCGACCTCGGCAAGGGGCCCGGCGTCGTCAAGGGTGCCTGGGTCGAGATGCCGCGCTACTTCGCCGACACCGCACGGGTGCAGGACGTCGAGTCGCGGCTGCTGACCTGCATGGAGACGCTGCAGGGGTTCAGCGCCACGGAGATTGCCAACACGCCGTTCGGCCGCGGCGAGCAAAGCAACGTCACCGCGCTGGCGACCTGGATTGCCGGCGCATCGCGCGGCATGCGCTTCAACCTGCCGCAGGGGCATGCCGAGGAGCGCCGCTTCTTCGAACTCGGCAAGCGCGCGTTCTTCTTCCGCGGCGGGCCGATGGACTTCTCGTGCGCAACCTGCCACGGTGAAGAAGGCAAGCGCATCCGCATGCAGGACCTGCCGTTGCTGACCAAGAACCCCGGCGACGGCATCGGCTTCGCAGCCTGGCCGGCCTACCGCGTCAGCAACGGCGAGATGTGGACCATGCAGTTGCGCCTGAACGATTGTTTCCGCCAGCAGCGGTTCCCGTATCCCGGCTTCGCGTCGGACGCGACGATCGCGCTGGGCAGCTACATGGGTGTCAATGCCAAGGGCGCGTTATCCATCGCGCCGGGCCTCAAGCGCTGAGAACAGGGACCGGACATGAACAAGAGCCTTGCAATGTCTGCGCTCCTGTGCGCCACGGCGGTTGTGGTCGGCTGCGCCACGGCACCGACTGCCGCCGATCTCGATCGGCAGGCGCTGGCGATGATGAAGGCGTCGTTTCGCGACCAGGGCATCGCCAAGGTCGATCGCCTGAACCAGGACCGCGCCCAGCAGCTCTGCTCGTCCGAGACGCCGCCGCCCGCGGCCGTGGCCAAGCAGCTCGAGGCCGAGGCGTTGGCCGGCATCAAGTGGCCTGCCGACGGCAAGTACCTCGGCGATTGGCGCGAAGGCGAGAAGCTGGCACAAAACGGCCGCGGCATGACCTGGAGCGACGCGTCGGCGGCCCCCGCGGCCAACGGCGCCAGCTGCTACAACTGCCACCAGATCGGCAAGGCGGAGATCTCCTTCGGCACGATCGGCCCGAGCCTGTACAACTACGGCAAGCTGCGCGGCGTCAAGGACTTGGCCGACCCCGCCAGCGCCGCGGTCATCCAGTACACCTGGGGCAAGCTGTGGAACAGCAAGGCCTATGTGGCCTGCTCGCACATGCCCCGCTTCGGCCAGGCCGGCCTGCTGGGCGAGGAACAGTTGCGCAACCTGATGGCGTTGCTGCTCGACCCGAAATCGCCGGTCAATCAGTAGCCACCTTCAAGGGCGCGCGCATGCGCGTGCCCGCTGTCCCGTTTATGAACAAGCGCGAGTTCGTTCAGGTGCTGGGCGCGGCATCGGCCGCCGGCATGGGCCTGGGCCGCTACGCCGACGCCGACGCGGCCACCGCACAGCAAGGCCTGTACGACATCGCGCCGTTCGGCAACGTGTCGTTCCTGCACATGACCGACTGCCACGCGCAGTTGAAGCCGATTCACTTTCGCGAGCCCAGCGTCAATCTCGGCGTCGGTGACATGCGCGGCCGGCTGCCGCACCTGGTGGGTGAAGCCCTGTTGAAGGCGGCCGGCCTGCGGCCCGGCAGTGCGCAGGCGTTCGCCTTCACCTGCCTCGATTTCGAAAAGGCCGCACGGCGCTACGGCCGTGTCGGCGGCTTCGCGCACCTGGCCACGCTGGTCAAGCAACTCAAGGCCAGCCGCCCGGGCGCACTGCTGCTCGACGGCGGCGACACCTGGCAGGGCTCGGCCACCGCGCTGTGGACCAACGCGCAGGACATGGTCGAGGCCGGCAAATTGCTCGGCGTCGACATCATGACCGGGCACTGGGAGTTCACCTATGGCATGGAGCGCGTGAAGGAGATCGTCGAGAAGGACTTCAAGGGCCAGATCGAATTCCTGGCCCAGAACGTCACGACCGCCGACTTCGGCGACCCGGTCTTCAAGCCCTATGTGCTGCGCGAGATCAACGGCGTGCCCTGCGCCGTCATCGGCCAGGCGTTCCCCTATACGCCGATCGCCAACCCGCGCTACCTCGTCGCCGACTGGACCTTCGGCATCCAGGACGACAAGATGCAGTCGGTCGTCGACGAGGTGCGCGCCAAGGGAGCGCAGGTGGTGGTGCTGCTGTCGCACAACGGCATGGACGTCGACCTGAAGATGGCCACCCGCGTGCGCGGCATCGACGCCATCTTCGGCGGCCACACCCACGACGGCGTGCCGGTGGCCGTGCCGGTGGCGAATGGCGGAACCACGGCCGGCGGCAAGACCCTGGTCACCAACGCCGGCAGCAACGGCAAGTTCCTCGGCCTGATGGACTTCGACGTCAAGGGCGGCCGGGTGGTGGACTATCGCTACCGGCTGCTGCCGATATTCGCCAACCAGCTGCAGGCCGACGCGGCGATGAATGCGCTGATCGACAAGGTGCGCGCACCGTACGAGGCCCGCTTGGCCGAGCGTCTGGCCGTCACCGACGGCCTGCTCTACCGGCGCGGCAATTTCAACGGCTCGTGGGATCAGCTGATCTGCGATGCGCTGATGGAGGTGCAGGGCGCCGAGATCGCCTTCTCGCCGGGATTTCGCTGGGGTACGACGCTGCTGCCTGGCGACACGATCACGCGCGAGCTGATGATGGACCAGTTGGCCATCACCTATCCCTATGTCACGCTCAGCGAGCAGAGCGGCGAGACGATCAAGACGATTCTCGAAGATGTTGCCGACAACCTGTTCAATCCCGATCCGTATTACCAGCAGGGCGGCGACATGGTGCGCGTCGGCGGCCTGACCTACACCTGCGACCCGACGGCCAGGATGGGCAGTCGCATCGGTCAGATGCGCCTTGGCGGCAAGGCGATCGAAGCCGACAAGACTTACAAGGTGGCCGGCTGGGCGCCGGTCGCCGAAGCGGCCCGCACGGCGCCGGGCAACAAGCCGGTATGGGACGTGGTCGAGGGCTGGCTGAAGGCGCAGGGCGGGCATGTCAAGCCGCGTAGGATCAACACGCCGAACCTGGTCGGCATGCAGGGCAACAGCCGGCATGACGCCCACCTGAACCAGCCTGACGAGCAAACCATGAAGCACTTTCACCGCGCCGCGCTGTTGTCAGTGTCGGTGTCTTGCGCGCTACCCGTCGTCGCACAACAAGGGACGTACGCGGTCAAGCTGTTGACGCCCGAGACGGCCGTCGTGGCGGCGCAGGCTGCGCTGGCGCATTGCCGCAAGGCGGGATATCAGGTCGCGGTGGCCGTTGCCGACCGCTCCGGTGTCCTGCAGGTGCTGCTGCGCGACCGCTTCGCCGGCCCGCACACGGTCGACGTGGCCACGCAAAAGGCGTGGACCGCTGCGAGCTTCAGGGTCTCGACGGCCAGTCTTGCCGCCGAGACCCAGGCCGGCAGGCCGATGAGCGGTCTGCGTGAAATGCCGCGTGTCATGGCCATCGGTGGCGGGCTGGTGATCGAGGCCGGCGGCAGCGCTTTCGGCGGCATCGGCGTGTCCGGGGCCCCGGGTGGCGAGGCCGACGAGGTTTGCGCCGCGGCCGGCCTGAAGGCGATCGCCGACGCGATCGAATTCTAGGCAGCGCGACGGCCGACAACGAGTGAACACGAGGAGACCGCGATGAACGTTCGTCAGCTGATTGCGTGCGGATTGCTGCTGGTCATGACGGGGCTCGCCTCGGCGCAGGACAAGGTCGTGTACCACATCAACGATGCACAGAACCATGCCCTGGGCGCACTCAGGAACGTGCGCAACCATCTCGAAGCCGACCCCAGCGCACAGATCATCGTCGTCACCGACGGATTCGGCGTCGACTTCCTGATGGAAGACGCGAAGGATCGAAACGGCGTGCTGTTCGCGGCCACGGTCGCGGCGCTCGTCAATCTTGGCGTCAAGTTCGAGGTTTGCGAAATCACGCTGAGGCTGCGCGAATTGAAGAAGGAGAAGTTCATTCTCGAGGCCGCATTCACACCCTCTGGCGTCGTCAGGCTGACCAAGTTGCAGCGGCAGGGGTACGCCTACATCAAGCCCTGATGCGCGCACCGATTCCCACCATAGGAGAGCCTTGCAAATGAAGCGACGATTCGCCCTCTTGTCGGCCGCAGGTGCGGCGCTGGCTGCCACCGAAGCGGCGCAAGCACAGGGGACGCCGGGTGCCGGCAAGGAACGGGTGGTGATACAGGTCAGCACGCCCGAGACGAGGCTGTGGAACCAGGCGCTCAACTACATCGACAACCTGCGTGAGCTTTATGGCGCCGACAAGGTCGAGATCGAACTCATCGCGTTGGGCCTGGGCATCGGCGTGCTCAAGCTCGAGTCGACCCAGGGCCCGCGTGTCGCCGATGCACTCAAGGCTGGTGTGCATGTCAGTGCCTGCCAGGTCACGATGCGGCGGCAAAAACTCAGGCCGGAAGACATGCTGCCTGATATTGGCTATGTGCCCGCCGGGCTGGGCCAGGTCATCAAGCGCCAGCATGAGGGTTGGTCGTACATCACCGGCTGACGGGGGCATGGCGCGGGCCCGGGACGACGGTTCTCTGTCCCTTCGCGCCGTGGCTGTCGGACTCGCCCTGGCTTTGCTCGGTGCCTGCGCCGCCACGGCCGACCGTGCACCGCACTTGCGGGCGCGGCAGGTTGCCGACGACGTCTGGTTCGTGCAGGGCGAGGCGGCGCTGGGGTCTGCCGCCAACCGCAACTTCATCTCCAACGCGGGGTTCGTCGTCACCGATGACGGCGTTCTCGTCGTCGATGCGCTGGGCTCGCCGGTGCTGGCCGAGGAACTGATCGACGAGATCCGGCGTGTCACGTCGCAGCCGATCCGCTATGTCGTCGTGACCCACTATCACGCCGACCACATCTACGGACTGCAGGCATTCAAGGCGGTCGGCGCCACCGTCGTCGCACATGCGGCCGGCCGGGAGTATCTGAATTCCGACACCGCACAGCGCCGGATGCAGGCGAGCCGGCAGGATGTATTCCCGTGGGTCGACGAAGACACGCGCCTGGTCGCTGCCGACCGCTGGCTCGACCCGGTCGATGCGGTCGACACGATCCTGCGCCTGGGTTCGTTCGAGTTCCACATCCGCCATGTCGGCCCGGCGCACACGCCGGAGGACTTGGTCGTGTTTGTGCCCCAGCGCGGCGTCCTGTTTGCCGGCGATCTGGTCTTCAAAGGCCGGATACCCTTCGTCGGCCAGGCCGACAGCCGGCGTTGGATCGAGTCGCTGGATCGCCTGCTCGATTTCAGGCCGAAGCTCATCATCCCGGGCCATGGCGCCGTATCCACCGAGGCGATGGCCGACCTCGAGCTGACACGTGACTATCTGGTCTACCTGCGCCAGTCGATGGGCGAGGCGGCGCGCAACCTGGAACCCTTCGAAGAGGCCTACGCCAAGGCCGACTGGTCGCGCTTCGAGCACATGCCCTTGTTTCGTGCTGCCAACCGGATGAACGCCTACAACACCTATTTGCTGATGGAGCAGCAGGCGCACGATTGAGCCATGCGCACCGGCGGCAGCGCTTTGCTGCCGGCTTGGGTTGCCTGGCACCGCATCAGCTCGACGTGACTGCTGGCCGCAACAGGGTCGCTGATCGGGTCGTCAATCCGCGAGGTGGTCGGCCACGAGCTCGAGCAGGCTTTCGGTGGTCTTGTCCCAGCCTGCGTGCTTGGCCCCCATGTCGAGCGTGATCCGGCATTGGCCGCAACTCGTGATCAGGTGCTTGGCGCCGGTGGCGTCGACTTGCTGCCTCTTCAGTTCGAAGACCTTGTGGCGCAACGGTGCAGCGCGCTGATTCGAAACGACGCCGCCGCCACCACCGCAGCAAAAGCCGGCAATGCCGTGGTCCTGGAGCTCGATCAGCTCGAAGCCCAGCGCTGCCAGCACGCGGCGCGCGGCCGCTTCCAGACCGCCTCGTCGCACGATCTGACACGGGTCGTGGAAGGTCGCCGTCTCGCCGATCCGGTTCACGCGGAGGCGGCCCGACGCGATCGCCTCGTCGAGGAACTCGGTCATGTGCACGATGCGCACCGGCAGCGCCTGGCCGTACCACTTGGCGGCTTCCCAGCGCGCCGCGCCGTAGGCATGCCCACATTCGGGCAGCACAATGGTCGTGGCGCCGATCTTCAGCGCGGTGTCGATCAGCGCGCGCGTGAGCTTTTCCTGCAGCTCCACGTCGCCGTTGTTGAAGCCGATGTTGGACGCATCGAAGCCGGCCTGGTGCATCGTCCAGCGCACACCGAGGCGGTTGAAGATCTTGGCCGCGTCGGCCAGCGACTTGGTGTGCTCGCCCAGTTCGGCCGGCGCCGCGGTGACCAGGATCTCGGCGCGTTCCAGGTCGCAAGGTATCTGCACGCCATGTTGCTGCGACACCTCGGCCAGGATGTCAGGCAGGTCGTCCCCCGGGGTTGCCGTGCTGCCCCACTGCCGGGCCGTGCGGTCCATCAGCGCCAGCCGTTCCGGCACCAGCCCGGCCTTGAACATGCCGTGGCGGGACTCCTTGACCAGCTCCGCGATGTCGATGCCCATCGGGCACACCATGGTGCAGCGTCCGCACATCGTGCACGAATCGAACAGCAACTCCTGCCACTGATGCAGTTCGTCGATGCCGAGTTTTCTGACCAGGCCGAGCGCACGCACGACAGGGGCCCATGGACCGACCTCGCGCAGATAGGCACGGCGCAGGGGTTCGAGCTTGTGCACCGGCGTGTATTTCGGATCGCCGGTGGTCAGGTAGAAGTGGCAGGCGTCGGCGCACAGGCCGCAGCGCACGCAGGATTCGAGGTGCAGCGCGGAGGTGACGCCGAACTCGCGCACGAAGCTGCGCATCGCCGCGTCGACGCGTGCCTCGTCGCTCTGGTCACCCTGCGCGTCGAAGCCCGGTGTTGCGTGCGCCGCGGCGGCTCACCAGTGGACTCCCCGATGGCTGAAGCGCATACCGGTGGCACCGCGCGAGAACGCGAACAGGAAGGCGTGCATCAGCTTGCCGAACGGAAACCAGATCAACAGCAGTTCCAGCGAGAGCAGGTGCACGGCCAGCGGGCCACCATAGATCACATGGTCGCGCGCCAGCAGCGCTGCGGACGGCGCGCTCGTGACCGCCATGCCGGTGAACAAGGGCAGGAGCGTGACAGCCCAGCTGATCATGTCGTCGGCGCGGGAGATCTGCCGGCGCACCGGGTCGGTCAGCCGCATCGACAGCGCCAGCAGCAGCGTGATGATGGTGAGGCCGGCAGCGAGGTACATCACCGCGTCGGGCAAGGCCGGCCACGACAGCCCGGTGTGGCGCCGGACAAACGCGATGTGCGGTGCATAGCCGAGGAACACCAGCGCCCATCCGACATGGAACGCGTAGCCGTTCAGGGTGACGTACAGCGTCGTGCGCGCGAACGCCTCGCGCGGCCACATGGCGCGCACATTCGCGCGCAGCGCAGCCACCAGCGGCGACGGTGCGCCTTCACGCGCCGGCGACAGGTCGGGCCGGCGCGGCAGGCGCAGGATGCCGACCAGGCGCCACGCCACGCCCAGCACGAACACGGTGACGGCGAGCGCCAATCCGGGTCCGCGGGCAAATTCAAGCCAGTTCATGGTTCATCGGCCGATCGCACCGGGGTCGCCTGGTGCACTGGCCTGTTCGTCTCAGGGTCCGGTACGGACCGTGACTGCCTGCAGCATAGAAGCCGTGCCGTCGCGTGCGATTGACGCGAATCAATCAAGGGCCTAGGCGCAAGTGCACGCGGGTCCGCTCCGCGTTGCGCTGGACTCAGTCGCGCGGCGCCTCGTGCCGCAGCAGCGGCGCATCGTGCGCCAGCAGGTGCGCCTCGCCGCGCTCGATGATGAAGTAGCGAAACGCCTCGGCGGCGGGCGAGAGCAGCCTGGACTGCAGGTGGACCACGTTCCACATCCGCATCAGCGGCGTGCCCTCGATGTCGAGCACGTGCAGCAGGCCGCTGCGCAGCTCGAGGCCCATCGTGTGCAGCGACAGGAACGACAGGCCCATGCCGGCCATCACCGCCTGCTTGATGGTCTCGTTGCTCGACATCTCCATCGTGATGCGCGGCTCGAAGTGGTGCTCGGAGAAGAAGGCCTCCATCGCCGCCCGCGTGCCGGAGCCTTGCTCGCGCACGATGAAGGCATGACCTTCGAGCGCACTGACCGGGGCGTGGCCGATCTTGAGCAGCGGGTGCCCCGGCGGGCCGACGAAGACCAGCGGGTGCGCGGCGAAAGCCTCGGCGCGCGTCGCGATGTCTCTGGGCGGCCGGCCCATCACCGACAGGTCGACCTCGCCGGCCTGCATCATCGCCACCAGTTGTTCGCGGTTGCCGACCACGCGCAGGCGCACCTCGATGCCCGGGTGCTCTTCGTGAAAGCGCGCCAGCAGTTGCGGCACGAAGTACTTGGCCGTGCTGACGATGCCGATCGTCAACAGGCCATGGTCCAGGCGCTTGAAGCGCGCCATCGCGTCGTCGGCCTGCTTCAGGTCGGCCAGCAGACGGCTGCGCGTGGACCAGAAAGTACTCGCCGGCCGTCGACAGCGACACCTGCCGGCCATGGCGCTGGAAGAGCGCCAGGCCGACCTGGGATTCGACTTCCTTGATCTGCATCGACACCGCGGGCGGTGTGAGGTGCAGAGTGGCTGCTGCGCGCGCCATGCTGCCTTGTTGGGCGACCTCGGTGAAGACCCGCAGCTGGCGGAAGGTGATGTTCATTGGGCGAGGCTCATTGATCAGCTAAACCTTACTTGTAGCGTAACAAAGACTGAC
Source organism: uncultured beta proteobacterium (assembly GCA_963751775.1). Taxonomy (GTDB): domain Bacteria; phylum Pseudomonadota; class Gammaproteobacteria; order Burkholderiales; family Burkholderiaceae_C; genus CADEEN01. Next base: position 66,699 of record CAVVVW010000020.1, read on the forward strand.
TATCCCTTAATTCATCGTCAACCTACATTTTCTTCCACCGCCCGTCCAGCCACCCGTTCAGCCAAAGGAGCCCGCGTGAACAAACCCGTCGAACAAGGCGTCATCACGGACGCCAAGACGCGCTACAGCGCCGGCGTTCTCAAGTACCGCCAGATGGGCTACTGGGACGCCGATTACGTACCCAAGGACACCGACACGCTGTGCCTGTTCCGCATCACGCCGCAGGAAGGCGTCGATCCGGTCGAGGCCGCCGCCGCCGTGGCCGGAGAGTCGAGCACCGCGACCTGGACGGTGGTCTGGACCGACCGGCTGACCGCTTGCGACAGCTACCGCGCCAAGGCCTACAAGGTCGAACCCGTACCCAACATCCCGGGCCAGTATTTCGCCTGGGTGGCCTACGACATCATCCTGTTCGAAGAAGGCTCGATCGCCAACATCACCGCCAGCCTGATCGGCAACGTCTTTTCAGCTTCAAGCCGCTGAAGGCGGCGCGGCTGGAGGACATCCGCATGCCGGTGGCCCTGGTCAAGACCTTCAAGGGCCCGCCCTGCGGTCTGGTCACCGAGCGCGAGCGGCTGGACAAGTTCGGCCGCCCGTTGCTGGGTGCGACCACCAAGCCCAAGCTCGGGCTGTCGGGCCGCAACTACGGCCGCGTGATCTACGAGGGCCTGAAGGGCGGCCTGGACTTCATGAAGGACGACGAGAACATCAACTCGCAACCCTTCATGCACTGGCGCGACCGCTTCCTGTACGTCATGGACGCGGTGAACAAGGCCAGCGCGGCCACCGGCGAAGTCAAGGGGTCGTACCTCAACGTGACCGGCGCGACGATGGAAGACATCTACGAGCGCGCCGAGTTCGCCAAGGAACTGGGCTCGGTGGTGGTGATGGTCGACCTGATCATCGGCTGGAGCGCGATCCAGAGCATGGCCAACTGGGCGCGCAAGAACGACATGATCGTGCACATGCACCGCGCCGGCCACGGCACCTACACGCGGCAGAAGAACCACGGCGTGAGCTTTCGCGTGATGGCCAAGTGGCTGCGCCTGGCCGGCGTCGACCACCTGCATACCGGCACGGCGGTCGGCAAGCTCGAAGGCGATCCGATGACGGTGCAGGGCTACTACAACGTCTGCCGCGACAGCTACACCAAGCAGGATCTGCCGCGCGGCCTGTTCTTCGACCAGGATTGGTGCGACACGAAGAAGGTGATGCCGGTGGCCTCGGGCGGCATCCATGCCGGCCAGATGCACCAGCTGATCGATCTGTTCGGCGACGACGTGATCCTGCAATTCGGCGGCGGCACGATCGGCCACCCGGCCGGCATCCAGGCCGGCGCGGTGGCGAACCGCGTCGCGCTCGAGTGCATGGTCAAGGCGCGCAACGAAGGCAAGGACATCAAGAGCGAAGGCCCCGAGATTCTGCGCAAGGCCGCGCAGAGCTGCACACCGCTGAAGCAGGCGCTCGATACCTGGGGCGACATCAGCTTCAACTACACATCGACCGACACCAGCGACTACGCCGTGACGGCGAGCGTCGCGAATTGAAGCTGCAGGAGACCACCACCATGATGACCAACCCGACCGGCCGCATCACGCAAGGCCAGTTCAGCTTCCTGCCCGACCTGACCGACGCCGAGATCGCGCTGCAGATCGACTACGGCCTGGCCAAGGGCTACGCCTGGAGCGTCGAGTACACCGACGACCCGCACCCGCGCAACACCTACTGGGAGATGTTCGGCATGCCGATGTTCGACCTGAAGGACGCGGCTGGCGTGATGCTCGAGTTGAACCACTGCCGCAAGACCTTTCCGAACCACTACATCCGCCTGATGGCCTTCGACTCGACGCGTGGCGTGGAGTCGATCGCGATGAGCTTCATCGTCAATCGCCCGGCCAACGAACCCGGCTTCGGCCTGGTGCGCCAGGAGGGCGCCGGCCGGCAGATGCGCTACACGATCCACAGCTACGCCACCGACAAGCCCGAAGCGCAACGCTATTAGACCCACCCCCGTAGCGCCTTCGGCGCTCCCCCTCAAGGGGGCGCCGCTGGCGGACCGGCAAAGCCGGATCCGCGGCGTCCGCTGGGGGAACAGACAAGCTCCTACATGAGTTCGCAATGACACGCTTTCGAATCGCACCATCCATCCTGTCGGCCGACTTCGCGCGCCTGGGCGAAGAGGTGAGGAACGTGATCGCCGCCGGCGCCGACTGGATTCACTTCGACGTGATGGACAACCATTACGTGCCGAACCTGACCATCGGCCCGGCAGTGGCACAAGCCATCAAGCCGCACTGCGTGCGTGCCGACGGCAGCCCGGTGCCGCTGGACGTGCACCTGATGGTGCAGCCGGTCGATGCACTGGCGCTCGCCTTCGCCAAGGCCGGTGCCGACTTCGTCAGCTTCCACCCCGAAGCCAGCGCGCATGTCGACCGCACCTTGCAGCTGATCAAGGGCGAGGGCTGCCGCGCCGGCCTGGCGTTCAACCCGGCCACGCCGCTCGACGCGCTCGAGTGGGTCATCGACAAGGTCGATCTGGTGCTGATCATGAGCGTCAACCCAGGTTTCGGCGGGCAGTCGTTCATCGAGTCGGCACTGCGCAAGTGCGAGGCTGCACGGCGCATCATCGAATCCAGCGGGCGCGACATCCGCCTCGAAGTCGATGGTGGCATCAAGGTCGACAACATCCGGCGCGTCGCCGACTGCGGGCGCCGATACCTTCGTCGCCGGCAGCGCGATCTTCGGCCGGCCGGACTACAAGGTGGTGATCGACGCGATGCGATTGCAGCTCGCAGCACCGCTGGCCAAGGCCGCCTGAAATGGCAAGCGCGCCGCTGTACTCGATCCCCGGCTCGACGGCGCCGGTCGTTCAGCCGCAAACGCCGGCGGCGCCGACGAGCGGCGCGCGCACGGTCGCCGAGGTGCTGGCCGAGAGCCAGGTCGAGGCGGTGCTCGACGAACTCGACCGCGACCTGGTCGGCCTGGCGCCCGTCAAGCAGCGCATCCGCGACATCGCCGCGCTGCTGGTGATCGACAAGCTGCGGCTGAATCTGGGCCTGCAGTCAGGGGTCGGCAACAGCGCGCCGAGCCTGCACATGAGCTTCACCGGCAACCCCGGCACCGGCAAGACGACGGTGGCGCTGCGCATGGCGCAAATCCTGCACCGGCTGGCCTACGTGCGCAAAGGCCACCTGGTGGCAGTGACGCGCGACGACCTGGTCGGCCAGTACATCGGCCACACGGCGCCGAAGACCCGCGAGGTGCTGAAGAAGGCGATGGGCGGCGTGCTTTTCATCGACGAGGCCTACTACCTGTATCGCCCGGAGAACGAGCGCGACTACGGGCAGGAAGCGATCGAGATCCTGCTGCAGGTGATGGAGAACCAGCGCGACGACCTGGTCGTGATCCTGGCCGGCTACAAGGACCGCATGGACACGTTCTTCCAGTCCAACCCGGGCCTGAGTTCGCGCATCGCGCACCACCTCGACTTCCCCGATTACAGCCACGACGAGTTGCTGCAGATCGGCGACAAGATGCTGGCGGGCATGAACTACCGTTTCGCCGACGGCGCCCGCGAGACCTTCGGCGAGTACCTGACGCGGCGCCTGGCGCAACCGCACTTCGCCAACGCGCGCAGCGTGCGCAACGCGCTCGATCGCATGCGCCTGCGCCAGGCCAGCCGCCTGTTCGCCGAGCGCGACCGCGAGTTGACGCGCGAAGACCTGACCACGCTGCACGCCTCGGACATCCGCGCCAGCCGCGTGTTCGGCGGCAGCGACAACTGATCCGCACTTCGAAAGCCGACCATGCCCTTGTCGCAACGCTGGACCCTGACCCGCTACCTGATCGAGGAGCGCCGCCGCTTTCCGCAGGCCAGCGGCGACCTGAACGCGTTGATCCTCGACATCTCGATCGCCTGCAAGGCCATCGCGCGCATCGTGTCCTTCGGCGAGGTCGGCGACGGCCTGGCCGCGGCGGCCAAGCCCGAGGCCGGCGGCATCAACGTGCAGGGCGAGGTGCAAAAGCCGCTCGACGTGCTGAGCAACGACATCTTCATCCGCATGAACGAGTGGAGCGGGCACCTCGCCGGCATGGCCTCGGAAGAGATGGAGCTGCCCAGACAGATCCCGACTTCGTATTCGCGCGGCAAGTACCTGCTGGTCTTCGATCCGCTGGACGGCTCGGGCAACATCGACGTCAATGTCTCGGTGGGCAGCATCTTCTCGATCCTGCGCGCGCCGCAGGACGTGATCGACAGCCGGCGCGACGTCACCGAGGCCGACTTCCTGCAGCCCGGTGCCACCCAGGTGGCCGCCGGATACGCGCTGTACGGCCCGACGACGATGCTGGTGCTGAGCGTGGGCAACGGCGTGGCCGGCTTCACGCTGGACCCGAACCTGGGCGAGTTCATGCTGACGCACGCGGACATCCACGTTGCGGCCGATACGCAGGAGTTCGCGATCAACTCCTCCAACAGCCGCTTCTGGGAGCCGCCGGTCAAGCGCTATGTCGACGAGTGCCTGGCCGGCAAGCCCGGTGCGCGCGGCAAGGACTTCAACATGCGCTGGATCGCGAGCATGGTCGCCGAGGCGCACCGCATCCTGATGCGGGGCGGCGTCTTCCTCTATCCGCGAGATACCAAGGATCCGAG
>CAVVVW010000021.1:0-63923 GCA_963751775.1 uncultured beta proteobacterium
CGCGTTGTGCAGCTTCCAGTGTTCGGCCCAGGTCTTCTTGCGGCCGCTGGCCACTTCGAGCATCAGGCGGAACAACTCCCAGCCCACGTCCTCGATCGTCGCGCTGCCGTCGGCGATGGCGCCGGCGTTGACGTCCATCAGGTCGTGCCAGCGGCGCGCCAGGTCGCTGCGCGTGGCCACCTTGATGACGGGCACCGCGGCCAGGCCATAGGGCGTGCCGCGCCCGGTGGTGAAGACATGCAGGTTCATGCCGGCGGCCAGTTGCAGCGTGCCGCAGATGAAATCGCTGGCCGGCGTGGCGGCATAGGTCAGGCCCTTGGCCCGCAGCTTCTCGCCGGGTGACAGCACGTTCGAGATCGGCGACGAGCCGGACTTGACGATCGAACCCATCGCCTTCTCGACGATGTTCGACAGGCCGCCCTTCTTGTTGCCCGGCGTGGTGTTGGCGCTGCGGTCGACCTTGCCGCGCTGCAGGTAGGCGTCGTACCAGGCCATCTCGTCGATCATGCGTTGCGCGACCTCGGGCGTGGTCGCGCGCGAGGTGAGCTGGTCGATGCCGTCGCGCACCTCGGTCGTTTCGGAGAACATCACGCTGGCGCCGGCGCGCACCAGCAGGTCGGTGCAAAAGCCCACCGCCGGATTGGCGGTGACGCCGGAGAAGGCATCGCTGCCGCCGCATTGCACGCCGACGACGAGCTCGCTGGCCGGCACCGTCTCGCGCCGGCGCGCGTTCAGCCGCTCGAGGTGCTCCTGGGCGGTGCCCATGATCGAGTCGATCATCGACATGAAGCCGACATGCGCGTCGTCCTGCAGGCAGACGACATCGAGTTTGGCTTCCTCGCTCTGGCGCTGGTCGACGATCGAAAAGCTGCCCGGCGGCAGCAGGCGCTCGGGCTGCAGCTTCTCGCAGCCCAGGCTGACCACCATCACCTCGCCGCCGAAGTTCGGGTTCAGGCTGATGTGGCGCAGCGTGCGGATCGGAATCTCGGCGCCCGGCGCATCGATCGCGACGCCGCAGCCGTAGGTGTGTTCGAGACCGACCACGTCGTCGACATGCGGGAACTTGGGCAGCAACTCGGCCTTGATGCGCTGCACCGCGAAGTCGAGCACCCCCGCCACGCACTGCACGGTGGTGGTGATGGCCAGGATGTTGCGCGTGCCCACCGAGCCGTCGGCATTGCGGTAGCCCTCGAAGGTGTAGCCCTCGAGCGGCGGCTGCGGCGCGGGCTTGACCGTGGCGATCGGCAGGCCGTCGAGTTCACGCGCCTCGGGCATCTTCAGCAGGCGTTCGTGGACCCAGCTGCCGGCCGGGATGTCCTTCAGCGCGAAGCCGATCGGGATGCCATAGCGCAGTACCGGCGCATCGGCGGCGATGGCGGTCAGTGCGACCTTGTGGCCCTGCGGCACGCGGTCGCACAGCACCAGACCCGATGCCAGCACCGCCCCGGGCGGCAGGCCGCCGTCATTGGCCACGATGGCGACGTTGTCGCGCTCGTGCATGCGGATCGTCAGCGGGGCGGTCGGCATCTCAACCGGGCCTCGGTTGGTGAGTGCGTCGGCGCTCAGGACGCCACTTGGTGATTGGCCATCAGCTCCAGCGCCCGCACCAGGGCCGAATGGTCGAGCTCGGCCATGCCGTTGGCGGCACAGGCCTGCATCAGCTGCGCGGCGCCGGCGGTCTGCGGCAGTGCCACGCCGAGCGCGCGCGCACCGGCCAGCGCCAGGTTCAGGTCCTTCTGGTGCAGGCCGATGCGAAAGCCCGGGTTGAAGGTGCGCTTGATCATGCGCTCGCCGTGCACTTCGAGGATGCGGCTGGACGCAAAACCGCCCATCAGCGCCTGGCGCACCTTGGCCGGGTCGGCACCGGCCTTGCTGGCGAAGACCAGGGCTTCGCCGACCGCGGCGATGTTCAAGGCCACGATGATCTGGTTGGCGACCTTGGTCGTCTGGCCGTCGCCGTTGCCGCCGACCAGCGTGATGTTCTTGCCCATCAGCTCGAACAGCGGCTTGACGAGATTGAACGCCGCTTCGGGGCCGCCGACCATGATCGTCAGTGACGCGGCCTTGGCGCCGACCTCGCCGCCGGACACCGGCGCATCCAGGTAGTCGCAGCCGAGTTCGTTGATCTTCTTGGCGAATTGCTTGGTCTCGATCGGCGAGATGCTGCTCATGTCGACGACGGTCTTGCCCTTGGACAGGCCCGCAGCCACGCCGTTATCACTGAACAGCACCGCCGCCACGTCGGGCGTGTCGGGCACCATCACGATGACGATGTCGGCCTTCTGCGCCACCTCCTTGCCGGTCGCACACACCGTGGCGCCGGCCTCGGTGAGGGCCGCCGGCACCTTGCCGAAGGTGTTGACGTAGAGCGTGTGGCCCGCGGTGACGAGGTGGCCCGCCATCGGCGCGCCCATGATGCCCAGTCCGATGAATCCGATCTTCATGGTTGTGTTCCTTTCGAGGTGAATCAATAGCTGCCCGATGCGGCCGCATTCGGCGCGGCGCGCATCTTGGCCAGCACCTGCTGCGAACCGGCGGCCATCAGGCGTGCGTCCGAGCCGATGGTGACGAAACGAAAGCCCTTCGCAATGCGCGCCAGCGCGCCCTCGGCAATGCCGTTGTGCACGCCCGCCTTGATGCCGTGCGCGGTGGCCCGCGCCAGGATGTGGTCGATGGCCTGCGCCACCGGCGGGTCGACGTCGTCGAACACCGGCCGGCAGCCCAGTGCCAGCGACAGATCCGACGGGCCGATGTAGATCGCATCCAGGCCTTCCACCGACATGATCGCGTCGAGATTGTCCAGCGCCTGCGCGGTCTCGATCATCGCGAAACGCACAATGGTGTTGTTCGCGTGGGTCGGGTAATCGGCGCCGCCGTAGAGCAGCGCGCGGATCGGGCCGAAGCTGCGCGTGCCCTTGGGCGCGTAACTGCTCCAGGCGACGAACTTCTGCGCGTCCTCGCGGGTGTTGACCATCGGGCAGATCAGGCCGTAGGCGCCGGCATCCAGGCTCTTCATGATGATGCCGGGCTCGAGCCAGGGCACACGCACGATGGGCACCGTCGGCGTGGTGCTGATGGCTTGCAGCATCGGCACCATGGCCTGGTAGTCGATGACGCCATGCTGCAGGTCGATGGTCAGCGTGTCCCAGCCCTGGTGGGCCATGGTCTCGGCCGAGAAGCTGTTGCCGATCGCCAGCCAGCCATTGACGGCGGCCTGGTCTTTCTGCCACAGCGTGCGCAGGCGGTTTTCTCTCATGATTCGGTCCTTTACTGCCGGGGCGCCGCGAAGACGAAGGCTCCGCCGGCGAAGGAACTGTTGCAGATTGTCGAACACCCGTTCGGCCGACACGGACTGGTGTCGCTGCGGCCAGGATGAGCTGACGGTTCATCGCGTGGTTGGGTCGTGCGAAGGCTCAGTCGAGGGTGATCTTTCGGTCGCGGATGATCAGGGCGTAGCGCTTGCGATCGCTGTCGATCAGCTGCGCGAATTGCGCCGGCGTGTTGGTGTGCGGCACGCCGCCGAGTTCGACCAGGCGCGATTTCACGTCCTCGGCGGCGATCACGTCGCGTACGTCGGCCGAAATCTTCTCGACGATGCCGGCCGGCGTTCCGGCCGGCGCCAGCAGGCCGATCCAGCTGATCGAGTTGAAGCCCGGTGCCACCGACTCGGCGAGCGTCGGCACGTCGGGCAGCGCAGTCACGCGCTTGTCGCTGGTGACGGCCAGCGCACGCAGCTTGCCCGACTTGATGTGGCCACTGGCCTCGAGCACGGTCATGAACGACAACTGCACATGGCCGGCCAGCAGGTCGGAGATCGCCGGCCCCCCGCCGCGGTAGGGCACATGCAGAATGAAGGTGCCGCTGGCTTGCTTGAACAGTTCGGCGGCCAGGTGCGGCGCACCGCCCGAGCCCGAGCTGCTGTAGCTCAGCTTGCCGGGCTGCGATTTCGCCAGCGCGACGAATTCCTGCGCCGTCTTCGCCGGCACACCGGGGTTGACCATCATCGCCAGCGGCAATTCAGCCACCAGCGAAATCGGCGCGAACGCCCGGTCGGCGTCGTAGGGCATCTTCGAGTACAGCGACGGATTGATCGCCTGCGTGCCCACGTTGCCCATCAGGATCGTGTAGCCGTCGGGCTTGGCCTTGGCCACCAGGTCGGCGCCGATCTGCCCGGCCGCACCGCCTTTGTTCTCGACGATCACCTGCTGGCCCCACTTGACCGAAAGCTTCTGCGCCACGATGCGCGCGCCGGTGTCGGTGCCGCCGCCGGGCGGGAACGGCACGACCATCGTCACCGCGCGCGTCGGCCAGGCCACGCCTTGAGCTTGTGCGACGGTGGCCAGCAGCAGGCCGGCGATCGCGGTGATCCATGGTTTCATGTTCGGGTTACCTTGGTTGGGGCTCAGCGCACCATGCACGGCCGCTTGGGGTCGAATTTCCAGCCCGGCACCAGGTACTGCATCGCGATCGCGTCGTCGCGCGCACCCAGGCCATGCTGCTTGTAGAGCTGGTGCGCCTTCTCGACCTCGACCATGTCGAGCTCGATGCCCAGGCCCGCCTTCTTCGGCACCTGCACATGGCCGCCGACGATCTGCAGCGGCTGCTTGGTCAGGCGCTGGCCGTCCTGCCAGATCCAGTGCGTGTCGATCGCCGTCACCTTGCCCGGCGCCGCCGCGCCGACATGGGTGAACATGGCCAGCGAAACGTCAAAGTGGTTGTTCGAGTGCGAACCCCAGGTCAGACCCCAGTCGCGGCAGGTCTGGGCCACGCGCACCGAGCCGGCCATGGTCCAGAAATGCGGGTCGGCGAGCGGGATGTCGACCGACTGCAGCGACAGTGCGTGGCTCAGCTGACGCCAGTCGGTGGCGATCATGTTGGTCGCCGTCGGCAGGCCGGTGGCGCGGCGGAACTCGGCCATCACCTCGCGGCCGGAGAAGCCTTCTTCCGCGCCGCACGGGTCTTCGGCGTAGGCCACCACGCCACGCATGTCGCGCATCAGGCGGATGGCGTCTTGCCAGCAGCCAGCCGCCATTCGGGTCGAGCGTGACGCGAGCCTGCGGGAAGCGCTCGTGCAGGGCCGTCACGGCGTCGATCTCGGCCGCGCCGGCGAGCACGCCGCCCTTCAGCTTGAAGTCGTCGAAACCGTAGCGCTCGCGGGCAGCCTCGGCCTGGCGCACGATGGCTTCGGGCGTCAGTGCCTGCTCGTGGCGGATACGGAACCAGGCGTTGTCTGCGCCCGGGTCGCTGGCGTAGGGCAGGTCGGTCTGGTTGCGGTCGCCGACGTAGAACAGGTAGCCCAGCATCTCGACCGACTCGCGCTGCTGGCCCTCGCCGAGCAGCGCGGCCACCGGCACGCCGAGCTGCTGGCCGAGCAGGTCGAGCAGGGCGCTCTCGACCGCGGTGACGGCGTGGATCGTGGTGCGCAGATCGAAGGTCTGCTGGCCGCGGCCGCCGGCATCGCGGTCGGCGAACTTGCGCTGCATGCTTTGCAGCACGGCCTGCACATTGCCGACGGGCTGGCCGACCACCAGCGCGGCCGCGTCCTCGAGCGTCTGGCGGATCTTCTCGCCGCCCGGCACCTCGCCGATGCCGGTGCGGCCGGCGCTGTCGGTCAGGATCAGCAGGTTGCGGGTGAAGAACGGGCCATGCGCGCCGCTCAGGTTGAGCAGCATCGAATCGCGGCCGGCCACGGGCACGGCGCGCAGGGCGGTGACGACGGGGGTGTTGATGTTCATGGTGCTTGGGCCTCGCTGGTCATCGTACAACCTAGGCAGCCGTGCCGCCACCGCCGACGGCCCGCGGCGGCGGGGGCCTTTCCCATCGGCTGGGAATCAGGCCGCGCGTCAGGCTTGTGCGGCACGGCGACGCCGCTCGCGGCTGTTGGCCAGGTGGGTGCGCATCGCGGCGCGTGCGCCGTCGGCGTCCTGCCGGGAGATGGCGTCGAAGATGCTCTCGTGCTCGGCATTGACGCGCCGCAGGTAGGCCTGCCGCTCGGTATCGAGCGTGGCCGCGGCCGGGTCGAGCCGGGCCCGCGGAATGATGCGTGCGCCCAGGGTGTCGAACAGGCTGCCGAAGTGGGCGTTCTGCGTGGCGCGAGCGATCTCGCCGTGGAAGCGGAAGTCGGCGGCCACCGCATCGCGGCCGGCTTCGACGGCAGCGGCAAATTCGTCGAGCGCGGCGCGCATGACGGCCAGGTTGGCGGCGCTGCGGCGCTGCGCGGCCAGGCCGGCGGCCTCGGTCTCGATGCCGATGCGCAGCTCGAGCAGGGCGATCACGTCGCGCAGCGTCTCGAGTTGCTGCGGCCCGATACGAAACGCGGCCTCGTCGCCGCGGCCGACGACGAAGCTGCCCACGCCGTGCCGCGTCGCGACCAGGCCGGAAGCCTGCAAGTCGGGACAGTGCCTCGCGCACCACGGTGCGACTGACGCCGAAGGCGGCCATCACTTCGCCCTCGGTCGGCAGCTTGGTGCCGGGCTCGACGCGGCCGTCGCGGATCGGCGCCTGCAGGCCCTCGACCACTTCCTGGGCGAGCGAGCGCGGGCGGCGGCGGGTGAGAGTATTCATGCGCTGAGTTAAGTGCAAACCCCGAGTCGCTCGCCTTGACGGGGCATCGGCGAGCCGGAACAATGCACCAGTTGTACGACAACAGACAAGTTGCTGCAACCGGGCTGATACCGACACGCGATTGCGTTGACTACCGATGACCACTGCCGCCACCACCACCTTGCGCTTTCGCCGCCTGCTGCTCACCGGAGCCGCCGGCGGCCTGGGCCGCGTGCTGCGGCCCAGGCTCAAGGCCTGTTGCGACCGGCTGCGCCTGAGCGACATCGCCGACCTGGGCGCGGCGGCTGCGGGCGAGGAGTTGCGCCCGGCCAAGCTGGAGGACAAGGCCGCCGTGCTGGCGCTGCTGGAAGGCGTCGACGCGGTCGTGCACCTGGGTGGCATCTCGACCGAGAACGCCTTCGAGCCCATCCTCGAAGCGAACATCCGCGGCGCGTTCCACATCTACGAAGGTGCGCGCATTCATGGCACCAAACGCATCGTCTTCGCCAGTTCGAACCATGTCACCGGCTTCTACAAACAGAGCCAGACGATCGACACGACGATGCCCGTCCGGCCCGACGGCTATTACGGCTTGTCGAAGGCCTTCGGCGAGAACCTGGCGCAGTTCTACTTCGACCGCTACGGCATCGAAACGGTGAGCCTGCGCATCGGCTCGTCGTTCGCCGAACCGAAGGACCGGCGCATGCTCGCCACCTTCCTCAGCTTCGACGACCTCGAACGCCTGGTCATCGCCAGCCTGTCGGCACCGGCCGTGGCCCACACCGTGATCTACGGCATGAGCGACAACGACCTCACCTGGTGGGACAACACGCCGGCGCGCCACGTCGGCTACCGCCCGCTGGACAGCTCCGAACCTTTCCGCGCCGCCGTCGAGGCGCGCCAGCCGACAATCGACATTACCCAACCCGCCGCTGTCCATCCAAGGCGGCGGTTTCGTGACCCAAGGCCCGTTCTGAGGCCGTTCCAGGAAAGAACATGATGATCCTTCGCCGAACCCTGATTGCCCTCGGCGCATTGGCCGCGCTGTCTGCCGCACCCGCGTTCGCACAGAATATCGTGCTCAAGGCCACCGACACGCACCCGGCGGGCTACCCGACGGTGGTGGCGGTCGAGAACATGGGCAAGCGGCTCGAGCCGCGAGCAATGGCCGCATCAAGATCAAGATTTTCCGGGCGCCGTGCTCGGGCAGAGAGAAAGAGATCGTCGAGCAGACGCAAGCTCGGTGCGATCCAGATCGCCCGCATCATCGGCATGGGCGCGATCGGCCCGTTGACCCAAGTCGACGATGCCCTTCGTCTTCCGCAGCATCGACCACATGCGCGCGGTGATCGACGGCCCGATCGGCGACGAGATGCTGGAAGGTCTGCGAGCCCGGCCGACTGATCGGCCTGGGCTGGAGGACGGCGGCGCGCGCGCCATGTACACCAAGAAGCCGATGCACAAGCCCGCCGACCTGGCTGGCCAGAAGGTGCGCATGATGGGTGACCCGCTGTTCGTCGACCATGAACGCGATGGGCGGCAACGGCATCGCGATGGCCTACGGCGAGGTCTTCACCGCGCTGCAAGACCGGCGTGATCGACGCGCGCGGAGAACAACACCCCGCGCTACTTCACCGCCAAGCACTACAACACGCCGGCCAAGTACTACGCCCAGACCAACCACCTGATCATGCCGGAGATCCTGGTCATGTCCAAGGTCAGCTGGGACAAGCTGCCCCCGGCCGAGCAGGACATGATCCGCGCCGCGGCCAAGGAGTCGGTGCCGTTCGAGCGCCAGAAGTGGGACGAGCAGGAGGCCGAAGACGCTGGCCAACGTCAAGGCCGCCGGCGCCGAGATCGTCGAGGTCGACAAGAAGTCGTTCCAGGCCGTCATGGGCCCGGTGTGCGACAAGTTCATGACCACGCCCGACATGAAGCGCCTGGTCAAGGCGACGCAGGACATCAAGTAAGGGTCCACCCCCGAAGCGCCTTCGGCGCTCCCCCGGGCCGGAACGGCCACCGCGCGGCGGCCCAGGGCACCGCTAGCCGACCGGCAAAGCCGGATCGGCGGCGGTAGCTGTGACACCGCGAGTCACCATGTACACCAAGTTCTCGCCGCGCTATCCAAGCTCAGCCTCGTGCTGGCCGTGGTCGATGTCGGCGATCATCCTCTGCGTGCAGGGCAGGTCATCGCGCGCTACATCTTCGGCACGCCGAATGGGCCGAAGCGATCGCGATCAGTTGCTGGTGCTGTTCGTCACTGCCTCGGCGCGGCCGTGGGCTGCCGACGCCGGCCACATCGGGCTCGAATCGATGGTCGTTCTGCTGCCCGAGAAGTGGCAGCACCGCATCGAGATCTGGTCCATGTGCTGGTCGCAGCTTCGGCGTGCTGATGGTCTAGCGCCGGGACATGGGCCATGCGCCAAGTGTGCCGAGAAGGAACCCGATGCTGCCGGTGCCCGTCGGCATCGACTACATGCCGGTGGCCATTGCCGGCGTACTGATCACCTGTTCTCGATCGAACACATCATCGCGCTGGTGCGCGGCACCGTCGGAGCTCGTGACCTTCGACCACCTCGTTGAAGACACGGGAGCCGCCTGATGGACGCGCTGGCTATTGCTCGGATCCTTTGCGCTGCTGATGATGATCGGCATGCCGGTGGCCTATGCCATGGGCCTGGCGGCGGTCGGCCCTCGTCGCCGTCGGTCTGCCGATCTGCGGTGATGATCCAGATGGCCGGCGGCATGCAAAGTTCTCGTTGCTGGCGATCCCGTTCTTCGTCTTCGCCGGCGCGATCATGCCGAGGGCGGCAGTCGCCGATCGCCTGGTGGCCTTCGCCGGCGTGCTGGTGGGCTTCATCCGCGGTGGCCTGTCGCTGGTCAACATCCTGGCCTCGACCTTCTTCGGCGGCGTCTCGGGCTCGTCGATGGCCGACACGGCGTCGATCGGTTCGGTGCTGATTCCGGAGATGCAGAAGAGGGCTACCCGCCGACTTCGCCACCGCGGTCACCGTCAGCGGCTCGGTGCAGGCGATCCTGATCCCGCCGTCGCACAACGCCATCATCTACTCGCTGGCCGCCGGCGGCACGGTCTCGATCGCCGCGCTTCGCCGGTGTCCTGCCCGGCCTGCTGCTCGGCCTGACGCTGGCCGTGCTGTGCATCGGCGCGGCCACACGTCGCAAGAAGGCGGATTCCCGCGCGGCGAACGCGTCCCGCTCAAGCAGGCTTGTGGATCGCGTCGATGCGTCGTGGGGCCTGATGGCCATGGTCATCATCCTCGGCGGCATTCTGTCGGGCGTGTTCACGGCCACCGAATCGGCGTCTATCGCGGTGGTGTGGGCCTTCTTCGTCACGATGTTCATCTACCGTGACTACAAGTGGCGCGACCTGCCGATGCTGATGCACCGCACCGTCAAGACGCTGTCGATCGTGATGATCCTGATCGGCTTCGCCGCGTCCTTCGGCTACATCATGATCCTGATGCAGATTCCGCAGCAGATCACCGGCGCCTTCACCAGCGTGTCGAAGGAGCCCTGGGTCATCCTGCTGATGATCAACGTGCTGCTGCTGATCCTGGGCACGCTGATGGACATGGCGCCGCTGATCCTGATCATGACGCCGATCCTGCTGCCGGTGGCGACGGCCATCGGCATCGACCCGGTGCACTTCGGCATGATCATGATGGTCAACCTCGGCATGGGCCTGATCACGCCGCCGGTGGGCGCGGTGCTGTTCGTCGGTGCAGCGATCGCCAAACTGCCGATCGAGCAGGTGACCAAGGCGCTGCTGCCGTTCTTCGGCGCCATGCTGTTCGTGCTGGCGCTCGTGACGTATGTACCCGCGGTTTCGTTGTGGCTGCCCAGGGTGTTCGGGTTGTGACGGTGTCGTTCACCCCCAACCCGCGCTACCCCGACCCGTCGGTCGAGATCCTCGACGACGCCTTCCGTGGCCTGCGCCTGTACAGCGCCAGCGTCGAGCAACTGTTCACCGGCTGCCGCTGGGCCGAGGGGCCGGTCTGGTTCGGCGACGGGCGCTATCTGTTGTTCAGCGATATCCCGAACAACCGCATCCTGCGCTGGGACGAGACCTCGGGCGCGACCAGCGTCTTCCGCGCGCCGGCCAACAACGCCAATGGCCACACGCGCGACCGCCAGGGCCGGCTGGTTTCGTGCGAGCACCTGTCAAGGCGCATCACGCGCACCGAGTACGACGGCCGTGTCACGGTGCTGGCCGACCGCTTCGACGGCAAGCGTCTGAACTCGCCCAATGACATCGTCTGCGCCAAGGACGGCAGCCTCTGGTTCACCGATCCCACCTTCGGCATCGACAGCGACTGGGAGGGTGACCGTGCCGCTGCGGAGTTGCCCCACGCCGTCTACCGCCTGCCGGCCGATGGCAAGCCGCTGCAATGCGTGCTCGACGACCTGAAGGCGCCCAACGGCCTGGCCTTTTCACCCGACGAGTCGGAGTTGTATGTCGTCGAGAGCCGCGCCGAGCCGCACCGCCGCTTGTGGGCCTACCGTGTCGGCGCCAACGGCGCGCTGGCCAACAAGCGCCTGGTCATCGATGCGGCCGATGGCGGCGCGCTCGACGGCATCGCGGTCGACGCCCAGGGCCACATCTGGTGCGGCTACGGCAGCAACGGCCGCGTGGCATCGGTCGGCCTGGATGGCGTGCGCGTGTACGAGGCCAGCGGCCAGGCCATCGCTCACATCCACCTGCCCGAGCGCTGCGCCAACCTGTGCTTCGGCGGCGCGAAGAACAACCGCCTGTTCATGGCCAGCAGCCATTCGCTCTACGCCCTTTACGTCAACGTACAGGGCGCCGCCTGATCCCGCCCTGTACGTCAACGGTCAGGGCGCCGTCTGAGCCGGGACCGCTCGGCGCTTGCGCTGCGGCTCAGAGGCCGAGGAAGGCGTGCAGGCGCTGCAGTTCGTCGTCGACCGCCATGACAAAGGCCGGGTCGACGATCCGCGGCCCGAAAAAGCCGACCTCGGGTTGCAGACAGCCGTCGCGTACGCCGACGTTGGCCCAGCCCACGACCCGGTCGCGCCACAGCAGCGGCAGCGCGTAATAGCCGAGCCGGCGCTTGGCGGGTGGGGTATATGCCTCGAAGCGGTACGGCCAGTGCCAGAACAGCTCGAAGCGGCGCCGATCCCAGACCACCGGGTCGAACGGCGCGAGCAGGCGTGCTTCGTCACGTGCCGCGTGGTGCGGATCGGCCGGGTTCTCGCCGGCCGGCCAGACCCAGTCGGTGCCGCCGGCGTGCGCGTGCGGCAGGCGCTGCCGGGCCCGCGCCAGCGCCGCGCTGCGCAGGTGGCGCCACTGCGGCGTGCCGCTGCAAAGATGGCTGGCCAACTGGCCGAGCGAGGCGGCGGGCAGCGGTGCGTACTTGGCCACGATCACGTCGAGCAGTGCATCCATCGCCGCGGCCGGGTCGGGCACCGGGCCATGCGCGTCGCGCGCCGCGTACAGGCGGATGCCGCCTTCGCGCCGCGCGATGCGCAGCAGGCCGCGGTAATGCATGCCGTCGAGCAACTCGGTGCTGGCGTTGCTCGAACCGCCGAACCAGTTGTCGACCCTGCCGTGCTGGAAGAACGCGTCGACCTCGCGTGGGTGCACCACGCCGCGCTCGCGGACGAAGGCCAGCACCTCGTCGGCCCGGGCCCGGCGTGACTTGGACCAGCGCGTGCGCGGCGTGCGCGGGTGCATCAGCGCGTGCGTGGCGCGCGGCAGGAAGCCGTAGTTGACGAAGAAGTCCTCCTCGATCGGCAGCGCGGGGTATTGGCGTTCGAGATCACCGGCGCGATAGCCCTGCACGCGGTGGCGCAAGGTCAGGTCCTGCGCCCTTGCCGGCGCGCGGATCGGGTCGGCCTGCACGAAGCCCAGCCGTTCGATCGCCGCCAGCAGGGTGGTCGGCGCGAACAGGCTGCGCGCGACGGCGTAGCGCGTCAGCGCGGCGATACCGATGCTGCGGCTGGCCACAGGCCCGCTCTCAGGGCGCTGCGGCTGGCACGCCGAGCCAGGCACCGGGATTGCCCAGCGCGGCCTCGAAGGCCTGCACGAACTGCCCGACATGCAGCCCGTCCATCAGTGCGTGGTGCACTTCCACCGACAGCGGCAGCCAGGCACGTGCGCCATCGTTGTCGATGCGGCCGAAAGCCAGTTTCGGGATCGAGTCTTCGCGGCCCCAGTTGCGGGCGTGCGAGAAGCTGGTGAAGTGGACCCAGGGCAGGGTCGTGAAGTGGATCAGTGCGGTGTCGTCCAGCCGTGGCTCGAAAGGCAGCCGACCCGCGCGCGCCGCGGCGACGGCGGCGGCGCCCTGCGCGGCGAAGGTGGCGAAATCGGCGTGGTGGTCCAGATACGCAAAGCCGAAGCCGCCGTCGTCGCGCAGCACCGTGGTGCTGCCATGCACCACCGGGTGCACGAGAACCTGCGCGGCCTGGAGCCGGTAGCGCATCGGCTCGAACTGGTTCGCCAGGCGCAGTGCGATGTGGTGGTAGGCCAGCGTCAGGCTGCCATGGCCGCTGTCGGCCACGGCCTGCTTCAGGCCCGCCACATCGAGCCGCGTGCAGACGTTGAAGTAAGGCTTGTCGAACGAGCGGAAGTAGTCGAACGCGTCGCGCCGAGGCCAGGCGGCGAGATCGAGGTGGGTCGGCATGGGCGCAGGCGGCTCGGCGGGCATGCGGCGATCATCGCACTCGGGCCTGGCGCGATATGCCTTCGAGCAAGGTCTCGCGCAGCACCGGTTTGGTCAGCACGTCGTTCATGCCGGCATCGAGGCAGGCGCGGCGTGCATCCTCGAAGGCGTTGGCCGTCAAGCCGAGGATGCGCGTTGTGACGGCACGCTCGCCGGCCAGGCCCGCACGCACACGGCGCGTGGTCTCGAGGCCATCGAGTTCGGGCATCTGCCAGTCCATCAGGACGACATCGAAGTCCATGCGACGCAACGCATCGAGCGCTTCGAGGCCGCCGGTCGCGGTGACGACATCCATGTCGGCGCGCACGAGCATCTCGCGCACCAGCAGCAGGTTTACCGCGTCGTCGTCGATCAGCAACACGCGCAGCCCGGCCAGGTTGTCGGGTATGGCGGGTGCGCTGGTGGCGTCCGTCGCCGTGACATCGACCGCCGGCGCCGATGTCGGCGTCAACTGCAGCTCCACCGTCATGCGTGTGCCTGCGCCCGGCGTGCTGTGGAGATCGATCCTGCCGCCGAGCTGCTGCACGATTTCGCGCGCGATCGCCAGTCCGAGGCCGACGCCGCCGTGGCTGCGCGTGCTGCCGTCGTCGAGCTGGCGAAAGGCCTCGAACACGCTGGCCTGTTGCCGCCTGGGGATGCCCGGGCCGGTGTCGGCGACGGTGAAACGCAGACTGTCCGCGGCAGCACCCGGGCCGACGGCGAGCTTCACGCTGCCGTGGGTGGTGAACTTGACGGCGTTGGCCAGCAGGTTGATCAGGACCTGGCGCAGGCGCAGCCCGTCGCCGATGCGCCAGGGCGAGTCGCCGAGGTCCAGGCTGTGCTCCACTGCAAGACCCTTGGCAGCGGCCAGCGCCGCCACGGCGGCCAGCCCGGACTGCGCGCAGGCCTGCACGTCGAATGGCTCTCGGCGCGCTCCCAAGTGGCCCGATTCGATGTGTGCCAGGTCGAGCACACGGTCGATCAGGCCGAGCAGATGCCGGCCGCTGTGGCTGATGGTGCTGACCAGTTCGCCCTGGGCGGGGCTCCCGGGTGGTGTGTCGCGCAGCAGGTCGGCCGAGGCCAGCACACTGTGCAGCGGGGTGCGCAACTCATGGCTCATCACCGCCAGGAAGCGCGACTTCGCGGCCGACGCCGTCTGCGCGGCCACGCGCGCGCGCTGCACCAGCACGCGCACGCGTGCCAGGCCGACGACGGCCAGCAGCACCAGCAACTGCGCCAGCAGGCCGTTGGTGAACAGTGGCCAGCCGAGTGCCTGCCAGGCGGCATCGCCGCCGTCGCGCAGGTGCAGCCAGAGCGTGCCACCGTTGATGCAGGTGAAGAGCAGGATCGTCGACCACGACGCGACCCGCAGCGACCAGGTCGAGTACATCAGCAGGTACATCAACAGCACCCACGGAATCAGCGACACGACGGCGTAGGCCGTGATGGGCGCCTGATCGTCCAGCACCAGGTACAACGGTACGCCTGCAAGGTACAGGCTGGTGGCCAGCACGGCCAGCCCGGTCGCCAAGCTCGCGCTTCGCGCGTCCGGCCGTCGCCAGGCGAACACCAGCAGCGCGCCCATGATCAATGTCAACAGGGGCTGCGCCCAGCGATCGTAGGGCAGGTTCAGGCCCATCATCGTCTCGCCGACCCAGATCGCCGCCACGCCCGGCGTGGCGATCGACAGCAACCAGAGCATCGCGCGCCGCTGGATCAACGTGCCGGACGAGACATCTGCGTCGGAATGGGACATGGGGTCGGCGTGGCGCCGTTGAATTGCCGCAACGCATTATCGGCATGGCCACGCCAGTGCATGAGTGGCCGGAACTTGATCGCGGCGACAATCACGACTTCGTCCACAGGTCCGCAGCACTCGCCATGAAGCCGATCGGCACCCCCCTGTCCCCTTCAGCCACCCGCGTCATGCTGCTGGGCAGCGGCGAACTCGGCAAGGAAGTCCTGATCGCGCTGCAGCGCCTGGGCGTGGAAACCATCGCCGTCGACCGCTACGACAACGCCCCCGGCCAGCAGGTGGCGCACCACGCGCGAACGATCACCATGACCGACGCCGACGCGCTGCGCGCGCTGATCCTGGCCGAGAAGCCCGACCTGGTGGTGCCCGAGATCGAGGCCATCGCGACGCCGGTGCTCGAAGCCCTGGAGGCCGAGGGCGTCGTGCGCGTGATCCCGACCGCCCGCGCCGCGCGGCTGACGATGGACCGCGAGGGCATCCGCCGCCTGGCGGCCGAGACGCTGGCGCTGCCGACCAGCCGCTACCAGTTCTGCGACTCGCTGGCGCAATTGCGGGCCGCGATCGAGGCATCGACGACGGCCGGCGGCGAGCATCGGCCGGGCATCGGCTATCCCTGCATCGTCAAGCCGGTGATGAGCAGTTCGGGCAAGGGCCAGAGCCGGATCGACGCGGCCGCCGACGTGGCCAAGGCCTGGGACCATGCGATGGCCGGCGGCCGCGTGGCCGGCGGCCGCGTGATCGTCGAGGGCGTCATCGATTTCGACTACGAGATCACGCTGCTCACGGTGCGCGCGCTCGGTGCCGGCGGCGAAGTGCAAACCCACTTCTGCGAGCCGATCGGCCACATCCAGGTCAAGGGCGACTACGTCGAGAGCTGGCAGCCGCAGCCGATGGCGCCGGCGGCGCTGCAGCGTGCGCGCGACATCGCCAAGGCCGTGACCGACAACCTCGGCGGCCAGGGCCTGTTCGGCGTCGAGCTGTTCGTCAAGGGCGAGCAGGTCTGGTTCAGCGAAGTCAGCCCGCGGCCGCACGACACCGGCATGGTGACGATGGTCACGCAGTGGCAGAACGAATTCGAGCTGCACGCCCGCGCGATCCTCGGCCTGCCGGTCGACACCACGCTGAAGAGCCCCGGCGCCAGCGCGGTGATCTACGGCGGCGTCGAGGCCAAGGGCATCGTCTTTGACGGTGTGGACGAAGCCCTGCGCGTGCCGGGCACCGAGCTGCGCCTGTTCGGCAAGCCCGAGAGCTTCGTCAAGCGCCGCATGGGCGTGGCGCTGGCGCACGACGCCGATGTGCAGATTGCCCGGCGCAACGCCAAGTCGGCAGCCGCCAAAGTGAGGCCCCATGCTGAGTGACATCGAGATCGCGCAGCGCGCGACGCTGCGGCCCATCGTCGATCTGGCGCGCGAGCGCCTGGGCATTCCCGAGGACCAGCTCGAGTCCTATGGCCGCTACAAGGCCAAGGTCTCGTTGGCGCACCTGGCCAGCCTGGCCGACAAGCCCGACGGCAAGCTGATCCTGATGAGCGGCATCAGCCCGACGCCGGCCGGCGAGGGCAAGACGACGACCACGGTGGGCCTGGTCGATGCGCTCAACCGCATCGGCAAGGACGCCATCGTCTGCCTGCGCGAACCCTCGCTCGGCCCGGTGTTCGGCATGAAGGGCGGGGCGGCCGGCGGCGGCTACGCGCAGGTCGTGCCGATGGAAGACATCAACCTGCACTTCACCGGCGACTTCAACGCCATCGCGCTGGCGCACAACCTGCTGGCCGCGCTGATCGACAACTACATCCACCACGGCAATGCGCTGCGCATCGACCTGCGCCGCATCACCTGGCGCCGGGTGATGGACATGAACGACCGCGCGTTGCGCGACATCACCGTCGGCCTGGGCGGCGCGGCCAACGGCTTCCCGCGCCAGGACGGCTTCGACATCGTGGTCGCGTCGGAGGTGATGGCCATCCTGTGCCTGGCGCGCGACCTGCGCGACCTGAAGGAACGCCTGGGCCGCATCGTCATCGGCGTCACGCGCGAGCTGCAGCCCGTCACCGCCAGCCAGATGCAGGCCCATGGCGCGATGACCGCGCTGCTGCGCGACGCCATCAAGCCCAACCTGGTGCAGACGCTGGAGAACAACCCGGCGATCATCCACGGCGGCCCGTTCGCCAACATCGCGCACGGCTGCAACTCGGTGATCGCCACCCGCGCCGCGCTCAAGCTGGCCGACTACACGGTCACCGAAGCCGGCTTCGGCGCCGACCTGGGGGCGGAGAAGTTCATCGACATCAAGTGCCGCCAGTCGGGCCTCCGGCCCGACGTGGTGGTGCTGGTGGCCACCGTGCGTGCGCTCAAGTTCCACGGCGGCGCCGACGTCAAGGGCTTGTCGGTCGAAGACCTGCCGCGGCTGGAGGCGGGCATCGCCAACCTCGAGCGCCATGTCAACAACGTGCGCAACCACTACGGCCTGCCCTGCGTCGTCGCGCTGAACCACTTCGCGCACGACACCGAGGCCGAGGTGGCGCTGCTGACGCGCAAGCTCGCGCACCACGCCGTGCCGCTGGTGGTGTCGCGGCATTGGGCCGAGGGCGGGCGCGGCGCCGAGGCGCTGGCGCGCGAGGTGGTGCGCGTGATCGACACCACGCCGGCCGACATGCACTTCGTCTACGAAGACGGCGACACGCTGTGGCACAAGGCCGAGGCCGTGGCGAAGAAGATCTACGGCGCCAGCGAGATCACCGCCGACACCCGGGTGCGCGCGCAGTTCAAGCGCCTGCAGGAGCAGGGTTACGGCCGCTTCCCGGTCTGCATCGCCAAGACCCAGTACTCGTTCTCGACCGACCCGCAGCTGCGCGGCGCGCCGAGCGGCCATGTGCTCAACATCCGCGAGGTGCGCCTGGCCGCCGGCGCCGAGTTCGTGGTCCTGATCTGCGGCGACATCCTGACCATGCCGGGGCTGCCGGCGGTGCCGTCGTCGGCGAACATCGACGTCGACGACGAGGGGCGGATCGTCGGGCTGTTCTGAGGGCGGCCTGCGGGCCGCCCGCTGCTACAGCCCAGCGGCCGCGCGCAGCGCCTTGGCCTTGTCGGTCCGCTCCCACGTGAACTCCGGCTCCTCGCGGCCGAAGTGGCCGTAGGCGGCGGTCTTCTCGTAGATCGGCCGCAGCAGGTCGAGCATCTGGATGATGCCCTTGGGGCGCAGGTCGAAATGCTCGGCCACCAGGGCCTCGATCTTCTCGTCGGAGATCTTGCCGGTGCCTTCGGTGTAGACGGTGACGTTCATCGGCTTGGCCACGCCGATGGCGTAGGCGACCTGGATCTGGCACTGCCGCGCCAGGCCGGCGGCGACGATGTTCTTGGCCACGTAGCGCGCCGCGTAGGCCGCCGAGCGGTCGACCTTGCTCGGGTCCTTGCCCGAGAACGCGCCGCCGCCATGCGGGCAGGCGCCGCCATAGGTGTCGACGATGATCTTGCGGCCGGTCAGGCCGCAATCGCCCTGCGGGCCGCCGATGACGAAGCGGCCGGTCGGGTTGATCAGGTACTTGGTGTCCTTGGTCAGCCAGGCCTTGGGCAGCACCGGCTTGATGATCTCCTCGCGCACCGCCTCGTAGAACGCGTCGGTCATCTTGTGGCCCAGGCTGTACTCCGGCGCATGCTGGCTGGACAGCACCACGGTGTCGATCGAGTGCGGCTTGCCGTCGACATAGCGCATCGTGACCTGGCTCTTCGCGTCGGGGCGCAGGAAGGGCAGGCGGCCGTCCTTGCGCAACTGCGCCTGGCGCTCGACCAGCCGGTGCGCGTAGTAGATCGGCGCGGGCATCAACTCGGGCGTCTCGTCGCAGGCGTAGCCGAACATCAGGCCCTGGTCGCCGGCGCCGGTGTTGAGGTGGTCGTCCGACGCATGGTCGACACCCTGGGCGATGTCGTTGCTCTGCTTGTCGTAGGCCACCAGCACCGCGCAGCCCTTGTAGTCGATGCCGTACTCGGTGTTGTCGTAGCCGATGCGCTTGATCGTGTCGCGCGCGACCTGGATGTAGTCGACATGCGCGTTGGTCGTGATCTCGCCGGCCAGCACCACCAGGCCGGTGTTGGTCAGCGTCTCGGCGGCGACGCGCGAGCGCGGGTCCTGCTTGAAGATCGCGTCGAGGATGGCGTCGGAGATCTGGTCGGCCACCTTGTCGGGGTGCCCTTCGGAGACGGACTCGGAGGTGAAAAGGAAATCGTTGGCCACTCTTAAACTCCAGTAGGGTTGGTAGGCGCGTTGCCGGCCTGGGTCTGGAGGAGCGGCGAACGCTTTAGCAGGATTTGTGGATCGCCCCGCAAGTAGTTCATAACTCGGCGATGGCCCGATTATAAGAAACATGTCGACCGTACTGCACTGGCTGTCACGCCGATCGTTGGGGTTTTTGCACGGCCTGGGCGCCGCGCTGGGCTGGGCCGGCTACTTGGCTGTCGGCCGGTTACCGCCAGCGCCTGCGCGAAAACGCCGCGCTGGCGGGCATCGGGCCGGCCGAGCGCCGTGCGTCGGTGGCCCACGCCGGGCGCATGGTGGCCGAGATGCCGCGGCTGTGGCTGCGGCCCGCCGCATTGCCGCTGGCGCCGGCGGCCGCAGTGGCAGCACGCCGAATTGATCGCGCAGGCCCTCGCAGCCGGCCGCGGCCTGGTGCTCTTGACTCCGCACCTGGGCACCTTCGAGGTCATCGCGCAGGCCTACGCCGAGCGCTTCGGCGCCACGCAGCCGGTGACGGCGCTGTACCGCCCCGCGCGCCAGGCCTGGCTGCGCGAACTGGAAACCACCGCGCGCAACCGCCCGGGGCTGCTGACGGCGCCGGCCAGCGCTGGCCGGGGTGAGGCAGATGATCCGCGCGCTGCGCCACGGGCCAGACGGTCGGCCTGCTGCCGGACCAGGTGCCGCCCGACGGCATGGGGGTTTGGGCGCCGTTCTTCGGCCGACCGGCCTACACCATGACCCTGGCGGCCAAACTCGCGCTGCAGACCGGTGCGCCGATACTGTTGACCATCGGCGAGCGCCTGCCGCGCGCGGCGGGGTGGTGCATTCGCGTCTTCGAGTTGCCCGAGCCGCTTGCCCGCTGCGGCGGCGTTCGGCGGCGACGAGGTGGCGCATCAGACAGAATGCGCCGCCGTGATGAACCGAGCGATGGAATTCCTGATCCGCCAATGCCCCGCGCAATACCTGTGGGGCTACCACCGCTACAAGGCGCCGCGGACCGCATGACGGCCCCGAACTCGCTTCGCTCGCGTCCCCCGAGGGGAGCTCAGGCCGCTTGGGAGCGGCCCGGCGCGCCTGACATGGCCGCCTTTCGCTGGCGTTGCTGTGGCTGCTGCATTGGCTGCCGGCGCGCGTGCAGGCGGCCATCGGCAGCGCCGTCGGCGCGCTGTTGCACGTCTTGGCCAAGGACCGGCGCCGCATCGCCACGCGCAACATCGAGCTGTGCCTGCCCGAACTCGATGCGCGGTCGCGCGCGGACCTGGTCAAGCAGCATTTCCGCTGGCTCGGCCGCAGCATCATCGAACGCGGCCTGCTCTGGTACGCGCCGCGCGAGCGCATCCAGCGCCTGATCGAGGTCGAGGGCGACGTGCACCTGGCCGAGAGAATCGACGCGCCGGTGATGTGGCTGGTGCCGCACTTCATGGCCCTCGAAGTCGGCGGCCGCCGCGGTGCAGTTGTTCCAGACGCGGCGCGGCGCCACGATCTACCAGGCGCAAAGCAACCCCGTATTCGACGCCGCGGTGCGCAAGGGGCGGCAGCGCTTCGGCGGTTCGGAATTGTTCACGCGGCAAGACAGCGCCAAGCCGTTGATCCGCGCCATTCGCCAGCAGGGACTGGGGTTCTTCAACCTGCCCGACATGGACTTCGGCATCAAGGACGCGCGCCTTCGTGCCCTTCTTCGGCGTTCCTGCCGCCACGCTGCTGGCGCCGTCGCGCATGGCGCGCATGCTGGGCATGACGGTGCAGCCGGTGGTCGCCGAGATGCTCGAGGACGGCGGCTGGCGGGTGCGCTTCCTGCCGCCACTGGCCGAACTGGCCAACCGACGACCCGCTGGCCGACACCTTGCGCATGAATCAGTGGATCGAAGCCGAGGTGCGGCGTTGCCCGGCGCAATACCTGTGGGTGCACAAGCGATTCAAGACGCGGCCGGAGGGCCAGCCCGCGCTGTACTGATGTGTCTGCCCGGGCAGCGATAATCCCGCGCAGGATGAGATTGCGATTCACCAAGATGCAGGGCGCGGGCAATGACTTCGTCGTGCTCGACGCCACGCGTGTGCCGTTGGCGTTGTCGGCGGCGCAGGTGCAGCGGCTGAGCGACCGCCGATTCGGCATCGGTGCCGACCAGGTGCTGGTGGTCGAGAAGGCCGACTCGCCCGGCGTCGACTTCCGCTACCGCATCTACAACGGCTTCAGCGGCGACGAGGTCGAGCATTGCGGCAACGGCGCGCGCTGCTTCGTGCGCTACGTGCGCGAGCATGGCCTGACCGACAAGACCACGCTGCGCATCGCGACCATCAACAACCTGCTCGAGCTGCAACTGCAGGCCGATGGCCGGGTGACGGTGGACATGAACCAGCCGATATTCGAGCCGGCCGAGGTGCCGTTCGACGCCGGCGGCCTGGTGCCGCGCGAAGTCAACGGATTCGCGCTCTGGCCGCTCGACGTCGCCGGCCGGCACATCGAGATCGCGGCCCTGTCGATGGGCAACCCGCACGCCGTGCTGCGCGTGGACGATGTCGACACGGCGCCGGTCGCCGAATTGGGGCCGGCCATCGAGGGCCACGCCCGCTTTCCGCGCCGCGTCAACGCCGGCTTCATGCAGGTCCTGTCGCGCAGCGAAGTCGCCTTGCGTGTCTACGAGCGCGGCGCCGGCGAGACGCTGGCCTGCGGCACCGGCGCCTGCGCGGCGGTGGTGGCCGGCATCCGGCTGGGCTGGCTTGGCGCCCAGGTCGATGTGCGCACCCGTGGCGGATTGCTGCGCATCGAATGGCAGGGCATGGGCCGGCCGGTGCTGATGACCGGCCCGGCCGAGACCGTCTTTGAAGGAGAAATCGAACTGTGATCACCAACGCCCTGCAGGGCATCACCGAAGCCGACATCGCCGAGTACCTGGCCAACACGCCGGGCTTCTTCGAGCGCCATGCCGAGATGCTGTCCGCCATCCAGCTCACCAGCCCGCACGGCCAGCGCGCGGTGTCGCTGCAGGAGCGGCAGATGGAAATGCTGCGCGAGCGCATCAAGGGCGCTGGAGAAGAAGATCGTCGAAATGATCCGCAACGGCCAGGACAACTCGGTCATCGCCGAGCGCCTGCACCGCTGGACGCGCGCGCTGATGATCACCACCGACGCGCCCGCGCTGCCCGAGGTGCTGGTGCGCGAGTTGAAGCAGCAGTTCCTGATCCCGCAGGCCGCCGTCCGCGTCTGGGGCGTGGCCGACGCCTTCAAGGGGCTGGCCTTCGCGCAGGGCGCGAGCGCCGACACGCGCAGCCTGGCCACCAGCCTCGAGCGCGCCGTACTGCGGCGCCAATGCCGGCTTCGAGGCCGCGCGCTGGCTCGACGATCCTGCCAGCGTGGCGTCGATGGCCATGGTGCCGCTGCGCGTCGCCAGCGGCGACGACGCCTTCGGCCTGCTGGTCGTCGGCTCGCCCGACCCGACGCGCTACAGCGCCGACATGGGCACCGACTTCCTGCAGCGCATCGGCGAGATCGCCAGCGCCGGCTTGGCGCGCTTGCAGCCCGTGTAGTGGGCGCCGCCGCGCCGCTGCCCGACGAGGTGCTGCGCTACCTGCGCCACCTCGAGGTCGAGCGGCGCCTGGCGGCGCGCACGCTGGTGCTGTACCGCGATGCGCTGCGGCGCTTGAACGTCGCCGCGAGCCGCGGCCGGCGTCGAACTGAAGGCGGTACAGACGCACCACGTGCGGCGCTGGATCGCCCAGGCGCACCAGCGCGGCCTGGCGCCGCGCAGCCTGGCGATCGTGCTCGCGGCGTGGCGCGGGCTCTACCGCTGGTGGGGCGAGCAGCAATTGGTGGCCAGCAACCCGGTCGACGCCGTGCGGGCGCCCAAGGCGGCCAAGCCCTTGCCCAAGGCGCTTGTCGGTGGATCACGCGGTGGCGCTCGCCGGCCACGTGGCCGAAGGCGGCGACGCGGCGCTGGCCGCGCGCGACCACGCCATCGTCGAGCTGCTCTACGGCTGCGGCCTGCGCGTCGCTGAACTGGCCGGCCTCGACGCGCTCGCCGGGCGCGACGCCGCGGGCTGGATCGACCTGCCCGACGCCACCGCGCATGTGCTCGGCAAGGGCAGCAAGCGGCGCAGCGTGCCGGTCGGCCGCGCGGCGCTGTCGGCGGTGACGGCCTGGTTGGCCCATCGCGCGCCGCTGGCCAAGCCCGGCGAGGCGGCGCTGTTCGTCAGCCGCCGCGGCACCCGTCTCACGGCGAGTCAGGTGCGCTCACGCCTGAAGTTGCTGGCCATGCAAAGCGGCCTGCCGACGCACGTGCACCCGCACATGTTGCGCCACAGCTTTGCCTCGCACCTGCTGCAATCGAGCGGCGACCTGCGCGCGGTGCAGGAACTGCTGGGCCACGCCAACATCGCCACCACGCAGGTCTATACCAAGCTGGATTTTCAGCATCTGGCCAAGGTCTACGACGCCGCGCACCCGCGGGCGAAGAAGCGCGGCTGAACGCGCTGGCAGGTTCAGCCCCCGATCAGTGCGGCATCGGCCGTCGGCCATGCCTGACGCCACTGCACCTGCACCCGCGCGGCCTCGTCGGTCTTGCCCTGGCGCAGCAGCGCTGCATGCAGGCCGCGCAAGGCCCAGCCGCTGCCGGGCTGGTCGGCGAGGTCGGCGCGAAAGGCCGCTTCCGACTCCGCGGCCCGTCCGGCGGCCAGCAGCAGCTGGCCCTGGGCCTGGCGCGCCATCACCGCCAGCAACGGCGGCTCGCGGGCTTCCAGGGCGTCTTCGGCGGCGACCGCGGCCTGGGCCGCTGCCACCGCGGCGTCGGTCCGGCCGTCGAGTTGGGCCAACTCGGCCGTCAGGCGCGAGAGCACGATGCTGTGCATCGAGCGCATCAGTTCGCTGCCATCGTTCTCGCCCTGCGGTGGCGTCAGCTGCGCCAGTTCAGCCTGCAGCGCGCGTGCCGCCGTGGCCTGCCCCGTGTGCATCAGCGCGAGCGCGCGTGCGTGGCCATTCAGCGTAAGGGCAATGAAGCCGGTATCGGCCGAAGGCGGCTCGGCCAGCACCTCGCTCCAGCGCTCGAAGCGGGCGAGGGTGTGTATCGGCAACGCACGGCGGTACTGGGCGAACGGGCTCGTCGACTTGGCGGTCCGCGCGGCCATGCGCCGTGCGGTGGTCAGCGCCAGCTCGCCGCGGCCCTCCATCACCGCGGCAAACCACAGGAAGTGCAGGTTGTGGCCGTCCCAGCTGTCCTTGGTCGGCAATTGCTGCTGCTCGAGCAGCGCGGTCAGGTCGGCCTGCGCCGTCAGTGCCTGCTCGTTGACGCGCACCGCATCGGCAAAGCGCGAGACGCGCGCATAGATGTGCGCCGGCATGTGCACCAGATGCGGCGAGGCCGGCGCCAGCGCGCCCAGGCGGTCGGCGGCGGCCACCGCGCGCTCGGGGTGCGGCGACGAATCGAGGGCGTGGATCAGGTAGTGGTTGACGCCGGTGTGATCCGGTGCCTTGGCCAGTGCGGCCTCGAGGCGCTGCACCATGTCGGCGATGGCGCCGGCGGGCTGGCCGGTCTTGCGGTCCCACCAGTCGCTGCGCGTGGCGACCATCACCGCCTCGGCATACAGCGAGGCGATGTCGGGGTCGCCCGGATGGGCGTCGGACAGCACGCGCAGGCGCGCCGCGTAGGCCACGTCGAGCGGGTCGGCGGCTTCGCCCTGCGCCGGTTTGCCGCAGATCTCCGCCAGCAGCGGCGCGTCCTGCGGCGGCGAACGCTGCTCGCCGTAGCGAACCGCCATGGCCTGCAGCAGACCGCTCTCGCGCGGGCCGGCCGTCGCGCCGAGCGACATGGCCAGGGCGGTGTAGCGCTGCGCCTCGCGCAACTCGCCGCGCATCGGCGCGTTGATGATCGGCCCGAGTTGCCAGGCCACGCCCCAGGCGCAGAGCGCGCACGAGGGGTCCTGGGCCAGCGCGGCCTTGAACGCACGCACGGCCTCCTTCTCGTTGAAGGCATAGGCCTGCTGCACGCCCTGTGCGAACAGGCGCTGGGCCTCGGCATGGCGGCTCGCCTGGGCCAGCGTTGCCTGGCCGTAGCCGTCCAGGCGCGGAGCGCGCGCGTCGTAGTCGATCGGCGCGGGCAGCGTCGCGCACGATGCCAGCAGCAGCGGCAGCAGTGCACGCACGAGCAGCGACGGGCGCGCGGGGGGTGCCGCAATGTCAGCGACAGGGTGGTGATGCATGGCCGGCACGGGGGTGGTGGTGGCGGGCTTGTACGGGCGCGCACGCCGCTTGTCAACCGAAGACCGTGACTGAAAGCCGTGGCTGACAATGGCTGACCATGAAGAGCATTCGACTGCGCGAAGGCAAGGAGCGCTCGCTGCTGCGCCGCCATCCCTGGGTCTTCCAGGGCAGCGTGGCCAAGGGCAGCGCCGACGCCGGCGAGACGGTGCGCGTCGAGGCCGACGACGGCCGCTTCCTGGCCTGGGGTTCGTTCAGCCCGACCTCGATGATCCGCGTGCGGGCCTGGAGTTTCGACGAGGGCGAGCGCATCGATGCCGCGTTCTTCGAGCGCCGCATCGCCGTCGCGGTGGCGCTGCGCAAGCGCCTGCCGATCGCGAGCGACGGCCTGCGCCTGGTGCACGGCGAGGCCGACGGCCTGCCCGGCCTGATCGTCGACCGCTATGCCGATGTGCTGTCGGCGCAATTCCTGTCGGCCGGCACCGAGCGCTGGAAGGCGACGATCGCCGACGCCTTGCTGGCCGCC
Source organism: uncultured beta proteobacterium (assembly GCA_963751775.1). Taxonomy (GTDB): domain Bacteria; phylum Pseudomonadota; class Gammaproteobacteria; order Burkholderiales; family Burkholderiaceae_C; genus CADEEN01. Next base: position 25,923 of record CAVVVW010000021.1, read on the forward strand.
ACCGGTTGCACGAAGCTGTACGAGCGATCCGACTCCGGCGTGCGCGGCCTCGAGGGCCTGCCGCCGATCAAGGGCTGGCTGCGCGGCGACGGCGCGACCGAAGTCACCATCCGCGAACACGATTGGCGGCTCACGCTCGACGTCGCCGAGGGCCACAAGACGGGCTTCTATCTCGACCAGCGCGACAACCGTGCCCGCTTTGCGCAGGGGGTGCGCCACTTCGGCCTGCAGCGGGTGCTCAATTGCTACTGCTACACCGGCGGCTTCACGGTCGCCGCGCTGGCCGGCGGTGCCGGGCAGGTCGTCAGCGTCGATTCTTCGGCACCGGCGCTCGAGCGCGCGCGCGCCAACGTCGCGCTGAACGGCTTCGACGCCGAGCGCGCCGAGTTCATCGATGCCGACGTCAACGCCTTGCTGCGCGAGCGCCTGAAAGCCGGCGAGTCGTTCGACGCCATCGTGCTCGACCCACCCAAGTTCGCGCCCAGCGCGGCGCATGCCGAGCGCGCCGCCCGCGCCTACAAGGACATCAACCGACTGGCGCTGAAGCTGCTGGCGCCCGGCGGGCTGCTGTTCACGTTTTCCTGCTCGGGCGGCATCGGCGCCGAGCTGTTCCACAAGATCGTGGCCGGTGCCGGGCTCGATGCCGGCGTCGATGGCGTCCTGCTCGAACGCCTGGCCGGGGCCTGCGACCACCCGACGACGATCAACTTCCCCGAGGGCGAGTACCTGAAGGGGCTGGTGATCCTCAAGCAGGCCTGACGGCCAACGCGCGCACGTCGATGCGCGGCGCAAACTTGGCGCGCTTGGTGGCGAAGTAGGTCTTCACGTTGCGCACGTTGGCGTGCTGCGTGAACAGCCGTTGCACCAGCGCGTTGTGGGCCGCCATGTCGGCCAGCCAGAGTACGAGCACGAAGTCGGGGCCCGGGCTGACACGCCAGCATTGCTGCACGGCCGGATCGGCCACGGCCAGGGCCTCGAAGGCGTCGAGGTGCTCGGCGCCCTGGCGATCGAGTTGCACCTCGACCAGCGCCTGCAGCCCGGCGCCGAGCTTGTCGTTGGACAGCAGCGCGATGCGGCGCTCGATGACGCCGGATTCGGTCAGCCGCCGCACGCGGCGCAGCGCCGTTGCCGGCGAGACATGCGTGGCCGCGGCCAGATCCTGGTTGGTCATTCCCGCATCGTCCTGCAGCTTTTCGAGCAGACGCAGGTCGGTGTCGTCGAGTGAGATCATGAGAAATTATATTGCGAAAACTATGTAACATTAGACGATTAAAGAGTCATACGTGTTGATATGCAACGACTAGTAGCAATCAAAGGAGTCAAAACACGCAACTAAATTTCACGGCTGTACTGCCTAGGATCTCGCTCCGTGTTCGTCAATTTCAAGGCTCTTCCATGTGCGGCATCGTCGGCGCAGTCAGCGCACGCAACATCGTTCCGATCCTCGTCGAGGGCCTGAAGCGGCTCGAATACCGCGGCTACGACTCCTGCGGCGTCGCGGTGCACCAGGGCGGCAAGCTGCGCCGCGCGCGCAGCACGGCGCGGGTGGCCGAACTCGAGGCACAGGTGGCCGCCGAGCACATCGAGGCCGGCACCGGCATTGCGCACACCCGCTGGGCCACGCATGGCGCGCCGGCGGTGAACAACGCGCACCCGCACTTTTCGGCCGGGCCGAACGCAGCGGCCGACGCGCCGGGGAAGATCGCGCTGGTGCACAACGGCATCATCGAGAACTACGAAGAGCTGCGCACCGAACTCAAGGCCAAGGGCTTTGACTTCGTCAGCCAGACCGACACCGAAGTCATCGCCCACCTGGTCGCACAGCTGTACCAGGGCGATCTGTTCGAGGCCGTGCAGCAGGCCGTGCTGCGCCTGCGCGGCGCCTATGCCATCGCGGTGTTCTGCCGCGACGAACCGCAGCGCGTGGTCGGCGCACGCGCCGGCTCGCCGCTGGTGCTGGGCGTCGGCAAGGGCGAAACCTTCCTCGCCTCCGACGCGATGGCGCTGGCCGGCGTGACCGACCAGATCGTCTACCTCGAAGAGGGCGACGTGGTCGACGTCCAGCTCGGCAAGCACTGGATCGTCGGCCGAGACGACACTCGGGCCGACGGCTCGCTGCGGCCGGTGCAGCGCGAAGTGCGCACCGTGCAGGCGCACAGCGGCGCGGCCGAGCTCGGCCCCTACCGCCACTACATGCAAAAGGAGATCTTCGAGCAGCCCAAGGCCATCGCCGACACGCTCAATGCCGTGCATGCCGTCAGCCCCGAGCTGTTCGGCGACGGCGCGTACTCGGCGTTCAAGAACGTCGATCAGGTGCTGATCCTGGCCTGCGGCACCAGCTACTACTCGGGCTCGGTGGCCAAGTACTGGCTGGAGTCGGTGGCCGGCATCCCGACCAACGTCGAGATCGCCAGCGAATACCGCTACCGCGACAGCGTGCCCAACCCGCGCACGCTGGTGGTCACCATCAGCCAGAGCGGCGAGACCGCCGACACCCTGGCCGCGCTGAAGCACGCGCGCGCGCTCGGCATGACCACCACGCTGACGATCTGCAACGTCGCCAGCAGCGCGATGGTGCGTGAATGCAGGTTCGCGTACGTCACCCGCGCCGGCGCCGAGGTGGGCGTCGCTTCGACCAAGGCCTTCACGACGCAACTGGTCGGCCTGTTCCTGCTCACGCTGGCGCTGGCGCAGGTGCGCGGCCGCCTCACCGATGCGCAGGAAGCCACGCACCTCAAGGCGCTGCGCCACCTGCCCGTGGCCGTGCAGGCGGTGCTCGCGCTCGAGCCGCAGATCGTGGCCTGGTCAGAGGCCTTCACGGCCAAGGAGAACGCGCTCTTCCTCGGTCGCGGCCTGCATTACCCGATCGCGCTCGAGGGCGCGCTGAAGCTGAAGGAGATCAGCTACATCCACGCCGAGGCCTATCCGGCCGGCGAGCTCAAGCACGGCCCGCTGGCGCTGGTCACTGCGGCGATGCCGGTGGTCACCGTGGCGCCGAACGATCAGCTGCTGGAGAAATTGAAGAGCAACATGCAGGAAGTGCGCGCCCGTGGCGGCGAGTTGTACGTCTTTGCCGACGCCGACACGCGCATCGAGAGCGGCCCGGGCGTGCACGTGATCCGCATGCCCGAGCACTACGGCCTGCTGAGCCCGATTCTGCACGTCGTGCCGCTGCAATTGCTGGCCTATCACACAGCCTGCGCGCGCGGTACCGATGTCGACAAGCCGCGCAACCTGGCCAAGTCGGTGACGGTCGAGTAGGCACTTCGCGTCGATCGCGCTTGTCACGACTGGGCGAGGCCGCCCGGCAACCGCGGCAAGCCTCAGATTGATCTGCCTTCGATCAGCGCCGCCACCGTGTCGCGGATCAGGTGCCCCGAGATGCTGAAGCGCGGCGGAATCGTCGGCAGCGCATCCAGCGGATACCACTGCGCGTCCTCGATCTCGCTGTCCTGCCGCACGATCTCGCCGCCCAGCCAGCGTGCCGTGAACGCGACCATCAGACTGTGCGGGAACGGCCAGCTTTGGCTGCCGTAATAGCGGAGATCGCCGATGCACACGCCCACCTCCTCGGCGGCCTCGCGCGCGACGCACTGCTCGAGCGTCTCCCCCGCCTCCACGAAGCCGGCCAGCGCGCTGTAGACGCCCTTGGCGAAATGAGGCGCCCGCGCCAGCAGCACTTCTCCGGGGCGCCACACCAGCACCATCATGGCCGGTGTCACGCGCGGATAGGCCACCTGAGCGCAGGACGGACAGCGGCGTGCGCGCTCGTCTGCCAGACGCTCGGTGGCGGTACCGCAGACACCGCAGTAGCGGTGTGCACGGTCCCACTCGAGGATCTGCGCCGCCCGTGCAGCCAGCCCCATCTGCGGCGCCGGCATCGCCATCATCGCGGCCCGCAACGGCACCCGGCGCCATCCCGGCGGCGACGCCTGGACGCGCAGCGCCCAGGCGTCGAGCCCGCCGAGGCGGCCGAGATAGTGGCGCACCTCGCCATCGATCAGTGGGCCGGGTGAGAGTGCCTCCTCAGCCTCGGGCAGCAACAGTTGGCCCTCGACGAAGGCGAACGACCAGACCACCGAGGTCGGCTCGGCGGCAGGCGAGACTGCGGGCACGAATTCCATTCGGCATCTACTCCAAACGCGGCGGCCGCCGGTCCATCGTGTCGTCTACGCGCCGTGGCGCCCGCCTGTCATGCGGGGTCTGCCTTGGCGATGAAGAACTTGGGCCAGCGCCGTTTCACGAGATCGCCGTGCCGAGCGTAGGCCAGGCAGCTGTCGATCTTGGCCGGCGTATCGCCCTTCATCGGCTCGGCCTGCTGCAGGCGGTGCAGGGTCATCGACTGGAACGCCGTGGCGGCCATCGGCACCATCAGGCCTGCCAGGTGCACGCAGCTGGCCGCCCCGGACAACCTGCGTTTCACCTCGGCGGACCAGCCGCTGCTCATGCGCAGGCCGATCAGCGACTTCAACGTGGGTGGCGCGCCGTGGCAGGCGGCGTACGGCGCCGAGTCGGTGACGGCAATGACATCGCGCACAGTCATGTCGACGTCAAACACGATCCGCACGCCCATGTGGTGAATCGCCTCGCCGGCCTTGACCATGCGCTCGTCGCTGGGCGGCCGGAAGTCGAAGGGCTTGGTGTCAAGCAACCGGCCCTCGACCTCGTACAGACCGTCGGAACGGCGGTAGCCGGTGATCGTGATCGAGCGGGTGTGCAGCGCCTCGCGCGTGATCTCAGCACCAACGATTGCCGTCGAGTCGTTCATGTCAATCCCTTTCATCGCATCGTTCGGCGCTACCTGCGCGCACGAACGACCGCCCACTCACTGCGAGGCCGCGAGTTCATGTGGCGACTATAGGTCGAGCGCGGATGCCCTCGATTCTGGAAACCTGCCTACGCGACGGGGCGTGTTGCAGCGGCGCAGCGCGCGCCGGTACCGCGTGCACTAAAGTGGCTGGTGTGTTCCATTTCCCCGGGCTGGGCCATGAGCAGTTTTCCGACGGACATCTACACCGAGCCGCGCGACGTCGACGTGGACACCCTCGCCAATCTCGGCCCACTGCGTGCGATGGCCGGTGTCTGGCAGGGCACACGCGGGCTGGACGTCAAGCCGAAGGCCGAAGGCGCGAAGAAGCAGGCTTACGTCGAGCGCATCGAGCTGCAACCCATCGACCCGCAGACCAACGGGCCGCAACTGCTGTACGGTCTGCGCTACCACACGCATGTCACCAAGCCCGATCAGGTCAAGACCTACCACGATCAGGTCGGCTACTGGCTGTGGGAGCCGGCCAAGGGCACGATCATTCACACGCTGACGATCCCGCGCGGCCAGGTGGCCATGGCTGCGGGCCATGCCGCGGCGGACGCAAGCTCGTTCGAGTTGGTGGCGACGCAGGGCCTGGACACCTATGGCATCTGCTCGGCGCCGTTCCTGCACCATGCCTTTCGCACCATCGAGTTCCGCATCAAGATCGCGATCCATGCCGACGGCACCTGGGGGTATGCCGAAGACACGGTGCTGCAGATCCTGGGCCAGGACGAGCCGTTCCACCACACCGACCGCAACACGCTGACGAAGATCGCCGAGCCGGTGCCGAATCCGCTGGCGCGCCGCGAGCGATGACTGCGGGCCGGTCAGCTCATGTGCTGCGGCAGCGGAGCTTCGATGTGCGCTGCGGCATCGCCAGGATGGCGGTTCAGATTGAGCGGCAACGAGACGAAGGTGATGAGGGCGAGCGGCATCAGCGCCATCAGCGCGACCCCGACCAAGCGAGCCAGGAAGCGGCGAAGTTCAGGATGCATGATGTACCTTTCCCGTCGAACATTGCGATGCGCACAGTCTGGGCGCGCCGGCTGAAGGTTTTCTGAACACCGCGAAATGACCTGCGTCACCCCCGGCCGCGATGCACTGCGGCATCGAACCTTGCGTAACCAGAACTGGAACAGCCGATGTCGAAAGTGAACGCCGATCAGATCGCCGAGTGGAACGGCGCGCAGGGCCAGCGCTGGGCCGAGTTGCAACGCGAGCTCGACGGTATCGTCGCGCCGTTCGGCGAGGCCGCGCTGCGGCTCGCAGCGCCGCAGCCGGGTGAACACGTGATCGACATTGGTTGCGGCTGCGGCGACACATCGGTCGAACTGGCGCGCAGGGTGGGCGCCGGCGGCAGGGTGCTGGGTGTCGACGTCTCGCAGCCGATGCTCGAAGTGGCCAGGGCCCATATGCAAAGAGCCGAGTGGGCCAACCTCGAGTTTCGCGAGGCCGACGCCTCCGAGGCCACGCTGCCGGCCGACGCCGACTTGCTGTTTTCGCGCTTCGGCGTCATGTTCTTCGCCCAACCGGTGGCCGCGCTGCGCCATCTGCGAAACTCGATGCGAGCCACGGGCCGCCTGGTCTTCGTCTGCTGGCGGGTGCCGCGCGACAACGGCTGGGCCATGACGCCGCTGGCCGCTGCGCGCAAGGCGATGGACATCACGCCGGCACCGGCCGACCCGCACGCGCCCGGGCCATTTGCGTTTGCTGACGAAGAACGCTTGCGCGCCATCCTGGCAGAGGCCGGCTTCGAGAAGATCGCTCTGCAGCGTTTCGACGCCACGGTCCGCCTCGGCCCGACGCCGCGAGCGGCGGCCGAGAATGCGGTGCGCGTCGGGCCGACCTCGCGCTTCGTGCGCGAGATGGGACCGGCAAGCGTACCTGCCATCGTCGATGCGATCGAGACGGCCCTCGCGCCGTTCGCCGTCCCCGATGGCCACGTCAGCCTGAACGGCTCGACCTGGTTGGTAACGGCCTCACCGTCATCCGTGTAGCGCAATTTCAAGACGGCCAGTCACGCCCCCGCCGCTGCTTGCTGCATACGCTTGCAGAAGAGCCATTGTGGCAAGGTGATTGGCGCTCAGCGGGCCGCGGCAGGCTGTACCTGCCCAGCGACAGGTTTCGTGCGCTCTTGATTGGCCGTCGGGCAGGGAAACGGGCGCATGAAGCCCTGTTGCACTGTCCCGCGGCTGCGCAATTGCTCGAGTGCTTCACGCGCCAGGACGACGCCTCCTTCGGCTGACTTGCGCAGCAGTGCGACGGCTTCAGCAGTGCCGCACGAGCCACCTTCACGATAGAGCAACATCATCGCCAGGCCGTATTGACCAAGCGGATGGCCACGTTGCGCGGCGGCACGGTAGTGATACCGCGCCTTGACATGGTCGCCCACGAGCCACGCTGGCCCGCCTTGCATTAGGTCCGGATCGCGGTCTGGAAATGGCAATCGGTCGGGTGGTTCGACTTGGGCGCTGGCGGCGCCCGCGCAGGCAAGAAGCAGGCAGCTGAGCAAGTGGCGCATGATCAGGCTCTCTTGAGATGGTGGAGTCGCCATCGTGTGTTTGCCGCTTGCTCCTGTCGTGAAGTGAATGCGAAATCGGAACGATGAAGTTACGATGCGCCCCTCGGTAGGAGAGGGAATGCGTGAACAGGCGTTCGACACGGGAAGTCGCCTGCACCTGGCGCAATGCGTGTTGGATCTCCAGGCGCGTGAACTTCGCAATGCAGACGACCGGCCGATCGAACTTCGCCCCAAGGCACTCGACGTCTTGCTGCTGCTGGCCGAGCATGCAGGCCGGGTCGTCGACAAAGCGACCCTGATGGATCGGGTCTGGGCCGGGGTGGTTGTGGGCGACGATTCGCTGACTCAGACCGTCGTCGAGATCCGGCGTGCCCTTGGCGATCGCGCGCACCTGACCCTGTGCACGGTCGCCCGCCGCGGATACAGGCTGCAGCCGAATGAGCCAGCGGCTGGTACGACTGCGCCGAGCTTGTCAGTCGCCGTGCTCCCTATTGCTCACGACGCCGCCGACCTGGAAGGCTCGCGTTGGGCAGCTGTGCTGACCTCCGAGCTGACTTCGCGGGCAGGCGGCGGCCTTCCCGACAGCAAGGTGGTGGCGTGCGAGACGGTCGCGTCGATGGGCGCGGCACTGCGCGACCCGCGTGTCGCAGCACGTCAGCTTGGCGTGCAGCAGGTCGTGTGTGGCGAATTGCGAGCGGTTGCTGACGGTTGGAGTGTCGCTCTGGCGGTGGTCGACGGCGTCTCGGGTACTCGGCGCTGGTCGCACCGGTTTGCACTCGCGCGCGCTGGACTACCGGACAAGATCGGGCAGGTCGCGGCGCAGGCGGCACGTGCCCTCCTGGTCGAGATGCACCGAACGGCTGCGGCCAAAGCTGCCGAGCGACCTCTGAGCGAGCGCAGCGCGGGCGACCTCGCGTTGCAGGGCTGGGCCAGCATCTATGACGGGTTCAGCCCCGGCAACCTCGAGCGGGCGCAGCACTTCTTTGAGCACGCGATCGAGTTGGAGCCTTTGCACCTCAGGGCCCTGGGCGGGGTTACCTGCTGCAACTATGCGCGGGCGCAGTTTGGCTGGACCTCCGATCGCGAGCAGGCACGCCGCCGAGTGATCGACGCTGCATCGTGCCTCGCGACGCACTATCCCGACGCAACCTTGACAGCACTCGTCCGCGCCGATGCAGCCGACATCGAACGGCGCTTCGAACTTCGGTTGTCGATTGGCGATCGTCTGTGCAACCGCGAACCGTCCAATCCATCCGCCCATGCGGCGCGCGGCGCTGCGTTGCTCACGCTGGGGCGGTTCGACGAATGCCTCGCCGAGATCGACGAAGCACGGCACCTGAGTGTCGACGACTTCCGGGCCGGCTGGTGGTGTTCGCTCGCAGCCTGCGCGCACCTGATGGCGGGGCGCCATAAACAGGCGGCCATTGAGGCGCAGCAGGCGATTGCTGCCAATGCCTGCCTGCCATTGCCGCCGCTATTGCTTGCGGCTGCACTGGTGGGTGCCGACCGGCCAGTCGAAGGTCGCGAAGTGCTGCGCCAGCACCGTATGCGTGAGCCGCAGTGTGACCGGGCGCACGCCGAGATGTTGCTGGGACACGGGGACGTGGGCTACATGCAGGGCTGTTCGCGAATCCTCGCGACCCTTGCGGCGATCGGGATTGCAGGCGAATGAGCGAGTGCTGTCGCGCATTGCAACGACCTTGTGTGTGGTTGGTCTTCGGCCACCAGCGCGTGCTCCCGACCGATGAGCGTCAGGCCAGTGGGCCGTTGGTCGCAAAGTAGTCGATGAACTACGCTGCGGGCAGCGCCGTGCAGTACAGGTGACCGTGGGCCATCACGATGCCGGCTTCGCGAAGATCGCTCTGCAGCGCTTCGACGCCACGGTCCGCCTTGGCCCGACGCCGCGGGCGGCGGCCGAAAACGCGGCGCGCGTCGGCCCGACCTCGCGCTTCGTGCGCGAGATGGGCCTGGCCAGCGTGCCCGCCATCGTCGATGTCATCGAAACGGCCCTCGCGCCGTTCGCAGCGCCCGGTGGCCATGTCAGGCTGAACGGTTCGACCTGGCTGGTGATGGCATCGAATCCATAGCGCATCGACGCGCGCCCTGGGGTTCGGCCCGCGGCCGGCAACCACGTCAATCGCCATGCGTTACGTCAGGAGCACCATCACAGCGGTGAGTCGTTGCCGCCGTTGTGAGCGTTACATCACTTCGCCGAGCCGCGCAACTCAGACCCCCTAACTCGGCTGCGCGTTTCCCCTATTTGCTTGGTCAAAATGCTCGGCGCAGGATCGGCGGCCCGATTTCACGTCGGTGTCACGCACACAAGCGCGCCACAAGCGCAACGATCCAACTACGGGAGACAGTGATGCAAGGATTCCTTCGGCACGCCCTCACCGGGGCGATATTCGTGCTGCTCGCGTCATGCGGCGGCGGTACGTCAGAGCCGGCAGTGCCCTCGGTGCAGGCCGACCGCACAACCATTGCCAAGACGCAGAGCAATCTTTCGGCAAGGTCCGCAACATCGGCACGCGCAGCCAAGACTTACATCGTTCAGTTGAAGGAACCACCTGTCGCGACCTACGACGGCGGTATCAGCGGCCATGCCGCAACCAGACCGGCCCGTGGCAACAAGATCGACACCGATAGCGCGGCGGTCGCCAACTACCGGGGCCACTTGAGGCAGCGCCAGGACGCAGCACTGAAGAACGCGGGCGGCGCGAAGTTGGTGCGCAACTACAGCTATGTCTTCAACGGCTTCGCCGCCCAAATGACCGAAGCGCAGGCGCAGAAGGTGGCCGCGGCGCCCGGTGTACTCAGCGTGTCCGAGGACGTGAAGCGCACGGCAGATACCTCCTCGACGCCGACGTTTCTCGGGCTGACTGGCAGGGATGGCTTTTGGAGGGAGAACGAAGCCAAGGGCGAGAACGTCATCATCGGCGTGATCGACTCCGGCATCTGGCCGGAGCATCCCAGCTTCGCGGATGGCAAGCGCGGCGAGCCAGACTACGACCGCGTGCGCGGCTGGAAAGGCACTTGCATCAGTGGCGACCAGTTCACGGCCAACAATTGCAACCGCAAGCTGATTGGAGCGCGTTACTACAACGAGGGCTACGGCGGGGACGACGGAATCAGGGCCCTCTTCCCCTACGAGTTCGTCTCACCGCGCGACTTCGACGGGCACGGTACGCACACGTCGTCGACGGCCGGCGGCAATGCAGGCGTCTCGGCCACGGGCACGGCGGCCGTGTTCGGCAAGATCAACGGCATCGCGCCGCGTGCACGCATCGCCATGTACAAGGCCCTCTGGCACGACAACGACACTGACACGTCCTCAGGCTTCACTTCCGACCTGGTTGCCGCCATCGACGATGCCGTGGCCGACGGCGTGGATGTCATCAATTACTCGATCAGCGGCACAAGCACGAACTTCCTCGATCCGGTCGAACTCGCGTTCTTGAGCGCCGCCGATGCCGGCGTCTTCGTGGCCGCATCGGCCGGCAATTCCGGGCCGGCCACCACTACTGTGGCTCACCCCAGCCCGTGGATCACCACCGTGGCCGCGGGCACGCACAACCGAAACGGCGAAGGCTCCGTGACGCTCGGCAATGCGGCCAGCTATGCGGGTGCGTCGTATGCGGCACCCGTCGGCCCGCTGCCGCTGATTGACGCTGCGGCGGCCGGCCTTGCCGGCGCCGATGCCGCCACACTGGCGCTTTGCTACGGCGCCGCAGACGGTGCGGCTCGCCTCGATCCCGCCAAGGTGGCAGGAAAGATCGTAGTCTGCGAACGCGGGGGCAATGTTCTGGTGAACAAAGCCCAGGCCGTCAAGGATGCGGGCGGCGCGGGCATGGTCCTCGTCAACACACCCACGAGCGCAAACACGACGCTTGCCATTCTGCATGTGGTCCCGGCAGTCCATCTGCCGAACACAGCCTTTGCCGGCATCAAGGCCTACGCGGCGACCGCTGGCGCAACTGGGACGATCAACGCAGCGACCATCGTCTTGACTGCGGCGGCTCCGTTCACTGCCAGCTTCTCTTCGCGCGGGCCGCTGCGGGCGGCGGCTGGCAACCTGCTCAAGCCAGACCTTATCGCCCCCGGCCAGGACATCCTGGCGGGCGTCGCACCCCCGAACAACAATGGTCGCCTGTTCGATGTCTACAGCGGCACGTCGATGTCTAGCCCGCACGTGGCCGGCCTCGCAGCGCTGATAAAAGAGGTGCATCCGAGATGGTCGCCGATGGCTATCAAGTCGGCGCTGATGACCAGTGCCGGCGACGTGCTGGACGGCCCGAACACCAATCCGCTGGTGATCTTCCGCCAGGGGGCGGGGCATGTGCAGCCGAACAATGCGGCCGATCCGGGCCTGGTGTTCGACTCGGCGTTCGAGGACTGGGCGGGCTTCCTCTGTGGGACCCAACTGGGCCCCAACTTCTGCGTATCCAATGGCATCGCAGTGCTGAACCCGAGCGATCTGAACATGGCTTCGATTGCCATCGGTGCCCTCGCCGGCACCCAGACGGTGACCCGCAAGGTCACGAACGTCAGCGACGGTTACGCGACCTATACCGCTGCGGTGACCGGCATGACGGGGTTCCAGGTCAAGGTCACCCCGACCTCGCTGACACTGGCCAAGGGCCAGACCAAGTCGTTCACGGTGAGCTTCACCCGCACCGATGCCGCCGCGTTGAACAGCTACGCCGGGGGTCAACTTACTTTGAGCGGCGGTACGTCGAAGAAGATGTCCGATCAGCATCGGGTGCGCATTCCGTTGGTTGTGAGGCCGGTTGCGCTGGCGGCGCCGGCCGAGGTGAACGCCTCGTACAGCGTGAAGTTCGGCTTCACGGGTCCGTTCAGCGCGACGCCGCGCGGACTGGTCGCGGCCACGACCGCCACGGGATCGGTCGTGACCGGCGGCTCGGTCGATTTCGCGGTCACGATCCCGGCCGGCACGACCTATGCGCGGTTCTCGCTGTTCGACACCGACGTCAGCCAGCCCAGCGATCTGGACCTGGAGGTCTATAACTCAAGCGGCGCCCAGGTTGGCGGCAGCGGCAGCGGCACTTCTGCCGAGGAAGTGAACCTGGTCAATCCTCCGGAAGGAACTTACAAGGTGCGCGTGCTCGGGTATGCAACCGGCGGCTCGGCGACGAGCTTCACCTTGTTCAACTGGTCGCTCGGATCCACGTCCGCCGGCAACATGACGGTAACCGCACCCGCCAGCGCCGTGACCGGCAGCACCGGTAGCATCGGCCTGGCGTTTACCGGATTGACCGCGGGTACCCGCTACCTGGGTTCCGTGGCTTACGGCGGTGCCCCGCCCGTGGCGGCGCCGACCATCGTTCGCGTCAATCCTTGATCGTTGCGCGGCGTCGCTACCCGCAACCTGCGAGGCCCTGCAGAGCGATCTGCGGGGCCTTGATTCTTTGGCTCTCGGCGGCAGCGCATGCAAATCAGATGGTCGGGTCCACTGCCGCCGGTTCCGTGATGCGTCCGGCCGGGCAATAAAAGGGTTGGCCGCGCCGGCTGGCGTGGTACTCGAGGACTTCGGGTCCGGCCTGAATGCGAATCCGAAAACCCGGCACCAGCGCTTGCGTGTACACCATTCCAGGCTGGGGACAGCCGATCGCGCCGTCGGGCCAGGTCACCGGCTCCGCCGCAGCAAGTTTCAGCGTCGAAGGGTCACGCCCGCTTCGGCGCGCTGCGTCGTCGAGAGCCTGCTTGATCATCGACTGCAATTGACCGCTCTGCATGACCATGAGCCGCTCCTTCGGGCCGGGTGTCAAGGCGGGTGATGGGCTGCTCTTGACCGGGGAAGCAGTGGGCGCCATGCCAGGCGCGCGCACCGCGGCTACACACCCAAGATTCGCAAGGGCTACCAGCGCCGCCATCGAACGTGCATGACACGGGTTCATCGCCACTTGTTCACTCCAGACCCGGCGAGCGCGGTTATGGCGCATTGCTCGCGATTGTGCAACCCCGGCGATGCGCAGACGACCGCCGTCACGCTGTGACGCGCGTCGCCTGCATGGTGCCGACCGTGAGGTGGCGGGCAGCAGCGTCAGGCCATCGCGCCGTTCGCCGCCCCCGATGGCCACGTCAGCCTGAACGGCTCGACCTGGTTGGTGACGGCCTCGTCGTCCATTGCGTAGCTCCGATCGGTGACGCCACAGCTGCTGGCTCAGCAATCGCGAGCGACTCCGAACGGCCAGCGGTCGTAGCTGAATGGCTGGTCGCCGGCCGATCGACTTGCTGGGTGTGCAAACACATGTGGCGATGCTTCGACACGGAGACCACTCAGTTGGCTGGCATCCAGCCCATGCTGAATGGCGTCCCTCTGGAAGGTCGGCTTCTGGGCATCTCAATCCGCTTGCGCCTAATCAACCCCGGCTTGCGTAGCCGGCGGACCATTGCCAAGCGAGCGAGCGGCGGGTGAGCACAGTTGTGCAGACGGCGTCGTTCAAGCGTGAAACCGCTCGATGGCATGTCAGCAAAGGAGATCCCGATGAGACGATCTGTCGTTATCCAGTACGGTGCACTATTCATTGCCTCGCTGCTGGCTATGGCGCCAGTGGTCGCCCAGGTTCCGGCCGCTGTGGGCCAGGCGGACGACATCAAGGCTATGTTGCTTGGGACTTCGATCTGGCGTGCTGATTGGAAGGGGCCTTCTGGTTCCGGCGTGACCGAGATCATGTTCGAGGGCAGGGGCGACAAGGTCACTGGCAAGCTCCGGAACGTCACGCTATCCCAGGGATGTGAACGCGACGTGACAATCACGACGGGCGTGGTCAAGTTCGACGGATGCAACGTCAAGGACGTGACTCTCCGCTTCGATCCGAGCGATCGCGAGTACCTGTTCAAGGGCAAGAGCGCAGGCGACTACGAATGGACGCTCAAGCGGAAGTAGACCGCTGATTCCTACGGTGCTCGAGGTCGCGAGGCTTCGCGTTTGAACATTGCCCAGAAGGTGCGACGCTGACATAGCACTCAACGCCACCATCACCGACTTGCCGGTGATGCTGTGTGTGTGTGAATGAGCCACGACGCCCGGTAGTACGCAGGTTGCTCACGGCCAGCCTTCGGTTGACCATTCGTGATGCTGCCACTTCTGCTTCGGGTCGGTAGCTGTTCCTTCCTGAACTGATCACGCTACCCGAAACCTGACGGCCGGGTTGGGCAACCAGACAGCTGACGCTTGCATACACCGGCAGTCGGCCACTATGCGTAGATCTCAACTAGGAATAGTTCCTACACGCCGAGCGGCGCCGCCGCCTGCGGCGTGGGACGAAAGGGGCCAGCGAGTTCTATGCATAGTCCCTGGTCACAGTGTCGACGGGAAGCGCACAGGTAAGTCCGACGCGCGGGAAGCAGTGTCGCTTGCCTTGCACGCACTTGAGCGAGGAGAGCGCAGTTTGGCTGTCGAGACTATGGCTAGACGATCGCTGGTCGACCCCGGCAGGGCCCGCGCTGCGCCTGCGTCATGCAGGCGCCAGCCGCACAAACTACGCCTAGTTGAGATCTATGCATAGTGGCCGTGAGCATGACTACGCGGCCGCGCCAGTAAGCTGACAGGCGACCGGGCGACATGTCCCACGCGAGGCTCGGCAGCGGCGTGCAGGAGTGGTCAGGCTTCCGGATCGTCCATGAGTTCTCGGACTTCCTGGGTGCACCGGCAGGCGGCCGCGATCTTCGCGGCCCATTCGTGCGCGTCCTCGCGCGAAGGCACCTGGATGATCGAGAACCCGCCGATCACGGCTTTGGTCTCCGGGAACGGCCCCTCGGCGACCACACCGTCGGTGCCAACGAGGCTCGCTCGCTGCCGCTCGACCCCGCCGCCATGGATCCAAACGCCAGCGGCCTTTGCCTGCCGAACCACCGCGTGCGCTGCCTCGCCGACGGCAGGCCACTCGTCATCCGGAATATGAGCCATTGCGCCGTCATCGAACGAGATCAGATACCGTGTCACTTCGCTGCTCCTTTCGTTAGCCATTCCGCCACTGCTCACTGTTCCACGGTCACCGTGCCAACTATCTACTCTGCCGCAACGCGGTCCGGCGGCAAGAGCTGCAGCGGCGGGTCCCGGGCAATTTCGCGACGGTTCACCTATCGCTCAATCTGCCCGTACTCCGGTTTCCCGCTGCGCGCAAGTCGGAGGTAGGTCGCGCCCTTGCTGCTCGTGACCGACTCAATTGGTTTGAGCGCCATCGGAACCGTGCCGCTGCCAAACAGCCGTTTGCCGGACCCGATCATCACCGGGAAGATGTACAGCCGGTACTCGTCGATCAGGTCATTCTGGAGAAGGGCCTGGAGAAGTTCCGTACTGCCCCATGTCTGAAGAGTCTGCCCGGGGTGCGCTCGCAGACTCCGGAGTTCGCTGAGCACGTCGCCCTTGACCAGGCGGGAGTTGTTCCAAGCGACTTGTTCCAACGTGCGCGAGACCACGTACTTCGGCCGCGTGTTGAGTGCAGTCGCGATCGGATTGTCGGGGTCCGTGATCTGCGGCCAGTAGCCGGAGAAGATGTCGTAAGTCTTGCGTCCGAGCAGGAAGCCGTCGGCGTCCGCCAGTCCGTCGGTCACCAGCCGACCCATGACGGGGTCCGAATAGGGGCCCTGCCAGCCTCCATGCAAGAAGCCACCCTCGGGGTCCTCGTCCGGGCCGCCGGGCGCTTGCATGACGCCGTCCAGGGTCAAAAATGCATTCACGATGATCTTGGGCATGTTTGCACCTCCTCCCCGAACGACGAACCAAGACCGCTCGAATCGACACGCCTGCGGTAAAGCGCAACTTGGCAGGATGCCTATCGGCGCCGCCGCCTGCTACGTCGATCTGCGGCAATGCGCAGGACCTCGCGCAGGAGCATGGTTGTGGACCCTCAACTCGATGGGAGTCCATCATGGGATCCAACGCCAACGCCGTTCATCGCGAGCCGTGGAACAAGGGCAAGATCGTCGGGCAGAAGGCGCCGTTCAAGCTCAGGGACATCTGGGCCCTACGTGTTCGCCTCCAGATGGAAAGCCGGGTGCGCGAGCTTGCCCTATTCAACCTGGGAATCGACAGCAAGCTGCGCGGCTGCGACCTCGTCAGCCTCAAGGTCCGGGACATCTGCCACGGCGACCAGGTGGCGACCCGCGCCGTGGTGATGCAGTACAAGACGCAGCGCCCCGTGCAGTTCGAGATCACACCGGCCACGCGCGAAGCGGTGCAGAAGTGGATCAAGCAAGCCGGGCTGAAGTCCGACGACTTCGTGTTTCCGAGCCGCATCCACGACTCGCCGCATCTGGGGACCAGGCAATACGCTCGCATCCTCGAAGGCTGGGTTGAGGAACTCGGGCTCGATCCCGCCGAGTACGGCACGCACTCGATGCGGCGCACCAAGGCCACGTTGATCTACCGGCGCACGAAGAACCTGCGCGCCGTGCAGTTGCTGCTGGGCCACTCCAAGCTGGAGTCGACGGTGCGGTACCTCGGTATCGAGGTGGACGACGCCTTGGAGATCGCCGAGCAGACCGAAATCTGATCGAAGCGCACTGCGCGCCGTCCGGCCAACGAGATGCTGGCCGGGCGGTTTCTCCTGGCGCATGCCCGGTCAGAGCGGCAGCTTCCAGGTGCGGCCGGGAACTGGAACTCCCGGCCAGAACGCGCCATTCGGCTTGCGGACGAGGCGGCTGCTTCAGACTGGGTGCGGCCGGTCAGGTTTCGCGCTCGAACAACTGCTGCCGTCGCAAGGTGTCATTCACTGTCCGTGCAGCCGTTGGCCCGCTGTACCTGGGAACCGGTCAGCGATAGGCGTTCGGGCGATGAGGGCTGCCTGGCGCGCCGTGGGTCATCTGCCAGCGACAGCTTTCCTCAGTCACGAACTTGAACTCTCGACCCTGAGCCGACACCCAGACTGCCGACTTGAGCTCCGCAAAGCCGTTCTCCATCCAAGGCATTTGCGGCTGGACTCGATGTTCTGCGGGGATTGCGCCGACCGTCGTCATGAAGCTCGACGCCACCGCCGCGCGCGTCCCGCGTCCCGCGTCCCGCGGTCCGCGGTCCGAGATGGGACCGACCGAGGTAAGCCGCACCAGTCGGAGGCATTACACCCTCAAAATCAACAACTTAGCGGTGACCAAGCCGCGAACCGTGCGCGTGAAGCGCGTGTAAACCCGGAACGATTTCGCGCCATGGGTGTCAACTAGCCTGTAAACTAATCTGCACATGCTCAGAAGAGAGCACAACAGGCAACTGCAACGCACCGAAGGAGAGCCCGCATGCCCACCACCACGCTCGGTACGTGGCGTAAGCCCCCACTCGCCTACGTGGTCGCAGAGCTGGTCATTTCGCCGTACTACTCGATGGCGACGAAGGTGCCTGGCCTGCAGGACCGACTACGTTCCTCCTTCCCGAAGACCGTCGAAGGGCAGGAACTTTTCGTCGACGGGGCCAAGCCTTCCGCCCAGCCGATCTGGCAGCTGATCTCGGCTGACCAGAAGCACGGCGTCCAGCTCGGTACCAGGTCGATCTCACTGCACGCAACGAGCTACGTCAACTCCGCGGACCTGCTGACGCGATGGGCCGACGTCCTCGACGCCATCCACGAGGCAGGCCTCGGTGCGTTCGTGGAGCGCGCAGGGTTGCGCTACGTCGACCTCATCCTCCCGAGCGGCGATCGCTCGCCGGCGGAGTACCTGGCCCAACAGCTGCAGGGCATCGCTCCAGACGGCGCGAAGCCGACCGGCGCGCTGTGGGCGGCCGCATTTCTGTTCGACGGCGCCACCGTCAACCTCCGAGCGGGCGCGCCGGCGCCGGCTGGGATGCTGTTGCCTCCGAACTTCAACGCGATGCCGCTGCACAAGCCGCAGGTGATGGTTGACTGCGAGAAAAGGGTCAAGGACGAGAAGGCGATCGGCTTCATCGACACGGACTGCCTGCGCGACATCAACCAAGTCTTCGACGCCGCCCAATTGGTCGGCATCTACACTGACATGCAGAAGCTGACTTCGCGGACCTTCAAGGCTGCGCTGTCTGCCACGGCAAACAAGGAGTGGATGTGAGCGACACGATCGAGGCACGGTTCTACAACGCTCAGCGTGCGACGCTGCTTCAGCGTCGTCCGAGCACGATCATCGATGCCGCCGAGTCGTTTCTTCCCGCTATGCCGATGCAGTTCTATGGCGGCGGTGAGACGCACCTCATAGGGTCCCATCGCATGGGGACCAAGTCGACCGGCGCGCGGACTGTCCTGATCGTCGACACGGACGCGTTGCTCGCGACATCGGCGATCCCGACCGTCACAGTTGAAGACTTCGACGCAGACTCGTGGTCGCGTTGGTCAAAGGCCTCGAAGGAGGCCTTTCAGAAGGCGGCCGCTACAGCCAAGGCAACACCCAGCGCAGCTGCTCGACTTCGAGTCGAACGGCTGGCCGCTCTTCAGGCCGCTCTGGGCCTGTCGACGTCCAACCTGGCGCAAGCGCTTGGGCTATCTCGGCCCGGCCTCTACAAGTGGCTCGATGCCTCCAGCGACGTTAAGCTGCAGGGCGCCAGTCGTGAGCGCCTGGCTGCGGTTGAGCGCATTGCGAAGCAGTGGCGCGAACGGACGACGGCTCCGCTGAGCTCCGTCTCCAATGAGCCTCTCGCGGACGGACGCACCGTCCTAACGATGTTGGTTGCCGACCAGTTCGACGAGGCCGCCGTTGCTGGCGCGTTCGACGAGCTCTTGGCCAAGCTGGCCGGCAAGCCGAAGACTCGCAGCCAGAAGCTCGCCGAGGCAGGCTTCAAGCGCCGTCCATCTGCCAAATCGCTGGCGACCGACGAGTGAGGACGCCTTGCCGCTTGGAGACGAGGTTGCAGAGCAGGGCTGGCGCACTGGGGCCGTAGTGCCTCAGGGGATGCTGGCGGCCATCGCGCAGCACCTTACTCGGCCTGGCGCGGCCGCCGTCGAAGTGGCAGCGGATCACTGGCTTGTCGTCGTCTCGCAGACCTGCGACGTGGTGGCTCGCACTCTCGAGGCTGAGCCGTTCGTTGAGGTCTTGCATTGCAAGCCGATCAAGAAGCCGCGAGCGCAATACCGGGACTTTCGGTCGACACGCATCCTTGACTTCCGGCCGAACCGCGGAACTCACGAGGCCGTTGCGCTCTCGGCTCACGCGGTTGCCGACAGATACCTTGTTCCTCGTGAGCTTTTCAAGGACCAGCCACCAGACGCCGATCGCCATTTGAGCGACGAGGCAGCGCAACGCATCATGGCGTGGTACGCGCTGCGCGCAGGTCGCCCCAGTTGGCCAGACGCTTTCGTGACGCGGATCGACAAGGACACCGAGGACGCGCTCGAGACCGCGATCGAGCCGCTCAAGGAAGACATCGCCGAGGTCCGACTTGGCATTGTTGAGAATGATGTTGAACTGGGAGACGATCAGTCGTACCACGTAGCCGTGTATTTCGTCGTCGACGCCAAGATCTGGGAGGGCGACGTTGAGGGCAGAGCGGCGATCAATGCGGCCTTCGCAACGTTCGTCAGCAAGCTCAACGAATGCGCTGGGATCGAGGTGGATCAGGAACTCAGTGAGGTCGTGTCGGGCGATGAATTCACCTGGCAGGAGACGAGGGCTACCGATGAGTGGAACTTCGCGAACCTGAGCCATCGCGAGTGAGTGTTCCGCAATAGGTTTGCCAGACTCTCTCGCGGGCTTGCTGCGCAGCCGGCATCCTCATTGATACGACATCTCTGGCTCGCCGGCAACCTGTCAGTCGTGAACGGCGCCTGCTGGCCGTCATGCAAAGCTATGCATGACGGCCACTATGCATAGATCTCAACTAGGCGTAGTTTGTGCGGCTGGCGCCTGCATGACGCAGGCGCAGCGCGGGCCCTGCCGGGGTCGACCAGCGATCGTCTAGCCATAGTCTCGACAGCCAAACTGCGCTCTCCTCGCTCAAGTGCGTGCAAGGCAAGCGACACTGCTTCCCGCGCGTCGGACTTACCTGTGCGCTTCCCGTCGACACTGTGACCAGGGACTATGCATAGAACTCGCTGGCCCCTTTCGTCCCACGCCGCAGGCGGCGGCGCCGCTCGGCGTGTAGGAACTATTCCTAGTTGAGATCTACGCATAGTGGCCGTCATGCATAGCTTTGCATGACGGCCATCTGCCGCCTTTCACGGCCGGCCGTTTACCGGCAGGCCAATTACATCGCCGCGATCCTGCCCGCGCCGACAATGCCGTTTGCGCATGCGCCGCGCGGCATCAGAAAGGGCCGACCCTATGACGTTCCCACCCGCCAATTTCGATCCGTCGATCGACCCCACAGCCGATCAGGTGCGCGCATTGCGCGATGCCGGCACCGACGGCCCGGTGGTGATGCTCAATCTTCTGAAATTCCGCGAGCGAGCGAACTACCCCGCAGGGTCGCCCCACGCGCCTTGTTCGGGTGCGGAGGCCTACCGCAGGTACCAGACGGCCTTCGTGGAAACGGTCGGTGACGTGAGCCGCGCCGAGGTGGTGTGGGAAGGGCAAGTCGACAGGCCCTTCATCGGCGACGCCACTCACGACTGGGACAAGTGCCTGCTGGTCCGCTATCCGAACCGCCAGCACTTTCTTGCGATGATGGCAAACGCCGCATATCGCGAGGCGCTGGTCCATCGCTACGCGGGTCTCGAGCGCACCATCCTCTTGCAGATGCAGGGCTGAGGATCCGGCTTGAGCGCAAATTGGGCCCGGCAGATCTTGAACCGCGCGGCTCGGACGGGCTCTTCCGGGAGGGCGCGGCCCGCCGTCTTGCTTCGTGATAATCGGACTCGCTCCATTGGCGACCTTCACCCACCGATAGGCGATGTGCGTGCCATCCGCCGAGGTGACCTGCCATTGGTTGCCCAGGACCCCAGGCTGTGTGCGCCGACGCTGAGTCGACCCTCATTCCGCGGTTCTGCCAACGCCGGACTGACCCAGCAGGACGGAGACCTTCCCAGTTGAGTGCTTGCCTTGCGCGGCGATCGGCAGGGTCAATCGAGTGTCAGCGCGGTGGGTCAGCTGGACGTCGGCGTCAACAGCCATCGCCTTGCCTCCAGCGAGAGGTCGTGATATTCTAGTCAGCATGACTAGAAAAGCATCAACGTTGGCAATACCGACCGCGCAGCCTCCGCGCAGTCGCTGGCGCCTTCAAGACGCCAAGGCGCGATTCAGCGAACTCGTGCGCATGGCGCATAGCGATGGACCGCAGCACGTCACGTTGCACGGCCGCGATGCGGTGGTGGTTGTCGACGCAGACGAATTCAATCGCCTGAAGGGCGCGCGAACCGGCGAATTGCTGATCGAGGCTCTGCAAGCGTCGCCGCATCGCCAGATCGAGATCGAACGACGCCGTTCTGTGATGCCAGTGCGGGCGGTCAAGTTGTGAGTGGCTGGCTGCTCGATACCAATGTGATTTCGGAGTTGCGTCGTCCGCGCCCCAGTGCGCGGGTGCGAAGCTTCATCGCAGGCCAAAGGCTTGAGGATTTATTCGTCAGCAGCGTCACGTTCGCCGAAATCCGTTACGGTATCGAGACCGTTGGCGATCCTGTTCGGCGCGCTGAGCTGAATGACTGGCTGTTGCACAGAGTACGGCCCATGTTCGATCAGCGCGTGCTAGAGGTTTCCGAGGATGTCATGTTCAAGTGGCGCCTCCTTGTCGAAGATGGTCGCAAGGTCGGCCATACGTTTTCGCAGCCCGACCTGATCATCGCGGCAACGGCCCTGCAACACGGGCTGACGGTCGTGACCCGCGATACCGGTGACTACAAGCTCGCGCGAGTCCCGCTGTTGAATCCGTGGGTCGACGAATTGTCATGACTTCGTTCCCTGCCCAACTCGGCGGCGAAGTCGGGGCTTGACGAACTGGAGTGGTAGCTTTCGAGACGTCGATTTGCAGGAGTGACTGACCGGAACGGGTCGAAAGCGACCAGGGCCTCGAACCCTTGGCGCATCGAACCATGCCGGGTGGGCGCCCCGCGCGGCCGGCGACGGTCTGGATCTACCTGCGCAATGCCGCCCGCCGCGCGCGCCGCTGCAGCGCCTGCATCAGCAGGAACAGCGCGGTCGAGAACACGATCATGATCGTGGCCACCGCAGTGAGCGCCGGCGTGATGCTGTCGCGCAGGCCGGAGAACATCTCGCGCGGCAGCGTGCGCTGCTCGGGGCCGGCGATCAGCAGCGCGATCACGACGTCGTCGAACGAGGCCGCGAAGGCGAACAGCGCGCCCGAGGCCATCGCCGGCACGATGGCCGGCAGGGTGACGCGCCAGAAGGCGGTGGCCGGCGTGGCGCCGCAGGCCGCGGCGGCGCGTTCGAGGTTGGGGTCGAGCAACTCCAGCGCGGTCAGCACCGGCACCACGACGAAGGGCACGGCGATCACGGTGTGGGCCAGGATCAGGCCGATGTAGCTGCTGGTCAGTGACAGGGGCGCGAGGAAGAAGTACGAAGCCACCGCCACCAGAATCACCGGCACAATCATCGGCGACAGCATCAGCAGCTTGAGCGCACCGGCCAGCGTCCCGCGCCGGCGCGCCAGCCCGAGCGCGGCCAGCGTGCCCAGTACCACCGACAGCGCCGTGGCGGCGCTGCCGACGAACAGCGAATTGCCCAGCGCGGTGAGCCACTTGCCGCCGCCCAGCACCTCGGCGTACCAGCGCAGCGACAGTCCCGGCAGCGGATAGGTCAGGAACGAGCCGCTGGAAAACGACAAGGGCACGATGGCCGCGATCGGCACCAGCAGGAAGGCCAGCACGGCGGTGCAGTAGGCGCGGTAGAGCCAACGCACGAACATGTTTATCCCATCGCCATCACGCGCCCGCCCGACAGGCGGTGCGCCGCGGCATAGAGCCCCATCGTCGTGCCCAGCATCAACACGCCGAGCGCCGCGGCCAGGCCCCAGTTGCCGGTGTCGGTGGTGTAGGTGGCGACGAAGTACGACAACATCTGGTCCGAGCCGCCACCGACGAGTGCCGGCGTGATGTAGTAGCCCAGTGCGAGGATGAAGACCATCAGCGAGCCCGCGGCCACGCCCGGCGCGGCCTGTGGCAGGAACACGCGCACGAAGGCGGTGGCCGGCGGTGCACCCAGGCTGACGGCGGCGCGCATGTACTGCGGCGGTATGCCCGCCAGCGTGGTGTACAGCGGCAGGATCATGAACGGCAGCAGCACATGCGTCATCGCCACCAGCACGCCCGTGCGGTTGTAGATCAGCGTCAGCGGCTCGGCGATCAGCCCCAGCTTGAGCAACAGGCTGTTGACCATGCCCTCCCTTTGCAGCACCACCACCCACGACGCGGTGCGTACCAGCAGCGAGGTCCAGAACGGCAGCAGCACCAGCACCAGCAGCCAGTCGGCCGTGCGTTCCTTCACCTGCGTCAGCAGCAGCGCCACCGGGAACCCCAGCAGCAGGCACAGCAGCGTGACGCTGGCGCTGATGCTCAGCGTGCGCCACAGCACGTCGAGGTAGATGCGGTTGGACTCGGCCGCACGCTCGATCTCGCCCCGCGTGTTGCGTACCAGGTCGACCGACGCCAGCAGGTAGTACGCCGACAGCGGGCCGCGTGCGCGTTGCACGGCGGCAAAGAAGGCCGGGCTGGTCAGCGACGGGTCGACCGCCGCGAAGAACGCGGCGTCGAACACGCTGTCCGGCGGCGCAGCCGACATCTCGCGCGCGGCACGCATCAGCGAGCTGCGCACGCCGCCGACTTCGTAGTTCAAGCGCCGCGCGGCGTCGGCCAGCGTGCTGGCCGCGCGCGCCTCGGCGATGTCGGCGCCGAAGGCGGCAAACAGCGGCGCGGGCAGCGGCTGCTCGGCCTGCCAGCCCGACAACGCCACCAAGGTGCGCGGCAGCGCACGCGGCACTTCGGCCTCGCGCACCGCCAGCGACAACAGCCAGCCGATCGGCACGACGAAGAACACCAGCAGGAACCCCGCCAGCGGGGCCGCCAGCGTCAGGCCGCGTCGTGCCATGAATGACTTGCCGAACGCGCGCGGCCACCTGCTGCACACTCGCGGCCGCCCACGGCCGCGAACGCGCCGTTGGTGGCCGGCGCATGCCGGGCCGCCGGGCCGCCCCAAGGCCCGGCATCAGCCCCCTCGGGGGGCGGTTGCCACGCGCGCCGTAGCGCGCGTCGGCAGCCGGGGGCCGTCACTTGGTTCCAGACCACTTCGTCCAGCGCTCGGCCAACTTGTCGCCGTTGTCGATCCAGAACTTCGGGTCTTCGGCGAAGGCCTGCTTCAGGATGTCCGGGTTGGTCGGCAGCTCGCCCATCAGCGATTTGTCGATCAACGGCGCCGCGCCGGCGGCCGTGACGCCGTAGCGCACGTACTTCGGCAGCTTGGCCTGGTTCTCCGGCCGGCCCAGGAACTCGACCAGCTTCTCGGCATTGGCCTTGTTCGAGGTGCCTTTCATGATGACCCAGCTGTCCATCGTGTACGGCGTGTCCTTCCAGACCATCTTGAAGTTCTTCTTGTCCTTCTCGTTGGCGGCGGTGATGCGGCCGTTGTAGGCGGTGGTGAAGACCACGTCGCCGGCGGCCAGCATCTGCGGCGGCTGCGCGCCGCTCTTCCAGAACACCAGGTCGCCCTTGATGGTGTCGAGCTTCTTGAATGCGCGCTCGACGCCCTCGGGCGTGCGCAGCACCTTGTAGACGTCCTTGCTCGGCACGCCGTCGGCGATCAGCGCCACTTCGAGGTTCCACTTCGCGCCGTTGCGGATGCTGCGCTTGCCGGGGAATTTCTTGCTGTCGAAGAAGTCGCCCCAGCCCGCCGGCGCGGTCTTGGTCTTGTCGCCGTCGTAGGCCAGCACCAGGTTGTAGATGATGGCGCCGACGCCGCAGGCGTGCACGGTGCCGGGCAGGTAGCGCGCGGCGCCACCGATCTTGGCCACGTCGAGCTTCTCGTACAGGCCCTCGTCGCAGCCGACCTCGAGCTCGTCGGCCTCGACCTGGACCACGTCCCAGTTATTGTTGCCGCCCTTGATCTTGGTGCGCAGCACGCCCAGCCCGCCGTCCCAGGCTTCGTCGACCAGCTTGGTGCCGGTGGCATTGAAGGGCTTGAAGAAGACTTCCTTCTGGCCGTCCTGGTAGGCGCCGCCCCAGGACACCACCGTCAGGTCGTGCTGGGCCTGCGCCGCGCCGGCGGCGAGGGTAAGGGCCGCGGCTGCGGCCAGGCTGGTGAACAACACTCTCGTCATCGTCATCTCCTTGGTTGAGTCAAAAAGGGCAAAGCCAGATCGCACTCAGGCGGCGAACAGCCAGGCGTTTTCGCGGTCGAATGTCAGCGGCAAATCCTGTCCGGGCGCCACGCCGCGTGGCATGGCGCCCGGCGCGAGCTTGGCGAACCAGGTGATGTCGCACCCGCGCAGGCGCACCACCAGGCGCCAATGATCGCCCTGGTGGATGGCGTCGACCAGGGTGGCATCCAGGCGATTGCCCGCATTGCCTTGATCGGCATCAACCGCCACGCGCAGGTGTTCGGGCCGCACGCACAGCGTGGCCGCGCCGCCGGCCGCAACGCTGCCGACGGCGCGCGCCTGCAGGCAGCCGCCGTCGGCCAGGCGCAGTACCGCGCTGGCCTCGGCCTGGCCGCCGAGCATGTTGTTGTCGCCGACGAAGCCGGCAACGAAGGGGTTGGCCGGCGCGTCGTAGAGCTGCTGCGGCGAGGCGAGCTGCTCGACGCGCCCGTGGTTGAAGACGGCGACGCGGTCGGACAGCGTCATCGCCTCGGACTGGTCGTGCGTGACATAGACCATGGTCACGCCGAGCTCGCGGTGCAGGCGCCGGATCTCGAGCTGCATCTCCTCGCGCAGTTTCTTGTCCAGTGCCGACAGCGGCTCGTCCATCAGCACCACCCGCGGCTCGAACACCAGCGCCCGCGCCAGCGCCACGCGCTGCTGCTGCCCGCCCGAGAGCTGCTGCGGCTTGCGTTCGGCCAGGTGTTGCAGCTGCACCTTGGCCAGCGCGGCGCGCACCTTGTCGCGAACGGTGGCCGCATCGACCTTGCGCACCGAGAGCGGAAAGGCCACGTTCTGCGCCACCGTCATGTGCGGGAACAGCGAGTAGCTCTGGAACACGACACCCATGCCGCGCTGGTGCGGCGGCAGCGTCTCGATCGGCCGGCCCTCGAGCCGGATCGCGCCCGAGGTCGGTGCCTCGAAGCCGGCCAGCAGCATCAGCGTGGTGGTCTTGCCCGATCCCGACGGCCCGAGCAGGGTGATGAACTCCCCCGCCTTCACGTGCAGGTTGAGGTCGTCCACCGCCGGCGCCGTGTTGCCGGCGTAGACCTTGCACAGGTGATCGAACTCGATCAGGGCCATGCTGGGGTGTGCCGACGCATGAATCAGGTGCCGCTGCGCACCCAGGCCAGGGTGTCGGCCAGCGCGCGCTCGGTGCACTCGAGCATGAAATCGATCTCGGCCTCGCTGATGATCAGCGGCGGCGAGAAGGCGATCACGTCGCCGCCGAGCACGCGCACGATCAACCCATGCGCCTGTGCCCGGCGCACGAAGTAGGCACCGACGCCGCGCTGCGGGTCGAAGGGTTTGCGCGTGGCCGGGTCCGCGGCCAGCTCGATGGCGCCGATCAGCCCCAGCCCTCGAACCTCGCCGACGATGGGGTGGCCGGCAAAGCGCCGCAGCCCGGCCTGCAGGCGCGGCGCCACCTCGCGCACATGGCCGATGACGTCGTCGGCCTCGTAGATGCGCAGGGTTTCGAGCGCTACCGCGCAGGCCAGCGGGTGCCCGCTGTAGGTGTAGCCATGGCCGAAGGTACCGACCGCGGCGCTGGCGTCGGCCACCACCTGGTAGATCGCCTCCGACACGTACAGCGCCGACATCGGCACATAGGCCGAGGTCAGCATCTTGGCCACCGTGAGCATGTCGGGCTCGAGGCCGAACACCTGGGTGCCGAAGGGCTGGCCGAGGCGGCCGAAACCGGTGATGACTTCGTCGACCAGGAACAGGATGTCGTTGCGCTTGAGGATCGCCTGCACACGCTCGAAGTAGCCCGCCGGCGGGATGATCACACCGCCCGCCCCCTGCACCGGCTCGGCGATGAAGGCGGCGATGGTGTCGGCGCCTTCCTTGGCGATCAGGTCTTCGAGTTCACGCGCCAGGCGGTCGACGAACTGGGTTTCGGTCTCGCCGGGCAAGCCAGCACCGTAGAAATGCGGCGCGCCGACGCGCAGGATGCCCGGCAGCGGCAGGTCGAAGTGCTGGTGCATCGTGGCCAGGCCCGACATCGACGCCGCCGCTGCGGTGACGCCGTGGTAGCCCTTCTGCCGCGCGATGATCTTCTTCTTCAGTGGCCGGCCGCGCGCGTTGTTGTAGTAGCGCACGAGCTTGAACGCGGTGTCGTTCGACTCCGACCCCGAATTGGCGAACAGCACGCGCCCGGCCTTCAAGGCCGGCGTCGGCGCCCAGTCCATCAGCTTGGCCACCAGTTCGGTCACCGGCCCCGGCACCTTGCCCGAGAACGAGTGGTAGTACGGCAACTGGCGCATCTGCCGCTCGGCGGCCACCGCCAGCCGCGGCTCGGAGAAGCCGAGCGAGGCGCACCACAGCCCGGCCATGCCCTCGAGGTAGCGCTTGCCTTGCTCGTCGACCACGAACACGCCGTCGCCACGCACGATCACCAACGGCCCTTCGCGCTCGAACTGGCGCAGCTGGGTGTATGGGTGCAGGTGGTGCGCGATGTCGCTGCGCCCGGCGGGTGAGATGGTTTCGGCAGGGCTTGTCATCGTTGCGGGGGCAGGGTGGCCTTCGCGGTGATTATGGGTCGCTGGCGGGGCCACCGACTGCGGGCAAGCCCGCAGCTTGTCGGTGCCGCGGCCAGCGTCACGCGGTGGTCCGTGCTACAACGCCGACTCGCTTGGCGGCGCGGCGATCCGCCGCCAGGTATTCATTTGCACCACTTATTGCTGGCGGACCGGTCGTTGTCCGTTGGCGTCATGCAGGAGGCGACATGGCGAGCTATGCGGGAAGCTGTTTTTGCGGCAGCGTGAAGTTGAGCGCGACGGGCGCACCCGACGTGATGGGTTATTGCCACTGCAATTCGTGCCGACAGTGGTCGGCCGGCCCGGTCAACGCATTCACGCTGTGGAAGCCCGACGCAGTGAAGGTCACCGCGGGCGCCGACAAGATCGGCACTTTCAATTTGACGCCGAACAGCTACCGCAAGTGGTGCAAGAGCTGCGGTGGGCACTTGTTGACCGAGCATCCGGGCATGGGCCTGACCGATGTCTACGCAGCCACGCTGCCGGGGTTGGAATTCAAGCCGGCCTTCCACGTCAACTATGCGGAAACGGTGCTGCACATACGCGACGGCCTGCCCAAGTTCAAGGACATGCCCAAGGAAGTCGGTGGCTCGGGAGTGACGCTGGCCGAGTGAGCGGGCCGCGGCCCGCCCCCATGTCGCTCGCTGCCTCGGCGTGCCACGCTGCGCCGAGGCAGAGGTTTGTCAGCACACACCCTTGTTGTCAGGCTCGCGTGACGCCGGGATACTCGATCGATCAACCCGTCGCCCATTCAGTCCAATCTGCCGTCATGTCGTCGATTCAGTTGGTGAACGTCTCCAAGTATTGGGGGGACACCAAGGCGCTCGGCGGCATCGACCTGGCCATCGAGCCCGGCACGTTCTGCGTCCTGCTCGGCCCGTCGGGCTGCGGCAAGTCGACCACGCTGCGCATCATCGCCGGCCTGGAGTCGGCCAGCAGCGGCCGGGTCTTCGTCGACGGCAAGGACGTCACGCAGCAACCGCCGGCCCAGCGCGGCATCGCGATGGTGTTCCAGAACTATGCGCTGTTCCCGCACCTGAGCGTGGCCGACAACATCAGCTTCGGCCTGTCGGTGCGCAAGGTCGAGGCAACGGAGGCGGCGCGGCGCCTGCAGCACAGCGCCGAGCTGCTGGGGCTGCAGGCCTTGCTCGAACGCAAACCCTCGCAGTTGTCGGGCGGGCAGCAGCAACGCGTGGCGCTGGGCCGCGCGCTGGTGGCGCAAACCAGGGTCTGCCTGATGGACGAGCCGCTGTCCAACCTCGACGCGCAGTTGCGCCAGGAGATGCGCCGCGAGTTGCGCGAGCTGCAGCAGCGCCTGGGGCTGACGGTGGTCTACGTCACGCACGACCAGACCGAGGCCATGAGCATGGCCGACCAGGTGGTGCTGCTGAACCAGGGCCGCATCGAGCAGAACGCGTCGCCGCGGGCTCTGTACGCGCTGCCGGCCACGACCTTCGCCGCGCGCTTCATCGGCACGCCGGCGATGAACCTGCTGCGTCTCGAGCAGGGCCGCATCGCCGGCAGCAGCATCGAAGTCGGCCGTACGGCGAGCACGCTGGGCATCCGGCCCGAAGCGGTGTCGCTCGGCGGGGCGGTGCCGGCTACCGTGCAAAGCCTCGAGTACCTCGGCGCCGACCTGGTGTTGCGCTGTGCGGTGGGCAGCGAGCAGATCACCGTGCGCGCCGAGGGCAAGACCGACGTGGCTGCGGGGGCGCAGGTCACGCTCGGCTGGCCGGCGCAGGCCGAGCACTTCTTCGATTCACAGGGCAGCCGCGTCGCCTGACGCAAGATCCACAACCGACGGAGACCAGACCATGCACAGAAGGACCTTCAACCACCTGTTGGCCGCCGCGGCGCTGGCCGGCGTTGCGCTCGGCGCGGCGGCGCAGGCACCGACCGAAATCTCGTTCTTCTACCCGGTCGCGGTGGGTGGGCCCATCACCAAGCTGATCGACGAGTACGCCGCCGATTTCGGCAAGGAGAACCCCGGCATCAAGGTCACGCCGATCTATGCCGGTGCCTACCAGGACACCATCGTCAAGGCCTTGACGGCGCACAAGTCGGGCAGCCCGCCGGTGACCTCGGTGCTGCTGTCGACCGACATGTTCACGCTGATCGACGAGGACGCGATCGTGCCGATCGACAACTTCGTCAAGAGCGCCGACGACAAGGCCTGGCTGGCCGGCTTCTACAAGGCCTTCATGCTCAACAGCCAGAGCGGTGGCAAGACCTGGGGCGTGCCGTTCCAGCGCTCGACCATCGTGCTGTACTACAACAAGGAATTGTTCAAGGCCGCCGGCCTGGATCCGAACAAGCCGCCCACCACCTGGGCCGAGATGGCCGACGCGGCGAAGAAGCTGACCGTCAAGGACGCCTCGGGCAAGGTCACGCAATACGGCGTGCAGATCCCGTCGAGCGGCTTCCCGTACTGGCTGTTCCAGGGCCTGGCGATCGAGAACGGCGTGGCCATGGCCAACGACGCCGGCAACGCAGTCAAGTTCGACGACCCGGCGGTGATCGGGGCGCTGCAGTACTGGATCGACCTGACCAAGCAGGGCGTGCACCCGCCGGGGATCGTCGAGTGGGGCACCACGCCGAAGGATTTCTTCGAGAAGAAGGTGGCGATGATGTGGACCACCACCGGCAACCTGACCAACGTGCGCAGCAACGCCAAGTTCGATTTCGGCGTCGCCATGCTGCCGGCCGGCAAGCAACGCGGCTCGCCGACTGGCGGCGGCAATTTCTACATCTTCAAGAAGGCCACGCCGGCCCAGCAGGAGGCGGCCTTCAAGTTCGCCAAGTGGATGACCCAGCCCGAGCGCGCAGCGAAGTGGAGCATGGACACCGGCTATGTGGCGATCAGCGAGGCCGCCTACGCCACCGCGGCGCTGAAGAAGTACGGCGCCGACTTCCCGCCCGCGCTGGTGGCGCGAGACCAGTTGCCGTTTGCAATGGCCGAGTTCTCGACCCACGACAACCAGCGTGTGACCAAGGCGCTGAACGACGGCCTGCAGGCCGCGCTGACAGGTACGAAGACCGCGGCGCAGGCGATGAAGGATGCACAGGCGGAGGCCGATCGCCTGCTGCGTTCCTACAAGTGACCGTTGTGCCATGGTGGCCCCCAGCGGGCCGCGCTGCCTTGCCGGGTCCCGCCCCGGCGGGCGGGTTACTTTCCCTTTGCAGGCGCAAAGAGAGAAGTAACCAAAGAGAAAGCGCCTGAATGCAAAACCATTCGGCGCGTTCTTCGCGCTACGCACACCCGGCCCGGCGGGCCACTTGGACGCAGCGCGGCACATCGAACCGACATCACACTCGACGGG
This sequence comes from uncultured beta proteobacterium, assembly GCA_963751775.1. Taxonomy (GTDB): domain Bacteria; phylum Pseudomonadota; class Gammaproteobacteria; order Burkholderiales; family Burkholderiaceae_C; genus CADEEN01. The sequence continues at coordinate 57,331 of CAVVVW010000021.1, forward strand.
GCCTCGCTTCGCGTCGGCCCGTCGTTGAACGAATCAGCGCAGGCGAGCGTTCGCGAGGCCCGCGCCTGCGAGCGTGCAGAGGTTCGATCTGCCGCGGATGTCACAAGTGGCCCGCCGGATCGGGGTTCCGAAGCATGCAGAACGAACTGAATGGTGTTGCATTGAGCCCCTTTGCTTTGGTAACTTTCATTTGAGGCCGCAAATGAAAGTTACGCGGCTGCCGGGCCGGGACCCGGCAGGCAGGCAGTCACCCATTGCTCGCAAGAGCGATTGACATGCAGCACGCCATACGCAACAGCCAAACGCAGGTACACGCCTACCTGCTGCTGCTGCCCGCCTTCGTGCTGCTGCTCGCCTTCACGCATGTGCCGGCGGTGGCCACGCTGATCGACAGCTTCTTCTCCACGCCCAAGGGCTCGCGCCCGGCCGTTTGGGTCGGGCTGGAGAACTACCAGCAGATGGTCGGCGACCCGGTGTTCTGGAAGGCGCTGACCAACAACCTGTGGTTCGCGCTGGCGACGATTCCGTGCTCGATCGGCCTGGCGCTGGTGATGGCGCTATGGGTCAACGAGCGCATCGCCGGGCGCGACTTCCTGCGCATGGCCTACTTCACGCCCACCGTGCTGCCGATGGTGGCGGTGGCCAACATCTGGCTCTTCTTCTACACCCCGGGCTACGGCCTGCTCGAGCAGATCACCGGCGCCTTCGGCCTGCCGTCGCAGAACTGGCTCGGCGACCAGCGCACCGCGCTCGGCGCCGTGACGGTGGTGGCGGTATGGAAGGAAGCGGGCTTCTTCATGATCTTCTACCTGGCCGCGCTGCAAAGCCTCAACCCCAGCCTGCGCGAGGCCGCGGCCATCGAGGGTGCCTCGCGCTGGTATTTCTTCCGCCGCGTGCAATGGCCGCTGCTGATGCCGACCACGCTGTTCGTGATGGTCAATGCCGTCATCAACGCCGTGCGCATGGTCGACCACATCGTGGTCCTGACGCGCGGCGGGCCCGACAACGCCTCCACGCTGCTGCTGTTCCACCTCTACGAAGTGGGCTTTCGCTACTGGGACAGCGGCTATGCCGCGGCGTTGACGATGGTGTTGCTGGCCGTGCTGGCGACGGTCGCGCTGCTGCAGTTCTTCATCCTCGACCGCAAGGTGCACTACAAGTGAGTGCTGCCGCCACCGCTACGCGACTGGTCTACAACGACCCTGGCTGGCTCGACACCCTGGCCGCCTGGTTGCTGGCGCTGCTCTGGATCCTGCCGCTGGCTTACGCGGTCTGGACGGCGTTCCACCCGACCGAGTTCTCGACCCACTTCGTGCCGCTGGCGCCACTGACGCTGGAGAACTTCTTGCGCGCCTGGGCCGCGGCGCCGTTCGCGCGCTACTTTCTCAACACCGCACTGCTGGTGGCCATGATCCTGGCCTGCCAACTGGTGCTCAGCACGCTGGCGGCGTACGCCTTCGCGCGCTACGAGTTCGCCGGCAAGAAGCTGCTGTTCGCGCTGGTGCTGGTGCAGCTGATGATCATGCCCGACATCCTGCTGGTCGAGAACTACAAGACCATGTCGCGCCTGGGCCTCGTGGATTCGCTGCTGGCCATCGGCCTGCCGTACTTCGCGTCGGCATTCGCGATCTTCCTGCTGCGCCAGACCTTCATGGGCATCCCCAAGGAGCTCGACGAGGCCGCGCGCGTCGAGGGCGCGAGCGCTCTGCAGATCCTGTGGCGCGTGTACGTGCCGCTGGCGCGGCCGGTCTACACCGCGTTCGCGCTGGTTTCGGTCAGCTTTCACTGGAACAACTTCCTCTGGCCGCTGATCATCACCAATACCGTCAGCGCGCGGCCGCTGACGGTCGGCCTGCAGGTCTTTTCGTCGACCGACCAGGGCATCGACTGGTCGGTCATCACCGCGGCCACGCTGATGAGTTCGGCGCCGCTGCTGGTCGCCTTCCTGCTCTTTCAGCGCCAGTTCGTGCAGAGCTTCATGCGCGCCGGAATCAAGTGACGGTTGAGCGCAGCGCGGCATGGCGGGCGTGTCAACGCCTGTAACGGTCGGCGCTCAAGTGCGCGGCGCAAACGGCCGATAAGCCTCGGGAGACCGACCCGCCCGAGTAGTCCATGAACGCAGCCGCCCGCCATACCGCCTTCTCGACCGCCAACCCGCACGCCCTGGCCACCATCCTCGAGGCCAGCGAGACCAAGAGCATCATCGCCGCGCGCGACATCTTCGAGCTCTCGGGCACCTTGTTGTGGGCGCGCGACCAGCCGGTGTCCCGCGCGCTGCAAAGGACGCTGCTCGACCGCCGCCTGCGCGAGCCGCTGGAGAGTTGCCTGTTGGTCGAGGACGGCGTCACGTCGCAGGCCTTGGTGCTGTGCACACAGGCGCTGGTCGAGCGCGACACGCCACTGGCCGCGCTGTTGCGGCCGTACGCCGCCAGAATCGTCCAGGAGGTCGCGCACCTGCCGTTGCACCCGGTGGGCCAGTTGTTGCTCAGCGCCGGCCAGGCTTCGCATCCGGAGTCGTTCGATCATGCGGTGCAGGCGATGGCGCTGGCCGGCGCCTTGACGCTCGATCACGGTGGCGGCACGCCCCAACTGCGACTGGCGATGCTGGCCGGCCTGCTGCACGACCTGGGCGAGATGTACATCGACCCGCGTTGCGGCGAAGTCGATGCCGATCGCCTGCTCGACCTGCAGAGCTACCGCCAGCTCGTCGTGCACCCCCACGTGGGCCGCTTGTTGATCACGCAATTGACCGACTACCCGGCGACGCTGGCACGTGCGATCGGCGAGCACCACGAGCGCCTGGACGGCTCGGGCTACCCGCACGCGCTGCAGCGCGATGCCGTCTCGCCGCTGGGTCGCATGCTGGCCGTCACCGAGGCCTCGCTGGCCGTCTTGCGCAGCGAGCGGCCCGAACTGTCACGGGTCAGCATCGCGCTGCGCGTGGTGCCGGGCGAGTTCGACCTGAGCTGGGTCGGCCGCATCGCGGCGGCAGTCGGTAGCCAACCCGCGCTGCAGTCCCAGCTCGATGCGGCGCAAGTGCAATCCCGTCTGACGCGCCTGGAGACTGCGCTGCAGAGTTCGATCTACCGCGTCGACGCCCTGATGGCCGCGGCCGATTCGCCGGCGCTGCAATCGGCGCTGGGCCTGGCGCAGCATCTGCTGTCGCGCTTGCGCGCCGGCTGGTACGCCAGCGGCCTGTGGTGCAGTCAAGGGGTGCAGCCACAAGACGCGGCCGAAGTCGAGGCGGTCGAAGACGAACTGTTCTTCCGCCTGCACGCGATCGCCCGCGCGGCGCAACTGCGCGCCGGCGAACTGGAGGCGGCCGATCTCGACCGGCTGGACATGCTGTGCGACACCTTGCGCGCGGTTCAGCGATAGGCTTGGGCGGTCTGGCGCCAACGCTGGGAACTCGACTCGGCTTGGCTGAGCTTGGTTGACTGCGTAGCCCTGCCGGGGCGGGACCCGGCACGGCAACTCGGGCAGCGGGACTCCCGCCAGAGCGCGTCAGGCCGCCGCCGCCAGGCGTCCGCGGCCGTGCACGCGCCAAAGCAAGGTCACCGCGATCGCCAGGTTGAGCAGGTTCCAGGCGATGCCGTTGAGGAAGGCGGCGTGGTACGAGCCGGTGAGGTCGAACACCTTGCCCGACATCCAGCCGCCCAGCGCCATGCCGAACAGCGTGGCCATCAATACCGTGCCGACGCGCGCGCCGGCCTCGGCAGGCGGAAAGTATTCGCGCACGATGATCGCGTAGCTGGGCACGATGCCACCCTGGAACAGGCCGAACAGTGCCGAGATCAGGTACAGCGAGACCAGGCCGTCGAAGGGCAGGAACAGCAGCAGCGCCACCCCCTGCAACACCGAGCCGAGCAACAGCGTGCGCAGGCCACCTATGCGGTCGCAGATCAGGCCAGAAACCAGCCGGCTGAGGATGCCGCAGGCCAGCATCAGCGACAGCATCTGCGCACCGCGCGCGGCGCCGTAGCCGAGGTCACCGCAGTAGGCGACGATGTGCACCTGCGGCATCGACATCGCCACGCAACAAGCCACGCCGGCCACGCAGAGCAGGGCCTGGGCGTGGTTCAGACTGAGGCCGAACGGCCGCGTCGACGGCGCGGCGGTGCTGGCGCGCCGCGCCGGCGTGGCCACCGCCGCCGGCGGCCGCGGTCGCATCAGCATCGCCAGCAGCGGCATCGTCACGGCGCAGAAGATGCCCAGGCCGATGTAGGTCTGGCGCCAACCGACGGCCTCGACGAAGTACTGTACGACCGGCGGCCAGAACGCGCCGGCGACATAGTTGCCGCTGGCGCAGATCGCCACCGCGATGCCACGCCGGCGCACGAACCACAGCGAGGTGTCGGCCATCAGCGGTGCGAAGGTGGCCGAGCTGCCGCACAGGCCCAGCAGCAGGCCGTGCGCGAGCGCGAAGGCCAGCAGGCTGCCCGACAAGCCGGCCGCGATGAAGCCCGCGCCCAGGCCGGCGGCGCCGAGCAGCACCGGCACCATCACGCCGAAGCGGTCGGCCAGCCGTCCCATGACGATGCCGCCGATGCCGAAGCCGATCATCAGCAGCGTGTAGGGCAGCGAGGCATCGGCACGCGCGACGCCGAATTCGGCCTGCACCGCGGGCAGCATCACGGCCACGATGTACATCGCACCGCTGCCGATCGTCATCAGCACCAGCGTGACGGCCAGTCGCGTCCAGGCGTAGCGCGAGTCGGCGGTGTGTTCGGGGGTCATGGCCCCATTGTCAGGTCATGGCCAGGGTGGTCTTGCGCCGTGGCGGCGGGAACAATGCGTCGAGTCGGCGCAGCACATTGGAGTCCAATGCGGCCGCTGCAGCGGCGAAGTTGTCGCGCAGGTGCTGTGGCTTGACGGCCTTCGGGATCGCCATCACGCCGGCCTGTGCCAGCACCCAGGCCAGTGCCAGTTGCGCCGCAGTCAGCCCCAGCGGCGCGCCGATGGCCGCCAGCGCCTTGTGCTGCGCCAGGCTGCCCTGATCGATCGGGCTGTAGGCCATCAGCGGCATCGCCGCGTTGCGCAGCCAGGGCAGCAGGCTGAACTCCGGACCGCGTTGGCCGAGCGAGAAGTAGACCTGGTTGACCGCGCAGTCGGGTGCGACGGCCGACAGCTCCTGCATGTCATCGACGTCGAAATTGCTCACGCCCCAGGCGCCCACATGGCCACCCAGCAGCAGGGCATGCATCGCCGCCACCGTGTCGGCCAGCGCATGCTCGCCGCGCCAGTGCAACAGGTACAGGTCGATCCGGTCCAGGCCGAGGCGCTTGCGGCTGCGGTCACAGGCGGCGGCGGTGCCGTTGCGGCTGGCGTTGTGCGGATAGACCTTGCTGACGATGAACAACTCTTCGCGGCGCACGTCGCCGGCGCGCAGCGCTTCGGCAAGCGCCTGGCCGAGCAATTCCTCGGCGCCGCCCTCGCCGTACATCTCGGCCGTGTCGAACAGCCGGTAGCCGATCTCGATGGCGCTGCGCACGGCAGCCACCTCGGCCGCCCGGGCGCTACGCGACTCACCCATGCGCCATGTGCCCAGTCCCAGCGAGGGGACAAGAGTTCCGCTGGGCAGAGCGATGCGGTTCATGCGATGGCCTTGGCGTGACTGCCGCAGCGCGCTAGAAGTTGACTGCGCCGCGGCCCTTGAGCTGCAGCATCTCGCGTGCCTCGTCGGCGCTCGCCACTTCAAGCCCGAGGCCTTCGATGATCTGGCGCACGGCGCGCACCTGCTGGGCGTTGCTCTCGGCCAGGCGGCCGGCGCCGATCCAGAGCGAATCCTCAAGGCCCACGCGCACGTTGCCGCCCAGCGCCACCGATTGCGTGGCGATCGGCAACTGGTTGCGGCCGGCGCCGAGCACGCTCCACTGGTATTGGTCGCCGAACAGCCGGTCCGCCGTGCGCTTCATGTGCGCCACGTCTTCGGGGTGCGGGCCGATGCCGCCCAGGATGCCGAACACCGACTGGATGAAGAACGGTGGCTTGACCAGGCCGCGGTCGGCGAAGTGGCGCAGCGTATAGAGGTGGCCAATGTCGTAGCACTCGATCTCGAAGCGCGTGTTGTTGGCCGCGCAGGTGGTCAGGATGTTGGCGATGTCGGCGAAGGTGTTCTTGAAGATGCGTTCGTCGGAGCCTTCCAGGTACGGCCGCTCCCAGTCGAACTTGAAGTCCTTGAAGCGCGCCAGCATCGGGAACAGGCCGAAGTTCATCGAGCCCATGTTCAGCGACGCCACCTCGGGCTTGAAATGCGCGCAGGGCTTGAGGCGCTCCTCGACGCTCATCGTCGGCGCACCGCCGGTGGTGATGTTGATGACCACGTTGCTGGCCTGCTTGATGCGTGCGAGAAACGGCGCGAAGGCCTCGGGCCGCTGGTCGGGTCGGCCGTCGCGCGGGTCGCGCGCGTGCAGGTGCACCAGCGCGGCGCCGGCCTCGGCCGCACCCAGTGCCGCATCGGCAATTTCGTCGGCGGTGATCGGCAGGTGCGGCGACATGCTCGGCGTGTGGATCGCGCCGGTGACGGCGCAGGTGATCATCACCTTGCGCTGCTTGCTCTTGGGGTTTGCCATCTCAGATCTCCTTGGGTCAAG
>CAVVVW010000022.1:0-42914 GCA_963751775.1 uncultured beta proteobacterium
CTGCGTGAGCGAAGCCCCGCGCCACCGTTTGCCCGTGGCGCGAGGCGGCAGGGCACCGACCTGCTTGCAGTTTGTAGTGCCTGCTGACAGCTGAGGCACGGGAAGGCAGCTATGGTGCGCCTGCCCGCCCCTGATGCAGACAACCCCGACCGCCGCAAGCCATGAGTCACGACGCCATGAACACCCGTTGGGAGGGCACCGACCTCCTGGTACTGCGCGACGAGCGCGAGATCGACCGCATCGCGTCGCGCGAGATCCATCGCGTGATCCTGGTGTGCCACGGCGGCGATACACCCAGCGACCTGCGCTTTGCGGTGATCGAAACCCTCACCGACCACATCCTCCTGCCCGCCGCCAGCGGCATCGCCGGGCGGGTGTACTTCGAGCGTCAGGCCTTCTGGGCGCAGCGCCCATGCATCTACTGGGTCGACGATGCGCGCGCCCCACTGCCGCGTCGTCTGCTGCCCGGCGTGTGGCTGCTGCGGCGCCATCAGCCGGGCTACATGCGTTTGCCGCATGCCGAGCTGGCCGGTGTGATCGAACAGTGGCCGCTCGACGGTCCGCACAGTTGGGAGCAGCGCAAGTGGGCGCGGATCGTTCGTAAGCAGATGTTGCGGCCGGCGAATGGCTCCACCGGGCTGCGCCCGAGTTGATCTGGGCACGGACAAACAGAAAACCCGGCCGAGGCCGGGTTTTTCTTGGCGCAGCCGAAGCCGCGAACGGACGACTTACTTGGGCGCGGAGGCCGACTTCGCGGCAGCCGACGCCGGCTTGGCGGCCGGCTTGGCAGCCGGCTTTTGAGCAGGCTTTTGCGCCGGCTTGGTGGCGGGCTTGGCGGCGCCGAAGCGGGTGCCGCCGGGGTCGCCGCAGCGGCCGGTGCCGCAGGCTTTGCAGCGGGCGCCGACGCGGTCTGGGCTTGTGCGGCGGCAACGAAGGCCATGGCGGCCAGGACGGTCAGGAGCTTGTTCATGTGCTTGTATCGATGGATGGCAGAGCAAGGCGCTCAAGGCCGACAACGGCTCCTCGGGCCTGTCGGTTGACAGCCCGCACCGGCCAAGGGCCGTTCACACGACCGACGGCAACGTGAACAGGCCCTAATCGAAGCGCCCTTCGCGCAGCCACTTGGTGGCGACCCACTTTTCGCCGGCGATGACCGGCGAGCCACCATGCAGGGTGCGGGTGATCGGATGCGGCCGGTCGTAGCTGAAGAAGACGGCATTGCCCCTGATCGGTGCGACTTCGAGCGACACGTCGGGGAACGACGTACCGCCGCCCTTGTCGGGCGTGCTGAGGTACATCACCAGCGAGCCGACACGCTGGCCACCGCGCTTGAGAATCGTCGCCGTGCCCGCCTTGGACGGGTCGAAGTAGTCGTGGTGCGGTCGGTACTCGGCACCCGGCAGGTAGTGCAGGACCTGCAGGCCTTCACCGTTTTCCAGCGGCCACTGCAGCAGCCTGGCGATGCGCGCCTCGACGCGTGCACACAGCGGGTTCTCGCCGCGCGCGAAGAACATGCCCGAGCTGGTCCGCAGCGGATTGACTTCGCTGCCGCCGGTCTCGGTTTGCACGGTTTCCGAACGCACCAGGCGCGGCCGGGCCAGCGCCACCATGCCGTCGCACTCCTCGTCGGACAACAGGCTGCCGAACACCACCACCCGCGGCTGCAGCATGCTCATCAAGACCTGTACGCGGCGGTCGCCCGCGTCGAGCCACAGCGGCGCATCGGCGAGGTCGGGCCCCGGGACCGGGACCGGCGGCGGCAGCCCGGCGGCTTTGGCATGCTCGGCCAGGAAGCCGCCCAACGTGTCTTCCAGCGCCTGGACCGCGACGTCCTCGGCCCAGCCGCTGGCGCGCATGGAATCGAGCACGGTCTCGGGTTTGTGACCCGCCTGCGCCTGGGCAACGATCCATTGCCGCAGTTCGGGGGTGACTTGCTGGCTGGCCATCGCGCCATTCTGGCAGCCGCCTGACGTGCCACCGGGCACTTGATGTAACGCCGTCCGACCCCAGTTACCGGCCTCCGCATCCTGGTCTCGTCGCCCATGAATCGATACTCGATACGACAGCGTTGGTCCCGTGCCTGGGCCGTCATTGGCGTGGCGGTGGCGTTGGCCGGCACCGCCCTGCTGACGATGCATGGCGCGGTGCTGGGCCGTACCGACGCCGGGCCGCGCAGCGTCGCGCCGCGCGGTGCGCTCGGTGCCGACGAGCAGGCCAACATCGAACTCTTTCGCAAGGCCTCGCCTTCGGTGGTGCACATCACCACGCTGGAGACACAGCGCGACCTGTTCTCGATGAACGTCGAGCAGGTGCCGCTCGGCACCGGCACCGGGTTCGTCTGGGACGAGCGCGGTCACATCGTCACCAATTTTCACGTCATCCAGGGCGGCAGTGCCGCGCGCGTCACGCTGGCAGACCAGAGCAGCTACCCGGCCAAGCTCGTCGGCGCCTTCCCCGACCGCGATCTGGCGGTGCTCAAGATCGACGTGCCTGCCGCCAAGCTGCCGCCGATCGCGCTGGGCAGCAGCCGCGATCTGCTGGTCGGCCAGCGCGTGTACGCCATCGGCAACCCGTTCGGCCTCGACCAGACGCTGACCACGGGCCTGGTCAGCGCACTCAACCGCGAGATCGAATCGTTCAACCAGCGCACCATCCGCGGCGTGATCCAGACCGACGCTGCTATCAACCCCGGCAACTCCGGCGGGCCGCTGCTCGACTCGGCCGGGCGCCTGATCGGCGTCAACACGCAGATTGCGAGCCCGAGCGGCGCGAGTGCCGGCATCGGCTTCGCGATCCCGGTCGACGAGGTCAATCGCATCGTGCCTCGGCTGATCCGCGACGGCCGCTATGTGCGTCCCGCGCTGGGCGTGACGGCCGGTCCGGCGGCCTTGCAGCAGGCATTGAACCTGCCCAAGGGGGTGGCGCTGCTTCAAGTCGGTAGCAGCGGGCCGGCGGCGCGGGCCGGCCTGCAGCCGTTTCGCCGCGGCGCCAATGGCGAAGTCGTGGGCGGTGATGTGATCACCGCGATCAACGACGAGCCGGTTGCCGATCTGGATCAGATGCTGGCGCAACTCGAGCGCCGCCAACCCGGCGACAGCGTCACGCTCAGCGTCTGGCGCAATGGCCAGACCCGCAAGCAGCGCGTGGTACTGGCCAGCGGCGAATAGCGCCGGCAACCCCCGCACTCGTGGGTCGCCGGACGCTTCAGCCGACCCAGCGCCGCGCGTTGTGGAACATGCGCATCCAGGGGCTGGGCGCGCCGACGTCGCCGCCGCTCCAGCTCATCTGCACGTTGCGAAAGACGCGCTCGGGATGCGGCATCAGCGCCGTGAAGCGGCCGTCGGCGGTGGTGACCGCCGTCAGGCCGTCCGGGCTGCCATTGGGGTTGGCGGGGTAGGCCTCGGTGGCGCGGCCGTCGTTGGCGACGAAACGCATCGCGCGCTGGACGGTCTTCGCATCGCCGCGTTGCGAGAAATCGGCATAACCCTCGCCGTGCGCGACGGCGATCGGCATGCGGCTGCCCGCCATGCCCGCGAAGAACAGCGATGGCGACTCGAGCACCTCGACCATCGACAGGCGGGCCTCGAACTGCTCGCTCCTGTTGCGCGTGAACTGCGGCCAGGCGGCGGCGCCCGGGATGATCGGTGACAGCGCCGCCATCATCTGGCAGCCGTTGCACACACCCAGCGCGAAGCTGTCCTTGCGCGCAAAGAAGGCGGCGAATTGTTCGGCCAACGCCGGGTTGAACAGGATCGAGCGGGCCCAACCCTCGCCGGCGCCCAGGGTGTCGCCGTAGGAGAAACCGCCGCAGGCGACGAAGCCGATGAATTGCTCGAGCCGTGCGCCGCCTGTCTGCAGATCGCTCATGTGCACGTCGAAGGTGTCGAAGCCGGCCTGCGCCAGCGCGTAGCTCATCTCGACCTGCGAGTTGACGCCTTGCTCGCGCAGGATCGCCAGCCGCGGGCGCGTGGTGTGCACCGCTGGCGCCGTGGCCGGGTCGAATGTCAGGTGCAGGTGCAGGCCGGGGTCATCGGTGCGGCCCGCGGCCGCGTGTTCGGCATCGGCGCAGGCGGGGTTGTCGCGCTGGCGGGCGATGCGCCAACTGACCTCGTCCCACTGCCCATGCAACTCGGCCAGCGGCGCGGCAAACACCGTCTTGGCATCACGCCAGACCTCGACCACGCCACGATCGTTGGTCTTGCCGATGGCATGCGCGTGCCTGGCCAGGCCGAACGCACGCAACACCGCCATCACCGCGTCGCGTTCGGCGCTGCGCACCTGGATCAGCGCGCCGAGTTCCTCGTTGAACAGCGCCGCCAGGGTGCGTTCGGCGCGTCGCCCGCTGACCTGTTGCGCCCAGTTCTTGGCGTCGCCGAAATCGGCACGGCTGTCGCCAACGCCGTCGCCTTCGGTGATAAGCATGTCGACGTTCAGGCTCACGCCGCGATGGCCGGCGAACGCCATTTCGCACGCCGCGGCCCACAGCCCGCCGTCGCTGCGGTCGTGATAGGCCAGCAGCCTGTCCTCCTGGCGCAATTGGTTGATGGCGGCCACCAGCGACTTCAGCGACTGCGGGTCGTCGAGGTCGGGCACGCCGTCCGCTTCGCTGCAGCCGAACTGGCCCAGCACCTGCGCCAGCATCGACCCGGCCAGGCGCATGCGGCCGGCACCGAGGTCGATCAGGATCAGCGTGGTGTCGCCGGCCTGCAGCTGCGGCGTCAAGCTGCCGCGAACGTCAGCCAGCGCGACGAAGGCGGTGGCGATCAACGACACCGGCGCGCTGACCTGCTTGGCGCCCTCGGCGTCGCTCCAGCGCGTGCGCATCGACAGCGAATCCTTGCCCACTGGAACGCCGATGCCCAGCGCCGGGCACAGCTCCATGCCGACCGCACGCACGGTGTCGTACAGGGCCGCGTCTTCGCCGGGTTCGCCGCAGGCGGCCATCCAGTTGCAGCTCAGTTTCACGTGCGCCAGTTCGATCGGCGCCGCGAGCAGGTTGGTGATCGCCTCGGCCACCGCCATGCGACCCGAGGCCGGGGCGTCGATGGCGGCCAGCGGCGTGCGCTCGCCGACGGCGAAGGCCTCGCCGGCGAAACCGCGGTAGTCGGCCAGCGTGACCGCGCAGTCGGCCACCGGCACCTGCCAAGGCCCGACCATCGGGTCACGGTGCGACAGGCCACCGACCGTGCGATCGCCGATCGTGATCAGGAAGCGCTTGCTGGCCACCGTCGGGTGGCGCAGGACATCGCGCGCGACCCGTTCCAGTTCGACGCCGGTGAGCTGCAGCGGCGCCTCGCGACGCTCGACGCGCTGGACGTCGCGGAGCATCTTCGGTGGCTTGCCCAGCAGTACGTCGAGCGGCATGTCGATGGCACGCTCGCCGCCAGCGCCGTGCTCGAGCACCAGTTGCGCCGCGGCGCTGGCCACGCCGACGACGGCGAACGGGCAGCGCTCACGCCGGCACAGGCGCTCGAACAAGGGCAACAGCGCGGGGTCGAGCGCAATCACGTAGCGCTCCTGGCTCTCGTTGCACCAGATCTCCTTGGCCGCCAGGCCGCTCTCTTCGAGCGGCACCTTCGTCAGGTCGAACACAGCGCCGCGGCCGGCGCCGTGCACCAGTTCGGGGAACGCGTTGCTGATGCCGCCGGCACCGACGTCGTGGATGGCCAGGATCGGGTTGCCATCCTCGAGCGCCCAGCAGTGGTTGATGACCTCCTGCGCACGGCGCTGGATCTCGGGATTGCCACGCTGCACGGAATCGAAGTCGAGCGCGGTGGCGTTGCTGCCGGCGGCCATCGAACTGGCCGCGCCCCCACCCATGCCGATGCGCATGCCGGGGCCGCCGAGCTGGATCAGCAGCGTGCCCGCTGCAAACACCTTCTTCTTGGTCTGCGACTGGCTGATCGAGCCGATCCCGCCGGCGATCATGATCGGCTTGTGGTAGCCGCGCTGCACGCCGGCCACGCGCTGTTCGTAGACGCGGAAATAGCCGCCCAGGTTCGGCCGGCCGAACTCGTTGTTGAACGCCGCGCCGCCGAGCGGGCCCTCGGTCATGATCTGCAATGCCGAGGCGATGTGTTCGGGCTTGCCGATGCGCGCGCGCTCCCACGGCTCGTCGGTGCCGGGCAGATGCAGGTTGCCGACCGAGAAACCGGTCAAGCCGGCCTTCGGCCTTGCGCCGCGGCCGGTCGCGCCTTCGTCGCGGATCTCGCCGCCGGCGCCGGTGGAGGCGCCCGGAAATGGCGAGATCGCGGTCGGGTGGTTGTGCGTCTCGACCTTCATCAGCACATGCGCCAGTTCCTCGCGCGCGCCATACAGCGGGGCCTCGGCAACGCCCATCGGCAGCCAGCGCTCGACGGCGCCGCCCTGCATCACGGCGGCGTTGTCGTCGTAGGCCACGATCGTGCGCTGTGGGCTGGTCTGCTCGGTGTGGCGGATCATGGCGAACATCGATCGCGGCTGCTTCTCGCCGTCGATGACGAAATCGGCGTTGAAGATCTTGTGCCGGCAATGCTCGCTGTTGGCCTGCGCGAACATCATCAGCTCGACGTCGGTCGGATTGCGTGCCAGCTTCTCGAAAGCCGCCGCGAGGTAGTGAATCTCGTCGTCCGACAAGGCCAGGCCCCATTCGACGTTGGCCGCGGCGATCGCCTCGCGCCCGCGGCCGAGCACGTCGACGTGCATCGTGGGCACGCCCTCGCGCTCGTCGAACAGGTGCCGCGCCGCGTCGCGCTCGAAGGCCACGCTCTCGGTCATGCGGTCGTGCAGGCAGGCGGCGGCGGCCTGCAGTTCGTCGGCCGCCAGCGGCTTGTTGCCGAACAGCCCCGGCGCCAACTGCAGCCGGAACTCGGTGACCCGCTCGAGGCGGCGAATGCCCAGCCCGCAGTTGTGGGCAATGTCGGTGGCCTTGCTGGCCCAAGGCGAGACGGTGCCCAGGCGCGGCATCACCAGCACCAGCGTGCCGGCCGCGGTGCTTGGTGCTGCGCGGCGCTGGTCGAGCAGGGCCGCCAGCTTGTCGCGCGTGTCGCCGTCCAGCGGCGCATCACTCCAGGCCCAGTGCACATGGTGCGCACTGACCGCCACGATGCGTGCGCAGGCCGCCGTCAGGCGCGCCAGCAGCGCCTGGGCGCGGAATGCGGACAAGGCGTTGCCGCCCTCGAAATGCAGCAAATGCTTGGGCGGGGCGGACATCGGGGCTTGGGCAGGGTTGAAAACCGGCAGAGCCGGCGATTTTACGGGTCGGGTGGGATAATTCCGGCCCATGACGATGACCATCAAGACCGCCGCCGACATCGAAGGCATGCGCGTGGCTGGCCGGCTGGCCTCCGAAGTGCTGGACCTGATCACGCCGTTGATGAAGCCGGGCGTGACCACGCTCGAGATCGACCGCATTGCGCACGAGCACATGGTCCAGGTCCAGGGCACGATCCCGGCGACGCTGAACTACGCGCCGCCCGGCTACCCGCCCTACCCGGCCTCGTTGTGCGCCTCGGTCAACCACGAGGTCTGCCACGGCATCCCGAACGCCAAGCCGCTGAAGAACGGCGACATCGTCAACATCGACATCACCGTGATCACGCCCGAGGGCTGGCACGGCGACAACAGCCGCATGTACATCGTCGGCGAAGGCAGCATCGCGGCCAGGCGCCTGTGCAGCCTGACCTACGAGGCGATGTGGAAGGGCATCGTCAAGGTGCGCCCGGGCGCGCGCCTGGGCGACATCGGCCACGCCATCCAGTCCTTCGCCGAGAACGCCGGCTTCTCGGTGGTGCGCGAGTTCTGCGGCCACGGCATCGGCAAGCGCTTCCACGAGGAGCCGCAGGTGCTGCACTACGGCCGGCCCGGCACGCTCGAGGAGCTGGTGCCGGGCATGACCTTCACGATCGAGCCGATGATCAACGCCGGCAAACGCGACATCCGCGAAGACCGCAAGGGCGGCAGCTACGACGGCTGGACCATCGTCACCCGCGACCGCTCGTTGTCGGCGCAGTGGGAGCACACGGTGCTCGTCACCGACACCGGCTACGAGGTGCTGACGCTGTCGGCGGGCAGCCCGGCGCTGCCGGCATTCGTGACGACCGCCACCGCGCACACGCCCGCCACCGCGGCGGTGTGAGTCCATGTCCGCCGTCGCTCAGCCCGCGCAATGGCGTGGCCAGCTTTCGGCTGCGCCTGGCGGTCGACAAGTCGGCACTGGTCGAACACTTCGCGGCCGCGCGGCCCAGTGCCACGGCCGCGACGACGCTGATCCGCGGCCTGTCCAAGCTGGTCGACGCCACCCTCTCCGAGCTGTGGGTCGCCACCATGATGCCGGCACGCGCCGCACTGGTGGCCGCGGGCGGCTACGGCCGCGGTGAGCTGTTTCCGTTTTCCGACGTCGACGTGCTGGTGCTGCTGCCCGACGACCTGGGCAGCGAGGAGGCGCGCCCGGCGGTCGAGCGCTTCATCACCGCGTGCTGGGACATCGGGCTGGAAATCGGCTCCTCGGTGCGCAACAGCGAAGAATGCGCAACCGAGTCGCGACGCGACGTGACGGTACAGACCGCGCTGCTCGAGAGCCGCCTCGTGTGCGGCCCGCGGCGGCTGTTCCAGGCCCTGCACAAGCGGCTGGCGGCCGACCGCGACCCGCGCGCCTTCCTGCGCGCCAAGACGCTGGAGATGCACCAGCGCCACACCAAGTACGAAGACACGCCGTACTCGCTCGAGCCCAATTGCAAGGAGAGCCCGGGTGGCCTGCGCGACCTGCAGATCCTGCTCTGGGTCGCGCGCGCCGCCGGGCTCGGCCGCTCGTGGAGCGAGCTGGCCGGCAACGGCATCGTGACGCCGTTCGAGGCCAAGCAACTGCAACACAACGAAGGCCTGCTCAGGCTGATCCGCGCGCGCCTGCACATGATCGCCGGGCGGCGCGAAGACCGCCTGGTGTTCGACCTGCAGACCGCCGTGGCCAACAGCCTGGGCCTGTCGGCGCAGCACGCCCAGCGCGTGTCCGAAGTGCTGATGCGCCGCTATTACTGGGCCGCCAAGGCCGTCGTGCAGCTGAACCAGATCGTGCTGCTCAACATCGAGGCCCGGGTCGAGGGCCGGGAGGCGCAGGCAATGCGCCCGATCAACGCGCGCTTCTTCGACCGCGGCGGCATGCTCGAGGTGGCGAGCGACGACTTGTACCAGCGCGAGCCGCACGCGATCCTGGAGACCTTCCTGCTCTACCAGCAGACGGTCGGGGTCAAGGGGCTGTCGGCACGCACGCTGCGTGCGCTGTACAACGCGCGCGGCTTGATGAACGCCGCATTCCGCAGCGACCCGGTGAACCGCAAGTGCTTCATCGAGATCCTGCAGCAACCCAGCGGCCAGACCCATGCCCTGCGGCTGATGAACCAGACCTCGGTGCTCGGCCGCTACCTGTGGGTCTTTCGCCGCATCGTCGGCCAGATGCAGCACGACCTGTTCCACGTCTACACCGTCGACCAGCACATCCTGATGGTGGTGCGCAACGTGCGCCGGTTCTTCGTTCCGGAACACGCCCACGAGTACCCGGTCTGCTCGCAACTGGCCGGCCAGTTCGAGCGCCCCTACGTGCTGTTCGTGGCCGCGCTGTTCCACGACGTGGCCAAGGGCCGCGGCGGCGACCACTCCGAACTCGGCGGCGCGGAGGTGCGGCGCTTCTGCCGCGAGCATGCGATCGAGCGCGGCGATGCCCAGTTGATCGAGTTCCTGGTGCGGCATCACCTGACGATGAGCCACATCGCGCAGAAGGAAGACCTGTCCGACACCGAGGTCGTCACGCGCTTCGTCGCCCAGGTGCGCGACGAGCGCACGCTGACCGCGCTGTACCTGCTGACGGTGGCCGACATCCGCGGCACCAGCCCGAAGGTCTGGAACGCGTGGAAGGGCAAGCTGCTGGAAGACCTGTACCGACTGGCGCTGCGCTCGCTCGGCGGCACCAAGCCCAGCCTGGAGGCCGAACTCGAGGCGCGCAAGGCCGAGGCCCGCTCGCTGCTGGCGCTGACCTCGCAGTTGCCCGGCACCGAGACGCCGCTGTGGGACACGCTCGAGGTGAGCTACTTCGCCCGCCACGACGCCGCCGACCTGGCCTGGCATGCCCGCATGTTGTGGCGCCACGTCAAGACGACCGTGCCGGTGGTCTGCGCGCGCGCCTCCGCCGTCGGCGAGGGCCTGCAGGTGCTGGTCTACGCGCCCGACATTGCCGACCTGTTCGCGCGCATCTGCGGCTACTTCGACAACGCCGGCTTCTCGGTGCTCGACGCCAAGGTGCACACCACGCGCGCCCAATTCGCGCTCGACACCTTCCAGCTCGTGCACCCGAACATCGACACCGCCGACCCGGCCGGCTACCGCGACCTGATCTCGCTGGTGGAAACGCAACTGGCGCAGGCGCTGGCCGCCACCGGCCCGCTGCCCGAGCCGCGGCGCGGCCGCGTGTCGCGGCGCGTGAAGAGCTTTCCGGTCACGCCGCGCGTGTCGCTGCGGCCCGACGAGCGTGCGCAGCGCTGGCTGCTCAGCGTCAGCGCCAGCGATCGCTCGGGCCTGCTCTACGGCATCGCCCGCGTGCTGGCACGCCACCACATCAATCTGCAACTGGCCAAGATCAGCACGCTGGGCGAGCGCGTCGAAGACACCTTCCTGATCGACGGCCCCGAGCTGCAGCACAACCGGGCACAGCTGGCGATCGAGAGCGAAGTGCTCGACGCGCTGGCGCCTGAGGGCGCGCCGGCATGAGCCGCCGGGCCGCTCCCAAGGCGAATACCGCAGTGCGCAGCACGGAGCTTGCCTGATGAGCCTGGCCAGCATCGCGGCCGCCGAGGCCATCGCGCGGCTGGATTCGTTCCAGACCATCATCGACGCGCGCTCGCCGGCCGAATTCGCCGAAGACCACCTGCCCGGCGCCGTCAACTGGCCGGTGCTCGACAACGACGAGCGCCGCGTGGTCGGCACCGAATACGTCCAGGTCTCGGCCTTCGATGCGCGCAAGCATGGCGCGGCCATCGTGGCCAAGCGCATCGGCGAGCTGCTCGAAGCGCATGTGCAGGACAAGCCGCACGCCTGGTCGCCGCTGGTCTATTGCTGGCGCGGCGGCCAGCGCAGCGGCACGCTGGCCTGGTTCCTGGCCCAGATCGGCTTTCGCACCACCGTCCTGAAAGGCGGCTACAAGGCGTTTCGCGAACAGGTGCGCGAGCAACTCGCGCACGCTGCCGCTGCGCTTCGACTACGTCGTCATCGCGGGCCGCACGGGCAGCGGCAAGACGCGCCTGCTGCACGCCCTGGCCGCGGCGGGTGCGCAGGTGCTCGACCTGGAAGGCCTGGCCCGGCACCGCGGCTCGGTGCTCGGCGGCCTGCCGCACGAGCCGCAACCGACGCAAAGGGCCTTCGAGACGCAGGTCTGGACTGCGCTGTCGGCCCTCGACCCCTCGCGACCGGTGTATGTCGAGAGCGAGAGCCGCAAGATCGGCCAGCTGCAGGTGCCGACCGCCCTGCTCGAGCGCATGCGCAGCGACAGCCGCGTGGTGATGGTGACGATGCCCGACGCGGCGCGGATTCAACTGCTGCTCGAGGAGTACGGCTTCTTCGCCGAGAAGGTGGATCGCTTCTGCGGCCACCTCGACACGCTGGTCGAGATGCGCGGCCGCGACACCGTCAAGCAGTGGCAGGCGCTGGCGCGCGAAGGCCGCTGGGCCGAGGTGTTCGGCGAGCTGATGCGCGATCACTACGACCCGCTGTACCTGAAGTCGATACGGAACAACTACGCCCAGGTTGGTGCGGCACAGTCGCTGCCGTTGCGCGACGGCAGCGCCGCGGCGCTGCGCGAAGCGGCCACGCGTGCTGCTGATCGGAACAGGCCGGCGCGGCCGAGAGCGCACGCGATTGAGTCGCATCGCGTGCGCGCAGGCCACCTGGGGCAACTGTCATTGACCCTGCAAGGCGCCTGCTGTAGCCTCGTTCGCCGATCGGCCTCGAACGCCGTGCTCCAGAGGATCTCGATGCAAGCAGCGAGTTCGCCGAACTACAGTGGTCCCCTGACGCTTGGGCAGGCCTGCTCGCTGTTCTCGGTCGTGGAGTGTTCAGACGCTGCATTCACGCGCGATGGGCTGCGTGCCGACGTGGAGTACCGCGACCTCGGGCTCGCCGCAGCCAGCGGCGGCCGAATCGGCGCCAAGCATGTGCGTGCCATCCGTCCGTTCGAACAGCCGACCGGGTGGCATTGGCATGACATGACCGGGCACTTCGTCTTCGTCCTGCGTGGCTCGATCACCTTCCGCTTCGCCGGCAAACCCGAGGACATCGTCGTCGCGTGCGGGTGGCTGCATTTCCCAACCCGCAGGCGTGCCGCACAACGTCATCACGCGATCCGACGATCTCGAACTGATCGAGATAAACATGCCCGCAAGCTACGGCACGTGGGATCTCGACGGTCCGCAGGTGGCAGCGTAGCCGTGCACGGCGCAGCGCCGCCCGTGCGCACGGCCGCTCGTGTGCAGCGGGCCGCCGGATTGGGCGCATGGTTGCGCCAGCGGGCGGGCGCGGTGCTCGTCGTCGCCGTCTTGCTGGTGGCCTGGGAAATCGGCGTGAGGACTGCTGGGCATCAAGGAATACCTGCTGCCGGCGCCGTCCAGGATCTGGACCGAGCTGGCCAAGCGATCCGACGTGGTCATCGGCGGCGCCTGGGTGACGACGCAGGAAATCCTCGGTGGCTACCTCGTCGCGGTGCTGGTCAGTGTGCCGTTCGCACTGGCCGTCACCTACTCGCGGTTCATGGAGAACGCCATCTATCCGGTGGTCGTGTTCCTGCAGATCGTGCCGAAGATCGCCGTTGCGCCGCTGTTCATCATCTGGTTCGGCTTCGGCTACACACCCAAGCTGCTGATCGTCTTCCTGTTGTCCTTCTTCCCGATCGTCGTGTCGAGCATCGCCGGCTTCAAGGCGGTCGATCCGGAGATCATGGACTTCGCCCGCACCACCGGCGCCAGCGGCTGGAAGCTGTTCGCGAAGATCCGCCTGCCGCAGGCCCTGCCCGACATCTTCACGGGAATGAAGGTCGGGGCCGCACTGTCCGCCACCGCTGCGATCGTCGCCGAATTCGTTGCCTCCGACAAAGGGCTCGGCTACCTGCTGCTTCAGTACAACGGCAATCTGGACACCCCGATGGTCTTCGCCGTGATCTTCCTGCTCAGCTTGATTGGCCTGGCCGTGTACTACACGGTCGAATTCGTCGAGCGCATCACGATTCCCTGGCACTCATCGCAGACCCATGCAAACCAAGCCGCGCTGTAAGCGTTCCCCACCGACCGTTTCAGGAGACATGTCATGAAGTTCATCCGACTCTTCCTCGCGCTGATCGTGCTCTTCGCTGGCGGACCCGCCCTTGCGCAGGATGCGGTCTCGTTGCGACTCAACTGGTACCTGGGCGGCCTGCACGTGCCGTTCTACTACGGCAAGGAGATGGGCTTCTTCAAGCAAGAGGGCATCGACCTGACCATCAACGAGGGCCGCGGGTCGGCCAATACCGTGCAGGTCGTCGCCGCGGGGTCGGATACCTTCGGCATGGCCGATTCGTCCAGCCTGATCACCACGGCGGCGAAGGGAGCCGACGTCAAGTCCGTGATGTCGCTGCTCAATTCAACCGGATTCTCCGTCGTCTCGCTCGCCTCGGCTGGCATCAAGACGCCCAAGGATCTCGAAGGAAAGTCACTGGCGGTGTCGCCCAGGCGACCCGCTGGGCCAGTTGTTTCGAGCCCTGGCAGCCCACAACAAGCTCGACATGAACACGATCAAGTTCGTGCAGGTCGATCCGGCGGCGAAGGTGGTCGCGGTGCTGGAAAAGCGCGTCGATGCGTTGTTGGGCGGCGCCGACGATCAGTACTTCCTGATCAAGTACAAGGGCGCCGAGCCGGCCGCGCTGCGCTATGCGGACCACGGTGCCAACATCGTCGGCATGACGATCGTCACCACCGGCAATCTGATCAAGACCAAGCCCGACCTCGTCCGCCGTTTCGTGCGCGCGTCGGTGCGCTCGTGGGAGGCGGCGAAGAAGAATCCAGGCCCCGCGGTCGATGCGGCGATGAAGGCCAAGCCCGATCTCAACCGGCAGTCGACGCTGGATCAGATGCTGGTCGACTTCGAGCTGCTCGACTCGCCGAATTCCAAGGGCAAGATCGGTCTCGGCAGCAAGGCCGACTGGGACCAGACCCTGGGCCTGCTCAGGCAGTACCGCGAACTCGATACCAAGGAACCCTGGACCACCTTCCACACCAACGAATTCGTGCCGCAGTGACGGGTCCCGCTGCCGCCGCGCGCGCGGCGGCCGAAGCCGATATCGAGTTCGACGCGCTGTGCCACACCTTTCGGCGCGGCGCCATGGTGACCCAGGCGCTGGACGGCGTGAACCTCGCCGTCCGACCGGGCGAACTGGTGGTCGTCGTCGGGCCTTCGGGTTGCGGCAAGAGCACCCTGCTACGCATCGCTGCGGGGCTGCTGCCCGCCAGCTCGGGCCGCGTGCGGGTTGGCGGCCGAGACGTGATCGGCCCGCAGACCGAGCTGGGCATCGTGTTCCAGAGCCCGGTCCTGCTCGACTGGCGCAACGTGCTGGACAACGTGCTGGTCCAGCTCGAATTGCGCGGCCTCGATCCGCAACAGTTTCGCGAGCGCGCACGCAAGCTGCTGGACGACGTGGGCCTGGGGGACTTCACCGACCGTCGACCGCGTGAACTCTCCGGCGGCATGCGCCAGCGCGTGGCCATCGTGCGCGCGTTGATTCACGAACCGCCGCTGCTGATGATGGACGAGCCCTTCGGCGCGCTCGACGCGTTGACCCGCGAGCAGATGCGCATCGACCTGGAGAAGATCTGGCTGGCGCAACGCCATACGCTGATCTTCATCACCCACGGCATCGCCGAAGCCGTTGCGCTGGCCGATCGCGTGGTCGTGATGACGCCGCGCCCCGGGCGCATCGAGAGGATCATCGACATCGACCTGCCGCGGCCGCGCGACAAGGCGGTTGTCAGCAGCCCTCGCTTCACCCAATATTGCGAGCAGATCACCGAGTGCTTCATGCGCTACGGCGTGATCCGCTACTGACCGACTATTGAAAGGCCGGACTCGATGCTGAATCGCCCCTTCACCGGCGTCATCGCCGCGCCACTGCTGCCCATGCACGAGGGCGGCGAAATCGACTGGGCCACGCTGGAGCGCTACATCGACTGGATCGCCGCGCAGCGCCCGGCGGGCATCGTGATGAACATGGACGCCTCCGAGGTCATCGCGCTCGAAGACGACGAGCAACGCCGAGGTGATCGAGGTCTGCAGCAAGGTGATTGCCGCACGGGTGCCGTTTCTCTCCGGCGTGGTCGGCGGATCGACGCGCGCCGCGGCGCGAAAGGCGCGGCGCTTTCGCGAGGCCGGGGCCGAAGGTCTGGCCGTGTTCCCGCCCTTCCCCACCTTCAGCGGTGCGCCGGTGCCGGCAGAAATGATCGTGCGCTACCACCGCGCGATCGCCGAAGCGAGCGAGCTGCCGATCATCTGTTTCCAGTTCCCCAAAGGCTGGGGGCCCGACTACACGCCGGAGATCCTGCAAGCGATGGCCGAGATTCCGCAGCTCGTGGCGATCAAGGAATCGAGCTTCGACGTCGGGCAGACCTTGCAGACCATCGACGTCGCCCGCGGCCTGCCGGCCCCGATCGGCGTGCTGACCGGCAGCGACACCTTCATCTTCGAAGCCATGCTGATGGGCTGCAGCGGCGCCCTGATCGGATTTGCGGGCACCGCGACGGCCGAGCTGGTGGCCATGCACGCCGCCGTCCAGCGTTCTGAACTCGGCGCCGCGCGGCTGATCTGGGACCGGCTCGGGCCGATCGCGCGCTACTGCTGGCGCCCGCCGATACGCGATTTCCGGCCGCGCATGAAAGAGGTGCTGCGCCTGCAGGGGCATTTCCCTTCGGCCGCATGCCGCGAGCCACAACTGGGCATCGCGCCGGCCGAGCGCGAGGCCATCGCGCAGCTGTGCCGCCTGCAAGGCCTGGTTGCCTGATGGCCTTGCTCGGGCAGGCCGCCGTCGCCATCTGGCACGACATCGCAGCCGGAGGGTCGCGACACCTTCTACGCCTGGCACGGCCAGGAGCACATGCCTGAAAGGCTGGCCATTCCCGGCTTCCTGCGCGGGCGCCGCTACATCGGCATCGGTGCACGCCACGAGTTCTTCAACCTCTACGAGGCGCGGAGCATGGACGTGCTGCTCGGCAAGGCCTATGCCGATCGGGTGAATGCACCGACGCCGTGGACGATCGCCGCGGTGCGGCACTTCCGGTCGGTCTCGCGTTCGCTGTGCCATGTCCGCGGCACGTTCGGTGTTGCGCAGGGCGGCCTGCTGGCAACCCTGCGCTACGACGTGCCGGCCAGCGACGCAGAGGAACACCTCGAGCTGCTGAACCGGCAGTTTCTTCCCGCGATCGCCACGCTGAGCGGCGTCGCCGGCGTTCACCTGCTGGTGGCCGACGCGGCGGGCAGCAGCGAGCCGAATGCCGAAGAGCGTGCCCGCGGCGTCGCCAATGTCGTGCCGCGCTGGGTCATCCTGCTCGAAGGCTGGGGCGACGAGCGGCCTTTCACGGACCTGGCACATGCGCAACTCGACGCGCAGAAGATGCACGCCATCGGTGCCGTGGGCGCGATGGATCTCGACAGCTACCGGCATCAGATCACGCACACCGGCCCGGCCTGAGCGACGCGCGCGGGCAAGGCACGGCCATCTGCGCCAAGCGAACCAGTGAATTCGCGAACGCTCAGGCTTTCGCCGTCGATACCCGCTCACGCCGTTGCTCGTCGGGCGTGACACCGGTCATGCGGCGGAACATCGCAATGAAGGCCGAGGCGCTGGCGTAGCCCAGATCCAGCGCGATCGTCTCCACCTTCTCGCCGGATTCCAGCCGCGGCAGCGCCTTCACCACCCGCAAGCGCTGCCGCCACTCAGCGAACGACATGCCCAGATCGCGCTGGCAGCGGCGGCTGACGGTGCGCTCGGTGCCGTGAAACGCCGCGGCCCATTCGGCCAGCGAACGCTCGTCCCCCGGATGCGCCTCCAGCGCCTGCAGAACTGCCGCGAGCACCGGGTCGTCGGAATGCGGCAGGTAGCTGCCGACACTACGGGCATGAGACAGCTGATCGACCAGCACGCGCAGCATTCGCTGCGCCTGCGTGCTCTGCGGCAGCGCAGGTGGATGCAGCCGCAGGTGCTCCAGCAGCGCGCGCGCCAGCGGGCTCACCGTCAGCACGCAGGTCACGCCCGGCAGCGCAGCGCACAGTCCTGCGGCCACGTACAAGGAACTGTGCAGGGCCTGCTGGCGGTTCAGGCCACGGTGTTCGATCTCCGGCGGCAGCCAGATGCCGTATTGCGGCGGGGCGACGTAGTGCTGATCGGCGAGCTTGACCTCCATCACGCCGCGGAACGAGTAGACGAACTCGCCCCACGCATGCCGGTGCTTCGGGTAGCTGGCCTGCGGCGGCATCTGCGCCGAGCGAAAGACGATCGGCGCAGGCAACGCATCGCGGTACGGCGGCAGGTGCAGGGATTTCGCGGCGGGTGCCATGGCCAGGCGTGCGTCGGGTTGGCGGGTTGTCGGCATCGATTGTCCTGAATTCGCTATCTCGATGAAAGACGCCAACTCGACAATAGGCCCGTCTTCACGAGTGGAAACACCCCCTGATGCACACCCGACTCGCTCTGGACGGCCGCGCCGCCGGCCTGATGGCGATGCTGTGCCTGATCTGGAGCCTGCAGCAGATCTCGCTCAAGGCCGTGGCCGCCGACGTGAGCCCGATGCTGATGGTCGGCCTGCGTTCGGGGATTGCCGCGTTGCTCGTCGCCGCGTTGATGGCCAGGCGCGGTGAAGGCATGGCGCTGCGCACGGGCCGCTGGCGTCCCGGGCTGGCCGTCGGTGTACTGTTCGCTGCCGAGTACCTGCTACTGGCCGAGGGGCTGCGCCTCACACATGCGTCGCATGCCGTGGTCTTCCTCTACACCGCACCGATCTTCGCGGCCCTGGGACTGCACTGGAAGCTGCCCGCCGAACGACTGCACTGGGCGCAGTGGATCGGCATCGGCATCGCGTTCGCCGGCATCGCCGTGGCCTTTCTCGGGCGTGGCCCCGTCGCTGCCGACGCCGCGGACACTCGCGTCCTGCTGGGTGACGCGCTCGCGCTGCTGGCCGGCGCCGCGTGGGGCGCAACGACGGTCACCCTTCGCTGCACCAGCCTGACGGCCGCGCCGGCGACGGAGACGCTGCTGTACCAACTCGTCGCCGCCTTCGTGCTGCTCGTGCCTGCAGCGCTCCTGCTCGGCCAAGCGCGCTTCGAACCCACGGCCGCGGCCTGGAGCCATCTCGCGTTCCAGAGCGTGATCGTGTCGTTCGCCAGCTTCCTGGTCTGGTTCTGGCTGCTGCGCCGCTATCTGGCGTCGCGGCTGGGCGTGTTCTCGTTCCTGACGCCGGTGTTCGGCGTCATCCTGGGCATCTGGCTGCTCGACGAACCCGTGGAGGCGGGCTTCGTCGCCGGCAGCGCGTTGGTGCTGGCAGGCATCGTGCTGGTCAGCGGATTCGGCGCCATGCGGCGCGTGACGCGGAGCTGGCGCACCTGCTGAAGGCCGCTGCACCTAAGATCACGAAATCTGAAGGGACCACGATGACACGACCCACCCATTGCGGCAGCGAATCCCGCCAACTTCCGGCCAGCAGCTGTCGCACACCTACGCCAGTCCCATCCTTGCCGCGATGGCCAGCGCGCTGTGGCTGACGGCAAGCCCGATGGCGGCGGCACAGACCACCGCGCAGAGCAAGTCCTTGCCGATGCCCATGGCCGCCCCAGGCGACAACGAGATCACCGGGCGCACCATGTCGCTGCCGGCAACGGGTTTGTTCCAGGGCGATCAGCTGACCGAACTGACCAAGTCCAGGTTGGCCGAACTGATCATCGACGCCGTGGGCCTGGACGTCGAGGTGGCGTTGATCGTGCCGACCGGGCCGTGGCGCATCGACGGCGCCGGCCACACCGAGCGCGATCTGAACGAGGCGCGCCTGGGTGCACTGCGCAAGTTCCTCACCGACCGCGGCATCGAACCGAAGCGCATCTACGTCGAGAGCCGCGTCGACGCCAAGCTCAAGGAGCCGCGCCTGGAGATGCAATTGGTCGGACGCCCATCCAGCAATTGAGCTGCGGCTCCGGCCGGGCGACGCGCCTTACCGTGGTGGACCGGCCAGCAGGCGCGCGATCGACTCGGGCAGGCCCCTGTTCGGTTTGATCGGCGGCGGACCGTAGCTGCCCTGGCGCGCGCGCGCCGGGCGCAGCGCCACCATCGACTCGGCATGGCGCACCGCGCTCGACACGCCGTCGACGGCCGGCACCGGCAGGCGGGCCGCCAACGAGCGCGCCAGGCCGGCGAGCGGCGCCCCGGCCAGCACGATGACGTCGGCGCCGTCCTCGTCGACACAGCGCTGTGCCAGGCGCAACAGACGCTCGCCCTGGTCGCCCTGCACCTTGCCGATGTCGGCCAGCGGCTCGTCGAGCGCACGAATGCTGGCCAGCCGGCCTTCGAGGCCGTAGTGCTGCACCGTCTCGCGGTACCAGGCGCGGATGCGCTGCGAGATGGCGACGATCGAGAAGCGCCCGCCGAGCAGGCAGGCACTTGCAAGCGCGGCTTCGGTCAGGCCGGTCACGGGGCACGGCAAGGCTTCGCGCAGGCCACCGAGGCCAGGGTCGCCGAAGGCGGCGACGACCACCGCGTCGAAGCGCGCATGGTGTTCGGCAGCCAGCTGGGCCGCGGCATAGGCGCCGATCAGGGCCTCGAAGCGCGTCTCGATGTAGGCCACGCCGAAGGGTGCGGTCACGACTTCGATCTCGGTGCCCGGCGAGGCACAGCGCACGGCCTCGGCGCGGATCAGATCCGACACGCTGTCGGAGATGTTGGGGTTGATCAGCAGCAGGCGCGTCATGGTCTGGACTCCTTGGCCGGCCGCGGCCTGAGCGTCGGCGGCCCACAGCGCAGGAAGCGGCCGCGGCCGCGGCGCGGGTGGAAATGCGTGCCGTCCCACACCACCTCGCCAGCGGCCAGCGTGAGCGCGGGCCAGGCCGCGAGTTCGATGCCCTCGTAGGGCGTGTAGTCGACGGCGTGGTGCAACGCGGCGTTGCGCAGCACCTGCTTGCGTTCCTCCCAGACCACCAGGTCGGCATCGCTGCCGATCGCGATCGTGCCCTTGCGCGGGTGCAGGCCGTAGGCCTTGGCTGGGTTGGTCGACGTCAGTTCGACGAACTTCTCCAGCGTGATGCGCCCCGCCAGCACGCCTTCGGAATACAGCAGCGGCAGCCGCGTCTCCAGTCCCGGGATGCCGTTCGGGATATGACGGAACGCGACCTCCTGTCCACCCGGCTTCTTGCCCTCCGGTGCGTCATAGCGGAACGGCGCGTGGTCGGACGAGAACACCGTAAAGAGGCCGTCGGCCAACGCGTTCCAGATCACTTCCTGGTTGCCCTTGTCGCGCGGCGGCGGGCTGCACACGCAGCGCGCCCCGGCGTAGCTGTCGTCGATGCCGAGGTCGCTCGCGGTGAGGAACAGGTATTGCGGGCAGGTCTCGCCGAAAACGTTCAGTCCGTGGGCACGCGCCCAGCGGATCTGCTCGACCGCCTCGCGCCCCGACACATGCACGATCAGGATCGGCACGTCGACCAGTTCGGCCAATGCGATGGCGCGGTGCGTGGCTTCGCGCTCGACCAGCATCGGCCGCGCGTGGGCATGAAAGCGCGGCGCGGTGCGGCCGGCGGCCTCCAGCCGCTTCGTCAGCCATTCGATGCAGTCGGCGTTCTCGGCATGGATCATCGCCATCGCGCCGTGCTCGCGGGCCACCGACAGCACGTCGAGGATCTGGCCGTCGTCGAGCTTCAAGTCGTCGTAGGTCATGTAGATCTTGAACGAGGTGTAGCCCTCGGCGATCAGCGCCGGCAACTCCACGCTCAGTACCGCCGGCGTCGGGTCGCTGACGATCAGGTGGAAGGCGTAGTCCACGTGCGCCCGGCCCTCGGCGCGGCGGTGGTAATCGTCGACCGCGGCGCGCAGCGATTGGCCTTTCACCTGCGCGGCGAATGGAATCACGGTGGTGGTGCCGCCGCAAGCCGCCGAGCGCGTGCCGGTGTCGAAATCGTCGGCCATGCGCGCCGGCGACGGCATCGGCTGATCGAGGTGGCAATGGGCATCGACCCCCCCGGGCGTAACGACGCGGCCGGCCGCATCGATCTCGCGCGCGCCGGGAGCCAGGCCCTGGCCGAGTGCGACGATGCGCCCGCCGGCGATGCCGATGTCGCAGTCGAAGACATCGGCTGCGGTGGCCACGCGCGCATGGCGCACGACGAGATCGAACGGGGTCATGGTGTCGGGTGTCCTTGCGGCGCGTCGAATACGCGCCTGGCTTCATCTTCGAGCGCCGGGCCGAGCACCTCGACGCAACGGGTGCCGCGCTCCAGCACGTCGCGGCAGTGCAGCGCGATTTCGTCGGCAACGGGGCCGCCGAGCGCCGTCATCGCCTCGATCGACAAGGCATAGACGACGCGCCCGACGCCGCCCCAGTAGATCGCGCCGGCACACATCGGGCAAGGTTCGCCACTGGCGTAGACGGTGCAGGCTGACAACTCGGCCGGGGAAAAGCGCCGCGACGCGTCACGCATCAGATTCAACTCGGCGTGTGCCGTGCAATCACTCTCGGTGACCTGGGTGTTGCACCCTTGCAGCTGGACGCGGCCCTGTGCATCGGCAAGCAGCGCGCCATAGGGCTGATTGCCAGCGGCGCGGGCCTGGGCCGACAGCGCGATGGCCGTGCGCAGCAGGTGTTCGTCGGTGGCGGTGAGGTTCATGGCAGTGACGGCGGCAGATCGGACAAGCCGAACAATCGGCCCCAACCCTTGACGCGGCGCGGGTCCGCCCCCGCGAGCTGCAGCGACTTCCAGACCACGGTGGCGATCGAATCGTGGATCGGGATGCCCGTCTCGGCTTCGAGTGCCTGCACCAGTGGGCCGCCGCGCAGGTTGGTGCACAAGATCGCGATCGCGTCAGGTTTGGCACGGGCCACGCCCTGCACCATTGCGCGCAGGGTGTCGGCGTCGACCTCGGAGAAGCTGAAGTTGTCGCGCAGGCCGAGGTGGCGCTCGGCCACGCACTCGTAGCCTGCAGCCGCGTAGTTCGCGATGATCCTGCCCTGCACGTCGTCCAGGTACGGCGTCACAAGCCCGAATCGCCGCACACCGGTGCGCGCGAAGACTTCATTCAACGCCAGCACCGACGTGCAGGCCGGCACGCCCGTTGCGTCGGTGATGCGCCGGCAGAGCTGGCGATCGGTGTCGAAGCCGCGCCAGCTGGCCGACGTGCCGCTCCAGCCGATGACCCCCACCTTGGCGTGCGACAACAACTCGGCGGCATGCAGGATCTCGCTGTCGTCGAACTGGCCCAGCGCCTGCTTCGTCAGCGCGATCTCGGTCACCTTGAAGCGGCCGAAATGCGCACTGGCCTCGGGCAGGTTGGCAAGCATGGCCGTGGTCACCGGCTCCAGCGTCGTGTTCGACGACGGCGTGAGCATGCCCAGCAGGATGCGCTTGCCCATCAGCCGAACGACACCCGGGGCAGCCACAACGCCAGATCGGGCCAGACGACCAGCAGCACGACGAGCAGCAACATCATGAACAGGAACGGCAGCGTGCCGACGATAACATCGGTGATCAGGCCTTCCTTGCGGATACCCTGCACGACGTACAGGTTCATGCCCACCGGCGGCGTGATCAAGGCCAGCTCGGCCATCACCACCAGGTAGATGCCGAACCAGACCGGGTCGATGCCCAGCGCCGTGACGAGCGGGAAGACGATCGGGATGGTGCCGATGATCATCGCCAACGCGTCGAGGAAACAGCCCAGGATCAGGTAGAACACCGTCAGCACGGCCAGCATCACCAGCGGCGAGGTGCCGAGCTGGCTGGCGAAGTTGGCCAGCGCCTGCGGCACGCCCATCAGACCGAGCACGAAGTTCAGATAGAACGCCGCCGCCGCGATGAGCATGATCATCGCCGTCACCGACACCGTGGTGACGAAGCACTCGTGCAGCATCTTGAGCGAGAACTTGCCGTAGGCGATGCACAGCAACAGCGCCATCACGACGCCCAGCGCAGCCGACTCGGTGGGCGTGGCCCAGCCGAGATAGATGCTGCCCATCACGACGACGAAGAGCAGCGTCGGCGGCATCAGGTCAATGAGACGCCGCAGCCGCTCACCGAGCGGCGCCGGCGCCGACTTGGCGCCGGCCAGTGCCGGCTTCCACCAGCAGGCGACGACCACCACGGCCATGAACAGGCCTGTCAACAACAGCCCCGGGATCACGCCGGCGGCGTAGAGGCGGCCGACCGAGGTGTTGGTCATTGCGCCGTAGATGATCATGTTGATCGACGGCGGAATCAGGATGCCCAGCGTCGCACCTGCTGCGATGCTGCCGAGCACCAGCCGCGGGTCGTAGCCGCGACCCTTGAAAGCCGGTATCGCCACCGTACCGATGGTGGCGGCTGTGGCCACCGACGAGCCCGACACGGCGGCGAACATCGCCGAGGCGCCGATGTTGGTGTGCAGCAGACCGCCCGGCAGCGGATTCAGCCAATCCGACAGCGAGCGGTACATGCGGTCGGTGAAGCCGCCGCGCACCAGCAACTCGCCCAGCAATACGAACAGCGGCACAGCGACCAGCACGAAGTTGTTGGTTGCACCCCAGTACTGGGTGCCGTATTCCAGCACTGCGGGCGTGCCGAGGTAGAAGATGGCACCCAGCATGCTGATGGCGAACATCACGAAGGCCACGTGCAGGCCGAGCGACATCAGCCCGATCAGCAGCGCAAAGCCGACGACGGCGGCAGTCAGGTCGATCATTTCTGCACCCCGGCCTCGGCCTGTGCGGCGCGTTCGGCCTGCGCCGTCAATTCGGCCTCGAGTTCGTCCTGCACGCTGGCCGGCCCGTAGTAGCGATTCAACTTCGGATCGCCACGCACGAACAGCAGCAGCGCATGCACGGCGTAGGCCAGCGAGATCAGGGCGAACAGCAGCAGCCCGATCAGCCACAGCGACTGCGGCTGCCACAGCGGCGTCTGCAGCGGGTTGCTGGCCACGCTCTGGAACTCGATCGACTCGAGCAGCACGTTGGTGCCGCGCCAGGCCGCGAAGCCGGCGAAGGCCGCCATCGAGACCATCGCCAGCAGGTTTAGCACGCGCTGCCAGGCCGTCGGCATCATGACCAGGAAGATGTCGACGCGTGTGTGGCCGCGCTTGGCCATCGTGTACGAGGCGCCGATCACGGCGACGATCGCCAGCACGTAGCCCCCCATGTCGTCGGTACCGGGCAAGGAGTGCGAAAACAGCTTGCGCCCGACGATCTCGACCGAGACCGCCAGCGACAACAGCAGCACGACGTAGCCGCAGAGGATGGCGGCCATGCGCGCCACGGGCTCAACCACCCGGCTGATCGGATCGTCTTCCATGCTCTCTCCTGTTGGATCGGACAGGTCGCGACCCGGGTTGCGACCGCCCTTGGCGCATGCTGCTTACTGGATCTTCAGGCCGCGGGCCTTGCCGACGGTGGCGTTCCAGGTCTCCGAGCACTTCGGATCGACCTTGTTGCAGGTCTCCTTCCACAGCGGCAGCACCGAGCTCGACACCGCGGCCTTGATCTTGGCCTCGTCGGCCGGCGTCACCGGGACCAGCGTCATCTTGAACTTGGTGCCCTTGAGGCAGGGTTCCTTGCCGATGTTGCAGTTCATCGCATCGGCGTTGGCTGTTTCGGCCAGGTCCCACATGCGGTCCTCCATCTGCTTGAAGCCGTCGACGATCTTCTTCTGCGCGTCGGGCGAGAACTTGTTGAAGTAGTCCAGGTTCATGAAGTGGCCCTGCACCGAGCCCGACACCGACAGTGGCAGGAAGTGCGTCGTCACCTCACCCCATTTGCCCGCGTTGCCCGAGGTCGGCGACGTCACGCCGCAATCGGCCACGCCGCGCTGCAAGGCAGGGTAGACCTCGCTGAATTGCAGCGTCACCGGCGTGCCGCCCAGGTTCTGGATCAGCGCCGCCATCGATGGCGTGAAGCTGCGCACCTTCAGGCCCTTGATGTCCTCGACCGACTTGATGGCCTTGTTGCAATAGAACACCTGCGGGCCGAAGGGCCACAACGTCAGCACCTTGGCCTTGAAGCGCGCCTGCAGGCGCTTGTCGAAAACCTCGCGGTAGGCATCGACGGCCTTGCGCAGATCCTTCATGTTGGTCGATACGCCAATCAGGTCGATGCCTTCGAAGAACGGATCGTCGCGCGAAGCCATGCCGATCTGCACGCTCATTACGTCGAAGGTGCCCGAGCGCAGCAGGCGCAGCGCATCGGCCGCCTGCACGTTGACCACGTCCATCGGGTTGTAGTTGATGTTGATCGGCTCGCCCATCAGCTTGGGCAGCGCAGTGAAGAAGGGCTTCTCGATCTCGTCGACATGCTTGGTGTTCGAGGAGAAGTTGCCCGCGATGCGCATCGCGGTGGGGTCGGCGGCCAGGGAAACGAGTGGCAGCGCGACCATGGCGGCGGCGAGCAGGCTGGGCAGGAAGCGGTTCTTCACGGTGATCTCCTTCAAGGGGGGTTAAGGGTGTCTCAGTTCAGCCAGCGATTCATGCCGACGTCCTCGGACGCGGCACGCAGGACCATTTCGCGGTAATAGGGCTCCAGGCGCAGCGCTTCCTGCGCCGCACGCATCTGCTGCTCGCGGCCGGCGGCCATCAGCTCGCGCATCTCGGCGCGCAACGCGGGTTCGTCGACGCCGGTGATGCGACCGGCGTCGAAGACGACGCGGCCGCCGACGATGGTCGTGCGCACCGAGCCGCCGTCTTCGCAGTGGATCAATTGGCGGCGCAAATCGTTGAGCGGCGTGAAGGCCACCGTATCGAGGTCGAGCAAGATCAGGTCGGCATCGAAGCCGACCGCCAACTGGCCCAGCTTGTCGGCCCGACGCATCGCCCGTGCGCCGCCACGCGTCAGCGCGGTCAGCATTTCGGCCGGTTGCGGCCATTGCCGCCAATCGGGCATGGCCAGGGTGTGCAACAGCGCCGCCGTCTTGGCCACGAACCACAGGTTCACGCTGTCATCGGTGTTCATCTCGTCAGTGCCGAGGCAGATCGGCACCCCCGCGTCGCGCAACTTCCGGTACGGCATCACGCCGCTGCCCAGGCGCAGGTTGCAGACCGGGTTGTGCGCGACGGTGCAGCCCGAGTCGGCGAGCAGGCGGATGTCGCCGTCGTCGATCCAGATGGCGTGAATGACCATCATGCGTTCGTCCAGAAAGCCGAGGTCGTGCACGTGGCGCACGAGCGACTTGCCGAACTTCTCGCGCCCGAGCACGCGCTGCAGCTTGGTCTCGAGCATGTGGATGTTGAACGGTAGGTCGTGTCGCTTCGACAGTGCCGACAGGCCGGCGAAGTAATCGTCGGTGACGCGCTGCGGTGCCGAGCAGGACACCGCGGCGGCCAGGCGGCCTTCGGCGGCACCGTGCCAGCGGTCGATCAGGTGGCGGTACAGCGCCAGCAATTCGGCGCTCGACTGGCGCGGCGCCGTCGTCCATCGCGCGGCGCTCGGCCTCGGGCAGCAATTCAGCCAGGTAGGGGTACTTCTGGTACTCGACGATGTTCGGCTGGTCGATCGCCACCGTAGCGCGGATGCCGGCGTCGGCGTAGGCCTGCATGATGGCGTCGATCAACCGGGTACTGGCCACCGGCACGTGGTACGCGTCGTCGTGCACGGCGGTGATGCCACGCCGCAGCATCTCCAGCGCACCGACCATCGTGCGCACGTAGGCCAGGCGGTCGGCGTCGCCACCGGTGGCCAGTGGCGGCACCTCGTGCAGCATGAAGATCTCGAGCGGGTAACCCGGCAGGCTGCCCTTCATCAGGTTGCCCGGCGAATGAAAGTGCGCGTTGATCAGGCCTGGCATGGCCAGCATGCCGCTGCCGTCGATCGTTCGCGCGAAACCGCGCGGCCAGGCACCACCGGCATCCGGGCCGATCGCGGCAATGCGCCCGCCTTCGATCACGATGTCGGCATCTGGCCACTCGCGGTCGGCGGCGTCCAGCGTCAAGACGCGGGCGCGGCGGATCAACAGCGAATCTGGTTGCTGGCTCATCTTGCGAACACCCGACTCCAGTCGCGGCCTGCCCTGGTATCGATGCCCGCGCGCTGCAACGCGCCCCAGACGCCCATCGTCACCGTGTCGTAGATGGGAATGCCGAGCTCTGCCTCCATCTCGGGCACGATCGGAGCGGCCGGGAAGTTGGTGCAGAAGGTGACGATGGCCTGCGGCCCGGATTCCGCCAGGCTGCGCAACATCGCTGCGATGTCGTCGAGCGGAATCTGCGAGAAGGAATAGTTGTCGCTGAGTCCGAAGTTGCGCGCGGCCACGCATTCGTAGCCTTCACGCGCGAAGCTGCGCACGATGCGCTCACGGTAGCTGTCGACGTAGGGGCAGGCCAACGCGAAGCGGCGGATGCCGTCTTCGCGAAAGACCCGATCGATGGCCAGGGTCGAGGTCGTCGACTTGGCCCCGGTGAGCTGCTCGATGCGTTCGACCAATTCATGGTCCAGCGCGAAATCGAGGCTGCCGCCCTTGCTGCCGTTCCAGGCCACGACGTCGAGCTGTGCGTCGCCCAGCACCTTGGCCGTGGCCAGCATGTCGTCGAAGTCGTAGGTCAGCGGGAACGGATCGACGGCGCCGACCACCGAGGTGCGCGAGAAGTGCGGCGAAACCTGCGGGAACTGGCGCAGGATGCCCAGTGTGATGCGTTCGACCACCGTGTTGGCCGACGGCGTGATCCAGCCAATGAAGGTCTGCGGCGCGAGGAACTGCTCGCGCGGCGTGGCGGCGCTCATTCAGTAGCCCATCAGCCGCGGCAGCCAGAGCACGATCTTCGGGATGAACATGCAGGTGAACAGCAGCCCGTACATGACGGCGATGAACGGCCAGACATGCTTGACCAGCTCGCCCAGTTTGATGCCCGAGACGCTGCACAACACGAACAACACCACCCCCACCGGCGGCGTGAGCATGCCGATCACGAGGTTGAAGACGAACAGGAAGCCGAAGTGCAGCGGGTCGATGCCATACAACAGCGCGATCGGGTGCAGCAGCGGCACCAGCATGATGTAGGCTGCGTTCGATTCGAGGAAGCAGCCGACCACGAACAACGCCACCGAGACCAGCAGCATGAAGACCAACGGATCGCGCGTCATGCCGCGCAGCAAGGCAGTCAATTGCGCCGGCAACTGGTCGACCGTGAGCATGTAGGTGACCACCGAGGCGAAGGCGATCATCGCGCCGACCACCGCCGAGGTGATCGCCGTGCGGATCATGGCCTCGGGCAGGTCGGCGACCTTCAAGGTCTTGGTCACGAAGAAGCCGATCGCCATGGCATAGACCACGGCGATCGCCGAGCCTTCGGTGGCGGTGAAGGCGCCGCCGACGATGCCGCCGATGACGACCACCGGCATCAGGAAGATGATCCACGAGCGCTTGAGCTCGTGGCCCACCTTGGCCCATGAGAAGGCCTCGCCGGTCAGCGGGTAGTTGCGCTTGATCGCGGTGTACGAGACCAGCAACATCATCGCCGCAACGAGGATCAGGCCCGGGATCACACCGGCCATGAACATGCCGCCGACAGACACCGTGGGCCCGGCCATGAAGGCGTAGACGATCATCGCGCCCGACGGCGGGATGATCGGGCCGAGATTCGCCGCCGCCGCCACCACCGCCGAAGAGAAGCCGACGCCGTAGACCTTGCGCAGCGACGGGATCATCGTGCTGCCCAGCGCGCTGGCGTCGGCCACCGCCGCGCCGGATACCGTCGACAAGCCCATGCCGGCCAGTACCGTCACATGGGCCAAGCCGCCACGCATGCGGCCGACCACCGAATTGGCGAGGTCGATCAGGCGCTCCATGATGCCGGCCTTCATCATCAACTCGCCGGCCAGGATGAAGAACGGGATCGTCATCAGCGGGAAGGCGTTGACGGCGTTCATCATCCGCGTCGGCAATAGGTTGAAGTCGACGTCGCTGTAGATCAGACCGGCCACCGCACCGATGCCGAGCGAGAACGCCAGCGGCATGCCGAGCACGGCAATGCCGAGGAATACGAAGATGATGAGCAGACTCATTCTGTCGCCACCGCTTCGGTCATGGTCGGCTTGCCGGTCAGCACCAGCCACACGAGGTGCAGCGCGGCGTGGCCACAGCCGACGCCGACTGCGACGATGAACCAGGCCGCGCTGGCGTTCATCGAGGCCATCATTTCGTCCCATTGGTCGAAAGCGACGACGGCAGACTGCCATGTGACGAGGATCATCATCGCCGCCGCCACGGCGGCCATGAAACGCGCCATGACGTCCCGCAGTCTCGGCGGGAAGCGGGAACTGAGCAACTCCATGCCGATGTGCGATCCAAGCCGGATGCCCAGCGGGATGCCCAGAAAGATCGACCAGACGAAGGTCAGGCGCGACATCTCGTCGGCGAAGCCGAGCGAGTTGTTCAACGCGTAGCGCAACAGCACCTGCAGCGAGACCACGGTCACCATCACGCCGAGCATGCCGATGATGGCCCAGCCGGCCACAGTGTCCAGCGCGTGCAGCCCCAGCGCCAGCGGGCGCAGCGGCCCGCGGTGGTGGGTCAGGTTCGAGGGCAGCAATCGGCTCATCGCGGGGGCTCCCGATTCAGCCTTGCGCGGCTCAGGTGCCCGAGGCCTTCTTTACCTCGGCGAGCACCTGGTCGACCAGGTCGGCCCCGACGCGCTTCTTGATGTCGTCGACGACGCCGGCCGTGGCCTTGCGCATGGCCTCGCGTTCCGATGCCGGCATCGCGTCGTACTGCATGCCCTTCTTCTGCAGCTCGGCCAGCGCAGCCACGTCGGCCTTGGCCGCCTCGGCGCGTTGCGTGGCCACGGCCTTGTTCATCGCCGTAGTGATCGCCTTCTGGAACTCGGGCGACAAGGCCTGGAATTTCTTGCGGTTGGCCACGACGGCGATGAAGTCGAAGAAGTGCCCGGTGTTCGACAGGTACTTCTGGACCTCGAAGAAACGGCTGTCGTAGATCAGGTTGTACGGGTTCTCGTGGCCGTCGATCACCTTCTGCTCCATCGCCGAATAGACCTCCTTGATGTCCATCGACAGCGCGTTGGCGCCGAGCGCGCGGAAGGTGGCCAGGTGCGTCTCGTTGGGCTGCAGACGGATCTTCAGGCCCTTCAGGTCGGCCATGGTCTTGATCGGCCGCACGCTGTTGGTGACCTGGCGCGAACCGAGCTCCATGAAGCCGAGCGCGATGAAGCCCTTGTCTTCGAGTTTCTTGTCGAGCTGGCCACCGATCGGGCCGTCCATGACCTTGTAGGCGACCTCGCGGTTCGGGAACAGGAAGGGCAGGCTCACCGCCTCGAGCTCGGGTACCGTGCGCGACAGGAAGGCCATGCCGACCCAGGTCATCATGATCGTTCCGGCGCGCACCTGCGTCACGTTCTCCTGCGCACCGCCGAGTTGCATGTTGGGGAAGGTCTCGACGATCAGCTTGCCGCCGGTGGCCTGCTCGACGTCCTTCTTGAACTGCTCGATGGCGATCGACGACGAATGCTTGTCGCTGAAGTTGCCGGCGATGCGGATCTTTTCCTGTGCCGAGGCCGGCGCGACGCACGCCAGCACAAGACCTGCCGCCATCGTGGCGTTGCGAACCCATGTCGTATTCATCACTGCTGCTCCTGTTTGAGTGAAACCTTCGATCTGCCCCGACGAGGCGTGCCGCTGGACAATTCCTGCCGACACGAAGATTAGTGTTTTGGATACAAAATGGCAAGAATCTTGAATCCAATCTTGTCGGTGTTTACCCGCGCACCGAT
The DNA here is from genome assembly GCA_963751775.1 of uncultured beta proteobacterium. Classification (GTDB taxonomy): domain Bacteria; phylum Pseudomonadota; class Gammaproteobacteria; order Burkholderiales; family Burkholderiaceae_C; genus CADEEN01. The sequence goes on from CAVVVW010000022.1 coordinate 30,965, forward strand.
CTCCGGCACGGGATCCGGAGTCGCCAGAACATGTGCGTGCAACAAACGGGCCAAGGGCTGTTCATGTGCGCTCGTCCCCCAGCGAACAAGGCTTGCCAAGCCGCCCTGCCTCGTTATACTCAGCCTTGTTTTGGATTCAAAACACGCACCATTTTGGATACAACCATGCCCCGAACTGGATCGTCAGTCCGTCCCAAGACCGCGCCGACCCGGCACGCGGTGCGCGCCCAGCCGGCCGCGAGCCTGCCCACCACCCGGCAAGCCCTGCCCAGCGTCGACGTCATCCACCAGCGCGTGCTGACGGCGATCGTCGAGCACCGCCTGCCGCCCGGCACCAAACTCGGTGAAGAGCGACTGGCCAAGGTGTTCGGCGTCAGCCGCACGCAGATCCGCCAGGTCATCGAACGCCTGTCGCACGACAGCATCGTCACGGTGCTGCCGAACCGCGGCGCGTTCGTCAGCAGCCCGACGGTGGACGAGGCGCGCGAGGTCTTCGTGGCCCGGCGCCTGATCGAGCCGGACCTGATCCGCCAGGCCACACGGCTGGCCCAGCGCGGCGACATCCAGCGCCTGCGCAGCCACGTGGCGCAGGAGTCGGCAGCGCGCGCCGCCAATGACAAGCGGGCCATCATCCGGCTGTCGGGCGAGTTTCATCAGGTGATCGCCGACATCGCCGGCAACCGCTTCCTGGCCAAGACGATGCGAGAGCTGGAAACGCTGACCTGCCTGGTCATCATCCTGTACGACGCGCCCAACGTGCCGGCCTGCCCGTACCACGAGCACGCCGCATTGGTCGACGCCATCGAGGCGCGTGACGGTGAACGCGCGGCCGCGCAGATGGTCGAGCACCTGCGCCACGTCGAGGCCTCGCTCGACTTTCAGCGCAGCGCCGAGAACGAGATCGACTTCGACGCCGTCTTCGCCTGAATCCGGGACACACCATGCGCATCCTCGTCGTCAACGCCAACACCTCCGAGATCGTGACCGAAAAGGTCGCCGCTCAGGCCCGCGCCAGCGCCGCGCCCGGCACCGAGATCGTCGCCGTGACCGGCCGCTTCGGCGGCCGCGTGATCGGCAGCCGCGCCGAGCATGCGATCGGTGAGCACTCGACCATCGCGCTCGTGTCGGAGCACGCACCCGGCTGCGACGCGGTGGTGATCGCGGTCTCGTACGACACCGGCCTGCGTGGTGCACGTGAACTGCTGCCGGTGCCGGTGGTCGGCATGACCGAGGCCGGCCTGCTCACCGCCTGCATGCTCGGCGGGCGCATCGGCGTGATCACCTTCGGCCGCCGCGTGCTGCCGCTGTACCACGAACTCGTCACCGCATATGGGCTGGCGGCGCGCATTGCCGGCTGGCGCGTGCTGGAAAGCGCGGCCGCCTACCAGCGCGGCGCCCATGACGAACTCGACCGCGAACTGGTCGCGAGCGCGCTCGCATTGATCGAGCGCGATGGCGCCGAGACCGTCGTGCTCACCGGCGCCGTCATGGCTGGCGTGCCGGCGCGACTGCAGAAGGACGTGCCGGTGCCGCTGATCGATTGCATGGCCTGCGCCGTGCGACAGGCCGAACTGCTGGTGCAACTGGGTCTACCCAAGCCGCGAACCGGCAGTTACGCCGCACCGAGCGGCCGCGAGCTGATCAACGTCGACGCCGCCGTCGCCGCCCGCTTCGCTGCCGCCGGCTGACCCGCCATCACACTGGAGCCCTGCCGATGCTGCGCAGCCATGGCCGTTACGACTACTCGCCGATCGTCGACCGCGCACCAGGGCGCTGGCCCAACGGCACGGGCCTGGCGGTCTACGTCGCGCTGAACCTGGAGCAATACGCCTGGGGCGAAGGCCTGGTCGAAGACCTGGTGCCGGGGATCCCGGCGCCCGACGTGCTGAACAACTCCTGGCGCGACTACGGCAACCGTGTCGGTGCATGGCGCCTGCTCGAGCTGTTCAAGCAACACCGGTTACCGCTGTCGCTGCTGGTCAACAGCGAGTTGTATGCGGTGGCACCAAAGCTGATTACGGCCTTCCGTTCGCACGGGGCCGAGATCGCCTCGCATGGCCGCACCAATTCAGAGCACCAGGCAGCACTGAACGAGGCCGACGAACGCGCGCTGATCGCGTCGGTCACCGCCACCATCGCGCAGCACGAAGGTGCGCCCCCGGCCGGCTGGCTGTGCCCGTGGATCGCCGAAACCGAGCACACACCCGACCTGCTCGACGAAGCCGGCTACCGCTACGTACTCGACTGGTGCATGGACGACCAGCCGGTATGGCTGAAGACGCGCAGCGGCCGCATCCTCGCGGTCCCGTATCCGCAGGAACTCAACGACAGCGCGGCCATCATCGGCCGCCGCGTCAGCGCGTCGGAATTCGCCGACATGATCATCGACCAGTTCGACGAGATGCTCGAGCAGTCGCGTGAGCAGCCGCTGGTCATGGGCATCGCGCTGCACGCGATGATCGTCGGCCAGCCGTTCCGCCTACGCCAGCTGCGCCGCGCCTTCGCGCACCTGGCGCGGCACCGCGACGCGGTGTGGATCACCACCGCCGGCGAGATCGCGCAGCACTTCGCCGTCGCGTAGCGTCACCCCATCTCCATAGTCCCGCGTGCACGCCAGCATGCCAATCCGCCACGTGGCGGATTGCCGTCGGCACGAACCTCGATTTGAATCTCGATGCCTGCCCGTGATCTCAAGAAAGCGTTGCTTGACCGTTCTCAATGCCCAATGAAACGGGACGCGCATGCTGTCGTTCATCAGGGAACTGTCGTGGAGCAAGTTGAGGCTTCGTAACGCTTCAACGACAAGAGTTGACCAATGGAGAATTTTATGGACAACGCTCGCAAGGCGCGACTCCGTTTTGCTTCAGGTTGGGTTGGGTGGCTCACCGCGGCTGCCTTGCTGGCGGTACCTGCCTTGGCGCAAGGCGCGGACATCTCGTGGAAGTACACGGTAGCCTCGGGAACCATGGGCGGGGGCAAGTTCACCCGCCTCGGCACGGCTGTGCTGAGCACGGGCGAGACGGCCGAGGTCAAGTATGAGGGCACGGATGGGGCGAGCGACGAGAAGGGGCGGGTCACGGTCCTGATCGACTCGGTGATGCGGTTCAAGGACGGCTCGTCGATCACCATGCGGCAGGTGGGATATCGCGATCCCGGGATGGGCGGCGGGGCCGCCGGAAGCGGCGAGTTCTTGAGCGGCACCGGGAAGTACCAGGGCATCACTGGCCAATACACGTACAAGGGTGTCCTCGGCAAGACCGAGGCCGTCGGCACGTACACCCTGAAGAAGTAGCGCTGCGGGGCCTGCAGCACCGCCAACGGCGGATTCGCCCCCCCCGCAACGCAGCCCTGAGCGGGTGAACGCGTGGGCCTCACACGCGCCAGCGATCGCCCTCGCGGCGTGCCCGGCCCAGCGCTTCGAGCGTCTGCAGGATCTGCGGCAGGTGCTTCTTCCACGGGCCACGGCCGCTGAAGCGCGCGGCCAGCGCAGCTTCGTCAAGGGCACGGGCACTGGCCGCCAGCACCTCGGCGACGGCGCGCATCTGCTCGGGCAGCGTCCAGGAACCTGGCCACATGCTCGGCCGCGTGGCCCGCCGCTTCGAGCGAACGGGCCAGCTCGCCGGCCACCTGCCGCGTGGCGTGGGCGCTGACGCGCGCGGGGTCGAGCGACAGTGGGTCGGCCCACAGCGCCCAGAGGCGGCTGCGCACTTCGTCATGAGTCAGATCGGCCAGGCGGATGCGGTGCGAGCGCGCGTCAGGAAACGGCGTGTAGGTAGCGCCCGAACGGGTGAACTCGGCGTACAGCTCGATCACATGGCCCACGTCCACCACCACCCGAAACGGCGGCCGGCCTTCGTTGGCCGGCAATGCGCGGGCATAGGCCTCGGCCTGCGCGCGGGCGCGCAGCAGTGTGTCGTCGAAGGCCTTGCCAGTGCTTCTCGCGGCCGCGGCAACAACGCCCGGCTTGAACTTCTTCGATTCCCAACTGAAGGCGTCTCGGCGGTAGCAATCGATGCGGCCGGCGCTGCTGCTGCCGTCGCCATGACCAACGGTCACAGACGGCTGGAACATGTAGTCCTGCTTGGCCGTGGCGTGGAGGCGCGGCACACCGAGCAGTTCGCAAAGCTCGATGACAAAGTCTGCGACGTGGACAGCTCGGACGCGGTAACGCCCTGCCAGCGCTCGCTGAAGGCGCTGGCGCTGTCCTGTTCGGTCGTCGCGGCCCGCATGATAGACGCGTCAGCGAGGGCTTCAAGTGAGGCCTTCGGCGCCGCCGGCGGGCGGGCGTGCCCAGAGAATCGCCGAGACCGAGCACACACCCGACCTGCTCGACGAAGCCGGCTACCGCTACGTACTCGACTGGTGCATGGACGACCAGCCGGTGTGGCTGAAGACGCGCAGCGGCCGCATCCTCGCGGTCCCGTATCCGCAGGAACTCAACGTCAGCGCGGCCATCATCGGCCGCCGCGTCAGCGCGTCGGAATTCGCCGACATGATCATCGACCAGTTCGACGAGATGCTCGAGCAGTCGCGTGAGCAGCCGCTGGTCATGGGCATCGCGCTGCACGCGATGATCGTCGGCCAGCCGTTCCGCCTGCGCCAGCTGCGCCGCGCCTTCGCGCACCTGGCGCGGCACCGCGACGCGGTGTGGATCACCACCGCCGGCGAGATCGCGCAGCACGTCGCGGCGGCGTAGCTGCGCCCTGCGGCCAAGCGCCTTCGCGCCCCTGCCGGCCAGCCGCCCGCTCACCCGCCCGCCGGGCTTGCGACAATGCGCGCTGCCGACACAGGGCGGCAGGGCATGAACGCGACAGCAAGCATCACGGACCGAACACAAACCATCGGCGCATTCGATGGCCTGGCCCTGCGCGTGGCCTGCCGCTTGCGCGATGCCGTTCTCGCTGTCGGGGCGACGCCGAACGTGGTATTCGGGCGCCGACCGCTCGCCATCTCTTGCAGCATGGCGATGCTGCAAGGCGCGTTGCTGCTCCTTGCGCCCGGCGCGCAGGCGCAGAGCAATGCATGCGACTTGCTGAAGAGCGAGTTGGCGGCGCGCATCGACGCCACCGGCGTGCGCGGCTACAGCCTGGAAGCCGTTCCGGCCGACGCACCCGTGCCGCCCGGTGCAAAGGCCATCGGCAACTGCGAAGCCGGCGCCAGCAAGATCCTGTATCGCCGATGGGGTGCAGCGCAGCCGCCGTCCGGCGATGCAGGGTCGATGGGGCCTGCCACTGCCGCGCAGTCCCGCGCGGTGCCGGACAAGCCGGCCCCGCGCTCGACGGTGGCTCAGAATGACCGCGCGTCGCCGGCGGCCGCTGCGTCGACGCCCGGCCCCGCGCCGCGCCCCACTTCGCTTTCCAATGCGCCGGCGTCGGCAGCGGCAACGCCGGCGCCCGTGGCGGCAGCGCCGGCGCGTGCGCCCGAAAAGTCCGTGCTGGCCGCCAGCGCGGGCGACGTCGCGGTCGTGCCCGCCGTCGAGCGCGCGCCTGCGCAGCCGGCGCCACAGGCTCAGCCAGGCACGACCCCCGCGGCACCATCGCCGTGGGCACAGCGGATGACCGACTTCACGGCCGGCAACTGGCGCTGGTTGCTACCACTGATCATCCTGCCGCTCGCGGGCTTGGGCTGGGCCTGGTACGCGCACCGCAGCGCCTACGACGAGGCCGGCTTGCCGCGCGGCCCCAGACTCTGAACGATCGCGCATGGTGCACCCTGACACCTTGCTGGCCCAGTTGCCGAATGGCGTGCGCGTCATCGTGCTGCCGATGCCACACCTGCACACCGCCGCGGTGAGCGTCTTCGTACGCACCGGCAGCGCGCATGAATCGGCGGCGTTGAACGGCATCAGCCACGTCATCGAGCACATGGCCTTCAAGGGCACGGCCGAGCGCGACGTGCAGCGCATCAACCTCGATGCCGAGCGGCTGGGCGCCGAGGTCAACGCGCACACCGACAAGGACCACACCGCCTACCAGATGCGCGGACTGGCGGGCCACGCGACCGACTTCGTACGCATGCTCGGCGACATCGTGCTGGCATCGACCTTCCCCGCGGCCGAACTCGAGCGCGAGCGCCAGGTATTGCTGCAGGAGTTTGCCGAAGACGACGACGATCCGGTCTCCACCGGCTACAAGCTGTTCGACCGTGCCTGCTATGGCCTGCACGCGGTAGCGCAGCCGGTGATCGGCAGCCGCCGCAACATCGAACGCTTCGGCCGCGACGACCTGGTGCGCTATGTCGCGCGCCAGTACACCGGCGCCAATCTGATCGTCGGCGCGGCGGGCGCCGTCGATTTCCAGGCCATCGTGCGCGCCGCCGAAAGCGCCTTCGGCGCCATGCCGCAAGGCGCACCGAACCTGGTTGCCGTACCGGCTTACGCCGGTGCCGTGCGCGCCCGCGCGCTGTCGGGCAGCAGCCAGACGCATGTCGTGCTCGGCTTCCCGATCCCTTCGCTGCGCGACGATGACGCCGCTCACCTCGTTGCCGCGGCCGTCTTCGGCGAGGGCATGAGTTCACCGCTGCTGGCGCGCGTGCGCGAGCAGCGCGCCCTGGCCTATCACGCCTCGTGCACGGCCGACCAGTTCGACATGTGCGGCCAGCTCGTCATCGAAGCGTCGACGGCGCCCGAGAAATTCGACGAGTTCCTGCGCGAGGTGACCGGACTGTTGCGGGCCCAGGCCCAGGCCGTCGACGCGGTCGACCTCGAGCGCGCGCGCAACCAGATCGTGGTGCGCCGCCTGCACGACGCCGAGAAACCGCTGCGCCGGCTCGAAGATGCGGCACTCGAGATCTTCGTACGCGGTGAATTGCGCGCGCCGACCGAAGTCCTGGATCGCCTGCACGCGGTCAGCGGCACCGATGTGCAACGGGCCTTCGCGCAGATGCTTGCCGCCGGCGCATCGGCTGCCATCGTCGGCAGCGTGCGGCGCGGCGTCGGCGAGCGCGCTCGCGACATCCTGTCGACAGCGCGCGACAGCCGGCTCCGCACGTGACCTAGGTCAAATCGCTTGCACAGCCGCGCACTACGATGCGCTGCGAGTGCCTCGACACGAGCTTGCGCCAAGAGATTCAGGGCGGGCTCGGTACGGCCGCAATTGTCCTAGTCACCGAAAGGAAAGCGAACATGAAAAGAGCGGCCTTAGCGGCGTCCCTGGCCTGTGCTGTCGCCAGCTTGCCGGCACAAGCAACGGATGTCACGTATCGCAACGAGATTCGTCCGCTGATCAAAGCACAGTGCGGCGAGTGCCACGGCGACACTGCACCGACGCTGGCCGAATTCCTGCTCGACCAGGAAAAGTACAAGAAGGACAAGTCCGGCCCCCGCACCGACACCTACGCTGACTTGCTGCAACTGATCGGCTGGCCGGACACCGGCGCATTCATGCGGCGCCTGGACGACGGCACGAACACGTCCGACAAAAAGCCTGGCAACATGTACAAGTACCTTGGTGAGACCGATGCCGAACGCGCGGCAGGCTTGATCCTCCTGAAGGCCTGGGTCGGCGAAGAAGGGTCGTGGAACCTCAACCGCTGGGCCAAGCGGGGTGAAGTGTCCGCGATCAGCAAGGAACAACTCGACAAGCTCAAGCTGAAGTACTGAGCGATCGCGCGCGCCTGGCGCGATAGCATGCGCCTCGCGGACGGTGTCCGCGAGGAGGCGCATGTCGGCAAGCATTACCCTGCCCCTGTGGCTGGCGGTCGTCATCGGCGCGCTGGCGGCATGGGCCCTGCTCGACCGCCTGCTGATGCCCAGCGCACGCTGGTTCATCAAGAGCCGCGCCAACCGCGTGCTCGACGAAGTCGGCCGGCGCCTGAAGATCGGCATCCGGCCGTTCCAGCAGGTCAAGCGCCAGGCCCTGATCGACCGCCTGATCTTCGACGACAAGGTGCAACAGGCCGCGTTGGCCTTTGCCGATGCGCGCCAGATGCCGCGCGAGGTGGCGCTGGATCAGGTGCAGCGCTACGCCCGCGAGATCGTGCCGGCCTTCAACGCCTATGTCTACTTTCGTGTCGGCTACTGGATCGGCAAGACGCTGTCGCGCACGCTGTACCGGGTGCGCATCGGCTACACCGACGACGCGGGGCTGAACGCCATCGCGGAACAGTCGACTGTGGTCTTCGTGATGAACCACCGCAGCAACATGGACTACATCATCGCCTCGTACCTCGCCGCCGAGCGCGCGGCGCTGAGCTACGCGGTGGGTGAATGGGCGCGCGTGTGGGGCTTGCAGCAATTGATCCGCGCGATGGGCGCCTACTTCGTTCGCCGCAACTCCAAGGACGACCTGTACCGCCGCGTGCTCGAGCGCTACATCGCGATGGCCACCGAGGCCGGCGTGACACAGGCCGTCTACCCCGAGGGCGGCCTGACCCGCGACGGCCTGATGCGTGAGCCGCGCTTCGGTGTGCTTGATTACATGCTGCGCGGTTTTCACACGCAGGGTGAACGCGACCTGGTCTTCGTGCCGCTGGGGCTGAACTACGACCGCGTGCTCGAAGACCGCACGCAGTTGCTGGCCGCTGACAGCAGCCTGCCGAGGGCGAGCGGCCTGCGCGCCAGCGCGCGCATGCTGGCCTTTGTTGGCAGCCAGCTCTGGCTGGTATTGCGCAGCCGCTGGCATCGATTCGGTTACGCCTGTGTCAACTTCGGCACGCCCGTATCGGTGCGCGCCTGGGCAGCGGCACGCGGCATCGATTTCGATCACCTGCCACGCGAGCAGCGCCAGGCCGAAGTCGCTGCGCTGGGCCGCCATTTGATGGACCAGGTCGGGCGCCTGATCCCCGTCTTGCCGGTGCCCTTGGTGGCCACCGTGCTGCTGCAGCAGGGCGAGCACGCGATCGGCGAACTCGAGCTGAAATCCGCCGTGGCCGACCTGGTGCGCGCCCTCGAGCACCACAGCGCGCGCCTGTACCTGCCCCGAGGCGACTGGGATTACGCCATCGGCGCCGGCCTGCGCATGCTCACTCAGCGCCACCTGGTGGATGAGCTCGAGGGCCTGTACCGTATACGGGCGGGCGAGGCACCGATGCTTCGCTACTACGCCAACTCGATCTCACACCTGCTCACACCCAACCTCGGCCTGGCGCTACATTCCACCCGGGCTGAAGGCGGCCCAACCTCAAGTTGAAGTAGGAATGACAGTCACCCATCACCCCCTTCACAGATCCGTGCTTGCGGAGCTACCGCACACGGCTCTTGCCTTGGGTCGTGACGATCAGACGCTGGTTCGGGTAGGGGTGGCAGATGTGCAGACGGGGAATCCAACGCGCAGTCAGTCGGTGCATGCGGCGCCATGGCAGGTGGTGGGTTTGACTGCGGCGGCACAGCGTGCGGTGCCACAGTCGTTCCACCTGGTGGCCGAACTGCCTCAGCCGCGCGCCGTTGTTCGGCACGCCGAAGTACCGGCCATGCCCAGCCACCACCGCGCGCAGGTACTGGCCCTGCTCCGGGATGGGGTGGTGCATGCGCCGTCTGAGTTCGAGCTTGACCGCCTGGAGTTTGGCTCGCAGGCGTTTGGCGCTGGTCAGCCGCAAGACCATGAAGTGGCCCTTCCTTGTCTTCCCGCAGCAATGCGTGAAGCCGAGGAAGTCGAAGGTCTGCGGTTTGCCTTGTCCCTTGCGGCGTCGGTTGTCGCGGGCGAAGCGCCCGAACTCGATCAGCCGCGTCTTCTCGGGGTGCAGCTTCAGCCCGAACTGGCCCAGCCGCTCTGCCACCGCGCGCTGGAAGCGCTCGGCGTCGTCGCGGAACTGGAACCCGGCAACCCAATCGTCGGCATACCGCACCGCGATCACGTCGCCCCGGGCATGGCGCCCCCGCCATTGCTTGACCCACAGGTCGAACGCGTAGTGCAGGTAGATGTTGGCCAGCAGCGGACTGATGCTGCCGCCTTGCACCGTACCCAGCTCACTTTGCGTCAACCTGCCTTCTTCCAGCACGCCCGCGTGCAGCCATTTCTTGATCAGCCGCACCACGCGCGCGTCAGCCACGCGATGCTCGATGAACTTCACCAGCCAGTCGTGTTCGATGGTGTCGAAGAACTTGCTGATGTCCGCATCGAGTATCCAGTTCACCTTCTTGCGCTCACACCCACCGCCACGGCGTCCAGCGCGTTGTGCGCGCTCTTGCCGGGCCTGAAGCCGTAGCTGAACCCGAGGAAGTCCTGTTCGTAGATGGCGTTCAGGACTTCGACCGATGCGCGCTGGACGATCTTGTCTTCCAGCGCGGGCACGCCCAGAGGGCGCTTACTCCCGTCGGCCTTGTCGATGTACACCCTCTTCACAGGCTGGGGCCTGTAGCCCCCTCGGGCCAGCCGGTCGGACAGGTCCAGCAGATTGCTCTGCAGGTCCTGCCCGTACGACTGCCAGGTCTGGCCGTCGACCCCGGCAGCCGCGTCGCGTTTGACCGCGAGGTAGGCCGCCCGCAGGCGTTCGACCGCGTAGATGTGATGCAGCAGTCCAGCGAACTTTGCATCGCGACGGCCCCTTGCCGTCTGTCGTATGCCGTCGAGCGCGGTTCCCACGTCATACACCCGGCTCGATCGCCGGGACATGCGCGCCGCAACGGCATTTCCCTTGGCTCGCAGCCTTCCCTCCACCGCCTCCGCCGCCGCAGGAACTTCCCCCGCAGCCTTGTTCGGCAGCTTCTTCGGTACTACGCCGCGATCCGACTTCCCGCGCCTGTGGCTCATCGTCGTACGCCCTTGGGCTTCACGATGCGCTGTGCACTCGACGCTTCCCAGCGCGATGCAGAAGGACGCGGGATCTCCCGGTTTCCGTGCGAGATGTTTCCGCGCGTGCGCGGGGTCTCTGACCGCGCGGGGTCCGGCGCTGCCTCGCCAATGCGGCAGCGCCGGTGTGGCCTTCGGCTTATTCCTACAGCCTCGGCACCCCGGACCACCCGCAGCTCTCGCCGCGGGGCATGTATTACGCGGCTCAATACCCGGCCTGCGCGTACCCCTGTCAACGCTTCGCCCACACCCTTGCGAATGTGCACGCATGACTCGGGGCCGCCGTAGCTGGCTAAGCCTTCAACGTATGACTCTTTCATTCACAACATCTCGCCGGCTTTGACCGGCGCACAGGAGCCCCCATGAAGAAACAGCTGCTTGCGATCCTTCTGGCCAGCGCCTCCGGACTCGCGCTGGCATTCCACTGCCCGGCCGACATGAAGGCCATCGACGCCAAGCTCGCCACCAACCCCAAGCTCGCCGACGCCGACATGGCCAAGGTCAAGAAGTTGCGTGCCGATGGCGAGGCCGCGCACAAGGCCGGCAAGCACGACGACTCTGTGAAGCTGCTCGCCGAAGCCATGAAGCTGCTCGGTATCTGACCCTCGGGCGCGCCGCGGTGGCGCGCCCACTCGCTGACCCTCGCCCGCAGGGGCGAGGGCGTCGATCGATCAGATGTGGGCCAGGGCCAGGCCGCCCAACACGATGCCGATGCTGGCCACGCCGTACATGCCCCATTCGAGCCACTTGCGTCGCGTCAGCAGCGCCATCGCCGCCAACGCAATCGAGATCTGCAGGCCGGTGGTGGCCAGGATCGCGGTCATCACCGCGATCGTCCCTGCAAACGGGTCCTTGTGCGCATCTTGCGCGGCATGCTCGATCTCGTGGTCGTGCGGTTCATGCACGTGAAAGCCATGATCGGACATCGGTCTCTCTAAGAAAAATGCAGGCGCGATGATAGCGGCGGCGATGCGCTGGCGTGGCCGATCACCGTCGGTATATGGCCTCGACAAGCAGGGCACATGAAACGGTGCTCAGACACTCACTGCACGTCGGCGCAGGCGCATGGCAAAGGCTTCGATTGCCGGCGCGACCGCTGGCCAGCGCGCGTCGGCGCGACTGTGGCCGGCGATCATTGCGCGCGTGACGCGCCGCAGCGTGCCTGGCTCCGGGGTCAGTGCGCCTGCGAAGCGGACATGCTCGTGATCGGCGATGACCAGGGT
>CAVVVW010000023.1:0-47125 GCA_963751775.1 uncultured beta proteobacterium
TCATGGTGCTCCGTGGCAAGTCGGTCGGTACGCCGGCGGCCGCCGCGGGTGCCGATCGTAAGGCCAGAAGGCCTGCGCCGGCTCACCAGCCAGCTGGCAGCAATTCGCTCAGCGCCACGGCGCGGCCCTCGTCGATGCTCCTGTGCGCGGCCAGGCCCGTAGCCACAGCGCGCAGGCCCTCCTCGAGCCCGATTTCGGCCGGCAGGCCGCTGCGCACCGCATGAGCGAACTTCTGGTGCTCGATGTAGCTTGCGCCGAAGTGCTGTCCCAGGTACTTGATGTTGGTATCGCGGATCTGGCGCACGGCCACGCCCTTGGCCGTGCCCGAGGGCTGGCCCCAGACCGCGCGGCGGCCCCAGTCTTCGCGCCGGCCGAAGCGCAGCACGCCCGAGGGCAGCAGCGATTCGAGCTTGCCCTCGGCGCCGACGATCACGACATGCTCGTTGTCGACCGAGTTCTCGGCGAACATGCACAGGTCGAGGCTGGCGCGCGCGCCGCTCGGGTACTCGACGATGACGAAGGCGCTGTCGAGGATGTCGGGGGTCTTGCCGTCGACCTTCTCGTCGAGGTGGTTGACGCGCTGGCCGCCGGAGGCGAAGACGCGGCTGGGGCGTTCGTTCAGGATGAAGTCCATCAGGTTGAAGTAGTGGCAGCACTTCTCGACCAGGGTGCCGCCCGTGTTGGCATTGAAGCGGTTCCAGTCGCCGACCTTCGGATAGAAGGGCTCGCGGTGCTCGCGGATCGCCACCTGGTGCATGCGGCCGACGCCGCCTTCGTGCGCGATGCGGATCATCTCGGCCACCGGCGGCATGTAGCGGTATTCCTGCGCGACCCAGACGATGCCGCGCTGCTTGGCCCGGGCGCGCTCGATCAGCTCGAGCCCGTCGGCCACCTGGGTCACCAGCGGCTTCTCGATCAGGATGTGCAGGTCGGTGGCCAGCGCATCGCGCATGACCTCGACATGGGTGAAGTTCGGGCTCGCGATCACCACCGCGTCGCACAGGCCGCTGCCCAGCAGATCGTCGTGCCGTTCGAACAGTTGCACCTGGCCGTCGAGCAGGGCCGACGCCTGCTCGCGGCTGGCGGCCGTGGGGTCGGCGACCGCGGTGACCACGGCGCCGCCCATGGCGCGAATGTTCTCGATGTGTTCGCGGCCCATGCTGCCGCAGCCGATGATGCCGTAGCGAAGCTTGTTCATGCTGATTCAACCCTTGAGGCCGCCTTGCGTCAGGCCACCGACCACGCGCTCCTGGAAGATCGCGATCAGCACCGCGATCGGCACGATGGCCACGATCAGTGCGGCCGAGATGATCGGCCACGGAAAAGTGAATTCGCCCTGGTACAGCGTGATGCCGACCGGCAGGGTGCGGAAATTGGGGTTGCTGTTCAACGACAGCGCGAGCAGGAACTCGTCCCAGGAATTGACGAAGGCCAGGATGCCGGCCGTGAACACGCCCGGCGCGGCCAGCGGCACGACCACGCGCCACAGCGCGCCCATGCGCGTGCAGCCGTCGATCATCGCGGCGTTCTCCAGGTCCTTCGGGATGCTCTGGAAGAAGCTCACCAGCACCAGCGTGCACACCGGCAGGTTGAGCACGATGTAGGGCAGCACCAGTGCGGTGTAGCTGTTGAGCAGGCCCAGCGTGCGCATGGTCTCGAAGATCGGCACCAGCAGCGTGACCAGCGGGAACATGCTGGAGGCGACGATGCAGGTCAGGATCAACTGCCGGCGCTTGAGGTTCAGCCGCGCGATGGCGTAGGCGGCCAGCGCCGAGACCAGCAGCGAGAACACCGTGGCGCTGAGCGCCACCGCCAGACTGTTGCCCAGGTACTTGAGCAGCGGCTGGTCGGTGAAGGCCTGCACGTAGTTGGCCAGCGTCGGGTTGTGCGGCCAGTAGGTGATGGGCTTGCTGACCAGTTCGGCCTCGGTCTTCAGCGAGGTGAGCAGGATCCACACCGCCGGGAAGAAGCCATTGATCACCACCAGGCCGGCGGCGATCAGGCGCAGGCTCCTGGCGTCCCAGATGGTCTTCATCTTGGCCCCCATGACGCCTTCGGCGTCGGCTTACCGGGGGGGCGCGTTTCTTCTTGCGGCGGCCGGGCGACAAAACTCATGCGTTCCTTCCGATCCGCTTCAGGTAGAACGCCGTGACGATGAGCGACAGCACGAACATGCACACCGCCAGCGTCGAGCCGTAGCCGACATCGAGGTAGTCGATGGTCGTCTTGTGGATCAGCATGGCCAGCGTCTCGGTGGCGTTGCCCGGGCCGCCCTTGGTCATGGTGTACGGGATGTCGAAGGTCTGCAGCGCGGTGATGGTGCGAAAGATCAGCGCCACGATGATCGAGGGCATGAGCATCGGGATCGTGATCTGCCAGAACTGCTGCCACTTGCTGGCGCCGTCGACCTCGGCCGCTTCGTAGAGCGACTTCGGAATCATCTGCAGGCCGGCGAGCAGGATCAGCGCCATGAACGAACTGGTCTTCCAGATGATCGTCAGGCAGATCGCAGCGAAGGCCCAGTTCGGCCGCAGCAGCCACATCGCCGGTTCGCGCGGCGCCGCGACGCGCCGCACGACGTCATTGACCACGCCGTACTCGGTGTGGAAGAACCACGCGAAGATCAGGCCGGCAAAGGCCAGCGGCAGCGCCCATGGCAGCAGCAGCGCCAGGCGCACCGGCCACTTGCGCTTGAACGGCAGGTTGGCCAGCATCGCCAGGCCCAGGCCGACGACCAGCGCGCCGGGCACGGTGATCAGCGTGATCAGCACCGTGTTCCTGGTCGCGTTCCAGAAGTCGGGGTCCTTGAAGACCAGCACGTAGTTCTCGATGCCGACGAACTTGATGCCACCGCCGCCCGACAGCCGCAGGTCGTAGAAGCTGTTCCAGATCAGCTTGCCGATCGGGTAGACGACGATCAGTGCCAGCAGCAGGAATGCCGGCGCGAGCAGCATGACGCCGAGCGTCTTCTCGCTCGGGTCACGCAGTCGATCGATGGTGGTCGTGCCGGCCATGTCGGTTCCCATCAAGGACACGCCGCGGGCGCAGTCCGCGACGTGGTTCCGTGTTGCGGCGCGTCAGCGCATCACGCGGGCCAGGCGCGACTCGATCTCGCTCACGCCTTCGGCCGGCGTCTTGGTGCGCGCCAGCACCGCGCTGGTGGTCGTGCGGATCACGTCGCTGACCTGGCCATAGTCCTTGCTCAGCGGCCGGCTCTTGCCGGCGATGACGACGTTGGCGGCGTCCTTGAACCAGGGCACGGCCTTGACCACGTCGGCGTCGGTATAGACGCCCTGGTAGGTGGCCAGCAGCGAACCCTCGACGGCCAGGAACTTGCTCGACTCGGCGCTCGCCAGGTGCTTGACCAGGCCGGCCGCAGCCGCCTTGTTCTTGCTGAACGCGCTCACCGCCCACTGCCAGCCGCCGACGCAGGTGGCGCTCTTGCCGCCGGCCATCGCCGGCAGCGGCATCACGCCGACCTTGCCTTGCACGGTGGAGTCCTTGTCGTCCTTGAAGCGGTCCCAGGCAAAGCCCCAGTTGATGGCGAAGACGACCTGGCCGGCCTTGAACTCGTTGACGGTGTCGGGCGTCTTGACCTCGGCGACGTTCTTCTTGATCACGCCCTGGTCGACCATCGACAGCCAGGTCGCCAGGCCCTTGGTCGCCGCCGCCTTGTCCAGCGTCATCTTGCCGGCCGCGTCGTTGAAGTCCTTGCCCTGGCCCCAGTACGGCAGCAGGAAGGTGCAGACCGCGCCTTCGATCGGCGCGCCCTGGATCGACAGGCCCTGCAGGTTCGGGTTGTTCTCGCCCTTCTGGATCTTGCTGGCTGCGGCGGCGAGCTCGTCCCAGGTCTTGGGCTCGGCGAGCTGTACTTGTCGAGCAGGTCCTTGCGGTAGTACATGAACATCGCGTCGGCAAAGGCCGGCATCGCGGCGACCTTGCCGTCGACCACGTTGGAGGTCGCGTACACCGGCAGAAGGGCTTCATCGCGTCGGCCGGCTTGCCGACATAGGCGTCCAGCGGCTCGAGCCAGCCGGCGCCGTAGTACTGCGCCGGGTTGACGATGTCGATCAGGTAGATGTCGATCGCCGGATCCTTGGCGTTGAGCACCGTGGAGAGGTACTGGCGCTGCAGTTCGCTGGTCGCGCCGCCGGTCTCGATCTCGACCTTGATGTTCGGGTTCTTGGCCTGGTACTGGTCGAAGAGCTTGCGCATCAGGTCGGGGCGCTGGTTGGCACCGCCGGAGAACACGCGCAGCGTGGTTTGCTGGGCGTAGGCGGTGGCGCTGAATCCGGCGCTGCCAACAAGGCGGCAGCGGTCAGTGCGGTGAAGGTCGAGCGGCGCTTCATCATCGGTCTCCTTGGGGTTGTATGGGGCGGGGAACGGGTGGGTCAAAGCGCGACGCCGCTGGCGGCGTCGAACAAGTGCAGGTGGCGCGGGTTCATGTGCACGGCCAGCCGGGTGCCCGGCGCGTCGCGGAACGCCGCGTTGCAGCGGGCAACCATTTCGACCGCGCCGATCTTCAGCGACACCAGGGTCTCGGCGCCCAGCGGCTCGAGCAGCGAGACTTCGGCCGGCACTTCGAGGTCGCTCTCGCTTTGCCTGGCCAGCGTGATGTTCTCGGGCCGGATGCCGAACTTGAGTTGCGCCGTGCCGTTGGCGCGCGCGGCCAGCTCGGCCGGCAGCGTGATCTGCGCCCCGCCGAGGTCGGCCCGTCCGCCGCTCAGCGTGCAATCGGCCAGGTTCATCGGCGGCGCGCCGGTGAAGCCGGCCACGAACACCGCGGCCGGCCGGTTGTAGATGTTGTCGGGCGTGTCGTACTGCATCTTGCGGCCGGCGGACAGCACGGCGATGCGGTCGGCCATCGTCATCGCCTCGACCTGGTCGTGGGTGACGTAGATGATGGTCGCGCCCAGGCGCTGGTGCAGGCGCTTGATCTCGCTGCGCATCTCGTGGCGCAGCTGCGCGTCGAGGTTGGACAGCGGCTCGTCGAACAGGAACACCTTGGGCTGGCGCACGATGGCGCGGCCGATCGCCACGCGCTGGCGCTGGCCGCCCGACAGCGCGGCGGGCTTGCGCTCGAGCATGTGCTCGATCTTCAGCAGCCTGGCCGCGTCCATCACGCGGCGCTTGATCTCGGCTTCATCGGTGCCTGCGCAGGCGCAGGCCGAAGGCCATGTTGTCGTACAGGTTCTTGTGCGGGTACAGCGCGTAGTCCTGGAACACCATGGCGATGTCGCGCGCACGCGGCGGCAGGTCGTTGACGACCTTGCCGTCGATGCAGATCTCGCCGCCGCTGATCGTCTCCAGCCCGGCGATCATGCGCAGCAGCGTGCTCTTGCCGCAGCCCGACGGCCCGACGAAGACGACGAACTCGCCGTGCTGGATCTGCAGGTCGATGCCGTGGATGACGGTCAGCTTGCCGTCGTAGCTCTTGACGACGCCCTTGAGGTCGACGGCGGCCATCAATAACCTGCGGGCTGGGTTTGCGTGCCGCCGGCCAGGGTGTGCACATGGGTCTCGCCATCGGGCGTGGTCAGCGCCTTCACGGCGGCCTGCGCGCCGCGCATCAGCAGGCCCAGGTCCGACGCGATGGCGACGAAGGTGTAGCCGGCCGCGCGGTACTGCACCACCACCTCCGGCGTGCCGCCGACGGTGCCCACCGGCATGCCGAGCGCCTTGCAGCGCTGGGCGGCATCGGCCATCAGCGACATCACGGCCGGGTGCGTGAGCTGGCCGACATGGCCCATGCTGCCCGACAGGTCGGCCGGGCCGAGGAAGATCGCGTCGACGCCGGGCACCGCGGCGATCGCTTCGAGGTTGGCCACCGCCTCCGGCGTTTCGAGCTGCACGATCACGCCCATGTTCTTGTTCGCGGTCTTGAAGTAGTCGGGCACGGTGCCGAACTTCGAGCCGCGGCTCATGCCGGCCATGCCGCGCACGCCGTCGGGCGGGTAGCGCGTCGCGGCGACCGCGCGGCGCGCCTCGTCGGCGTTCTGCACGAAGGGGAACAGCAGCGTGTGCGCGCCGGCGTCGAGCACGCGCTTGACGGTGACGGTGTCGTTCCACGGCACGCGCACGACCGGCACCATCTTGGTGTTGCCCACCGCCTGCAGCATGTGCACCAGGCCCATCAGGTCGAGCGGCGTGTGCTCCATGTCGAGCACGCCCCAGTCGAAGCCGGCGTGGCCGATGGCCTCGACCACGATCGGGCTGGCCGACATGACCCAGGTGCCGAGCGGCGCGTGCGAGCCGGCGGAAAGCAGCAGTTGGCGCAACGGGTTCATGCCAGGGCTCCTCGATTCAATAGATGACCGGCTCGGGCGTCGGCGCGGCACCCTGCAGGAAGTCGAAGTCGCAGCCTTCGTGGGCCTGCGTCACGTGTTCGCGGTACAGCCGCGCGAAGCCGCGCGAGTCGGGTGCGGGCGGCGGCGCCCAGGCCAGGCGGCGGCGCGCGAGTTCGTCGTCGGCCACGTCCAGGTGCAGGCGCCGCGCCTGGATGTCGATCTCGATCTGGTCGCCGCTGCGGACCAGCGCCAGCGGCCCGCCCACCGCGCTCTCGGGGCTGACGTGGAGGATGCAGGTGCCGTAGTGGGTGCCGCTCATGCGCGCGTCGGAGATGCGCACCATGTCGCGCACGCCGAGCGCCAGCAGTTTCTTCGGGATCGGCAGGCCGCCCCATTCGGGCATGCCCGGGGCGCCGACCGGGCCGGCGTTGCGCAGCACCAGCACGGTGTTCTCGTCGCAATCGAGACCCGGGTCGGCGCAGGCCTTGTTCATCTGGGCCGGGTTGTCGAAGACCAGCGCCGTGCCGCGGTGCTTGAAGAACTTGGCGCTGGCGGCGCTGGCCTTCATGACCGCACCTTCGGGTGCCAGGTTGCCGCGCAGCACGGCCAGCGCGCCATTGGCGCTGACCGGTCTGTGCAGCGGGCGGATGACCTCGTCGTCGAGCACCTGCACGCCTTCGAGGTTCTCGACCCAGCGTGCGGCCGTTGACGTTGCGCTCGGCCAGCGACAGGTGCGCGGCGATGCGCGTCATCAGCGCCGGCACGCCGCCGGCGTAATGAAAGTCCTCCATCAAGCGGTCGCCGCTGGGAAACAGGTTGGCCAGCACGGGCACCTTGCGCGCGACGGCATCGAGATCGTCGAGCGTGAGCTCGACGCCAGCCCGGCGCGCCATGGCCACGATGTGCACCGCGGCGTTGGTCGAGCCGCCGAGCGCCATCTGCACGGCGGCCGCGTTCAGGAACGCGCCGCGGGTCAGGATGGCTTGCGGCGTCAGGTCTTCCCAGACCATGCCGACGATGCGCTCGCCGCAGGTCGTGGCCATGCGCGTGTGGCCGGCGTCCATCGCCGGGATCGACGGTCGACGCCGGCAAGGCCAGGCCGAGTGCCTCGACGATGGACGTCATCGTGCTCGCGGTGCCCATCGTGTTGCAGGTACCGGGGCTGCGTGTCATGTGCGCCTCGAGCTTGATCCACTCGGCGGCGCTGACCTGCCCGGCCTGGTACTCGTCCCAGAACATTCGCGTGTGGGTACCGGCGCCGACCTTGCGTTCGGGCTCACCGGGCTTGAGGTAGCGGTCGTTGAGCATCGGCCCGGCCGCGCAGAAGATCGTCGGCAGCCCCATGCTGATCGCACCCATCACCGTGCCCGGCGTGGTCTTGTCGCAGCCGGCCAGCAGCACCACGCCGTCGATCGGCAGCGAGCGCAGCGTCTCCTCGACCTCCATCGCCAGGAAGTTGCGGTACAGCATGGTGGTCGGCTTGACCATCACTTCGCCCAGGCTCATCGCCGGCAGCTCGAACGGCATGCCACCGGCCATCAGGATGCCGCGCTTGACGGCTTCGGCGCGCTCGCGCAGGTGCGCGTGGCAGGGCGACAGGTCGCTCCAGGTGTTGATGACGGCGATGCACGGCCGCTCGAGCACGTCTTCGCGGCGCAGGCCCATTTGCTGCACGCGCTGCCGGTGCGCGAACGCACGCATGTCGCTGGCGGCAAACCAGCGGCGGCTGCGCAGGTCGGCGAGTGTCTTCTTCTGGGCCATCGAGTTCGCGGGGGAGGGATTTCGAGGATCGCGGTCGCTTGTGTTACCGCTAACATTAAGGCCTGTACCGCTTTGGCACCATCCGCGCAAACCCGAATGCGTACCTCGAACCCGCCGCCGGCCCACCTGCCACCACGCCAGCCCCGGCGTGGCCACGGCCGCACCACGCTGGCCGACGTGGCGGCGGCAGCGGGCGTGACCGCGATCACCGTCTCACGCTACTTGCGCGAACCCCACCGCGTCGCGCCCGCGACCGCGATCGCCGTTGCCGCCGCACTGCGTCAGACCGGCTACGTGCCGAACAAGCAGGCCGGCGTGCTGGCCAGTGCGGCCACCGGCAGCGCACGCATGGTCGCGGCGCTGATCCCGAGCATCGCCAATTCGATATTCGCCGAAACCGTGCAGGGCCTGGCCGATGCACTGCAGGGTTCGGGCTTCGAGCTGCTGCTGGCCGCGACCGGCTACTCCGTCGAGCGCGAGGAGGCGCAATTGCGCGCGCTGCTGGGCTGGTTTCCGAGCGCATTGGTGGTCACCGGGCGGCGCCACACCGCGGGTGCTCTGGCGCTGCTGCACCAGGCCCGTGCGCGCGGCACGCCGGTGATCGAGATCTGGGACCACCACCCCGAGCCGGGCGCCGAGAGCTTCACGCAGATCGGTTTCGACCACGAACAGGTCGGCCGCGCGATGGCCGAGCACCTGATCGAGCGCGGCCACCGCTCGCTGGCCTATGTCGACAGCGGCGTGGCCGAGGACTTTCGGGCCCGCGAGCGCGGCGACGGCTTCCTGGCTGCGGCCAAGCGACTGCGCGTGCCGGCGCGACGCGTGACGGCACCGGCCAGCGAGGCGATCGAGGCCGGCCGCGGCGCGCTGACGGCGCTGTTGGCACGCGACCGGACGACCGCGCGTGCGCGCCGCGGCCTTCGCCAACGACCACCTGGCCTGCGGCGCGCTGTTCGAGGCGCGGGCGCGCGGCGTGGCCGTGCCGCGCGAGCTGGCGTTGCTGGGCTTCGGCGACTTCAGCCTCGGCCGCCAGCTCGACCCGCCGCTGTCGACCGTGCGCACGCCGCGTTTCGAGATCGGCCAAGCGGCGGCGCGCGCGCTGCTGTTGGCCCTGCAAAGCGGACTCAGCGCCGCCGACGAGCGCCTGCCGTGGACGCTGCTGGGCCGCGGCAGCACTTGAAATCGCATCGCCGCGGCGCCGAAGCCGTCATTTCGCCCGCTGCCATTGCAGCAGCGTGTCGTGCAGCCGCTGTGCATCGATCGGCTTGGTCAGGAAGTCGTTCATGCCGCTGGCCAGCGCTTCATCACGCTCGGAGGCCAGCGCCGCGGCCGTCAGGGCGATGATCGGCAGCGTCTCTGCAGCATGGCGCCGGCGCAGCGCGCGCGCGGCCTCGTTCCCGCCCATGACCGGCATCTGTACGTCCATCAGCACCAGATCGAACGGCGTGCCGGCGTCGGCCTGGGCATTGGCCAGGCTCACCGCCTGCGCGCCATTGCCGACCTGCGCCGCCTGCACACCCCACTGCTCGAGCAGCGCCACCGCGATCAGCATGTTGACCGGGTTGTCTTCGGCGATCAGTACGCGCAGGCCGGCCAGCGGGCTCGCCTGGCGGGGCATGGCCGCAAAGGCGGAGTCGGGGCTGGCCTCCTCGCTGGCCGGCAGCGGGATTTCGGCCCAGAACCGGCTGCCTTGCCCGGGATCACTGTCGACGCCGACCGCGCCACCCATCAACTCGGCCAGCTCGCGGCAAATCGACAAGCCCAGGCCGGTGCCGCCGAAGCGGCGGGTGGTCGACGCATCGGCCTGCGTGAACGGCGTGAACAGCTGCGCCTGCATCGCCGGTTCGATGCCCGGACCGTTGTCGCTGACTTCGAAGCGCAGCCGCGTCGCGTCCAGCGGCCGCACCTCGATCCGCACGCGGCCCTGCTCGGTGAACTTGAGCGCGTTGCTGAGGAAGTTGGACAGCACCTGGCGCAGCCGCGCCGGATCGCCGCGCACGCGTCGCGGAACGCCGTCTTGCACCACCATCGACAGGCTCAAGGCGCGCGCCTCCGCCAACGCGGCGTAGCCATGCTCGATCGATTCGAGCAGCGCGTGCAGGTCGAAATCGATCGCCTCCAGGCGCAACTTCCCGGCTTCGATCTTGGACAGGTCGAGGATGTCGCCGATCACGCCCGACAAGGCCTGCGCGCTGTCGTCGATCTGCTGCAGATAGTGCTCGCGTCGCGCCGCGTCGATCCCGGGCTGGCGCGCCAGCCGGGCCAGACCGACCAGCCCGTTCAACGGCGTACGGATTTCATGGCTGGTATTGGCCAGGAAGGCGCTCTTGGCGCGGTTGGCGGCCTCGGCGTCGTCGCGCGCGCGCGCCAGCGCCTGCCTGACGGCGTGGCGCTCGGTCACGTCTTCGGCAATCCATATCGTCGCGCCCTTGCTCGGGTGCGACGGGTCGACGGCACGCGCCAGCAGGCGGCACAGGAAGGTGCTGCCGTCGCGGCGTTTCATCACCCGTTCGATGTCCACGGGCTCGCCGCGTGCCAACGCCGGACCGATCTCGCGACCCAGCGCCTCGTAGGCCGTTGGGTCGGGCCAGACGACGGCGCCCGGCTGGCCCAGCAGTGCCCCGGTCGCATAGCCGAACATCTGCTCGAACTTCGGATTGGCGAGCTGGAAGATCCGCTCGCGCGTCGTGGCAATGCCGATCGAGGCGTTTTCCAGGATCGCTTCGCGTTCGAGCCGCTCGCGCTCGACGCTGGTCACATCGCGGCCATTGAGCACGAGGTAGTCGCGGCCGTCGAGCGTGAAGTGCGCCGCCGACAACAGCAGCAGCATGGTGCGGCCCTCGCGGTCCAGCATTTCGACCATGCGGTCACGCAGCTCGCCGTGCTCTCGAACCTCGCGCACGAAGTGCTCACGGGCCTCGGCACCACCCCAGACGCCGACGTCCAATGCCGTCCTGCCGATGACCTCGTCTCGGCTCCAGCCGGTGATGCGCGTGAACGCATCGTTGACCATCACGTAGCGCCCGGTGGCCAGCTCGGTCAGCGTGATCAAGTCGGGGCTGGTCGCGACCATGTGCGTCATCAGCGCTTCGGACCGCACACGCGCCGCCTCCGCGCGCAGGCGCTCGGTGTCATCGTGGTAGATCGACAGGATGGCCGGGCCGCCGCGGGCCTCGACCTTGACACTCGTCACCGTGGCCACCACGCGGCGCCCGTGTGGAGCGTGCAACACGAACTGATGCGCCGGCGTCGCTTCGCCCACCGGCAACGCGTTCAGGGCCTGCGCCCGCTCGCTGGCGAACCGGCGCGATCCGTCTTCCTCGTCGTAGAAGTCGAGCAGGCTGCGGCCGATCAAGCTTGCCACATCGGCAACGCCGAACAGCGCCTGTGCGGCGGCATTGGCGTCGAGCACGCGGGTGTCGCGGTGCAGCACCAGTGGTGAAGGCGAACGTGCGAACAGTTCGCGGTACCGCGCCTCGGTGGCGATGCCGGCCAGCTCGGCCTGCTTGATGGCGGTGACGTCGCGACCGACGCCCCAATAGCCGAGAAAGCTGCCGCGCTCGTCCAGGCGTGGTCGGCCACTGACCGAATACCAATGCGCCTGGCCGTCGGCTGTCCGCCGCTGCAGCAGCAGGTCGGCAAACGGCTGGTGCGATTGCAGCTCGGCGCGGTGCGCGTCCATCGCCGCCGCATCGAGGCCGAAGCCGTTGATCTCCCACGGCGCCCTGCCGAGCCGGCGCGCAGACGGCATACCCGAGCCACCGTCGGCGTGTTCGGAGACATGGGTGAAGCGAAACTGCGAATCCATCTCCCAGTACCAGTCGGCTGCCACCGCGAGCAGGCCGGCAAACCGTTGCTCGCGCGCCGCGGCACGTGCGATCGAGCGCTCGATCGCGTGCCGCAGCAGCAAGCCGATGACCACGCCGGCGATCGTCAGCGCCGCCTGCAAGGCCAGCGCCATCAGCGTGCCGGCACTCGGCACGCCGAACGCCCGCATCGTTTCTGCCAAAGCAAACGCCAGCAACGTCAGGCCGTGCACGGCCGGCAACAGCAGCAGCCGACGCGCACCGACCGCAGCGACCGCGGCGCAGAACACCAGCGGCACGAAGGCCAGACCCAGCGAGCGAACGCCGTCGCCGCCGACCATGGCCACCGTGTCGGCGGCCAGCATCGTCGAAGCCACCGCCCAGGCGACGGCGGGCACCAGCGCAATGCGCTGCCGTGCCGTCGCCAGCCAGCCATAGACCGCGGCCAACAGGGCACACACGGCTGCCGCCAGGCCGGCGCGCCACGCGCTGCCGGCGCTCGACAGCGCCAGCGCCAGGTAGGTCAGCGCCAGCACGGACGCGCAGGCCAAGCCCAAGAACAGGAAGCGACGCAACAGCTGCGCCTCGGCCCCGGGCCTCACGGTCGGCGCGTCGGGCGTCCTGGTCGCGGCTTCGGTCATTGCGGCGCGCGCTGCGGGGCGGCGTCGCGCCTCGCCGCTGCGAGCACGTCGCGCGTGGCGCGTGCCGCATCGCGCGCCGCCGCCGCGAAGCCGTCACCGCTGCCGGCGTAGAGCACCGCGCGCGAGGAGTTGACGACGATCGGCGCGTCGGGTCGCCAGGCTGCGGCGACAGTGGCACGCGCATCGCCGCCCTGCGCGCCGATGCCCGGAATCAACAGCGGCAAGCGGGGCGCAATTTCGCGCACGCGCGCAAGTTCGGCCGCGAAGGTGGCACCGACCACCAGCCCGAGCCGGCCGCTCTTGTTCCAGGCGCCGGACGCCAGCTTGGCGATGTACTCGTACAACCTCTCGCCCGAGGCCAGCGCTTGCAGCTGCAGATCGCTGCCGCCGGCGTTGGACGTGCGGCACAACAGGATCAGGCCACGGCCATCGTAGGCCAGGTAAGGCTCGATCGAGTCGAAGCCCATGAAGGGCGACAGCGTGACGGCATCGGCTTGATAGCGCACGAAGGCCTCGCGTGCGTATTGCGCCGCGGTGCTGCCGATGTCGCCACGCTTGGCGTCGAGGATCACCGGCACCCCGGGCGCAACGCGACGGATGTAGGCCATCAACTGCTCGAGCTGGTCCTCGGCGCGGTGCGCGGCGAAGTAGGCGATCTGCGGCTTGTAGGCGCACACCAGGTCCTTGGTGGCGTCGACGATACGGGCGCAAAAGTCGAAGATGCGTGCCGCGTTGCCGCGCCACGGCTCCGGAAATCGCTCGGGTTCGGGGTCCAGGCCGACGCACAGCAGCGAATCGTGGCGCTGCTGCGCTGCGGTCAAGCCTTGCAAGAACTGCATGGGCCGATTCTAGAGAGCCGGCGCAAGCACGCTGCTCAATGCGGTGGTGGCGGGCCGGATTCGACGTCCGCGGCCAAACGGGCCGCCAGGCCGGTGTAGCCGGCGGGCGTCAACGCCTTCAGTCGCAGCCGTTCCGCGGCCGGCACTTCGGTCAGCGTGTCGATGAACGCGGCGATCACCTCGCGGGTGATGGACTTGCCGCGTGTCAAGTCCTTCAGCCGCTCGTACGGGTTGGCCGCACCATAGCGGCGCATCACCGTCTGGATGGGCTCGGCCAGCACCTCCCAGGCGTCGTCCAGGTCGCTGTCCAGCGCGGCGCGATTGACTTCGAGCTTGGCCATCCCGCGCGCCAGGCTGTCGCAGCCGACCAAGGTATAGCCGAGCGCGACGCCCATGTTGCGCAGCACGGTGGAGTCGGTCAGGTCGCGCTGCCAGCGGCTGACCGGCAACTTGTGCGACATGTGCGTGAGCAGCGCATTGGCCAGGCCCAGGTTGCCCTCGGCATTCTCGAAGTCGATCGGGTTGACCTTGTGCGGCATGGTCGAGCTGCCGATCTCGCCAGCCTCGGTACGCTGCTTGAAGTAACCCAGCGAGATGTAGCCCCACGCGTCACGCGACCAGTCGATGAGGATGGTGTTGGCGCGCGCGACCGCGTCGAACAACTCGGCCATCCAGTCGTGCGGCTCGATCTGGATCGTGTACGGGTTGAGCGTCAGGCCCAGCTGCTGCTCGACCACGCGGCGCGCAAACGCCTGCCAGTCGAATTCCGGGTAGGCCGCGAGGTGGGCGTTGAAATTGCCGACGGCGCCGTTCATCTTGGCCAGCGGCTGCACCGCGGCGATGCGCGTGCGCGCCGTCGCCAACCGCGCGGCGACGTTGGCGAGTTCCTTGCCGACGGTGGTCGGGCTCGCCGTCTGGCCGTGCGTGCGCGACAGCATCGGTACCGCGGCGAACTGGCGCGCCATCGCGCCGAGCGTACCCGCCAGGCCATCGAGCGCGGGCAGCAGCACCTGCTCGCGCGCGGCCTTCAACATCAGTGCGTGGCTGACGTTGTTGATGTCTTCGCTGGTACACGCAAAGTGGACGAATTCACCGGCCGCGCGCAACTCGGGCTGGCCGTCGAAACGCGACTTGAGCCAGTACTCGACTGCCTTGACGTCGTGGTTGGTGGTTCTTTCGATGTCCTTGATGGCCTGCGCGTCGGCTTCGGAGAAGCGCACCACCAGGCCGCGCAGCAATCCGCGCGCGGCTTGCGAAAGCGGAGCGAGTTCGGCGAAGCCGGCGTCCGACAGGGCGATGAACCATTCGACCTCGACCTGCACGCGGCGGTGCATCAGTCCGAACTCCGACAGCAGCGCGCGCAGCGGCCTGGCCTTGGCGGCATAGCGGCCGTCCAGAGGCGACAGCGCGGTCAGGGCAGACAGATTCATGGCCCATCGATTGTAGGTGCCGCATCCCGCGTATCCTGATCGGCGCAACACCATGGAGGCCGTCATGAGCCAGGGCACCGTCCACTGCCTGAACCATCCCCTGATCCAGCACAAGTTGACGCTGATGCGCGAGAAAGACCGCAGCAGCAGCGGCTTTCGCCGCCTGCTGCACGAGATCGGGCTGCTGATGGCCTACGAGTTGACGCGTGACATGCCGACCCAGACGATTGCCATCGAAACCCCGCTGGAAAAGACCACCGGGACCCAGATCGACGGCAAGAAGACGGTCTTCGTGGTCATCCTGCGCGCCGGTGCGGGGCTGCTCGACGGCATGCTCGAGGTGGTGCCCGGCGCGCGTGTCGGCCACATCGGCCTGTACCGCGACCCGAAGACCCTGGCCGCGGTGGAGTACTACTTCAAGGTGCCCGAGAACATGAACGAGCGCGACGTGATCGTGCTCGACCCGATGCTGGCCACCGGGCATTCGGCGGTTGCCGCGGTGACGCGGCTGAAGGCGGTGCGGCCACGCTCGATTCGCTTTGCCTGCCTGCTGGCAGCGCCCGAAGGCCTGGCCCACTTCCACGCCATCCACCCCGAAGTGCCGGTCACCACCTGCGCGGTCGACCGCGAACTCAACGACCACGGCTACATCCTCCCCGGCTTGGGGGATGCGGGCGATCGCATCTTTGGTACCAAATGAGCAACTCGCGCAAACTCTAGAATGGGCCACAGGGGTCCGCCACCAACAACACCATGAAATTGCTCGGTTCGCTGACCAGCCCCTACGTGCGCAAAGTGCGCATCGTGATGGCCGAAAAGAAGCTCGACTACCAGTTGGTGCTCGAAGACGTTTGGGCCAGCGACGCGATCCTGACGGCCAACCCGCTGGGCAAGGTGCCGTGCCTGGTGCTCGAGGGCGGCGAGGCCGTGTTCGACTCGCGTGTGATCGTCGAGTACGTCGACACGCTGTCGCCGGTGGGCCGACTGATCCCGGCCAGCGGCCGCGAGCGCGCCGAGGCCCGAACCTGGGAAGCGCTGGCCGATGGCATGATCGACGCCAGCATCGAGGCCCGCCTCGAACAGACCTGGAGCGGGCGCAGCGATGGCCAGCGCTGCGCGGCCTGGATCGAGCGTCAGATGATCAAGGTCAACGCCGCCGTCGCCGCGATGTCCAAGGGCCTGGGCGACAAGCCGTTTGCCGGCGGCATCCACCTTTCGCTGGCCGACATCGCCGTCGGCTGCGCACTGGGCTACCTGGACTTTCGTTTCCCGCAGATCGATTGGCGCGGGGCACATCCGAACCTGGCGCGCCTGGCTGCCAAGCTGGCGCAGCGGCAGAGCTTCATCGACACCCTGCCGCCGAAGTGACGCCTTCAGGGCAGCCCGCGCTGGCGCGCACGACCTTGGTCGTGCATCGGCGGCGTCAGGCGGCGAGCAACGACAACGCGCCGCGGCGCAAGTCCCAGGCCAGCTTGCGGTAGATGTTGGCGATGCGCCGGCCGACGGCCTCGACGCTTTGCCCCGCGCGCGCCGCGACCTCGCCGCTGCGCGCGCCCTGCGCAAGCAACTGCACCAGCCACACCTCGCCGGGCGACAGCCGCATCGGGTTGCTGCCATGGCTATGCCAATCGAGTTGGCGCTCGTCGGTCACCGCATTGCGGCGCGGCGCCGGTTGCAGCGGCTCATTGAAGAACTGCAGGACCTGCGAGGCCAGCGGCGCGGCCATGCCCGCTTCGCCCGCCGCCAGCCGCCCCAGCATTGCCGCGGCCACCGGCAGATCGGCCTCCAGCAAGTAGGCGTCGGCGCCGGCCACCAGGCTGGCAAACAGCAGCGGGTCGGCAGCGTCGGCCACCACCAGCATGATCTTCGGCCGCCCGCCATCGCGCTCGCGCAGCCAGCGCACCAGGCTCAGCGCCGCGCCGTCCTCCAGGCGCAGATCGAGCAGCACCGTATCGGCGTCGAGCTTGGCCAGCGCCGGCCGGGCGCGGTACAGCGATTCGGCCACGCCCAGGACCTTGATCTCGCGTGAGGTTTCGATCAGTGCCTGGGCCTGGCGTGCGCGCAAGGCGTCGCGGCGGACGATGAACGTGGTGGTCACGAGGAGGCGAACTCTTGAAATGCTCTGCACCGATTGTCGGCATCGCACGAGCGCTCGCCACCCCACGTCCACGGGCCGCCCCCCGGTGTCGAGGGTCGGTGGTTGCGGCCAACGGGGTGCAGGGCCCCACGGCGGTGGCTGGCGTTGGAGCGCATTGCGGCATGGCTGCGCCACGACGCCACGAAGTGCCCGGCGTGGCCGGCGCATTCGACGCCGCTATACTGCGCCGCACAGCGCCGATTTGCTCCAGATTGCGGGCGCTTTAACAAATTCCGCTAAGAGGGATATCAGACCGGTGTCCGTTGCAGGCGGCACCGGTTTTCTTCTTCATGGCTTCGATCGGCACCGTCACTGCACAGCAGATGCACTTCCCGCAGCCGCTGGCGCTGACCAGCGGCGCGGTGCTGGCCGACTACACGCTCGTCTACGAAACCTACGGCAGCCTCAACGCCGACCGCAGCAATGCGGTGCTGGTTTGCCACGCGCTGAATGCCTCGCACCATGTCGCCGGCATCGACGGGCAGGGCCAGCTCGGCTGGTGGGACAACCTGGTCGGCCCCGGCAAGCCGCTGGACACCGACCGGTTCTTCGTCATCGGCGTCAACAACCCGGGATCGTGCTTCGGCTCGACCGGGCCGATGCACCTGAACGCTGCCACCGGCAGGCCCTATGGCGCGGACTTCCCGCTCGTCACCGTAGAAGACTGGGTCGACGCGCAGGCGCGGCTGATCGACCGCCTGGGCATCACGCAACTGGCTGCCGTGCTCGGCGGCAGCCTGGGCGGCATGCAGGCCCTGGCCTGGACGCTGCGCTACCCGCATCGCATCCGCCACTGCATCGGTGTGGCCACGGCGCCGAACCTGTCGGCCGAGAACATCGCCTTCAACGAGATCGCGCGCCGCGCCATCATCACCGACCCCGAGTTCCACGGTGGTCATTACTACGAGCACGGCGTGGTGCCACGGCGTGGCCTGCGCATCGCGCGCATGATCGGCCATGTCACGTACCTGAGCGACGACGTGATGGGCACCAAGTTCGGCCGCAAGCTGCGTGACGGCGCGATCTCGTTCGACTACGACGTCGAGTTCGAAATCGAGAGCTACCTGCGCCACCAGGGCGACAAATTCAGCGACTACTTCGACGCCAACACCTACCTTCTGATCACGCGCGCGCTCGACTACTTCGACCCCGCGTCGGCGCATGGCGGCGACCTGGCCCGAACCTTCGCCGCCGTGCAGGCCAAGTTCCTTCTCGTCAGCTTCACCACCGATTGGCGCTTCTCGCCGGCGCGCTCGCGTGAACTGGTCAAGGCGCTGGTCGACGGCAAGCACCGCGTCAGTTACGCCGAGATCGACGCCCAGCACGGCCACGACGCCTTCCTGCTCGACGATGCGCGCTACTTTGCCGTGATGCGGACCTACTTCGAGCGCATCGCTGCGGAGTTCTCCGGGGCCGCCGCGCCGGGCCGCCCCAAGCAAGGCCCCACCCTCGCGCAGGGTCGATCGCCGTACTCGGCGAGCGGGGTGCCCAAGTGAGCGAGCGCAAGGACCTCGAACTGATCGCCGAACTGGTGCCGCGCGGTGCGCGCGTGCTCGACCTCGGCTGCGGCAGCGGAGAGCTGCTGGCCCACCTGATCGAGCACCGCGACTGCAGCGGCTACGGCATCGAACTGGCCGACGCCAACGTGCACGCCAGCCTGGCGCGGGGCATCGATGTCATCCAGTTCAACCTCGAGGACGGGCTGGCGCTGTTCGAAGACCACAGCTTCGACGTGGTACTGCAGTTGGACACCCTGCAACACCTGCGCAACACGGAACGCATGCTGCGCGAGACGGCGCGCGTCGGCCGCATTGGCATCGTCAGCTTTCCCAACTTCGCACATTGGCCCAACCGCCTGCGCGTGGCCGGTGGCCGCATGCCGGTGACCAAGACGCTGCCCTACCAGTGGTACGACACGCCCAACATCCGCGTCGGGACCTATGCCGACTTCGAGGTCCTGGCGCGCAAGAACGGGCTCACGATCCTCGACAGCTTCGGCCTGCAGGAGGGCCGGTCGGTGCGCCGCTGGCCGAACTGGCGCGCCAGCGTGGCAGTATTCAAGTTCGAACGGCGTTAACGACTGGAGATGGCAATGATTGGCTACGTCACCCTGGGCACCAACGATCTGCCCCGCGCCAAGGCGTTCTACGACACGCTGCTGGCAGAGATCGGCATCAAACGCATCATGGAGTTCGGCGGCCGCGGCTACGCCTGGGGCGTGGGCATGGACAAGCCGGCGCTCGCCATCATGAAGCCCTTCGACCAGAAGCCCGCCACGGTCGGCAATGGCGTGATGGCCGCGATCACCGTCGATACGCGCGACAAGGTCGATCGGCTGCACAAGAAGGCGCTCGAGCTCGGTGGCAAGGACGAAGGCGCGGTCGGCCTGCGCGGCGACGGCTTCTATGCCGGCTACTTCCGCGACCTCGACGGCAACAAGCTCAACGTGTTCTGCGTCGGCTAGCCATTCACGGCACGGCCTCGCCGCGGGCAGGCGGCGGCATGGGCCCGTGTGAGACCACTCAGTTGGCGTGCGTGGCCACCGTGTTCAGGCGTTGCAGCTTGGACGCGTAAAGCGCGTGCTCGCGCCGCGTCGTGCTGTTGTTCATGGCCGTGGTCATGTGCTCGCGCGCCTGTTCGACTTCGCCCAGGCCGTACAGCGCCACGGCCAGCCAGAAGTGGAATTCGTGATAGTCAGGGTCGCGGCGCATCTCGCGCAGGATGTAATCGCGCGCCGCGAGAAAGTCACCCGCCTGTGCCGCGGCGCGGCCAAGATCGAAGTAGTGGAACGGCGGCTCGGCCTCCAGGCGAGCCAGCTTGGCGCGCCATGGCGCGGCTTCGGCGCCGCGGCCCTGAGACTCGAGCAAACGGGCCAGGTTGAGCATCGCGGCCAGGTGCTTCTCGTCGTGGCCGAGCGCATGCCCAAACGCGCGCTCCGCCGCCTCGTCCAGGCCCCGGCGCTGGAAGATCACGCCCAGCGTGTTGTACGCCGCGGCGAACGTCGGGTCCTGGACCACCGCCTCGCGCGCGTAGGCATAGGCCTCGTCGACGCCGCCCCGCACCAGCGCCTCGGCGGCGCGGTTGTTCATGAACATCGCCACGATCGTGCTCTCGCTCACCGCCTGCAACGCCGCACCCCGGCCCACGGGCACTACACCGAAATCAAGGCGCAGCTGGGCATTGGCGTCGAACGCGCCGAGTCGGTCGATCAGCCGCCGCGCCACCGTGATGTTGACGTGGCCATTGACGAACGACAGGTCGCCACTGCGGCTCCAGGTCTCCTGGCCGACCAGGGCCTGGTACTGGATCGGCAACTCGAGTTGCTTGGCCAGGGCCGCAGTCATCACCACCAGCGACAGGCAATTGCCGGCGCGCGCGTCGAATGCCTCGGCCGCCGTGCGCGTGCTGTCGGTGTCGTAGTCCAATCGCAGGTGCGCCCTGCTGTGTAGCGCGTCGACCAGCCCCTGCTGGCGGCCCATGGTGCGCAATTGAGGCGCGATATCGACTTCGAGATAGCGCTTCATTGCCGGGCTGAGCGCGAACACGTCTGCCGCGTCGACGCGATGCGATGGCGCCGTGAAGGCATCGTCCTGAAACAGCCCCGGCGGTGGCCGCGGCGGATCGGACGGGGGCGCGCTGGCGCAGGCGCCGAGGATGGACACGGCGGCCAGCGCGGCCAGCAGGCGAGTGCGTTTCATGGCGGCTTTCAGCGACACAATGGGCGCTTGCATATTAGGCCCGTCGGCCCCTGCAGTTCAAGCCGCGCAACCACCGTTCATCGCCACCAAACCATGCTCGACACCACCGCCTTGGCCCGTTTCACCGACCGCCTGTGGGACGACGAGATCGTGCCCGCGCTGACGCGCTACATCGAAATCCCGGCCAAGAGCCCGATGTTCGACGCCGATTGGGCCAAGCACGGCCATGTCGACCGCGTCGTGCGCGACGCCGCGGCCTGGGTCGAGGGCAAGAAGGTGGCCGGCCTGAAGCTCGAAGTCGTGCGCATCGAAGGCCGCACGCCGGTGATCCTGTTCGAGGTGCCGGCCACCAAGGCCGCCTGCACCGACACCGTGGTCATGTACGGCCATCTCGACAAGCAGCCCGAGTTCAACGGCTGGCGCAATGACCTGGGCCCGTGGACGCCGAAGTACGACGACGGCAAGCTCTACGGCCGCGGCGGCGCCGACGACGGCTACGCGATCTACGCCTCGCTGGCCGCGATCATGGCCCTCGACGCCCAAGGCATCCCGCGGCCGCGCATCGTCGGCCTGGTCGAGAGCTGCGAGGAAAGCGGCTCGTTCGACCTGCCGGTCTACCTCGATGCCCTCAAGCCCCGGCTGGGCAATGTCAGCCTGGTGGTCTGCCTGGACTCGGGCGCTGGCAACTACGATCAGCTCTGGTTGACCACCAGCCTGCGCGGCATGGTCAGCGGGGTGTTGAAGGTCGAGGTCCTGACCGAGGGCATCCACTCGGGCGACGCCAGCGGCCTGGTGCCGTCGTCGTTCCGCATCCTGCGCCAGGTACTGGACCGCCTGGAAGACAGCAAGACGGGCGAGCTGTTGCCCGAGAGTTTCCACTGCGAGATCCCGGCGTCGCGCATCGAACAAACGCGCGCCACCGCGGCGATCCTGAAGGACGAGGTCTACAAGCGTTTCCCCTGGGCCTGCGGCGCCGATGGCGCGCTGGCCCTGCCGACCACCACCGACCCGACCCAGGCGCTGCTCAATCGCACCTGGCGGCCGACGCTGTCGGTGACCGGCGTCGACGGCGTCCCCGAGCTGAGCAGTGCGGGCAACGTGCTGCGCCCCTACACCGCGTTCAAGCTCAGCCTGCGCCTGCCGCCGCTGGTCGACGGCAACGAGGCCTCACTCAAATTGAAGCAATTGCTCGAGGACAACGCGCCCTACAACGCCCGCGTCACGTTCCACGCCGATGGCCGCGCCGGTGCGCTGGGCGCCAGCGGCTGGAACGCGCCCGAGCTCGCGCCCTGGTTGCACAGCGCGCTCGACGCCGCGTCGAACACCCACTACGGCGCCCCGGTCGGCTTCATCGGCCAGGGCGGCACGATCCCCTTGATGAGCATGCTGGCCAAAGGCTTCCCGAAGGCGCAGATGATGGTTTGCGGCGTGCTCGGCCCGAAGAGCAATGCCCACGGTCCGAACGAGTTCCTGCACGTGCCCTACGGCAAGAAGCTGACCGCCAGCGTGGCGCAGGTGATGGCAGCCCACCCCTGACGGGCGGCGGCACGCGGAGCTCAGTCGACTTTCGCCCCTGCCGCCTTCACGACCTTGGCCCATTTGGCGGATTCGGCCGCGATGTGCAGGGCGAATTCGGCGCTGGTCATGCCGCTCGGGATCGCGCCCTGTGCCTGCAGCCGCTCCTTGAGCGCCGGCGCCGCCAGCGCCTTGGTCGTTTCCTGCTGGATGCGATTGACGATGTCCATGCGCGTGCCGGCGGGCGCCAGCAGGCCGAACCACGAACTGGCCTCGAAGCCCTTCAGCGCCGGGCCACCGGCCTCCTCGACCGTCGGCAGATCCGGCAACGCGGCCGAGCGGGTGGCGCTGGTCACGGCCAGGGCCTTCAACTTGCCCGCCTTGATGTGCTGCAATGACGACGGCAGGTTGTCGAACATCAGGTCGGTGTTGCCGCCGATCAGGTCGATCAGCGCCGGGCTCGAGCCGCTGTAGGGCAGGTGCAGCATGAAAGTGCCGGTCATCGACTTGAACAACTCGCCCGCCAGATGGATCGACGTGCCATTGCCCGAGCTGGCCACATTGAGCTTGCCCGGGTTGGCCTTGGCGTAGGCGATCAGCGCGGGGACGCTGTCGATACCGTACTTCTGCGCGTTGGCCGGGTTCAGCACCAACACGTTGGGCACGCCGGCCACCAGCGTGATCGGCACGAAGTCCTTGACCGGGTCGAACGGCATCTTGGCGTAAAGCGCGGCGTTGATCGCATGCGTGCCGACCGTGCCCATCAGCAGGGTGTGGCCGTCGGGCGCGGCCTTGGCCACTTCGGCGGCGCCGGTGTTGCCGCCGGCCCCGCCCCGGTTCTCGACGATGAACGGCTGTCCGAAGGCCTTCTGCAACTCGGGTGCCAGCGCGCGGGCCAGGATGTCGGTGGTGCCGCCGGCGGCGAAGGGCACCACGATGCGCACCGGCTTGGTCGGCCACGCCTGCGCCGACGCGAACAGCGGCAGCGCGAGCAGGGCGGCAAGTAATTGGCGGCGTGAAGTCATTGGCAGTCTCCAGTCAATAGGCACGCGTTCACTTCCTGCGCCCAAGCAAGGCATACAGGCCGATCGCGCCGAAGGTCGCCGTGCCGATGCCGCCGAGCGAGAAGGCACCGAACTTCAGCGTGTAGTCGCCAGTGCCCAGCACAAGCGTCACCGCGGCGACGATCAGGTTGGCGTTGTCGGAGAAGTCGACCTTGTTGTCGACCCAGATCTTGGCCCCGGCCACCGCGATCAGGCCGAAGACGACGATCGACACGCCGCCCATCACCGCCAGCGGGATGGCCTGGATCAGGGCGCCGAACTTCGGCGAGAAGCCGAGCAGGATGGCGATCAGGCCGGCGACCACGAACATCGCCGTCGAATAGATCTTGGTCGCTGCCATCACGCCGATGTTCTCGGCATAGGTCGTCACACCCGTGCCGCCGGCGCTGCCCGAAATCATGGTCGCCAGCCCGTCGCCGATGAAGGCGCGGCCCATGTAGCGGTCCAGATTGCGGCCGGTCATCGCACTCACGGCCTTGATGTGGCCGAGGTTCTCGGCCACCAGGATCACCGCCACCGGCGCGATCAGCAGCATCGCCTTGGCGTCGAACACAGGTACCGCGAAGGCCGGGGCGCCGAACCACGCTGCGCCGAGCAGGCGCGCCAAGTCGATCGGCTTGCCCAGGCCGAGGCCGTTGGTCAACACGGCGTAGATCAGGCTGGCGACGATGAGCCCGACGAGGATCAGCAGCCGCTGGGTCATGCCGCGCGTGAACACCGCCACCGCACCGACGCTGATGAAGGTCAGGGCCTGCATCCAGGCGTCGAACGGTGTCGGCGCCATGTTCTTGATCGGGATGCCGGCCAGGTTCAGGCCGATCACCGCGACCACGGCGCCGGTCACCACCGGCGGCATCAGGCGCTCGATCCAGCCCGTGCCGCTGGCCGTCACGATCAGCCCGATCAACGCCACCAGCGCACCGCAGGCAATGATGCCGCCGAGCGCCAGACCCAGGTTGGCGTTGGCCCCGCCGCCGGCAAAACCGGTGGCCGCGATCACCACGCCAATGAAGGCAAAGGAAGATCCCAGATAGCTCGGCACCTGACCACCGACCAGGACGAAGAAGACCAGCGTGCCGACGCCGCTCATCAGGATCGCGACATTGGGGTCGAAGCCCATCAGGATCGGCGCCAG
Source organism: uncultured beta proteobacterium (assembly GCA_963751775.1). Lineage (GTDB taxonomy): Bacteria > Pseudomonadota > Gammaproteobacteria > Burkholderiales > Burkholderiaceae_C > CADEEN01. The sequence continues at coordinate 24,314 of CAVVVW010000023.1, forward strand.
CACCGTCGCGCCGAACATCGCGATCACATGCTGCACGCCGAGCGCTGCCGTTTGCGGCCAGGGCAGGCGCTCGTCTGGCGAGACCACGACGCCGGGTCCCGCGCTCACTTCGCGCCAGGTGGGTATCGGGCTCATTGCGGCTCCTGGTTCTTCTGTGGCGGTGGTGGCGCAGTCTAGTGAGCCTGGGTCGTTTGCGCCCGTCGGGCAAGCCCGGTGGTACTTCGGCCTGGGCAACGCACCGGGCCCGGACTGGAGGCCTAAGCGTCGGCGCGACACCAAGCCCGGCGCCATCGCGACCGTCCGGCTTGGCGGCGCTCGAGTGGGGTGGTGCGCGGGAGGGGCGCAACGCGAAACCGCTGCGGCGGCGCGGCGGAGCGGCCGGATCATGCCGCGTCCGGCCCGGTGGGCCCGGCGTCTTATGTACGGGGGCGGCGCCAGCGGCCGGCGCATCGCGCGCGACCGGCGAAGGCGAAAAAAACGGGGAGCGGGACGTTGGTTAGCGGGGGCTCGCTCTCATCACTCCCGCTACGCCCGCTCCCCTTTTGGACGTCGACCGGTCCAGAAACGGTACTTGCTCAGCCGCCCTTGAAGAAGAAGCTCAACTGGGCAGGAGCGCGCGCGGACTGCAGCACGCGAGGCGCTGCGGGCGTCGCCGGGCGCGGTGCCACGGCAGGGCTCGCGCTGCGAGCGGCGGAAGCATTGGGGGCAAGCTGGATCGACATGTCAAATCTCCCAGGGGCGGTCTCAGGTCCGGCTCGGCCACAGGCGAGTGAACCACTGCGATGCGGCATCGGGCGAGGCGGCGACCATCGGTGCCGAGGCTGATTCGCCGTTGTCGGCGCCGCGGTCGGCCCAGGCCGTCAACGCCTTCGCCGACGGCCAGCGGCCGGCAGCGCTTGCAGACAGCCGCAGCAGCGACGAAGCGCCACCGCGGCAGCTTGGGGCCGCGCGGCGGGGGACAAAGGGGCGAAAGCTCATGGACGGCATCTCCGGGTTCGGCGCCCACCAATGGCGCGCATACGCCGGGACTTTTGCAGTTTCCGTGCCGCGCTCGCTGCGCAATCGGCCCGTGCGCTATGTCACATCCCGGCGCGATGCCGCTGGCGCGACGCGGCAGCGCCGGTACCTGGCGTTACAAGGCCAGCAAACGCCGTCGGTGTTGTAGTCCCCGCTGGTGAGTTGTAGCCACGCGTAAGCCGGGCACGTGCGCACGCGTCGGGCAGCCGTACCGTGTTCCCGCACTCAGGTCTGGCGGCCGCGCGGTACCCGCGCGCGAATCATGCGGCGGTGCGGTGCCCGCGCGCGAATCACGCGGCCGCGCGGTACCCGCGCGGGATGGCCGCCAGCAGCCGCTGCGTGTATTCCTCGCGCGGCGTGGCCAGGATCTGTTCTGTGGCCGCCTGCTCGACGACGACGCCGTCCTTCATTACCAGCACCTCGTCGCTGATGAAGCGCACGACCGCCAGGTCGTGGCTGATGAACACATAGGCCAGGCCAAGCTCGTCCTGCAGGTCACGCAGCAGATTCAGCACCTGGGCCTGCACCGACACGTCGAGCGCACTGACCGCCTCGTCGAGCACCAGCACCTCGGGGTCGAGCGTCAGCGCACGGGCGATCGCGATACGTTGGCGCTGGCCACCCGAGAACTCATGCGGGTATTTGCCGAAGGCGCTGCCGTCGAGGCCGACCTTCTCCAGCAGCGTGCGGGCGCGCTGCTCGCGATCCTTCGTCGAGGCGCCGATACGGTGGATCGCCATCGGTTCGATCAGCGTCTGGCCGATCGTGAAGCGCGGATTCAGGCTGGCGTAGGGGTTCTGGAACACGATCTGGATGCGCCGGCGCATCACCTGGCGCTCGGCCGCACTGAGTTTGAGCAGGTCCTGGCCGTCGAAGATGACCTCGCCGTGCGTCGGCTCGTGCAGGCGCAGCAAGGTCAGGCCCATCGTCGTCTTGCCCGAACCCGATTCGCCAACCACGCCCAGCGTGTGGCCACGGCGCAGCCGGAAGTTGACGCCCTGCACGGCCTTGAACTCGCGCCGGCCGAACAAGCCGCGCTTGAGCCAGAAGCTCTTGGCCAGCGATCTGACTTCGAGCACCACCGGCGCCTGGGCATCCTTGGCCAGCGCCGGCCCCCGCATCGACTTGCCGGCGATGTGGTCGTCGATGACCATCAACCGCGCGGGGTTGTGCGCCAGGCTCGGCCGGCAGGCCAGCAGCGCCTGCGTGTACGCGTCCTTCGGCGCCGCAAAGATGTCCGCCACGGATCCCTGCTCGCGCAGCACGCCGTGACGCATCACGAGCACCTCGTCGGCGATCTCGCCGACCACGCCCAGGTCGTGGCTGATGAACAGCACGCTCATACGGCGCTTGCGCTGCAACTCGGCGATCAGCTCGAGGATCTGGCGTTGGATGGTCACGTCCAGCGCCGTCGTCGGCTCATCGGCGATCAACAGCTTGGGTTCGCAGGCCAGGGCCATCGCGATCATCACCCGCTGCTGCTGACCGCCCGACAGCTCGTGCGGATAGGCCGCCAGGCGGCGCTTGGGCTCGGGCATGCCAACCTCGACCAGCAACTGCTCGGCGCGCTCGAGCGCTGCCCTGTTGCCCAGGCCGAGGTGCTTGATCAGCGGCTCGGCCAGCTGATCGCCGACGGTGAACACCGGATTCAGCGAGGTCATCGGGTCCTGGAACACGCAAGCGATCTCGCGGCCGCGCAGTTGCTGCAACTCGGCCATCGGCATGTGCATGAGGTCCTTGCCCTGCCACAGGATCTTGCCGCTGCGCTCGGCGTTGTCGGGCAGCAAATTGAGAATCGACATCGCGGTCACGCTCTTGCCCGAGCCCGACTCGCCGACCAGGGCCACGGTGCGGTTCTCCGCAATGTCGAACGACACCCCCTTCACGGCTTCGGCGCGCTGCAGCACGCCGTCCACCTTGCCCATGCGGAAGGCGACGCGCAGGTCCTGAATGCTCAGCAACATCACTCGAGCCCTCTGAGTTTCGGATCGAGCGCGTCGCGCAGCGCATCGGCCATCAGCGAGAAGGCGGTCACGAAGACAGCCATGAACAGCGTCGCGGCCGCGAGCTGCCACCAATAGCCGAGGATCAGCTCGCTTTGCGCTTCGGCCAGCATCGTGCCCCACGAGACATCGTCGACACCCACCCCCAGGCCCAGGTACGACAGGATCACCTCGGCCTTGATGAAGCCCACGACCAGCAGACTCATGCGCACCAGGATCACGTGACTGACATTGGGCAGGATGTGGCTGAAGATGCGGCTCCAGACCGACGCACCGATGGCTTCGGCCGCGCGCACGTACTCGCGGCTGCGGTGCTTCATGAACTCGGCGCGCACCTGTCGGTACAGACCGGTCCAGCCGGTGAGGCCGAGGATCAGCACCACGGTGCTGATGCCGCGGCCGAACACCGCGGCAAAGGCGAAGATCAGCAGGATGCCGGGAATGGCCTCGAAGACGTTGTACAGCCACTCCAGAAAGTCGCCCACCTTGCCGCCGAAGAATCCGGCAAATGCGCCGAGCAGGGTGCCGATGCCGGTGGCCACCAGCGCCGCCATCACGCCGACGAAGACCGAGATCTGCGTTCCCTTGACGGCCTTGGACAGCACGTCCCGACCCAGTCGGTCGGCACCCATCGGTAGCGTCTCGGCCTTGACGATCTCTTCGGTCTTGAACTTGGCCGCACGCTCGTCCCACTCCTTGTAGCGCGGCGCCAGTGGGTCCACCGCCGACAGGTCGACGTTCGGGCCTTTGGGCACTTCGATCGTGCCGGTGGCCTCGGCCGCACGTGGGCCCAGGAACGTCGGCGGCGCGTTGGCCACGCCGACCTCCTGCTGCCAGTTGCTGGCCACGCCGCCGAGTGCCGCGACGATGATCAGGAGCAGGAATGCGATCACGATCACGGCGCAGACCAGGCCGACGCGGTCGCTCTTGAAGCGCCGCCACGAGGCGTGCCACACGCCCTCGGATCGTTCGACCGCGATCACCGCGGCCGGGGCGCTGATGACCGCGCTCATTTGAGAACCACCCGTGGATCGACGACCTTGAACAACAGATCCACCGTCAGGTTGATGATCATCGTGATCGCCGCCAGGTACACCGTCACGGCCTGGATCACCGGGTAGTCGCTGCGATTGACTGCCAGCAACACTTCGCGCCCCAGGCCCGGGATCGAGAAGAAGACCTCGATCAGGAAGGACCCGACGAACACGCCCGGCAGTGCCAGGCCGATGTTGGTCAGGATCGGGATCATCGCGTTGCGCAAGACATGCTTGAACATCACGCTGTTCTCGGTCAGGCCCTTGGCGCGCGCGGTGCGCACGTAGTCCTGCCCCATCTCGTCGAGGAAGAAGGTGCGGTACAGCCGCGTCTGCGGCGCCAGGCCGACCATCACTGCAAGCAGCACCGGCAGCGGCACGTAGACGCCCAGGTTGGTCCAGACACTGTCGCTCCAGCCTTGGACCGGGAACCAGCCGAGCTGGAAGCCGAACAGGTATTGACCGACGATGATGTAAACCAGGAAGCTGATCGACAACGCCACCGTCGCGATGACCATGATCGCGCGGTCGGCCAGCGAGCCGCGCCGGTACGCCACCCACATCGCAATCGGCAGCGCGATCAGTACGTCGAGGATCAGGATCGGCAACATCACCGTCAGCGTGGCCGGCAGGCGGGTGGCGAACAGGTGCCCGACGGCTTCGTTGGTGGCCCAGCTCTTGCCCCAGTCGAAGGACAGGATGCTCTTGAAGTAGATGCCCAGTTGCACCCACACCGATTGGTCCAGCCCGAGCTGCTGGCGGATCGCCGCGATCTGTTCCGGCGTGGCGTTCAGCCCACCGAGGATTTCGGCCGGGTCGCCGCCGAAGTACTTGAACAAGAAGAACACCAGCAGCACGACGCCGAACAGAGTCGGCACCATTTGCCACAAGCGCCGGATCAGATAGGCCGCCATGACTACCCCATGTTTCGGGACGCGCGAGTGTAGGGCGACGCGAAGCGAGGGTTCCCCCGCATTTGCCCGCGTCAGATGCCAGCCACCAGCGTCGCTAGACTGCCGCGTTCCCGCTTGCGTTCCGATTCATGACCCACCGCCTCCTGCTTGCGCTGGCCGCGGGCCTCGCGCTGGCCTGCAGCAGCGTGCCTGCGCGAGCGGCGCCGAAGGTCCTTCGTTACGCCTTCCCGATTGCCGAGACCGGCTTCGACCCGGCGCAGATCTCCGATCTGTATTCGCGCACCGTGGCGGCCAATATCTTCGAGACGCCGCTGACCTTCGACTACCTTGCGCGGCCGGCCAAGCTCAAGCCGCAGACGGCGGCGGCACTGCCCGAGGTCAGCGACGACAGCCGGCGGTTCGTGCTTCGCATCCGCCCCGGCATCTACTTCGCCGACGACCCGGCGTTCAAGGGTGTGCGCCGCGAGTTGACTGCGGCCGACTATGTCTATTCACTCAAGCGCCACTACGACCCGGTCAACAAGAGCCCGAACCTGTCGCTGCTCGAAAACGCCGGGATCCTCGGTCTGTCGGAGCTGCGCCGGCAGGCCATTGCCGACAAGCAGGCGTTTGCCTACGACACCGAGGTCGAGGGCCTGCGCGCGCTCGACCGCTATACCTTCGAGGTCCGCCTGGCAGCGCCGGCGCCGCGATTCCTGTACGTGCTGACCGATGCCGGTGCGATGGGCGCAGTGGCGCGCGAGGTGATCGAGGCCTACCCGGGCAAGGCGATGGAACACCCGGTGGGTACCGGGCCGTTTCGCCTCGTGCAGTGGCAACGCAGCGCCAGGATCGTGCTCGAGCGCAACCCGAATTACCGCGACCATGCCTATGCCGAAGAGGCCAGTGACGGCGACGCGTCTGCGCAGGCCATCGCCGCGAAGATGAAGGGCCGCAAGTTGCCGCTGATCGACCGCGTCGAGATCAGCATCATCGAAGAGTCCCAGCCGCGCTGGCTGGCTTTCCTCAACCGCGAGCACGACATGCTCGATCGGCTGCCGAACGAATTCGCCGGCGTGGCGATCCCGAACAACAAGCTGGCGCCGCATCTGGCCAGGCGTGGCATCCGCATCGAGCGCGTGCCACTGGTCGATTCGACATTCGCCTACTTCGGCATGGAGCATCCGGTGGTCGGTGGCTACACGGCCGACAAGGTCGCACTGCGCCGCGCGCTGGCGCTGGCCTATGACGTGCAGCAGGAAATCACCCTGGTCCGGCGCGGCCAGGCGATCCCCGCACAAAGCATCATCCCGCCGCAACTCACCGGGTACGACCCGTCGTGGAAGAGCGAGATGAGCGACCACGACACGGCGCGCGCCAAGGCGCTGCTCGACACCTACGGCTACATCGACCGCGATGGCGACGGCTGGCGCGACCGCCCCGATGGCTCGCCGCTGCTGATCGAATACTCGGCGCAACCCGACCAGTTGTCGCGCCAGCAGCAGGAGCTGTGGCGCAAGGCGATGCAGGCGGTCAACGTGAAGATCGAGTTTCGCATCGCCAAGTGGCCCGAGCAGCTGAAGGCCAGCCGCGCCGGCAAGCTGATGATGTGGGGCGTGGCCTGGGGCGGCACTTTCCCCGACGGCGCGGATTACCTGAATCTGCTCTACGGCCCGAACAAGGGCCAGGCCAATCACGCACGGTTCGACCTGCCGGCCTTCAACGTGCTGTACCAACGTCAGAGCGTGATGATCGACGGGCCCGAGCGCGAGGAAGTGATGCGCCAGGCCAAGGCACTGGCCGTCAGCTACATGCCCTACAAGGTCACCGGCCACCGCATCGCCACCGACCTGCTGCACAGCCAGGTCCAGGGCTACAAGCGGCATCCGTTCGTGCGCGATTGGTGGCGCTACGTGGACCTGGATGCCGAGGCGGCAAAACCATGACCGGCGCGCGGCTCATTCGCGCCGCCGGCGCGTTGATCCTGGGCGCGCTGCTGGCTGCACAGGCTTCGACGGCCCAGACCGAGCCGGCGACGCCACGCAAGGTCCTCAGGGTCGCCTTTCGCGTGGCCGAGACCAGCTTCGATCCGGCCAAGATCAATGACCTGTACTCGCGCACCGTCACGCCGCACATCTTCGAGGCGCTGTACCAATACGACCACCTGGCGCGGCCGGCCAAGATCAAGCCACTGCTGGCGCTCGGAATGCCCGAGATGGCCGATGGCTATCGCACCTGGACGGTCAAGGTCCGGCCCGGCATCTACTTCCAGAGCGACCCGGCTTTCAAGGGGCAGCGCCGCGAAGTCACGGCACAGGACTTCATCTACCCCTACCAGCGCGTCGCCGACCCCGCCAACAAGAGCCCGCTGTGGGGCTTCCTCGACGCGCAAGTCGGCCTGGTCGGTCTGGCCGACGTGCGCCAGGCCGCGCTGGCGGGCAGGCAGCCGTTCGACTACGACGCACCGATCGCCGGCCTGCGTGCGCTCGACCGCTATACCGTGCAGTTCAAGCTCAAGCAGCCGCGACCGCGCTTTCTCGAGTCGCTGGCCGCCTCGGACCTGTTCGGCGCCCAGGCCCGCGAGGTCGTCGAGTTCTACGCCGAAAACATCGATGCCCATCCGGTCGGCACCGGGCCGTTCCGTCTCAAGCAGTGGCGCCGTTCGTCGCTGATCGTGCTCGAGAAGAGCCCCGACTACCGCGACGAGCGCTACGACGCCGAGCCCGCCCCCGACGATGCCCAGGGCCAGGCGCTGTTGGCCCGCTTCAAGGGCCGCAAGCTGCCGATGATCGACGAGGTGCAGATCTCGATCATCGAAGAGGCGCAACCGTTCTGGCTCGCCTTTCTCAACGCGGAAATCGATGCCGTCGCCGGACAGACCGGCGCCGTGCCCGGCGAGTATGTCAACCAGGCTGCCCCGAACGGCAAACTCGCGCCCAACCTGGCCAAGCGCGGCATCCAGATGCAGCGCCAGGTCAACTCCGACAGCACCTATGTCTACTTCAACATGGAAGACGCGGTGGTCGGCGGCTACTCGCCCGACAAGGTCGCGCTGCGCCGCGCCATCGGACTGGCCACCAATCTCGACCGCCTGATCCGGGTCGGCTACCGTGGCCAGGCGATCCCCGCGCAGGCGCCCGCCAACCCCCATACCACCGGCTACGACCCGAACTTCAAGAGCGAGATGAGCGAGTACAACCCGGCGCGCGCCAAGGCCCTGCTCGACCTGTACGGCTATATCGACCGCAACGGCGACGGCTGGCGCGACCTGCCCGATGGCAAGCCATTGATCATCGAGCGCTCGTCGCAGCCCGACCAGTTGAGCCGTGAGTTCGAGACGCTGTGGAAAAAGGACCTCGACGCGATCGGCATCCGCACCGTGAGCCCCGTCGCGCAGTGGCCCGAGCAGTTGAAGCAGGCCCGCGCCGGCAAGCTGCAGGTCTGGGCCCTGGGCGGCACGTCAGCCCAACCCGACGGCCTGGGCGCGCTGGCGCGCTACGACAGCACGCAGATTGGCGGCCAGAACCTGGCGCGCTTCAGGAACGCCGAGTTCGACGCGATCTACAAGGCGATGTCGGTGTTGCCCGACGGCGCCGAAAGGCAGGCGCTGTTTCGGCGCGCCAAACTCATTGCCGCCGCCTACCTGCCCTACAAGTTCAATGTGCACCGTATCTCCACCGACATGTGGCACCCCTGGCTGATCGGCTACCGGCGGCCGCTGTTTTGGGACGAGTGGTGGCACATGGTCGACATCGACGACAGCCGGCGCGCCGGGCGCTGAACGGCCAGCTTTGAAGGAAATCCGATGAATTGGTTTGCCGCCTGCCTTGCCGCCGCGCTCGTACTGGCCGCGCCGCTGCGCGGCCAGGCCCAGGCCGCCGATGCACCGAAGAAGGTCCTCAAGGTCGCGTTTCGCAGTGCCGAGACAGGGTTCGACCCGGCCATGATCAGCGACCTGTATTCGCGTACGGTCACGCCGCACATCTTCGAGGCCCTGTACAGCTACGACCATCTGGCGCGGCCGGCCAAGATCAAGCCTCTCACCGCCATCGGCATGCCCGAGGTATCGGCCGACTTCCGCACCTGGACCATTCGAATCCAACCCGGCATCTACTTTGCCGACGACCCCGCCTTCAAGGGCGTCAAGCGCGAGATGGTGGCGCAGGACTATGTGTATGCCATCCAGCGCATCGCCGACCCGGCCAACAAGAGCCAGCTGTGGAGCTGGGTCGAGACCTTCGGCCTGGTCGGGCTCATCGAATTGCGCAAGGAGGCGCTCGAGGCAAGAAAGCCGTTCGACTACGGCCGCACCATCGAAGGTGTGCGCGCGCTCGACCGCCACACGATCCAGTTCAAGCTCACCGAGTCGCGGCCACGGTTCCTGTCTTCGATCGCCGGCTCCGACCTCCTCGGTGCGCAGGCCCGCGAGGTGGTCGAGTTCTACGGCGACACGATTGCCGAGCATCCGGTCGGCACCGGGCCGTTTCGCCTGAAGCAGTGGCGACGCAGCTCGCTGATCGTGCTGGAAAGAAGCCCCGACTACCGCGACGTGCGCTATGACGCCGAGCCCGCCGCCGATGACGCCGAGGGCCAGGCGCTGCTCGCCAGGTTCAAGGGCCGCAAGCTGCCGATGATCGACGAGGTCCAGATATCGATCATCGAAGAGGCGCAACCGTTCTGGCTGTCGTTCCTCAATGGCCAACTCGACGCCATTGCCGGTCAGACCGGATCCGTGCCGGGTGAATTCATCAGCCAGGCCATGCCCAACGGCAAGCTCGCGCCCTTCCTCGCCAAACGCGGCATTCAGGCCAGACGGCAGGTCAACTCCGACAGCGGGCTCGTCTACTACAACATGGAAGACCCGGTGGTCGGCGGCTACACGCCCGAAAAGATCGCGCTGCGCCGGGCCTTGAACCTGGCGCAGGATCTCGAACGTGAGATCCGCGTCGTGCGCCGCGGCCAGGCCATCCCGGCGCAGTCGCCGGTCTCGCCGAACCTGTACGGCTACGACGCCGCATTCAAGAGCGAGAACAGCGATTACGACCCGGCCCGGGCCAAGGCGCTGCTCGACCTTTACGGCTACGTCGACCACGACGGCGACGGCTGGCGCGACCTGCCCGACGGCAAGCCGCTCGTGATCGTGCGCTCCACGCTGCCCGAACAGCTGTACCGCGAGTTCGACACGCTGTGGAAGAAGAGCCTCGACGCGATCGGCGTACGCACCACCTTCCAGACCGCCAAGTTCGCCGAGCAACTCAAGGCCGCGCGCGCGGGCAAGCTGCAGGTCTGGTCACTGGCCAGCTCGGCCGCCGACCCCGACGGCCAGGGCGCGTTCCAGCGCTTTCACGGCCCGCAGGCCGGCGGGCAGAACCTGGCACGTTTCAAGAACGCCGAATTCGATGCCATCTACGACAAGATGGAAACCCTGCCCGACGGCCCCGAGCGGCTCGAACTGTTCCGCCGCGCCAAGGCCATCGCGGTGGCCTACGCGCCATACAAGAACACCGTGCACCGCATTTCCACCGACATGCTGCAGCCCTGGGTCATTGGCTTTCGCCGCCCGCTGTTCTGGCAGGAGTGGTGGCACATGGTCGACATCGACCTGGCCAAGAGGCCGGCGCCGTAGCAGCCATGCTGCGCCGCGACCTGCTGACGGCCGCAGCCTCCGCCGCGGCGATCGGCACCCGCGCCAACCCGGCCTTTGCCGCGCCGCGCAAGGTGCTGCGGGCGGCGTTCAACGCCGCCGAGGTCGGCTTCGATCCGCTGCAGGTGTCCGACGAATCTTCGCTTTCCGTCATCGACCTGATCTTCGAGGCGCCGCTGACGTTCGACGCACTGGCACGGCCCGCGCTGCTCAGGCCGCTGACCGCTGTCGCGCTGCCCGAAGTCGCCAGCGACTTCAAGCGCTTTGTCTTCACGTTGCGCCCCGGCACCTACTTCGCAGACGACCCGGTGTTCAAGGGCCGGCCGCGCGAGCTGACCGCGGCCGATTACGTCTACAGCATCAAGCGCCTGTACGACCCCGCCGTGCACAGCGAGCGGCTGTACCAGCTGGAGAACGCGCACGTGCTCGGCCTGAGCGAGTTGCGGCGCAGGGTGCTGGCTGCGCGCACGCCGTTCCCCTACGACACCGAGGTCGAAGGCCTGCGCGCGCTGGACCGCTACCGCTTCGAGGTCCGACTGGGTACGCCGACCCCCCGCTTTGCGGCCGTGTTTGCCGCCGCGCAGACCACCGGCGCGGTGGCACGCGAGGTGATCGAGGCTTACGCCGACGACCTGATGGCGCACCCGGTCGGCACCGGGCCGTACCGGCTGGTCGAATGGCGCCGCGGCTCGCGCGTCGTGCTCGAGCGCAACCCGCGCTTTCGCGAGTTGCGCTTCGACAGCGTGGCTCCCGAAGGCGACGCCGTGCGCCGCGGACGCCGCACGCGAACTGGCCGGGCGGACCCTGCCGTTGGTCGACCGCATCGAAGTCAGCGTGATTTCCGAGGCCCAGCCGCGCTGGCTGGCCTTCGTCGGCGGGGCGATCGACACCATCCGCCTGCCGCCGGCCTTCGCGCCGATCGCGATGCCGGGCGGCAGGCTCGCGCCCTATCTGGCCAAGCGCGGCGTGCAGGCCCGGCAGACAGTCTCGTCCAACGTCAAACACACCTTCTTCAACTTCGACGATGAACAGGTGGGCGGCTACACGGCCGAGAAGGTGGCCTTGCGTCGCGCCATCGCGCTGGCCTGCGACAGCGCGGCCGACATCCGTCTGCTCTACAACGGCCTGGCCTTGCCCGCCCAATCGATGATCGCGCCCAATAACGTCGGCTACGACCCGACGCTCAAGACCGAGGTCAGCGATGCCAGCCCGGCCCGTGCCAACGCCCTGCTCGACATGTACGGGTACGCCCGCGGCGCCGACGGCTGGCGCCGCAACCCGGGCGGCCGGCCCCTGCAGTTGCGACTGGCCTCTGCCGACGATCAGCGCGCGCGGCGCGAGAACGAGCTCTGGCGAAAGCGCATGACGGCGGTCGGCCTGCGCATGGTCTTCGAGACGGCGCCGTTCGGCGAACTGATCAAGCGCTCGCTGGCCGGCCAGCTGCAGATGTGGGGCTTCACCTGGAGCAACGGCCCGGACGGTGAATTCTTCCTCAGCCTGGCGTACGGCCCGAACGCCGACCAGAACAACGACGCGCGCTTCAAGCTGCCGGCCTTCGATGCACTCTACGAACGCCAGGCCGTGATGGCCGACGGGCCTGAACGGCGTGCGCTGATGCGCGAAGCGACCAAGCTGATGCTGGCCTACATGCCGTACATCCCCCAGGTCCACCCGATCGACGTCGACCTGAGCCATGCCGCCGTGAGGCACTTGATCCGCCATCCGTTCAAGTCCACCTGGTGGCATTTCACGGATATCGCGACCCCGGCCTGAGCACGGGGGAATAATGCCCTGCCACCGCGCGTAAGCCTTGGTGAGCGTCGAAGCATGAGCGCACCCCCCGCCTTTCGCCAGCAACTGCTCGCCGCCATCCCGCGGCTGCGGCGCTATGCCCGCTCGCTGGTCTTCGACAGCCAGAATGCCGACGACCTGGTGCAGTCCGTGCTCGAGCGCGCGCTCGGCCACTGGCGCCAGTTCGACCCGCGCCGCGACATCGTGTTGTGGCTCTTGTCGATCGCCCACAACGCGCACCTGGACGCACTGCGCCGCGACCGCCGCCTGGACGTGCTGCCGCCCGAGCGCGTCACCGAAGCGATGGACGCGCTGCAGCCGGCGGGCGCTGACGTCGGCCTGCGCCTGGACATCCTGGCCGCGCTCGAGCGGCTGACGCACGATCAGCGCAGCGCGCTGCTGCTGGTGCTGGTCGAGCAACTCAGTTATGCCGAAGCGGCCGAGGTGCTGCAAGTGCCCGCCGGCACCGTGATGTCGCGCGTCAGCCGCGCCCGCGTGACGATGCGCGAATGGCTCGAAGCCGGCAGCGGCGCGCCACGCGGCACCGCGCTGCGGCCCGACCTGCGCCGCGTCGTCTGACGCCCAACCCGCAAACGCCTATGTCCCTTCCTGACGACTTCAGCGACACCGACCTCAGCGCCTGGCTCGATGGCGAGCTCGATGCCGAGCGCCGGGCCCGGGTCGATCGCTGGCTGCACGACCATCCGGAACTGGCCGCGCGAGCGCGCCTGTGGACGGCGGACCGCGATGCGCTTCGCGCGCGTCTGGACCCCGTGCTCGGCGAACCGGTGCCGCCCGCGATGACCCACCTGGTCTGGCAATTGCGGCCACACCCGCGCTGGGCCCAGGCGGCGATGGCTGCGGGCTTGCTGGTGGCTGGCGCCGTGATCGGCGGCGGCGGCGTATGGCAATGGCAAAGCCAGCGCACGGCCGGAGCGATCAGCGCGGCCCAGGCCGGTACCCCGGCCGGATGGATTCGCCGCGCCGTCTTGGCGCACAGCGTGTATGTGCCCGAACCGTTGCACGCGGTCGAGGTCAAGGCCCAGGAAGAGCACCTCGCACGCTGGCTGACGCGGCGCATCGATATTCCGGTCAAGCTGTTCGACCTGCGCGACGAAGGCTTCGAGCTGGTCGGCGGCCGCCTGCTGCCCGACGCCGGCGGCAAGAGCGCACAGCTGATGTACGAAAGTACCGACGCCGGCCTGCCCAAGCAACGCGTCACGGTCTACCTGCGCAAGCCCGATGCCGACGCGCCGACCGCGTTCCGTTATCAGCAGCAGGGTGAGCTGGGCCTGTTCTACTGGGTCGAGGCTGGCGCCGGTTACGCGCTGGTCGGCGCGTTGCCCAAGGAGCGCTTGCTGGCGCTGGCACAGGCCATCTACAAGCAGCAGCCGGCGGCCACGCCTGCCGCCAGCGCCGCGTCACGCTGAACCCGCTCGCCGCCGCACTGCGGGCGGGCCCGGCGGGCTGCCTAGAATGCCCCCGTGCCGCCGACCGCCACCGCTGAGCCCATGCCCCGTACAGCGGCGCAGCGTGCGGCGGCAGCGCATCGACTCATCGTCGTCAGCGTTCTCGGCTTCGCCTCCGGTCTGCCGCTGGCGCTGACCGGGCAGGCGATGCAGGCCTGGCTGTCGGTCGAGGGGCTCGACGTGGCGACGATCGGCTTTCTCAGCCTGGTCGGCCTGCCCTACACCTTCAAGTTCCTGTGGGCGCCGCTGATGGATCGCTTCGACCTGCCGTGGCTGGGCCGCCGGCGCGGCTGGCTGGTGGCATCGCAACTGGTGCTGGCGCTGCTGTTGTTCCTGCTTGCCGGCATATCACCGACGGGCGCGACACAGGCATTCGCGTTGTTGGCCGTGGCCATCGCCTTCATGTCGGCGTCGCAGGACGTGGTCATCGATGCCTACCGCACCGACCTGCTGCCCGCGCAGGAACGCGGCCTGGGCGCCTCGCTGGCGGTGGCGGGCTACCGGCTGGCGATGATCCTGTCGGGCGGCGTTGCGCTGATCTGGACCGACAGCAGCCAAGGCGGCGGCTGGAGCTGGCCCGAGGTCTACAGGCTGATGGCCGGCCTGATGGTGGCCGCCGCGGCGGTCTCGGCCACGCTGCTGCCCAAGCTCGCGGCACCCACGCCGGCGCCGGCCACCGGCGTCTCGATCCGTCACGACCTGCTCGGTTTCCTGGCCGTGGTTGCCGCGGTGGCCGTGGGCTACGCCGTGACCGATCGCGTCGTCGCACCGGCGATGCACGCCCTGCTGGCCCCGCTGTGGCAGGGCAGCACGCTGGGCGCCGCGCTGCAGGGGCGCTGGGCCGATCTGGCCGCCCTGCTGGTGGGCATCGTCATCACGCTGCCGCTGGCGGCGTGGGCAGCGCGGCGCGCCCGGTTCGAGACTCTGCTGTCGGGCCTGGACAACTACTTCAGCCAACCCGGCGCACTCGCCTTCCTGCTCTTCATCGTGCTCTACAAACTGGGCGATGCCTTCGCCGGCTCGCTGATGACGCCGTTCCTGTTGCAGAGCATGGCCTTCAGCCCAGCCGAAGTCGGGCTGGTGAACAAGGTGATCGGTCTGTGGCTGACCATCGGCGGCGCGCTGATCGGCGGCGCGCTGATGTTCAAGCTCGGCCTGTGGCGCGCGCTGCTGGTGTTCGGTGTGCTGCAGATGGCCAGCAACCTGGGCTTCTGGTGGCTGGCGGTCAGCGGCAAGGGCCTGATGCCGGGTCTGACGATTCCGGCTTTCGACTGGGCCTTCGTCAAGCTCGCCGCGCCGACGCCCGTGGACGGCGGCCTGCTGATGGTGATCGCCTTCGAGAACCTGTCGGGCGGCATGGGCACGGCGGCTTTCCTGGCTTTCCTGATGAGCCTGTGCAACCAGCGTTTCACCGCGACGCAATTCGCGCTGCTGTCGGCGTTTGCGTCGGTCGGGCGGGTCTGGGTCGGGCCGCTGGCGGGTGTGCTCGCTGCCAGCATCGGCTGGCCGGCGTTCTTCATCGTGTCCACCGTGGCGGCACTGCCGGCGTTGGCGATGCTGTGGTGGCTGCGCGCCAGCGTGCGCGCGCTGGAAGCATGAAGCTCAGCGAGCGTCTGAATCAATGAACCAAAGTGATTTCCGCACCGATGCCGAGCTGGCGCTGCCGCATGGCGCGGGCTGTGCCTGCGCGCTGCACGCCCGGCGGCGTCTGGGTAAAGCCTTGCTCGCGGCGGGCGCCGCTGCATCGCTGCCGCCGGCGCTGGCCCAGCAGCCGCAGCCCGACGATGGCGGCGTGCGCGGCGATGTCGGCCGCGAGAGCTCGTTCACCAATCTGGTTCCGGCCGAGCAGGTCGAGCGGGCCGCGACGCAGCAATATGCGCAGCTGCTGCGCAACGCCGCAGACCAGCACGCCCTCGGGCCCGACAACCACCCGCAGGTGCAACGCCTGCGCGCCATCGCGCAGCGCATCATCCCGCATGCGCTGGCGTGGAATCCGCGCGCCAAGCAGTGGCGCTGGGAAGTCAATCTGCTCGGCAGCAAGGAGCTGAATGCGTTCTGCATGCCCGGCGGCAAGATCGCTTTCTACTCCGGCATCCTGTCGCAATTGCAGCTCAGCGACGACGAGGTCGCGGCGATCATGGGCCACGAGATGGCGCACGCATTGCGCGAGCATGCCCGCGCGCGCATGGGCAAGACGGCAGCCACGCGCATCGGCGCCTCGTTGCTGTCGGCCGTCTTGGGCCTGGGCGGTACCGGCGACGCGCTGCTCAACATGGGCGGCCAATTGTTGACGCTCAAGTTCAGCCGCGAGGACGAAAGCGAGGCCGACATCGTCGGCATGGAACTCGCCGCCCGTGCCGGCTACGACCCCAAGGCCGGCGTGACGCTGTGGCAAAAGATGCTCGGCGCCAACAAGGGCGCGCCGCCGCAATTCCTGTCCACGCACCCGAGCGGCACGACACGGATCCAGGACATCGAGGCCAAGCTGCCCAAGGTGGCGCCGTTGTATGCCGCCGCCGAAAAGCCGGCGCGGCAGTTCGGTCCACCGGCCAAACCGCCAGCCGCCTCGGCGCCGCCGGCCAGCAGTGGCTGAGCGTACGCGGGCCACGGCGCGGCCTCGCATCGCTGCGCAGCGGGCGGCCTGCCCTCTCAGAGCGCGAAGTCGTAGTCGATGACCAGCGGCGCGTGGTCCGAGAAGCGCCGATCGAGGTAGATGGCCTCGCGGCGCGCCAAGACGGCGATGCCCGGCGTGGCCAGGTGGTAGTCCAGCCGCCAACCGACGTTCTTGGCCCAGGCCTGGCCGCGGTTGCTCCACCAGGTGTATTGCTCGGGCTTCGCGTTGAGCGTGCGGAAGACATCGACCAGCCCGGCCTTGTCGATCAGCTTGCTCAACCACGCGCGTTCTTCGGGCAGGAAGCCGCTGTTCTTCTGGTTGCTCTTCCAGTTCTTCAGGTCGATTTCCCGGTGCGCGATGTTGATGTCGCCGACGAGCACGAATTCGCGCTCGGCCTTGAGCTTGACCAGGTGCGGATAGATCCGGGCCAGGAAGCGGTACTTGGCGGCCTGGCGCTCTTCGCCCGACGAGCCGCTCGGGAAGTAGCAGCTGATGACGCTGAACTTGCGTTTGGACGTGTCGTAACGCGCCTCGACGTAGCGCCCTTCGGCGTCGAACTCCTTGGCGCCAAAGCCCACCTTCACCGCGCTCGGCGTCTTGCGCGTGTACAGGCCAACCCCCGAGTAGCCCTTCTTCTGCGCGAAGTGGAAGTGGCCGTCCATCCCGGCCACGCGTTCGAAGCGGCCGGCCACGTCGTCGGCCTGGGCCTTGACCTCCTGCACGCCCATACAATCGGCGCCGACCTCTGCGACCCAGTCGACAAGGCCCTTGTTTGCGGCCGAGCGGATGCCGTTCAGATTCAGGGTCACCAGACGGAACATGCTGACGCTCACTCGAAGGAATAAATGACGCTGCATCCAAGCTCTGCCGCCGATGCGCTGGCACAGGAGTTCGTGCAGTTCGCGGTCGGCGCCGGCGTGTTGCGCTTCGGGGAATTCAAGACCAAGGCCGGCCGGTTGTCGCCGTACTTCTTCAATGCCGGCGGCTTCGACGACGGTGCCAAGCTCGGCCTGGTGGCCCAATTCTATGCACGCAGGCTGCTGGCCTCGGGCCTGGCGTTCGACATGTTGTTCGGCCCGGCCTACAAGGGCATCACGCTGGCCGCGGCGGTGGCGATCGAGCTGGCGCGGCTGGGCCGCAACGTGCCCTTCGCCTACAACCGCAAGGAAGCCAAGGACCATGGCGAAGGCGGCAGCCTGGTCGGCGCGCCGCTGGCCGGGCGGGTGGTGATCGTCGACGATGTCATCTCGGCCGGCACCTCGGTACGCGAATCGATCGCCCTCATCAAGGCCGCCGGGGCACGACCGGTGGGCGTGGCGATTGCCCTGGACCGGCAGGAGAGGGGCGCCGCCAATGGCGTCGATCAGGCGTTCTCGGCAGTGCAGTACATCACGTCGCAACTGGGTCTTCGCGTGCTGTCGGTTGCGACGCTGGCCGACCTGTTGCAGTATCTGCACTCTGCCAGCGATGCCGGGTTGGCAGTATTTGCGCAGGCCGTGTCGGCCTATCGCGACCGTTACGGCGTTTAGCCCCTGTCGTCATCCAGATCCTCGTACCGCGCATGAGCCAACGCTTCGAACCCATAACACGCTCGCTGATCACTGCGGCGCTGTTGTGCGCCGGCATGCTGTCCAACGTCGACGCAGCGCCGAAGGTCTACACCTGCGTCGCCGCCAACGGCCGCACGCTGACCTCCGACCGGCCCATCGTCGAGTGCCTCGACCGCGAGCAGCGCATCCTGGCGCCCGACGGCACGCTGCAGGGCGTCGTGCCGCCGTCGCTGACGGCCGACGAACGCGCCGAAAGGGAGAACCGCGAGCGACAACTGGCAGCCGCGCGGCAGATGAAGGCCGAGGCCGTGAAGCGCGACCGCAGCCTGGTGATGCGCTTCCCGGACGCCGAGTCGCACCAGAAGGCCCGCGAGGCGGCGTTGACGAATCTGCAGATCGCGATGCGGACGTCCGAACAGCGGCAGCGCGAACTGGCCAACGAGCGCAAGCCGCTGCTGAACGAAGCCGAGTTCTACGCGGGCAGGGCACTGCCGGCCAAGCTGCGCGAGCAACTCGATGCCAACGACGCTGCGATGGCGGCCCAGCGCGACGCGCAGGTCAACCAGAAGGCCGAACTGGAGCGCATCAATGGTTACTTCGACGTCGAGCTGGAGCGGCTGAAACGCCTGTGGGCCGGCGCAGCGCCGGGCTCGCTCGAGCCGATAGCCGAGGCCCCGGTGCCGCCGGCCAAGGCCGTGGCCTTGCCGGCCAAGCCGGCCGCCGTGCGCAGCGGCAAGCTGTAGCTCAGCCGAGCTTGCGCTTCAGCAGCTCGTTGACCTGCGCCGGGTTGGCCTTGCCCTTGCTGGCCTTCATGACCTGGCCGACCAGCGCGTTGAAGGCCTTGTCCTTGCCGGCACGGTATTCGTCGACCGACTTGGCGTTGGCGGCGATGACCTGCGTCGACGATGGCTTCGAGCGCGCCGGTGTCGTTCATCTGCTTCAGGCCCTTGACCTCGATCAACGCATCGACATCGTCGCGGCGTTCGCGTCCACAGCGCGTCGAACACCTGCCGCGCGCCGTTGTTGGAGAGCGTGCCGTCGGCGATGCGCGTCGATCAGCGCGGCCAGTGTCGACGGGGCCACCGGGCGGCGTCGATCGTGCTCTCGGCCGCATTCAGGCGCTTGGCGACCTCGCCCATCAGCCAGTTGGCGGCCAGCTTGGGCTGGCCGCAGGCGTCGCGCGCGGCCTCGAAATAGCGCGCGAAGGCCAGGCTCTGCGTCATCATCGCCGCGTCGTACGCCGGCAGGCCGTAGTCGCGCACGAAGCGTGCCGCCATCGCGCCCGGCAACTCGGGCATCCCGGCGCGCACACGCTCGATCCATTCCGGCGCGATCACCAGCGGCGGCAGGTCAGGGTCGGGGAAGTAGCGGTAGTCGTGCGCGTCTTCCTTGCTGCGCATGGCGCGCGTCTCGCCGGTGTCGGGGTCGAACAGCACGGTGGCCTGCTCGACCGTCAGGCCGTCCTCGATCCGGTCGATCTGCCACTGGACTTCGAAGTCGATCGCCTGCTGCATGAACTTGAAGCTGTTCAGGTTCTTGATCTCGCGCCGCGTGCCGAACGGCTGGCCGGGCCGGCGCACCGAGACGTTGGCGTCGCAGCGGAAGCTGCCTTCCTGCATGTTGCCGTCGCAGATGCCCAGCCACACCACCAGCGCGTGCAGCGCCTTGGCGTATTCGACCGCCTCGGCCGAACTGCGCATGTCGGGCTCGGTGACGATCTCCAGCAGCGGCGTGCCGGCGCGGTTGAGGTCGATGCCGGTCTGGCCGTGGTAGTCCTCGTGCAGGGACTTGCCGGCGTCTTCTTCCAGGTGCGCGCGCGTCAGATGGACTGTCTTGCCGGTGCCGCCGAGCAGGAAGTCGACGCTGCCGCCCTGCACCACCGGCGTTTCGTACTGGCTGATCTGGTAGCCCTTGGGCAGGTCGGGGTAGAAGTAGTTCTTGCGCGCGAAGATCGACAGCGGCGCGACCGTGGCGCCCACCGCCAGGCCGAAGCGGATCGCGCGCTCGACCGCGCCGCGGTTCATCACCGGCAGCGTGCCCGGCAAGGCCAGGTCGACCGCACAGGCCTGCGTGTTGGGCGCGGCGCCGAAGGGGGTGCTCGCGCCGCTGAAGATCTTGCTCGCGTCGACAGCTGGGCGTGCGTCTCGATGCCGATGACGACCTCGTAGCCGCGGATCAGCGCGGGTGCGCTCATTGCGCGCCCGCGGGACGCGGGTGTGCCAGTCGGTGGCTTGCTGGAACGCATGCGCCGCGTGCAGCAGCGTGCCTTCCTGAAGTAGTTGCCGATCAGCTGCAGGCCGACCGGCATGCCGCCTTCGCCGAAGCCCGCCGGCAGGCTCATGCCCGGCAGGCCGGCCAGGCTGGCCGGCAGGGTGAAGATGTCGGCCAGGTAGGCCGCGACCGGGTCGTCGTCTTGGCGCCCAGCTTCCAGGCCACGCTGGGCGCCACCGGGCCGGCGATCACGTCGCACTGCGAAGCAGGCCTGGAAGTCGTCGGCGATCATGCGGCGCAGCTTTTGCGCCTGCAGGTAGTAGGCGTCGTAGTAGCCGTGGCTCAGCACATAGGTGCCGATCATGATGCGGCGCTTGACCTCGGGGCCGAAGCCCTCGGCGCGGGTCTTCGTGTACATGTCCAGCAGGTCGGTGTACTGCGCCGCGCGGTGGCCGAACTTGACGCCGTCGAAGCGGGTCAGGTTGGAGCTGGCCTCGGCCGGCGCGATGATGTAGTAGACCGGGATCGACAGTTCGGTGCGCGGCAGGCTGACGTCGACCAGCGTCGCGCCGAGCCGCTCGAGCACCGCCAGCGCGGCACGCACCGCGCCGTTCACGTCGGCGGCCAGCGCCGCGGGGAAGAACTCTCTCGGCAGGCCGATGCGCAGCCCGGCCAGCGGGCGCGCGGCGTCGCGCCGTGCGCGCGGCTGCAGCATCTGGGCGTGGAAGTCCTGCGGCGCGCGCTCGGCGCTGGTGGCGTCGCGCGCGTCGAAGCCGCTCATCGCCGACAGCAGCAGCGCGCAGTCTTCGGCCGAGCGTGCCAACGGGCCGGCCTGGTCGAGGCTGGAGGCGAACGCGACCATCCCGTAGCGCGAGCACACGCCATAGGTCGGCTTGATGCCGGTGATGCCGGAGAAACTGGCCGGCTGGCGGATCGAGCCGCCGGTGTCGGTGCCGGTGGCTGCCGGCAACAAGCGCGCAGCCACCGCGGCGGCCGAGCCGCCGGACGAGCCGCCCGGCACGCGGGACGGGTCCCAGGGATTGCGCACCGGGCCGTACGCCGAGTTCTCGTTGGCCGAGCCCATTGCGAACTCGTCGCAGTTGAGCTTGCCCAGGCTCACCGCGCCGCGCCGCCGCCAGGCGAGCCACGACCGTGGCGTCGAACGGGCTGGCGTAGCCCGCCAGCATCTTCGAGCCGGCGGTGGTGGGCAGCCCGCGCGTGACGAAGATGTCCTTGTGCGCGATCGGCACGCCCCGCCAGCGGGCCGGCGTCTCGCCGGCGGCGCGGCGCGCATCGGCCGCGCGCGCCTGTGCCAGGGCCGCCTCGCTCGCCACGTGCAAGAACGCGCCGAGTCGCTGCGCCGCGACGCGTGCCAGCAGATGCGCGGTGACTTCGACGCTCGACACCTCGCGCGCCGCCAGCGCGCGGCCGAGCGCCGCCACGCCCAAATCGTGCAGGGCCCGCTCACAATGACCCCCTGGCGCGTGCCGCGCCGCGCCCCATGGACCCGCAGGCCCTTGGGGAGCGAGCCATCTCGGGACGGCCCGGCGAGGCCTCATTCGATGACCTTGGGCACCAGGAACAGCCCGTCCTCGACCGCCGGTGCGCTGGCCTGGTTGCGCTCGCGTTGGTCGCTCTCGGTCACCACGTCGTCGCGCAGGCGCAGCGCGACCGCGTGCACCGCCGACAGCGGCGTGTACAGCGGCTCGACGCCGCGGGTGTCGACCGCGCTCATCTGCTCGACGATGCGAAAGAAGCCGTTCAGCTGACCGAGCATCGCGCCCGCTCGTCGGGCTCAGCTCCAGCCGCGCCAGGTGGGCGATGCGGCTCACGTCTTGCGGGGTCAAGGGCATGGCATGAAGGGCAACGTGATGGTGTCGGAGGAGAAAAATTGTCGCCGAAGCGGTGTCATTCACCGGCAACGAGGCGGGGGTATCAGTTATTATCGCCGCCCATCGGAGACCCTCCAGTGCCTCGCGGCATGGGGGGTTTCATTGCAAGAGCGGTCGCATCCGTCACCAAACGCAAGCGTCGCCAACACGCCGCCATACAGCCCATCATGTTCGGATCCCTGCGCCGCTACTTCTCCACTGACCTGGCCATCGACCTGGGCACCGCCAACACGCTGATCTACGTTCGCGGCAAGGGCATCGTGCTCAACGAGCCCTCGGTGGTGGCGATCCGCCACGAGGGCGGGCCGCACGGCAAGAAGACCATCCAGGCCGTCGGCAACGAAGCCAAGGCCATGCTCGGCAAGGTGCCCGGCAACATCGAGGCCATCCGGCCGATGAAGGACGGCGTGATCGCCGACTTCACCGTCACCGAGCAGATGTTGAAGCAGTTCATCAAGATGGTGCATCCGCGCTCGATGTTGAGGCCCAGTCCGCGCATCATCATCTGCGTGCCCTGCGGCTCGACCCAGGTCGAGCGCCGCGCGATCCGCGAATCGGCGCTAGGCGCCGGCGCTTCCGAGGTGTTCCTGATCGAAGAGCCGATGGCGGCGGCCATCGGTGCCGGGCTGCCGGTCAGCGAGGCCAGCGGCTCGATGGTCGTCGACGTCGGCGGCGGCACGACCGAGGTCGGCGT
>CAVVVW010000024.1:0-102633 GCA_963751775.1 uncultured beta proteobacterium
CGACCCCGTCGATATAATCGCGCTTTACCAGCAGGGCATTCGTGGGTCGCGGCAGCGCCGCACCCCGGAGCCCCAAGACATGACCAAGTTTGTCTTTGTCACCGGCGGTGTGGTGTCGTCCCTGGGCAAGGGCATCGCGTCGGCGTCACTGGCGGCGATCCTCGAATCGCGCGGCCTCAAGGTCACCCTGATCAAGCTCGATCCCTACCTCAACGTGGATCCGGGCACGATGAGCCCGTTCCAGCATGGCGAGGTGTTCGTCACCGACGACGGCGCCGAGACCGACCTCGACCTCGGCCACTACGAGCGCTTCATCACAACGCGCATGAAGAAGTCGAACAACTTCACCACCGGCCAGATCTACAAATCGGTGCTGGAGAAGGAGCGCCGGGGCGATTACCTGGGCAAGACGGTGCAGGTGATCCCGCACGTGACCAACGAGATCCAGGAGTTCGTGCGCCGCGGCGCCGAGGCCAGCAAGGTCGACGTCGCGATCGTCGAGATCGGCGGCACGGTCGGCGACATCGAGTCGCTGCCGTTCCTCGAAGCGGTGCGCCAGATGAGCCTGAAGATGGGCCCCGCCAACACCGCCTTCGTCCACCTGACCTACGTGCCGTGGATCGCCGCCGCCGGTGAGCTGAAGACCAAGCCGACGCAGCACACGGTGCAAAAGCTGCGCGAGATCGGCATCCAGCCCGACGTGCTGCTGTGCCGCGCCGACCGTGCCATCCCCGACGACGAGCGCGAGAAGATTTCGCTCTTCACCAACGTGCTGCCGCACGGCGTGATCTCGATGTGGGACGTCGACACCATCTACAAGGTGCCGCGCATGCTGCACGAGCAGGGCCTGGACGAGCAGATCTGCATGAAGCTGCAACTGCTGACCAAGCCCGCGGATCTGCGGCGCTGGGACAAGCTGGTGCACGAACTCGAGCATCCACAGCACGAGGTCACGATCGCGATGTGCGGCAAGTACACCGACCTGTCGGACTCGTACAAGTCGCTCAACGAGGCCCTGCGCCACGCCGGCATCCACAACCACGCGCGGGTCAAGGTCGACTACGTCGATTCGGAAACGCTCGACGAAAAGAACGTCGGCCAACTGGCCCACTACGACGCGGTGCTGGTGCCCGGCGGCTTCGGCAAGCGCGGCGTCGAGGGCAAGATCCTGGCCGCGCAATACGCCCGCGAGCACCGCATCCCCTACCTCGGCATCTGCCTGGGCATGCAGGTGGCGACGATCGAAGTCGCGCGCCACCTGGCGGGCCTGGCGGGCGCCAATTCGACCGAATTCGACCCTGCCACGCCGCACCCGGTGATTGCGCTGATCGACGAGTGGCAGGACCGCGACGGCACGATCCAGAAACGCGACGCGCAGTCCGACCTCGGCGGCACGATGCGCCTGGGCGCGCAGAGTTCGGACGTGAAGCCGGGCTCGTTGGCGCACCATATCTACGGCAACGTCGTCAACGAACGGCACCGCCACCGCTTCGAGGCCAACCAGCATTACCTCGAGCGACTGCAACAGGCCGGGCTGGTGATCAGCGCCATCACGCAACGCGAGAAGCTGACCGAGATGGTCGAACTGCCGACCGCGATGCACCCCTGGTTCGTCGGCGTGCAATTCCACCCCGAGTTCAAGAGCACGCCGTGGGACGGGCACCCGCTGTTCATCCATTACGTCAAGGCCGCGCTCGATCATCAGAGCGCGCGCAGCGGCAGCACCGAGAAAGTGGCGGCATGAAGTTGTGCGGCTTCGAGGTCGGCGTCGACCAACCGTTCTTCCTCATCGCCGGGCCCTGCGTGGTCGAGAGCGAACAGTTGCAGATGGACGTGGCCGGCCACCTGAAGGAAGTCACAGCGGCGCTCGGTATCCCGTTCATCTTCAAGTCCAGCTACGACAAGGCCAATCGCTCTTCGGGCACCACTTTTCGCGGCCCGGGCATGGAGCGCGGGCTCGAGATCCTGGCCAAGGTCCGGCGCGAGTTGAAGCTGCCGATCCTGACCGACGTTCACAGCGAGGCCGAAGTGGCCGCCGTGGCGGCTGTCGTCGACGTGCTGCAGACCCCGGCCTTCCTGTGCCGGCAGACCGATTTCATCCGCGCGGTGGCGCAAAGCGGCCGGCCGGTGAACATCAAGAAGGGCCAGTTCCTCGGCCCGCACGACATGAAGAACGTGATCGACAAGGCGCGCGCCGCGGCCAAGGACAAGGGCCTGCCGCAGGACAACTTCCTGGCCTGCGAGCGCGGCGCCAGCTTCGGCTACAACAATCTGGTCTCCGACATGCGCTCGCTGGCCATCATGCGCGAGACCGGCGCCCCGGTCGTCTTCGACGCCACCCACAGCGTGCAGTTGCCCGGCGGTCAAGGCACCAGCAGCGGCGGTCAGCGCGAGTTCGTGCCGGTGCTGGCGCGCGCGGCGATCGCGGTCGGCATCGCCGGCGTGTTCATGGAGACCCACCCCGACCCGGCGAAGGCGATGAGCGACGGCCCCAACGCCGTGCCGCTCAGGCACATGAAGGCCTTGCTGGAACAGTTGCGCGCGCTCGACCGCGTGATCAAGGCCCAGCCGCTGCTGGAAAACGACTTCCAGCCATGACTGCCGCCTACATCATCGCCGACGTCACGGTCACCGACGAAGCGCGGATGGTCACGTACCGCGAATGGAGCACGCGCGCGATGCAGGAGTTCGGCGCCGAGGTGCTGGTCCGCGGCGGCAACCCGGCACCGCTGGAAGGCGCCTGGCAACCCCACCGCGTCGTGGTGCTGAAGTTCAAGGACCGCGCCACCGCGCGGGCGTACTACGATTCGGCCACCTACACCCAGGCGCGCAAGGTGCGCGAAGGTGCCGGCCATATCGACATGATCCTGGTCGATGGCGCCAACTGATCACTTCTCTGTCCTAGGAACAAACAAGCAATGAGCGCCATCGTCGATATCGTCGGCCGGGAAATCCTCGACAGCCGCGGCAACCCGACCGTCGAATGCGACGTGCTGCTGGAGAGCGGCACCATGGGCCGCGCAGCGGTGCCGTCGGGCGCATCCACCGGCAGCCGCGAGGCGATCGAATTGCGCGACGGCGACGCCGCCCGCTACGGCGGCAAGGGCGTGCTGCGCGCCGTCGAGCACATCAATACCGAGATCAGCGAATCGGTGCTCGGCCTGGACGCCAGCGAGCAGGCGTTCCTGGACAAGACCCTGATCGACCTCGACGGCACCGACAACAAGGGCCGCCTGGGCGCCAACGCCACGCTGGCCGTGAGCATGGCCGTGGCGCGCGCCGCGGCCGAGGAATCGGGCCTGCCGCTGTACCGCTACTTCGGCGGCATGGGCGGCATGCAACTGCCGGTGCCGATGATGAACGTCATCAACGGCGGCGCACATGCCAACAACAACCTCGATCTGCAGGAGTTGATGATCATCCCGGTCGGAGCACCGAGCTTTCGCGAAGCGGTGCGCTACGGCGCCGAGGTCTTCCACGCGCTGAAGAAGATCATCCACGCCAAGGGCATGCCGACTTCGGTCGGCGACGAAGGCGGCTTCGCGCCCAACGTCGCCAGCCACGAGGCCGCGATCCAGTTGATCCTCGAAGCCATCGACAAGGCCGGCTACGAAGCCGGGCGCCAGATCGCCATCGGCCTGGATTGCGCCGCCAGCGAGTTCTACAAGGACGGCAAGTACCACCTGGAAGGCGAAGGCCTGTCATTGACCGCGCCGGAGTGGACCGACATCCTGGCCGCCTGGTGCGACAAGTACCCCATCATCAGCATCGAGGACGGCATGCACGAAGGCGACTGGGACGGCTGGAAGCACCTGGCCGATCGCCTGGGCAAGAAGGTGCAGCTGGTCGGCGACGACCTGTTCGTGACCAACACCCGCATCCTGAAGGAAGGCATCGAGAAAGGCGTGGCCAACTCGATCCTGATCAAGATCAACCAGATCGGCACCCTGACCGAAACCTTCGCCGCCATCGAGATGGCCAAACGCGCCGGCTGGACAGCCGTCATCAGCCATCGCAGCGGCGAAACCGAAGACTCGACCATTGCCGACATCGCGGTCGGCAGCAACGCCGGCCAGATCAAGACCGGCTCGATGAGCCGCAGCGACCGCATGGCCAAGTACAACCAGTTGCTGCGCATCGAGGAAGACCTCGGCGACGTGGCCTCGTACCCTGGTCGGAGCGCGTTCTACAACCTGAGAACGTGAAGCCCCCAAGCTCACTACGTTCGCGCCCCCCGAGGGGGAGCTCAGCGCCCTTGGGGCGGCCCGGCGGGCGCTGAGGTTGCGCCTGCAATGACCATGCGCTGGAGCACCGTTGCCCTGCTCGCACTGCTGGCGCTGGTGCAGGCGCAGTTGTGGTTCGGCAGCGGCGGCAAGCCGCATGCCATGAACCTCGAGCTGCAGCTCAGCCGCCAGCAGGCCAGCAACGACGCGGCGCGCGCGCGCAATGCGCAGCTGCAGGCCGAGGTGCGCGACCTGCTCGAGGGCCTCGAGATGGTCGAGGAAAAGGCGCGCAGCGAGCTGGGCATGATCAAGCCCGACGAGATCCTGGTCCAGGTCGCTCCACGGCGCTGAAATGACGGCCCCAAGCTCGCTTCGCTCGCACCCCCCGAGGGGAGCTCAGGCCGCTTGGGGCGGCCCGGCGCTGGCCTGAGAGCCGAATGGCGGTCTTCGAGCCGCTGCTGGCGGTGGCCTTCCCGCTGCTCGGCAGCCCCGTGACATGGCTGGAAATCGCCGCCTTCGGCGCGTCGCTGTGGATGGTGGTGGCCAACATGCGCGTGCAGCTGATTGCCTGGCCGCTGGCGATCGCTGCCTCGCTGGCCTACCTGCTGCTGTTCGCGCACAGCAAGCTGTACGGCGAGGCGACGCTGCAATTGCTCTTCGTCGCCGTCGCGGCCTGGGGCTGGTGGCAGTGGCGGCGTGGCAAGCAGGCCGACGGCGCTGCGCTCGCGGTGCGCTACCTCGGACAGCGCGCGCGCTGGCTGCTCGCCGCCGCCACGCTGGCCGCCTGGCCCCTGCTGGGCCTGTTGCTGCGGCGCGTGACCGACAGCGACGTGCCGTTCTGGGACGCCTTGCCCACCGCCGGCAGCATTGCCGGGCAATGGCTGCTCGGCCGCCAGTACGTGGAGAACTGGCCGGTCTGGGTCCTGGTCAATGCACTCAGCATCGCGCTGTTCGCCTACAAGGGGCTGTGGCTGACGGTCCTGCTTTACGCCCTCTTCGCCGTGCTGGCGCTGGTCGGCTGGCGCGCATGGGCACAGGCGCGCAGCGCAATGACGGGCAAGGTCATCGCCATCGTCGGCGCCGAGAGCACCGGCAAGAGCACGCTGGCCGCGGCGCTGGCCGCGCGCATCGGCGCGCAGACCGGCCTGCGTTGCACCGTCGTCGGCGAATTCCTGCGCGAGTGGTGCGACCGTGAACGGCGCACCCCGCGCGCCGACGAGCAGCAGGCCATCGCCGGCGAACAGCAGCGGCGCATCGCCGAGGCCGCCGCCAGCCACGAGGTGGTCGTCGCCGACACCGTGCCGCTGATGATCGCCGTGTACAGCCGCCTGCTGTTCGCCGACGCATCACTGATACCGATGGCCATCGCGGCGCAACGCGGCGTGGCGCACACGCTGTTGACCGCGCTCGACCTGCCGTGGGTCGCCGACGGCCACCAGCGCGATGGCGAGCATGTGCGCGTGCCGGTCGACAGCGCCGTGCGCGCCCTGCTCGCGGCGCATGGGCTGGGCTGGTCGGTGGTCGGGGGCCAGGGCGACGAGCGCCTCGAGCGGGCATTCGACGCCGTCACCCCGTTGTTGACGACGCTGGCGCCAGCGGGCGCCGGGCTGTTCACGCGCCTGGCGCAGCGCGACGCGGCGGCACCGGTCTGGCGCTGGGTCTGCGAAAAGTGCGACGTGCCCGATTGCGAACACGCGGCGCTGCGCCTACTGCAAGGACCGTGAGCCCGGCGGCTGATCGCGCTGCGACGCGAACAGCTCGCCGACATCGACCGCATCGAAGCGGTACTGCAGGCCGCAGAACTCGCAACCGATCTCGACCTCGCCGCGCTCGGCGACGATGCCGTTGACCTCTTCGGCGCCGAGGCCACGCAGCATGCCGCGCACCCGCTCGCGCGAGCAGCGGCAGGCAAAGCGCGGATGCAGCGGCTCGAAGCGGCGCACGTCTTCCTCCCAGTACAGGCGCCGCAGCAGCGTGTCGGCGTCCAGCGTCAACAGCTCGTCGCGGGTCAGCGTCGCGGTCAGGTGGGCGATGCGGTTGAAGGCCTCGCTGAGGCCGATCTCGTCCTCGCGCTGGGCGCGCGCCAGATTGCCCTCGCCCTCGACCGGCAGGCGCTGGATCAGCAGGCCGGCGGCGCATTCGTCGTTGGCGGCCAGCAGCAGCCGCGTGTCGAGTTGCTCGGACTGCAGCATGTAATGCTCGAGCACTTCGCCGAGCGACTGCAGCGGCTCGCCGGCGTCGCCACGCAGGCCGACCACGCCCTGGTACGGCTGGGCCCCGGCGCTGCGGTCCAGCGGATCGAGCGTGATCGCGCAGCGGCCTTTGCCATGCACGTCGAGCATCGCGGCCAGGCGCGCGTCGGGCGGCACCTCGCCGATCACCGTGGCCGTGGCCCGAAACGACAGTTCGGGCTGCACCTCGGCCACCGCCAGCTTCACCGGCCCGTCACCGAAGACCTGCAGGTTCAGCGCACCGTGAAACTTGATGCTGGCCTGCATCAGCAGCGCGGCCGCCGTCATCTCGCCGAGCAGCGTGCGCACCGGCGCCGGGTAGGCACCCCGCTTCGCGCGCCGCTGCAGCGACTCGCGCCACGCCGGCCCCAGCCGCACCAGCATGCCGCGCACCGGCAGGCCCTCGAAGATGAACTTGTGCAGTTCGTCAAGCATCATGCGATGCGAGTCAGTTCGGTGCGGTAGCGGCGCGCACGCTCGACGTAGCCGGCAGCGATGGCTTTCAGGCCCTCGACCTGCGCGGGCGTCAGGGCGCGCTTGAATGCGGCCGGCGAGCCGACGAGCAGCGACGCATCGGCAAAGACCTTGTCCTCGGTCACCAGCGCGCCGGCGCCGACGATCGAGCCGCGACCGATGGTCGCGCCGTTGAGCAGCGTGGCCTGGATGCCGATCAGCGATCCGTCGCCGACGCTGCAGCCGTGCAGCATGGCCAGATGGCCGATCGTCACGTCTTCGCCCAGCGTGAGCGGCCGGCCGGGGTCGGTGTGCAACACGGCGTTTTCCTGCACGTTGCTGCGTGCGCCGATGACGATCGGCTCGTTGTCGGCGCGCAGCACCGCACCGAACCAGACGCTGGCACCCGGGCCGAGCGTGACGCGGCCGATCACGGTGGCGTTGTCGGCGACCCAGGCGCTGGGGTCGATCTGCGGAACGGCGTCGCCGAGGCGGTAAATGGGCATGCGGGCACGGAAGGTTCGAACGCACAATTGTAGGAATGGAACTGCGACGTCAATGTCTGGGCCTGCTCGGCCTGCCCGATCCGGGCGAAAAGGCCGCCCGAACGCGCGCGCTGTTCGAGGCCATGCCGTCGCTGACGATCGACGCCGCGTGCCACCATCGCCGAGCCCGCCGGGCTGCCGGGCCGCCCGGCGCGGCCACGGCTGGTGCCGCACACCGCGCTAGCGCGCCGGTCGCCATTCACGCTCGAAGGCCGCGCCGCGCTGCTGCACGCGGTGGCGCACATCGAGTTCAACGCCATCAACCTGGCGCTCGACGCCGTCTGGCGATTCGCCGGCATGCCCGACGACTACTACCGCGACTGGCTCGGCGTGGCCAGCGAAGAGGCGCTGCACTTCGGCCTGGTGCGCGAACACTTGCGCGACGCGCTCGGCCACGACTACGGCGACTTCGATGCCCACGACGGCCTGTGGACCATGGTCGAGCGCACGCGCCACGATATCGTCGCACGCATGGCCCTGGTGCCGCGCACGCTCGAGGCCCGCGGCCTGGATGCCGCGCCGCCGATGCAGGCCAAGCTGGAGAAGGCGGGCGACGCGCGGGCGGTCGAGATCCTGGCCGTGATCCTGCGCGACGAGGTCGGCCATGTCGCAATCGGCAATCGCTGGTTCCGCTGGCTGTGCCTGCGCGATGGCCTCGATCCGCTCGCCCACTACGCCACGTTGGCCCAGCGCCACCAGGCACCGCGGCCGCGGCCGCCGTTCAACCTCGACGCGCGCCGGCGCGCTGGATTTGACGACGATGAGTTGCTTCAGCTGGGCCAAGCGGGCGGCCCCTAGAATCGTCCAATCTGTTCGACCAACCAGGGAACGACCCATGCACATCTGACCACTCGCCAATTCGTGCGAATCGCCGGCCTGCTGGCCGCCGGCCTGCTGCTCGCCGCCTGCGGCAAGAAGGAAGCCCCGCCCGCCGCCGCGGCGCCGACGCCGGCCTCGGCCGCTGCGCCGGCCAAGGTCTACGTCGTCGGCACCGACGCCGCCTACGCGCCGTTCGAGTCGCAGAACGAAAAGGGCGAGATCGTCGGCTTCGACATCGACGTGGTCAAGGCCGCAGCAGGCGAAGGCCGGGATCGAGGTGAAGTTCGTCAATACGCCGTGGGAAGGCATCTTCAATGCACTCGGCCAGGGCGACCGCGACATGGTCGTCTCGGCGGTGACCATCACCGAGGAGCGCAAGCAGACGATGGACTTCAGCACGCCCTACTTCGATGCGGTGCAACTCATCGCCGTCAAGGCCGACAGCAAGATCGCGAAATTCGACGACCTGAAGAAGCTCAAGGTCGGCGTGCAGACCGGAACCACCGGCGACGAAGCCGTGACCAAGCTGCTGGGCAAGACCAGCACCGCGATCAAACGCTTCGAGTCGACGCCGCTGGCCCTGAAGGAGCTCGAATCGGGAGGCGTCGACGCGGTGGTGGCCGACAACGGCGTGGTGATCCACTACGTGGCCAACAACGCGGGCGCCAAGTTCAAGACCGTGTCCGACAAGTCCTTCGCACCCGAGCAATACGGCGTGGCGCTGAAGAAGGGCAATGCCGATCTGCTGGCCAAGATCAACAAGGGCCTGGCCGACATCAAGGCCGACGGCAGCTACGACAAGATCTTCGCGTCGTACTTCGGCGCGCCGCCGGCCGGCGCCGCGGCGCCCGCTCCGGCCGCCTCCAAGTAGGGAGCACCGGCGATGGATCTTCGCTGGGAGATCCTCGCCGGCTACGGGCCGCTGTTCGTCAGCGGCCTGTGGATGACGATCGAGCTGACGCTGGTGGCCATCGGCGCCGGGCTGCTGCTCGGTGTCGGCTTCGGCCTCGTCAGCAGCTCGGCCGATGCGCCCGTGCCGCATTCACCGGTGCTGGCATGGGGCCTGAAGATCGCGCGCGGGATCACACTGGGCTACGTCACCTTCTTTCGCGGCACGCCGCTGTTCGTGCAGATCCTGCTGGTGCACTTCGCCTTGATGCCGGCGTTGATCCACCCCGACGGCGGCTGGCTGATGGGCGGCGAAGCGGCGCGCACCTTCCGCCAGGAACATGGCGCCTTCTTCTCCGGCGCGCTGGCCCTCACGCTCAATGCCGGCGCGTACATCAGCGAGATCTTTCGCGCCGGCATTCAGAGCATCCACCGTGGGCAGACGCAGGCCGCGTACAGCGTGGGCCTGAGCCATGCACAGGCGATGCGCTTCGTGGTCCTGCCGCAGGCCTTTCGCCGCATGGTGCCGGCGCTGGTCAACGAGGGCGTGACACTGATCAAGGACTCCTCGCTGGTGTCGGCCATCGGACTGGCCGAACTGGCGCTGGCCGCGCGCACGGTCGCCGGCGCCTACTCGCGCTACTGGGAGCCCTATCTGCTGATCTCGGCGGTGTACCTGGTGCTGACGCTGGTGCTGTCGACGCTGGCCAAGCGGCTCGAAGCCCCGGCCCACTTGCGCGGGCGTTAGACTCACTCGCGCACGTCGTGCGCGCCGACATGCGACGCCCGGCGATGCGCGTCGAGCCACGGCGCCGGCAACGCCAAGGCCCCTATCAGCCGTACGATCGCAGCTTCGGCAATCGTGCCGGCGCCACCAACACGGGAATGACGAATGAACAAGTGCCTGGCCGTCCTGCTGCTGTCGGTCGGATTGGCAACCGGCGCACGCGCCCAAGCCACCCAGGACGGCGTGACCGAGAGTACCGATCCCGCGCGGGCCGCGGCCGTCGAGAAGGCGGTGCAGGAAATGAAGGCCCGACATGGCGCGCGAGGCCCAGGCCGGTCGGGCGCAGACCTCGGCGTTTGTCGTGCGCGGCCAGACCGACGGCGGCGTGGCGTACTTGTCTGGTGGCGTCACGGTCGAGGACCGGACGGCGATGTACGCGGAGCGCGGGGCATACAGCCTGTGGGTGGCGACCGTCGCGCTCGGCTCCGGTGCCTACCTGTCGGATGCCCAGCTGCGCATCGTCGGCCTCGACGGCAAGAAGGTGGTCCTCGAGCGAACGATGGACGGACCCTGGTTCTTCGCCGCCCTGCCGGCCGGACGCTACGAGATCTCTGCGACCGTGCCGCCCGATGGGCCGGACGCGGCACAGACGCAAGTCGCTCGCGTCGAGATCGCGTCCCGCGGACAGCGCCAGGCCGTGCTGCGCTTCACCTCGTCGGCGCAGGTCTCCAGCGAAACAGAAAGTCCTTTCAAGGGCAATCCATTTGGCCAACCACCCGCGTCGAAGTGACGCACCGATCGCAAGGCCCGCTGCAATCTGCGGGGCCCGCGCGGCAATACCCGCCCTTGCGACAGAGCTTAAGGCCGGCCTAAGTGGCGCTGCTTAGAGTCTGCCTCAGATGGCGCCACAGCCCACCGATGGAGATGCCCGCGTCGCCAGTCGTATCGCGGCGCATGCTTGCGCGGCGCCAAGGCAGCGACGTGCCGGCCTGCCGGCGCGCATCGGGCCGCCACGCGGGATCTATCGGCACGTTGACCCGGTCCAAGGAGATGTTGGCCAATGCGGCTGCTGCTCGTTGAAGACGATACGATGATCGGCGAGTCGGTGCTGGACCTGCTGCGGGCCGAGCACTACGCCGTGGACTGGGTCAAGGACGGCGACGTGGCCGACGCCACGCTGCGCAGCCAGCCATACGATCTGGTCCTGCTCGATCTCGGCCTGCCCCGCCGCGACGGCCTGAGCGTGTTGCGTTCAATGCGCACGCGCAAGGACCGCACACCGGTGTTGATCGCCACCGCCCGCGACTCGGTCCAGCAGCGCATCGAAGGGCTCGATGCGGGCGCCGACGACTACGTGCTCAAGCCCTACGACCTCGACGAGTTGCTGGCCCGTATCCGCGCCCTGTCTGCGTCGAGCCGCCGGTCGCGCCGAACCGGTTTACGAACACAAGGGCGTCAGCATCAACCCGGCGACGCGCGAGGTCATGGTCGGTGGCCACGCCGTCGTGCTCTCGGCGCGCGAATGGGCCGTGCTCGAACCACTGCTTGCGCGGCCCGGCCTGGTGCTGTCGCGCAACCAGCTCGAGGAAAAGCTGTACGGTTGGAAGGACGAAATCAGCAGCAACGCGGTCGAGGTCTATATCCATGGACTGCGCAAGAAGCTCGGTGCCGACATGATCCAGAACGTGCGCGGCGTCGGCTACATGGTGCCAAAGGTCTGAGGCTCGGCGTGCAAGCACCCCACTCGCTGCGCACGCGCCTGCTGTGGTTTCTGCTCGCGTCGATCTCGGTGACGGCAATGGTGCAGGCGGTGACGGCCTACCGCACGGCGCGCGCCGAAGCCGACAACATCTTCGACTACCACATGCAGCAGATGGCCATGTCATTGCGGCCCGGCCTGTCTGCGAGCGGCCTTGGCGAGCCCGGGCAGGCAGCGCCCGACGAGGAGAACTTCGATTTCGTGGTGCAAGTCTGGACTGCCGACGGCCTGCGCGTGTTCCAGTCATCGACACAGGCCGCGTTGCCGCAACGTGCGGTGCTCGGCTTCGCCGACGTGCAGGCGCGCGGCACGACTTACCGTGTGTTCTCGATGCAATCGCGCTCGCAGACCATCCAGGTGGCGCAAGACATGGCCGCGCGACGCCAGATGGCGAGCACGCTGGCGCTGCGCGCTGTCGCGCCGATCGCGGTGATGGCACCGCTGTTGATGCTCGCGGTGTGGTGGATCGTGAGCGCTTCACTCGCTCCCGTGTCGCGTGTGCGGCGTCAGGTGGCCGAGCGCCAGGCCGACGACCTCACCGAAGTGAACGAAGCCGGCTTGCCTGCAGAGATCCGCCCCCTGGTGCACGAGTTGAACCTCTTGTTCACGCGCGTGCGGCAGGCCTTCGAGGCACAGAAGAGCTTTGTCGCCGATGCGGCCCATGAGTTGCGCTCGCCGCTCGCCGCCCTGAAATTGCAGGTGCAAGGCCTGCAGCGCGCCGGCGACGATGCAGCGCGCGAAGTGGCGGCGGGCCGGCTGGCTGCCGGCATCGACCGCGCGACGCGCCTGATGGAACAGTTGCTGGTGCTGGCCCGCCAGCAGGCCAATGCGGTCACGGGTCCGCGGCCGCAACCGACGGCGCTGTCGGAGCTTGCGCGGCACGCGTTGGCAGACGCCGCACCGGCGGCGCAGGCGCGCCAGATCGACCTCGGGCTGGACCACGTCGACGAAAGCCAGATCGCCGGCAACGCCGAGGCGCTGACCATCTTGTTGCGCAATCTGCTCGACAACGCGATCAAGTACACGCCGCCCGGCGGTACCGTGGATCTGGCGATCCGCCGCATTGCCGATCGTGTCGTGTTGAGCGTGGACGACAGCGGCCCCGGCATACCCGAGCAGGATCGTGATCGTGTACTGGACAGGTTCTACCGCGCCACCGGAACGCAGACCACCGGCAGCGGGCTCGGCCTGGCCATCGTCAAGTCGATTGCCGACCTTCACGGCGCCCCGATCACGCTGGGCCGCTCGCCGCGCCTGGGTGGGCTGCGCGTCGAGGTGAGCTTCCCGGCCTCGCGCTAGACGCACCCGCGCCAATCGGCGCCCCGCGCGCCGACGTGGTTTAAGACCGGTCTAAGTGTGCGCAGCGATATTGAGTGCATGTCCAACCCGCAATCCTGTCAAGGAGCATGCATGAACAAACTTTCGATGACCCCTACCCGCCTGGTCCTGGCGCTCGCCGCCGCCGGCATGGTCGGTGGTGCCGGCGCTGCACTGGTCTCCGGCTCGCACTCACACGCGGCGACGACCGCCAGCGTGGCGACCTTGCCAGCGACCTTGCCAGCGGCCGCGCTCGGGAGCGCGGTCGCCGCGCCCGACTTCTCGCAGATTGCCGAGCGCTACGGCGCTGCCGTCGTCAATGTCGCCGTCAGCGGCATGAAACAGGTCGGTGGCGGCGCCGATGGCGACGCGACCGCTCAACGCCGGGGCCCACCCGGCATCGACCCGAATGATCCGTTCTTCGAGTTCTTCCGCCGCTTCCAGGGCCCGAACGGGCCATTTCAAGGCCAACAGGAGATGCCTGTGCGCGGCCAGGGCTCGGGCTTCATCGTCAGTGCCGATGGCCTGATCCTGACCAACGCCCACGTGGTCCGTGATGCGAAGGACGTGACGGTCAAACTGACGGACCGGCGCGAGTTCCAGGCCAAGGTGCTGGGCTCGGATCCGAAGACCGATGTCGCCGTGCTGAAGATCAACGCAACGAACCTGCCGGTTGCGCCGCTGGGCAACGCCAGCGACCTCAAGGTCGGTGAATGGGTGCTGGCCATCGGCTCGCCGTTCGGCTTCGAGAACAGCGTCACGGCGGGCGTGGTCAGTGCCAAGGGCCGTTCGCTGCCCGACGACAGCTTCGTGCCCTTCATCCAGACCGACGTGGCGGTGAACCCGGGCAACTCGGGTGGGCCGCTGTTCAACACGCGTGGTCAGGTGATCGGCATCAACTCGCAGATCTTCAGCCACACCGGCGGTTACCAGGGCCTCTCGTTCGCGATCCCGATCGACATTGCCACCAAGGTACGCGACCAGATCGTCGCCACCGGCAAGGCCAGCCACGCCCGCCTGGGCGTCACGGTCCAGGAAATGAACCAGACACTGGCCGATTCATTCAAGCTCGACAAGCCCGAAGGCGCACTGGTGGCCAACGTGGAATCCGGCAGTGCGGCGGAGCAGGCCGGATTGAAGACCGGAGACGTGATCCGCAAGGTCAACGGGCAGCCCATCGTCGCATCGGGCGACCTGCCGGCCGCGATCGGTCAAGCGGCGCCCGGCGAGAAGATCACGCTCGAGATCTGGCGCCAGGGCAAACGCGACGAGCTCAGCGCCAAGCTCGGCGACGCGAGCGACAAGGCGC
Organism: uncultured beta proteobacterium; assembly: GCA_963751775.1. Lineage (GTDB taxonomy): Bacteria > Pseudomonadota > Gammaproteobacteria > Burkholderiales > Burkholderiaceae_C > CADEEN01. The sequence goes on from CAVVVW010000024.1 coordinate 14,272, forward strand.
CTCAACTCGCCAAGGCCGACGAGAGCCTCGGCAAGGGCAAACTGGGGCTCGCGCTCCGCCCCCTGGAGCCGCAGGAGAAACGCGAAGCCGGCGTCGAGGGCGGACTGCTGGTCTTGCAGGCCGGCGGCCCGGCGGCCCAGGCCGGCGTGCAGCAAGGCGACGTGCTGATGGCCGTGAACGGAACGCCGGTCACGAACATCGAGCAGGTGCGCGCCGTGGTGGCGAAGTCCAACAAGTCGGTGGCGCTGTTGATCCAGCGCGATGGCAGCAAGATCTTCGTGCCGGTGCGCGTCGGTTGATCGACCGGCGCCGCACGAAAGACAGTGCCCCGAGCAGCGCACTGCATCCATTCGCTGCTCCATGACTGCAAAGGATATCGAGATGAGCAAAGTGATCCGCAAGACCGCCAGAGCCACCGCGCTGGGCTCGCTGTTGTTGGGCGGTGTCCTCGCCCAGGCCGCGACAACGCTGCCACCGGTGCACACCATCGGCCACGTTCAATACCTGAGCGGCGGCATCGGCAAGGACGAGTCGCAGGCGATCGAGAACGCCAGCAAGCATTGGCCGCTGACGCTCGAGTTCGCCGTGAAGAACAAGGAGCACGCGGACTCCACGGCCGACGTCAAGGTGGTCGTGCACGACGCCACGGGGCATGCCGCCCTGCAGGCCACCGCGACCGGGCCCTTCCTGCTGGCCAAGCTGGCACCGGGGCATTACAGCGTCGATGCCACGCTCGCGGGCAAGACGCTGCATGAGAAGGTGATCGTCAAGCACGGTCACCCCGCGAAGGCGGTCTTCACGTGGCCGGCCGGCACCGGAGAGTCCCGCTCGTGACCAGGCTGTACGAGGGCGACGATGTGAAGTTGCCCGCCACGAACCCGAGGTGATCGCGTGATGTCAGACGAGTTCGACGATGTGACGCCAGCCATGCACCGGCACCACGACATGAGTGCCTTGGACACCGCGAACGCCCGCACGGGCGTGGTTGCGCCGCGCTTGATCTCCCGTCTCTACGGCGCGGCCAGCCAGCCACTGCGCGCGAAGCTCATCGCCTGCCTGGTGCGACCGCTGGGGCCACTGGGGCTGGTGGCGGTCGCCGCCGGCGCGTTCGCCGGGCTCTTGCGACGCAGCAACGGTGGGGGCATCACGCTCGTCATCGACGACGTTGCGCGCTACTCGAACGAGCAGGTCTACGAGCTGGCGCGCTTCGTCGAGCAGGTCAGCCCGGAGGCTCTGCAACAGGTCGCCGCGCTGGTTTCCGACAACCCGGTCGGTTTCGCGGCGTTCAGCGCGTCGGCGGCGATGCTGCTCATGCGCGTCATGCAAGGTGCGCGAAAATGAACCGGCGTATGCCTCTGTATCCACCATTGGCGCCGCGCCGATCGCGACGTCCGCAAGATGTCACCGCGGAAGGCCCATGACACGGCCCCGATCGATCCGTCATCCACACGCCAATGCGGCGCGCGCGGCCGCACCTCACGCCGACGAAGATTGCATCTTGGTGCTGCAAGGCGGCGGTGCACTCGGCGCATATCAAGCCGGCACGTACGACGCGCTCTGCACCAACTACCGTGAACCGACGTGGGTCGCCGGCATCTCGATCGGGGCGATCAATGCCGCATTGATCAGCGGCAACCAGGCCAGTACGCGGGTCGCGCGTTTGCGCGAGTTCTGGGATCTCGTCAGTTCGTCGGTCTGGCTGTCATCCCTCGCAAGCACGGGCCCCGCGCGCGAGGCGTTGAACGAAGCCAGCGCGGCCCAGGTCATGTGGTTCGGTGTTCCAGGTTTGTTCGTGCCGCGATTTCCGCCTCCGCCGTTTCAGCCGCGCGGCACGCCCGAAGCAATCAGCTACTACGACACCGCGCCATTGCGCCAAACACTCGATCGACTGGTCGACTTTGACCTGATCAATTCAGGTCCGATTCGCTTGTCGGTCGGCGCGGTCAACGTGCGAACCGGCAATTTCGAATATTTCGATTCCGCCAAGCAGCGCATTGACGCACGCCACATCATGGCCAGCAGCGCATTGCCGCCGGGCTTCGCACCGGTCGAAATCGACGGCGAGCATTACTGGGACGGCGGCCTGGTCTCGAATACACCGCTCCAGTACGTACTGGACCAACCCGCTGCGCGGCACAGAGTCGTGTTCCAGGTGGATCTGTTCCCGGCCCGGGGGGCTTACCCCGCCACGCTGGCCGAGGCCAACGAGCGTGAGAAGGACATCCGATTCTCCAGTCGCACGCGACTGAATACGACGGTCGAGCTCGACCGGCAGGTGATCGCACAGGCGGCGCGGCGGCTGCATGCAAGACTGCCGCGCGAACTTCGTGACGATCCGGACATGCTCGCGCTGCTGCAGTTGCGCGGCGCGGGTTCGGTCGACGTGGTGCATCTGATTTACCGTGACAAGCACTACGAGACCCAGTCGAAGGACTACGAGTTCTCCCGTTTGTCCATGAATGAACACTGGGACGCCGGCCACGCCGACATGTCACGCACCCTGCACGACCGACGCTGGGTCGACCGTCGCACCAATGGCGGAATTCAAGTCTTTGACCTCACCGCGGACAGCCCCCACGCCTGACCCTCAACGTCGCCCGGCTCAACTCGAAGGTGCCCGCATGAAACTCCAGGACAAGGTTTGCATCGTCACGGGTGCCGCCAGCGGCATCGGCAAGGAAATTGCGTTCACCTATGCCCGCGCAGGCGGCAAGGTGGTCATCGCCGACCTGAACCTGGACGCGGCCTTGGCCGTGGCCGAGCAGATCAAGGCCGCCGGCGGGACCTCGATGCCGGTGGCAATGGACGTCACCAGCGAAGAAAGTGTCAATGCCGCCGTCGCCGCAGTGGTTGCGGCCTTCGGTGGGGTGGACGTGCTGGTCAGCAATGCCGGGATCCAGATCGTGCACCCGCTCGAGGACTTTCCATTCGCCGAGTGGAAGAGGATGCTCGCCATCCACCTCGACGGCGCATTCCTCACCACAAAGGCCTGCATGCCGCACATGAAGGCGTCAGGCAAGGGAGGCAGCATCATCTACATGGGCTCGGTGCACTCGAAGGAGGCCTCGGTGCTGAAGTCGGCCTATGTGACGGCCAAGCACGGCCTGATCGGGCTGTGCAAGACAGTCTCGAAGGAGGGCGGTCGCGCATGGCATCCGCGCGAACGTGATTTGCCCGGGCTTCGTTCGCACGCCGCTGGTCGAGAAACAGATCCCCGAGCAAGCGCGTGCGCTGGGCATCAGCGAAGACGACGTGATCAAGAAGGTGATGCTGAAGGAGACGGTGGATGGCGAGTTCACCACCGTGCAGGACGTGGCCGATGTGGCGCTGCTGTTCGCAAGCTTCGGCTCGAATGCGCTGACCGGCCAGTCGCTGGTCGTCAGCCACGGCTGGTTCATGCAGTAGACCGTCCCGGCACGCCGCCGATCGGCGCCTGCGGATCGAACATGCGCGGCGTCAAATGGGATGCCGCCACGTGAGCGGAGACCCATCGGAGTCGGTCGCGGCCTCGGCCGCGCAATCGGCGAGGCCGTGACCTCGCAGCCGGGCCTGGAGTTGTCCCGTCGTCAGGCTGTCGAATACATCGGCCGTCTCACACAGACCTCCCGCTTCCCGCCTCGGGTTCGACGCGAACAACGTGCTGAGAAACGACCGCTAGAACGTCCCCGGGTAGCCACCGCCATCGAGCAGCCAGTTCTGCGCGGTGATGTAGGCGGCGTGCTGGCTGCACAGGAAGGCGCAGGCGGCACCGAACTCCTCGGCGTTGCCCAGGCGCCGCGCCGGGATGGTGGCGCGGCGCACGTCCATCATCTCCTCGATGCTCTTGCCGCTCTTGGCCGCGGCAGCGGCCATCGTCGAGCGGATGCGGTCGGTGTCGAAGAAGCCGGGCAGCAGGTTGTTGATCGTCACGTTGCGGCTGGCCAGCCGGCTTTGTCGCGCCAGGCCGGCGACGAAGCCGGTGAGGCCCGAACGCGCGCCGTTCGACAGCCCGAGCACGTCGATCGGCGCCTTGACGGCCCCCGACGTGATGTTCACGACGCGACCGTAGCCGCGAGTGGCCATCGCGTCGAGCGTGGCTTTCATCAGCTCGATCGGTGTCAGCATGTTGGCGTCGATGGCCTTCAGCCAGGCCTCGCGGTCCCAGTCGCGAAAGTCGCCCGGCGGTGGTCCGCCGGCGTTGTTGACCAGGATGTCGACCTGCGGCGCCGCCGCCAGCGCGGCAGCGCGGCCTTGCGCGCTGGCGATGTCGCCGGCCACCGTGCGCACCTCGACGGCCGGGTTCAACGCGCGCAGTTCGGCGGCGGTGGCGGCCAAGGTTTCGGCGCCGCGCGCGGTAATGACGACGTTGACGCCCTCGCGCACCAGCGCCGTCGCGCAGCCCTTGCCCAGACCCTTGCTGGCCGCACACACCAGCGCCCACTTGCCATTGATTCCCAAGTCCATCTCATGCCCTCCATTTGGCCAACAAGCCTACCCCAACCAGCACCAGCACGGTGCCCGCCACGACCCAGGCCGTGAACGACTCGCCGAGCAGCCATACGCCGAGCAACACCGTGCTCAGCGGGCCGACCATGCCGGCCTGCGCCGCGAGCGTGGAACCGACGCGCTCGATGGCCATCATCACCATCAGCACCGGCGCGAACGTGCACACGGTCGCATTGAGCAGCGACAGCCACAGCACCGCCTCGGGCACCATTGCCGCGCCCGGCGCGCGCAGCACGAACAACTGCGTGATGGCCAGCACGCAGGCCACGCTGCTCGCGGCGCCGGTCAGGCGCAGCGCACCCAGGCGCTGCACCAGCTCGCCGCTGTAGACGAGGTAGACGGCATAGCTGACCGCACTGCCGAAGACCAGCGCCGCGCCGAGCACGACATGCGCGCCTTCGAAGTGCAGTTCCTGGCCGAACACCACCGCCACGCCGCCATAGCCCAGCGCCAAGGCGATGCCCTGCCGCGGCGCCATGCGCTTGCCCAACAGCAGCACCGACAGCAGCAGCACCAGCGTCGGGTTCAGGTACAGGATCAGCCGCTCGAGCCCGGCGCTGATGTACTGCAGGCCCATGAAGTCGAGCAGACTGGCCAGGTAGTAGCCGCAAAAGCCCAGGCCGATGACCGCGCGCCAATCGCGCGCCGTGAAGGCCGGCTTGCCGCGGCCGGCCCACCAGGCCAGGGCCAGGAACAGCGGCAGCGCCAGCAGCATGCGCCAGAAGATCACCTGCACCGCATCGACGCCGTGGCGGTACATCAGCTTGGCCAGGATCGCCTTGCCCGAAAACGCGATGGCGCCCGCCGTGGCCAAGGCCAGCCCCGTGGCAACACGCGAACCCGGTGCAGCGCGCGTCATCGTTGATCGCGCGGCGGCCGGCGCTGCAGGCACCAATGGCTCTCGACGTCGACGAAGCCGACCGAACGGTAGATGCCGATCGCGACGTCGTGCGGGTCGGCGCACATCACCAGGCGCCGCAGACCGAGGCGGTGGAACGCATGCTGGCAGACATGGTGAATCAGCGCGCGGCACAGTCCGCGCCGGCGCCACGCGGCCTGGGTCTCGACGTACTGGAAGCGGCCGAGCTGGCCATCGTGGACCAGGCCGCAATCGGCCGCCAGCGCGCCGCCGACCATGGCGCCGAACCACTCGGCGCTGCCGGCGGCGTGCATCGCCGCCACGCGCTGCATCGAACGGCGGCGAAAGACGCGGTAGCCCTCGGCTTCGAACGAGTCGTCACGCGCCGCGACCTGGGCCTCGACCGCGAGTCTCGAGTTCGCGCGCCAGGTCGAGCGTGCGCAGCGCCAGGCCCGGCGTGTCGCGCACCGGCGGCCGGGCGATCAGCTGCGCAGGCTCGATCGTCAGCACCGCCATTTCGTCGAACTCGTCGATGCCGGCCGCGCGCCACGACGGCAGTTCCGCGGCCAGCTGTGCGGCGTTGATGCCGAACGCGCGGTGCGTCGACGCGGGTTGCGGCTCGCGATCTCGTCGTCGAAGCGCGCCAGCCAGTGCGCCAAGTCGGCGTCGCGCGGCGGCGCCGGCAGGATCAGGCAGTTGCCCCAGTAGTAGGTCGGATTGTCCGGCGTGCGCAGGACGATGCAATCGTCGCGCTCGGCAATCTCGGCGCCGAAGCGGCAGGCCAGCAGGTGCGACTGCCAGCCCAGGCCGAGGTCTTGCAGCCGCAAGCTCAGAAGCCGACGGCGGCGCCGTCGCGGCGCGGGTCGCTGGCAGCGACGTAGCCGTCGACCGCCGGATCGCCCAGGCGCCAGATGAACTGGCCGGCGCCGAAATCCATGTAGCTGTCCTCCAGACCGACTATTCTGTGGCCGAGCGCCTGCAGCGCCTCGCGGGTGGCCACGGGCATCTGGCGCTCGACGTTGATCTCCAGGCCCTGGTTGAAGCGCCAGCGCGGCGCGTCGCAGGCGGCCTGCGGGTTCTGCCCGTGATCGAGCATGCGCACCAGGGTCTGCACATGGCCCTGCGGCTGCATGTTGCCGCCCATCACGCCGAAGCTCATCACCGGCGCGCCGTTGCGGCTGAGAAAGCCCGGGATGATGGTCTGGAACGGCCGCTTGCCCGGTGCGACGACGTTCGGGCTGGCGGCATCGAGCGAAAAGCCGTGGCCGCGGTTCTGCAGGCTGATGCCGAACGTCGGCTCGACCACGCCCGAGCCGAAGCCCATGTAGTTGCTCTGGATGAAGCTGACCATCATGCCGCTCTCGTCGGCGGCCGTGAGGTAGATCGTGCCGCCCTTGATGGCGCCGCCGGGGCCGAAGGCCTGCGCGCGCCGCGGGTCGATGAGCTTGGCGCGCGACGCCAGGTACTGCGCGTCGAGCAGCATGGACGGCGGACCCTCCATGTGGCGCGGATCGGCGACGAAACGGTAGACGTCGGCAAAGGCCAGCTTCATGGCCTCGATCTGCAGGTGCTGGCAGGCCGGGCCATCGATCGGCAACGCTGCCAGGTCGAAGTGCTCGAGCATGCCGAGCGCCATTTGCGCCGCGATGCCCTGGCCGTTGGGCGGGATCTCGTGCAGCGTGTGGCCGCGGTAGTCCTGCGCCAGCGGCGCGACCCATTCGGGCTGGTAGGCCGCGAGGTCGGCCGCGGTCATCGCGCCGCCGTGTTCGCGCGACCAGGCAGCGATGGCCTGCGCGATCTCGCCGCGGTAGAAGGCCTCGCCCTTCGTCGCGCCGATGCGCTCGAGCGCACGCGCGACGTTGGGCATCGCGACGCGCTCGCCGACCGCGGGCGGCCGGCCCTTGGGCAGGAAGTGGGCGGCAAATCCCGGGCCGGCCACCAGCTCGGCCACCTTCGAGGCCAGCATCCATTTCTGCTGCACCACCACCGGCACCGCGTAGCCGCGCTCGGCAATCTCGGCGGCCGGGGCCATCAGGTCGGCGAACGCCAGTTTGCCGAAGCGCTGCGACAGCGCCGCCCAGGCCGCCACCGCACCGGGCACGCTGACCGAATCCCAGCCGCGCTGCGGCGGCGCCTTGGCGCCTGCGCCGTACTTGCGCACGAAGTAATCGCGCGTCCACGCCGCCGGTGCCGGGCCGCTGGCGTTGAGCCCGTGCAACTGCGTGCCGTCCCACAGGATGCAGAACGCGTCGGAGCCGAGGCCGTTGCTGCACGGCTCGAGCACCGTCATGCAGGCCGCCGTGGCGACGGCCGCGTCGACCGCGTTGCCGCCCGCGCCCAGCATGCGCAGACCGGCCTGGGCCGCGAGCGGGTGCGAGGTGGCGACGAGGTTGCGCGCAAACACCGGCAGGCGTGCGCTGGCATAGGGTTGGCTGTAGTTGAAGGCGGTCATCGCTGTGCTCTGCTGCGGGGACGGCGAATCATGACGCAAGCCCGGTCAGGCCGTCGCGGCCTGCGGTGCGGCGGGGTCGGGCATCGCACCGGCGTTCAAGACGGCAGGTCCAGCGGCAGCCCGATGAATCGCTTCACGCGTGGCGGCTCGTCGCCCAGGTGCAGTGCCAGCCGCCTGCCGCGCAGTTCGGCATCGAAAGCCGAGAAGCGCTCCAGCCGGCGCTGGTGCTCGACCCAGTTCTCGTCGACGAAGTACTCGATCACGCGGCCGGGCTGCGCCGCGTCGCGGAACAGGCCCCACGACAACGCGCCCTGGCGCAGGCGGGCGCGGCGGGTGCGCTGCATGACCTCGGCAAATTCCGCCGCGCGCGCCGGGTCGATCAGGTACTCCACCGTCACCATCACCGGGCCATCTTCGGCTTCGACCCCGACCGCGGGCTCGATGGTGCTGCCTGCAGGCACCGGGCGGAAGTCGGTATCGGCACCGCCCTCGATCGACACGCGGCGCAGCAGCACGGCCACCAGCATGCCGAACACGGACGCCGCGGCCACCGCGCCGGCCACGTTGGTCCAGCTCGCCACCTGGCCCCACAGCAATGCGCCGGCGGCCGAGCCCCCCATCAGCGCCATCTGGTAGATCGACATGCCGCGCGCGCGCACCCAATCGGGCAGCGCGACCTGGGCCGCGATGGTCAGCGAGTTGGCGACCGAGATCCAGGCCATGCCGACGAACACCATCGACGGCAGCGCCAGCCACAGCTCGGGCACGTAGACGATCAGCAGCGACAGCGCAGCCTGGGCCAAGGTGCCGACGCGAACGAACTGGTCGCGCGAGTAGCGCGCACGCCAGCGCGGGAACAACAGCGCCGCGACGATGGCGCCCGCGCCGAGGCAGGCCAGCATCACCGTGAAGGTGCCCGGGCCGCCGCCGTGCAGGCCGCGTGCCACCAGCGGCAACAGCGCGATCAACGCCGTCGACTGCAGGAAGAACAGGAACACGCGCAGCAGGATGACCTTCAGCCGCGGCGACTGGCGCGCGTAGTTCAGGCCCACGCGCATGGCGCCGACGAAGCGCTCGCCCGGCAGCGCGCTGGCCGTCGGCTGATGCTTCCAGCGCAGGATCAGCGTGAAGGCGATGCCGGCCAGCAGCGCATTGACGACGAACACCGCCGCACTGCTGAACGCCGCCAGCAGGGCCCCCGCCACCACCGGGCCGATGATGCGCGACAAGTTCATCGCGATGCCGTTCAGCGCCACGGCCGGCGACAGTTGCGCACGCGGCACGATCTCGGGCACGATGGCCGCGAACACCGGCCAGCGCATCGCCAGACCGACACCGTTGACGAAGGTCAGCGCCAGCAGCAGGTTGGCGGTCAAGGCATCGGCGAGCGACAACCCGGCCAGCACCAGCGCATTGACCGAGACCCAGAGCTGCGTCGCGGCGAAGTAGCGCCGGCGGTCGAGGATGTCGGCCAAGGCCCCGCTGGGCAGGCCGAGCAGGAAGACGGGTAACGTGGATGCGGTCTGCACCAGCGCGACCATCACCGGGCTGGTGGTCAGGCTGGTCATCAACCAGGCCGCGGCCACGTCGTTCATCCACATCGTCATGTTGGCCGCCAGCCAGGCCAGCCAGAGCATGCGGAAGGTGCGCTCCTTCAGCGGCGCCAGCGCGGGCGTGTCGGCGAGCAGGTGCAGGGGACTGGGCAGCGGCATCAGGCGTCGAACGGCAGGCCGACGTAGTTCTCGGCCAGCGCTGTGGCCGCTGCACGCGAGCCTGCCAGGTACTCCAACTCGGCGCGCTGCAGGCGCGGGCCGATGGCACCGCTGTCAGGGAACCTGTGCAGCAGCGCAGTCATCCACGAAGAGAAGCGCTCGGCCTTCCAGACGCGGGCCAGGCAGCGTGCCGAGTAATGGTCGATGCCGGCCTCGCTCTTCTCCGCGTAATGCTCGATCAATGCGCGCGACAGGTAGTGCACGTCCGACGCCGCCAGGTTCAGGCCCTTTGCGCCTGTCGGCGGAACGATGTGTGCCGCGTCGCCGGCCAGGAACAGGCGACCCAGGCGCATCGGCTCGGCAACGAAACAGCGCAGCGGGGCGATGCTCTTCTCGATCGACGGGCCGGTGACGAGCGCAGCGGCCGCGGCCGGGTCGAGCCGGCGCCGCAACTCGTCCCAGAACAGCTGATCCGTCCACTGCTCGACCTTGTCGTCCAGCGCGCACTGCACGTAATAGCGGGTGCGCGTCGGCGAGCGCATCGAGCACAGGGCAAAGCCGCGTTCGTGGTTCGAGTAGATCAGCTCGTGCGACACCGGTGGCGTGTCGGCCAGGATGCCAAGCCAGCCGAACGGGTAGATCCGCTCGAAGGTCGCCAGTGCGCCGGCCGGCACGCTGGCTCGGCAGGTGCCGTGATAGCCGTCGCAACCGGCGATGAAGTCGCAGCGCAACTCGTGCGTTTGGCCACCGTGCGTGAAGCTGACGCGCGGCGCCATCGTGTCGAAGTCATGCGGCGACACCTCCATGGCCTCGTAAACGGTCCGCAGGCCGGCGGCCGCGCGCGCAGCCATCAGGTCGCGCGTGACCTCGGTCTGGCCGTAGACCATGACCTGCTTGCCACCGGTCAGGCCGAACAGGTCGATCCGGTGGCGCGCGCCACTGAAGCAAAGCTCGAAGCCGCGGTGCAGCAAGCCCTCGGTATGCATGCGCGCGCCGACGCCAGCCTCGTCGAGCAATTCACAGGTGGTCTGCTCGAGCACACCGGCGCGGATGCGGCCGAGCACGTAATCGGCACTGTGTCGCTCGAGAATGACATTGGCGATGCCCGCCTTGTGCAGCAACTGCCCGAGCAGCAGGCCGGACGGCCCGGCGCCGACGATGGCGACCTGGGTTCGGGCCGTGGCACTCATCGCCGGACGACTAGACCTCTTCCTGGAACGCCTCTGCGCGCTTCTTCTTGATCGACGGCAGCATCACGATCACGATCATCAGCGCCGCAGCCGCCAACAGGCCGGCCGACAGCGGTCGGGTCGCAAATGTCGTCCAGTCGCCGCGCGAGAGCAGAAGCGCCCGCCGCAGGTTCTCCTCCATCATCGGCCCGAGGATGAAGCCCAGCAGCAGCGGCGCCGGCTCGCAGCCGAGCTTGTAAAAGGTATAACCGACGAGGCCGAATGCCGCGCCCATATAGACGTCGAAGGCATTGTTGTTCAGTGTGTAGAGGCCGATGCAGCAGAACGACATGATGGCCGGGAACAGGAATCGATACGGCACCGTCAGCAGCTTGATCCAGATCCCGATCAATGGCAGGTTCAGGATCACCAGCATCGCATTGCCGACCCACATGCTGGCAATCAGGCCCCAGAAGAGTTGCGGGTTGCTGGTCATCACCTGCGGGCCGGGCTGAATGCCTTTGATGGTCATCGCGCCGACCATCAACGCCATCACTGCGTTGGGTGGGATGCCCAGCGTCAGCATCGGGATGAACGAGGTCTGCGCGCCGGCGTTGTTGGCCGACTCTCGGGCCGGCCACGCCACGGATGTTGCCCTTGCCGAACGGCACTTCGCCCTGCCTCATCGGCATCTTCTTCTCCACGGTGTAGGCCGCAAATGCCGCCAGCAGCGCGCCACCGCCCGGCAACACACCGAGGATCGAGCCCAGCGCGGTGCCACGCAGCACCGCGGGCCAGGCGTTCATGAAGTCCTGCCGGGTCGGCCACAGGCCTTTCACGTCCTTGGTGAAAACCTCCCGGTGCTCCGGCGGCTGGCCCAGGTTGGCGATGATCTCGCCGAAGCCGAACACACCCATCGCGATGGCGACGAAGCCGATGCCGTCGGTCAACTCGGGAATGTCGAACGAATAGCGCGGCACGCCGGAGATCACATCGGTGTTGATCTGGCCGAGCAGCAGACCCAAGCAGGATCATGGCAATGGCCTTGATCAGCGAGCCCGAGGCCAGTACCACGGCGCCGATAAGGCCCAGCACCATCAGCGAGAAGTACTCCGCCGGGCCGAACTTGAAGGCCAGTTCGGTCAGCGGCGGCGCGAAGGCGGCGATCACAATGGTGCCCACACAGCCCGCAAAGAACGAGCCCAGTCCGGCGGCCGCGAGTGCAGCGCCTGCGCGCCCCTTTCTCGCCATCTGGTAGCCGTCGATGGCGGTCACCACCGAGCTGCTCTCGCCCGGCACGTTGATAAGGATCGCCGTCGTCGAACCGCCATACTGGGCGCCGTAATAGATGCCGGCCAGCATGATCAGCGCCGGCGTGGCGTCCAGCGCGTAAATGCTGGGCAACAGCATCGCAATCGTGGCCACCGGGCCCAGGCCCGGCAGCACGCCGATCAGCGTGCCCAGCAATGCGCCACCAAAGGCGTAGAGCAAGTTGATCGCAGTAAACGCAACGCCAAACCCGAGCGAAAGATTGTTGAGCAAGTCCATCATGACGGTGTCCTCAGCTTGCGATGAACGCGGGCCACAGCGGAATGATCAGCTTCAGTCCGTAGATGAAGATGACCCAGCAGCCGACCGTCAGGACGACGGCGTTTATCACGGCGTCCTTCCAATGGAATTCGTCGCCCGCCGTTGCCGAGCCGATGACCAGTAGCGGAATGGCGGTGATCATGCCCAGGTGCGGCAAGGCCCAGCCAAAGACCGCGACGGCCGCAACAATCACCCCCAGCGGCTTCCAGGCCCAGGCGCCAATCGGTTCGCCATCCTCGGTTTCGATGGTCAGCGATTCGAACAACAGCAATGCACCGAGCAGCGACATCAGAACCGCCAGCCCGAACGGGAAGTACGCCGGCCCAGGCCGTGCCGACGAGCCGAAGCTGTAACTGGTGGCGCCCCAGGCGAAGGCGATGCCGATGACGATGAACATCAGCCCGGACCAGAAATCCTTCTCGCTCTTGATCTTCACGCCGGTTCTCCTCGTGTTTGCAGCTTGCGGCGCATTCTAGGCACCGCTCGGCGCAGTCTGGGTCTGGTTTCCACGTAAACGTTGGCCCCGCGCCCGCCCTTCGCATCGAGCGGATACGGAGCACCGGGCCGGTGCGGTGCCTGCCCGCACCGGGCCGTCAGCGCGCCGTCGTCGTCTGCCAGGCCGGCGTCGTGCGCAGCACCTCTTCGAGCGTGGTGACGCCCTCGGCGACCTTCATCACGCCGGCCGCGCGCAGCGGGTGCATGCCGTCGGCGACGGCCTGGCGGCGCAGCGCGTCTTCGTCCATCACCGGGTGCACGTGCGAACGTGCGGCTTCGGTCAGGATCATCATTTCATACAGACCAGCGCGACCACGGTAGCCGGTCATGCGGCATTCGAGGCAGCCGACCGGCTTGTACACCCGCGGCGCACCCTTCAGCTTCCACGGCGCGGCGGCCGCATCCAGGGTCGCCGCGGCGGCGCTTTCGTCGGGCTGCTTGCACGCCGGGCACAGCGTGCGCGCCAGACGCTGAGCCAGCACGCCGATCACGGTCGCCGAAATCAGGTACGGCGGCACGCCCAGGTCAGCCAGCCGCGTGATCGCCGCCGCGGCGTCGTTGGTGTGCAGGGTGCTGAAGACCAGGTGGCCGGTCAGCGCGGCCTGGATCGCCATCTCGGCCGTAGCAAGGTCGCGGATTTCGCCGACCATGATGATGTCCGGGTCCTGCCGCATCAGCGCGCGCAGGCCTTCGGCAAAGCCGAGGTCGAGCGCGCTCTGCACCTGCGTCTGGTTGAAGGCGGGCTCGATCATCTCGATCGGGTCCTCGATCGTGCAGACGTTGACCTCGTCGGTGGCCAGTCGCTTCATCGTGGCGTACAGCGTGGTCGTCTTGCCGCTGCCGGTCGGCCCGGTGACCAGGATGATGCCGTGCGGCCGCGCCGTCAGCTCGGCCCAGCGCTCGGCTTCGCGCGCGCCGAAGCCCAGCGCCTCGACGCTCTTGACCACCGTGTCGGGGTCGAAGATGCGCATCACCATCTTTTCGCCGAAGGCCGTCGGCAGCGTCGCCAGGCGCATCTCGACCTCGCCGCCGGGAAGGCCGTCCTGCGCCGGGCGCACCGTCTTGATGCGGCCGTCGAGCGGCCGCCGCTTCTCGACCACGTCCATGCGGCCGAGCAACTTGACGCGCGCGACCATCGCGTTCATCACCGAAATCGGCACCTGGTAGACGGTGTGCAACACGCCGTCGATGCGAAAGCGGATCACGCCCATCTCGCGCCGCGGCTCGAGGTGGATGTCGCTGACGCGCGCTGGTCGAAGGCGTACTGCCACAGCCAGTCGACCACCTGCACCACGCCCTGGTCGTTGGCGTCGAGCTGCTTGTTGCTCTTGCCCAGTCTCGACCAGCTGCTCGAAGCTGGCCAGCGCCGACGTCTCGCCGCTCTTGGTCGCCGCGCGCACCGAGCGCGGCCAGGGTATAGAACTCGGTCGTGAAACGCTGCAGGTCGAGCGGGCTGGCCAGCACCAGCCGCAGCCGCTTCTTGGTGTGGGCCTCGATCTCGGGCACCCAGGACGTTGTCCAGCGGTTCGCAGGTGGCCACCGTGACTTCGGTCAAGCCCACCAGCACCGGCAGCGCGCGGCGCGTCTCGGCATAGCGGATCGACATCACGTCGGCCACGCGCGCCACGTCGACCTTCAGCGGGTCGATGCGCAGGTAGGGCATCGCCAGCCGCGACGCCAGCCACTCGGTCAGGACCTCGGTGTCCAAGCGCGCGGCCGTTGCGCGCGTCGACCAGGCTGGCGCCGCCCAGGCGCACCAGCGGGTGCTGGCTGGAGTCGCCGGCGCCGAAGCGGGCGCGCACGCGCGCGGCCTCGGCGTCGCCGACCAGGCCGTCGTCGTGCAGCCATTGCAGCAGGAGACGCCACTCGAGGCGGCCCTGGGCAGCGAGGAAATCGGTGCAGTCTGGTTCATCGTCGTCTCCGTCAGCGGCCGCACCATGCGCAACCACTTGCGCGCCGGCAGGCCGTACCGGCGCTCGATGGTAGCGGCTCGCGCAAGCAGTGCGTCGCGGTCCGGCACGGCACGCCGCGTCCGGCGACCACCACGGTGTTGCCTTCGCGCGTCGGCCGCAGGCTCCAGACCTGGTCGCGGCCGAAGGCAGCGGCGATGCGCTCGGCGCTGGTCTCGAAACTGGCCGCGCGGCCGAACAGGTTGACCGTCATCAGCCCGCCATGCGCCAGCACGCCGCGGCAGGCGGCGTAGAAGGCCGCGCTGTCGAGCACCGGTGCGGCGGCCTCGTGGTCGTAGAGGTCGACGTTGAGCACATGCGCTGTCTGCAGGTTGGCGTCGTCGGCGACCCAGTCGCCGGCGTCGCGCTCGACCACCGTCAGCCGCGCATCGTCGGCCGGCAGGCGAAAGCCGTGGCGGCAGGCCGCGATCACCGCCGGGTTGAGCTCGACCGCGGTGACGCGCTCCATGCGCAGCACCTGGTGGCAAAAGCGCGTGATCGGCGGCGCACCGAGGCCGAGCTGCACGCGCATGGCCGCTGCGCCAGCTCGGCGCTGTCGCGCCACAGCATCCAGGCCATCATGCGCTGCACGTACTCGAGCACGAGCTGCCTGCGGCTTGCGCATGCGCATCGCGCCCTGCACCCAGGCCGTGTCGCCCAGGTGCAGGTGCGCACGCCGTCGTGCTCGGCGATGGTGGCGGTGGGCAGTTCGGGGCGGGTCACAGCAGATCCCGCCTGGCTGAACAAGCCGCGCCAGGCCGCCAGCTTGCGCTCGAACGACCAGCTCGCGTTGGCCGGGCTGGTCGACGGCAGGCGCTGCACCGGCAGGCCCAGCGCGCGCGTGAGGCGCATCGCGCGTGCCGATTCGCCGCCGTTGTGGGCGATCGCGCGCAAGCGCCGGCAGCGCGTGCCGCCAGGCCGGCCAGGTCGTTGGGCTCGGCGTCCTCGATCGCGCTGTCCAGGCTGCCCTCGCGGCGGCAGCTGGCGTAGACGTCCCACAGCGCCAGGCCGCGGCGCTCGAGCGCAGCCACGCGGGCGGATAGGCCAGCGCGACCAGGTCGATGGCCCACAGCGCCGACAGGATCGGCCAGAAGTGGTTGCGCGGGTGGCCGTAGTACTGCCGCGCCGCCAGCGACGCCGCGCCCGGAAAGCTGCCCAGCACGAGCAGCCGCGCGTGCGCGTGCGCGATCGGCGGCAGGCCCTGCAAGCGACCGGCAGCGGCCTTCATCGCGCGGCGCCGGCCAGCAGCGGCTCAGGCGCGGCAAGGCGGCCGCAGGTTGGCCGCGGTGCGCGCGGCCGTCGCCTCGAGCGTCCAGCCGCGCAGCTCGGCCAGCGTCTGCGCGATGCGCGGCAACTCGGCCGGCTCGTTGCGGCTGGGCTGCCGCTGCTCGCGCTCGCCGGCCTTCACGTACAGCCACTGCGGCGCGATGTCGGGCGCGTCGGTCTCGAGCACCGGCACCTCGGCCGGCAGCGTGGCCGCCAGGCGGCGGATCTGCAGCGCGCGCTCGAAGGTCATCGCGCCGCCGAAGCCGAGCTTGAAGCCGCGCTCGGCGAACTGCAGCGCCTGCGCATCGCTGCCGTTGAAGGCGTGGGCGATGCCGCCGGGCACCTCGATGCGGCGCAGGTGCTTGAGCAGGGCGTCGGCCGAGCGCCGCACGTGCAGGATCACCGGCAGGCCGTGGCTCGCGCGCCAGCTTCAGCTGCGCGGCGTAGAAGCGCTCCTGGCTGCGCCCGGTCCAGGCCGGGCACGAAGTGGTCGAGGCCGATCTCGCCGACCGCCACCAGGCGCGGGTCGTCGCGCTGGGCGCGCAGCGCCGCCGCCAGGCGATCGAGATCGGCGTCGTCGGCCGCGATCGACATACAGCGGGTGGATGCCCAGCGCATAGGCCAGCCCGTGGCGGTGGGCCAGTGCGATGCACGGCCGTCGAAGCTGGCCACCTCCACCGCCGGCAGCACCAGCATGCGCCACGCCGGCGGCGCGGGCGCGCTGCCAGCACCGCGTCGCGGTCGGCGTCGAACTCGGGCGCGTCGAGGTGGCAGTGGCTGTCGATCCAGGGCATCGCAACAATGATCCCACTGCGCGCAAGCACAAGCCGCGGCGGCGTGGTACTGTTTTGCCTCCCGACCGCCTTTGCCGGAGCGTTCCATGAGGCGAACCCCGCTGTACAGCGCATCGAGCCCACCGCGCCGGCCGACGGCCGGCGCGCGCAGCTGCGCGTGCCGCCCGCACCGCCGGCGGTCCCGCGCCGCGGCACCCAGGACGCCGCAACGCAGCCGGCGCCGCGGCTGGCGGTCGCGAGCGCCGATGCTGGTCGCGGCCCTGGCCGCTGCCGCTGCTGCTGCGCTGCGGGCCCGCCGCGGCCCGCGCGCGCTGACGCAGGACGACATCGACCGCGCGGTGCTGCACACGCTGAACACCAAGTCGCTGCCGGCGCCGGCCGCCAAGGCCTACGAGGCGGTGCGCGGCTCGGTGGTCAAGGTCATCGGCTGGTCGGACCCGAAGCCGCCGCAGGCGCAAGGACCGGACCAAGGACGGCAAGAAGGGCAAGGACCCGAAGAAGGGCAAGGACGGCAAGGAGGCCAAGCGCGGCGCCCAGCCCAAGGTCGAGCGCGACGGCGAGGATACCGACCGCGACGAGCGCGAGGAGCGCGGCATCGGCACCGGCGTCGTGATCATGGACAACGGCACCATCCTGACCAACCTGCACGTGGTCTACGGCGCCAAGCGCATCAAGGTGATCTTCGCCGACGGCCTGGAGGCCGATGCCGACGTGATCGCGCTGCGCCCCGAGCACGACCTGGCCGTGCTGCGCGCGCGCAAGATCCCCGACGACCTGAAGCCCGCGACGATGCGCAGCACGCACGACCTGCGCCCGGGCGACCGGGTGACGGCGGTCGGCTTTCCGTTCGGCATCGGACCGTCGGTCTCGCACGGCGTGGTCTCGGGCCTGAAGCGCGAGTTCCGCTCGCCCGAGGGCAAGCGCATCCTGACCAACCTGATCCAGTTCGACGCCGCCGCCAACCCGGGCAATTCGGGCGGCCCGCTGGTCACCGACGACGGCGAGGTCGTCGGCATCGTCACCGCGATCTACAACCCGACCGAAGAGCGCTTCTTCGTCGGCATCGGCTTTGCCGTGCCGATCGAGAATGCGGCCCAGGCGGCAGGCATGCCGCCCTTCTGACCTTCTAGACAGGACCCGAACATGAGCGAACCCATCACCGCCGCAGCCTCCGCCAGCCTGATGGAGCAGCTGCTCTACGAGGTCAAGCGCGTCGTCGTCGGCCAGGACCGCTTCCTCGAGCGCGTGCTGGTGGCGATGCTGGCGCAGGGCCACCTGCTGGTCGAAGGCGTGCCCGGGCTGGCCAAGACGCTGACCGTGAAGACGCTGGCGCGCACCCTGTCGGGCCAGTTCAAGCGCATCCAGTTCACGCCCGACCTGGTGCCGGCCGACCTGGTCGGCACGCGCATCTACAACCAGAAGAGCGGCGAGTTCGGTACCACGCTGGGCCCGGTGTTCACCAACCTGCTGCTGGCCGACGAGATCAACCGCGCGCCGGCCAAGGTGCAGAGCGCGCTGCTCGAAGTGATGCAGGAGCGCCAGGTCACGATCGCCGGCGCAGACGCACTACGTGCCCGAGCCCTTCCTGGTGATGGCGACGCAGAACCCGATCGAGACCGAGGGCACCTACCCGCTTGCCCGAAGCGCAGGTCGACCGCTTCATGATGAAGGTGCTGGTCGACTACCCGAGCGAAGACGAGGAGTTCGTCATCGTCGAGCGCGTCACCGGCGCGCCGGTCGAGGTGGCCGCGGTGGCCACGGCCGAGCAGTTGCTGCAGTTGCAGCGCGAATGCCGCAACGCCTACGTCGACCCGGCCCTGATCAGCTACGCCGTGCAGGCTGGTCGCGGCCACGCGCGAGCCGGCCAAGGCGGGGCTGAAGGATCTGGCCAAGTACGTCGCCTTCGGCGCCAGCCCGCGCGCCACCATCTGCCTGATCGAAGGCGCGCGCGCGCTGGCCTTCATGCGCGGGCGCGCCTATGTGCTGCCCGAAGACCTGCTCGACCTCACGGGCGACGTGCTGCGGCACCGGATTTCGCTGACCTACGAGGCGCTGGCCGACGGCATGAGCGCCGACATGCTGGTCGAGCGCATCGTCAAGGCGCTGCCGGCGCCGGCCAAGCCCTTGTCGCACGATGAACGCGCTGCCGCCAACGGCTGAACTCGCGCCCGGCGCGCTCGGCGCAGGCGCTGTTGCAGCGCCTGGAGTGGACCGTTCTGAAGCGGCTCGACGGCGCGCTGCAGGGCGATTACCGCACGCTGTTTCGCGGCCACGGCATCGACCTGGCCGACCTGCGCGAGTACCAGTACCACGACGACGTGCGCCACATCGACTGGAACGTCACCGCGCGGCTGCAGGTGCCGCACGTGCGCCAGTTCACCGAGGACCGCGAGCTGTGCGCCTGGTTCCTGCTCGACCTGAGCCCCTCGGTCGATTTCGGCTCGCGGCAGCGCAAGCGCAGCGTGTCCGAAAGCCTTCGTCGCGGTGATGGCCAGCATGGTGCTGCGCCACGGCAACCGCGCCGGCGCGGTGCTGTACGGCAACGCCGTCGATACCGTGCTGCCGGCCAAGAGCGGGCGCCGGCATGTGCTGCACCTGATGCAGCGCATGCGCTCGCGGCCGGCTGCGATGCCGGCCGGCGGCACGCGACTGGCTGAATTGATCGAACGTGCGCGGCCGACGATGCGCCAGCGTTCCTGTGTCTTCGTGGTCTCCGACTTCATCAGCGAAGACGGCTGGGAGGCCCCGCTGGCGCGCCTGGCCGAACGCCACGACGTGGTCGCCGTGCGCCTGTTCGATCCGCTCGAGATGGCGCATGCCCGACCTGGGCCTGGTGCTGCTGCAGGACAGCGAGACCGGCGAGCAGCTCTTCGTCGACACCGGCCAGCAAGGCTTTCGCGAGCGCTTCGCCGCCGTGGCCGCGCGGCGCGAGGCGGCATTGCGCACGGCCCTGGCCAATGCCGGCGTCGACACGCTCGAACTCTCGACCGAGGCCGAGCTCGGCGACGCGATCCTGCGCTTCGTCGACGCACGGCGACAACGCAGCCGCATGGCGGCCGGTGCGACGCCACTGGCGCGGAGGCGGGCATGAGTGCGACAGGCGGCCGCGATTGCGAGCAATCCCGCTTGGCGAGTCGGCACGCGGCGCATAGGGTGCAGGCATGAGTTTCATCTGGCTGGACGCGCTGTGGGCGCTGCTGTTGCTGCCGCTGCTGGTGCTGGCCTACCTGTGGCTGCTCAAGCGCCGCAAGAAGGCGGCCGTGACCTGGGCCAGCCTGGGCCTGGTCAAGGAAGCGCTGGGCGCGCAGCGCGCCTGGCGCCGCCACGTGCCGCCCGCCCTGTTGCTGCTGGCCCTGGCCGCGCTGCTGGTGGCCACCGCGCGGCCGACGGCCGTGGTCACCTTGCCGCTGGTCGAGCAGACCATCGTGCTGGCGATGGACGTGTCGGGCTCGATGCGCGCCGCCGACGTCGAGCCCAACCGCCTGGTCGCGTCGCAGAACGCGGCCAAGGCCTTCATCGCCGAGCTGCCGCGCTCGGTGCGCGTGGCGGTGGTCTCGTTTGCCGGCACTGCCGCCATCGTGCAGCCGCCCACGCTGAGCCGCGACGACGTCGTGGCCGCCATCGACCGCTTCCAGTTGCAGCGCGGCACGGCCATCGGCAGCGGCATCGTGCTCAGCCTGGCCACCATCTTCCCCGACGCCGGCATCGACCTGTCGCAGATCACCGGGCAGCGCCTGATGCCCAAGGCGCTCGGTGAAAAGCCGGCCGAGAAGGAGTTCAAGCCGGTCGAACCGGGCAGCTACAACTCGGCGGCCATCATCCTGCTCACCGATGGCCAGCGCACCACCGGCCCCGACTCGATGGACGCGGCCAAGATGGCCGCCGACCGCGGCATCAAGATCTACACGGTGGGCATCGGCACCAAGGACGGCGACACCATCGGCTTCGAGGGTTGGTCGATGCGCGTGCGGCTGGACGAAGAGACGCTGAAGCAGGTCGCCGGCGCGACGCGGGCCGAATACTTCTACGCCGGCACCGCCAACGACCTGAAGAAGGTCTACCAATCGCTCGGCTCGCGACTGACGGCGCAGAAGAAGGAAACCGAAGTCAGCGCCCTGTTTGCCGCGCTCGGCGCGCTGCTGGCGCTCATCGCGGCCACGTTGTCGCTTTGGTGGTTCGGGCGCGTGGCCTGAAGGTATGACGGCCCCAAGCTCGCTGCGCTCGCGTCCCCCGAGGGGAGCTCAGGCCGCTTGGGAGCGGCCCGGCGCGGCCTGAGATGTCTGCGCGCAGCCTGCACTGGATCGACGACGACGCGCCCTTCCCGCCCACGTCGCAGGCACTCGGCGCCGACAGCGAGGCCCCCGGCCTGCTCGCCGTCGGCGGCCGGCTCGGCTTGCGCCGGCTCGAACAGGCCTACCGCCACGGCATCTTTCCCTGGTACAGCGAGGGCCAGCCGGTGCATTGGTGGGCGCCCGATCCGCGCATGGTGTTGCCGGTGGCCGAGTTCAAGCTGCAGCGCTCGCTGCGCAAGACGCTGGCGCGCTTCATTCGCGCACCCGACTGCGAGGTGCGCATCGACAGCGCCTTCGAGCGCGTGATCGCCAGTTGCGCCGGCACCTTGCGCAACGGCCAGCGCGGCACCTGGATCGTGCCGGCGATGCAGCGCGCCTACGGCGCCTGGCACCGCGCCGGCGCGGTGCACAGCTTCGAGACCTGGGTCGACGGCCAACTGGTGGGCGGCCTGTACGGCGTGGGCATCGGCCGCATGTTCTTCGGTGAATCGATGTTCTCGCACGCCACCGACGCATCGAAGATCGCACTCGCGGCGCTGGTCGCGTTCTGCCGCTCGTGGGGCATCACGCTGATCGACTGCCAGCAGGCGACCGGGCACCTGGCCTCGCTCGGCGCGCGCGAAATTCCACGCGCGGCGTTCGAACACCACCTGGCGCTGACCCTGGGGGCCGACGGCCCGGCGAACTGGACCTATGATTCCGCGCAATGGGCCCAGCTCGGGCTCGCTACCCGCTCGGAGCCCGGCCCCGCGTGACAGCGCCCAAAGAACTTCCCCTCGCGTCGCTGCAGTTCTACGCCACGGCGCCCTACCCGTGCAGCTACCTGCCCGGCCGGCAGGCGCGCTCGCAGGTGGCGACGCCCAGCCACCTGATCCATGCCGATGCGTACTCGGGGCTGGTGGCCAACGGGTTTCGGCGCAGCGGGATGTTCACCTACCGACCGCATTGCGACGGCTGCCGCGCCTGCGTGCCGTTGCGCGTGCCGGTCGACCGCTTCACGCCCAGCCGCAGCCAGCGCCGGGCCTGGAAGCAGCACCGGCACCTGGTGGCGCGTGTGCTGCGCCTGGGCTTCCTGCCCGAGCATTACCAGCTCTACCTGCGCTACCAATCCGGCCGCCACAGCGGCGGCGGCATGGACCAGGACAGCGTCGACCAGTACGCCCAGTTCCTGCTGCAAAGCCGCGTCAACTCGCGGCTGGTCGAATTCCGCGAACCGCCGCCCGAAGCAGGGGGCTGCGGCACCGGGTGCGCTCGGCGCGCTGAAGATGGTGGCCATTCTCGACGTGCTGAGCGACGGCCTGTCGGCCGTCTACACCTTCTACGAGCCCGAGGCCGAGGCCAGCTACGGCACCTACAGCGTGCTGTGGCAGATCGAGCAGACGCGCATCCTGCAACTGCAGCATGTCTACCTCGGCTACTGGATCGCCGCCAGCACCAAGATGGCCTACAAGGCCGGCTTCAAGCCGCACGAGTTGTTGATCGACGGACACTGGGTTGCCGCGGGCAGTGCAGACGAGCCGGCATAGCCTGCGCGCGACCCGGTATGCCCGCTGGCCGACGCGCAGGACATTGCCGACGCCCTGCCGCCGCGATGGGTTCAGTTCGAGCGCTTCACCGATTGCGGCCACGGTGGGGGGGGCGCCTGCGGCGGCGCGCTGCGTGGCGGCGGCCGGGCTACGAGTAGACAACCACTCGAGAGGCGTCTGGTCGATGATCGGGCAGCGAACATCGGCGAGACAGCGACGCAGGTCGGCATCCGCGATCGAGGGCTGCTGCTGGGCGGGCGGCGCAGCGTGCCGGCGCATGTGGAAGAACTCCTGATCGCACGGTCGACGAAGCGCCACCTGTTCGGCGATGGTCGCGGCCCCGACCGCCTCGGCGACCGGCAGCTGCAGCCAGCGGCCGACCCGTGCTGCTGTTGCACGGCGGGCCGGGCTACGACCACTCGATCAAGCCGCTGTTTTCGCAGCTCGCCGACATGCGCAGGTGGTCTACCGGTCGACCACCGCGGCCACGGCCGCAGCCGACACCGGCCCGCCCGCCGTCGAGTGGACGCTCGATACCTTCGCCGACGGACGTGGTGCGTCTGTGCGACGCCCTGGGCATCGGCAAGCCGATCGTGCTCGGCCGGCGAATCGGGTTCGGACGGTTTCGCGCCCAAGCTACCTGGCGTCGTGCGACCCGGCTCAGCTCAGCGGCCATGGCGCGCACGAGAGCGAGAAGATAAGCAAGTGAAGAAGAAGGGTAGGTGTACTAATGTAAGGGGCGACGGCGAGGCGCAGAAGCGAGGAAAGAGGTGATCCTGTCGAGCAAAGAAAGGGGGTTGCGACAGACGGCTCTCAGGCACGCGCTACTGGCTCATCAGGGAAAGGAGCCTGTTCAAGGCTGATGCGTGCCAGGAGCAGAGGGCGAAACGACGCGGCTCTGCGTGTCTCGGATCAATCGCTTGTCGCCGGTGACGAGCAGCAGGTCTGCCCTGCGCGGCGTGCAGCTGCCGCAGCAACTGTCGCCAGGTTCGGGCGCCGGCGGGGCCGGCGACGGGCGGCAGCACGAGCGCGTGCTGGGCCACGTCGGTCAGCAGCGCTTCGACCTGGGCAACCGTCAGCCCATGCAGCTTGCGCAGGCGCGGCCGCACGAGAACCGTGCGGTACTCGGCCAGCAGGGCTTCGGACACGACAAAGGGAAACGCCGCGGCCAGCATGCCGTCGAGGATGCGCGCAACGGGCGACGCGTCGTTGCGCGGTCAGCAAGCCCGGCCACGACCACGTTGGTGTCGACGATGACGGCCGGACGAGCTCACGGCTTGCGGCGCACCGCTCGGACCTGCTCTGCGCCACGGCCAGCGCCTGGTCTTCAGTCAGCTTGCTGTGTGCTCGCGCGCGGCGCACGAGGTCGAGCGCATCCTGCTGCGACTTGATGCCGTAGAAGTCCAGGCTTCGTCGATCAGTTGCCCGATGGTCTGGTCGCGCTGCGCCGCGCTTCTTGAGCGCCCGGTAGCGCGCCTCGGACAGGGTGATGGTCAGACGGCTCATGTCAGCCTCATATTGGTGCTTTGACACCAATATGTTAGCGCATCGCCTTTCGAAGCCCGGTATGCCCGCTGGCCGATGCGCAGGACATCGCCGACGCGCTGCCGCCGCAGTGGGTTCAGTTCGCGCGCTTCGCCGATTGCGGCCACGGCGTCTGGCGCGACGACCCCGAGGCCGCCTTCGTCGCGATGCGCCGATTCATCGCCGCCTAGCGACGATGCGGCTTACAGCAGCACGATGTCGTACTGCTCCGGGTTCGCGCTCGGCTCGACCGACAGCGAAATCGGCTTGCCGATGAATTCCGACAGCCCGGCCAGGTGCTGGTTCTCCTCGTCGAGCAGCATCTCGACCACCGCGGCGTTGGCCACGACGCGGAACTCCTTGGGGTCGAACTGGCGCGCTTCGCGCAGCACCTCGCGCAGGATGTCGTAGCACACGCTGCGCGCGGTCTTGACCTGGCCGCGGCCTTCGCAGGTCGGGCAGGGTTCGCACAGCACATGGGCCAGGCTCTCGCGGGTGCGCTTTCGGGTCATCTCGACCAGGCCGAGCTGGGAAAAGCCGCTGACCGTGGTGCGCGTGCGGTCGCGCGCCAATTGCTTGCGAAACTCGGCCAGCACCGCGGCCTGGTGGTCTTCGCGCGTCATGTCGATGAAGTCGACGATGACGATGCCGCCCAGGTTGCGCAGCCGCAATTGGCGGGCAATGGCGCCGGCGGCTTCGAGGTTGGTCTTGAAGATGGTCTCGTCGAAGCTGCGCGCGCCGACGAAACCGCCGGTGTTGACGTCGACCGTGGTCAGCGCCTCGGTCTGGTCGATGATCAGGGTGCCGCCGCTCTTCAGCTCGACCCGCCGCGCCAGCGCGCGGCGGATCTCCTCGTCGATGTTGCACAGATCGAAGATCGGCCGCTCGCCCATGTAGTGCGCCAGCTTGCTCACCGAGCCGGGCATGTAGGTGGCGCCAAAGGCCTGCAGGTGCTCGAACTGCAGCCGCGAGTCGATGCGGATGGCCTGCGTGTCTTCGTTGCTCAGGTCGCGCAGCACGCGCTCGGCCAGCGTCAGGTCCTGGTGCAGCAGGGTGCCGGGCGGCGAGGCGAAGGCGCGTTCGCGCACCGCGGCCCAGGTCCGGCGCAGGTAGGCGATGTCGTCGGCGAGCTCGGTGTCGCTGGCTTCTTCGGCATTCGTGCGCAGGATGAAGCCGCCGCCACCACCCTCCTCGGGCTTGCCGACCAGCACGGCCATGCGCTGGCGCAACTGCTCGCGCAGTTCGGGCGAGCCGATCTTCTGCGAGATGCCGATGTGGTTGTCCTGCGGCAGGTGCACCAGCATGCGGCCGGCGATGCTGATCTGCGTCGACAGCCGCGCGCCCTTGCTGCCGATCGGGTCCTTGATGACCTGCACCGTCAGCGCCTGGCCCTCGAACAGCAGGCGTTCGATCGGCGGCGGCGCGTTCGCGCTGCCGCCGTTGCCCGCACCGCCGAAGCCGGCATGCAGGTCGGCCACGTGCAGGAACGCGGCGCGCTCCAGGCCGATGTCGATGAACGCGCTCTGCATGCCGGGCAACACGCGCGCGACCTTGCCCTGGTAGATGTTGCTGACCAGGCCGCGTTCGAGCGCGCGTTCGAGATGCAGTTCCTGCACCACGCCGTTCTCGACCACGGCGACGCGGGTTTCCTGCGGCGTCCAGTTGATGAGGATGTCTTGCATGCAGGCGCTCGATTCACAGGGCTCAGAAGCTTACGCCGGCCCGCCGCAGCAATTGCGCCGTGTCGTGCAGAGGCAAACCCATGATACCGGTGTAGCTGCCGTCGATGCGATCGATCCACGCCGCCGCGCGGCCCTGGATGGCGTAGCCGCCGGCCTTGCCGAACGGCTCGCGGCTCGCGACGTAGGCCTCGATCTCGGCCGCCGAGACGGTGGCGAAATGCACGCGCGAGACGTTCAGCGCGAACAGGGTGCGCCGTCCGGCGGCCACGGCCACTGCGCTCAGCACGCGGTGCGTGCGGCCCGACAGCCTGCACAGCATCGCCCGCGCGTGGTCGGCATTCGCAGGCTTGCCGAGGATGCGCGTGCCCAGCGCGACAGTGGTGTCGGCCGCCAGGATCGGCGCCTCGGGCAGCGCCCGCGCGCGCAGGCGCCGGCGCGCCGCCGCCAGCTTGGCGCGCGTGACGCGCTCGACATAGGCCGCCGGCAACTCACCGTGCCGCTCGGCCTCGAGCGCTTCGGCATCCTCGTCACCGTCGGCCAACAGCAAGCGGTGGCGCACCCCGAGCTGATCGAGCAAATGCGCGCGGCGCGGGCTTTGCGACGCGAGGTAGACGAAATCGAACACGATTCACTCGCGGTGATAGGGGTGGCCCGCCGTCAGCGACCAGGCGCGGTACAGCGCCTCGGCGAGCAGGACGCGCGCGAAGGCATGCGGCAAGGTCAGGTCCGACAGGCGCAGGGTTTCGTCGGCGCTGGCCTTCAGCGTGGCATCGAGCCCGTCGGGGCCGCCGATGATGAAGGCCACGTCGCGGCCGTCGGCGAGCCAGAAGCGCAGCCGTTCGGCAAGCTGCGTCGTGCTGCGGCGCTCGCCGCGCTCGTCGAGCACGATGCGGCGTGCACCCTTGGCGAACTTCTGCATCGCGGCCTCGATGCGCTGGCCCTCGGCGGCCATCAGCGCCGCGGCGGTCTTGCCGAGCGTGCGCGGCTCGGCCTTGAGCGCGCGCAACTCGAGCCTGAGGTCGGGCGGAAAGCGCTTGGCAAACTCTTCGTAGGCCGCCTCGGCCCAGGCCGGCTGGCGCTGGCCGATGGCGACCAGCGTCAGCTTCATCGGCCGCGACGCGGGGCGGCTGCCTTCTTGGCCGCCGGCTTGCGGGCGGTCGGCGCCTTCTTCGTGCCCACGGTGCGCGAGACGCCCTTCTTCGGCGCCGGCTTGGCCGGCGTGGCGCGGCTGCCGACACGCTTCTTGGCCGGCGCGGCCTTCTTCGGCGCGGCCTTGGCCGCTGGCTTGCGTGACGCCGGCTCGGGCTCGGCTGCCTTGACCAGGCGCCGGACCTCGGTCTCGAGCTTCATCTTCACCGGCTTGTCACCCCAGATCTCCTCGAGGTGGTAGTAGTCGCGGATGCCCGGCTGCATGATGTGCGCCACCGCGGCGCCACAGTCGACGATGATCCACTCGCCGTTTTCTTCGCCCTCGGTGCGCAACACCTGCATGCCGCGCGACTTGACGGCATCGCGCACGCCGGCCGCGAGGGCCTTGGTCTGTCGGTTGCTGGTGCCCGAAGCGATGATCACGCGCTCGAACAACGGCGACAGGTGCTCGGTGTTGAAGACGCGGATGTCGTGCCCCTTGGTGTCCTCGAGCCCATCGACGATGGCCCGTTGCAGCTTGCGGATGTCCATTCAACTCCCGGAGTGGGCCCCGTCGCGAAGGTACAGGGCGTGTTGTTCAATATACCGTGCCACCGCCGGCGGCACGAATCCGGCGATGGACTGCCCGTCGGCCACGCGTTGGCGCAGGGTGCTGGCCGCGATGTCCATGGCCGGCAGCGGCAGGACGCGCGGGGCCAGGCCCTGCAAGCGCGCGTCGGTGGCCTGCGCCGCGCCCGGCCGCGCCGCCAGCGCCAGCGTCACACGCGACAGCCAGTTCCTGCCAGCCATGCCAGGTCGGCAGGTTGGCGTATTGGTCCTGCCCGACGACGAGAAACCATGTCGCGCCCGGTTCTCGCTGCTGCAACTCGCGCACCGTATCGAGCGTGTAGCTCGGGCCGGCGCGCTCGAGTTCGCAGCGTTCGAGCCTGAAACGCGGTTCTCCGGCCAGCGCCAATTGCAGCATCGCGACGCGGTGCGCTGCAGCGGTGATGACGCGCGCCTTTTGCCATGGCGTGCCGGCCGGGACCCAGCGCAGTTCGTCCAGCGCCAGCGTGTCCAGTGCAGCACGGCCCAACGCGAGATGCGCGTTGTGCACCGGGTCGAAGGTTCCACCCAGCAGGCCGATGCGTCGTGTCACTGTGTCGCGAGCCAATCGCGCGGCCGCAGAAAATCGCTGTACAGCCGCGCCTCTGGCGTGCCGGGGTCGGGCCGCCAGTCGTAGCGCCACTTCACGATCGGCGGCAGCGACATCAGGATGCTCTCGGTGCGCCCGCCCGATTGCAGGCCGAACAAGGTGCCGCGGTCCCAGACCAGGTTGAACTCGACGTAGCGTCCGCGCCGGTAGGCCTGGAAGTCGCGCTCGCGCTCGCCGTACGGGGTGTCGCGCCGGCGCCCGACGATCGGCAGGTAGGCCGGCAGGAAGGCATCGCCCACCGCGCGCAGCATGGCCAGGTTCTGTTCGAAGCCGAGTTCGGCAAAGTCGTCGAAGAAGACGCCGCCGATGCCGCGCGGCTCGTTGCGGTGCTTGAGGAAGAAGTACTCGTCGCACCACTGCTTGAAGCGCGGGTACTTGTCGTCGCCGAAGGGGGCCAGCGCGTCGCGACAGGTGCGGTGAAAGTGCGCGGCGTCCTCCTCGAAGCCGTAGTACGGCGTCAGGTCCATGCCGCCGCCGAACCAGGTCACCGGCGCCTGGCCGGCCGGCAGCGCCGCCAGCATGCGCACGTTCATGTGCACGGTCGGCACATACGGGTTGCGTGGGTGGAACACCAGCGACACGCCCATGGCCTCGAACGGCGCACCGGCCAGTTCGGGCCGGTGTTGCGTGGCCGACGGCGGCAGGGCCGGGCCGCGCACATGCGAAAAGCCGACGCCGCCGCGTTCGAGCAATGCACCCTCTTCGAGCAGGCGGGTGATGCCCTCGCCTTGCAACTTTTCGCTCGCAGGCTTGGTCCAGGCATCGGAGATGAACTGGCCGCCACCGTCGGCGGCTTGCAGCGCATCGACGATGCGTTGCTGCAACGCGAGCAGGTAGCTGCGCGCGGCGCGGGTATGCGGGTTGTCTGGCATGCGGATCTCAGGGGCGGTGGCAAGCGGATCGGCGCCGCGAGTTGCGGTTTGCGGCCACGGTGCGGGCCCAGGCGCTGCTCGATCACGGCCATGTCGCGCTCGACGTCACCGGTCAGCGCAATGAACGAGTCGATACCCACGCAGCGCTGCGCGTAGTCGAAGAACGCCAGCGCCAGCGGCACCTGGGCCTGGGTGGCCACCTGATAAAAGCCGCTGCGCCAACTGTCGCGGTAGCTGCGCGTGCCTTCGGGCGCCAGCGCGAGCCAGAGAAAGGCGTCGCTCTCGCGTGCGGCAGCGAAGCGGGCCACCATCGCCGTGACCGCGCCCCGCGGATTGTGGCGATCGACCGGCACACCGCCGATCCAGCGCAACCAGCGGCCGAACAGCGGCAAGTCGAACAGCGAGTCCTTGCCCCAGAAGGCCAGCGGGAGGCCCATCGCCCACTTGGCCAGGACGCCGACGACGAAGTCCCAGTTCGACGTGTGCGGGTAGACGATCACGACACCCTGGCGCGATGGCAGGCCGTCGAATTGCACCCGCCAGCCCGCCAACCTCAGCGCGAGCCGGGCCAGTCGGCTGCCGCGCAACTGGACCGGCCGCCCGGCCAACGGCAGGCCGCCGCTCATCGGGGTTTCAAGGCGCGGTGGCCGATGTCGGTGCGGCACTGGGCACCGTCGAAACGGATTGGCGCCAGCGCCGCATAGGCTCGCTGCTGCGCGCCCTTCACCGTGACGCCGAGCGCGGTGACGCAAAGGACGCGACCGCCCTTGGTCACCAGCGCGCCGTCAGCGCGGCGCTCGGTGCCGGCGTGGAACACGATCGCATCGTCGGTGGCCATCGGAAGACCGGTTATGACATCGCCCTCGCGCACGGTGCCCGGATATCCGTGCGCAGCCATCACCACGCCGAGTGCGATGCGACTGTCCCATTGCAGCTCGATGCTGTCGAGCCTGGGTCGCATTGCCGTTCTCAGTGGCGGCCAGCAGCACCTCGAGCAGGTCGGTCTTCAGCCGCAGCAGCAGCACTTGCGCCTCGGGGTCACCCAGCCGCGCGTTGAACTCGACCACCCGTGGCCTGCCTTCGCCGTCGATCATCAGCCCGGCATAGAGAAAGCCGCTGAACGGGTGGCCTTCGGCGGCCATTGCGGCAATTGTCGGCAGGACGATCTCGTGCATTGCACGCGCGTGCACGTTGGGCGTGACCACGGGTGCGGGCGAGTACGCGCCCATGCCGCCGGTGTTGGGGCCGGTGTCGCCGTCGCCGATGCGCTTGTGATCCTGGCTGGTGGCCAGCGGCAGCACGCGCTGGCCGTCGCTGACGACGATGAAGCTGGCCTCCTCGCCACTCATGAACTCCTCGATCACGACCCGTGCACCGGCTTTGCCGTCGAGCATGAGGTCGATCGCGGCGTGGGCCTCGGCCGCCGCCATCGCCACCACCACGCCCTTGCCCGCTGCCAGGCCGTCGGCCTTGATCACGATCGGTGCACCGTGCCGGTCGACATGCTCGTGCGCCGCCGCGGCGTCGGTGAAGGCGGCATAGCGCGCGGTGGGAATGCCGTGACGCTGCATGAAATCCTTGGCGAAGGCCTTCGAGCTCTCGAGCTGCGCAGCGGCGCGCGTCGGGCCGAAGATGCGCAGGCCGCGCGCGCGGAACAGGTCGACCACGCCCGCCGCCAACGGCGCCTCGGGGCCGACCACGGTGAGTCCGATCTTCTCGGTCGCGGCGAAGTCGGCCAACGCAGCGAGGTCGGTGATCGGCAGGTTGCGCAGCGCCGGGTCGGTCGCGGTGCCGCCGTTGCCGGGCGCGACGTACACGCATTGCACCTTCGGCGACTGCGCCAGCTTCCAGGCCAGCGCGTGCTCGCGCCCGCCGCCGCCGATGACCAGGACTTTCACTCGGCCATCTCCGCGTTGTGATACACGTCCTGCACGTCGTCGAGTTCCTCGATCACGTCGAGCAGTTTTTGCATGCGCTGCGCGTCCTCGCCGCCGATTTCGACCGGGTTCTCGGCCCGCATCGTCACCTCGGCGAATTCGGCCCTCAGGCCCGCCTGCTTCGAGCGCGTTCTTCACCGCCTCGAACTCCGTCGGCGGCGTCAGCACCTCGATCGAGCCGTCGTCGCCGGCAATGACATCGTCAGCGCCGGCGTCGAGCGCGATCTCCATCACCTTGTCCTCGCTCGTGCCGGGCGCAAAGATCAGCTGTCCGCAATGCTTGAACTGGAACGCGACCGAGCCTTCGGTTCCCATGTTGCCGCCGTACTTGGAGAACGCGTGGCGCACCTCGGCCACCGTGCGCACGCGGTTGTCGGTCATGCAGTCGACGATGATGGCCGCGCCGCCGATGCCGTAGCCCTCGTAGCGGATCTCCTCGTAGTTGACGCCCTCGAGGTTGCCGGTGGCCTTGTCGATGTTGCGCTTGACGGTCTCGACCGGCAAGTTCACCGCCTTGGCCTTCTCGACCGCCAGCCGCAGCCGCGGGTTGGCCGATACATCGCCGCCGCCCAGCCGCGCGGCGACCATGATTTCGCGGATCACCCGGGTCCAGGCCTTGCCGCGCTTTTCGTCCTGGCGGCCCTTGCGGTGCTGGATGTTGGCCCACTTGGAATGACCGGCCATGGAGGAGACTCGCTTTCAGTTTGCGCTTACGATGCGGTCGATTTTAGTTCGAGGGGTTCTAGCGATGGCCGATCCGATCCTGCTTGCCAAGCATGGCGCCACCGAATGCGTGCTGCTGCCCGGCCTGGCCAACCGCCATGGGCTCATCACCGGCGCCACCGGCACCGGCAAGACGATCACGCTGCAAACGCTGGCCGAGAACTTTTCCAGGCTCGGCGTGCCGGTATTCATGGCCGACGTCAAGGGCGACCTGACCGGCATCACGCAAAAGGGTACGCTGCCCGACAAGGTGCTGAAGCTGATCGGCGAGCGGGGCTTGCGGCCCCGGCGAGCGTGGCCTGCCCGGCCACGCTGTGGGATGTATTCGGCGAACAGGGCCACCCGCTGCGCGCGACGGCGTCCGACATGGGCCCGCTGCTGCTGTCGCGCATGCTCGCGCTCAACGAGACCCAGGCCGGTGTCCTGAGCCTGGTGTTCAAGATCGCCGACGACAACGGGCTGCTGCTGCTCGATCTGAAGGACCTGCGCGCCATGCTGCAGCATGTCGGCGACAACGCCAAGGACTTCACGACCGAGTACGGCAATGTCAGCGCGGCCAGCGTCGGCGCCATCCAGCGCGGCCTGCTGCAGATCGAGGAGCAAGGCGGCAGCAAGTTCTTCGGCGAGCCGATGCTCGACATCGCCGACTTCATGCAGACCGTGGACGGCAAGGGCGTCATCAACATCCTCGCCGCCGACAAGCTGATGAACGCGCCGCGCCTGTACGCGACCTTCCTGCTGTGGATGCTGTCCGAGCTGTTCGAACAGTTGCCCGAGATCGGTGACCCCGACAAGCCCAAGCTGGTGTTCTTCTTCGACGAGGCGCACCTGCTGTTCACCGACGCGCCCAAGGCCCTGATCGAACGCATCGAGCTGGTCGTTCGGCTGGTGCGCAGCAAGGGCGTCGGGGTCTACTTCGTGACGCAGAACCCGCTCGACATTCCCGACACCGTGCTGGCCCAGCTGGGCAACCGTGTGCAGCATGCGCTGCGCGCCTTCACGCCGCGCGACCAGAAGGCCGTGGCCGCGGCGGCGAGCACCATGCGCGCCAACCCCAAGCTCGACGTGAAGACTGCGATCACCGAACTGGCCGTCGGCGAGGCGCTGGTCAGCCTGCTCGACGAGAAGGGCCGGCCCAGCGTGACCGAACGCGTGTTCGTGCTGCCACCGGGCAGCCAGATCGGGCCCATCACGGCCGAGCAGCGCAAGGCGCTGATCGCGGGCTCGCTGGTGGCGGGCGCATACGAAAAGACGATCGATCGCGAATCGGCCTACGAGAAGCTGAAAGGCCGCGCCGCAGCGACTGCCGACAATGCGCGGGCGTCGCAATCGCAGCGCGCCGCAGGCGCCCGGCACGGCGCCTGCGCCGCCGTCCGACGGCGGTCTGATGGGCAGCCTGGGCAGCATCCTGTTCGGCAGCACCGGCCCGCGCGGCGGCAAGCACGAAGGCCTGGCCGAATCGGCGGCACGCAGCGCGGTGCGCAGCGTTGGCTCCGCGGTCGGCCGCGAAATCGTTCGTGGCGTGCTCGGTTCGCTGCTCGGCGGCGGGCGACGCCGTTGAGGCGGCGGGCCATGCAGCTCGTGATCTGGTTGCTGGTGGCGGTGGCGGCCACCTTGCTTGCGGCGCGCTTCGGTGCGTTTTCGGGCAGCGCGCCGGGCAACCTCGGCCTGCGCGACGGCAAGTTCAAGCCGCCGTCGAAAACGCCCAACAGCGTGAGCAGCCAGGCCGGCCTGTGGCCCGACCATCCGCAACGCGACGGCGCGGCCATCGCGCCGCTGGCGCTGGTCGGCGACGGGCCGGCCACCATCGCCCGCCTGGCCCGGATCATCGGCGCCATGGACGGCGCGCGCATCGTCGAGCAACGGCCCGACTACCTGTATGCGCAGTTCACGACCCGGTTGATGCGCTTCGTCGACGACGCCGAATTCTGGTTCGACCCCGTGGCAGGCGTGGTGCAGGTGCGCTCGAGCTCACGCGTCGGGCGCAAGGACTTCGGCGTCAACCGCGCGCGCATCGAAGCCCTGCGCGGGCGATTGGCCGGCGACTGACTGTGGGCGGGGGGGGCTCTGAATCAACGGTCGCCGTAGCGCGCCATGACAGGCTCGTGGCCCTGGCGGTGATCGTTGCGCCCGTGGCCGCGATCATGACCATGGCCGTTGCGCGGTGCGGCCCACCCCGCCGAGTAGACGCCGCGATACGGCGCGTAGTACGGCTGCGGCAGGTAGACCACCGGCGCCGGACGCACGAACACCGGCGCGGGTGGTAGTAAGCCGGCTCGGTGTAAACCACCGGCGCGGGCTGGTAGTACGCCGGCGCGGCCGGATAGACGGGCGCGTTGGAGAACACGGTGCCGATGTTCACGCCAGGCTGCAATGGCGCATTGATGCCGATAGACCAGAACACGCCATGTGCCTGCGCGCCAGCGGCGGCCAGCACCAGGGTGGTGGCGACCAGGGCTGATTTCATGATCACGATGCTCTCCTTTGCCGTTGCAGACCCAGGCGACACGCCGCAGGCCTGCAGCTGACAACGCGGCAGCCGTGGCGGCGGTGCACAGGGTTCTGCAAGTCGGGTGCAAGCAGCCGTAACGACGACGGGACGGTCGATAGAATCGAACGAACCCGATTGCCGTGAGTTGCATGTCCATCGCCAAAGACGACCCGAGCCCCAGACCGAGCAACTTCCTGCGCGCCATCATCGAGCGCGACCTCGAGGCCGGAACCTATGCCGCGCGGCATTTCGCCGGCACGCCCGGCGACGCGGCGCACCACGCCGGCGGGCCGCTCGATCCGGCGCGCATCCGCACCCGCTTTCCGCCCGAGCCCAACGGCTACCTGCACATCGGCCATGCCAAGAGCATCTGCCTGAACTTCGGCCTGGCGCAGGAGTACGGCGGCGTGTGCCACCTGCGCTTCGACGACACCAACCCGGAGAAGGAAGAGCAGGAATACGTCGATGCCATCCTCGACGCGGTGAAGTGGCTGGGCTTCGACTGGAACGTCAATGGCGTCGCGCACCTCTACTTCGCCAGCGACTACTTCGATTTCATGTACCGCGCGGCCGAGGCCCTGATCGGGGCCGGGCTGGCCTATGTCGACGAGCAAAGCGCCGACGAGATGCGCGCGAGCCGCGGCGACTTCAATGCGCCCGGCAGGGACAGCCCGTTCCGTGCCCGCACTCCCGCCGAGAACCTGGCGCGCTTTCGCGCCATGCGCGACGGCCAGTTGGCCGACGGCGCGGCCGTGCTGCGCGCCCGCATCGACATGGCCAGCCCGAACATCAACCTGCGCGACCCGGCGCTGTACCGCATCAAGCGCGCCACCCACCACAACACCGGCGACCGCTGGTGCATCTACCCGATGTACACCTACGCGCACCCGATCGAAGACGCGCTGGAGAACATCACGCACAGCATCTGCACGCTCGAGTTCGAGGACCAGCGGCCGTTCTACGACTGGCTGCTCGACCAACTGTGCGACGCTGGCCTGCTGGCGCAGCCGCGGCCGCAGCAATACGAGTTCGCGCGCCTGAACGTCACCACGATCGTGACCAGCAAGCGCAAGCTGCGCCAGCTGGTCGAAGAAGGCATCGTCGACGGCTGGGACGACCCGCGCATGCCCACCCTCGCCGGCCTGCGCCGGCGCGGCTACACCGCCGGCAGCCTGCGCCTTCTCGCCGAGCGCACCGGCGCCAGCAAGGCCGGCGGCTGGACCGACTACGCCAGCCTGGACATCGCACTGCGCGATGACCTCGAGGGTCAGGCTCGCAGGGCCATGGCCGTGGTCGACCCATTGCGACTCGAACTGGTGAACTGGCGCGACGTGTTCGGCGACGACGCCAGCGTGGCGTGCAGTGCACCGGCGCACCCGCAGCGACCCGAGCTCGGCCTGCGCCGGTTCGGCCTCGGCCCGGCGCTGTGGATCGAACGCGACGACTTCGCGCGTCACGCCGCCGAAAGGGTTCTTTCGCCTCTTTCCGGGCAACAAGGTGCGCCTGAAGTACGGCGTGGTCGTCGAGTGCATTGGCTGCAGCCAGGACGCCGCCGGCCGCGTGACGGCGGTGCAGGCCCGCGTGCTGCCCGACACGCGCAGCGGCACGCCGGGCGCCGACGCCGTCAAGGTCAAGGGCACCATCACCTGGGTCGGCGCGCACGACGCGTTGCCGGCCGAATTGCGCCTCTACGAGCGGCTTTTCACCGAGGATCAGCCCGATGCCGGCGGCAAGGACTTCAAGGCCGCGCTGAACCCGGCGAGCGTGCGCGTGACGCAGGGCTTCGTCGAGCCTTCATTGGCCGGCGCCGCCGCCGAGACCCACGTGCAGTTCGAGCGACATGGTTACTTCGTTGCCGATCGCGTCGACCATCGCGCCGACCGGCCCGTGTTCAACCGCATCACCGGGCTCAAGGACAGTTGGGCCAAGTAGGCCGGCGACGATCCGTGCAAAGCGACAACCACCCTGAAGAGGAGCGTCATTGATGCGATACAGCATGCTTGCCATCGGCCTATGGGCCGCCGTCCTGGCCGTGGACAGCGCCAACGCGCAGACCGCCGCCAGCGCGCCGCCCCCGACTGCAACGGCCAGTGGGCTGATCTACCGCTCGCTGAAGGATGGCGGCGGTGCGACGCCGGCGGCGACCGACATCGTGCGCGTGCATTACCGCGGCACCTTCCCCGACGGCCGCGAGTTCGACAGCTCGATCGCTCGCGGCCAGCCGGCCGAGTTCCCGCTCAACCGCGTCATCAAGTGCTGGACCGAAGGCGTGCAGTTGATGAAGGTCGGCGGCAAGGCGCAATTGGTGTGCCCGCCGGCCATCGCCTACGGGGAGCGTGGCACCCCGGGCGGGCCGATCCCGGCCAACGCGACCTTGCACTTCGAGATCGAATTGCTGGGCATCGTCAAACGCTGATCGCAGCCCGCGGTGCAGCGTCGATGACAACCGACCATCCAGCGCATCGTTCGTTGCCCGATGGCCGCCGGGCCGGGCGTGTCGCCTCGTCAGTGCCGTCGCAGCAGCGTTCGATTTGACGACGACTTCGTCGCGCTATTTGGCCGGGGCCGGCGCGGCACCCTTGAAGCTGGCCCCACCGACAGTCAATCCTGCGGCCGAGAACTTGGCGGCATTGCCACTGCCCACGCCCTTGACGCGGTGGGTAAGGTCGGCCCAGTCCTTGAACGGGGCCTTCTTGCGCTCGTCGAGGATCTTCGCGGCGATGCCGGGGCCAATGCCCTTCACCGCTTCGAGCTCTGCCTGCGTCGCATTATTGACGTCGACCGCGGCCAGCGCGGCTGCGGCAAACAGCACCGCCGCCAATGTGATCAGGAACCTCTTCAGCATCGACTGCCTCCATTGCGGCGTTGTTGCCGCGCAACCTTGACGGAACGCGCGAGCACGGCCGTCTAACGGCGCGCCTGCAATCAGGTTGACGCCCACCGGGGCCGATCGTGTGCCGGGCGCCATTGCCACGCCGGACGCCAGGGTCGGGCGCCGCCACAAGAACGCAGCGCGGTCAAGTATCTGCATGGCGCCATTGGCGCGGCAGGCAACACCCACTTACGGGTGTCTGCGCGCAGCATGCGCAAGATTGGGCATTTCTCGCCGCGTCGTGAGTTACCGGGCTTGACCCTGCCGGTGGCGCGGCCCTAGCCTCGCCCACGAGCGATCAACCGCTATTACGCCGCCCCGCGCTGCGCCCAAACATGATGCTTCTCGATTCGACCACTGCCGCCACCTTGCTGGTCGCGCTTGCCTTGCTGCTGACGGCAATGTGGCTTCGCCGCCGCCAGAACTCGCCGCGCGCTTCCGGTGCCGACGAAGCGCTGGACACGCTGCAAGCCTGGCCGCCGCAGGCCGTGCGCGTGATGACGCTCGGCGAACGCCAGGCCTACGAGATCCTGCGCCGTGCCCTGCCCGGTCATGTGGTGTTGGCGCAGGTGCCGCTGTCGCGCTTCATCAGCGTGCCCACGCGATTTCCCTACTCGCAGTGGCTGCAGCGCGCCGGACGGTTGGGTGTCGACCTGCTCGTCTGCGACGCCAGTTCGCGCGCCGTGGCCGCTGTCGAAGTGCGGACGGCCAGCGAGTCGGCACGCAGTGCCAAGCGGCACCAGCGCCTGGTCGACGTGCTGTCCGCGGCCGGCGTGGACGTCTACGAATGGCACGAAGACAATTTGCCCAGCGTGACCGAAGCCCGCACACTGTTCCTCGCCAGTGGCGGCGACCTGGCACAAGACGTTGGCACCATCACCCGTGGCGGCCGCGCCATGTTGCCAGTGCCTGATATCCAGGAACTGCTGGCCGACGGCGACACGACCGACTACGGCCGCCTCGAGCCCGTTCCGTCGGGGTTCTTCGAAGACCAGGAACCGCGCATGTCCAGTCACGCGGCCTAGCAGGCCGCCGCGGGACGCCGCGCGGCGCATGCGTCGTGCGGCCCGGTCGATCGTGTTGTAAGGTTCGTGATGCCGAGGCGACAGACGCGCACCGGCAGCAACTGCCTTGCAAAGGGGGAACCCGACATGACCCGTCGTCAATGGCTTGGCCTGCTTTCCAGCCTGGGCATCACTGGCGCCGCCAGCCACGGCGCAGGCGCAGCCCAAGCCGATACGAAGTCCGCGACCTCACGCATCGAGCCGCTCGTGCTCAGCGACGCACAGTGGCGTGCGCGACTGACGCCCGAGCAATACGAGGTGCTGCGCCAGGAAGGCACCGAGCGTCCCGGCAGCAGTGCGCTGAACAACGAGAAACGCAGGGGCACGTTCCATTGCGCCGGCTGCAATCTCGCGCTGTTCAACAGCAGCATGAAATTCGAGAGCGGCACGGGTTGGCCGAGCTTCTTCACCACCCTGGCCGGCGCGGTGCAGACCAAGCGCGATTTTCATCTCGTGCTGCCGCGCACCGAGTACCACTGTGCGCGCTGTGGTGGCCATCAGGGCCATGTCTTCGACGACGGGCCCAGACCGACCGGCCTGCGCTACTGCAATAACGGCGTGGCACTGACCTTCGTCCCGGAGGCCGCATGAGAGCGGGCCGGCGTTGGACCCTCGGCTCGATCTTGGCCATCGCCGTCGCGATCGCCGCTGTAGCAGTCATTGCACGCGCGCAAACGTCGTCCAGCACCGCGACCGGACCGGCGCCCAGCGGTCTGGCCAAGGCGACGTTTGCCGGCGGATGCTTCTGGTGTGTCGAAGCCGACTTCGACAAGGTTCCGGGCGTCATCAGCACGACGTCGGGCTACACCGGCGGCAAGGTCGCGAACCCGAGTTACGAACAGGTGTCGGCCAAGGTGACCGGCCACGCCGAAGCCGTCGAAGTCGTCTACGACCCGAAGCGGGTGAGCTACGAACAGCTGGTCGAATACTTCTGGCACACCATCGACCCGACCACCAAGGACGCCAGTTCTGCGACCACGGATCGCCGTACCGCACCGCGATCTTCGTGCAAGACGCGGCGCAACTGGCGGTTGCCAGGGCATCGCTGGCCAAGCTGGAGAAGAGCAAGCCTTTCAAGGAGCCGATCGTCACCGAGATTGCGCTCGCGGGGCCGTTCTACGCGGCCGAGGACTACCACCAGGACTACTACAAGAAGAATCCCATCCGTTACAAGTACTACCGTACGTCATGCGGGCGCGATGCACGCGTGCAGCAGCTGTGGGGCTCGCTACCCCACCCCGCAAATACGGTGATAGGAAAAAAAAAAAAAAAAAAAAAAAAAAAAAAAAAAAAAAAAAAAAAAAAAAAAAAAAAAAAAAAAAAAAAAAAAAAAAAAAAAAAAAAAAAAAAAAAAAAAAAAAAAAAAAAAAAAAAAAAAAAAAAAAAAAAAAAAAAAAAAAAAAAAAAAAAAAAAAAAAAAAAAAAAAAAAAAAAAAAAAAAAAAAAAAAAAAAAAAAAAAAAAAAAAAAAAAAAAAAAAAAAAAAAAAAAAAAAAAAAAAAAAAAAAAAAAAAAAAAAAAAAAAAAAAAAAAAAAAAAAAAAAAAAAAAAAAAAAAAAAAAAAAAAAAAAAAAAAAAAAAAAAAAAAAAAAAAAAAAAAAAAAAAAAAAAAAAAAAAAAAAAAAAAAAAAAAAAAAAAAAAAAAAAAAAAAAAAAAAAAAAAAAAAAAAAAAAAAAAAAAAAAAAAAAAAAAAAAAAAAAAAAAAAAAAAAAAAAAAAAAAAAAAAAAAAAAAAAAAAAAAAAAAAAAAAAAAAAAAAAAAAAAAAAAAAAAAAAAAAAAAAAAAAAAAAAAAAAAAAAAAAAAAAAAAAAAAAAAAAAAAAAAAAAAAAAAAAAAAAAAAAAAAAAAAAAAAAAAAAAAAAAAAAAAAAAAAAAAAAAAAAAAAAAAAAAAAAAAAAAAAAAAAAAAAAAAAAAAAAAAAAAAAAAAAAAAAAAAAAAAAAAAAAAAAAAAAAAAAAAAAAAAAAAAAAAAAAAAAAAAAAAAAAAAAAAAAAAAAAAAAAAAAAAAAAAAAAAAAAAAAAAAAAAAAAAAAAAAAAAAAAAAAAAAAAAAAAAAAAAAAAAAAAAAAAAAAAAAAAAAAAAAAAAAAAAAAAAAAAAAAAAAAAAAAAAAAAAAAAAAAAAAAAAAAAAAAAAAAAAAAAAAAAAAAAAAAAAAAAAAAAAAAAAAAAAAAAAAAAAAAAAAAAAAAAAAAAAAAAAAAAAAAAAAAAAAAAAAAAAAACTAGCGCAGTCGCGCGGCGCAGCACTGGCCGCGCGTTCTACACTGCGGGCCATGAAGCGACCGTGCTGTGTACTTGCCGGGACGTGGGTGGCGGCAGCGGCTCTGGCTGCGCCGGCTGCCACGCCCTCGCCGGCCGCCGGTGATGGCCCGGCAGCCTGCCAGAAGGCGGCGCAGAGTGCCTTGCGCGACACGCGCGGCGCGGTCGACGAGGTGAGCTTCGCCGCACCGCCCAGCGTGCAGGCCAGCACGAGCAGCAACGAAGAATTCAACTTCAAGGGCGCGGGGCGCTACCGGATCAAGACCGGCGCGACGCGCGACTTCAGCTACAGCTGCACCTACAACACGCACAGCGGCACCGTGGCCGGGGTGGTGCTTCGCGAGGCGGCGGCGGGCGATGCTGCGGCATCGCGTGCGGTCGCGATCGCCAAGCCCGTCGAACCCGACTTGAGCCACGTCTCACCGCAGGCCTGCGAATCCGCCGCCGCAGTGGCCTTGCAGCGACGTCACCCGAAAGTCGAACGCATCAGCTTCAACACCGAGCTGCGACAACTCAGGCAGGACAACCTGGCGCACGGCTACTTGCGCGGCCAGGGCACAGCCGTACGCATGCCCGGTGACCCGAGCACGCATTTCACCTACCAGTGTGAATTCGACCCGCGCAACGGCAACGTGATCGGCGTGCAGACGACCGACTGACGCCGGGCTGGAGCGACCTGCAGCCGTTCTCAGTTCGCCGCGAAGCAATAGAACATGCCGGCGCCGCCGGACTTCGGCAAGTCCTCCTTGCTGCAACTTACGGTCAAGTGCGACGAGTTCCACGACTCCGCCCAAGGGTCGGTGATCGGCGTGTTCTGGCGCCGATCGTGGTGGCCGACCATGGCAAAGACTTCGCTTCTCGGTCCACTCGCCGCAGGTCATGTTGGGTTGACCCGGGAAGCCCGGGTAGGCCGTGCCATCGGGCCGCGATCCGGTCAGGATGTCGTGCATGTTCGGCGTGTCGCCACGCCCGTTGACCGCGGCGCCCGTCTCGGTCAGTGCGGTCAGCTTGGTCACGTTGTTGCTGCCGTGCAGTTGGGCCCGATCGTCAGCGATCAGCACGCCCTTGGCGTTGAACCACGGCCCCTTGCCGATGCGGTCGCGGGCGTGGACGGCAGCCGTGCTCGGCGGGACGTAGCTGGTGCTGAGGTAGGCGCGCCAGGTGCGGCTGCCCGCACCGACCGCGGCCGCCAGCTTCTGGCAATGCGCGTCGGCGCCCGCCAGGCCGCCGAGGTTGCCGCCATCGCCGGGACCGGCG
The DNA here is from genome assembly GCA_963751775.1 of uncultured beta proteobacterium. Classification (GTDB taxonomy): domain Bacteria; phylum Pseudomonadota; class Gammaproteobacteria; order Burkholderiales; family Burkholderiaceae_C; genus CADEEN01. Next base: position 55,885 of record CAVVVW010000024.1, read on the forward strand.
CTGGTGACGAAGAAGCTCATCGGGCCCGTCTGCGGTGCCGTCACACAGGCCGCCACCAAGGCAGCGGCGGCCGCAGCCGTAACGGTGACGGCGAGGATGCGGGCGGTTCCTTGCATGGACAGTACTCCTGGTTGGGGTATCCAGGGTACGCGCCAAGCGCGCGATGCCTTCCTCAGGATTTTCCCGGGCGTGAGCGCTTCGCGGCGGCGCGACGCTGCGGTGCCGCACCTGTCTCGCGAGGCGGCAAGCCGGTGTGCTGAGTCAGCAGGCGGCCCCTCGCCGCGGTGGCCGGGGTCGAATTCTTGCGACGCGCACTCTGGTAACTGCCGTCGACGGCCGGCTGGAAACTCGGGATCAGGTGCTGCTTGCCGTTGCCGATCAGGTCGGCCCGGCCCATGGCCTTCAGCGCCTCGCGCAACAAGGGCCAGTTGTTGGCATCGTGGTAGCGCAGGAAGGCCTTGTGCAGGCGACGGCGCTTCTCGCCGCGCACGGTGTCGACCCGCTCGGCGCGGCCGGCGATGCGGCTGATGCCCTTCAAGGGATTGAGGTCGGTGTGGTACATCGCCGTCGCGGTGGCCATCGGGCTCGGGTAGAAGGTCTGCACCTGGTCGGCCTTGAAGCCATTGCGCTTCAGCCACAGCGCGAGGTTCATCATGTCCTCGTCGGTCGTCCCAGGGTGCGCGGCGATGAAGTAGGGGATCAGGTACTGCTTCTTGCCGGCCTCGGCGCTGTACTGGTCGAACAGGGCCTTGAAGCGGTCGTAGCTGCCGATGCCGGGCTTCATCATCTTCGACAGCGGCCCGCCTTCGGTGTGTTCGGGGGCGATCTTCAGGTAGCCGCCGACATGGTGCGTGACGAGTTCCTTCACGTACTCGGGGCTTTGCACGGCCAGGTCGTAGCGCAGGCCCGAGCTGATCAGCACCTTCTTCACGCCGCGCAACTGGCGCGCCCGCCGATACAGCTTGACCAGCGGGCCGTGATCGGTGTTCAGGTTCGGGCAGATGCCGGGATAGACGCAACTCGGCTTGCGGCAGGCGGCTTCGATGGCGGTGCTCTTGCAGCCGATGCGCCACATGTTGGCCGTCGGGCCACCCAGATCGCTGATGACGCCGGTGAAGCCCTTGACGCGGTCGCGGATGTCTTCGATCTCGCGAATCACCGAGTCTTCGCTGCGACTCTGGATGATGCGGCCCTCGTGCTCGGTGATCGAACAGAAGGTGCAGCCGCCAAAGCAGCCGCGCATGATGTTGACCGAGAAGCGGATCATTTCCCAGGCCGGGATCTTGGTCGCGCCGTCGTGCGAGCCCTGCGCGTCGGCATAACTCGGATGCGGGCTGCGCGCATAGGGCAGGTCGAACACCTGATCCATCTCCGGCGTAGTCAGTGGGATCGGCGGCGGGTTGATCCAGACATCGCGCTCGCCATGCCGCTGCACCAGCGCGCGTGCGTTGCCCGGGTTGGTCTCGAGATGCAGCACGCGATTGGCGTGGGCGTAGAGCACGTTGTCGCTCTTCACCTGTTCGTAAGGCCGGCAGGCGGATGACCGTCTTGTCGCGCGGCGGCATCTGTACGGCGCCGGTCTTGCGCGAGACCGGCATGGCAACCACGACCGGCGCGGCCGCGCCGTCTTCCCTGGCACAGGTCTGGCCCTGCGCAGCGGCGGCCTCGGCCGTGGTCAGGTACGGGCTGACGTGGTCGTCGATGCGGCCGGGCAGATCGACCTCGGTCGAGTCGATCTCGAAGAAGCCCGCGGGCGCCTGTCCAGTCGAAGAACGGACCATGAATGCGGTGCCGCGCACATCGGTGATGCTGGCCACCGGCTCTCGCCTGGCCAGCCGGTGCGCGATCTCGACGATCGCGCGCTCGGCATTGCCATACAGCAGCAAGTCCGCCTTGCTGTCGACGAGGATCGAGCGCCGCACCTTGTCCTGCCAATAGTCGTAATGCGCGATGCGGCGCAGCGAAGCCTCGATGCCGCCGAGCAGGATCGGCACGTCGTTGAACGCTTCCTTGCAGCGCTGGGCATAGACCAGCGACGCGCGGTCGGGCCGCTTGCCGCCGACGTCGCCCGGCGTGTAGGCGTCGTCGCTGCGGATCTTGCGGTCGGCGGTGTAGCGGTTGATCATCGAATCCATGTTGCCGGCGGTGACGCCGAAGAACAGGTTCGGTCGGCCCAGCGCCTTGAACGGCTCGGCCGACGACCAATCGGGCTGCGCGACGATGCCGACGCGAAAGCCCTGCGCCTCCAGCGTGCGGCCGATCACCGCCATGCCGAAGCTCGGGTGATCGACATACGCGTCGCCGGTGACGATGATCACGTCGCACGAATCCCAGCCCAGCGCGTCCATCTCGGCGCGGCTCATCGGCAGAAAGGGCGCGGTCCCGAAGCGCTTGGCCCAGTAGGGGCGGTAGGCGTTCAGCGGCCTGGCCGCTGCGGGTCGGATCGGCGTGGCGGTGCTCACGCTGCGTATTGTCCCTGCACCCAGGGCAAGACCTCATGCGCCGCAGGGCCAGCCACCTAAACTGGCCGACCCTTCACGAACCCGAGCCACCATGAGCGACGCCGACAAGCCCGCTGCCGACGACAAGAAGAACCGCGAGCGAGAACAGGTCGACAAGCGCCTGGCGCTGTCCGCGACCGCGTCGACCGGCAGCGTCAGGCTTGCCGACGGCCGGCGGCTGGACTATCAAACCGCCTGCGAGTACCTGCCGGTGGCGCAGGGCGGCATCGGCGCCGAGCGTGGCGAGCCGCAGGCAGCGATCTTCACCACCGCCTACACACTGTCCGGGGCTGACGCCGGCTCGCGCCCGTTGTGCTTTGCCTTCAACGGCGGTCCGGGGTCGTCATCGGTATGGCTGCATCTGGGTGCGCTCGGCCCCAAGCGTGTGGTCGTGCCCAGCGACGGCACGATGCCGGCGCCGCCGTACGCCGTCAGCGACAACCCCCTGACTTGGCTGGCGCACTTCGACCTGGTCTTCATCGACCCGCCGCACACCGGCTGGTCGATCGCCGCCGGTGACGAGGCGCGCAAGAAGCTGTTCTCCGTCGATGGCGACGTCGCCGCCCTGACCGAAGTCATGCGCGCCTGGCTCACGCGCCACAAACGCTGGGGCTCGAAGGTCTACCTGGCCGGCGAGAGCTACGGCACCACGCGCGGCGCGGCCCTGGCCGATGCACTGCAAAACGCAAACGTCGCACTGGCCGGCCTGATCCTGGTGTCCTGCGCGATGGATCTGCAAAGCCTCGTCTTCGCCCCGCGCAACGACCTGCCCTACGCCCTGTTTCTTCCCGCCTTCGCCGGTGTGGCGCAGTTCCACGGCAGATTGAAGGGCGCGCTGGCCGCGTCGCCGCAGGCCGCCCGCAACGCCGCCGAGGCCTTCGTCGGCGACGACTACCTGCGCGCGCTCAATGCCGGCGCACGCCTGTCGAGCAGCCAGCGCCGTCTCGTTGCCAAGCGCCTGTCCGAGCTGACCGGTCTGTCGCCGGCGCTGGTCGAAGAGAAGAACCTGCGCATCAGCGACCACACCTTCTTCTTCGAACTGCTGCGCGACGCCGGCCGCATGGTCGGCCGCCTCGACGCACGCGCCACCGGCGCCATGGCCGCCAGCCGCACCCGCGAGTGGGAGTTCGATCCCGGCATCGAAGCCATCGCCGCACCCTACGGCATGGCCGCGCTGGCCTACTTCGGCGAACAGCTCGGGCTGGCCAGCGAGGAGCGCTACGAACTGCTGTCGATGGAGGTCAACAAGGGCTGGAACTGGAACCGTGGCGAAGCCAAGGGCAACGCCTTCGCCTCGACCAGCGACGACCTGGCGCGGGCCCTGCGCCGCAACACGCACCTGCGCGTGCTGGTGGCCAGCGGACGCTACGACCTGGGCACGCCGTACAGCGCCAGCGACTGGTCGTTGTCCCAGCTCGACGCCCCGGCCGATGTGCTGGCGCGCGTCGAGCACCACTACTATGACGCCGGGCACATGATGTACACGCGCGAAGACGACCTGGTCAAACTCGAGCGCGACGTCGCGACCTGGCTTGCAGCGACTTGACGGCACGCAATTGGTTCCGCCCGACTTCCTAGTGACATTTGCCGATACCGCGACGGCCATTGGCGCACTATGCTGCGTTTACCGCGTGCGCCGCAACGCGTGTGCGGTCAGGAGCTTCAGACCCCCACCTCGGTCGGGGGTCTTTTTTTGCCTTTGCCCCGCCGGGCATCGACGCTCAGACTCGGGCCACCGGCGCACCAAATTGAACGTCGGTGCCCTGTCGCTCTGCTAGGCTCAGGCATGACCGACACGCACTGGTCGCTGATCACGTCGCCCTGGACCCTGCAGCCCGACACCCTGCTCGGCGCGGCGCTGCTTGCCCTGCTGGCCGCCTTGCTCGGCGAAGTGGTGTGGCGGGTGCTGCGCTGGCCGCGCATGCTGGGCTACGGCATGGTCGGCACCGCGCTGGCGTTCGCCGGCCAGAGTGCGAGCGGCAATGAACCGGCATTGAGGCTTGCGATCGACGCGGCGCTGGCAATGCTGTTGTTCGAGGCTGGGGCGCGCCTGAACCTGCGTTGGCTGGTGCGCAATCCCTGGCTGCTGGCCAGCAGCGCGGCCGAAGCGGTGTTGACCGCCGTCGCCGTGTGGTGGGTCCTGCGCAGCCTTGCGGTCCCGCCCGAGGCGGCCGCGCCGCTGGCCATCATTGCCAGCGCGGTGTCGCCGGTCGTGCTGCAACGCGTGGTCGGCGAACTGCACGCGGCCGGACAGGTAACCGAACGGCTGCTCGCGCTGGGTGCATTGAACACGCTGTACGCCATCCTGGCGCTGCAATTGTTCAGCGCCGGCCTGTTTCTGTCCGACCCGCGCACTTGGCTCGAAGCGCTGTCGCCGGTGCTGTTCTCGTTCTTCGGCTCGATTCTCGTCGGTGCCGCACTCGGCGAAGGGCTGACGCTGATCTCGCGGCGCCTGGACCTGCGCGACGAAAGCGCCCTGGTGCTGGTGCTGGCCAGCGTGCTGCTGGCCTTGGTCGTCGCCAAGACCTTGCAGCTGTCGGCCCTGCTGGTGCCGCTGCTGGCAGGCATCTGGCTGCGCAATCGCAGCGAGCGGCCCTGGGTCTGGCCACGCCATTTCGGCAGCGCCGGCAGCGTGCTCGTGATGGTGATGTTCGTGGCCGTCGGCTCGGCCTGGCACTTGCAGGCAATCGGTGCGACCCTGGGCCTCGCCGCGGTGCTGGTACTGACGCGTGCTGCCGCCAAGTCACTGGCCGTGCTGGCGCTGGCGCGGCCGAGTGGTCTGGGCATTGGCCAGGCGCTGTGCCTGGGCGTCGGTCTGTTGCCGATGTCCGGCACGGCGTGGATCCTCGGCCTGGACTTCGCGGCGCGGCACCCGAGTGCCGGCGCGCAGGCGATGCCCGTGCTGCTGACCGTGCTCGGGTTGCTGGAACTCGCTGCGCCGCTGGTGGTCATGGCGTGCCTGCGTGCAGCCGGCGAAATTGAAGTGCAACGGCGGGCGAAGCCAGTATGAGCCTGGAGACATTCGCCGCTTCCGAGGCATTCACGCTCGGTGTCGAGCTGGAGTTGCAGATCGTCAATCGCCACGACTACGACCTTGCGCCGGGCGCGGCCGACCTGTTGCGCCTGACCGGGCGCCGCAAGCTCGCGGCGGACGTCAAGCCCGAGATCACCAGCTCGATGATCGAGCTGTCGACCGGCGTCTGCAATGGCCACGGCGATGTCATCACGCAACTGCTGGAAGTGCGCGACGCGCTGGTGCACGACGCGGCCAAACTCAATCTGCGCCTGTGCGGCGGCGGCACACATGCCTTCCAGGACTGGAGCCGTCGCCGCATCTTCGATACCCCGCGCTTTCGCCAGGTGTCCGAGCTGTACGGCTACCTGTCCAAACAGTTCACCGTCTTCGGTCAGCATGTGCACATCGGCTGCACCGGGCCCGATCAGGCGTTGTGGCTGCTGCACGCGATGAGCCGCTTCGTGCCGCACGTGATCGCGTTGTCGGCCTCGTCGCCCTTCATACAAGGGACGGACACCGGTTTTCAATCGGCACGCCTGAACTCCGTGTACGCCTTCCCGCTGTCGGGCCGCGCCCCGTTCGTCCTGACCTGGCACGAATTCGGCATCTACTTCGAGAAGATGCGCCGCACCGGTGTGGTCGAGTCGATGAAGGACTTCTACTGGGACATCCGCCCCAAGCCCGAGTTCGGCACGATCGAGGTGCGGGTGATGGACACTCCGCTCAGCGTCGAGCGCGCCGCCGCCATTGCCGCCTACCTGCAATGCGTGGCACGTTGGCTGGTGCTGGAACGTCCTTTCGAGCCGCACGAGGACGACTATCTGGCCTACAACTACAACCGCTTCCAGGCCTGCCGCTTCGGTCTCGACGGCGAGGTGGTGAACCCGCAAACGGCCGAACACCGGCCGTTGCGCGAGTTGATCACGCAGACCCTGGCGGCGGTCGAGCAGCACGCGATCGATTTGCGGGCCGAGCGCGGGTTGACAGTGCTGCGTGAAGCGCTCAGCGCGCCGGACGGCAGCGATGCGGCCTGGCTGCGCGGTGTCCAGTCACGCGAGCAGTACTTGCCCGAAGTGGTGCGTCAACAGTGTCTGCGCTTCGAAGCCGCGTGATGCGGCCAGCCGGCAAGCACCGGCTGGTGCCATCGCTGACTCAGGCATCGCGAACGTCAGCCACCGGCTGCTGGCCGAAGTCGGCGCGCTGCAGGTAGGCGATCAGCTTGGCCGCTGCCACGCTGGGGCTGTCCAGGCGACCGCCCGTCTTCATCTGCACGAACGCGTCGTGGTCGGGAAACGCCGACGGATCGGCGCCGCGCAATTGCACCTGCATGTCGGTGTCGATGATGCCGGGGGCCAGGGCGACGACCTTGGCACCGTTGTCGAGCAAGGCCTCCTCGAGCGCCTGGGCGCGCGCCAGGTGGTCGAGCGCGGCCTTGACGGCGCAATAAGGCCCTTGTGCGGCCATGGCGCGGCGGCCGAGGCCCGACGACACATGCAGCACGCGTTTGTCGGCCGTCCAGGTGCGGGTGGCACGCAGGAAGGCCGCCGTCAGCAACAGCGGCGCTTCGAGGCCGACACGCACCGAAGCCGAAAGGGCTGCCGGGTCCGCGTCGCGCAATGGCCGCGGTTCGACCAACAGCGCGGCGTTGTTGATCAGCGCGGCGCTGGCGAACTGGCGCGCGTCGAAGCTTTCGAGCCAGGCCTGCAGCCGCGCGGCGACGGGCACCGGATCGGCCAGGTCGCAGGGCCATTGTTCGAGGCCCGGCGGCGCAGCCGGCGCCTGGCGCGAAAGGCCAAGCACGACGTGGCCCGGTTGCAGCAGTTGCAGCGCGACGGCGCGGCCGAGGCCGCGCGATGCGCCGCTGACGATGTAAAGGCTTTGCGGCCGGATGCTCGTCGCCGCAGTCATGCGGCGACGACGATCGGAAACCGCGCGCGCAAACCATCGCTGCCTGGCACGAACGCGACGGTCAGTGCGGCGCGGTCCTGGTCGTCGCGCAGGTTGCGCCACAGAAAGTCGCGTGCATTGCCGGCGTCGCCCAACACGTACAACTGCGTCGTGAGCAATTCGCGCGCCGCCAGCTTGACCTTGACGTGAATGTGCGGTGCGCGGCCGCCATAGGCCACCGGGCGGATGGTGCGAAATCGCCATCCGCCCTCGCCGTCGACCACCACCTTGCCAAAGCCCTGGAAGGCGCGGTCGGCGCGATCGCCATCGCCTGGGTGGTGGTAGTGGCCCTGCTCGTCACATTGCCAGATTTCCACCACCGCGCCGCGCACCGGTCGGCCATCGGCGTCGCTGACCGTGCCCTCGACCCATGCCGGCTGGCCGCGCGTGTAGCGCAGCGCGCCGTTGGCGAGCAGGTCGGCGTCGCTGTCGGCGGGCAGCGTGACGGGGTAGAACGGGCCCTCGGTTTGCCCAGGCGTGAGGCGCCGCGACGGCGCCTGCGCCAGTGCATGCAGGCCAAGCGACGAGGTGGCGGCCAACGCGGCGGCGGCAATCACGACGCCGCGGCGCCGTTCAATCAGGGGATTTGACGCTCGCACGGTGCACCTCCAGCCAGAACTCAGAACGGCGCGGCGCTGCAGAAATGCATCGGCCGCGCATCGTCGGGGTGGGGAATTGTCAGCTCGCTGGCATGCAGCATCAAGCGCGAAGCGCTGAGCTGCGGCGCATACAGCGCATCGCCGAGTATCGGGTGCCCGATCGCCAGCAGGTGCACACGCAATTGGTGCGAGCGGCCGGTGACGGGCTCGAGCGCCATCCGGGTCGTGCCGGTCGCGGCATCGCGCGCGAGCACACGCCAATGCGTCAGCGACGGCCTGCCGCGCAACACATCGACCTGTTGCCGCGGCCGGTTCGGCCAATCGGCGGCCAGCGGCAGATCGATGCTGCCGCTGTCGGGCACGGGCAGGCCAGCGACCAGCGCCGTATAGCGCTTGGCCACGCGGCGTTCGGCGAAGGCCCGGCTCAGCGCGCGTTGCGCGGCGGCCCCGCGGCCAAATACCAGCAGGCCCGAGGTGGCCTGGTCCAGGCGGTGCACGGTCAAGGCATCGGCGCATCGCGCCTGTACGCACGCCGCAGCGCAATCACGCAACGGCTCGCTGCGGCCCGGCACAGACAACATGCCGGCGGGCTTGTCGACGACGATCAGCGCGTCGTCGAGGTACAACACCGGCACACCGTCCGGCATCGCGCGGTGTCAGGGCTTGGGTTCGGGCGTCGCCGGGGATTCCCCGGCGGGCGCCGGGCGATCGCCCGGCTCGGGAGCACCCGGCTCGCCATCGGGCTGCGGGTTGAGCTTCTTCTGGCGCTTCTCTTCCTGCTTGCGCTTCTTGGCCAACTCGCGCTGGCGCTTCTCGTACGAATAATTCGGTGTGGCCACGACGCTCCTTCTGGCGGCTGTGCTGCCGGGGCAGTAGATGCGCACAGCATACCCGCAGCCATTGGTGGCGCCATTACAGTGTGTTCGCGGCGCTCGCCGACAATGGCACGCATGGCCTTGACCCCGAGCCCGCGGCGGGCGGCCGCGACGAGATCGCGCGCATGAGATCCGGCGCGGGTCCGTGGCTGACGCGGCGCACCCGTACGTCGATCGGCAGCCCCGAATCGAGATGAAGGTCTGATCGACCATTCGCCACCATGTGTGCCAACTACCACCCCGTCACGGCGCAGGACCGCCTGGTGCAGTACTTCGGCGTCGAACGCCCGGTCGACGTGGTGCCGCCCGACCTCTACCCCGGTGGCCTGGCGCCGTTCATCCTGCGCGAGCGCGACCGCGCCGAGCTGGCGCGCGACGTGCGCATGGGCCTGTTCGGCCTGCTGCCGCATTGGGCCAAGGACCTCGCCTTCGGCCGCCGCACCTACAACGCGCGCAGCGAAACCGTGGCCGAGAAGCCCAGCTTTCGCGATGCCTGGCGCCAGGGCCGACGCTGCATCGTCCCGGCCGAGGCGATCTACGAGCCGAACTGGGAGAGCGGCAAGGCCGTGCGCTGGAGCGTGGCGCGCAAGGACGGCCGGCCACTCGGCATCGCCGGCCTGTGGGGCTGGTGGCGCGGCCCCGACGGCCGCGAGTGGCTGAGCTTCACGATGCTGACCATCAACGCCGACGAGCACCCCGTTTTCAACCGCCTGCACCGGCCCGGCGAAGAAAAGCGCATGGTCGTGATCCTCGACGAGGCCGATTACGATGCCTGGCTCGAAGCGCCGCCGGCGCGCATGGGCGACTACCTGAAACCCTACCCGGCCGAATTGCTGCACGCCGAACCCGCGCCGCGGCGCTGAACCAAAGGGAACGTCATGACCATTGCCATCACCTGGTGGGCCGCCGCGGCGACCGTCTTCGCGCTGCTGTTGTACGAGGCCGGCAGCACCTGGGCCCAGCGCCGCTTCCCGGCACGGCTCGCCCGCAGCGCACATGCCCAATTGCGTGAAGCCTGGTTTGTCGCCGTGTCGCAGCGCCCCGGCAGCGAAATCCTGGCCGTGCAAACGCTGCGCAACTCGTTGATGTCGGCGACGATGACGGCCTCGACATCGGCGCTGGGTCTGGTGGCGTCGCTGACGCTGACGGTGCCGTCCCTGCACGACGGCATGGTCGGCACCTGGTCACCGCGCCTGCTGCTCGAGCTGGTTCTTATCTCGTTGCTGTTTGCGTCGCTGATCTCCTCTGCGATGGCGGTGCGCTATTACAACCACGTGAGTTTCATCTGCGGCATACCGACCGATGCACCGGCACGTGAGCAATGGGCCGGCGCTGGCGCCGTCTACGCGCGCCGTGCCGGTCTGCTCTACAGCTGGGGCCTGCGCCAGATGGTGCTGGTGGTGCCGATCCTGGCGGCGCTGCTGCATCCGCTGGCCGGGCCGCCGGCGGCGCTGGTGGTGGTCGCGGTGTTGATCGGATTCGATCGCGTGGTGGTGTAGCCTCGCGGCCGCGGCGCGCCACGTTTCGATGACCCTCGCCGCCGCGCGCGAGTTGGGCTACGCTTGCGCCCTTTTTGTCTCGGCCAGCCCGGAGTGCACCGCTTGTTCACCTGGTTCGAACGCCTCGTTCACCCCTACCCCGACGCGCCCCCGCCCACGCCACCCAAGGGCTTTGCGCCATTCCTGTGGGCTTGCAGCGAGGGCACGCGCGGCTACATCGCCGCGATGACCGCCTTCACGGCGGCCATCGGCGCTTTCGAGGCCTTGCTGTTCGCGATGATGGGCCGCATCCTCGACTGGCTCGCCGCGGTGGCGCCGGCCGATCTGTGGGCCCGCCAGAAGCAGACGCTGGGTTTGCTGGCCCTCGTGCTGCTGGCCAGCATCGCGCTGGCGGCGCTGCAATCGCTGTTCAAGCAGCAGGCGCTGGCCGGCAACTTTCCGATGCGCTTGCGCTGGAACTTCCACCGCCTGATGCTGGCGCAGAGCCTGGGCTTCTACCAGGACGAGTTCGCCGGCCGCATCGCCACCAAGGTCATGCAGTCGGCGCTGGCCGTGCGCGACGTGTGGATGATCCTGGCCGACATCATGGTCTACGTGGTGATCTATTTCGTCACCATGGCCGCCATCCTCGGCGGCTTCGACCTCTGGACGCTGGCGCCGTTCGTGCTCTGGCTGGCGCTGTACGTCGTCTCGATGCGCTACTTCGTGCCGCGCCTGGGCCGCGTGGCGCAGCAGCAGGCCGACGCACGCTCGCTGATGACCGGCCGCATCACCGACGCCTACACCAACATCGCCACCGTCAAGCTGTTTTCGCACTCGCAACGCGAGGCCGGTTATGCGCGTTCGGCGATGCAGGAGTTCCTGGCCACGGTGTACCGGCAGATGCGGCTTGGTCAGCGGCTTCGAGATCGTCAACCAGGTGCTGTCGGTGCTGTTGATCGCCAGCACCGCGGGCGTGGTGCTGGCGCTATGGACGCGCGGCGAAGTCGGCGTCGGTGCCGTCGCCGCCGCCACCGCGATGGCGCTGCGCCTGAACGGCATCTCGCATTGGGTGATGTGGGAGATGGCCAGCCTGTTCGAGCACATCGGCACGGTGCAGGACGGCATCACCACGCTGTCGCGGCCGCGCACGGTGCTCGACCGCCCCGGATGCGCAAGCCGCTGCTCGTGACGCGCGGCGAACTGCGCTTCGAGGGCGTCGGCTTTGCCTACAACCCCAAGCGCCGCGTCATCGACGACATGACGCTGACGATCCGGCCGGGTGAAAAGATCGGCCTCGTCGGCCGCTCGGGCGCGGGCAAGAGCACGGTGGTCAACCTGCTGCTGCGGTTCTACGACATCCAGCAGGGCCGCATCCTGATCGACGGCCAGGACATCGCGCTCGTGACGCAGGACAGCCTGCGCGAGCAGGTCGGCATGGTCACGCAGGACACCTCGCTGCTGCACCGCTCGGTGCGCGACAACATCGTCTACGGCCGGCCCGACGCCAGCGACGCGCAGATGGTGGCCGCGGCGCTCAAGGCCGAGGCCCACGAATTCGTGCAGACCCTGGTCGACCCCAAGGGCCGCAGCGGCTACGACGCGCATGTCGGCGAGCGCGGCGTCAAACTCTCGGGCGGCCAGCGCCAGCGCATCGCGATCGCCCGCGTGATGCTCAAGGACGCACCGATCCTGCTGCTCGACGAGGCGACCAGCGCGCTCGACAGCGAGGTCGAGGTCGCGATCCAGGCCAGCCTGTACAAGCTGATGCAGGGCAAGACCGTGGTCGCCATCGCGCACCGCCTGTCGACCATCGCGGCGATGGATCGTCTGGTGGTGATGGACCACGGCCGCATCGTCGAGGAAGGCACCCATGCCAGCCTGCTCGCGTCGGGCGGCATCTACGCACGGCTGTGGGCGCACCAGAGTGGCGGCTTCCTCGGCGAAGAAAAGGACGAGGAAGCCGTGGCCGCCTAGGGCCCGTTCACACAGCAGTGCCTAGAGCCGTGGTGCCGCGTCGCCGACGACGGCCACGCGCTCCGTGCGCTGGCGCTGGCCGACGATGACGATGCGTTGCAGCGTGGGCTCGGCCTGCCGTTTGCCGACGATGACGATGCGCTGCGTCGGCGCGACGCGCTGACCGACGATCTCGATGCGCTGCACGTTCGGCGCGGCACCCTGGGCATGGGCCGGCTCCGCCGCGACCAGGGCCACCATCGCGCAGGCGGCGGCCAGGATCGTGCTGATCGTGAAGCGGCTGGTGGCGATGTTCATGTTCGGCTCCGGGGTGCGTCTGGGTCTGTCGATGGCGTGACTTTCGGCCCTTCGCGCTCGCCGGGCGAGCGGCTTGCGACGAACGGCATCCACGGCGGGCCCAGCCGCAGGCCGCGGCGACGAACGGCGCCACGCCGCCGCGACGCGCAAGGGCCGCTAGCGCTGGCTGCGCGCCTTGCGCGAGTCGATCTCGGCCAGTTGCGCCTTCAGCAGCAACAACAGCACGCGCGCGTTCTCGACCGTCAGCGCCAGCGTGCTGCTCGCTTCGCCGCCATCGTCGCGCGCTGTCGTGGCCTGCACGATGGCGTCGACGCGCGCGCGGACCAGGCCGTGGCTGTTGGACATGGCCTTGATGCGCTGCAACTCGATGCTGTAGGTCTTCATGGTGACAAGCGTACCCGGACCCTGGAACCCGCCCGCGCGCAGGGTGATCACCAGCGTGTCGCGGTGCCCACCGCGCTCGGCGGCCAGTCGGCTGGATCGGCGTGGTTTCGTGGATCACACGGGCGTCGTCGAGCAGCAACGTGGTCCAGGGCTGGCTCATCGTGAAGCGCAGTCCGGCCGGGCCGTCGGCGTCGAAGACGCGGGTCTCGCCGCCCTTGACCCCGGTGCGCCGGACCAGCAACACCGCCACCAGATCGACGCCGTCACGGTGCGCACCTTCGGGCGTGGGCCGGCCGATGCCGCCGGCGGTGTCGATGCGAAACGGATGCGCCTCGACGAACCAGGGCTGCACGCCGCGCAAGGCCGAAGCGCGGGCCGCCAGCCACAGCAGCAGGCGCGGCCACAACGGCTCGGCCACCAGGGCCGGATCGAGCGGCTCGAACCAGCGCTCGATGCCGCCGTGCAGCGCGTTGTACTCGAGCGGCTGCCAATGCGCGCGGTGCGGCGCCGCCGTCAGGCTGGCACCATCGACGACGAATCCGCCATGGCGGCGTTGACGGTAGTGGCCGCCGTCGCGCAGGTGCGTGTCGGGCGCGAGGTGATCCCAGTACGCCCACCAGGCGTCGAGCGCGTGCGCCGGTGCGCCCAGGCATTGGTGCAGGCCGGCGGCATCGAGCACGGCATGGCCGCGTTCGCGCAGCGTGGCATCGACCGCCGCCACGGCCGTGATCGGTGGCGGCAGCAAGGGCGTGGTCACTTGCCGCCGCGCTGGTCGGCCAGCGCCGCGCCGGCCGCCAATGCACGCAGCTTGGCCTCGGCGACATGGCGGTCCATCGGCGCCAGGCCGCAGTTGGTGCAGGCGATCAGGCGATCACGGCGCACGTACTGCAGCGCGCGGCCGATCGTGTCGGCCACTTCCTCCGGCGTCTCGATCACGTCGCTGGCGACGTCGATCACGCCGACCATCACCTCCTTGCCGTCGAGCAGCGCGATCATCTCGATCGGCACGTGCGAGTGCAGGCACTCCAGGCTGACCTGGTCGATGCGGCTCTTGGCGAGCGCGGGAAAGATCTTCTCGTACTGGCGCCACTGCTCGCCCAGCGTGGCCTTCCACTGCAGGTTGGCCTCGATGCCGTAGCCGTAGCAGATGTGCACCGCCGTCTTGCAGCGCAATCCCTGGGCCGCACGTTCGAGCGCCTTGACGCCCCAATCCGCCGCCTCGTCGAGGAAGACATTGAACGCCGGCTCGTCGAACTGAACGATGTCGATGCCGTCGGCCTCCAGCGCCCTGGCTTCCTGGTTCAACAGCTCGGCGAAGGCGAAGGCCATCTTGACGCGGTCGCCATAGAAACGGTCGGCCACGGTGTCGACGATGGTCATCGGCCCGGGCAGTGTGAACTTGGTCAGGCGCCGGGTGTGCGCGCGCAGCAACTGCGCCTCGGTGGCGTGCACCCGCCCTTTCAGCGCCAGCGGTCCGGTGACCTGCGGCACCATGGCCTTGTAGCGGTCGCCGCGAATGCCCATCTCGACCTTGTGCTCGAAGTCGATGCCCGACACCTGCTCGAGAAAGCCGTGCACGAAGTGCTGGCGCGACTGCTCGCCATCGCCGATCACGGCCAGGCCGGCGTCCTCCTGGGCCTTGATCCACAGCAGCGTGGCATCGCGCTTTGCGTCGGCCAGCTCGGCGCCCTGGCCGCGCCACTGCGGCCAGAGTTTGTGCGTCTCGGCCAGCCAGGCGGGCTTGGGCAGGCTGCCGGCGATGGCGGTGCGGAACATGCGGGTCTCCTGGTGCGGGTGGCGAGGATAGTTCAGTCGCAGACGCCAACGATCGCCGGCGGCGAGGCCTTGCGGCGCATCGCAGTGCGGCCATCGCCGACGCGTCGCCGAGCAGGTGCGCGCGCCACCACAGCGTGGTGACGGCAGCAACGATCTCATGGTGGCGCGGCTCGCCGTCGGCGGCGCCCGCGCTGCGCTTGAGCGGCCCGAACCGCGCGCGCAGTCGGCGCTCGGCGTTGCCACTGAAGGTCATGTGATCGGCGCCATCCAGCCACAACAACGCGCGCTGGCCGGCTGGCAGGCCGTCGTAAACGCGCGCACGGTCTTCGCCGTTCAGCGATTGGCGCAATGGGTCGCTGTCGCTGGAGCCGGTGATGGCCAGGAAGGGTCGCGTCACCGCGGCGAAGGCATCGGCCACCTGCCCCGGCGACGGGCTGAAGGCGATGAAGGCCTTGAAGCGCGGATCGGCGGCGCGCTCGGCAGGCACCGGGTAGCGCTGGCCGGCCAGGGCCTGCACGGTGTGCGCGCCGAAGGAGTGGCCTGAGGCGCCCAGCGCATCCGGTCGGATGCGCGCCCAGCCGGGCTCGCGGCGCTCGGTGCGGCGCATGAGCTCATCGACGACGAACTGCATGTCGGCGACGCGCTCGCGCAGTTGCTCGGCGCTGGCAGCCGTTCGCAGCGCCGCCATGCCCTGGCGCAGGACCGCGGTGTCGCTGCCCGGGTGCTGGACATGCAGCACGGCGATTCCCGCCGCGCGCCAGGCCTGCCCCCACACATCGCCGCCTGCGCGGTTGCCGCCCAGGCCGTGCGAATGCACGACCAGCGCACAGGCTGCGTCGCCGTCGGGCCAGCGGATGCGCAGCGGCAGTTCGCGATTGCGGCGGCTGTCGAGCCAGGTTTCGTCGACGACGCTCGCCTGCACGCCGTGCGGCGCGAACAGCGCGCTGGCGGCCGTCGCGGCTTGCAGCAGGAAGTGGCGTCGATTCATGGCGCGTGGGTACGGACGCTCCTTGAAGCACCGATGGCCGTCAGTTCTGGACTTCGGGGTTCACCGGCGTCAGCGGCGGCTTACCGCTGAGAATGGCGATCAGGTTGTCGGCCGCCAGCATGGCCATCTTCATGCGCGTCGCCACGGTGGCGCTGGCGATGTGCGGCGTGAGCACGACGTTGGGCACGCCGAGCAGCGCCGGATGGACCTGCGGCTCGCCTTCGTAGACGTCGAGTCCGGCCGCGGCGATGCGGCGCTCGGCCAGCGCCTGCGCCAACGCGGCGTCGTCGACCACGCCGCCGCGCGCGATGTTGGTCAGCGTCGCGGTCGGCTTCATCAGCGCCAGTTCCGCCGCACCGACGGCATGGTGGCTGGACGGCGAATACGGCACCACGATGACCAGGTGGTCGGCCAGGCGCAGCAGCTCGGCCTTCTCGACCCAGCGCGCACCGAGCGGGGCTTCCAGCGCGGGCGCGAGCCGGCTGCGGTTGTGGTAGATCACCGGCATGTCGAAGCCGCGCGCACCGCGCCTGGCGATGGCCTGGCCGATGCGGCCCATGCCCAGGATGCCGAGCGTGGCGCCGCGCACGTCGGCGCCGACGAACATTTCGTACGACCAGCGCTGCCAGCGCCCGGCGCGCAGGAAATGCTCGCTCTCGGCGATGCGCCGGGCGGCGGCCATCATCAGCGCGAAGCCGAAGTCGGCCGTGGTCTCGGTCAGCACGTCGGGGGCGTTGGTGACGACGATGCCGCGCGCGGTGCAGGCCGCGACGTCGATGTTGTTGTAGCCGACCGTCATCGTGCACAGGGCGCGCAGGCCCGGGCAGGCATCGAGCAGCGCAGCGTCGATCGGCTCGGTGCTGGAAATGAAGGCCCCGACTTTGCCCTGCAGTCGGCGCAGCAACTCGTCGCGCGACCAGTCGACCGGCTGCTCGTTGGCCTCGACCTCGAAATGCGCCGCCAGCCGCGCCGCGACTTCGGGGAATATGTGGCGGGCCACCAGCACCGCCGGACGCCTGGCCGCGGTCATGGCTTGGCCGTCGGCACTGCACTGGCTGGCGCAGCAGCCGCCCGCTCGTTGATCGCGTGTCCATGCCAACCGATGAGCGCCAGCATCACGAAGTAGCCGAGCACGTAGCCGACCGCGATGTGCCAGCCACCCTTGAGCCACTGCCACACCGACTTGGCCTCGGGGTACATGTTCGACAGCGCCACGCCGGCCGACGAGCCGAACCAGATCATCGAGCCGCCGAAGCCCACCGCGTAGGCCAGAAAGCCCCAGTCGTAGCCGTCCTGGCGGATGGCCAACGCGGTGAGCGGGATGTTGTCGAACACCGACGAGATGAAGCCCAGGCCGAACGCCGTCTGCCAGGACGCCGCGGGCAGGTGCTGCACCGGCATCAGCGACGCGCACCAGACCAGCGCGAGCAGGAACACGCTGCCCTTGAAGGCGCCAGGCAACAGGCTCCAGTTCGGCGCGCGCAGCGGTGCAGAGACCACGAGGGCGAGGATCACGGCGACACCGATCACCGGCAGGTGCCCGAGCACATCGGGCGCATTCAGGTTGAACCAGATGTTCGCGCCGATCGCCGCCAGCAGGATGAAGATCACGATCGAAAGTCGCGCCCATTCGACATGCACGCCCGGCGTGTCGTCCTTCTGGATCGGCTGAAAGGCGTGCTGCTGGCGCGCGGCGAAGACGCCGAAGAACGCCAGCGCGGCGGCGCCGCCGACATAGGCCTCGAGCACCCACAGCGGATTGGCCCCGGCGATCCACATCATCGTGGTCGTGGTGTCGCCGACCACGCTGCCGGCACCGCCGGCGTTGGAGGCGGCGACGATCGCCGCCAGGTAGCCGATGTGCACGCGGCGCTGGAACAGCACCGCCGCCATCGTGCCGCCGATCATCGCCGCGGCGATGTTGTCGAGAAAACCCGACATCACGAACACACCGATCAGGAGCACGAAGCCGCCCTTCCAGTCATCGGGCAGCAGGTGCGGCAGCAGTTCGGGCAGGCGGCTCTTTTCGAAGTGGTCGGCCAGCAGCGCGAAGCCGAGCAGCAGGCCGAGCAGGTTGGCCAGCGTGACCCACTCGTGGCCGACGTGCGCCGTCAGCCCGGCCAGGCCGGCGCCACCCTTGAAGCCGGTGAACAGCCACTGGTAGAGCGTGATCGCCGCGGCACCGGTCAGCGCCACCTGCAAGGTGCGCGAGTGGAACAGCGCGACGCCGAGCAAGGTCAGCGCGAACAGCACGAAATCGAAGGGAATACCGGCCACCGTCATCAGCGCGCTCCTCGGGTTCTGGTTCTTGTCAGCGGCGCGATTCTAGGTGGCCGCTCAATCGAGAAAGCGCGCGAACGACGCGACCGGCACGCGTTCGGTGACCAGGCGGTTCTCGGCCGCACTGTCGTCGGCGTAGCCCAGCGACATGCCGCAGACCACCATCTCGGTGGCGGGCAATTGCAGGTGCTCGGAAATCAGCTTGTGAAAGCCGATGAAGGCCGCCTGCGGACAGGTGTCCAGGCCGCGCCCGCGCGCCGCCACCATGATGTTCTCGAGAAACATGCCGTAGTCGAGCCAGCTGCCCTGCCGCAGGTGCCGGTCGATGCTGAAGATCATGCCCACCGGGGCGTCGAAGAAGCGGTAGTTGCGGCCATGCTGGGCGTGCATCCTGGCCTTGTCGGTGCGGGCGATGCCGAGCAAGCCGTACAGATCCCAGCCGATCTTGCGCCGCCGCTCCAGGTACGGCGAGACCCATTCGGTCGGGTAGTAGTCGTACTCGCCGACATCGGCACCGACCGAGGCGGCGGATGCGTTGGCATCGTGCGCGGCCAGGATCCGGCCCGACAGACTGGCCTTGGCCGCGCCGGTCAGCACCGTCACCTTCCAAGGCTGCGTGTTCACGCCCGAAGGCGCGCGCGAGGCGACGGCGAGGATGTCCTCGACGACGTGCCGCGGCACGGGTGTGGGCAGGAACGCCCGCACCGAGCGGCGCGAGGTGATGGCTGCGTCGACCGCGGCGGTGGACTGTGGCGTGGGGGTCGGCGTCATCGCGGGATTGTGACGGCGCGGCCACGACGCCGCGTCGCTAGGGTCGGATCCCTAGAAATGGTGCGGCGCAGCAAAAAGTGCTTGCAAAGGCCGCAACGCCCCCTACAATTCAGTCCATGTTGCATTGCAGCAATTTCCTTTAGCCCCACCCCCAACCCCCGGAGAACCACCATGCTGACCACTGAACAACTGATCGCTGCCCACAAAGCCAACGTCGAGACCGTGTTCGGTCTGACCAACAAGGCCTTCGAAGGCGTCGAAAAGCTCGTCGAACTGAACCTGCAAGTCACCAAGGCCGCTCTCGGCGAAGCCGGCGACACCGCCCGCGCCGCCCTGTCGGTCAAGGACGCACAAGAACTGCTGGCCCTGCAAGCCGGCCTGCTCCAGCCCGGCGCCGAGAAGGCCGCCGCATACAGCCGCCATATCTATGACATCGCCGCGGCGACGAATGCCGAAGTGACCAAGGCTGTCGAAGCCCAGATCGGCGACGCGCAGAAGAAGTTCATGGGCCTGGTCGAGAGCGCCTCGAAGAACGCGCCGGCCGGCAGCGAGAACGCCGTCGCCCTGGTGCGCTCGGCCGTCGCCGCCGCCAACAACGCCATCGAAAGCGTGCAAAAGGCCGCCAAGCAGGCCGCCGACGTCGCCGAAGCCAACTTCCAGGCCGTGACCAGCACCGCCGTCAAGGCCACGCAAGGCGCGACCAAGGCCAAGCGCGCTGCCTGAGCCCACGCTCATTGATTGAACTTAGGAGCACCCACCGCATCTGACCTGTGCCTGCGCAGTTGAACCTGTGGTGGGCTTTCATTGGTTGTCTCCTCGGTACCTGGTCTGACGGTACCTTTCGCGGCCCGGTGGCAACACCGGGCCGTTTATTTTTCTAGCGTGTCAGCGCGGCGATGCGCGCGCGCAACTCGGCCAGGCCGGACAGCGCAGCGTCGCGGCCGGCCAGGATCGCGCGCTGGCGCGCCGCGAAGTCGGCGCTGCCGACCCCGTTCAGCTTGGGGCGCAAGACCACGTCGGCATCGCGCAACTCGAAGCTGTTGATGCTCTTGCCCATGATGGCGAAGGTCTGCAGCAACATGCGCATCGCATCGCCCGTGGCCTGGCCTTCGGGCGGGCTCGAGATGTCGACCGCCAGCACCAACTCGGCACCCATCTGGCGCGCAAAGCGCACCGGCACCGGCGAAACCAGGCCGCCGTCGACGTACTCGCGGTCGCCGATCTTCACTGGCTGGAAGACGGCCGGCACGGCACTCGAGGCACGCACTGCGATGCCGGCGTCGCCACGCTGGAACAGGATGGCCTGGCCGCTGTCGAGATCGGTGGCGACGATACCCAGCGGCAGCTTCATGTTCTCGATCGCGACGCCACCGGTCTGTTCGCGCACGTAGCGCGCCAGCGCTTCGCCGCGGATCACGCCGCGGCCGGGGAAAGACCAGTCGGTGATCGCCGATTCGTCCATGCCGACGGCCAGCATGCCGAGTTCGGCCCCGCTCTTGCCGGCCGCGTACAGCGCGGCCACCAGGCTGCCGGCCGAGGTGCCGACCACCAGTTGCGGCCGGATGCCCGACTCCTCGAGCACCTGGATCACGCCGATATGGGCAAAGCCGCGCGCAGCGCCACCGCCGAGCGCCAGGCCCGATGCCGCGGCGGGCGCGGCGTCACGGCGGCACGTTGCGGCGGCGGCGGCGGTGGCGCCGGCGGCGGCACTGCGGCGGCGGCAACGTGGAACACCCCGCCGCCAGCAGCGCGATGCCAGCCGCGACGAATCGCCGCCGCGAGGCAGGAACTGCCGGACTCGGTCTCATCGCCGCGATTCTAGGAGCCGGCAGGTCGCCCTTAATGCCGCTGGGGCATTAGCAACCAACTTCTTTGTTCTTCTCGTATATATGAAGCTTTCCTAGAGTCGCGGCATGGAATTGACTGCCGTCATCTCTGGGTTTGCCGTCGGCGCGATCGTCGGCCTGACGGGCGTCGGTGGCGGCTCGTTGATGACGCCGCTGCTGATCGGCGCGTTCAAGCTCCATCCGGCCGTCGCCATCGGCACCGACCTTTGGTTTGCCGGCCTGACCAAGACGGGCGGCGCGATCGCCCACCATCGCCACGGCCATGTCGACCGCGGCATCGCCAAACTGCTGCTGGCCGGCAGCCTGCCGGCCGCCGCTGCCACCATCGCCTGGATGCACGCCACCGGCCTGACCAAGGCCTGGGCCGGCGTGCTGACGCTGTCGCTTGGCATCGCCTTGTTGCTGACCGCATTGGTGGTCGCCAACCGCCCGCTGTGGCAAAGGCTGGGGCTGCGGCTCGAAGCCTGGATCCCCGCCCACCGCAAACCGTTGTTGACCGTGCTGGTGGGTGCCGTGCTCGGCCTGCTGGTCACGCTGTCGTCGGTCGGCGCCGGCGCACTCGGCGCCACCCTGATCCTGCTGCTCTACCCGCGCCTGCCTGCGCAGCAGGTGGTCGGCACCGACATCGCCTACGCCGTGCCGCTGACCCTGGTGGCCGGCATCGGCCATGCCTCGCTCGGCCATGTCGACTGGGCCCTGCTGGCCGCATTGCTGCTGGGCTCGCTGCCCGGCATCTGGCTCGGCGCGCGCCTGACCAAATCCCTGCCCGACAAACTGATCCGCACGCTGCTGGCGGGTTCGCTCGTCGTGGCGGGCCTGAGAGTGATTCACTGATGAACCACCACCACGCTCGCGGCCTTGCCGCGTTGCTGCCCCGTGGGGCCGCAGGCTCCCATTGGCGCGGCCCGGCAGGAGGCCTGATGTACCAATACACCGACTTCGACCGCCAGTTCGTGCGCGCCCGCGCGGCGCAATTCCGCGACCAACTGGCGCGCAACCTGAAGGGCGAACTCGGCGACGACGAGTTCCGCCCGCTGCGCCTGCAGAACGGCTGGTACGTCCAGCGCCATGCGCCGATGCTGCGCGTGGCCGTGCCCTACGGCGAGTTGAGCAGCGCGCAGTTGCGCCAATTGGCGCTCATCGCGCGCAAGTTCGACCGCGGCTACGGCCACTTCACGACGCGACAGAACCTGCAATACAACTGGATCCCGCTGCCGCAGGCGGCCGACGTGATGGACCTGCTGGCCGAGGTCGACATGCATGGCATCCAGACCAGCGGCAACTGCATCCGCAACATCACCAGCGACGCGCTGGCCGGCATCGCGCCCGACGAGGTCGTCGACCCGCGGCCGTACTGCGAGATCCTGCGCCAGTGGAGCACGCTGCATCCCGAGTTCGCGTTCCTGCCGCGCAAGTTCAAGATCGCCATCACCGGCGCCAGCGAAGACCGCGCCGCGACGCTGTGGCACGACATCGGGCTGCATCTGGTGAAGAACGCGGCCGGCGACGTCGGCTTCAAGGTCTTCGTCGGCGGCGGCATGGGCCGCACGCCGGTGATCGCCTCGCTGGCCAGCGAGTTCGTGCCGTGGCAGCAGATCCTGGTCTACATCGAGGCCATCGTGCGGGTCTACAACCGCTATGGCCGGCGCGACAACGCCTACAAGGCGCGCATCAAGATCCTGGTCAAGTCCGAGGGCGCGAAGTTCTTCGACGCGGTGAATGCCGAGTTCGCCGCCATCCTCGAGCGCGATACCGACGGCGCGGCGCAACTGATCTCGCAGCATGAACTCGATCGCGTCTCGGCGTCGTTCGTCCTGCCGCCCGGCCTGAAGCCCGCACCGGCCGGTTTCGCCGCCGACGCCAGCAACGACGCGCCGCTGGCCTTCACCCGCTGGTGCGAGCGCAACGTGCACGCGCACCGGCTGCCCGGCTACCGCGCCGTGACGCTGTCGCTCAAGCGCGCCGGCCAGGCCCCGGGCGACGCCACCCATGGGCAGATGGAGCAGGCCGCCGCGATCGCCGAGCGCTTCAGCCAGGCCGAGTTGCGCGTCACGCACAACCAGAACCTGCTGCTGCCCTGGGTCCGCGAGAGCGACCTGTTCGCCCTCTGGCAGGCGGCCAGGGAAGCCGGATTCGCCAACCCGAATATCGGCCTGATCAGCGACATGATCGCCTGCCCCGGCGGCGACTTCTGCGGCCTGGCCAACGCGCGCTCGATCCCGCTGGCGGCGCAGATCACCGAGCGCTTCGCCGATCTCGACGAGCAGTACGACATCGGCGACGTCGACCTGCACATCAGCGGCTGCATCAATTCCTGCGGCCACCACCACAGCGGCCACATCGGCGTGCTCGGCGTCGACAAGGACGGCGCCGAGTGGTACCAGCTCACGCTCGGTGGCTCCGACGGCAAGCTGGCCAACGGCGCTTCGGTGCCGGGCAAGGTCATCGGCCCGTCGTTTGCCGCCGACGAGATCGCCGACGCCATCGAAGCGTTGATCACCACCTACCGGCGCGAGCGCCGCCCCGGTGAACGCTTCATCGACAGCGTACGCCGCCTGGGCACGGCACCGTTTCGCGCCGCCACCGACGAGGTGCGCCACGCCACCGCCACCGCCACCGCCGATGCGAGCCTGATCAAACCACCGAGCCAGACCATGAAATTCATCGACTCCACGCAAGACCAATGGCACGCCGC
This sequence comes from uncultured beta proteobacterium, assembly GCA_963751775.1. Lineage (GTDB taxonomy): Bacteria > Pseudomonadota > Gammaproteobacteria > Burkholderiales > Burkholderiaceae_C > CADEEN01. Next base: position 79,316 of record CAVVVW010000024.1, read on the forward strand.
CGTCGACAAGGACGGCACGATGCCGACGCCCGGCGCCGGCGCCGCGCGCCTTCTCACGCTCGAGCAATGGCAGGCCGTGCGCGAGCACTGGCCGCACGAGGCGCAAGCCGGCGTCGTGGTGCCCAACGACGTCGACGTCGAGTCGATCGCGCCCGACCTGCCGCGCCTGGCGCTGGTCGCGCTGCAGTTCCCGAAGTGGATCGATGGCCGCGCCTACAGCCAGGCGCGCATCCTGCGCCGGCGCCTGCGCTTCGGCGGCGAGGTGCGGGCCACCGGCGAGGTGCTGGTCGACATGCTGCCGCTGCTGCAGCGCACCGGCTTCGACGCCGTGCAACTGCGCGTCGACCAGAGCCACGAGGCCGGCCGGCGCGCGCTGCGCTATTTCAGTGACCATTACCAGGGCGACGTGCGCCAGACCCAACCCCTGTACGCGCGGAGCGCGGCATGAGCGCGCATGGCCGCTCCAAAGCGCTCATCCCGGAGCGCACAGCGCGGAGGGTCGTCCAGTGAACGCCGTCGAATTGCACGCGCGGCCGAGCGACGGCTTCGAGACCAAGCTGGCGCACGCCACCGCGGTGCTGACCTCGGCTGCCGCCGAGCATGGCGCGCATATCGTGCAGGCCACCAGCCTGGGCGCCGAAGACATGGTCGTCACCGACCTGATCGCGCGCGGGCAGCTGCCCATCGCCATCGGCACGCTCGAAACCGGCATGCTGCACGCCGAGACACTGGCATTGCTGGCGCGCATCGAGTCGCATTACGGCCTGCAGGTGCAGGTGATGCGGCCGGCGCACGAAGCCGTGCTGCACTTCGTCGCCCGGAACGGCGAACGCGCGATGTTCGAAAGCATCGAGCTGCGCAAGGCCTGCTGCGCCGTGCGCAAGCTCGAGCCGCTGGGCCGCCTGCTGGCAGGCAAGACGGCCTGGATCACCGGCCTGCGCCGCGAGCAATCCGGCACCCGCGCCGCGGTGCCGTTCTCCGAGCGCGAGGCCAGCGGCCGCCTGAAGCTGAACCCGCTCGCCGACTGGAGCTGGGGCGACATCTGGCACTACATCGCGCTGTACAACGTGCCTTACAACCAACTGCACGACCAGTTCTTTCCCAGCATCGGCTGTGCGCCGTGCACGCGCGCGATCGCGCTGGGCGAAGACTTTCGCGCCGGCCGTTGGTGGTGGGAAGACGAAGCGGCCAAGGAATGCGGCCTGCATGTCAAGCATGCCGAAGGAGTTGCCGCATGAACGCGCCGTTGTCGATCGACAAACTGCTGCCTTCGCTGGACCACCACCACCTCGATCACCTCGAGGAAGAGGCCATCTTCATCCTGCGCGAGGTGGCGGCCTCGTTCGAGCGGCCGGCGCTGCTGTTCTCCGGCGGCAAGGATTCCTGCGTCGTGCTGCGCCTGGCCGAGAAGGCCTTCAAGCAGCGCGTACGCGGCAATCGGTTCGAAGGCCGCCTGCCGTTCCCGCTGCTGCATGTCGACACCGGGCACAACTTCCCCGAGGTGATCGAATTCCGCGACCGCCGCGTGGCCGAGATGGGCGAGCGCCTGGTGGTCGGCCATCTCGACGATTCGATCGCCCGCGGCACGGTGCGGCTGGCGCACGAACTCGAGTCGCGCAACGGCCACCAGACCGTGGCCCTGCTCGAAGCCATCGAAGAGCACCGCTTCGACGCCCTGATCGGCGGCGCGCGGCGCGACGAGGAAAAGGCCCGCGCCAAGGAACGCATCTTCAGCCACCGCGACGGCTTCGGCCAATGGCTGCCCAAGGAGCAGCGGCCCGAGTTGTGGACGCTGTTCAACACGCGGCACCGCCCGGGCGAGCATTTCCGCAGCTTCCCGATCAGCAACTGGACCGAGCTCGACGTCTGGCTCTACATCGCGCGCGAGAACATCCCGCTGCCGGGCCTGTACTTCGCGCACCGGCGCGAGGTGATCCGGCGCAAGGGCCTGCTGGTGCCGGTGACCGCCGTCACGCCGGCGCAGGCGGGCGAGACCATCGAGACGGCGCAGGTGCGCTTTCGCACCGTCGGCGACATGACCTGCACCTGCCCGGTCGAGAGCGACGCCGCCAACGCCACCGAAATCGTCGCCGAGACCCTCACCGTGACGGTGAGCGAGCGCGGCGCCACGCGCATGGACGACCGCACCAGCGACTCCTCGATGGAGCGGCGCAAGAAGGAAGGCTATTTCTGATGAGCGCCGTTCTGAATCCTGCCGTGGCCGCGCCGACGTCGCGCGCGCTGCGCTTCCTGACCGCCGGCAGCGTCGACGACGGCAAGAGCACCCTGATCGGCCGCCTGCTGTTCGACAGCCGCGCGATCCTGGCCGACCAGCTCGACGCGCTCGAGCGTCGCGCGGCGGGCGCGCCCCGAGCCGAAGGCGAGCCCGCGTTCGATCTGTCGCTGCTCACCGACGGCCTCGAGGCCGAACGCGAACAGGGCATCACGATCGACGTGGCCTTCCGCTACTTCGCCACCCGCGCGCGCAAGTTCATCATCGCCGACGCCCCGGGCCACGAGCAGTACACGCGCAACATGGTCACCGCCGCCGCCGGCAGCGACGCGGCGGTGGTGCTGGTCGACGTGACCAAGCTCGACTGGCAGACCCAGCCCGTGGCGCTGCTGGCGCAAACGCGGCGCCACGCGCTGCTGGCGCACCTGCTGCGCGTGCCCAACCTGGTGTTCGCCATCAACAAGCTCGATGCCGTCGAGCGCCGGGCGCGGCCTTTGCCGCCGTCAGCGCGGCGCTGCGCGCCTTTGCCGTCGAGGCCGGCCTGGCGGTGAGTGCCATCGTGCCGGTGTCGGCGCTGCGCGGCGACAACGTCACGCAGGCCGCCAGCGGTGAATGGCGAGACTTGGTACGACGGCCCCTCGCTGCTGCAGGTGCTGGAGTCGCTGCCCGCTGCCGACGAGAGCCACGATGGCCCGCTCGCCGTGCCGCTGCAGTACATCGCCAAGGAGGGTGACGGCACCGGCCACCAGCCCCGCACGCTGTGGGGCCGCATCGCGCAGGGCCATGTGCGGGCCGGCGACCCCATCCAGGTCTTTCCGAGCGGCGAGCGGGCGCAGGTGGTGGCGCTGCGTCGCGCCGGCGAGAACGTGGCCGAAGCCGCAGCCGGGCAGTCGGCCGGCCTGGTGCTCGACCGCCAGCTCGACGTCTCGCGCGGCGACTGGATCGGCGCGCCCGGCACGCTGGCGGCCACGCAGCGCTTCACCGCGACGCTGGCCTGGCTCGACACCGAGCCCGCCGCCATCGGGCGCAAGTACTGGCTGCGCCACGGCAACCGCTGGGTGCAGGGACGAATCAGCGCGATCGAGCATGTGCTCGACATCCACACGCTGGCCCCGACCGATGCGCATCAGCTGGCCGTCAACGAGATCGGCCGCGTGGTCATCGAGACACAACAGCCGCTGCCGCTGCAGCCCTACGCCGACAACCGCGTCGGCGGGGCCTTGATCGTCGTCGACCCCACGAGCAACCGCACCAGCGGCGCCTTGCTGGTAGACCATGTGAGCCGATGAAGCCCGTCGTCTTCATCGGTGCCGGCCCCGGCGCCGCCGACCTGATCACGCTGCGCGGCGCCAATCGCCTGGCCGCCGCCGAGATCGTGCTGTTCGACGCCCTCACCGACCCGGCGTTGCGCGAGCTGGCCCCCGCGGCACGCTGGATCGACGTCGGCAAGCGCGGCTTTTGCGATTCGACCGGCCAGGTGGCGATCAACGCGCTGCTGGTGCGCCACGCAAAGAGCGGCCGTGCCGTGGTGCGGCTGAAAGGTGGCGACCCGAGCGTGTTCGGCCGCCTCGAAGAGGAGCTGCAGGCGCTGGCCGCAGCCGGCATACCGGCCGAGGTGGTGCCCGGCGTCACCGCCGCCATCGCCGCCGCAGCGGCCACGCAAAGGCCGCTGACGCGGCGCGGCAGTGGTCGCAGCGTCAGCCTGACAACGGCCATGACGCGCAGCGGCGAGCTGCAGGCTCGCGCAGCGCCGACACCGAAGTCTTCTACATGGCCGGGCGCCAGCTGGCTGCGCTGGGCCGGCGCCTGCTGCAGGCCGGTTGGCCGGCCGATACGCCGGTGCTGGCGGTGTCGCGTGCCGGCTGGCCCGACCAACTGCAAAGCGATCACCATCTCGCGACGCTGGCCGAGGCTGCCGTGCTGCATGCCGGTCGGCCGACGGTGGTGACGGTCGGCGCGGGCGCAGCGCCGCTGGCAAGCGCACCGCAGCCGCGTGCCGGTGTGGCGCAAAACCCCCTGCAGCGACTGGCTCGGTTGTCACCGTAAAATCCCGGCCTCCCGCCGAAGCGTCGCCCGCAGGCCAACCATTGCCTGCGGACCGGACGCCAGCGCACGTCCATCCAAGCCGCACCCGCAATGACCCACGTCGTCCTCGAATCGTGCATCCGCTGCAAGTACACCGACTGCGTCGATGTCTGCCCCGTCGATTGTTTTCGCGAGGGGCCGAACATGCTGACCATCGACCCCGACGAATGCATCGACTGCGCGGTGTGCATCCCCGAGTGCCCGGTCAACGCCATCCTGCCCGAGGAAGACGTACCGCAGGATCAGATGCGGTTCATCAAGCTCAATGCCGAGCTGGCCAAGAAGTGGCCGAGCATCACCAAGCGCAAGCCCGCGCCGGCCGACGCCGACGAGTGGAAAGACAAGAAAGACAAGCTCGACCAGCTCATTCGCTGAGCCGGAGCAGCGCTGACGATGACCTCGCCAACCCATGACGATGCGGCGCCACCGATCGAAACCGATGCGGTGATCGTCGGTGCCGGCCCGGTCGGCCTGTTCCAGGTGTTCGAGCTGGGCCTGCTGGAAATCAAGGCCCATGTCATCGATTCGCTGGACTACCCCGGCGGGCAGTGCATCGAGCTCTATCCCGACAAGCCGATCTACGACATCCCGGCCGTGCCGGTATGCACCGGCAAGGAGCTGACCGACAACCTGCTGAAGCAGATCGAGCCCTTCGGTGCGACCTTGCACATGGGGCAGGAGGTGACCGCGGTCGCCCGGCGCGAAGACGGACGCTTCGACGTGGCCACCAGCAAGGGCACGCGCTTCACGGCCAAGACGATCTTCATCGCCGGCGGCGTGGGCTCGTTCCAGCCGCGGCTGCTGAAGGTCGACGGCGTGGAGAAGTACGACGGCACGCAGCTGCATTACCGCGTGCGCAACCCGGCGCAGTTTGCGGGCAAGAACCTCGTCATCGTCGGTGGCGGCGATTCGGCGCTCGACTGGTCGCTGAACTTCGTGCAGGAGGGCCCGAACCAGGCCGCCAGCGTGATCCTGCTGCACCGCCGCGACGGCTTCAAGGCGGCGCCGGCCAGCGTGGGCCGCATGCGCGAGCTGTGCGATGCGCTGGAGATGCAGTTCATGGTCGGCCAGGTGACCGGTATCGACGAGCGCGACGGCAAGCTCACCGCGGTGAAGGTCACCGGCGGCGACGGCGTGACCCGCGTGGTGCCGCTGGACATGCTGCTGGTCTTCTTCGGCCTTTCGCCCAAACTCGGGCCGATCGCCGACTGGGGCCTGAACATCGAGCGCAAGCAGCTGACGGTCGACACCGAGACGTTCGCCACCAACGTGCAGGGCATCTTTGCCGTCGGCGACATCAACACCTACCCGGGCAAGAAGAAGCTGATCCTGTCGGGCTTCCACGAAGCGGCGCTGGCCGCGTTCGGCGCGGCACCGATCATCTTTCCCGACAAGCGCATCCACCTGCAGTACACGACCACCAGCCCGAAGCTGCACAAGGTGCTGGGTGTGGAAACGCCGACATTCGACTGAGGTGATAATCCGTCCGCTGCGAACGCAATCGCAGCCCATTGCTAGGGGTGCTGGGGCTCGACAGAGCTGCCGGCTGAGACAGTCCCTTCGAACCTGATTGAGGTAATCCTCGCGCAGGGAAGCCGTCCGCTCAGGGCGACCGCCATCTGGCGTTTGCCGTTGTCCGTGCCGCCACCCTGTGCCCGACCACAGAGAACCGCATGGCACGCCCGACCCGCTTTCACCACCACCCCGCCGCGCTGGCGACCCTGCTGGCGCTGGTGGCCTGCGCCGCACAGGCGCAAGAGACGCAACGCATCACCATCAGCGGCCGCCTCGAACCGGCGGCTCCCGGCGTGGCCGGCTTCGGCGCCGGCCTGCCGCTGGCGCAAACGCCACTCGCCGCCACTGCCGTGGGCGAAGCCACGCTGCGCGACAACGGCCTGCGCAGCCTGGCCGAGCTGACGCGCCTGGACGCCAGCCTTTCCGATGCCTACAACGCCGAGGGCTACTGGAGCTTCCTGTCGGTGCGCGGCTTCACGCTCGACAACCGCTACAACTACCGCCGCGACGGCCTGCCGATCAACGCCGAGACCGCGATCGCGCTGGGCAACAAGGAAAGCCTCGAAGTGCTGAAGGGCGTGACCGGCATCCAGGCCGGCACCAGCGCGCCGGGCGGGTTGGTGAACTTCGTCGTCAAGCGACCCGAGCGCGCCGTGCGCAGCGCCAGCATCGAAGCCCGCCAGGGCGGCGGCAGCGCGGTGGCGGTGGACATCGGCGAGCGCTTCGGCAACGGCGAGATGTTCGGCCTGCGCGTGAACGCGGCCTATGAAGACCTGCGCCCGCTGACGCGCAATGCCGACGGCCACCGCAGCCTGGCCGCGGTGGCTGCCGACGCACGCCTGCCGAGCGGCACGCTGGTGGAGCTGGAGGCCGAATCCAGCCGCCAGCAGCAGCCCAGCGTGCCGGGCTTCAGCCTGCTCGGCGACACGGTGCCCGACGCCAAGGCGACCGACCCGCGCACCAACCTCAACAACCAGCCGTGGTCGCAACCGGTGGTGCTGAACGGCAATACCGCCTCGCTGCGCATCACGCAGACGCTTTCGCCCGATTGGCGCGCGCGCCTGCACGCGATGACGCAGCGCTTGACCAGCGACGACCGCATCGCGTTCCCGTTCGGCTGCAGCGCCGAGGGGCGCTTCGACCGCTATTGCAGCGACGGCAGCGTCGATCTCTACGACTACCGCAGCGACGGCGAAAAGCGCCGCAGCGATGCGCTCGACGTGGGCGTCGAAGGCCGTGTCGCCGTGGCCGGCACCACGCACCATGTCAGCACCGGCCTGCTCGCCACCCACTTCGAAGCCCGCCTGCCGCCGCAGGCCTTCAACTTTGCCGGCACGGGCCGCGTCGACGCCAGCGTGGCGGTGCCCGAGGCACCGTTGCCACTGACTGACGTGGCCAGCAGCAACGAGCGCAGCACCGAGTGGTACCTGCGCGACCGCGTCGAACTCGCGCCGCGCTGGAGCCTGTGGGGTGGCCTGCGCTACACCAGCCTGCGCCGCGAGATCGAACAGAGCTTCACCACGCCATGGCTGGCGCTGGCCTGGCAGGCCGAGCCGCAGACACTGCTCTACGCCAACTGGGGCAAGGGCGTGGAGAGCGAAGCGGCGCCCAACCTGCCGATGTACACCAACGCCGCACGCGCCCTGCCCGCGCTGCAAAGCCGGCAGCTCGAAGCCGGGCTCAAGCATGCGCGCGAGGGCATCGAGTTTTCGCTCGCCGCGTTCGCGATCACGCGGCCGCAGAGCGGCGACATCGGCGCCTGCGACGGCAGCGACGGCAGTTGCACCCGCGCCATCGACGGCAGCGCCGTGCACCGCGGCATCGAATCGCAGCTCGACACGCAGGCCGGCGCGTGGCGCTGGCAGGCCAGCGTGCTGCTGCTGCACGCGCGGCGCGAAGGCTCGGCCAACGCCGCGCTGAACGGCCTGCCGCCACCCAACGTGCCGGCGGCCAGCCTGCGCCTGCAAGCCGGCTACGAACTGAGTGCCGGCGCCGAACTGCAGGCCGCGCTGAGCCACGAGGCCTCGCGCAGCGTGCTGCCCGACGACAGCGCGCACATCCCCGCGTGGACCCGGCTCGACATCGGCGCCAAGCTGCAGCAGCAACTGGCCGGCACCGCACTCACCTGGCGCGCCGGCATCGACAACCTGATCGACACCCGGGCGTGGAAGGAATCGCCCTACCAGTTCGGCCACGCCTACCTGTTCCCGATGGCGCCGCGCACGCTGCGCCTGTCGCTGCAGGCCAGGCTCTGACGCGCAGAACCCCTCCCCTATAATGCCCGGCTGTTCCCCGATAGCTCAGTTGGTAGAGCGCCGGACTGTTAATCCGTAGGTCCCTGGTTCGAGCCCAGGTCGGGGAGCCAAGACAGGCCAGAAGTGGGCGCCCTCTCGGTGCCCATTTTCATTTCCAGCGCAGCAACGAGCAGCGCGTCCTTTCGGCCGCTCTAACGGCCGGAAGCAGTATTCGTCGCGACGGAAGTGGCGACTGGCACCGACGTCTTGGCGGGCATGGCACGCAATGCAGCACTCATCGGGTGCAGCCTATCGGCGAGCCGGTCAGCCGTCCGCGCTGCTGCCCACAGGGAGGCCAAATCGGAGAAAGTACCACCGCCACTTGGCGACTGGATGAAACGGCCTCGTTCGGCCCGACGAATCGGGAACCGCGTCGCCCTTTGACATCTGCAGCGCGATCGTGCGCGCGGCTTCGGCGTTGGGCTTGCAGGTCCAGTTGCGGCCGTCCTCGACTTCACAGTCCGTGAACTTGCCCGAGGGTTCTGCGGCCCCGACTGTCCAAAAGACGACCTCGCGGTGCGGCCTGAGCGCTCGGAACCGGAATCGATCTGCGGCGACGAGCCGGCCCGTGCAATTCACACCTTGCCATGCGCCGTCACGGCAGTCGGTGGTGTAGATCGTGCGCTCACCTTGGAGCGTGACCTTGTCGCTCGCCCATATGAACGCGACGACGACTGCCAGTGCGGCAAGAACGAACAGCCAAAGACGCATGCGCGGATTGTCACCGACAGTCCGCGACGGTCGGCCGAGGGCTCAGGGCGGCCTGCAGGTGGCCAGGTCGGGCCCCTGGTGGGAGCGGCTCACCACACCCACCATCGGCGCCGTGTGCGTGGACGCAGGCTCGCGACGCGCGTCACTTGTATGTCATGTGTCATCCATTGCTGGGTCGGCCCGTGGCCCCCGCAGTCGATACTGCACGGGCAGCAATCGGTGCAACGGCGGGGCGAACCCCCGAGTCATTCGGAGTGATCATGAGCATCGGACAGGGCCTTGTAGTTTGCGGCGCCGCCATCGTGGCGTTGACGGCTTGCGGTGGTGGCGACGGTGTCAGAAGCCTGACACCGCTCGAGCGCCAGATCTACCTCGAACCGACGCCGATTTCGACGGCGCTTGCCTTCGATCGCGTCGCGCAAGGCTACGACTCGGGTTGCATGTTGACGCCGACCGGGGAGGCTTGGTGCTGGGGCAGCAACGAGCATGGCCAACTCGGCGCCCCGACGGACAAGTCCTGCACGAGCGGCTTCGTCGCCTGCACCTGGCAGCCTGTGCGCGCGCAGTCACCGAACCGTTATACCCAGCTGAGCCCGTCCCGGCTGCACAGTTGCGCGATCGACATCGCGGGCCAGGCCTGGTGTTGGGGGTTCGGCCTCGGCGGGCAGCTCGGCAACGGCGCGGCTGTCGACAGCGCAGCGCCGGTCGCCATCGCCGGCAACCACCACTTCGTTCACGTCGACGCCGGTAGCGATGGGCTGCTCAGTTGCGCGCTGGACGATGCCGGCACCGCGTGGTGCTGGGGCCCGGGCGACAGCGGTGGCTTGGGCAACGGCACGACGAACGGGTCCAATGTGCCGGTGCAGGTGCTGGCGCAGCAGGCCTTCGTCTCGGTCGGCGCGGGTTCCAATCATGCGTGCGGCCTTGACGCGACGGGCCAGGCCTGGTGCTGGGGGCGCAACCCTTACGGCGTGCTGGGGCGTGGCGTGTCGGGTGCGTCGCTGGTACCGGCGCCGGTGACGGGCGGCCACCAGTTTGCTTCACTCGCGGTCGGCGGAAACTTCAACTGCGGTCTCACGTCAGCGGGTGCAGCCTGGTGTTGGGGCTTTGCCCTGTCGCTGGGCGACGGAGCGCTCGCCGCCCACAGCAACGTGCCCGTCGCCGTGGCCGGAGGCCACGCATTCGCCAGCGTGTCTGCCGGCTACCAGCATGCCTGCGGCCTCACCAGCGACGGCACCGCCTGGTGCTGGGGCCCCGCGGCACTGACCGGCGGCGGCAGCGAGGACGAAAGCAAGGTGCCGGTGGCGGTGGCCGGCGGCCAACGCTTTCGCGCGCTGCAGGCCGGCGGCACGGCGACCTGCGCGATCACGCTGGCCGGATCGCCGATGTGCTGGGGCATCAATAGCAACGGCGCGGTCGGACAGGACAATCTGGGTCCTTGAGCTGCGAGAGGCGTGGACGCCCTCGCCTGCTTGCGTCGATGTCTCGGGCCGAAGGCACCTGCAGCGACGCTTTGACGCTGACGCTTGGCCGCGCCGGGCACGGTCGCCGCCGTCGGTGGGCTGGGCACTGCGCGACGCCGGCACGAGCGCCGGTTAATCTACCCCTCATGCAGATTCACATTCCCGACCCGGACTACACCGGCGCTGCACCGACGCGCGCGCACTTCCGCCTTGCGGTGAAGATTGCAGTCGGATTCGTCGGCATCCTGTGTCTCACGTACTTGATGACCACGGGCCTGGGCCAGGACCCGGAGCCGTTCGGCATCCATCCGCGCCTGTTGTACGGGCTGCCCGGAATCATCTTTGCGCCGCTGGTGCACAACGACTTCGCCCACTTGATATCCAACGCCGGGCCGTTGTTGGTGTTGGGCACGGCCATGTTGTTTCTCTATCCACTCTCCGCATTGCGCGTCCTGCCGGCGGTCTACTTCGGCACGGGCATCGTCGTCTGGCTGTTCGGCAGGGACTCGGTGCACTTTGGCGCCAGTGGATTGGTCTACGGCCTGGTCAGCTACATCTTCCTGGCCGGTGTACTGCGACGCGATCGGCGGGCCGTCGCGACCTCCCTCGTGGTTTGCTTCATGTACGGCTCGCTGGTCTGGGGCGTGCTGCCGTTGCGGTCCGGCATTTCCTGGGAGACGCACCTGGCGGCTGCGCTGATCGGCGTCGTGCTTGCGATTGCGCTGCGACGGCTCGACGTGCCCCCGCGCCTGCATTACACGTGGGAGGGCAAGGCTGACGACGACGACGAGGACGACGAAGGCGACGCGCAAGGCGCGGCCCCACACCCGGGCCTCGACAACCCCGAAGCGACGCGTCATTGACCATGCCTGAAGCCGACGCCCCGCCCTACAGCGCCGGCGTGCGTGGCGCTGCGCTGCCGATCACCACCTTCGTGCAGGCCGCGTCGTCGGCCGCGGTCATCGGCCCCACCGTGGCCGCGCCCTTGCTGCTGCAGGAACTGCGGTTGGGTCCGGCGGCGGTGGGCCTGTTCGTGGCCCTGGTGTACCTGGGCGCGATGTTCGCCACGCAGATCGGCGCCTTCGTCGTACGCCGCTGGGGGCCCATCCGCGCCAGCCAGCTGGCCCTGCTGTGCAGCGCGGCGGGCCTGTTGCTGCTGGCCACGCCGCTGCTGCCGCTGGTGGCGATCGGCGCCGTACTCATCGGCCTGGGCTACGGGCCCATCACGCCGGCCAGCAGCCAGATGCTGTCGCGCACCACGCAGCCGCAGCATTACTCGCTGGTGTTCTCCATCAAGCAGACCGGTGTGCCGCTGGGCGGCGTGATCGCCGGCCTGCTGGTGCCGCCACTGGTGGGCCTGGGCGGTGCGGTGGGCGCCTTGTTCGGCATGGCGGTGCTGTGCCTGGTGGCGGCGTTGAGTGCGGCACCCCTGGCGCATGAACTCGACCGCGAGCGCGACCGCGGCGCGCCCTGGCCCAGCCCGCACCAGGTGCTGGCACCCACGCGCTTCGTCGCCAGGCATGCCGTACTGCGCGCCGTGGCCCTGTGCAGCTTCATCTTCTCCATGGTGCAAGTGAGCCTGACCTCGTACATGGTCAGCTTCCTCACCCGCGACCTGCAGTGGACACTCGTCGCGGCCGGCGCCGCGCTGGCAGCTTCACAGGTGGCCGGCGTGGTCGCGCGCATCGTCTGGGGCTTTGTGTCCGACCGCTGGTTGGGCCCGCGGCGCATGTTGCTGGGCCTGGCCCTGGGCATGGCGGCCTGCGGCCTGCTGATGCCGCTGCTGGATCCGGCCAGCCCGGTGCCCGTGGTGGTCACACTGCTGTGCGTGTTCGGCGCCACGGCGGTAGGTTGGAACGGTGTCTATCTGGCCACCGTGGCCCGCGTCGCGCCTGCGGGTCAGGCCGGCACGGCCACTGCCGGTACGCTGTTCTTCACCTTCTTCGGTGTGGTGATCGGGCCGCCTGTGTTCGGCGCCGCAGGCGCGGCGCTGGGAGCACTGGGTTCGGCCTTTGCCTGGTTGGCCTTGCCGCTTGCCGGCGGTGTGTGGCTGCTGGCGCGGGCACGCTGGTCCTGATTTGGCGGTGGCGCCGGCGCCGCACTGCGGCCGGCACGATGGACGACGAGCGATGGCGCGGCTGGCCCTCGACACGCGCTCGCCATCAGATTCCAAGCGGGGCCTTGTTCAGCGCCCCGTCCGAGGTACCCGTCGGATCGGCCGGCATGCGGATCGCATCCGGTCTGGACCAACGCTGCAACAGCGGTGCCGAGCCGGACTCGATGAAGAGCCGCTTGATCATCGGAAACCGTGCCCGAACTTGCCGTTCCACATCGGCTATCGCCAGCGCCGCGTCGGCAGCGGCAGTGCCCTCGTCGAAGTCGAGATCCATCGTGACCAGTGCATCGTCGGGCCCGACGTACATCGACAGGACTCGGCCGACGTCCCGCACCTGGGGCACCGCCAGCGCGATGGCGCGGATGGCGCTGGCAGTCTCCGGACGTATGCCTTCACCGATCAGCAAGCCACGCGACTGCCAGGTGAGCAAGGTCGCCACGCCTGCGAGCAACACGCCGATCAGCATCGAGGCCGCACCATCGAGTGCCGGCCAGTCGAAGCGGTGGCTGAGCGCGATGCCCGCTGCGGCAATCGCCAGGCCCGCCAGCGCCGCCGCATCCTCCGCCAACACGGTGTAGGTGGTCGGATCCTTGCTCCGCCGTATCGCTTGCCAGAAGGGGCTGCCGCCAGCCCGATCGAGGAACTGGCGCAGCGCGATGGCGAAGCTGATGCCTTCAAAGAGCGCGGCCGCGCCCAGCACCACGTAGTTCCACGTCGGATCGTGCAAGGGTTCCGGATGGCGAATGTGCTGCACGCCTTCGTAGAACGAGACACCACCGCCGACGCCGAAGATCAGCACGGCGACGATCAGGCTCCAGAAATACAACTCCTTGCCGTGCCCGAAGGGGTGCTCGGGTGTCGCAGGGCGCTGGCTGAGCCGGATGCCGATGAGCAGGAGCACGCCGTTGAAGGTGTCGACAGACGAATGAATGCCCTCCGAGAGCATGGCCGAACTGCCGGTGATGCTGGCAACCACGAGTTTGGTGATCGCAATCGCGACGTTGGCCCCGATGGCGCCATAGATCGCCAGCTTTGGGTCGGTCATCTTGTTGGGTCTCCACGGTTAGACCCATCCCGAACGACGCAGGCGACGGTAGACGAGCACGCAACCAAGCAGGGTCACGGCCACGGCCGCGGGGTACCCGAGCCGCCACTTCAATTCCGGCATCCACTCGAAGTTCATGCCGTACAAGCTGAAGATCACGGTCGGTATGGCCAGGATCGCGCCCCAGCCCGCCAGCCGCTTGACGACCTCGTTTTGGTTGTTCGCCACCAGGGCCAGATTCACCTGCATGGCCGTGGTCAGCATGTCGCGCATGCCGTCGATCAGTCCCACCAGCCGCGAGATGTGATCCTGGATGTCGCGGAAATAGGCGCGCAACTCCTTCGGGATCAGGTCTTCGTGCAGGCGCATCAGTTCGGCGCTGATGTCGGCCAAGGGCAAGGCGGCGTTGCGCAACTCGAGCAGATGGCGCTTGAGCGTGTACAGGCGTTCGATCACGAGCCTGTCGAACTGGTCGTTGAAGATGTCCGTCTCGATGGCGTCGAAGTCGCGCTCGAATTGCGCCACGATCGGCTGGTAGTTGTCGGCCACGAAGTCCAGTACCGCATACAGGGCGAAGCCCGGCCCCTTGGGAAGATCCTTCGTACCGTCCTCGCAGCGCTGCAGAACGGTTGCGTAGCTCGACGAAACGCCGTGCCGCACGGAGACCAGGAAGTTCGCCCCGACGAACAGATGCGTCTCACCGTAGACGACCTGGCCGTCGTCCAACTGGGCTGTCTTCAGCACGATGAAGAGCGAATTGTTGTAGGCCTCGAGCTTGGGCCGCTGGTGCGCGTGGTGCGCATCCTCGACCGCCAGTTCATGCAGGCCGAACTCTTCCTGCATCTTGAGCAGCAAGGCATCGTCCGGCTCGTGCAGCCCCACCCATACGAATGTGTCGGGCTGCTCGATGACGTCGCTGATCTCGTCGATGGAGATGTCGCCAAGGCGCTGGCCGTGTCGGTAGGCCACGCTGTTCACGACGGAGGTCATCGCCTTGGGACTTTCATGCAACCGTGCGTCAGCCAGCTGAGAATTGCACTCTGACCGTTGGGCTCCGCCTTCGTCTGTGCGATAGCGAACGGTGAGTCGACACCGACATAAACTTCACTGCTCTGCAAGCGAGAAGGTGACCGGCATGAAGCAATTGGTGGCCGAGTGGTTGTGGCGCGCGGCCGTGCTGTGCGCGCTGGTCGTGATCGGCTGGGAGTTGCACCTCCTGCGCCTGGATGTCGCGCAGCCGGCGGACGAGCAAACCACCACGGCGTCCGCACCGGATGAAACGCTGGACAGTCTCGACGGGATACATCAAGAACTGGCGCTACTGAGCCAAAAGGTGGACGCCATCCTCGTCGTCATGGCGCGGGCGAAGTAGGTCTTCTTGCCGTGCTGTGCCGATACCGACCGAGGCGAGGTCGCCGGACTCGGTCAGTGGCATGGCTGCCGGTGCGATGCGCGCACGCCGTGTCTGCCGAACAAGCTAGGGATTGACGCGCGCGGCGGGCATCGCACTAATGCACCCGGGCGCCCCGTGCGACGAACGCAGCCGCGCTCATCGGCAAAGGCAAACAGCCCAGACAATTTGCGTTCGTCCTACTCAACATGCATGTGCAACAGATCGGAGGCCACGTGGATGCCACGGCCGAGAGCGTTACCGCCACTGCCGAATCAGCCGACTTCGTCGCCGAGGCCATGGGCCCGGCGCACGTGCCGCGGCCGGCCTGCGCCAGCATTGCCGTCGCAATCAGCGGCGAGCGTTGTTATTGTGAACAGGCCTTCATCGATCACGAGCGCCGCGCGCTGCTGGAACCGTTCGATTCGGCGAACGCGTACGCCG
Organism: uncultured beta proteobacterium; assembly: GCA_963751775.1. Lineage (GTDB taxonomy): Bacteria > Pseudomonadota > Gammaproteobacteria > Burkholderiales > Burkholderiaceae_C > CADEEN01. Next base: position 94,612 of record CAVVVW010000024.1, read on the forward strand.
GGACGCTGGCTCGCTGGTTCGGCGTAAGCAGCCGCGAGCTCGATACCATCTTGCGCGAGCTGTAGATTCGATCGGCGCGAGCGCTTGGTGGGTCCTTGCGGCGGTCGGCGTCTTGCGCACGACCAGTCGGCGTCCGGGCGGATCGTGGCGCCTTCAAAGGTCTGGCTGTAGGATCAGATAAGCGCTGCGCAGCATCTGCCGCAAGCGCATCAGGGATCTGCTTCGACGCTAACGGAGAAATGGCATGAAACGTCGCACGATGTTGATGGCTGCAGGTCTGGCGGGTGGGGTCCCCGGCATCCTGCTCGCGGCAACCAAGGAAGAGTCGCGGGCCGATGTGCGCAAGTCAGCCAATGAGGCGCTTGCCGCCGTCTACAAGGTCCAGCCGTCGGCGCGCAAGGCCGTCGAATCCGCGGCCGGCTACGCCGCCTTCAGCAACTTCGGCATGAAGATCCTGGTGGCCGGCAGCGGCACGGGCAAGGGCGTGGCCGTCAACAACAAGACCAAGGCCACGACCTACATGAAGATGGCCGAGCTCCAGGCCGGACTCGGGTTCGGCGTGAAGAAGTTCCAGTTGGTCTGGGTCTTCGATACCGAAAGTGCGCTCAACGGCTTCGTGAACTCCGGCTGGGAGATCGGCGGGCAGGCCACGGCGTCGGCGAAGACGGGCGACAAGGGCGCCTCGTACCAGGGCGCCGTGAGCATCGCACCGGGTGTCTGGCTCTATCAGGTCAGCGGCGACAGTCTGGCGCTCGAACTGACGGCCAAGGGCACGAAGTACTACAAGGACAGCGACCTGAACTGACTCGTTAACGAGTCTTTACACGCCGGCGTTCAACCGGCGCTCGCCGCAGCGCGTTGGATGGTCATGGCCGCAGGTGGCCGCTCACGGAGACGACCATGACATCCCATTCGACGCCGTTGAAAGTTGCCATTGCCACGCTGTGCTGCGCCGCCACCGGCGCCTGGGCCACCGAGTTCGGCAATGTCGTGTCGAGCACGCCGGTGTTTGCCTCCGTGCCCGTAGCGCAACAGCAATGCTTCGACGAGCCTGTCGTTTACCAGCGCCCCAACAGTGGCGCGGGCGCGCTGCTGGGCGCCATCGCCGGCGCCGCCATCGGCAACAGCATGGGCAGCGGCTCGGGCCGCATGGCAGCCACGGGCATCGGCATGATCACGGGCGCCGCCATCGGCGACCAGGTGGAGGCGAATGGGTCGCCACCGGTGGCGACGACGGCGCAACGCTGCCGTAACGTCACCCGCTACGAGAACCGCCCCGTCGGCTACGACGTGGTGTACGAATACCAGGGCGTGCGCCGCAGCGTGCGTCTGGCGCAGGACCCGGGCAGCCAGATTGCCCTGGACGTCAGCGTCGCGCCCGTCGGCGGGCAAGCGCAGGGCCAGGCGGTGCAGTCACTGCCGCCGCCGGTGTACGGTGCGCGCGGCGATACGGTCTACGAGCCGGTTGCGCCGCCGGTGATCTACGCGCCGCCCCCGGTCTACGCGCGGCCATGGCCGTACGTGGTCGTCGGCGCCGGCTGGCAAGGCGGGTGGCACGGGCACCGGCACTACTAGGCCCACGCGCCGTGCATGCGGCACGGCTTGGCTGTGAGGGACCGGCGCCGCGCGGTTTCGATCCGCCCCGGCGCTGCGTCAATTCCCAGGTTTCTTGGGGGTTCCCTGCTTCGGCACGAACAGTTCGTCGAACAGTTCATCAGGGATCGTGTCGGGGTCTTCCGTCACCTCGACGCCGTCCAGCAGGTCATACGACGACGTGACCCAATTGCCGTAGGAGACTTCGGGCAGATCACTTCTGGGCTTGGACATGGCCGGCGCATCCTTATCAACCCGCTCCGCCTTCGGAGCGTTCTTCGAGACGAGCCAGAACTTTCTTGCCGGCACGGTTGGTTTGGGCGGTGCAGACAATTCGGCGCTCGCGTCGCGACAACGGCTCTGGGGATCGAAACCCCATTCAGTTTCATAGGCAGCATTGCACGCCTGGTTTGACTGGTGTTTGACGCAGCGCAACTCCAGGCCAATCGCACCGGCATCGGTCTGGACAACAGATCAACCCTCCGGACGTACAAGTCCCATTGTGGGACGCACAAATTCCGTTGCGCACCCGCCGCCGTACCATCCGCAGATGCTGCGCAACGACGCCGATGCCTGGGGTGCGCCCGCCAAACTCCTGCACTGGGCGATGGCCGCGCTGATCCTGGCGCAAATCGCGCTCGGCATCATGGCCGTGGCCTGGCGGCTGTCGCCGACCAAGCTCAATCTCTACTTCTGGCACAAATCGACCGGCATGCTGCTGCTGGCGCTGCTCGCGCTGCGCCTTGGCTGGCGGCTTGCCAACCGCGCGCCGGCGCTGCCTGGGGGCCTGCCGGCCTGGGAACGCAGCGCCGCGCACGCCGGCCACGCACTGCTCTACCTGCTGATGGCCGCGCTGCCCGTCACCGGCTGGATCGTCAACGCCGCAGCCAACATCCCGCTGCGCATCTTCGGCCTGATCCCGCTGCCGGCCATCGTCGCGCCGGACAAGGCGCTCGCCGACCTCGCGGCGTGGGTACACCGTGGCCTGTTCGTCTTGCTCGCACTCGTGCTCGTCGCGCACATCGGCGCGGCGCTGCGCCACCACTTCGTCAAGCGCAATTCGGTGCTCGTGCGCATGCTGCCGGGCAAATGGAGTAGGCCATGAACGAGATGCTCAGGCGATTCGGGCTCTGCGCCCTGGCGTTGGCCACCGCGCCGGCGTTGGCCGCCGATTGGGCCATGGACGCGGCGGGCAGCAGACTGGAATTCATCGCCACCTTCGAGCGGGCCGCGGTACCGGGCGCATTCAAGGAGTTCGACACGCGACTGCGCTTCGACCCGGACAAGCCCGCCGGCGGCAGCCTGGACGTGACGGTCAAGGTGACGAGCGTGGACATGAATATCGCCGACGTGAACAAGGAAATCCGCGGCAAGGACTGGTTCGACTACGGCGCATTTCCACAAGCCGAATTCCACTCGACGGACCTGCGCCGCGCCGAGGGCAATCGCTATGTGGCGCGCGGCACGCTCTCGCTCAAAGGCGTGAAGCAGCCGCTCGAGGTGCCTTTCAGCTGGGTGGGCTCGGGCGACGGCGCGATCGATGGAAGGCGAGCTCACGGTCAAGCGCGGCGCCTTCGGCATCGGCACGGGCGAGTGGGCCGTCAGCGACGTGATCGGCGCGGACGTGAAGGTGAAGTTCCGCGTCAAGCTGCGCAAGGCTGATTGAGATGCGGCGGATCCTTCATCGCGCCGGGGCCGTGGCGGCGCTCTTGTCGACGCTGCTGGCATTGCTGTTCGTGGGCTGCACGCCGCTGGTGCGCGAGCCCGGCCCTGAACACGGCGCCGGGCCGGCGGAATTCCCGGAGCGCGATTACCGGCAGGCTGCGGCGCAGGGCCAGCCCGTCTACCGCGTCGATGCGGCGCAATCGCTGGTCGCGATCGAGGTGCGCCGCGCCGGCTCGCTGGCGCGGCTGGGGCACGACCACGTCGTGGCCAGCCACGAGGCCGTCGGTTTCGTCGCGCCGCAGCAAGGCCGTGCCGACCTGTACGTCGAGCTGGCGCGCCTGACGGTGGACGAAGCGGCGCTGCGTGCCGAGGCCGGCTTCGAGACGCAACCCAGCGCATCCGACATCGAGGGCACGCGCGCCAACATGCTGGAAAAGGTGTTGGAGTCGAGCCGGTTCCCGTTCGCGGTCATCGCCGTCACCGGTGTCGATGCCGGCCAGCGCAACGCAACGCTGGCCGTCACGCTCACGCTGCACGGCCATACGCGCACGCTGCAGGTGCCGGCCGAGGTCGAGGTCGACGCCGACCTGCTGCGCGTGTCGGGGCGCTTCTCGTTCGCGCAGACCGACTTCGGCATCACGCCGTACTCGCTGCTCGGCGGCGCGATCGCGGTGCGCAACGAGGTCGACCTGCGCTTTCGCATCATTGCACGGCGGCTTCGTCCGTAGCCAACGCCACGCGGGCGTCGTCTCGCAACAGCGGGACGACGAAGCAGCTGTGCGGCGCCAGTGCCGTCCAGCGCAAGGCCTGGCCGGGCAGCAAGGTCTGCGCGGCGGCGCCGGCGAGCGAACCCGCCGCGGCCTCGAGCGCGGCATCCGCCATGGCGCGGACCAGGATGAAGCGCATCGTGCGGCCGTCACGCGCCAGCGTCAGTTGCGCCTCGGGCCAATGTGAAGGCAGGCAGGGCGTGAACGACAAGTCCTGCGCACCGAGATGCAGCCCGAAGATCGACTCGATGGCCGCGCGGTGCATCCAGGCCGCCGCGCCGGTGTACCAGCTCCAGCCCGCGCGACCGACATAGGGCGGCTGCGAATAGACATCGCCGGCCATCGCGTAGGGCTCGGCGCCATAGGCGGCACCGCGACTGGCGTGCTGCGAGCGATGCGCCGGGCTGAGGTAGGTGAAGTACTGGTAGACCAGGTTGCCCGCGTCCGCCACGTCGCCGTAACGCGTTGCGTATTCGGCCTGCGCCATCAGCGCCCACACCGCACCGTGCGAATACTGCCCGCCGTTCTCGCGCACGCCCGGCGGGTAGGCCTGGATGTAGCCGGCGCTCGGAACGGCGTGCACCAGCGGCGGGTCGAGCAGCTTGAGCAGGCCGGCGTCGTTGTCCACCAGGTGCGTCTGCACCGCGGCCATGGCCATGCGTTGCAGGGCCGGCGGCGCCGCGCCGGACAGCACCGCCCAGGCCTGCGCGATCAGGTCGATGCGGGCCTCGGCATTGGCATGCGTGCCGAGCGGCTGGCCATCGTCGAAGTAGGCGCGTTTGAACCACTGGCCGTCCCAGCCCGCCCCGCTCAGCGCCGCCTTCCAGCCCGCTGCGGCCCGCTGCCAGCGCTGCGCGCGCTCGGCGTCGCCGCGCCCGAGCGCCAGCGGCGCGAAATCGGTCACCACGCGGCACAGGAACCAGCCCAGCCAGACCGACTCGCCGCGGCCTTGATGCCCGACGCGGTTCATGCCGTCGTTCCAGTCGCCGGTGCCCATCAACGGCAGGCCATGCACGCCGACGCGCAGGCTGCGGTCGATGCTGCGCGCGGCATGCTCATAGACCGACGCGTCGTCCGCGCTCGCGCTCGGCGTGTAGTACGCATCCTCTGCACCGGCGGCGATCGCGGCACCTTCGAGGAATGGCACGCGCTCGTCGAGCAGCCCGGCATCGCCGGTGGCCTGCAGGTAATGGGCACAGGCGTACGGCAGCCAGAGCAGGTCGTCGGAGAAATGCGTGCGCACGCCCGCCCCGCCGGGCGTGTGCCACCAATGCTGCACGTCGCCCTCGTGAAACTGGCGCGACGCCGCGAGCACGATCTGCGAGCGCAACATCTGCGGCGCGCTCCAGGCCAATGCCATGGCATCCTGCAACTGATCGCGAAAGCCGGTCGCACCGCCGGCCTGGTAGAAGCCCGCCTTGGCCCACAGTCGGCACGACACCGCCTGGTACAGCAGCCAGCGGTTGACCATGGCATCGAACAGCGGGTCGGGCGTCTGGACTTCGGTCTTGCCCAGCAGATCGTTCCATTGGCCGAGTGATCGCGCGAGACGCGCGGCGGCGCTGCCGGCCGCGGCCTCGGTGGCCAGTTGCTGGGCGGCGTCGGGGCTGCCCGCGTAGCCGAGCAGGAAGACCTGCTCCCTTTGCTCGCCGGCAGCCAACTGCAGCGACACCGATTGCGCAGCACAAGGGTCGAGACCGCCGCCCGCACGCTGGCCGAAGTGGTCGGGCAACACGAAGCGGCCTCGGGCATCGAACAACTCGCGGCGGTCGCAGGTCCAGTCTTCGGCTTCTTCCGGATCGCCGGCCAGGGCCAGGAAGGCGGTGCCGTCGCCAAAGCCCGACGCGTGCTCGCGCTGGGTGCACATCAGCGCACTGAGCTTGGCCTCGGGCAAGCGCTGGCGGAACAGCGCGGTGTGCACCGTCGCGCGGTCGACCCGGCTGGCGCCCATCAACCACTCGGCAATGCCGATCACGCGCAGATGAAGCGTGCGTTGACCCTGGTTGACGAGGCGAATCTGCACCTGCTTCACGCTGGTCTGCGCATCGACGCACCATGTCGCCGTGACCGCCAGGTTGCCCCGCCGGTGGCTGATCACGCTGCGGCCCTGGCCGTGCACGACGTGGTAGTCGGGTGCGCCGGCGCGCGGCGTGACGCTCCACACCTCGCGCGTCTTGCGGTCCTGCAGCAGGAACCACTCTGACGGCGGGTCCGACAGCGGGTCGTTCGACCAGGCGGTGAGTTGATTCAGGCGGCTGTTGAGGGCCCAGCTATAGCCGCCGCCGGCTTCCGAAAGCAGCGCGCCGAAGCCCTGATTCGCCAGCACGTTGATCCACGGGCGCGCCGTTCGCAGTTGGTCGCCGACGTCGAACTGGAACTCGCCCGAGCCCGGCACGAACCCGCCCTGCGCGCTCGCCGTGGGCGTCGCCTCCGTGGGCGTGGTCGCCAGCGTTGCGGAGGAGGTTTCATGGCGCACGTCGAAGGCGGCCTCGTGCGACGCGGTCCAGGCATGGATGTGATGCAGCAACGGCCGGTCATCGGCGCGCAGACGCACGCGGGCCAGCGCGTGCAGCGTGCTCAACTCATCCGCCGAGAGTTCCGTCGTGCGCAAGACATGAAACCCGGTCAGGCTGGGACCGGCTTGCATGGCACTGTCGGCCTCGTGGCGTTCGTGCAGCGCCGTGACCTCGCGTTGCAGGGCCATCTGGTACGACGCCGGCTCGGCGTTGAGCACCACCAGGTCGCAGGCGACATTGCCCCAGGCCCACAGGCGCAGGGCCTGGGCCAGTGAACGCAGCATGCCCACGCCCTTCATCGTGCCGGCAGAAATCAGCACGATCGGGCGGTCGCCCGAAATACCCAGGCGCCAGAGCGTGCGCCGATCGCAGACACCGGCGCCCGCGTCCTTGCCGCGATCGCCATGGCTGGGTGGGCGCGTGACGTAGAACACGAGGGCCGTCGTCAGCGATTGGATCGCCGCCATGTTGTCGGCGCTCAGCCCCGAGGCCCGCAGGCGGATCGCAGTCAATGTGGCCGACATCAGGGAAGCCCGCTGCGCGTGGCTCTCACGGCGGTACTTGTCGATCACCGACAGCAAGACCTCGCGCCCATCGGACGCGGCGGTGGCGAAAGTCACCTGCGACTTCGAATGCGGCGCCAGGCGCAATTGCACCGACAACGCGCAGACCGGGTCCAGGCCGGTGTCGAGCATGGCGTGTGCGCCAGGCCCGGGCAACTCGTCGAACGACGCCAGTGGCCAGCCCGCATCGCGATGGCGACCGAGCCAGCGCTGACGGTTGGTCTGCAGGCGCACGCTCTGCACCTGCGGATCGCTGTCGGCGATGAAGTGCGCGGCCAGCAGGCCCGACTCGGTCGCCAGGCGGGGCTTGCGCTCGAACACCAGGGCGCTCTCCCGTGCCAGCCATTCGGCCTGCACGAACAGATTGCTGAACGCCGGATGCGCTTCGTCGGAACGCCAGTCGGCCAACGTGACCTCGAACGCCGAAATCAACTCGACATCGAGCGTGCGATCGCTCAGATTGCGGATCTCGACCTGGCGAAACTCGATGTCGTCCTCGGGGCTGACCCAGACCGTCGCGTGCGTCTGCAGTTCGCGCCAGGTGGCATCGAAACTGACGCGGTCGGCGTGGAAGGTGCTCCGGTACGACGCGGCGGGGTCTGGCGCCGGGTGCAGCGTGATCGAGACCGGCCGCGGCTGTTGATCCCAGCGCAGGTAGCAAAAGCTGCCGTAGGCGTCGCGCAACGCGTCGTCGCGCCAGCGCGTGATGCCGTGCGCGCCCCTGCGGCTCCAGCCCGCCCCGTTGGCCCGCAGCGAGACGCTGTAGCGGCCATTCGACAGCAAGTGGGTGGGCTCCAGCGCAGTGGCACCCGGCAGCACCTCGCGCAGCAGGCCCGGCGCGCGCCGCAACAGTGCTTGCGGCGGCGGGACCGACGGCGGCGCGCGCAGCAGCGAGACCTCGCGCGGCACGCGCTCGTG
>CAVVVW010000025.1:0-34102 GCA_963751775.1 uncultured beta proteobacterium
CGTGCCGCTGCTGGCCATCTGCCGCGGCACGCAGGAGGCCAACGTGGCGCTCGGCGGCAGCCTGCACCAGGCGGTGCACGAGGTACCCGGGTACGAAGACCACCGTGCTGACGATGCTGCGCCGGGGCATGTGCACTACGGCGCCGCGCACAGCGTGACTGTCGAACCCGGCGGCATGCTGTCGCGCATCCTCGACCGCGATCGCTTCGAGGTCAATTCATCGCATGGCCAAGCCGTGAAGCGGCTGGCCGACGGCCTCGTCGTCGAGGCCCGTGCGCCCGACGGCGTGATCGAGGCCTTTTCCCGCTCCGGTGCGCCAGGCTTCAATCTGTGCGTGCAATGGCACCCCGAGTGGCAGGCCGCGGACAACCCGGTTTCGATGCAGCTGCTGGCCGCGTTCGGTGCCGCGTGCAGCCAATACCGAACGACGAGACAACCCAACAGGTGACCCCATGGCCGTGCGAGAACACTTCACATTCAGCGAGCTCGAGAACTGGCTCAACGAGCGCCGCGTGACCGAGATCGAATGCCTGGTGCCCGACCTCACCGGTGTCGCGCGCGGCAAGATCCTGCCGCGCGAGAAGTTCACCGAAGACCGCGGCATGCGCCTGCCCGAGGCGGTGGTGGCGATGGGCGTGACCGGCGAGTTCCCGGAAGAGGGGCCGTACTACGACGTCATCAGCCCGAACGACCGCGACATGCACCTGCACCCCGACCCGAGCACGGTGCGCATCGTGCCCTGGGCGGCGGACCCGACCGCGCAGGTGATCCACGACTGCTTCGACAAGGACGGCAAGCTGGTGCCCTTTGCGCCGCGCTCGGTGCTGCGCCGCGTCTGCGAGCTGTACGACGCCGAAGGCTGGAACGCGGTGGTGGCGCCCGAACTCGAGTTCTACCTGGTGGCGCGCAATACCGATCCCGACATCCCGCTCAAGCCGCCGATCGGCCGCAGCGGCCGCGCCGAGACCTCGCGCCAGGCCTACTCGATCGACGCCGTCAACGAATTCGACCCGCTGTTCGAAGACGTCTACGACTACTGCGAAAAGATGGAGCTCAACGTCGACACGCTGATCCACGAGGTCGGCGCCGGGCAGATGGAGATCAATTTCTTCCACGACCACCCGCTGGGCCTGGCCGACGAAGTGTTCTTCTTCAAGCGCACCTTGCGCGAGGCGGCGATGCGCCACGACATGTTCGCCACCTTCATGGCCAAGCCGATCGCCGGCGAGCCGGGCAGCGCGATGCACGTGCACCAGAGCGTGGTCAACAAGCTGACCGGCAAGAACATCTTCAGCAACGACGACGGCACGCCTTCGAAGGAGTTCTACTGGTACATCGGCGGCCTGCAGCGCTACGTGCCGGCGGCGATGGCGCTGTTCGCGCCGTACGTCAACTCGTACCGCCGGCTGGTGCGCTCGAACGCGGCGCCGATCAACATCCAGTGGGGCACCGACAACCGCACGGTGGGCATCCGCAGCCCGGTGGCCACGGCGGCCGCGCGGCGCATCGAGAACCGCGTCATCGGCGCCGACGCCAACCCCTATGCCGCGCTGGCCGCCACGCTGGCCTGCGGCTACCTGGGCATCAAGCACCGCATCGAGCCCTCGGCCGAATGCAAGGGCGACGCCTACCTGGGCGACTTCCAGTTGCCGCGCAGCCTGGGCGAGGCGCTCAGCCTGCTGCGCGCCGAGAAGGACCTGGCCGAGGTGCTCGGCCCCTCGTTCGTGACCGTCTATACCGAGGTCAAGGAGATCGAGTACGCCGAGTTCATGAAGGTGATTTCGCCCTGGGAGCGCGAGCACCTGCTACTGCACGTTTGAGGATCCGACCATGAGCACCCGCACGACCCAAGAGTGGCAGGCCGCCGACGCGGCGCATTTCCTGCACCCCTTCACCGACTTCCAGGCCCTGGCCAAGAAGGGCTCGCGCGTCATCACGCGCGCCGACGACATCTACCTCTGGGACAGCGAGGGCAAGAAGATCCTCGACGCGATGAGCGGGCTGTGGTGCGTCAACGTCGGCTACGGCCAGCAACGCCTGATCGACGCGGCGACGCGGCAGATGAAGGAGCTGCCGTTCTACAACGCCTTCTTCCAGACCGCCACGCCGCCGGCGATCGAACTGGCCGAGTTGCTGGCCGAGGTTTCGCCGCCGCAGTTCCAGCATGTCTTCTTCTCGGGATCGGGCTCGGAAGGCAACGACACCATCGTGCGCATGGTGCGCCGCTACTGGGACATCCTGGGCCAGCCCGAGCGCCAGGTCATCATCAGCCGCCACAACGCCTACCACGGCTCGACCATGGCCGGCGCATCGCTCGGCGGCATGAGCGGCATGCACGCACAGGGCGGCCTGCCGATTCCCGGGCATCGTGCACATCGAGCAGCCCTACTGGTTCGAGAAGGCGCCCGCCGGCATGTCGCGCGACGCGTTCGGCCTGCTGGCCGCCAGCTGGCTCGAGACCAAGATCGCCGAGATCGGCGCCGACAAGGTGGCGGCGTTCATCGGCGAGCCGATCCAGGGCGCCGGCGGCGTGATCGTTCCGCCCGCCACCTACTGGCCCGAGATCCAGCGCATCTGCGACCGCCACGGCATCCTGCTGGTCAGCGACGAGGTCATCACCGGCTTCGGCCGCACCGGGCGCTGGTTCGGCTGCGAGACTTTGGGCTTCAAGCCCGACCTGATGACCTTCGCCAAGGGCGTGACCAGCGGCTACATCCCGCTGGGCGGCGTGATGGTCGGCGAGCGCGTGGCCAAGGTGCTGATCGAGCAAGGCGGCGAGTTCAACCACGGCTACACCTACTCGGGCCACCCGGTGGCCTGCGCGGTGGGCTTGGCCAATATCAAGTTGGTGCGCGAGCTCGGCCTCGTCGAGCGCGTGCGCAACGATGTCGGCCCGTATCTTGCAAAGGCCTTCGAGCAGCTCGGCGAGCACCCGCTGGTCGGCGAGGCGCAGAGCTGCGGCCTGATGGGAGCCCTGCTGCTCGTGAAAGACAAGACCGGCGGCGATGGCCGCGGCACGCCCTTCCCGTCCGAACTCGAAGTCGGCATGGTCTGCCGTGGCCATTGCTTCGCCAACGGCCTGATCATGCGCGCCGTCGGTGACCGCATGATCATCGCGCCGCCATTGATCATCACGCGCGCCCAGATCGACGAGATGGTGGCGCTGATCGGGCGTTGCCTGGACCTGACGCTCGCCGACGTGCGCGCGCGCGGCTGGGACCGCTGAGGCTGGTCGTTGAGCATTCACCCCAATTGCCGCGCGTCGGACACTGCCTAGACTGCTGCAATCACTTTTGCCCCTCATCCCCATACCCTGGAGGTTTCTCGATCATGGTCAAACCATTCTCGTTGCGTGCCCTTGGCCTGCTCGGCGTGCTGGCACTTGCGTCGTCGGCACCCTACGCCCAGGAGGAGGAGAAGGTCCTCAACATCTACAACTGGTCCGACTACATCGCCGAGGACACGATTGCCAACTTCGAGAAGGAAACCGGGATCAAGGTCCGCTACGACAACTTCGACAACAACGAGATCGTGCATGCCAAGCTGGTGGCCGGCAAGACGGGCTACGACATCGTCGTGCCGTCGTCGAACTGGGCCAAGTTGCAGATCGACGGCGGCCTGCTGCGCAAGCTCGACAAGGCGCAATTGCCGAACCTGAAGAACCTCGACCCGGCCGTGCAAGCGCAGTTGGCGCAGATGGACCCGGGCAACGACTACATGGTCAACTGGCTGTGGGGCTTCACCACGGTGGGCATCAACGTCGACAAGGTCAAGGCCGCGCTCGGCACCACGCCGATGCCCGACAACGCCTGGGACCTGGTCTTCAAGCCCGAGTACATCAGCAAGATGAAGGGCTGCGGCGTGGCGTTCCTCGACTCGGCCACCGAAGTCGTGCCGGCCGCGCTGCACTACCTCGGCAAGCGCTCGTTCAGCAAGAATCCCTCGGACTACACCGCGGCGGCGAATCTGCTGAAGTCGGTGCGCCCCTACGTCACGCTGTTCAGCTCGTCGGGCTACATCAACGACATGGCCAACGGCTCGATCTGCCTGGCATCTGGGCTGGTCGGGCGACGTGAACATCGCGCGCCAGCGCGCCATCGAAGGCAAGACCGGGCAGACCCTGCAGGCCCTGATCCCCAAGACCGGCGGATTGCTGTTCTTCGACACCATGGTCATCCCGGCCGACGCCGCGCACCCCGGCAATGCGCACAAGTGGATCAACTACATCCTGCGCCCCGAGGTCTCGGCCAGCCTGACCAACAAGGTCTTCTACGCCAACCCGACGCTGGCGTCCAAGCAGTTCGTCAAGCCCGACGTGGCCAGCAATCCGACCGTCTTTCTGTCGCCGGCAGACCTGAAGACCATGATCCCGCCCGACTCGCTGTCGAATGACCTGCGCCGCCTGATGACGCGCACCTACACCGGCTTCAAGACAGGGCTCTGATGTCCGCGTTCCTGCAGATCCAGGATGTCGTCAAGGATTTTGGCGGCCACCTGGCCGTCAACCATGTCAGCCTGGAGATCAACAAGGGCGAAATCTTCGCCCTGCTCGGCTCGTCGGGATGCGGCAAGAGCACCTTGCTGCGCATGCTGGCGGGGTTCGAGACCCCCACCTCGGGCCGCATCACGCTCGACGGCCGTGTCCTGGCCGACATGCCGCCCTACCAGCGGCCGATGAACATGATGTTCCAGAGCTACGCCTTGTTCCCGCACCTGACGGTGTGGGACAACATCGCGTTCGGCCTGCGTCGCGAAGGCCAACCGAGCGACAAGGTCGCGGCGCGTGTCGAGGCCATGCTCAAGCTGGTGCAACTGGGCAAGTACGCCAAGCGCAAGCCGCACCAGCTGTCGGGCGGCCAGCAGCAGCGCGTGGCACTGGCGCGCAGCCTGGCCAAACAGCCGCAATTGCTGTTGCTCGACGAGCCGCTCGGCGCGCTGGACAAGAAGCTGCGCGAAGAGACGCAGATCGAGCTGGTCAACATCATCGAGCAGGTTGGCGTGACCTGCGTGATGGTCACGCACGACCAGGAAGAAGCCATGACCATGGCCTCGCGCATCGCGGTCATGAGCGAGGGCAGTTTTCTGCAGGTCGGTGCGCCGGCCGAGATCTATGAGACGCCGGCGACGCGCTTCGTCGCCGACTTCATCGGCAACGTCAATCTGATGGACGGCACCGTGAGCGAGGACTGGCCCGACCACGTGATCATCGATTGCGCCGACTGCAGGCAGTACGTCGGCCACGGCATCACCGGCACGCAGGGCATGGCGGTGTCGGTGGCCTTGCGGCCGGAGAAGATCGCGTTGACACGCGATGCACCCGCTGACACCGCGTTCAACGCGGTGCAGGGCACGATCAAGGAGATGTCCTACTTCGGCAGCTTCTCCGTCTACCACGTCGCCCTGGCCAGCGGCGCCATGCTCAAGGTCAGCCAGGCCAATACACAACGCCACCGCGACGACGAGCTGACCTGGGGCGACCGGGCCTGGGCCCATTGGTCGCCGCTGGCGCACGTGGTGCTGACGGCATGAGGTGCCATGCTGGCCCGCCTGCGCTCGCTGGCCACCGGCCGCACGGCCGTCATCGGCGTGCCCTACCTGTGGCTGCTGGTGTTCTTCCTGCTGCCGTTCCTGATCGTCGCGCGCATCAGCGTGTCGGAGATGGAGAACGTCGCCTTCAAGGACCTGATCGCCTTCAAGGACGGCCTGCTGCAGCTGACCTTGAAGTTCAGCGGCTACCAGTTCATCGGCCAGGACCCGTTGTACTTCGATACCTACCTGCGCAGCATGAAGTACGCCGCTGCCACCACCGTGTTTTGCCTGGCGATCGGCTACCCGTTCGCCTATTTCATGGCGCGGGCCAAGGCCACCGTGCAGCCGGCCCTGTTGATGCTGGTGATGCTGCCGTTCTGGACTTCCTTCCTGCTGCGCGTCTATGCCTGGAAGGGCCTGCTCAGCGAAGGCGGCTGGGTCGAGCGGGTGATCCTCGGCCTCGGCCTGGACCAGTTGCTCTATCAGGCGGAACTCATCGAAGCCCCCGGCCGGCTGATGAACACACCGTTCTCGCTGGTGCTGGGCATGACCTACACCTACCTGCCCTTCATGGTCCTGCCGCTGTACGCCAACCTGGCCAAGATGGACCTGCGCCTGCTGGAGGCCGCGTCGGACCTCGGCGCCACCGCCTGGGTGGCGTTCTGGAAGATCACGGTGCCGTTGTCGAAGGCCGGCATCATCGCCGGCTCGATGCTGGTCTTCATTCCCTGCATCGGCGAGTTCGTCATCCCCGAGCTGCTCGGCGGCCCGCGCACGCTGATGATCGGCCGCGTCATGTGGGACGAGTTCTTCTCCAACAACGACTGGCCGATGGCCTCGAGCGTGGCCGTGGTCATCGTGCTGTTGATCATCGTGCCGCTGGCCATCTTCAACAAGTACCAGGCCGAAGCCCAGGAGGCGCGCAAGTGAATGCCGCTCGCCTGAATCAATGGTTCGGCCGCAGCTGGCTCGGTGCCGGCTACGTCTTCCTGTACCTGCCGATCGTCGCGCTGGTGCTGTACTCGTTCAACGATTCGCCGATCCCCAATGTCTGGCGCGGTTTCACGCTGAAGTGGTACGCGGCGCTGGGCAGTGACAACGAGATGATCTCGGGCCTCTGGCTGAGCCTGAAGATCGCCTTCATGACCGCCTGTGGCTCGGTGGTGCTGGGTACCTTGGCCGCGTTCTCGCTGTCCAAGTACAGGCGATTCTTCGGCCGCACGATGTTTTCCGGCATGGTCAACGCGCCGCTGGTGATGCCCGAGGTCGTGGTCGGCTTGTCGCTGCTGCTGATGCTGGTCAGCGTGCAGCGCGTCATCGGCTTTCCCGAGCGTGGCCTGATGACGATCTGGTTCGGCCACCTGCTGCTCGGCATGGCCTACGCCACGGTCGTGATCCAGGCGCGGCTGAACGACCTGAACCCGCAGCTCGAAGAGGCGGCGATGGATCTCGGCGCCAGGCCGCACCAGGTGTTCTACCTGGTCACGCTGCCGATGATCATGCAGTCGATCCTGTCGGCCTGGCTGCTGACCTTCACGCTGTCGCTCGACGACGTGGTGCTGTCGGCCTTCCTCTCCGGCCCCGGCGCGACGACGATGCCGCTGGTGATCTTTTCGCGTGCCCGCCTGGGCCTGAACCCGAGCGTCAATGCCGTGGCCACGATCATCGTCGCCCTGGTGTCCATTGGCGTGCTGGTTGCCAGCTACTGGATTGCCCGCGCCGAGCGCCAGCGCACGCTCGAGATGGCGGCGGCCAACCGCGCCTGATTCCCCAACCACTCACGACTGTCATTCCACACCCGAGGAGAACCAGAAATGATGAATTCGACGAACGCCCTGCGTCCCACCTTGCTGGCACTGGCGTTGAGCTGTGCCTTCCCGGCGGTGGCGCAAAGCAATGCCGAGGTGTTGAACGAGTTGCGTGCGTTGCGCGAACGTGTCAGCGAGCTCGAGAACAAGCTCAAGGCGGCCGAGGCCAAGGCCCCGCCGGCCGCCGGCCAATGGGGCATGACGCCCGAACAGGCCAAGGAACTCAACCGCGTCACGGTCAAGACCGAAGCGCTGGAAGACTCGCGCGACGCCTCGGGCCTGCGCCTGCTGAAGATCAGCGGCTACATGGACCCGACCTTCATCTACAACAAGGCGCAGAACACCAGTGGCTTCCAGTTCCTGAATCCCGTCAACGACGACGGCTACAACTACGACAACTCGTACTTCGGTGCGGCGGTGATCGACTTCCAGAAGGAAACCGAGAGCGGCACGCGCTGGCGCCTGACGCTGGCGCCGAACCGCGGCGCCGGGTCGGTGATCGACCCCGGCAACTTCTCGCTGGTGCATGAAGCCAGCGTGTCGGTCCCGCTCGGCAGCCTGCAGCGGCGACTGATTGCCGGGCAGATCCCCGACTGGTCGGGCTACGAGTATCTGCCGTCGACGCAGAACAAGCTGATCACCCACAACCTGCTGTTCGACTTCACGCTGCCCACCGCCTACACCGGCGCCGGCGTGGAGATCACCGAAGGCAAGTGGATCGTCAAGTCGATGCTGGCCAACATGAACGCCACCAAGCGGACGACGGGCAACACCACGCCGGTGCTCGCCTACCGCGCCGACTATGCCAAGGGCGAGTACGACGGCTTCGGCTTTGCCGGCGTGCACGGCAAGGCGGCCAACTTCAATGCCGACCCGATCACCGGATCGCAGGCCGCCGACTCGCGGGTCGACCTGTTCGAGGTCGACGCCTACTTCATCCGCGGCGACTGGACGCTCCAGGGCCAGCTCAGTTACGGCCAGCAGAAGGGCGCCGCGATCGCGCCCGACCCGATCACAGGCGCACTGCGCGACGCGAAGTGGACGGGCCTGTCGGCGCTGGCCGCCTACAAGTTCACGCCGCGATTCGAAGGCACCGCGCGCTACGACTACATCCAGAACGACAAGAACGGCGGTGGTCTGCTCGGCTATACCGGCTACTGGGATCCCGCCAACGGCAGCCTGGGCGACAACCGGAACGGCATCGGCGTCGATCCGACGCTCGACTGCGTGACCGATCCCGACCATCGCCGAGTGCAACCGCGGCGCGAATCGCAGTGCACTGACGCTGGGCTTGTCGTACCTGTTCGACCTGAACACCACTTTCAAGGTCGAATACCGCTTCGACAGCGCCAACCTGCCGGTCTTCGTGAACGTCAAGGACGGCACGTTCAGGAAGAACAATTCGCTGTTCGGCGCCTCGGTGCTGGTCAGCTTCTGATGTGAGATCGGTTCCATGGCTGAATCGGCGATCGACTGGCATGCGAGGGCCGCGCAGCGCGGCGTTCGACGGCCGGGCGGTGATCGACGCTGCGCGGCGCGACGCCGTGGCCGGCGAGACCTTCGTCAAGGCCTCGCCGATCGACGGCCGCGTGCTCGGCCCCGTGGCGCGCTGCCGCGAGGCCGACATCGACGCCGCCGTCAGGAGTGGCCGCGCGGCCTTCGGCGACGGCCGCTGGTGCGGCAAGTCGCCCGCCGCGCGCAAGAAGATCCTGCAGCGCTTTGCCGAGCGCATCCTCGCCGCCAAGGACGAACTGGCCCTGCTCGAGACGCTGGACATGGGCAAGCCGATCCAGGACTCGCTGGCGGTCGACGTGCCGGCCGCCGCGCGAACGATCGCCTGGTACGCCGAGGCCATCGACAAGGTCTACGACGAGATCGCGCCCACCGGCGCCTCGGCGCTTGGCCTTGATCACCCGCGAGCCGATGGGTGTGATCGGCGTGGTGGTGCCATGGAACTACCCGATGATCATGGCGGCGTGGAAGCTCGGCCCGGCACTGGCCACCGGCAATTCGGTGGTGCTGAAGCCGAGCGAGAAGTCGCCCTACACCGCGCTGCGGCTGGCCGAACTGGCGATCGACGCGGGGCTGCCGCCCGGCGTCTTCAACGTCGTGCCCGGCTATGGCACCGAGGCCGGCGAGGCGCTGGCCCTGCACATGGATGTCGACGCCATCGGCTTCACCGGCAGCACGCGCGTGGGCCGCAAGATGCTCGAGTACGCCGGCCGCAGCAACTTGAAGCGCGTCTACAACGAGCTCGGCGGCAAGTCGGCGTTCGTCGTCTTCGACGATTTCGCCAACCTCGAGCGGGCGGCGAAGACCGCCGCCGCGAGCCTGTTCTTCAACCAGGGCGAAAGCTGCAATGCACCGTCGCGCGTGATCGTGCACGAGTCGGTCGCCGAGCGCTTCGTCGAGATCGCGGCCGCCCAGGCCTCGTCATTCCGGCCCGCCGACCCGCTGGCCGCCGGCACGACGATGGGTGCGCTGGTCGACGAAGGCCAGCTGCGCACCGTGATGGGCTACATCGAGGCCGGCAGCCGCGAGGGTGCACGCCTCGTCACCGGTGGCCGGCGCGCACGCGAGGCCAGCGGCGGCTATTACGTCGAGCCGACGGTGTTCGACGGCGTCGCCAACGGCATGACGATCGCCCGCGAGGAGATCTTCGGCCCGGTGATGAGCGTGATCCGCTTCAAGACCGAAGCCGAAGCGGTGGCGCTGGCCAACGCCACGACCTACGGCCTGCAGGCCAGCGTCTGGAGCGACAACGTCAACCGCGCCCACCGCGTGGCCCGTGCACTGCGCGCCGGCACCGTGCACGTCAACCAGTACGACGAAGACGACATCACCGTACCGTTCGGCGGCTACAAGCAGAGCGGCAACGGGCGCGACAAGTCGCTGCATGCACTCGAGAAGTACACCGAGCTGAAGACCACCTGGATAAGAATTGACCCACCCCCGTAGCGGCTGCGCCGCTCCCCCTCAAGGGGGCACCGCTGGCGGACCGGCGGAGCCGGATCCGCGGCGGTCGCTTGGTTAGAGCGTCGGTTGCCGCGAAAGGAGATCCCATGAACCACTCGAAGAACGAACAACTGATGGCCCGCAAGGCCGCGGCGACGCCGCGCGGCGTCGGCGTGATGGGCACCTTCTTTGCCGAGCGCGCCGAAGGCGCCGAGTTGTGGGACAGCGAGGGCCAGCGCTATATCGACTTTGCCGGCGGCATCGCAGTGATGAACGTCGGCCACGGCCACCCCAAGGTGCTGGCGGCCATTCAGGCGCAGCTGCAACGCTTCACCCACACCTGCTACCAGGTGGTGCCCTACGAGAGCTACATCGCGCTGGCCGAGAAGTTGAATCAGTTGACACCGGGCACCCACGCGAAGAAGACGGCCCTGTTCTCGACCGGCGCCGAGGCGATCGAGAACACGATCAAGATCGCCCGCGCCCATACCAAGCGCAGCGGCGTGATCGCCTTCGGCGGCGCGTTCCACGGCCGTTCGATGTTCGCCGTGGCGCTGACCGGCAAGGTGCAGCCCTACAAGGCGGGGTTCGGCCCCTTCGCGCCCGAGATCTACCACGCACCCTTCCCAGCCGAAGGCGTGGATCTCGACGAGGTCAAGCGGGCGGTACAACACCTGTTCAAGGCCGACATCGAACCCAGCCGCGTCGCGGCCATCGTCTTCGAGCCGGTGCAAGGTGAAGGCGGTTTCAACGTGATCCAGGCCGAGGCCGTGCGCTGGCTGCGTGCACTGTGCGACGAGCACGGCATCGTGCTGATCGCCGACGAAATCCAGACCGGTTTCGGCCGCACCGGCAAGATGTTCGCGATGGAGCATTTCGGCGTCGTTCCCGACCTGATGACCATCGCCAAGAGCCTGGCCGCCGGCGTGCCGCTGTCGGCCGTGACCGGCCGCGCCGAGATCATGGACGCCCCCGCGCCCGGCGGCCTGGGCGGCACCTACGCCGGCAACCCGTTGGCGATCGCCGCCGCGCATGCGGTCATCGACGTGATGGCCGACGAGAAGTTGCCCGCACGCGGCGCGCTGCTCGGTGACAAGCTCAAGGCGCTGTTGAACGGCCTGCGCACCGAAGTGCCGCAGATCGCCGACGTGCGCGGCCTGGGGGCGATGGTCGCGGCCGAATTCGCGAGCAGCAACGGCGCGCCCGACGCCGAATTCACCAAGCGGGTGCAGGCCGAGGCCCTCAAGCGCCGGCTGATCCTGCTGACCTGCGGTGTCGACGCCAACGTGCTGCGTTTCCTCTTCCCGCTGACGACGCCGCAGGCGGTCTTCGACGAAGCGCTGGGCATCCTGCGCGAGTCGCTGCTGGCAGCGCGAACATGAAGGCCCTGCTCGAGCGCCTGACTGCGGCCGGCGTGCACACGCTGCTGGTGCAGTTCACCGACCTGCACGGCGTGGCCAAGGGCAAGCTGGTGCCGCTGGCGCATCTGGACGATGTGCTGACCGTCGGTGCCGGATTTTCCGGCCCGTCGATCGCCGGCACCGGCCTGGCGCGCACCGGGCCGCGCTCGGAGTACATGGCCCGCGGTGCGGCCAGCACGGCGATGCCGCTGCCCTGGCTGCCAGGGGTGGCACGCATCGTGGCCGACGGCTTCGTCGCCGGCGAGCCCTTCGACGCCTGCCCGCGCCAGGTGCTCAAGCGGGCACTGGCGCGCCTGGCCGAGCGCCGCTGGAGCCTGCACGTAGGCATCGAGCCCGAGTTCTTCCTGCTGAAGAAGTTGCAGGGCCGCTGGCTGCCGGCCGACGACGCCGACCGCCTGGCCAAGCCCAGCTACGACCTGAAGAGCCTGCCCCGGCAGATGCCCTTCCTGCGCGACTTGCACGACGCGCTCGAGCGCTGCGGCCTGGACGTGCTGCAACTCGACCACGAAGACGCGCATGGCCAGTACGAGGTCAATTTCGAGTTCGCCGACGCGCTGGCCACGGCCGACCACCTGATGCTGTTCAAGCTCGCGGCGCAGGCGATCGCCGAGCGCCACGGCATGGTCTTCTCGATGATGCCCAAGCCGTTCGCCAACCAGCCGGGCAGCGGCATGCATTGCCACGTGAGCCTGTGGGAGGGCCAGAGCGACAACGCCCGCAATGTCTTCGTCCCGCATCGCAGCGATGGCTCGATCGACGGCGGCAGCAACTTGTCGCCGCTGGGACGCCAGTTCATTGCCGGCGTGCTGGCCCACGCCGCCGCATTGACCGCATTGGCCGCCCCGACCGTCAACTCCTACAAGCGCCTGACGGTCGGCGAATCGATCTCCGGCACCACCTGGGCCCCGGCCTATGTCGCGCATGGCCCGAACAACCGCACGGCGCTGGTGCGCACGCTGCACGGCCGCTTCGAGTGGCGCGCGCCCGATGCCAGCGCCAACCCGTACCTGTTCCTGGCCGCCATGATTGCCGCCGGGCTCGACGGCATCGAGCGCAAGCTCGATCCCGGCCCCGACTGCAGCGACGACCTGTTCGCGCTGCCGCTGGCGCAGATCGCCGAGCGCGGCATCGCGCTGCTGCCGCAGAACCTGGCCGAAGCCGTCGATGCCCTGGAGGCCGACGCCGACCATTTGCGGCGCCCTCGGCGATACGCTGACGCGCGAGTTCATCGCCGCCAAGCGCGACGAGCACACGGCCTACGCGCGCCACGTCAGCGATTGGGAACTGCAGCGCTACGTGACCGCGTTCTGATGGCCGGCCGCGTTCCGTTCGCGGCCTACCTGTGCCTGGCCGCCAGCATGGCGCTGGTCGGCAGCTACGTCGGGCTGTCGAAGTTGCTGCTGGCCGTGATCCCCGTCTTTCTGCTGGCCTGGCTGCGCTTTGGCATCGCGGCGCTGGCCATGGTGCACTGGGTGCGCCGGCGCGGCAGCGGCGACGCACCGCTTTCGCGCCATGACCGCGTGCTGTTGTTCTGGGAGAGCTTCCTCGGCAACTTCCTGTTCTCGATCTGCATGCTGTTCGGCGTGCATGCACAGCACCGCACTGGCGGCCGGCGTGATCATGGCCGCCATACCTGCTGTGGTTGCATTGCTGTCCTGGGCCTTCCTGCGCGAGCGGATCACGACGCGCGTGGCGGTCGGCATCGTCTTTGCAGTCGCGGGCATCGCATTGGTGTCGGCCAGTCGGCACGACGCGGCCGACGCCAGTTCATTGCTCGGCAACGCGTTGCTGTTCGGCGCCGTGGTCTGCGAGGCGAGCTACGTGGTCATCGGCAAGAAGCTGACGGGCACCGTCTCGCCGCGGCGCATCAGTGCATTGGTGAACCTTTGGGGCCTGGCGCTGGTCACGCCGCTCGGGCTCTGGCAGGCGCTTGCCTTCGACTTCGGCGGCGTGCCGCTATCGATATGGCTGCTGTTGCTGTTCTATTCGTTGGCCGCCAGCATGTGGACCGTCTGGCTTTGGATGACCGGCCTGCGCCACGTGCCCGCTTCGCGCGCGGGCGTCTTCACCGTCATGCTGCCGATCACCGCCGCGGCCGTCGGGATCGTCTTCCTGGGTGAGCGGATGAATGCCGTGCAGTTGGTGGCCTTTGGGCTGGCGCTCGACGGGCCTGCTGCTGGCGACCTGGCCCGAGCGCGCTCGACCGGCGCAATGAGACACCGCGTCGATCGTAGCCGCGCTCAAGCATCGCGCAAGTACGCCACCGCCTCGCTCTCGGTTTCGAAGATCGGCGCCGCGGCGCGCGCTGAGCAGGCGCTGCAACTGCATGCGCTTGAACGCGCCGCTGGCGTAGCGCGAGACGCGGCTGTAATAGCGCGCCTCCAGCCCGTGCACCATCTGCGCGTAGGCGTCGGCCACGTCGGGGTCGACCTGGAAGCCGTCGTAGTTGACGATCGTCGCAACGCGCCGGCCGAGTTGCTGGCAGCGCGCCTCGACGGCCTGGCGGATGCGGGCCACGTCTTCCGGCCGCCGCACGTGCAGGTGGCTCAAGTCCAGGAACAGCATCGCGCGCTCGGCGTCGTAGCTGACGCGGCGCTCGAGGTCACGCTCGAGCAGGCGCCGCCGCAAGTCCATCTTGGCGTCGTTGAACAGGTAGGCGGGCATCAATGCCGGCGCCGGCTCGAGCAGCGGCACGAAGTCCATCTGCGCCAGGATGTCGCGCTCGATGTCGATGCCCGGCGCCACTTCGGCCAGGCGCAGTCCGCGCGGCGTGAGTTCGAAGACGCAGCGCTCGGTGACATACAGCACCGGCTGGCCGAGGTCGGCAGCGCGCCGGCCCGCGAAGGTGATCTGCTCGACCGCGGCGCGGAACTTGCGCGCGCGCCCTTCCTGCACGATGCGCAGGCTGCCGCCCTCGGCCTGCCACCTGCAGCCCGCCGGCGGTGAAGGTGCCGGCCAGCAGCAGCTTGCGCGCGTTCTGCGAGATGTTGATGAAGCCGCCCGCCCCCGCCAGGCGGGGTCCGAAGCGGCTGACGTTGATGTTGCCCTGGGCGTCGCACTCGGCCATGCCGAGCACCGCCAGGTGCAGGCCGCCGCCGTCGTAGAAGTCGAACTGCTGGTTCTGGTCGATGACGGCCTCGACGTTGTAGGCGGCGCCGAAATCCAGCCCGCCGGCCGGTACGCCACCGACGACGCCGGGCTCGGCCGTCAACGTGATCAGATCCAGCACCTGCTCCTCGTTGGCCACCGCGGCCACGCCCTCGGGCATGCCGATGCCGAGGTTGACCACGCCTTCGAGCGGCAACTCCATGGCGCAGCGCCGCGCGATGATCTTGCGCTCGTCGAGCGGCAACGGCTGCAGGCTGTCGAGCGGAACCTGGATCTCGCCCGAAAACGCCGGCGAGTAGGCGGTGGCATAGGTCTGGCGGTGATGTTCGGCCGAGGCCACCACGACGCAGTCGACCAGCGTGCCGGGCACCTTCACCAGCCGCGGGTTCAGCGAGCCGGCCTTGGCGATGCGCTCGACCTGCGCGATCACCACGCCGCCCGAATTGCGCGCCGCCATCGCCATCGCCAGGTTGTCCAGCGTCAGCGCCTCGCGCTCCATCGTGATGTTGCCGTGGGTGTCGGCGGTGGTGCCGCGGATGAAGGCCACGTCGATGCGAAAGGCCTTGTAGAACAGCCACTCCTGGCCGTCGATGACCATCACCCGCACCAGGTCCTCGGTCGTCACGGCGTTGATCTTGCCGCCGCCCAGGCGCGGGTCGACGAAGGTACCCAGGCCGACCTTCGACAGCAGGCCGGGCTTGCCCGCCGCGATGTCGCGGTACAGGTGCGAGATGCAGCCCTGCGGCAGGTTGTAGGCCTCGATGCGGTTTTCCAGCGCGAGCAGGCCGACCTTCGGGATCAGGCCCCAATGGCCGCCGATCACGCGCTTCAAGAGGCCGTCGTGGCCGAGCCGGTTCAGGCCGCGCTCCTTGCCGTCGCCCTGCCCGGCGGCAAACACCAGCGTCAGGTCACGCGGCTCCCCGCTCTCGATGAAACGCGCCGACAGCGCGGCGAGCAATTCGTCGGGCGTGCCGATGCCGACGAAGCCCGAGGTGGCCAGCGTGTCGCCGGGCCGGATGATGGCCGCCGCGTCGGCGGCCGAGACGATCTTGTTGCGCATTGGAGTGCCCCCTCTGCTCAGAGCGGAATGCGAAAGCGCAGGCCCGGCGCGTTGCCGAAGGCGGCGGGCTTGGTGAAGGACTCGATCAGCACGCCGCCGTTGGCGCGTGATCACCTTCTGCGACGCGAGGTTGTCGGGGTCGGTGGTGATCTCCACATAGGGCAGGCCCAGCGCGCGAGCATACGGCAGCACGGCGCGCAGCGCCGCGCTGGCGCAGCCGCGGCCGCGCTTCCACGGCACGACCGAGTAGCCGACGTGGCCCAGCACATGCGCCGGCAGCGCGGCCGTGCCGTTCTGCCAGCGCAGTGCCCAGCGCGCCGCAGAATTCGCCGTCCCAGATCCAGAAGTGGCGGCCCGGCAGGCGCGCCACCGTGGTGCCGTCGGGCAGCGTCACCGGCGAGCCCTTGGCTTCGGGGTCGGTCTGGCGCGCGACGAAGCCCGCGGCATCGGCCTCGATGGCCGCCAGCGCCTCGTCGGCGGCGACGCGGCCGCGCACGCTGTCGGGCGACCAGCCACGGCGCAGCGCGTCGGCGAACTGCGGCAGCCGCTCGAGGGTGGGCGTCGCCAGCTCGATCATCCGGGCACCTGTGCTTCGGCATCGCATGCGGCGCCATCGCCTGGTGCGCCCGCTGCATCACCGATGCCGGCGGCAGGTCCTTCAACTGGTGGTCGCTCCACACCTGGCGCCAGCGCCGCGCGCCGGGCAGGCCGTGGTACAGGCCCATCATGTGCCGCGCGGCGTGCGGCCAGGTGATACCGCGGGCCACCAGCCCCGTCATGTAGCGCACCATCGCGGCCTCGACGGCCTCGCGCGTCGGCACCGTGCCGTCGGTGTCACCGAGAAAGCGCCGGTCCCAATCGGCCATCAGCCACGGCCGGTGATAGGCCTCGCGGCCGAGCATCACGCCGTCGACCTGCGCCAGGTGCTCGGCGATCCGGTCGTTGCTGCCGACGCCGCCGTTGAGCACCAGCGTCAGCGCCGGAAAGTCGCGCTTGAGGCGGTAGACATGCTCGTAGCGCAGCGGCGGCAGCTCGCGGTTTTCCTTCGGCGAGAGGCCCTTCAGCCAGGCATTGCGAGCGTGCACGATGAAGACGCTGCAACCCGCCTCGGCGACGGTGCCGACGAAGTCGCGCACGAAGTCGTAGCTCTCGCCGCGGTCGATGCCGATGCGGTGCTTGACCGTGATGGGCAGGCCCACGGCATCGCGCATCGCCGCCACGCAGTCGCGCACCAGGGCCGGCTCGGCCATCAGGCAGGCGCCGAAGGAGCCGCGCTGCACGCGCTCGCTCGGGCAGCCGCAATTCAGGTTGACCTCGTCGTAGCCCCAGCGCTCGGCCAGCCTGGCGCAGGCCGCCAGCTCGGCCGGCTCGCTGCCGCCGAGCTGCAGTGCGACCGGGTGCTCGGTGGCGTCGAAATCCAGGTGCCGCGGCACGTCGCCATGCAGCAACGCGCCGGTGGTCACCATCTCGGTGTAGAGCCGCGTGCGCTTGGTGATCTGGCGGTGAAAGACGCGGCAATGCCTATCGGTCCAGTCCATCATCGGCGCGACCGACAGGCGCCAGGGGCTGATCGAGGGGCGACGGCGGGGTTCACGGGCGGCATTGTCGCTGTCGCGGCATCTCGGCCGCGATGGCGCCGCGGCGGCCTCGACACGCGCCGACCACCACGCGCTTCGTGGCCGCGACGTGCGCGGGTGCACGTGACATAGATCATGCCGCCGCGCTTCGAGCCGGAGCATGCGGCCGATGCGCGCCCGACGCTGCGCAAACGTCGAGCAAGGCCGCTGTTGATCTGCGTCAGCCCCATTGGATGGGGAAAGCACAAGACTGCCGCAGCCGTGGCCATGTGGCCCGGCGCATGGTCGCAACAAGTCCAATCCCGAAAGGGGACGCCAAATGACCGAGACGTTCTACGAAGTCATGCGCCGGCAGGGCATCTCCCGCCGCAGCTACATGAAGTTCTGCAGCCTGACGGCTGCGTCGCTGGGCCTGGGGCCGACCTTCGCTCCGACCATCGCCCACGCGCTCGAGACCAAGCCGCGAACGCCCGTGCTCTGGCTGCACGGCCTCGAGTGCACCTGCTGCACCGAGTCGTTCATCCGCTCGGCGCACCCGCTGGCCAAGGACGTGATCCTGTCGATGGTCTCGCTCGACTACGACGACACCATCATGGCCGCCGCCGGGCATCAGGCCGAAGCCGCGCTCGAGCAGGTGATGAAGGACTACAAGGGCAACTACATCCTGGCCGTCGAAGGCAACCCGCCGCTCGGCGAAGACGGCATGTTCTGCATGCCCGGCGGCAAGCCCTTCGTCGAGAAGCTGAAGCACGTGGCCAAGGACGCCGAGGCCGTGATCGCCTGGGGCTCCTGCGCTTCGTGGGGCTGCGTGCAGGCCGCCAAGCCGAACCCGACCAACGCCGTGCCGATCAACAAGGTGATCACCGACAAGCCGATCATCAAGGTGCCCGGCTGCCCGCCGATCGCCGAGGTCATGACGGCGGTGGTCACCTACATCGCCACCTTCGGCCGCATCCCCGAGCTCGACCGCCAGGGCCGGCCGAAGATGTTCTACAGCCAGCGCATCCACGACAAGTGCTACCGCCGGCCGCACTTCGACGCCGGACAGTTCGTCGAGAAGTGGGACGACGAAGGCGCCAAGGCGGGCTACTGCCTGTACAAGATGGGCTGCAAGGGCCCGACCACCTACAACGCCTGCTCGACGACGCGCTGGAACGAGGGCGTCTCGTTCCCCATCGCCTCGGGCCACGGCTGCATCGGTTGCAGCGAAGACGGCTTCTGGGACAAGGGCTCGTTCTACGACCGGCTGACGAACATCACGCAGTTCGGCGTCGAGGCGAACGCCGACAAGGTCGGCCTGATCGCCGCCGGCGTCACCGGCGCGGCCGTGGTGGCGCACGCCGCCGTGAGCGCGATCAAGCGCGCCGCCGACCGCGGCAAGACCCAGGCCGACAACACCAACAAGACGGAGGCCTGATCATGACCGTCATCGAAACCCAAGGCTTCAAGCTCGACAACAGCGGCAAGCGCATCGTCGTCGACCCGATCACCCGCATCGAGGGCCACCTGCGCATCGAAGTGCAACCTCGACGACAAGAACGTCATCCGCAACGCCGTGTCCACCGGCACGATGTGGCGCGGCCTGGAGGTGATCCTGAAGGGTCGCGACCCGCGCGACGCCTGGGCCTTCGTCGAGCGCATCTGCGGCGTGTGCACCGGCGTGCACGCGCTGGTCTCGGTGCGCGCGGTCGAAGACGCGCTGAAGATCAAGATCCCCGACAACGCCAACATCATCCGCAACCTGATGCATGCGACGCTGTATGCGCAGGACCATCTGGTGCACTTCTATCACCTGCATGCGCTCGACTGGGTCGACGTGGTCAGCGCGCTGAAGGCCGACCCGAAGCGCACTTCGGAGCTGGCGCAGTCGATCAGCAGCTGGCCGCTGTCGTCGCCGGGCTACTTCCGCGACCTGCAGAGCCGCCTGAAGAAGTTCGTCGACTCGGGCCAGCTCGGGCCGTTCCGCAACGGCTACTGGGGCCACCCGGCCTACAAGCTGCCGCCCGAAGCCAACCTGATGGCGGTGGCGCATTACCTGGAGGCGCTGGACTTCCAGAAGGAGATCGTCAAGATCCAGACCATCTTCGGCGGCAAGAACCCGCACCCGAACTGGCTGGTCGGCGGCGTGCCGTGCTCGATCAACCTCGAGGCCACCGGGGCCGTCGGCGCGATCAACATGGAGCGGCTGAACATGGTGTCGAAGATCATCGACGACACCATCGCCTTCATCGACAACGTCTACATCCCCGACCTGCTGGCCATCGCCTCGTTCTACAAGGACTGGGGCGCCATCGGCGGCGGCCTGTCGAGCCAGAACCTGCTGTCCTACGGCGAGTTCCCCGACATCGCCAACGACGACAGCAACAAGAGCCTGCTGATGCCGCGCGGCGCGATCATCAACGGCAAGCTCGGAGAGATCCTGCCGGTCGACCTGAAGGACCCGGCGCAGATCCAGGAATTCGTCGACCACAGCTGGTACAAGTACGCCGACGAGACCAAGGGCCTGCACCCGTTCGATGGCGTCACCGAGCCCAACTTCGCGCTCGGTGCCGGCACCAAGGGCACCAAGACCGCGATCACGTCGGTCGACGAAAGCGCCAAGTACTCGTGGGTCAAGTCGCCGCGCTGGCGCGGCAACGCGATGGAAGTCGGGCCGCTGGCGCGCTACGTGGTCGGCTACGCGATGGGCAAGCCCGAGTTCAAGGAGCCGGTGGACATGGTGCTGAAGAAGCTCGATGTGCCGCTGCCGGCCCTGTTCTCGACGCTCGGCCGCACCGCGGCGCGCGGGCTGGAGTGTTCGTGGGCGGCGCACAAGATGCGCTACTTCTTCGACAAGCTGATGGCCAATCTGAAGGGTGGCAACTTCGCCACCGCCAACGTCGACAGCTGGGAGCCCAAGACCTGGCCGGCCGCGGCCCAGGGCGCGGGCTTCTGCGAGGCGCCGCGCGGCGCGCTCGGCCACTGGATCAAGATCAAGGACACCAAGATCGACAACTACCAGTGCGTGGTGCCGACGACCTGGAACGCAGGCCCGCGCGACGGCAAGAACCAGATCGGCGCCTACGAGGCGGCGCTGATGAACACGCCGATGGCCAAGCCCGACGAGCCGCTGGAGATCCTGCGCACGATCCACAGCTTCGACCCCTGCCTGGCCTGCGCCAGCCACGTGATCTCGCCGGCCGGCGAGGAGATCACGCGGGTGACGATCCGTTGAGCCGGGAGGCGCTCATGAGCACGCAAGACAGCAAGCTCTTCCCGGTCTACGTCTGGGAGGTGCCGGTTCGCATCTGGCACTGGGTGATGGCGCTGTGCATGGTGGTGCTGGCGGTCACCGGCTACCTGATCGGCACGCCGCTGCCGACTCGGTCGGCGGCGAGGCCAGCGAGCATTTCCTGTTCGGCTACATCCGCTTCGCCCACTTCGCCGCGGCCTACCTGTTCGCCGTGATGTTCGTGCATGCGGGTGGTCTGGGCCTTCATCGGCAACCGCTTCGCGCGCGAGATCTTCTTGGTGCCGCTGAAGATGTTCGACGGCGCAGTGGTGGGGCGGCCTGTTCGACCAGACCAAGTACTACCTGTTCCTGAAGCGCCAGCGCGCGGCCCTGGCAGGGCCACAACCCGCTGGCGGCGGCCGGCGATGTTCTTCATGTACGTGCTGGGCACGGTGTTCATGATCTGCACCGGCTTCGCGCTCTACGGCGAGGGCCTGGGCATGCGAGAGCTGGGCCTTCGGCGCCTTCACGTCCTGGGTGATGCCGCTGGTCGGATACAGCCAGAACGTGCACACGCTGCACCACCTGGGCATGTGGTACCTGATCATGTTCACGATCGTGCACCTCTACATGGTGGTTCGCGAGGACATGATGTCGGGCGAGACCGTCATCAGCACGATGTTCAGCGGCTGGCGGGTGGCCAAGAAGTGAGGATGCAGACGACCGTGGCGCAGCCTGCCGCCGCGGCGCCTGCGTCTGCGGTGCTGGTGCTGGGCATCGGCAACCTGCTGTGGGCCGACGAAGGCTTCGGCGTGCGCGCGGTCGAGGCGTTGCATCAGCGCTTTGCGTTGCCGCCCAACGTGTCCTTGGTCGACGGCGGCACCCAGGGCATGTACCTGCTCGACCACGTGTGCGCCGCCGAACGGGTGCTGGTGTTCGACGCCATCGACTACAAGCTGCCGCCCGGCACGCTGCGTGTGTTTCGCGACGACGAGGTGCCGGTGTGGTCCGACCAGATGATGAGCCTGCACCAGGCCACCTTCCAGGAACTGCTGTCGCTGGCCCATCTGCGCGGCCGCTATCCGTCGCGCATCACTTTGATCGGCGTGCAGCCCGACGTACTCGACGACCTCGGCGGCAGCCTGAGCCCGCTGGTGCGTGCGCGGCTCGACGAAGCGGTGAACTCGCGCTGGCCGAGCTGGCCGCATGGGGCGTCCCGGCCGCGGCGCGCAGCGCGCCGCCCGACGAACCGCTGAGCGCCGGCGCGCTGGCGATGGCCGCCTACGAGAGCGGCGGCCGCCCGCGACCGAGGCCTGCCGCATCGGCGACGCGCGCTTCCTGAACCAGGCCAGCAGTGCGGAGCCCGCCTGATGTGCATCGGTGTGCCCTGCAGGTGCGCGACGCCCAGGGCAGCTATGCCTGGTGCGAGGCCGACGGCCAGCGCGAACGGCTGGACATGATGCTCGTCGGCGACCCAGCCCACGGGCACCTGGGTGCTGGCCTTCAACGGCGCGGCACGGCAGGTGCTGAGCGAGGCCGAGGCAGCCCAGGTCGCGCGCCGGCCGCCGGGCACTGGCCGCGGTGCTGCGTGGCGAGTCCGACGTCGACGAATTCTTCGCCGACCTGATCGGCCGCGAGCCCGCGCTGCCGGCCCATCTCTCCGCAACACGGTGGCGCCGATGAACGCACGCTGACCACCCGGCCCGCAAGTGGTGCTGCATCCGCTGCTGCGGCGTCTGGTCCAGCAGACCGGCGCCGCGGTGCTCGATGGCCAGACCTTCGACACCTGGGCCGAGAGCCCGGCACGGCAATGGTCGTCTTCGCCGACGACCCCGAGCGCAGCAAGGAGACACTCGACCTGGCGGTGATCGTGCCCGAGCTGCACGCCGGCCACGCGCGAGCGCTTCCGGGTCGCGCTGCTGCCGCCGGCCGCCGCGCGGGCGCTGGCATCGCGCTACGGCTTCGCGCGCTGGCCGGCCTTCGTGATGCTGCGTGACGGCCACTATTTGGGCGCGGTCGATGGCCTGCGTGACTGGGATGTCTACGTCGCTGAACTCGATCGCCTGCTGGCGGCCGCCCCAAGCCGGCCGCCGACGGTGGGCATTGCCGTCAGCGTCGCGGGCCGGCCGCCGCCTTCAACTGCATTGACGACACGAAGGAGCCCGCCGATGCGAGCCGTGAGCATTCCGATCCGCAGCCTGATGCCGAAGTCGAAGAGGCGGTCGAGTTCATGCCGATGCCGCGCGAGATGGCGACCTTCGAGATGCCCGGCCTGCCCGAACCGGGCCCGAATCACGACATCGCCGGCGCACACGACGTGCTCGAAGCCTTCGTCTCGCACCTCGGGGCCTGGCTCGACGGCGGAGGCCAGGCGCCGGCGCTCGATCTGGTGGGGTTGGCGCCCGACGCACTGCGGGTGTTGGACGAGACCTTGGGCGAAGGCGAAGTGGCCGCCATCGTCGAGGGGCCAGGAGATCCGGATCCAGGAGAGCGTGTTCACCGGCGTCTGGCGCGAGCAGCATGTCGACGCCGACGGCACGCTGCGACACGACTACCTGCTCGCGGCGCCGATTCCGTCGGTGGTCGCCGCCCTGGCGCGGGAGCGAGCCTCGCCGACCCTGCGTGCGCTGGCCCTGCCGGCCGGCGCGATGAACGTGCCGGCGCTGATGCACGAGCTGCAGGATGCGATGGACCGCAGCGGACCCGACGTGCCGGCGCACGTCATCAACCTGACGCTGCTGCCGCTGTCGCCGGAAGACAGCGCCCATCTCGACCAGGTGCTCGACGGCGGCGCGGTCGTGATCCTGTCGCGCGGCTTCGGCAATTGCCGCATCAGCAGCACCGCCGCACGCCACGTCTGGCGCGTGCAGTACTTCAACAACATGCAGACGCTGATCCTGAACACGGTCGAGGTCGTGGAGATTCCCGAGGCGGCCATCGCCGCGCGCGAAGACCTGGTCGAATCCCGCCTGCGCCTGGCCGAACTGGTGCAGTGGATGGGTGACTCGATCACCGCCGCCTGACGTCCATGACCCAGCGCCAGCCCTGCCGTCCGGCGACTCGCCAGACGGGCCTGCGACGCGGTTCGAATGCAAGGTCTGCTGGGCGGTCTACGATCCGGCCCTGGGCGACGAGGTCTGGCAGATCCCGCCGGGCACGCCGTTCTCCGCGTTGCCGCCGCACTGGAGTTGCCCGAACTGCGCCGCCGAGAAGCAAGGCTTCCTGATCCTCGATGAATCTGGGTGTCGACCACCCCCGTAGCGGCTTCGCCGCTCCCCCTGGCGACCGAGGGGCGTGCGCCAGCGGACCGGCGGAGCCGGATCCGCGGCGTTTGCTTGGCAATGCCGTCGCGTGCCGACGCATCGTCGACAGGCCTCGCCGGCACAGCGCACTGGAGTCCGCATTTGGCAGCATCCTGCGCGAGCGGATGCAGGACATGCCGATGGTCAACCCGGCACTGGCGGTCGAGGCGGTCGGGTTCCGCCCTTGGGGCGAGCATTGGCTCGGCATCCTGATCACGCCCTGGTTCATGAACCTGGTGCTGATGCCGCGCGTGGGTGCGAAGTGGCAGCCGATCGGCGAGCGCGAAACGCGCCATTACGTCTTTCCGGCGGGTGTGTTCGAGTTCATCGGCGGCCGTGACCCGATGCTCGGCGACTACCAGGCCTGTTCGTTGTTCTCGCCGATGTTCGCATTCACCGCACAACCCGATGCACGCGCCACGGCCGTGGCAGCGCTCGAAGCGCTGTTCGATCCGGCGCAGCGCGAGTCGGGCGAGACGATGGCATCGGCATCGAACGCCGCGCCCGGCCCTGAGCAGCCGGCGCCGGCGCAGCGGCTGTTGAGCAAACGCGACCTCCTGTTCGGGTTGTCGCCGCGAGCCGCGCGTGGGCCTTGAGGGCGAGCTACGCATCGGCCTGTGCGTGCGCGACGCTCGCGTCGCGCGAGTACGCATCGGCTCGACGCGGCCCGATGCGGCACGCGCCCTGCTGCAGGGGCGCACGCGCGCCATGGTCGGCGCCGTGGTGCCGCGCCTGTTCTCGATTTGTGGCCATTCCCAGTCGGTGGCCAGCGAACTGGCCTGCGCCGCGGCCGCCGGCGAGACCATCGACGCCGCGCTGCTGGCGCGCGACAGCGCCACGGTATCGGCCGAGGTCGTGCGCGAGAGTGCCTGGCGCATGCTGCTCGAGTGGCCGAAGTGGATCGGCGAGTTGCCCAGCGCCGAGGCGGCTGCCGCCGCGCGGGCGTCGCTGGGCATCCAGCCCGGGCAAGCGGCCGGGCCTGGCAGCGGTGCCATCGCGCTCGCGGCCTTCGGCGCCAGCGCCGACGAATGGCTGGCGCAGACCACGCTGACCGCGCTCGACCGCTGGATCGACAGCGGGCAAACCGCCGTCGCAAGGTTCATGCGCCAGGTGCGCGATGACGATGTGGCCACCCCGCGCATGGCCGATCGCACGGCCGTCGACACCGCGCTGCTCGACACCCGGTCCCACGCCGCATGGATGGCCGAGCTGGCTGCCGCCAGCGACAGCGATCCCGACTTCGCGCGACACCCGACCTGGCGTGGCGCGCCCGCCGAGACGGGGCCGCTGGCACGCCAGCGCGCCGATCCGCTGATCGCCGCGCTGATTCAGCGTTCGGCCACGCGCGTGCCCGCCCGGTTCGTGGCGCGACTGCGCGAACTCGCCCTGCTGCTGGCCGGGCGCACCGCGGCGGTGGTCGGCGCGCAGGCCCTGCCCGGCGGGGCTGGCATCGCCTGGGTCGAAAACGCGCGCGGGCTGCTCACGCACCAGGTTCGTTTCGACGGGCGCCGCGCGGCCGAATACCGCATCGTTGCGCCCACCGAGTGGAATTTCCACCCCGACGGTGCGCTGGCACGGGCGCTGCTGGGGGCCCCGGCCGATGACTTGACCATCGTCAAGCACCGCGCATGGCAATTGGTCCAATCTCTGGATCCCTGTGTCGCCTGCCATGTCGAGTTCGAAGATGCATGAGATGTCGTTGGCCGAGAGCGTGCGCGAGATCGTCGACGAGACGGCGCGCGCCAACGGTGCGCGTCGCGTCGCCGCCGTGCGTCTGGAAATCGGCAAGCTGGCCCAGGTCGAGATCGACGCGATGCGGTTCGCCTTCGAGGTGGTCACGCGCGGGTCATTGGCCGAGGCGGCGCGGCTCGAGATCGTCGAGACCGACGGCAGCGCCTGGTGCATGCGCTGCGCCAATGCCGTCGCCATCGCACGGCGCGGCGACGCCTGCCCGCAATGCGCCAGTTACCAGCTGCAGGTCACCGGTGGCGATCGCATGCGGGTCATGGACATCGAGGTCCAGTGAGCGAACGAACAACAGGAGACCGGACATGTGCGTGACCTGCGGCTGCGCCAGCGGCGAAACCCGTGTCGAGGGCGTGGACCCGGCGCACGTGCACACGCACGCCGACGGCACGACGCACTCGCATTCGCACGAACACGCACACGATCACCACCATGACCACGGCCCCGACGCGTGGCACGCTGCCGCCGTCGCGGCCGGCGCCGCGGCCCGCGAAGGCTCGCCAGCGCGTCTGGTGCAGGTCGAACGCGACATCCTGGCCAAGAACGATGCCCTGGCGCAGCACAACCGCGACTGGCTGGCCGAACGCGGCATCTTCACGCTCAACCTGGTGTCGAGCCCGGGCTCGGGCAAGACCACGCTGCTCGTACGCACGATAGAGCAACTGGCCGGCAGGCTGGGCGTCGCCGTGATCGAAGGCGACCAGCAAACCAGCGTCGACGCCGAACGCATTCGCGCCACCGGCGCGCCGGCGCTCCAGATCAATACCGGCAAGGGCTGCCACCTCGACGCGGCGATGGTTCAGACCGCGCTCGGGCGCCTGGCGCCGGCCGAGGAGTCGGTGCTGATGATCGAGAACGTCGGCAACCTGGTCTGCCCGTCCGGGTTCGATCTCGGCGAGACGCACAAGGTGCTGGTGCTGTCGGTGACCGAAGGCGAAGACAAGCCGCTGAAGTACCCCGACATGTTCCACGCCGCTTCGCTGATGCTGCTGAACAAGGTCGACCTGCTGCCGCACCTGACGTTCGATGTCGAGCGCTGTCTGGCCAACGCGCGTCGCGTCAATCCGGCGATCGAGATCATCCTGGTCTCGGCCACCAGCGGCCAGGGCATGGACGACTGGCTGGACTGGCTCGAGCGCGGTGCGCACGCGGCGCGGCAGCAGCGCCCGGACCGTGTGGCGACGCTGCACCGGCGCCTGGTCGAACTGGAGGCCGAGGTCGCGCGACTGCGGTCGCAGTGACACGCACGGCCATGTCCGTCCAAGCCGACGCCACGGTCGAACGGCGCGCCATTCGCGTGCATGGCCTGGTCCAGGGCGTCGGATTCAGGCCGTTCGCCTATCGCCTGGCGCACGATCTGGGTCTGGTCGGCTGGGTGTGCAACGATGCCGACGGCGTGTCGATCGAAGTTCAGGGTGCGGCGGCCGCACTCGCGCGTTTCGAGCAGCGGCTCGCCGCCGACGCCCCCGGCATGGCGCGCGTCGCCGGTGTCGAGGCGGTGGCGCGCCCGTGCAGCGAGACCTTGGCGGGCTTTTGCATCCTGCCCAGCCAACCGGGCCGGGTGACGACGGCGGTGGCGCCCGACGCCGCCACCTGCGACGACTGCCTGGCCGAGCTGTTCGATCCGGCCGACCGGCGTTACCGCCATGCCTTCATCAACTGCACCCAGTGCGGTCCGCGCTACACGCTGACGCGCAAGCTGCCCTACGACCGCGCGCAGACCAGCATGGGCCAGTTCACGCAGTGCGCGTCGTGTCTGCGTGAGTACACCGACCCGCTGCACCGGCGCTTTCACGCCGAACCCAATGCCTGCCCGGTGTGCGGCCCCACGCTGGCGCTCGTCGATGCGCAGGGCCGCACCATCGCGGGCGACCCGGTCGCGGCCGCACTGGCCCTGTTGCGCGCCGGACGCATCGTCGCCATCAAGGGCCTGGGTGGCTTCCACCTCGCCTGCGACGCACGCAACGCCGCCGCCGTGGCCCTGCTGCGCGAGCGCAAGCAGCGTGAGGAAAAGCCGTTTGCCGTGATGAGCGCGAACCTCGCGTCGGCCCTGCGCTGGGTCCATGCGGGCATCGCGGAGCAGTCGCTGCTGCAGTCCGGCGAGCGGCCTATCGTGCTGATGCCGATGTGCGATGGCAGCGCGGAGCGGCTTGCCGGGGTGGCACCGGGACTGAACAGGCTGGGCGTGATGTTGCCCTGCACGCCGATCCAGTACCTGCTGTTCCACGAAGCCGCCGGCCGGCCGGCCGGCACCGGCTGGTTGGGCGA
This sequence comes from uncultured beta proteobacterium, assembly GCA_963751775.1. GTDB lineage: Bacteria > Pseudomonadota > Gammaproteobacteria > Burkholderiales > Burkholderiaceae_C > CADEEN01. Next base: position 27,986 of record CAVVVW010000025.1, read on the forward strand.
AGCACAGGACCTGTTGCTCGTGATGACCAGCGCCAACCCGGGTGGCGAGCCGCTGGTCATCGCCAACGACGAAGCGCTGACGCGGCTGCGCGGCATCGCCGACGCGCTGCTGATGCACGACCGCGACATCGTCGCCCGCTGCGACGACAGCGTGCTGCGCATCGGCGCCACCGGCGCGCCGCAGTTCATCCGGCGCGCGCGCGGCTTCACGCCGCGGCCGATCAAGCTGCCACGCGCGGGCCCGCCGGTGCTGGCCAGCGGCGCGTGGCTGAAGAACGCCATCTGCATCACCCGCGGCGACGAGGCGTTCCTGTCGCCGCATGTGGGCGACCTCGACAACGCAGCCACCTGCGATGCGCTCGTCGAGGTGGCCGACCACCTGTGCGCGGTGCTCGACGTCGAACCACAGGCCGTCGCGCACGACCTGCACCCCGACTTCTTCAGCACGCGCTTCGCCCTCGCGTACGCCGCCGAACGCGGATTGCCGGCGCACGCCGTGCAGCACCACCATGCGCACATCGCGGCGATCGCGGCCGAGCATGGCGTCGACGGGCCGCTGCTCGGCCTGGCGCTCGACGGCATCGGGCTGGGCGACGACGGCGCGGCCTGGGGCGGCGAGTTGCTGCGCGTCGACGGTGCCGCGTTCGAGCGCCTCGGCCACCTGGCGCCGATCGCGATGCCCGGCGGCGACGCCGCAGCGCGAGAGCCCTGGCGCATGGCCGCCGCCGCGTTGCACCGCATCGGCCGCGGCACGTCGATCGCGCAGCGGTTCGCATCCCAGCCCGCCGCCGATGCCGTGGCGCAGATGCTGGCCCGCGACCTGCGCTGCCCGCCCACCACCAGCATGGGCCGCTGGTTCGACGCCGCGGCCGCGCTGTTGCGCGTGCGCGACACTCAGCGCCTACGAGGGTCAGGCACCGATGCTGCTGGAAGCGCTGGCCGCGGCCGGCGTGTCCGGTGCTGCCGAGGCGCGAACTGAGCGAGCTGGTCCAGCATCCAGGCCGACAACACGCTCGACCCGACCGCGTTGATCAGCTGCCTGGCCGACGAGCCGGACGCAGCTCGCGGCGCGGCGCTCTTCCACGAGGCGCTGGCCGACGGGTTGGCGCGTTGGGTCCTGCGCGCCGCCGAGAACACGGGCCTGCGCAGTGTCGCGTTGGGCGGGGGCTGCTTTCTGAATGCGTTGTTGACAGCCCGCCTGGTGTCGCGACTGACAGCCGCGGGGGTGCGCGTGCTCGAGGCGCGCCAGGCACCACCCAACGACGGCGGCATCGCGCTCGGCCAGGCCTGGGTGGCGATGTGCCGACTGTCCGAAAGGGTGTGAGCCATGTGCCTGGCCATTCCGGTGCGTGTCGTCGAGCTGCTGGGCGACTCGGCGGCGCTGGTCGATCTGGACGGCATCCGCAAGGAGATCTCGCTCGCGCTGCTCGACGGCGTGGCGGTCGGTGACTACGTGATCATGCACGTGGGCTATGCCCTGGCGCGCCTGGATCCCGAAGAGGCCGAGCGCACGTTGGCGCTGTTCGCCGCCGCAACCGCGGCGCAGCCGACATGAAGTACATCGACGAATTCCGCGACGGCGCGCTGGCGCGCAAGCTCGCCGCGGCCATTGCCGCCGAAGTCGAGCCCGGGCGCAGATACCACCTGATGGAGTTCTGTGGCGGGCACACGCACGCGATCTCGCGCTACGGCATCACCGACCTGCTGCCGCCCTCGGTGCGCATGATCCACGGCCCCGGCTGCCCGGTGTGCGTGCTGCCGATCGGGCGCGTCGACCTGGCGATCGGATTGGCACTGCAGCAACGCGTGATCCTCGCCACCTACGGCGACTGCCTGCGCGTGCCGGCGTCGAACGGCCTGTCGCTGCTCAAAGCCAAGGCGCGCGGTGGCGACGTACGCATGGTCTATTCGCCCGCCGATGCGCTGACCCTTGCACAGTCCAACCCGGAACGCGAGGTCGTCTTCTTCGCCATCGGCTTCGAGACCACCACGCCGCCCACAGCGCTCGTCATCAAGCAGGCCGCGCGGCTGGGGCTGACGAACTTCAGCGTCGTCTGCAACCACGTGCTGACGCCGGCGGCGATCACCAACATCCTCGAGTCGCCCGAGGTACGCCAGCTCGGCACGCTGGCGCTCGACGGCTTCATCGGCCCGGCGCATGTGTCGACGATCATCGGCAGCCAGCCCTACGAGTTCTTCGCCGAGGAGTACCGCAAGCCGGTGGTGATCGCGGGTTTCGAGCCGCTCGACGTGATGCAGGCGATTCTGATGCTGGTGCGCCAGATCAACCAGGGCCGCGCCGAAGTCGAGAACGAGTTCACCCGCGCTGTCAGCCGCGAGGGCAACGTCAAGGCGCAGGCCCTGGTGTCCGAAGTGTTCGAGCTGCGCCGCACTTTCGAGTGGCGCGGGCTGGGCCAGGTGCCGTACAGCGCGTTGCGCATCCGCGACGCGTTTGCCGCCTTCGACGCCGAGCGGCGTTTCAGCCTCGAAACGCGATCGGTCGCCGACAACAAGGCCTGCGAATGCGGTGCCATCCTGCGCGGCGTGAAGCAGCCGCGCGACTGCAAGGTCTTCGGCACCCTGTGCACGCCGGAGAACCCGATCGGCTCGTGCATGGTGTCCTCCGAAGGCGCGTGCGCGGCGTACTACAGCTACGGGCGCTTCCGCGAGACGCCCATCATGGCGGCGGTGGTGTGAGCAACGTGCGCGCGGACTACATCCGCCCCCTCGACATCAAGCACGGCCGGGTCGACCTGTCGCATGGATCGGGTGGGCGCGCGATGGCGCAACTGATCGAGCAGCTGTTCGCGGCGGCGTTCGACAACCCATGGCTCGCGCAGCGCAACGACCAGGCACTGCTGCCGCGGCCCGAGGGTCGCATCGTGATCGCCACCGACAGCCATGTCGTGTCGCCGCTGTTCTTTCCCGGCGGCGACATCGGCTGCCTGTCGGTGCACGGCACGGTCAACGACGTGGCGATGTCGGGCGCGCGCCCGCTCTGGCTGGCCGCGGCCTTCATTCTCGAAGAGGGCTTCCCGCTGGCCGACCTGAAGCGCATCGTCGATTCGATGGCCGCCGCGGCGCGCGAGGTGGGCGTGCCCATCGTCACCGGCGACACCAAGGTGGTCGAGGCCGGCAAGGGCGACGGCGTGTTCATCACCACGACCGGCGTCGGCGTCGTGCCGCCGGGCATCGAGATTTCGGGTGACCGCGCGCGGCCGGGCGACTGCATCATCGTTTCGGGCACCGTGGGCGACCATGGCATGGCGGTGATGTCGCAACGCGAGTCGCTGGCCTTCGGCACCGACCTGCGCTCCGACACCGCGGCGCTGCACGGCCTGGTGGCCACGATGATCGACGCCGTACCCGAGCTGCGCGTGCTGCGCGACCCGACACGCGGCGGCCTGGCGACCACCTTGAACGAGATCGCCGCGCAGTCCGGCGTCGGCATGCTGATCGAGGAAGACGCCGTGCCGGTGCAACGGCAGGTGGCGGCGGCCTGCGAGTTCCTGGGGCTGGATCCGCTGTACGTGGCCAACGAGGGCAAGCTGGTGGCGATCGTGCCGCCCGATTGCACCGAGCGCCTGCTGCAGGCGATGCACGCGCATCCGTTGGGACACCAGGCCGCGCGGATCGGTGTCGTGACCGCCGATCGGCACCACTTCGTGCAGATGCAGACCCGCTTCGGCGGCAAGCGCATCGTCGACTGGCTGGCCGGGGACCAGCTGCCGCGCATCTGCTGAGACGCCGTGCGCATCCTGTTCCTGACGCGCAGCTTCAACGCCCTGGCGCAACGCCTGTACCTCGAACTCACGGCGCTGGGCCACGAGGTGTCGATCGAGTTCGACATCTCCGACGCGGTGACCATCGAAGCGGTGGCACTGTATCGGCCGGCGTTGATCGTGGCGCCATTCATGAAACGGGCCATCCCCGAAAGCGTCTGGCGCCACACGGTGTGCCTGGTCGTGCATCCGGGTATCGTCGGCGACCGCGGGCCGTCGGCGCTGGACTGGGCGATCGAAGAAGGCCGGCGCGAATGGGGCGTGACGGTGCTGCAGGCCGACGCCGAGATGGACGCCGGGCCGGTGTGGGCCAGCCAGACCTTCGCCATGCGCGATGCAAGCAAGTCCAGCCTGTACCGCAACGAAGTCACCGAGGCCGCCACCCGCGCGCTGCTCGCCGCGGTGCGGCGATTCGGCGATTCGCGCGAGCGCGCCGAATTGACCGCGCCTGCCGACGCACAGGGCCACTGGCGAGCGCAGATGCCGCAGACGGCGCGTCGCATCGACTGGACACATGACAGCACGCAGACCGTGTTGCGCAAGATCCGCGCCGCCGATGGTGCCCCCGGCGTGCTCGACGCGTTGTTCGACACGCCGTGCCACCTGTTCGATGCGCACGCGCAGGACTTGGACCACGGCCACGAGGGCGGCCGCGTGATCGGGCGTCGCCACGACGCCGTGCTGCGCAGCACGGTCGATGGCGCGGTCTGGATCGGGCATGTGCGCCGCGCCGACCGGCCGGGCAGCATCAAGCTGCCCGTGGCACTGGCTTTTCCTGCGCAATGCCACGATGTGCCCGAATGGCCGATCGCCATCGACGCGCCGTTGGCTGCCTCGGGGTACCGCGAGATCCGCTACGAGGCCGAGGGCGGCGTCGGCTACCTGCACTTTGCCTTCTACAACGGCGCCATGAGCACGGCGCAATGCCTGCGCCTGACCGAGGCCGTGCGTTTCGCGCTGGCCCAACCCGCTTGCGTGCTGGTGCTGCTCGGCGGCCCCGACTTCTGGTCGAACGGCATCCACCTGAACGTGATCGAAGCCGCCGACAGCCCGGCCGACGAGTCCTGGCGCAACATCAACGCCATCGACGACCTGACACGCACGCTGATAGCGGCCACCGACCGGGTGGTGATTGCCGCCATGCAGGGCAACGCCGGCGCCGGCGGCGTGTTCGTCGCCCTGGCCGCCGACCGGGTCTGGGCCCGCCGCAGCGTGGTGCTGAACCCGCACTACAAGAACATGGGCAATCTGTACGGGTCGGAGTACTGGACCTACCTGCTACCGCGCCGCCTGAAGGCCGGCACCGTGGCCGATGTGATGGGCCGGCGGCTGCCGATGTCGGCGAGCCAGGCAGCCCAACTCGGCCTGGTCGACGCGGTCTTCGGCGACGACGTGCACGCGTTCGTCGGCGTCGTACGCGAACGGGCGCAGGCGCTCGCCGCCAGCGGCGAGTTGCCGGCACTGTTGCGCGCAAAGCAGGCCCGACGCCTCGCCGACGAAGCGCACAAGCCGCTGCAGGCCTACCGCGACGAGGAGCTGGCCCGCATGCACCGCAACTTCTACGGCTTCGACCCGAGCTACCACATCGCGCGCTCGAACTTCGTGCACCGTGTCGCGCCGTCGTGGACGCCACGCCACCTGTGCCTGCATCGCCGCACTGACGGCGGTGCGCCATCGCCGCCCTGAAGCCGCCCGGGGCGTTCGCGCCGCCGTCGAGCCGGCTTGTCAGGCCCGGTCGCCGCAGGCGTCAGGCCGCGGCGTGGCCGCCGGGTGATCGCGCAGTGGCCGCAAGCGGCTCCCGCGCCGGCACCAAGCGCGGCTCGGCACCCAGCCAGTACAGGCCGTTGGCCATGATGCAAAAGCCGGTCGCTGCGAACCACACCATCGCCGTACCGACGAACCCCGTGAATGCGAGCCACCAGGGGCTGTGCACCAGCGACAGCGTCGAGGCGATCAGCAGATTGATGCCGACCACGAGGTAGATGCGCCGCTCGAGGTACCAGCGGTCCGTCTGCATCAGGTAGATCTCACCCTGCTTCCAGCCGGGACGTGCCAGCATGGGCCGCAACCCCAGTCGCGCCAAGACGTTGCCGACGACGCAAAAGCCGGTCAGCGCGACGACGATCGAGGCCACGGCGGTGGCCGCGACGGCCAGCACCCAGAGTGGGTGCACCAGTACGGCCAGCCCGGTCGCCACCAGCAGCACGGCGCCTGCCACGAGCCAGACGGTGCGTTCGATGTACCACCGGTCGGTGGGTACGATGTAGAGCTTCGATTGCTGTGCCATGGCCGGGCCCCTTTCCAGTTGGCGATGGGTGTCGATGGAACACGCCGT
>CAVVVW010000026.1:0-117043 GCA_963751775.1 uncultured beta proteobacterium
TTCATCTTCTTCGATCACCCGAGCACCCGGTTCCGCATCCACGACGCGATGCGTTGGCGCGAGGCCATGGGCACGCCCTGAGGCCGGTGCCGCGGGCGGACGGACCGCGTGCCGCTCAGCGGCCGCGCCGGCTGAGCAGCCACTGCAGCGTGCCCGAGCGCGCCGAATGGTGGGTGCGGCTGACGATCAGATTGGATGTCAGGTACAGGGCGTTGAGCAACCGGCTCGCGCGCTCCAGGCTCATGCCCGGCCAGCCGGCGATGGTTCGAAGCGGGACGGAGTCGCCGCGCAAGCGCTCGGCTGCGGGGCCCAACGCGCCAGGCGTTGGCAGGTCCTGGTTGGCCGGGTTGCGCAGGACGCGATAGGCGGCGGTCCCTGCGACCTCATGCAACAAGGTCTTGCGCGGCCCTTGCAGCGCCAGCATCCACAGCGCCGGCATGAGCTCGTGATAGGACTCGACGTTCGCCACCCGTTCATTCATCCAGTGCCCCGGTGGCCGCACGCCGGCGGGCTCGATATCGATGATCTTGAGCACCGCCATGTCGTGCGGCGTGGCCTGCGCCAGGCTGCGCGGCGAGTGGTAGAGCATCTGCGCGGGAAACAGGGTCACGGGCCAGACAATTTCACTGCAGCCCAGGTAGACCAGCGCCGGTTCGCGCAGCCGCACGCACGCGGCGACCACCTCCAGCGGGTCGGCACCCTCGCGTCGCCGATCCAGCACCCGCAATTCGGCCTGCAGGGTGCTCGAAAGCAGGGTCTGGCGCTGCATGCCGTCGTGCGAAGCCGCAGCGATGGTGCTGCGCAGGCGGTTGAACTTGCTGATGCGCCAGAGCGAGGATTCTTTGAAGTCGGCCATTGGCGTCGTTGGGTCGGGAATTGCACTCAGTGTACGAAGGCCGGGCCACGCAATCGCGCCCGGCGGCGCAACCAACTGCAACAATCAAGTCATCCGCCGGGCACACGCAGCCGGCACCGCAGCGGCCCCACGGCGCTACTCGATGAACAGCGTCGCCGGGTGCTCCAGCGATTGTCGCAGGGCCTGCACGAAGGCCGCCCCAATGGCACCATCGACAACGCGGTGATCGAACGACGACGACAGGTTCATCATCGGCCGCGCGACCACCGCCCCGCCGCGTATCACCGGCCGCTGCACGATGCGGTTGACGCCGACGATCGCCACCTCGGGGTGGTTGATCACCGGCGTCGACGCGACGCCGCCGAGCGGCCCCAGGCTGGTCAGCGTGATCGTCGAGCCGGTGAGTTCGTCGCGCACCAGCTTGCCGGCGCGCGCGCCGTCGGCCAGCCGCGCGACTTCGGTGGCGCTGGCCCACAGGTCGAGCGCGCGCGCATCGCGCAGCACCGGCACCATCAGGCCGGCATCGGTCTGTGTCGCGATGCCCAGGTGCACGGCATCGAAGCGCGTCAGCACGCCGGCCTCGTCGTCGAAGCGGGCATTGACCTGCGGGTGCTCGCGCACCGCGAGCACGATCGCGCGGATCAGGAACGGCAACAGCGTCAGGTGCGCGCGCTGCGTGCCCCACTTGGCGTTGAGCTGCGCGCGCAAGGCCTCGAGTTCGCCGACATCGACCTCCTCGATGTAGGTGTAGTGCGGGATGCGGCGCTTGGACTCCTGCATCTTCTGCGCGATCTTGCGGCGCAGGCCGACGATTCTGATCTCCTGCGTCGCGCCCGGTGCGGGCGCGGCCTGCGCTGCCGGCTGCGCCCTGGGCTGCACACGCGGCGCCCCGCGCGCCACGTGCGCGTCGAGGTCGGCCTGCGTGATGCGGCCGGCCGTGCCGCTGGCCGCGACAGTCGCCAGGTCGATGCCGAGTTCCCAGGCCCGCGCCCGTACCGCGGGCGAGGCGATCGGCCGCTGCGCGGTGGCCGGCGGCGCGGCCGTGTCGCGGCGTGGCGCTGCGGCGGCGGGTGGCGCGGCGATTGGTGCGGCAGGCGGTGCGGCAGTTGGTGCGGCAGCGGCCGCCGGTTCGGACCGGGCGGATGGCGCGGCCGGTGCCCGCGCCGTGCCTGCCGGCATGATGCGGATCAGTTCCGCGCCCACGGCGAGCAACTGCCCGACATCGCCGCCCAGTGCCTGCACGGTGCCGGCGATCGGCGACGGGATCTCGACCGAGGCCTTGTCGGTCATCACGTCGGCCAGCGCCTGGTCCTCGGCAACGACGTCGCCGGGCGCGACATGCCAGGCCACGAGTTCGACTTCGGCGATGCCTTCGCCGATGTCGGGTACCTTGACGACGTGCACGTTCATGGCGATTGCTCTGCTGCTGATTCTGCGAAGTGCATGCAGTGATACGTGCATTCCCGAGCGAACGCCGCAGATCCGGCTTTGCCGGTCTGCGGGCGTTGCCCCCTTGAGGGGGAGGCGGCCGAAGGCCGCTTCGGGGGTGGGCACATCCTATGCCTCCATCGCGCGTTGCAGGGCCGCCGTCACGCGCTGCGGACCCGGGAAGTAGGCCCATTCCTGTGCATGCGGGTACGGCGTGTCCCAGCCCGTCACGCGCTCGATCGGCGCCTGCAGGTGATAGAAGCAATGCTCCTGCACCAGCGCGGCGAGCTCGGCACCGAAGCCGCTGGTTCGCGTCGCCTCGTGCACGATCACGCAGCGGCCGGTCTTCTTCACCGACGCCACGATCGTCGCCAGGTCGAGCGGCCAGAGGCTGCGCAGGTCGACGATCTCGGCGTCGATGCCGCTCTCGGCCGCCGCCGCCTCGCAGACGTAGACCATGGTGCCGTAGGCCAGCAGCGTGACGTCGGCGCCGGCACGATGGATGGCGGCCGAAGTCAGCGGCACGCTGTAGTGGCCCTCGGGCACCTCGCTCGACGGCCGTGCCGACCAGGGCACCAGCGGCCGGTCGTGGTGGCCGTCGAAGGGCCCGTTGTACAGGCGCTTGGGTTCCAGGAAGATGACCGGGTCGTCGCATTCGATGGCCGCGATCAGCAGGCCCTTGGCGTCGTAGGGGTTGCTCGGCATCACGGTGCGCAGGCCGCAGACATGGGTGAACAGCACCTCCGGGCTCTGGCTGTGCGTCTGCCCGCCGTAGATGCCGCCGCCGCAGGGCATGCGTATCGTCAGCGGCGCGGTGAAATCGCCGGCCGAGCGGTAGCGCAGGCGTGCGGCCTCGGAGACGATCTGGTCGTAGGCCGGGTAGAAGTAGTCGGCGAACTGGACTTCGACCACCGGCCGCAGGCCATACGCCGCCATGCCGATCGCCGTGCCGACGATGCCGCCTTCGGAGATCGGCGCGTCGAACACGCGCGACTTGCCGTACTTGGCCTGCAGGCCCTCGGTGCAGCGGAACACGCCACCGAAGTAGCCGACGTCCTGGCCGTAGATGACGACGTCGTCGTCGCGGCCGAGCATCACGTCCATTGCCGAACGCAGGGCCTGGATCATGGTCATGGTCGCCATACTCAACCACCCGCCTGCCGCAACTGCTCGCGCAGGTGGTCGGGCATTTCCTTGTAGACATCCTCGAACATCGAGGCCAGCGGCGGCACGTAGCCGTGGGCCAGCGTGCCATGGCGCTCGGCCTCCTTCAGCGCCGCACCGACCTGCGCGTCGAGCTGCTTCTGCGTCTGCCGCTGCTCGTCCTCCGACCACGCGCCCAGAACCGTCAGGTGCGCGGCCAGCCGCGCGATCGGGTCACCGAGCGGGAAGTGCGTCCAGTCGTCGGCCGGGCGGTAGCGCGAAGGATCGTCCGAGGTGGAATGCGCGCCGGCGCGGTAGGTGACCCACTCGATCAGCGTCGGACCGAGGTTGCTGCGCGCGCGCTCGGCGGCCCACGACGAGGCTGCGTAGACGGCCAGGAAGTCGTTGCCGTCGACGCGCAGCGAGGCGATGCCGCAACCCACGCCGCGCGCGGCGAAGGTGGTCGCCTCGCCGCCGGCGATGGCCTGGAAGGTCGAGATCGCCCATTGGTTGTTGACCACGTTCAGGATCACCGGCGCGCGGTAGACATGGGCGAAGGTCAGCGCGGTGTGGAAGTCGGACTCGGCGGTGGCGCCGTCGCCGATCCAGGCCGAGGCGATGCGGCTGTCGCCCTTGATCGCCGAGGCCATGCCCCAGCCCACGGCCTGCACGAATTGCGTCGCCAGGTTGCCCGAGACGGTGAAGAAGCCCGCCCGCTTGTACGAATGCAGCACCGGCAGCTGGCGGCCCTTGAGCGGGTCGCGCTCGTTGGACATGGCCTGGCACATCATCTCGACCATGTCGATGTCGTCGCGCACCAGCAGCAGACCGGGTTGGCGGTAGGTCGGGAAGCACATGTCGCCGGGCGCGAGCGCCAGCGCATGGGCGGTGGCGATGGCTTCTTCGCCCAGGCACTGCATGTAGAACGAGATCTTCTTCTGGCGCTGCGCGATCAGCATGCGCGCGTCGTAGGCGCGTGTCCTCATCATCGCGACCAGGCCGTGGCGCAGGCGCTCGATGCCGATCTTCGGCGCCCATGGCCCGACCGCACGGCCCTTGTCGTCGAGCACGCGCACCAGCGTGTAGGCCAGGTCGGCGGTGTCGGTGGGTGCCACGTCGACCGCCGGCCGCCGCGCCGTGCCGGCCGGCGACAGGTGCAGGTACGAGAAATCGGTCTCGTTGCCCGGCCGCGCACTCGGCTCGGGCACGTGCAGTCGAAGGGTCCCTGGGGTCATTCGCCATCCTTCCAGTCTCGGCACGGTTGCTTGCCGGGCCGGTGCGCAGTTTGCACCCACGCGACGCGCTGCGCCAGCGTCCTGCATGCGGCAAACCGGCGCTGCGTCAACGCGGGCGCAACATGCGCGTGGCCGCAAACATGCATTGCCGCACAGATCAGCCTGTGCAGCAGCGCGACATCGCCCGCCTTCTCGAGGCGAGCAAGCGGATTTTTTTGGTTATGCTGCGGCGATGCCGCATGGCGAGCAACCCATCGATATCGCGCAGAGACGCGAGATGCTGCGTCTGGCGTTGTTCAACGCCACCCGCAGTGTGCCGCTGCAGTTGGCGGCGGTGGCCATGTTGGCGGGCATGGGCTTTTATGCGGGTTACCGCAACGAGGCGATCGCGACGGCCGTGCTCGGCGTCTGGGTCGGGGTCTGGCGATTGCTCATCACGCGCCGCGTCGATGACGTCACGGCGCTGGCCGAAAGCGACCTTGGTCGCGTGACGCGGCAGCTCGAAGCCAACGCCGCGCTGGCCGGCCTGATGTGGGTCGTCGGCTCGTTGGGCATCTACGTGCACCTCGAAGGCGTGGCGGCAACCGCCTATGTCGTCTTTGCCTGCGGTTCGATCTCGATCGCCGCGTTCTTCATGTCGCTGGCCGGGCGGTCGTTTCTCTGGCTGGCGGTGCCGCTCCTGACCAGCGTGTTCGTCGCCACCCTGTTGAGCGAATCATTGCATTCGACGCTGCTGGCCGTGCTCATCGCGCTGTATGGCGTCACCTTGCTGCGCGCATCGGGCAAGTTCGCCGAGACCGCTGCGCGCGCGGTGCGCCATGGCCTGGAGGTCGATGCGGCCAATGCGTCGCTGCAACAGGCCAAGGAGGAGGCCGACGCAGCCAACGTGGCCAAATCGCAGTTCCTGGCCACGATGAGCCATGAGATCCGCACGCCGATGAACGGCGTCATGGGCTCGCTCGAACTGTTGCGACGCACGCAGCTCGACCCCGATCAGCGCCGGCTGGTGCGAACGGCGTCGTCGTCGAGCGCATCGCTGATGGCGATCCTGAACGACGTGCTGGACCACTCCAAGATCGAGGCCGGCAAGCTCAACCTGCACTACACGCCGATGTCGCTGCACTCGCTGGCGCTGTCGGTGATCACGCTGTTTCGCGGCAACGCCGAGAGCCGCGGCCTGGCACTGACGCTGGAGATCGAGCCGGCGGTCGAAGAGTGGGTCATCTGCGACGCCCAGCGCCTGAAGCAGGTCTTGCTCAATCTCGTCGGCAACGCGATCAAGTTCACCGAGAGCGGCGAGGTCCAGCTGCGCCTGCGTCCGCGAGAGGCGAAAGAGGGGCATGTCGGCGTGGTGTTCGAAGTCCGCGACACCGGCATCGGCATCGCGGCCGACGCCATTCCCGCGCTGTTCCAGCCGTTTCACCAGGTCGCCGGCTCGGGCAGCCGGCGCCGCGGCGGAACCGGGCTGGGTCTGGCCATCAGCCAGCGCATTGTCGAGGCGATGGGCGGGCGCATCGAGGTCAAGAGCCGCACCGGGTTCGGTTCGCGGTTCAGTTTTGCACTGTCGTTGCAGCGTGATCCGGCCGCCGTGCACGCCCTGCCTCCCGACTCGATGGCCGGCACGCTGGATGGCAGCACCGACCTGATGGGCTTCGTGTTGGTGGTCGAGGACAACGACGTCAATCGAATGCTGGCCTGCGAGATGTTGCGCTCGCTGGGGGTGGATGTCATCGAAGCGACGGATGGGCGCGAGGCACTGGAGTTGCTCGAGCGCAATGTCGTCGACCTGGTGCTGATGGATTGCCACATGCCGGTGATGGACGGTTACGCCGCGACGCGCGAGATCCGCCACCGCGAGGCCAGGCTCGGCCTGCCGAGGTTGCCGGTGATCGCAGCCACCGCCGATGCGTTCAGCGAAGACGCGGAGCTGGCGCGCGCGGCGGGCATGGACGCGCACCTGGCCAAACCCTACACACGCGAACAACTGCGCGAGTTGCTCAGGATCTGGCTGTAGACCGGCCCGGCGCCGGGGGCCGCCCGATCATCAGCCGAGGTCGGACCACTCGGTGATGCCGGTGCGTTCCTCGCCCCAGGCACTGTCGAGCTCCTGGCGCTTGATCTCGGACACGGCGCCGTCGGCGGTCGAGTCGCCGGCCTTGCGAACCTGCGCCCGCGCCAGACGCTCCATCAAGCGCAGGTCGCGGTCGGCGAGGGTGAGCGCGGCCTCGGTCCATTGCTCCACGATCGCGAGCAGCATCTCGTAGGTGATCGGCGAGGCCAGCCGCCGCGCCTCGAGTGCCGCCAGCGTGCCGCGCAGCCTCGGATTGACGGAAGCCAGAACGGCCTCGATCGCCGCTTCGCCTTCACCGTCGTCGACCACCACGTCGACCAGGTGGCGCCGCTGCAACTGCTCGGCGGTGTAGAGCTTGCCCGACAGGATCATCTGGTTCGCGATCGAGAAGCCCGCCTTGCGGATGACGAAGTTCCACGCCCCCATGCCGGGGAACAGATTGAACAGCACCTCCGGGAAGCCGGCCTGTGCGCTGCGCTCGAAGATCACCTTGTGGAACGGCATCACCGATTCGAGCCCGCCACCGAGCGTGTCGCCTTGCACCAGCACGGTCGTGTGCACGCCCAGGCTCGACGCGTTCTCGAGCCACCAGACCATGTCGATGCAGCGGCGCCCGTACATGCGCAGCGAATCGGCGTCGCGGGCGCGGATCAGCAGCACGAACAGCGACAGGTCGCCGCCGAAATTGAAGACGCCCGTCACGTCCGACGACAGCACGAGATGGCGCACCAGGCCCGGACTGGCGCTGATGTCGTCGAGCACGCGCTGCATCTCGGCGATGCCGGCCAGGCTGTAGCACTGGATCGGCTTGACGCAGGTGTGCACCCGCAGCGCCGACATTTCGGCCCGCCACTCGAGCCGCAGGTACTTGTAGCGCCGCGTCATCAGCGCGGCCAGGCGTGCCGCCTGGTCCGCGCGTGATATCGGGTCGACACTCATACGGCAGCGAAGACGCGGGTGATGAGGTGGAAGTTGACCAGCACCGTTTCGGCGATCGCGTCCTGCGCCGCCGGGTCGGTGATGGTGTTCAGCACCTGGCGCAGCGTGGCCATGTGTTCCATGTCCATCGTGGCGTGCGAGCTGATGAACGAGACGCCGCGGTCGCCTTCGAGCAGCAGCGAATCGCGGATCGCCGAAGCGAACGTGCCGCCGTAGACCGAGGCGATCACTTCGAGCGCGTACAACATGCCCAGTACGGAACAAGGGTGGCGCCTGTCGGCGGCCCAGTAGTTGAAGCCGTTCAGGGCCAGGTTGTCGAGCGATGGCTGATAGGCCGCGACCTCCGCCGGGCCGACACCCACGACCTCGAGGTCGTTCGTGACCCACTGCTCGTGCCCCGACTCCTCGTGCATGTGCTCGTACAGAAAGTAGCGCACCTGCCGGAACTGATCCGGCATGCGGCTGGCCGCGGCCGCGCATGCGGGATTGAAATGCCAGACCACGTGGTAAAGCTCGAGCAGCAATTTGCGGTAGCGCTCGATCGTCATGCCGTTTGCGACGGCATCGAGGATCACGGGGTGGGTTTCGAAATCGCGACGCGCTTCATCGGTGCGCACTACCAGGTCGCCAAAGAAAGGCAGCATCAAGTCTTCCTACGAGCAAAGCAATTGGTTCAGGCCTTCCGCGAAACTGGATCGAACACTTTCGATGGTGCCGATGCCATTTTATGCGCAATGCCGATGGCCCTTTACTGTCCACGCGCATGGGACGGGCTTGCTCATCGATACTTCACCGATGGCCGTGGCACCTGCAACTCGCCGCTGACCTGCACGGCGACGACGCTGTAAGGCGACGCGGCATACTTCGACCAAGGTGCTTGCTGGGGCGCCCCGGCAATGCCCGTCGGCAATGACCCGGCACCTTCGAAGGACTCTCGATCGTGAGCAATCCGACGCCGCCACCTGCGCAGCGCATCTACCGCCACCGCTTGCCGGTGCGCGTGATGCACTGGATCAACGTCATCAGCATCACGTTGCTGCTGATGAGCGGGCTGAACATCTTCAACGCGCACCCCGCACTGTATTGGGGCCATGACTCGCACTTCGCCTCGCCCTGGCTGATGATCGGCGCCAGGGACGGCGCCGCCGGCCCCGTCGGCGTGACCCGCGTCGCCGGCCTCGAGTGGGACACGACGGGCGTGCTCGGCCTGTCGCAGGCCGATGGCCGACTGTACGCACGGGGCTTTCCGAGCTGGGCCACCGTGCCCGGGCCGCAAGGGTTGGCGGTGGCGCGGCGCTGGCACTTCTTCTTTGCCTGGATCTTCGTCATCAACGGCGTCGCGTACCTGGTCTACACCCTGTTCAGCCGCCACCTGACGCGCGACTTGCTGCCCACGCCGGCCGAACTGCGTGGCATCGGCCGCTCGATCAAGAACCACCTGCTGCTCAGGCATCCGAGCGGTGACGCCGCCCGCCGCTACAACGTGTTGCAGAACCTGGCCTACCTGTGCGTGATCTTCGGTCTGCTGCCACTGCTGGTGGTGGCCGGCCTGGCGATGTCGCCGCGGCTGGACACGGTCTACACCGGCTGGGTCGATCTGCTCGGCGGCCGTCAATCGGCGCGCTCGTTGCACTTCATCGCCGCCGCCGGGCTGCTGTTGTTCACGGCCGTCCACCTGTTCGAGGTCGTCGTGGCCGGGGCCTGGAACGAAATCCGATCGATGGTCACGGGCTGGTACAAGTTGCCGCCCGACAAGGCAGGAGAGGGGCCGTGATGCAGAGCAAGCCGAAGCTGCGCCTGATGCGCAGGAGTCAGCGCGAACGCCGCCACCTGCTGCGCGGCACCGTGGCGGCAGCCGGCGCCGCGCTGCTGTCGGGCTGCGACAGGCTGTCGCGCAACGAGTCTTTCATCGAAGCGCTGCGCAGCGCCGAGCAACTCAGCCAGCGCAGCGCAACGGCTGATTGCGCCGCGCGCGGCCATGGCGCAGGAATTCGAGCGCAAGCACATCGCGCAGACCTTTCGCGCCAACGGCACGCTGGCGCCGGTCGACGACGACTACCAGGCCCTGCGCCGGGGCGGCTTCGCCGAATACCGGCTGGCCGTCGGCGGGTTGGTCGAGCAGCCGGCCGAATTCAGCCTGGCGCAGCTGCGCGCGATGCCCTCGCGCACGCAGATCACGCGCCACGATTGCGTCGAGGGCTGGAGTTGCATCGGGCAGTGGAAGGGCGTGCCGCTGGCCGCATTGCTCGGCGCGGCGCGGCCACTGCCCGCCGCGCGCTTCGTCGTCTTCCGCTGCTTCGATTCGATGAACCAGGCCAACCCCGAGGCCGCCGACTCGCGCTACTACGAGAGCATCGACTTCGACGACGCCTACCACCCGCAGACGATCCTGGCCTACGAACTGAACGACCAGCCGCTGCCGGTGGCCAACGGTGCGCCGCTGCGTTGCCGCGTCGAGCGCCAGCTCGGCTACAAGCAGGCCAAGTACGTGCGGGCCATCGAGCTGGTGGCCAGCTTCGCCGACATCCGCGGCGGCCGCGGCGGCTACTGGGAGGACGAAGGCTACGAGTGGTACGCGGGGATCTGACGCCGGCCAGGGCCGACAATCGCCGCGATGCCGACCCTTCTTGAGCTCGCCGACGCCACGCCGGTGTCGTGGTTGCTGCTGGCGGCGATGATGATCGGCAGCCTGCTGGTCTTGTACCGCTGGCCGACGGCGCTCGAGCGTCACCTGTTTCGCCCGTTCTGGTTCTGGCCGCGGCAGCAGTTCGTGACCATCGTGACGAGTGCCTTCCTGCACGCCGACCTGCCGCACCTGCTGTTCAACGCCTTCACCTTCTGGGCCTTTGCCTTCGCGCTCGAGGAGCAGATCGGCAGTGCACGCTTCGTCGCGCTCTACGCCACGGGAATCGTGGTCAGCAGTGCCGGCACCTGGCTGATGCACCGACGCGATCCGGCCTACAAGACGCTCGGCGCTTCGGGCGCGATCCTGGCCGTGCTGTTCGCGGCCATCGTCTACACGCCGTCGCAGTCCATCTTCATCCTGCCGATCCCGGTGCCGATCCCCGCGCCGTTGTTCGCGCTGGCGTATCTGGCCTACTGCGTCTGGGCCTCGCGCCAGTCTCGTGGCCACATCAACCACGACGCGCACCTGGGTGGCGCCGTGGCCGGCGTGCTGTTCGTGTTGCTGACCGATGCGCCGGCCGCCGCGCGCGCATGGCAGCATCTGCTCGCCTGAACACGATGCGCAAACCCGGCAGCGGTGGCCTGGTCTACTCGACCGACGCCGGTCGCATGTGCCCGGGTTGCCGCCAACCCGTGGCCGCCTGTCGCTGCGGCGCGCCGTCCGTGGCAGTCCAACCGGGGGACGGCATCGTCCGCGTCAGCCGTGAAAGCAAGGGCCGCGGCGGCAAGACCGTGACACTGGTGCGCGGCCTGGCGCTCGACGCCGCTGCGCTCGCCGCATTGGGCAAGCGCCTGCGCGCCGCCTGCGGCGCCGGTGGCACGGTGAAGGAGGGTGTGCTCGAGCTGCAGGGCGACCACGCCGAGCGTGTCGCCGCCTGGCTGGCCGCCGAAGGCTGGACCGTCAAGCGCGCCGGCGGCTGAGGCTCGGGCGTTGTCGCGGGATTGCCGTCGCTGTCGATCGCCGATCACGCGGCCGGGTGGGCCGCGGCAAGTTCGGCCAGCCATGCGCCCGCTTCCTGGAACGGCCGGCTCGACCGTTCGACGCGGCTGCGGATGTAGGCGCCTTCGATGGCCGTCAACACGAGGCCGGCAAACGACCGCGATCGGCGCGCGTCAGCCAGCTGGAGGTGGCTGGCAATCAGCGCACGCCAGTCGTCGAAGGCGGTGGCCAGGACCAGCCGCAAGGTCTCGAGCTCGTCGCCCAGGTCCAGGCTCACCGCGCCGACGGCGCAACTGCGCAGGTAGTCGCCGGCCTCGACACGGCGGGCAAAGGCCGCGAACAGGGCCTTGACCCTTTCTTCCGGCCTTGCCTTGCCGGCCAGCGTACGGTCGATGAAATCGCGCACCCGCGCCGAATAGACCACCAGGGCCTCGGTCGCGATCTGCAATTTCCCGTCGGGAAAGAAGTGATAGACGGAACCCTTGGGCGCGCCGCTGTCGCGCACGATGTCGTTGATACCGGCGCCGGACAGGCCATAGCCGCGCATCAGCTCGATGGTGCTCTCGAGCATGCGTTCGCGACTGCCTGCGGCAACGGGTTTGGCCATCTTGACTCTCTAACTAGACCAGTCTATATATTCTACCTTCGGGACCCGGACTGCGCGAGGACGCCATGGACATGCGAGATTTCGACCTGAGGCACACCGTCAGCGCGGCCGAATGGCAACAACGGGTCGATCTGGCGGCCTGCTACCGGCTCGTCGCCCGTTTCGGCTGGGACGACCTGATCTTCACCCACATCTCGGCCCGGGTACCCGGGCCCGAGCACCATTTCCTGATCAATCCCTACGGCCTGATGTTCGACGAGATCACGGCCTCCAGCCTGGTCAAGGTCGACCTCGACGGGCGCAAGGTGCTCGACAGCCCGTACGAGGTCAACCCCGCCGGCTTCACGATCCACAGCGCCGTGCATGCTGCGCGCGACGACGCAGACTGCGTGCTGCACGTGCACAGCGTCAACGGGGTTGCCGTGTCGGCGCAGGCGGAAGGCCTGCTTCCCCTGTCGCAGCATTCGATCTTCGTGCTCGCCTCGCTGGCTTACCACGACTACGAGGGCGTGGCCCTCGACGCCGACGAGAAGCCGCGCCTGGTGCGTGACCTGGGCGACAAGCGCTTCCTGATGCTGCGCAACCACGGCCTGCTGACCGTCGGCCGCTCGGTGGCCGAGGCCTTCGTGGCGATGTACTTCTTCGAGACCAGTTGCATGATCCAGGTCCGGGCGCTTGCCGGCGGCACGCCGGTGCGGCGCATCGGGCAGGCCATCGTCGACGGCGCCGAGCAGCAGTGGCAGGCGGTGACCCAGGGTGCCGGCGGCGGCCTGGCCTGGCCGGCATTGTTGCGTCGGCTCGATCGCGTCGACGCGAGCTATCGCGACTAGGGACTGCTCACGGCTTGACGAACTTGAGCACGAACTCGTCCTTGGGCATCGGCGGCTCGGGTGTGTTCTTGTCGCGCGGATCGTTCGGGTTGCGCAGGAAGTGGCCCTCTTCGATCAGCTTGAAGCCGGCGACCTCGACCTCGGCGCGCAGGAAGGTCTTCTCGATGCGGTGCAGCGTGCCCGATTCCGAGATGCCCGTGCCCGGCCGCCCCGAGTGGTCGGCGATGACGTACATGCCGCCCGGCTTGAGCGCGGCGAAGACGGCGCGGTTCATCTGCGCCCGGTCCACGCCCATGTGGCCGAGGTCGTGGTAGTTGAACATCAGCGTCACCAGGTCGAGGCCGTTGCTTGCCGCTTCGGCCGGTACCGGGTTCTCGAACGGCTGCACCACCGGCACGATGTTCCCGCTCGTCAACGCCTGGGCGCGGCCGGCCACGCCGATCGGCGCCGGGCGCGACGCGGCATTGGCCGGTGCGGCCGCCGCCCGTGGCGCCGCGGCGCCTTCGGGCTGCGCCGGCGCGGGCCGCGGCGTGCGCGGTGCGTTCTGGCCGTAAACCTTGCCGGTCGGGCCGATGCTGCGTGCCACCAGCTCGGTCGTGTAGCCGCCGCCGGCACTCAGGTCGAGCGCCACCATGCCGGGCCGGATGCCGATGAAGGCCAGCATCTCGCGCGGCTTGCGCCGCTGGTCGTTGATGCGGTCGGCGTCGCTGCGCTCGGGGCTGGCCACGATCTCGGCGATGCGGGCCGGTGAATTCGTCGGCGGGATCGATGTCGCGCTGCCGCCCAGCTGGCTGCAGGCGGCCAGGGCCAGCGCCGTGGCGGCCAGCAGCACGAGCGTGGTCGGGCGGGGCAGACAGGCACGCAGGTTCGACATGTTCAAGGCTCCTTCACGGTGAATCGCCGGCACGGCCGCGCGCCGGATGATGGCAAACACCACTGCCCATCGGCCAGGGGCTGCGGTGATACTTTGCCCGCAGTGTCCACTACAAGGCGACGACGATGAGCGGCATCAACAAACGGCAATTCATGGCAGGGGCGGTGGCGGCGGGCTTGGCGGCGCCGACGCTGTTGCGCGCACAGGCGACGACGATCCGCTGGGGCGAATCGCTGGCGGCGTCGCACCCGCAGGTGCAGATGGCCGAGCGCATCGCCAAGGACGTGCGCGAGAAGACCGCGGGCCGCATCGACATCCAGATCTTCCCGGCCAGCCAGCTCGGCTCGGGCAAGGACATGATCGAGTCGGTGTCGGCCGGCGCGCTGCAGCTGACGACCGACGGCGCGGGTGCCCTGGGCGCCTTCCTGCCGGCGCTGTCGGTGATCGAGGCGCCTTATCTCTGGCGCGATGCGGCGCACATGGCCAAGGCCGCGGGCACGCCGTTGTTCGCCAAGCTCAACGACGACCTGGTGGCCAAGCGCAACATGCGCATGCTCAACATCACCTACTACGGCAAGCGCCACCTGACCACCGGCAGCAAGGCCGTGCGCACGCCCGCCGACATGGCCGGCTTCAAGCTGCGCGTGCCGCCGGTCGACACCTTCCGCGCGATGGCCGAGGCCTGGGGCGCGCGCGCCACGCCGATCGCCTTCGGCGAGCTCTACCTGGCCTTGAGCCAGGGCGCGGTCGACGGCCAGGAAAACCCGCTGCCGACGATCCAGAGCGGCAAGTTCTTCGAGGTGCAGAAGTTCCTGGTCCTCACCGAGCACATCATCACGCCGCGCATGGTGATCGTGAACGAGGGCTTCTGGAAGGGCCTGCGCCCGGCCGACCGCGACGTGCTGCAGGCGGCGCTGGCGGCCGGCGCGAGCTGGCAGGACAAGGAACTGCTCGGCCAGGAAGCCACGCTGGTCGGCACCTTCAAGGCCGCCGGCATGACGGTGATCGAGCCCGACCTGGCGCTGTGGCGCAAGCCCGTGCTCGACAAGGTGCCGGCGCAGTTCGCCGACAAGTGGGGCAAGGGCACGTTCGAGTCGCTGTTGGCGCTTTGACTCCCCCCGGAGCGCCTTCGGCGCTCCCCCCAGGGGGGCGATCGCCTGTGGCCCGGCAGAGCCGGTCCCGGCGTCCGCTGGACCGCGCGCTGCAGCGTTCGACGGCGGTGCTTCGGCGGCTGCTGCTGGTGGCGCTGCTGGCCACCGTGACGGCGGGCATCGTCTCGCGCGGTCTGGGCCACCCGCTGAGCTGGACCGACGAGGGCAGCGGCTACCTGATGGTCTGGCTGGCCTGTTTCGGCTGGATGATCGCGACGCGGCGCGGCGCGCACATCCGCATCCGCTATTTCCAGGACAAGCTGCCGGGCACTGCCTGGCGCTGGACCGAGGCCGTGATCCAGCTCGCGCTGGCCGTCTTCGGTGCCGTGATCGCCTGGAACAGCGTGCACCTGATGCGCACCAACGCCGACATCGAGGCCATGGCCTTGCCGCTGTCGGTGGCCTGGATGTATGCGCCGCTGCTGCCGGCCGGCCTGGTGACGCTGCTGCAGGGCCTGGTGGCACTCTGGCAGCAGGCCAGGGGCCAGGCCGCGCGGGCCAAGGCGGTGCCGCCATGATCGGGTTGATGTTCAAGGTCTCGGCGGCGTGGCTGTTCACGATCCTGGCCGGGCTGCCGCTGTTTGCGTCGATGGGCCTGGCCGCGCTGGCCTTCCTGTGGCTGGGTGGCATGCCGATCACCGTGCTGCCGCAGAAGATGGCCGGGTCGATGAACTCGTTTCCGATCGTCGCCGCGCCGCTGTTCATCCTGATGGGCAACATCCTCGGCGCGGCGCGCATCACCGACCGCATCGTGGCCTTCGCCAGCGCGCTGATCGGCTGGGTGCGCGGCGGCTATGCGCATGCCAGCATCCTGACCAGCATGATCTTCGCCGGCATGGTCGGCTCGGCGGTGGCCGACGCGGCGGGCTCGGGCGCGATCGAGATCCGCGCCATGCGCAACGCCGGCTACAAGCCCGAAACGGCAGCCGCCATCACCGCCGCCGCCGCCACCATCGGCCCCATCATCCCGCCGTCGCTGCCGATGGTGATCTACGGCGTGACGGCCGACGTGTCGATCGGCAAACTGTTCATGGCCGGCGTGGTGCCCGGCGCCTTGATGGGCGCGGCCCTGATGGTCATGGTCGCCGTTCATCGCGGTGCGCGAGGGCATGGGCGGCAAGCCCTTCGGCGGCTTTCGCAACATCGCGCGCACCTTCTTCAACGGCTTCTTCGCGCTGATGACGCCGGTGGTGATTCTGGGCGGCATGTTCAGCGGCACCTTCACGCCGACCGAGGCCGCCGCAGTGGCCTGCCTGTACGCGCTGTTCCTCGGCTTGGTGGTCTACCGCACGCTGGAGTGGAAGCAGATCGGGCCGATCCTGGTCGAGACGGCGGAGACCACCGGCCTGGTGCTGGTGCTGGTGATGGCCGCGGGCGCGCTCGGCTGGTGCATGTCGATCTCGCGCGTGCCGCAGACGCTGTCGCCGATGATCGTGGCGACGATCTCGAGCCCGATCGCCTTCCTGCTGATGGCCAACGCGCTGATGCTGCTGGTGGGCTGCTTCATGGAGGCGCTGGCGGCGATGCTGATCCTGATCCCGATCCTGGTGCCGGCGGCCGTGGCCTACGGCATCGACCCGGTGCAGTTCGGCGTGATCATGGTCTTGAACCTGATCCTCGGCACCATCCATCCGCCGATCGGCGTGGTGCTGTTCGTCGTCACGCGCATCGCCAACGTCTCGTTCGAGACCATGTCGCGCGCCATCCTGCCCTGGCTGGTGCCGTTGCTGGCGGTGCTGCTGGCGATCTCGCTCTGGCCGCCGCTGACACTCTGGCTGCCGGGCATGATCACGCGCACCTGACACAGCACACTTGCACGCCATGAATGCTCAGCCACACCCGACCCATCCGCTCGGCGGCGTCTTCTCCGCGCTGGTCACGCCGTTCAAGCCCGACGGCTCGCTCGACCTGGCGCTGCTCGGCCCGCTGGCCGAGTTCGAGCTGGCGCAGGGCCTGCACGGCTTCTATGTCGGCGGCAGCACCGGCGAGGCGTTCTTGCAGACCGCCGTCGAGCGCAAGGCCGTGCTCGCGGAATTTGCCAAGGCGGTGAAGGGTCGCGCCAGGCTGATCGCCCATGTCGGCGCCATCTCGACCGACGAGGCGATCGACATCGCGCGTGCGGCGGCCGATGCCGGCTACGACGCGGTGTCGGCGATCCCGCCGTTCTACTACGACTTCTCGGCGGCCGAGGTGCTGGCGCACTACCGGGCGCTGGCCGAGGCCACGCCGCTGCCGCTCATCGTCTACAACTTCCCGGCCAAATCGGCGCGGCCGCTGAGCACGGCCGATCTGCTGACCCTGCTGGCGCATCCGAAGATCATCGGCGTCAAGCACACCTCGCAAAACCTCTACCAGCTCGAGCGTCTGAAGAGCGCGGCGCCGCAGGCGGTGATCTACAACGGCTACGACGAGATGTTCGTCGGCGGCATGGCGATGGGCGCGGACGGCGCGATCGGCACCACCTTCAACGTCATGGGCCGGCTCTTCGTTCGCATCTTCGACGCGCTGAAGACTGGCGACATGAAGCGTGCGCTGGCCCTGCAGTCGCGCGCCAATGCGGTCATCGACGTGCTGGTCGACGTCGGTGTGTTTCCCGGCACCAAGGCGATGCTGAAGATCCTCGGCCTCGACTGCGGCCCTTGCCGGCGGCCGTTCGCGCCGTTGACGCCCGCGCAGCAGGCACGCGTCGAGGCCATCGTCGCCAGTCATCTCGCCGATCAGTGAGCGTGGCGACGATCGCGGCGACGGGTCGCGACCCACTGCTTGCGCGCAGTCAATTCCGTCCTGCCCTGATCGATTAGGCTCGGCGCTGTCGCGCCGCCGCGCGCTTCGTCCCACGCACCCATGCCCATCGCCTCGAGCCGTCCCTGGTTGCGCCGTAGCCTGATCGTCGCAATCGCTGCCGTCGCACTCGCGGCGGTGGTCTGGTGGCTCGGTCGTCCCAACCCCATCGCGGTCGTGGTCGCCGAAGTGGCGCGCGGGCGCGTCGAAGCGACGATCGTCAACACCCGCGCCGGCACCGTCGAGGCCTGTCAGCGGACCAAGCTCTCGACCATCCTGGGCGGTCGGATCGAGGTGCTGACGGTCAAGGAAGGCGACAAGGTCAAGAAGGGCCAGCTGCTGATGCAGCTCTGGAACGGCGACATCCAGGCCCAGGAGAGCGTCGCCCAGGCGCAGGTGGCCACCGCGCGCAAGCGGGTGGTGGAGGCCTGCACCCTCGCCGAAAGCGCCGAGCGCGATGTCGCCCGCCAGACGGAACTGCACCAGCGCGGGTTCGTCTCGGCCAACGCGATCGACATTGCGCGCGCCGCCGCCGAAGCGAAGACGGCGGCCTGTGCCACCGCCCGCGCCGACGTCGAACAGACGCAAGCCAGCGTGCAGATGGTGCGCGTGCAGCGTGGGCGCACCGTGCTCGTGGCCCCCTTCGACGGCACGGTCGCGAAGATCGTCGGCGAGGTCGGCGAGTACTCGACGCCGTCGCCGCCCGGCGTGCCGACGCCGCCGGCGATCGACCTGATCGACGAATCGTGCCTGTACGTGAAGGCGCCGATGGACGAGATCGACGCGCCCAAGCTGCGCGCGGGCCAGCCGGTGCGCATCTCGCTCGACGCGATGCCCAAACAGTCGTTCGCCGGCAAGGTGCGGCGCGTTGCGCCCTACGTGACCGCGATCGAGAAGCAGTCGCGCACGGTCGATATCGAGGCGACGTTCGACGAACCGACCCGCGTCGGCCGCCTGCTCGTCGGCTACAGCGCCGACGTCGAGGTCGTGCTCGATGCGCGCGATGACGTGCTGCGCGTGCCGACCGCAGCGCTGCTCGAGGGGGGCAGGGCGCTGGTGCTCGGCGCCGACGGCAGGCTCGAGGAGCGCACGATCAAGGCCGGTCTCGCGAACTGGGAATACACCGAAGTCGTTGCCGGCGTCAGCGCGGGCGAGCGCATCGTGACCTCGCTCGAGCGCCCCGGCGTCAAGGCCGGCGCCGCGGCGGTGATCGAGCCGGCCCCGGCGACGAAGTGAACGCCATGGCGGGCGCCGAGCAGATCGAGCTGACGGCAGTCGAGCGCGTGTTCCAGCTCGGCGACAGCCAGGTGCATGCGCTGCGCGCGGTCGATCTGTCGATCGCCGCCGGCGAGTACGTCGCGGTCATGGGCCCGTCCGGTTCGGGCAAGTCGACCTTGCTCAACATCCTGGGCTTGCTCGACCGGCCCAACGCCGGCACCTACCGGCTCGAGGGGCGCGACGTGACGACGCTGGCGCCACAGGAACAGGCGCGCGTGCGCAGCCAGCGGATCGGCTTCGTGTTCCAGAGCTTCCACCTCGTGCCGCGGCTCACCGCTGCCGAGAACGTCGCCCTGCCGTTGATGCTGGCCGGCATCGCGGCCAAGGAGCGCAGCGCACGCGTCATGCGGGCGCTGCAGGACTACGGGATCGCCGACCGCGCCGAGCACCGGCCGGACCAGCTGTCGGGCGGCCAGCGCCAGCGGGTGGCGATCGCACGCTCGACCATCATGCAGCCGGCGTTGATCCTCGCCGACGAGCCGACGGGCAATCTCGATCGCGCCACCGGCGACGATGTCGTGCATCTGCTCGAGGCCCTGAACGCGCGCGGCGTGACGCTCGTCGTCGTCACGCACGATCCGGCGATCGGCGCGCGCGCGCGGCGGCGTGTGGCGATGGAAGACGGCGTGATCGTGCGCGACACGCGTGGCGCCGCGTTGGCGACGAGCCCGTGAGGCGCAGCATGCGGCACGGGCGCGTCGCTGTCGAATTGGCCGGCCGGACATGCGCGCGCTAGACGTGCTTCGTTTTGCCGTCGCGGCAGCCTTGGGCAACCGCCTGCGCACGCTGCTGTCGATGCTGGCGATGGGCATCGGCGTGGCGGCGGTGATCGTGCTCACCGCGCTCGGCGACGGCGCACGGCACTTCGTCATCGACCAGTTCTCTTCGCTCGGCACGAACCTGGTGATCGTGTTGCCCGGACGCACGCAGACCGGCGGCTTCTCGCCGGCGAACGCGGTGACCAGCACCCCGCGCGACCTGACGCTGGACGACGCGCGCGCGATCGGGCGCGCGCAGGCCGTGCTGCGCGTGGCGCCGGTTTCGGTCGGGTCGGCCGAGATCACGGCGGGCGGCAGGCTGCGCGAGACGGTCGTCGTCGGCACCACCGCCGAATACCTGGACGTGCGCCACTTCGAGCTGGCGCAGGGCCGCTTCCTGCCGGAGGAGGACTGGTCTCACGGATCGCCGGTGATGGTGATCGGCGGCAAGGTGCGGCGCGAGCTGTTCGGCGCCGAGCCCGCCGTCGGCCGGCTGGTGCGCGTCGGCGATCGGCGGTTTCGCATCATCGGCGTGCTGTCCACCTCGGGCATCGGCCTTGGCATGAATACCGACGAACTGGCGTTCGTGCCGGTATCGACGGCGCAGCAGTTGTTCAACACCAACTCGCTGTTCCGCATCCTGGTCGAGGCGCGTCATCGCGACTCGATCGAGCTCGCCAAGGCGCAGGCGCGCGACGTCATCAAGGCGCGCCACGAAGGCGAGGAGGACGTCACGGTCATCACGCAAGACGCGGTGCTGGCCACGTTCGACCGCGTGCTGGGCACGCTCACGCTGGGCGTGGCCGGCATCGCCGCGATCAGCCTCGCGGTGGCCGGCATCCTGGTGATGAACGTGATGCTGGTCTCCGTCACGCAGCGCACGGCCGAGATCGGCCTGCTCAAGGCGCTCGGCGCCAGCGAGGGCGCGATACGCAGGGCATTCCTCACCGAGGCCGCGTTGCTGTCCGCGGCCGGCGGCGTGCTCGGTTTCGTCATCGGCCAGGCCGGCGCCGCGACGATCCGCTACCTTTACCCGACCTATCCGGCCTTTGCGCCCGACTGGGCCGTGCTGGCGGGGCTGGGCACCTCGATCGTGACCGGGCTGGTGTTCGGCGTGCTGCCCGCGCGGCGCGCGGCGCGCATGGACCCGGTGCTCGCACTGGCCAAACGATGATCCTGCGCGACGGCATCACGCTCGCCGTGCGTGCGATCACCGCGCACCGGCTGCGCAGCTTTCTCACGCTGCTCGGCATCGCGGTCGGCATCGCGGCCGTGATCCTGCTCACCTCGATCGGTGCGGGCGTGCACCGTTTCGTGCTCGCCGAGTTCTCGCAGTTCGGCACCAACGTCATCGGCATCGCGCCGGGGCGCATAGAGGCCAAGGGAGGGCCGCCGGGGCTGCCGGCGTCGGCGCGCCCGCTGACCTTCGAGGACGCGCAGGCACTGGCCCATGTGCCGAACGTGGTCGGCGTGGTCCCGACCGTGTCGGGCAACGCCGAGGTGGCTGGCAACGGGCGTGTGCGAAGAACGTCGATCTTCGGCGGCAGCGCGGCAATGCTGCGCGTGTTCAACGTGCGCGTGCACGTCGGCCAGTTCCTGCCCGAGGAGCAGGGTGGCGAGGCGCGCAATCTGGTGGTCCTCGGTCCGACGCTGAAGACGGAACTGTTCGGCACGGCGAGCGCGCTCGGTGCGCGCCTGCGCATCGGCGGACTGCAGTTCCGCGTCGTGGGCGTGCTCGAGCCCAAGGGCCAGTTCCTCGGCATCGACCTCGACGACACGGCGTACATCCCGGCGGCGCGCGCCGTGGAGCTCTTCAACCGCGAGGGCCTGACCCAGATCTACCTGTCCTACGCCGAAGGCGCAGCCTCGGCCCGGCTGGCGTCCGACGCGAAGAGATTGCTTGTCGCGCGCCA
Organism: uncultured beta proteobacterium; assembly: GCA_963751775.1. GTDB lineage: Bacteria > Pseudomonadota > Gammaproteobacteria > Burkholderiales > Burkholderiaceae_C > CADEEN01. The sequence continues at coordinate 21,490 of CAVVVW010000026.1, forward strand.
CGGCCGCGAGGACTTCACTGTCACCACGCAGGAAGAGATGCTGCGCACGCTGGGCAACATTCTCGACATGCTGACGATGGCCATTGGCGGCCTGGGCAGTATCTCGTTGCTGGTCGGTGCGGTGGGCATCGTCACGATCATGACCATCGCGGTGGCCGAGCGCACGAGCGAAGTCGGCCTGATGCTGGCGCTGGGTGCGCAGCGGCGCACGATCCTCGGCCTGTTCCTCGGTGAAGCCGTCGTTCTTGCCACCATCGGCGGGGCCATGGGATTGGCACTCGGGATGGGCCTGGCGCAGTTGATCCGTGTCGCGGTGCCTGCGCTGCCGGTGCATACGCCCATCGGCTACGCCGTGCTCGCCGTCGTGCTGGCCGCGCTGATCGGCCTTGGCGCTGGTGTGCTGCCGGCGCGGCGCGCATCGAGGCTCGACCCGGTCGAATCGCTGCGCACGGAATAGCCGACGCGCTGACCGCGACTCATGGATACCGGACGTCGGCCAGGAACGGTCGGCGTGTCTGATCCATCAATGCGGGCGCTCATGGACTCGGTGCGGCCACTGGCAGCGTGTCGGCATCGGCTGACCCGGAACCTGCGACATGCCCGCCAGGTCCTGTGCCCTTCAGGTCGGCAGAGCGACCATCCGTCGCAATCACAAGAATGCCCCCTAGACGGTGTACTCTGTGCAGCCTTGCGAATTCGACTACGAGGATCCATATGACACGGCCGCGCCTGATCTACTTCGACTTCGCCGGCAGCCGCGGCGAGGAATGCCGCATCGCGCTGCATCTTGCCGGCATCGATTTCGAGGACGTGCGGGTCAAGAGCGACGCCTGGCCCGCGATGAAGGCCAACACGCCTTTCGGTGCTATGCCGGTGCTCGAGATACCGGGCAAGCCGCCGCTTGCGCATTCCAACGCCATCCTCGTCTTCATCGGGCGTCAGCACGGGCTGCACCCGGCCGATGCCTTCGAGGCGGCGCGCCACGAGGCGCTGATGTGTGCTGTTGAGGAACTGCGACACACGATCACGCCCACCCTGCGCATCACCGACCCCGAGCAGAAGCGCCAGGCACGCGAGGCGCTTGCGGCGAACGACCTCAAGGCCTGGGGCAGCCATGTCGAGCGCCAGCTCGGCGGCGGCCCGTTCATCGGCGGCGCGACGCTGCAGGTCGCCGACCTCAAGCTCTACATGGTGGTGCGCTGGCTCACCACAGGAACCTTGGATCACGTGCCCACTACCGTGTTCGACCATTGCCCGAAATTGCTGCGCCTGTACAAGGCCGTGGGTGAACATGCGGGTGTGAAGGCCTGGCTGGCAAAGGCAAAGCACTGAGTAGGGACTGCTCTGCAGATTCGAATCGAGGTTGGTGAATCTCGGCAATGGGGTGCGAGCAGGTAGTTGCCATTCCGGTCAGCCTGCCGTTTACCTGGCGGTCGCCTCGGGCTGCCGGATAGCCGCCTGTCATCTACAGCGGCACCCGGCCAGGAGCGGACCGTCGCATCGCGCTCCCTAGGCGTCCGCGAATGGGCCGAAGGCGGGCATTCGCTGGCTCGACGGGGCGACACGACCAAGCTGTACATTGGCAAGTGGCGCACCGGGCATGTTCGCTCCGGGTCGACCACTGCATGCGAGCCCATGGATGTGCCGCCGCGCGAGCACAGCTCCGCAACGCACGACTGTGTACGCATCACCCGGGGGAAGTCGTGACCGTGCAAACCGTTGCGTTCGACTACGCCGAGACGGGTTCCGGCCCAGCCCTGCTGTTCCTGCCCGGGAGCTTCGGCGGGGGCACGGGCTGGAAAGCGGTCATGGGGTATCTCGGTGACGGCTACCGCATGGTCACGACCAGCCTGCTGGGCTACGGAGCCACGCCAGACATTCGACCGGACGGCAATGCCACCATGGCGCAGCAAGTCGGCCTCATCGACCGGATCATCGACCGAATCGGCACGTCCCCCCATGTCGTGGGGCACTCGTACGGCGGACTTTCCGCCATCGTGCATGCCTTGACCGGCCGACACAGGCCCGCGAGCCTGCTGCTCGTGGAAGCGAACCCTCTGGGCTTGCTGCGCGCGTCGGGAGAAATGGAGCACTACGGGATGTTCGCGTCGATGACGGGTCCGTACTTCGCTGACTTTGCCCGGGGCGAAGCCGAGGCGGCCCGGCACGTCATCGACTTCTACGGCGGTCCGGGCACTTTCGACTCGATGCCGCCGAAAGTCCGCAGCTACATCGTCGCGACCACGGCGGTGAACGTGCGCGACTGGTCCTCGGGAACACCTTTCGAACCCAGCAAGGAGGCGATGCAGTCGATCGACATTCCGACGACCGTGGTTCGCGGAGGAAACAGCCATCCGGCCATGCGCAGAATCGCCGAGCTCCTGCACGATTCGATTCCTGCGGCGCAGCTCGTCACGATCGAAGGCGGGAGCCACTTTCTGCCGAGCAGCCATCCAGCGGAGATCGCCGCACTTGTGCGGCGGCAGGTCGATGGAACGCCGGTGACATAAGGCTGGACATGTTCGCTCGCGGGGCAAACGGGGCAATGTCGCAAACCTGAATCGTTCGCTCATTCAGGCCGCACCGGTTGAGGGACGGCACTGGGTCGATAACTGAAGTTCGCCGCGCTGATCGACCGCGCCGAGTGCTGACATGGTGCAGACCGTGCTCGCCGAGCGTGACCCGATGATCCACTTGGGTGCTTCGAGCCACCTGAAGCGCTGGTCTCGGCCTTGGCCAGCAGCCGTGCCGCAGGCGGCCTAGACTCGACAACCACATTGCGGATCGCTACCTGATGAACGAACTCGCTGCGCTGCAGTCGCTCGGGCTGGAACTGCCCAGTCCCGCCTATATCGTCGGCGCGGTCGTCTTCGGCCTGGTCGGGCTGTTCGCGTGGCGGCGCGGGCGCAAGCTCAAGCGGCCGTGGTCGCTGTGGCTGGGCGTGGCCTTGATGCTCTACCCGTACGCGATATCGAGCACCTGGCTGCTGTACGTCGTTGGCGTGGCGCTGTGCGCGGGCGTGGCGTTCGACCAGCGCCGCGGCGCATAGCGCGCCGACGCTCGCGGCGGCAGGCAGCCGCGAACCCTGCGCTCCCGCTAGCGCGCGGGCGATCTACTGCACCGGCTGTATGCCGGCAATGGCCCAGGAGCGGCTGTCGTCCGCGGGCTTGACCAGGTGCCAGATCTCGCTGAACGGCGCGGGCTCGCTGCCGGGCACCTCGCGAATCAGGCCATCGAAGCGCACGCTGACGATCTGGCGCTCGGCCTCCTCGGCAAAGTCGATCAACTGCGCGTCGACCTTGACCACATCGGTCTGCTGCCTGGCGTCGGCGCGGTCCTGCAGATCGAGCCGCAGCGAGGCGAACAGCTCGGGCGTGGTGAAGTTGCGCAGGTCGTTCAGGTCGGCGCTGTCGTTGGCCGCCTGCATGCGGATGAAGATCATCTTGGCCAGGCGCTCGAACGCGCTGCGGTCGAAGCCGGCCGGCAGCGCCGGGGCCGCCACTTCAGCAGCGCTTGCCGCGCCGGGTAGCGCCAGCGGCGGCTTCAGGTCGGAGCCGATCGCCGGCGTCAAGGCTTCACGTTGCATCCCCGGCCGCTCGTCGACGAAGCGCGGCGCACTGGCCATCTGGCCTTGAGCCCCAGCCCCGGCCAGGGCCATCGGCGGGCGCTGCGCGCCGGCGCCGGCAAAGCGTTGCATCAGCAGGCGGATGACGACGAACGCCGCCACGGCCAGCAGCGCGATCATGACGAAATCGGCCAAGCCCTCGCCCATGCCGAAGTGACTGAACAGCGCCGCGATGCCCAGACCCGCAGCCAGAGCCGGCCAGCGGGCCCATCCACGACCGCGCGGGTGGCGTTGCCGGGGCGGCGGCGGGTGTGGCCGGCGTGGCCGCAGGTGCGGGCGTCGCCGCGTTCGATGGTGGCGTGGTCGGCGCCGGCTTGGCCGGCGCGACGCGCTGCATGCCGGCCGGCTTGCCGCCGCCCAGGCGGGCGGCCTCGGACATGGTGGGAGCCAGTGTCAAGGCCAGTCCGGCCACCAGGGCGGCCATCAACCAGGGCTTCATCGTCATCGTTGGTTCCTTCAGGGAGCGGGGCAGCGTCTCGGGCGCCGCGCGCCCCAGAAAGTGGGTGCAGTGTGCTTCGATTTCAAGATGCGACGCGAATTGGCGCGCCGGCGTGCCTTCGGCGCGCATGGATTACCCTTGCGGCGCTTGTCCACCGGAGCCCACCCATGAAGACGCGTGCCGCAGTGGCCTGGAAGGCCGGTGCCCCGCTGACGATCGAGAGCGTCGACCTCGAAGGCCCGAAGGCCGGCGAAGTGCTGGTCGAGGTCCGGGCCACCGGCATCTGCCACACCGATCAGTTCACGCTGTCGGGGGCCGACCCCGAGGGCCTGTTCCCGGCCATCCTCGGCCACGAGGGTGCGGGCGTGGTGCTCGAGGTCGGGCCCGGCGTCACGAGCCTGAAGCGCGACGACCACGTGGTCCCGCTCTACACGCCCGAGTGCCGGCAGTGCAAGTTCTGCCTGTCCCGCAAGACCAACCTGTGCCAGGCAATCCGCGCCACGCAGGGCAGGGGCCTGATGCCCGACGGCACGTCGCGCTTTTCCATCGCCGGCCAGCCGATCCTGCACTACATGGGCACGAGCACTTTCGCCAACCACATCGTGGTGCCCGAGATCGCATTGGCCAAGATCCGCAGCGACGCGCCGTTCGACAAGGTCTGCTATATCGGCTGCGGCGTGACCACCGGCATCGGCGCGGTGCTGTTCACGGCCAAGGTCGAGCCCGGCGCCAATGTGGCCGTGTTCGGCCTCGGCGGCATCGGTCTGAACGTGATCCAGGGTGCGAAGATGGCCGGCGCCGACAAGATCATCGGCATCGATTTGAACCCGGCGCGCGAGGCGATGGCGCGGCGCTTCGGCATGACGCACTTCATCAACCCGAAGCAGGTGCAGAACGTCGTCGACGGCATCGTGCAGCTCAGCGACGGCGGCGTCGACTACAGCTTCGAGTGCATCGGCAACACCGCCACCATGCGCCAGGCGCTCGAGTGCTGCCACAAGGGCTGGGGCCAGAGCGTGATCATCGGCGTGGCGGCGGCCGGCCAGGAGATCGCGACGCGGCCGTTCCAGTTGGTGACCGGGCGGGTCTGGAAGGGCTCGGCCTTCGGCGGCGCACGCGGGCGCACCGACGTGCCGAAGATCGTCGACTGGTACATGGACGGCAAGATCGCCATCGACCCGCTGATCACGCACACCTTGAAGCTCGAAGACATCAACCTCGGCTTCGAGCTGATGGAGCGCGGCGAGTCGATCCGCGCGGTGGTGGTCTACTGAATGGCCGCCATCGAGTTCGCGCTGCGCGGCGAGTACATCACGCTCGACGCCCTGCTCAAGGCCAACGGCCTGGCCAGCAGCGGCGGCGGCGCCAAGTCCTTGATCGCCGACGGCGGCGTGCGTGTCAACGGCGAGGTGGAGACGCGCCGCGGGCGCAAGCTGCGGCCCGGTGACGAGGTGGTGGTCGGCGCGAGCCGGGTCAGCGTGCGGGCCGGGTCGCAGCAACGGGAGTGAGCAGATGTCGGTCCAAAGCCAGTACCTGCAAAAGCGCGTGCCTGCCGCCGACGCCGTGCGCCTGGTGCGCGACGGCGACTTCATCATCGTGCCGACCGGCGTCGGCGAGCCGCCGACACTGCTGACGGCGCTGTCGGAGCAGCGGCTGGCGTGGCGTGACGTCAAGGTGGCGCAGATCCTGGCCGTGCGCAAGTACGGCTACATCGACCCGGCCACCACGGAGCATGTGCGCCATGTCGCCTTCTTCTACGGTGGCGCGACGCGCTTGGGCGGGCGCGAAGGCTGGGTCGATTTCCTCCCCAACTACTTTTCCGAGATCCCGTTGCAGATCGAGCGTGGGCAGATTCCGGCCGACGTCGTCTTCTCGATGGCCTCGCCGATGGACGCCGAAGGCCGCTTCGCGCTCAGCCTGGGCGCCGACTACACGATGGCGGCGATCGCCAAGGCCCGCGCGGTGGTGCTCGAGGTCAACCCCAACGTGCCCTACGCCTTCGGCAACTGCCACGTGCACATCTCGCAGGTGGCGGCGCTGGTGGAGAGCAGCGAGCCGGTGCTCGAGGTCGGCCTGCCGACGATCGGCCCGGTGCAGCAGGCCATCGCCGAGCATGTGGCCCACCTGATCGAGGACGGTTCGACCTTGCAGATCGGCTACGGCGGCATACCCGACGCGGTGGTGATGCAGCTGACGCACAAGCACGACCTGGGCATCCACACCGAGATGATCGGCGACGGCATCCTGACGCTGGTCGAGAGCGGCGCGGTCACGAACCGGCGCAAGAACTACCTGCCCGGCAAGATGGTGGCCACTTTCGCGCTCGGCTCGAACAAGCTGTACCGCTTCATGGAGCGCAATCCGATGCTGGAGATTCATCCGGTGGACTTCACCAACGACCCGGCGCTGGCGGGGCAGAACGACAAGCTGGTGGCCATCAACGCCACGCTGCAGATCGACCTGCTCGGGCAATGCGGCTCGGAGAGCCTGGCTCACGTGCCCTATTCGGGCACCGGCGGGCAGGCCGACTTCGTGCGCGCGGCGAATCGCTCGCGCGGCGGCAAGGCCTTCATCGTCCTGCCGTCGACCGCCAAGGACGACCGCATTTCGCGCATCGTGCCCGTGCTCGCGCCCGGCACCCATGTCAGCACCAGCAAGAACGACATCAATTACGTCGTCACCGAGTACGGCGTGGCCCAACTGCGCGGCAAATCGGCCAAGCAGCGTGCGCGCGAGCTGATCGCGATCGCCCACCCGAATTTCCGCGCCGAGTTGAGCGAGCAGGCCCGGCGCCTGAACCTGGGCTGAGGGCAGAGGCCGCCGCCGCATCCCGGCCCCGCACCGATGCGCATCGAGCAGATCCGTCAGCGCCTGCTGGGCCTGGGCGCCGGCCCCGAGCACCAGGCCCATGTGCTGCGCCGCTGGGCGCAGGCCCGGCCGCAGGACAGCGGCCGCCGGCGGATCGAGCACTTCCTGCCGCAGGCGCTGCGCAGCGAATTGCCGGCGTTCGTCGATCAACTGGCCGGGCTGGCGAAGCTGCGCTCCGAGCACCCGGCCGCGGACGGCTCGGCGCGCCTGCTGGTCGAGCTGGCCGACGGCCAGACGGTCGAGAGCGTGCTGCTGCCCCGCGGCGGTGTGTGTGTGTCGACGCAGGTCGGCTGTGCCGTCGGCTGCGTCTTCTGCATGACCGGCCGCGACGGTCTGCAACGCCAGCTCGGCAGCGCGGAGATCGTGGCCCAGGTGGCGCTGGCGCGCAGGCTGCGGCCGGTGCGCAAGGTCGTGTTCATGGGCATGGGTGAGCCGGCGCACAACCTGGACAACGCGATGGAGGCCATCGAGCTGCTGGGCCAGGAAGGCGCCATCGGCCACAAGAACATCGTGTTCTCGACGGTCGGTGACGCGCGGGTGTTCGAACGGCTGCCATCGGGCCCGGTCAAGCCCGCCTTGGCCTTGTCGCTGCACACCACCAAGGCCGCATTGCGCGCCGAGCTGTTGCCGCGCGCGCCGCGCATCGATCCGGCAGAGCTGATCGAGCGCGGCGAGCGCTACGCACGCGCGACCGGTTACCCGATCCAGTACCAGTGGACGCTGCTGGCAGGCATCAACGACGGCGACGACGAAATCGAGGCCCTGGTTGCGCTGTTGGCGGGCAAGTACGCGATCATGAACATGATCCCGTACAACCGCATCGACGGGCTGACGTTCCGGCGCCCGCCCGACGAACGCGCCGCGGCCATTGCGCTGGCGCTCAATCGACGCGGCGTGCTGACCAAGCTGCGCCAGTCGGCCGGGCAGGACGTCGATGCCGGCTGCGGCCAGTTGCGTGCCCGCTCGCCCGATGGCGCGCAGCGCCGCATTCCGATTGCAATGGTTTGACTGCGTCGCTTCGCCGGGGCGGGACCCGGCAAAGCAACGCAGTCGAATCAAAGCGACGCAGTCAAACCAGAGACCGCAGCTCCCGCACCAGCACCGACAGCATCGACATGTCGACCAGCGGCGCGGGCTTGATGTCGGTGAGGACCTGCTGGCAGCGGGCGATCTGGCTGGCGCGTCCGGCCTCCCAGCGGCCGATCAACGCCGCCGGGTCGCTGGCGGCCGCGCCGGACTTGAGCACCGAGCGCGTCAGGTCGCTGGCCAGCGACGACAAGTCCTTGCGCATCGCCACCCGCGCCAGTGCCTGCCAATGCACATCGGAGGGCAGCGCCGCGATCTGCTGCGAGACCCAGCCCAGTTCCAGCCGGCCACCGACGCCGAAGTAGACGCCGGCCACGGTCTCGACGTCGGCCCCGATCTCGGCCCCGACCTCGACGATGTCGAGCCCCGCCACCTGTGCGTCCAGCCGTGCCACGCGCTGCGCCAGCGCCAGCGGCACGCCCTGCGCCACGCGATGCGTGGTGGCGGCCTCGAGCGCGGCGCGTTCGGCCGGAGCCAGCCAGCGCTCGAGACCGGCGCCGACCGCCGCCACGCCCGGCGCGAAGCGCGCGATGGTCGCGGCCAGGTCGCGCAGCGTGTCGCGCTGCTGCAGCATCCACACCGTGCCGCGCTCGAGCAGGCGCACGCTGGCCAGCACGATCGCGTTCTGCGTCGCTTCGCCAACCGCGTGGTCCAGTGCTTCGATGTCCTGCCACAGCGAGACGAGGTCGAACACCTGCCGCGTGGCCATGTAGGCGCGCACGATGTCGGGCGCGCTGGCGCCGGTTTCCTCGTACAGGTGGTGCACGAAGGTCGGGCCGACGCGGTTGACCAGGCTGTTGACGACATGGGTGGCAATGATTTCGCGCGCCAGCGGGTGGCGCACGAGCGTGGCCGCGAACTGCGCCTGCAGCCGTGGCGGGAAGTAGCGCTGCAGCGCGGTCGCGATGTAGCTGTCTTCGGGCACGCTGGAGGCCAGCACCAGGTCGTACAGCTCCATCTTGCAGTACGCCAGCAGGACGGCCAGCTCGGGCGCCGTCAGGCCGCTGGCGGACTGCTGGCGCGCGGCCAGCGCGTGGTCGTCGGGCAGGAACTCGAGTGCGCGGTTGAGCCGGCCCTGCGCGGCCAGATGGCGCATGTAGCGGCCCTGTTCGTCGAGCAGGGCCACGCCGCGCGAGCGCGTCACCGCCAGCACCTGGTTCTGGAAGGTGTTGTCGCGCAACACCAGCGCGGCCACGTCGTCGGTCATTTCGGCCAGCAGCTTGTCGCGCTGCTTGACGGTCATCTCGCCGTCGGCGACCACCGCGTTGAGCGCGATCTTGATGTTGACCTCGTGGTCCGAGCAGTCGACGCCGGCCGAGTTGTCGATCGCGTCGGTGTTGATCAGCCCGCCGCGCTGCGCGAATTCGATGCGCCCGTACTGGGTGCAGCCGAGGTTGCCGCCTTCGACCACCACCTTGCAGCGCAACTCGGCGCCGTCGACGCGGATGGCGTCGTTGGCGCGGTCGCCGCAATCGCCATGGCTCTCGCTGCCGGCCTTGACGTAGGTGCCGATGCCGCCGTTGTAGAACAGGTCGACCGGCGCGAGCAGGATCGCACGCATCAATTCGGCCGGCGTCATGGCCTGCACTTCGGCGGCGATGCCCAGCGCCGCGCGGGCCTCGGCTGAGAGCGCGATCGACTTGGCGCTGCGCGGCCAGACGCCGCCACCGGCCGAGAGCTTGCTCTGGTCGTAGTCGGCCCATGACGACCGCGGCAAGGCGAACAGGCGTTCGCGCTCGACAATGCTGCTCGCCGCGTCGGGTGTCGGGTCGATGAAGATGTGGCGGTGGTCGAAGGCGGCCACCAGCCGGATGTGGCGCGACAGCAGCATGCCGTTGCCGAACACGTCGCCGCTCATGTCGCCGACGCCGACGACGCTGAAGTCCTGTGTCTGCGTGTCGTGGCCGAAGCTGCGGAAGTGGCGCTTCACGCTCTCCCAGGCGCCGCGCGCGGTGATGGCCATCTTCTTGTGGTCGTAGCCGACCGAGCCGCCCGAGGCGAACGCGTCGCCGAGCCAGAAACCGTACTCGGCGGCCACCGCATTGGCATAGTCGGAAAAGGTGGCCGTGCCCTTGTCGGCGGCGACCACCAGGTACGGATCGTCGCCGTCGTGGCGCACCACGTCCACCGGTGGGACCACCTTGCCGCCGACCAGGTTGTCGGTCACGTCGAGCAGGCCGCGCAGGTAAGCCTGGTAGCAGGCCACGCCTTCCTTCATCAACGCGTCGCGGTCGCCCGGCGGCGGCGGACGTTTGAGCACGAAGCCGCCCTTGGAGCCGACCGGCACGATGACCACGTTCTTCACATGCTGTGCCTTGACCAGGCCCAGCACCTCGGTGCGAAAGTCCTCCATCCGGTCCGACCAGCGCAGGCCGCCGCGTGCCACGCGGCCAAAGCGCAGGTGCACGCCTTCGACGCGCGGCGAACAGACGAAGATCTCGAACATCGGCTTCGGCTCGGGCAAGCCGGGTACCTTGGACGGATCGAATTTCAGCGACAGCACCGGCTTGGTCCCGCCGCCCTCCAGGCGCTGGAAGAAATTGGTTCGCAGCGTGGCTTCGATCAGCGCCAGGTATTGGCGCAGGATGCGGTCTTCGTCGAGGTTGGCGACGCGGTCGAGCGCGGCCTTGATGCGGACCACGATGCGCGACTGCATCGTGTCGCGGTATTCCACCAATGCCGGGTCGAAGCGGGCCTTGAACAGCGCCACCAGGTCGGCGGCGATGGTGGCGTGCGTGGCCAGCGCCTGTTCGATGTAGGTCTGGCTGAACGTGATGGCGCCTTGCTTCATGTAGCGGGCGTAGGCCCGCAGCACGCTCACGCCGCGCCAGTCCAGCCCGGCCCGCAGCACCAGGCGGTTGAAGTCGTCGTTGTCGTTGTCGCCGCGCCAGGTGCGCGACACCGTCTCCTGGAAACGCGAGCGCAGGCGCTCGACGTCGATCTCCTCGCTGCCGGGCACGCGCATGCCGAAGTCGTCGATCCACAGCTCGTTGTCGGCGCCGCCGTCCTGGCCGCTGCGCTTGACCTCGTACGGGCGCTCCTCGAGCACCTGCACGCCCATGTGCTCGAGCATCGGCAGGCTTTGCGACAGCGGCGCCAGCTCGCCGGCCCGCACCAGCTTGAAGCGCAGGCGACCGGGTTGTGCCTCGAGCGGCACGTACAGGCTCATCGCCAGCGCGTCGGGGCCGGCCAGCGACTCCATCAGCTCGATGTCGCGCACGGCGGCGCGCGGCGCGTGGTCGGCGCGGTAGCCGGCGGCAAAGCCGCGGGCGTAGCGCTCGCACAGCGCATTGCCGCGCTCCTCGCCGCAGGTCTCGACCAGCGCCTTGCGCAGCTCGTCGTCCCAACTGCGCGCGATGGCGGCCAAGCGGGCCTCGAGTTCGCGCACGTCGATCTGCGCGACCACGGCGCCGCGGGTGCGGACCACGATCATGACGCGGGCCAGCGGCGAATCCGACAGCTGGACCGAGTACTCCGACGAAACGCCGTGCAGGGCTTCGGTCAGCAGGGCCTGCATGCGCGTGCGCAGGCCGGTGTTGAAGCTTTCGCGCGGCACGTAGACCAGGCAGGTGACGAAGCGCGCGAAGGCATCGCGGCGCACGAACAGCCGCGTGCGCTGGCGCTCGCCCAGGCGCAATATGCCCATCGCCGTGGCGTAGAGATCGCCGACCTCGATCTGGAACAGCTCGTCGCGCGGGTATTGATTCAGGATCGTGACCAGCGCCTTGGCCGCGTGGCTGTTGGGCAGGAAACCGGCGCGTGCGGTGACCGCGGCCACCTTGCGTCGCAGCAGCGGGATCGCGGCCGGATCGGCGTTGTAGGCCGTCGAGGTGTAGAGGCCGACGAAGCGCCGCTCGCCGAGCACCTGGCCCTTGGCGTTGAAGCGCTTGACGCCGATGTAGTCGAGGTAGCCCGGCCGGTGCACGGTGGCCCGCGCGTTCGACTTCGTCAGCAGCAGCACACGCGGATCGCGTGCCAGCGCGCGCACCTCGGCTGGCAGGGCCGCGAAGGTGGTCGACGCCGCGGCGGCCTCGCCGGCCACGCGCAGGATGCCCAGGCCCGAGCCGGCCACGCGCAGGGTGTCCTCGCCCTTGGCTGCGACCAGGTCGTAGTCGCGCTGACCGAGCAGGGTGAAGTGGCCGTCGGCCAGCCACTGCAGGAAGGCCAGGTCCTCGGCCAGGTCGTCGGCGGGCACGGCCGGCGCGTTCTTGCGCAGCTCGCTCGCCGTGTCGATGACGGCCTGGCGCATCGCTTTCCAGTCTTCGACCGCGGCGCGCACGTCGCCGAGGATGCGCAGCAGGCCGTCGTGCAGCTCGCCGATGTGCTTGGCATCGGTGCGGCGGTCGACCTCGACGTGGATCAGCGATTCGAAGCGGCCTTCGGGCTCGTCGCGTTGGCGCGCCACGCCCAGCAGCCGGTGCTCGGCATCGCGCCTGACCTTCATCACCGGGTGCACGATCAGGTGCATCGTCAAGCCCTGGCGATTGACCTCCATCGCGATCGAGTCGACCAGGAACGGCATGTCGTCGTTGACGATCTCGATCACGGTGTGCGTCGACTGCCAGCCGTGTTCGTCCAGGCGCGGGTTGTAGACGCGCAGCTTGGCCGTGCCGCCGGCGAAGCTGCGTGCGAAATGCCAGTGCGACAGCGCCGCACCGTACAGGTCGGCCAGCGTGCGCTCGGCCAGGTCTTCGGTCGCCACCTGGCCGTAGTACTGGCGCGCGAACTCGGCCGCCTCGGCAGCCTGCTCGGCGGGCAACTTGGCGCGCACGAGCTCGGTGATCTGCTCGATCAGGGACTCGGCGCCCAGGGCCCCGGGCTCGGTGTCGAGCGGTTGCACAGGCATGGTCATCGCAGGCCTCCGTTCAGAACGCGGCGATGCCGGTGATCGCGCGGCCCAGGATCAAGGCATGCACGTCGTGGGTGCCCTCGTAGGTGTTGACGACCTCCAGGTTGACCAGGTGGCGGGCAACGCCGAATTCGTCGCTGATGCCGTTGCCGCCGAGCATGTCGCGTGCACTGCGGGCGATGTCCAGCGCCTTGCCGCAGTTGTTGCGCTTCAAGATGCTGGTGGCCTCGACCGACGCGCTGCCGTCGTCCTTCATGCGGCCCAGGCGCAGGCAGCCCTGCAGGCCGAGGGCGATGTCGGTCAGCATGTCGGCGAGCTTCTTCTGCACCAGCTGGTTGGCCGCCAGCGGCTTGCCGAACTGCTGGCGGTCGAGCACGTACTGGCGCGCACGGTGAAAACAGTCCTCGGCCGCGCCGAGCGCGCCCCAGGCGATGCCGTAGCGCGCGCTGTTCAGGCAGGTGAACGGGCCCTTCAAGCCGCGCACGTCGGGCAGTGCGTTCTCCTCCGGGCAGAACACGTTGTCCATCACGATCTCGCCGGTGATCGATGCGCGCAACCCGACCTTGCCGTGGATCGCCGGCGCCGACAGCCCCTTCATGCCCTTGTCGAGGATGAAGCCGCGGATCTGCCCGGCGTCGTCCTTGGCCCAGACCACGAACACGTCGGCGATCGGCGAATTGGAGATCCACATCTTCGAGCCGCTGAGCGCGTAGCCGCCGGCCACGGTTTTCGCCTTCGTCACCATGCTGCCGGGGTCGGAGCCATGGTTGGGCTCGGTCAGGCCGAAGCAGCCGATCGTCTCGCCGCTGGCCAGCTTGGGCAGGTACTTCTGCTTCTGCGCTTCGGTGCCGAACTCGTTGATCGGCACCATCACCAGCGACGACTGCACGCTCATCATCGAGCGGTAACCCGAGTCGACGCGTTCGACCTCGCGCGCCACCAGGCCGTAGCAGACGTAGTTCAGGCCCGCGCCGCCGTAGGCCTCGGGGATGGTCGGTCCGAGCAGGCCCAGCTCGCCCATCTCGCGAAAGATGGCCGGGTCGGTCGTCTCGTGGCGGAAGGCTTCGAGCACGCGCGGCGCCAGCCGCTGCTGGCAGTAGGCCTGCGCGGCGTCACGCACCTGGCGCTCGTCGGCGCTCAACTGCGCGTCGAGCAGGAAGGGGTCGTCCCAGTGAAAGCTTGCTTTGCTGGCCATGGTTGGTTTCTCTCTTGTCCGGTGAGTCAGTCAGGGATCACGGCGGTGACTTCGATCTCGACCTGCGCGCGGTCCTCCATCAGTGCCACGACCTGCACCGCCGTCATCGCGGCGTTGAAGCTGGCGATCAGCTCGCGGAACACGGCGCCGATCTCCTTGCCGCGCCGCAGGTACTCGCGCTTGTCGGTCAGGTACCAGGTCATGCGCACGATGTGTTCGGGCCGGGCGCCGGCCTCGGCCAGCACCTCGAGCGCATTGGCGAGCGCCTGGCGCACCTGTGCCACCAGGTCGTCGGATTGGAATTGCCCCTGCGCATCCCAGCCGATCATGCCGGCCACGAAGACCTGGCGGCCCCGGGCCAGCGTCACGGCCACGCCGTTGGCATAGCCCTTGGGGCGGGCCCAATGCGCGGGCTGCAGCAGCTGGTGGGTCATCAGGCAACCTCCGTGCTGCGCACTGCGGTATTCGCCTTGGGAGCGGCCCGGCGGCTCATGACCCGGCACCCTTGAGCAGTTCGCGCCCGATGATCAGCTGCTGGACCTCGGTCGCGCCTTCGTAGATTCTCAGCGAGCGGATCTCGCGGTACAGGCGCTCGACCGGGTGCCCGCTGACGACGCCCAGGCCGCCGAAGAGTTGCACCGCGGCGTCGATGACCTGCTGCGCGCCTTCGGTGGCCGCCAGCTTGGCCATCGCGGCCTGTGCCGTCAGGCTCTTGCCCTGGTCGCCCATGTCACGTGCCCAGGCGGCGCGGTAGGTCAGCAGCGCCGCGCCATCGATGGTGATGGCCATCTGCGCGAGCCTGGCCTGGGTCAGCTGGAAGTCGGCCAGGGTCTGGCCGAACATCTTGCGCGTGGTGGCGCGCTGCAGGCCTTCTTCGAGCGCCCGCCGCGCAAAGCCCAGCGCAGCCGCCGCCACGCTGGTGCGGAACACGTCGAGCGTGCGCATCGCGATCTTGAAGCCCTCGCCGCCGGCACCGACGCGGTTGGCGAGCGGCACGCGGCAGTTCCTGAATCGCAGTTGCGCGAGCGGATGCGGTGCAATGACGTCGATGCGCTCGGCAATCTCGAATCCGGGTGTGCCGGCTTCGACGATGAAGGCCGAGATCCCGCGCGATCCGCGGGCTCTCGCCACTGCGCGCGAAGACGACATAGAAGTCGGCGATGCCGCCGTTGGAGATCCAGGTCTTTTCGCCGTCGAGCACCGCGTGGTCTGCGTCGATGCGCGCGGCGCATTGCAGCGCGCCGACGTCGGAGCCGGCGTCGGGCTCCGACAGCGCGAACGCGGCGATGGCCTCGCCACGGGCCACCAGCGGCAGCCAGCGCGCCTTCTGCTGCGGCGAGCCGGCGAGCGAGATCGCGCCCGAGCCCAGGCCCTGCATGCCGAACGCGAAATCGGCCAGCCCGGCGTGGCGCGCGAGGGTTTCGCGCGCCAGGCACAGCATGCGGGTGTCGATCACGTCGGCCGTGCCGCCGTACGCGGTGCCGGCCACGGTCGCGCGCAACCAGCCGGCGTCGCCGAGCTGCCGCACCAGGCGGCGGCAGAGGGCATCGACATCGGGGCCGTGCGTGTCGCGCACGTGGGCGGCGGCCCAGCCGTCGAGCGCCGTGGCGAAGGCGCGGTGGCGGTCTTCGAAGAATGGCCAGCGCAGGTGTTCCAGCACGTTCATCGTTTGCCTGCGGCCAGGGTGGGATCGACGCGAGCTTGCATGGTGGGTCTTTCGCGGTCAGCGCAGCGCTATTGTCTAGCTCTTGCCGGCCAGCGCCGCACGTTCACGCAGGAACAGGGTTTCCATCTGCGATTTGCCGCTCAGGGTCTGCCGGGGCCAATCGACGTCGGCAAAGCCGATCTTCGCCGCTTCGGTCAGCGTCCAGGCCGGATTGGCCAGGTGCGGCCGCGCCACCGCGCACAGATCGGCGCGGCCGGCCGAGATGATGCTGTTGACATGGTCGGCCTCGGAGATGGCGCCGACGGCGATGGTCGCGATGCCTGCTTCGTTGCGGATGCGGTCGGCGAAAGGCGTCTGGTACATGCGGCCGTAGGTCGGCTTCTGGTTCGGCGCTGACCTGGCCCGACGAACAATCGATCATGTCGGCGCCGGCGGCCTTGAAGGCCCTGGCGATCTCGGACCGCGTCATCCGGCGTGATGCCGCCTTCGACCCAGTCGTGGGCCGAGATGCGTACCGAGATGGGCTTTTCCTGCGGCCAGGCCTGGCGCACCGCGCCGAACACTTCGAGCGGGTAGCGCAGGCGGTTGTCGAGCGCGCCGCCGAACTCGTCGCGGCGCTGGTTGGTCAGCGGCGAGATGAAGGCCGACAGCAGGTAACCGTGCGCGCAGTGCAGTTCGAGCCAGTCGAACCCGGCCTCGGCCGCGTAGTGCGTCGAGCGCACGAAGTCGTCGAGCACGCGGCGCATGTCGGCGCGCGTCATCTCGCGCGGCACGGCGCCGCCGGCCAGGTAGGGCAGCGGCGAGGGTGCGAGCAGCGGCCAGTTGCCGGTGGCCAGCGGCTGGTCGGCGCCGGCGCCTTGCCAGGGGGCGTTGGTCGAGCCCTTGGCGCCGGCGTGGCCGAGCTGGATCGCGATCCGGGCGTCGGTTTCCCTGTGCACGAAGTCGACGATGCGGCGCCAGCTGTCGCACTGGGCCTGGTTCCACAGCCCCGGGCAGCCGGGCGTGATGCGTGCATCGGCGCTCGGGCAGGTCATCTCGGCCACCACCATGCCCGCGCCGCCCAGCGCGCGTGCGCCCAGGTGCACCAGGTGGTAATCGCCGGGCACGCCGTCGACGCAGGAATACTGTGCCATCGGCGAGACGACGACGCGGTTCTTCAGCGTCACGCCGCGCACGCTGTACGGCGTGAACATCGGCGGAGTCACCAGGCTGCGGTCGCGGCGCTGCCGCGATCCTCGCCACCCCCAGGGGGGCTGCGCCGCCTTGGGCGGCCCGGCGGCGGCGCGCTCGGCGAACCAGCGCTCGAAGCCGTCGAGCCAGCCCTTGTCGCGCAGGCGCAGGTTTTCGTGGCTGATGCGCTGGCTGCGTGTGAGCATCGAGTACATGAACTGCTCGGGCTCGAGCTGGTCGCAGTAGCGCTCGCCGCAGACTTCGAACCATTCCATCGCGTTCCAGGCCGCGTTCTGCAGTCGGATCACGTCGACCGCGCGCAGCGCCTGGTATCGCGCCAGGACTTCGGGGATGTGCTCGGCCGTGTCGCCATGCTGCTTGAACTGCCGCGTCAGCTCGATCGCGTCTTCGAGTGCCAGCTTGGTTCCGGAGCCGATCGCGAAGTGCGCGGTGTGCACCGCGTCGCCCATCAGCACCACGTGGCTGTTGCCGTTGAAGTGCGACCACTGCTCGCATTTGACACGCTGGAAGTTGATCCAGGCCGAGCCGCGCAGGTGGCGTGCGTTGGTCAACAGCTTGGCGCCCTGCAGGTTGGCGGCAAACAGCCTTTCGCAGAAGGCGACGGACTGGTCCGGGTCGGCGCGGTCCAGGCCATGCGCCAGCCAGACGGACTCCGGACACTCGACGATGAAGGTGCTCGTCGTCTTGTCGAACTGGTAGATGTGGGCCTGGAACCAGCCGTGTTCGGTCTTCTCGAACAGGAAGGTGAAGGGTTCGTAGACCTTGTTCGTGCCCAGCCAGATGAAGCGGTTCGGGCGGACCACGATGTCGGGCTTGAAGACCGCCGCGTACTTGGCGCGGATGCGCGAGTTGATGCCGTCGCTGGCGATCACCAGGTCGGCGTCCGGGTAGTCGGCGTCGGAGTCGACCTCGGTCTCGAACACCAGCTTGACGCCCAGCGCCTCGCAGCGCGCCTGCAGGATGTTGAGCAGCTTCTTGCGCCCGATGCCGACGAAGCCGTGGCCGCCGGAGCGGATCACCCGGCCCTTGAACTGCAGCTCGATGTCGTCCCAATGCGCGAACGAGGCCTCGATCGCGTCGGCGGTGTCGCGGTCCCACTCGCGCATGTTGTCCATCGTCGCATCGGAAAACACCACGCCCCAGCCGAAGGTGTCGTAGGGCTTGTTGCGCTCGACGACGCTGATGTCGTGCGCAGTGCCGTGTTCTCGCCCGAGCTGCTTCATCAGCAGGGCGAAATACAGGCCGGCGGGGCCGCCGCCGATGCAGACGATTTTCATGGACTCTCCGGCTGCCGCGCATGACCAGCGATCATGCGTTCAGGCACCGATTCTGTCAGGAGCCGGAGCGCGCGGATCCTGCCAATCCAGGGCGTCCTGCGTTGCCGGCGACACTGCAGCATGACAGACTTGCTGCTGCAACCCCATCGAGCATGGTGAACTTCGAGGATCAAGACTGGGAAGAACTGGGCGCCCAGGCGCGCCGGGGCGCGCTCGACACCGCCACCGCATGGAAGATCGCCACCGGCGTTGTCGTCGGCATGTTGCTGGGCGGCGCACTGGTCTATCTGCTCGACCACGGCATGGCGCAGCAAGGGCTGTCTGCGGCGGCGCGCGCGCTTGGGCGGGTGGTGCATGTCGCCGCTCCGGCCGGTGCGGGCGCGCCCCAGCCGGCAGCGTCGGGGCCTGAGAACCACGCCGCGCGGCAGGACACGCGCGATGCGTCAGCGGCCCTGCTGGGGTCGCCGCCGCCCTCGACCACCGCCCCGGCGGCGGCAGACGACGGCGACGAAGCCGTGTCGACGCAGCGCGCGCTGCAACGGGCTGCCGAAGCAAAGGAGCGGGCCTGGGCCCGGTATTACGTCAAGCCGGCGCAATGCGACGTCAACCCGGGCCGCGACACGATCGTCGAATGCGCCAACCATTTCATCCGGGCCAGGCGCGAGTTCGAAGCGGCCTACGCGGCGGGCAAGCGCTGACGCGTAACGGCCGGACGGCAGGCCTTGCCGAGTCAACCGCTGCGTTTCGACGCCGCAGCCCGCTGCACGGCAAGCGCGAGAAATGCGCCGCAAGCGATGCCCAATGCATCACCGAGCAGATCGCCCCACTCGCAGGAACGCCCCGGCACGAACAGTTGCAGGATTTCGATCAGCCCGCCGAACGCCAGCAGCGCGGCAGACCAGCGCAGGCATGCGCGGCGCTCGCCGGCGCAGCCCATGCAGGCCGAGAACCCGAGCGCCGTGAAGGCCAGTATGTGGTTCAACTTGTCCCAGCCGAAATCGATCTCCGGCGGCGGCCTGGGCGTCAACGCCAGCCAGCTCACGATGACGATCAGCAGGGCCAGCGGCACACGCCACGCGCGTGTGGCGTTGGCGGCGCGGATCAATGCATCGACGAATCGCTGACGCAGGGTCGACATGGCAGGCATTGCATCGCATTATTGCTGCCCGCTGACTTGGTGCCTTCGAATGCCCGTCGGACACGGCACAGGCGTGTCCGTGGCCCGCTGCGGCCGTGTTGCCTGGGGCTCAGTGGTGCGTGAAGCCCCCGTGCTGGCGATCCACTTGCGTGGGCTCCAGACCTCCAGCGTGGGACGCGCGCGCTGCTTGCTCGGTCGCCGGGCGCAAAAGCTCCAGCAACTGCGGTGACTGCGCGCCGAAGACGAGCACTTGCGGTACACCCAGCACCATGGCCGTCGTCACCACCGCGAACGGCCTGTCGCCCAGCTTGTTGGCGACGCGTATCGCAGGCGCATTGCCGAGCCGTCGCCAATTGATGCGCCGGCATGCGCCGTGCAGCATGGCGAAGCGATGCGCGAACTGGTTCAGATGCGAACTGACGCCGTGGCCTCTCCATTCGGCGAGCGTGCACTCGTTGTACGTCAGGACTTCGCCGGGGCGCAGCACCATCTGCCTGCCGACCTCGCTGACCTGCTGCGAATTGAACGCGAGCCAGAGCATGGCGATCACGACGCCGTCGTGCAGAGCCAGCAGGGCCACATGCGAACGGGCCAGGCGCTGTCGCACCTCCTGCGGCCCGATGTCGAAATCCGCTTCAAGGGTCGCGCGGTGAGTCTTCAAGAGGTCGTCGGGCATTGCGACGATGAACTCGACCTCGATCGACGGCGGGCGCAGGCGAACCGCGGGTCGAGTGAGGTCGTACTCGTAGAAGGCGATTCGCTCGATCCGCAAGACGCCAGATTCCGCCTTTCGAATCGCGCGAACGACCACTCCACCGAACCCTTCGGTACGCAGCACCTCCTGGACCCGTGACGCGAAGTCCATGGGGGGCGCGAGCTTGCGGCTCAACACGGCAGACCCCGCCGCGCTGCGACCTTGGCGCCAGCACCTGCGCCATGCGCGAGAGCGGCGGCTGTCTTGAGCTTGGGAGACTTCATGGCCGAACCCCTTTGCAGGTGATCTAGGAACATCGGCGAAGCAACCGTGTGTCGCAACGAAATGGGGCCGCTGGGTTTCGAAGATGCCGACCAGCGGATAGTCAGTGGGCAAGATGGGCCTGCGACCCGATGGAGTCTGTTCGCTAACGCACGCACGACAAGCGGGCGGCTGGCGTGGCCGCCGCTTACGCCGTTTGTGCCTGTTGCGCCTGCGCGGTGTGCGCGTGCACACAACCAGAGCCTGGATCGCCTGCGTGCGAGCTATCGTGCTGGGGTCGGCACCGGGTCGTCTGCGGACGCCGCGGCCGATGCGATCGGGCCGGCCGCCGCCAGCGGCAAGCGTGACCCCGAACTGGCTGCCGCAGTCGGCGTCCGCACTGTGCGCAACGTGACTGCCGCCGTGGGCTTGAACCACGACCTGCACGACCTGCACGACCAGCAGCCCGATGCCCAACCCGGTACCGCCGAAACCGAAGGCGTGGGTGTCCTGCATGAACGGCTCGAAGGCGTCGTGCAGCACTTGCGGTGTGATGCCGATGCCGTCGTCGGACACTGTCAGTGTCAATGTCAAGGTCTCGGCCGTCTGGGCGACGGACAGGCCGATCCGGCCGCCCTCGCGCGTGTTGGCGGACGCGGTTTCAACCAGGTTGCTGAAGATTTGTTCCAGGCGAGTTGCATCACCCTGCACGGTCAGCACACCGAGCGGGAGGTGCAACTCGAAGCGCTGGCCGCGCTGCTCCAACACCGGCTGGTGTAGGGCGACAACCTTGTCCATGATCTGGGCAAGATCGATCGGGCCATGATCGAGTGGCGGTGTTGGGCAGTCGCAATCGGGTCGTCGCCCGGCTGCGTGGCCACCATGGCCGGCATGCGCTTCGATCTGCTCTTCGGCTGCCGCCTGCAACTCCTGGGCGGTGAGTGCGGCCAGCACCAGCGTCCCATTGGCCTCGCGCAGGTCTGCAAGCCGACGCTCCAGGTTGGCCGCACGCGCTCGTCGGGGCAGGGCAGGCACCTGCGTAGGCGGCTCGCTCTTCAGCGGCCGAAGCCCTGGCAGCGTCGATCGCCCGCTTGCGTCATGGGACGCGACACCGCCGCCGCCCTGGCGCTTGCTCTCGTACATGGCTGCGTCGGCGAGCGCAATCAAGGTATCGGCGTCTTCGCCGTCGTCGGGATACAGCGCGATGCCGACGCTCGCCGTCACGCTGACCGTGTGGCCGTGAAGCTCGGCGGCGCGCTGACGGCTGCGATCAGCTTCTCGGCGATGGCCAGCGCGTCGCTCGGCTGGCTCAGTTCGGTCAACAGAACGATGAACTCGTCGCCACCGTGGCGACTGACCGTGTCCTCGTCGCGCACGGCAGCAGATCAGGCATTCGGCCACCCGCCGCAGCACTTCGTCACCGAAGGCATGGCCGTGCATGTCGTTCAGCGACTTGAAGTTGTCGAGGTCGAGGAACAGCACCGCGAATCGCCAGCCACGGCGTTTGGCATGGGCGACGGCGTGGTCGAATCGGTCGAGCAGCATGGTGCGCGTGGGCAACTGCGTCAGGGCATCGATCGCGCCGAATCGAGGCGCGTTCTTCAAGGCCAGCGCGGCGGTCTCTGCATCGGCCTGGCTGGCCAGCGCCGCCAGCACCAGCGCTTCGTTGGCCTCGACGAGTGGCGTCGCGTGATCGCGGTCGACGTGACTGCCTTCGCGGACCAGGTCGTGCAGCGAGTGCGCCAGCCCCGAGCGCAGCGCCTGCACCTGCACGCCCACTCGAGCAAGCTTGCCTTTGACGCCGTTGACGGGCATGTCGGTCGTGTTCGGGAATCGATTCATGTTGGCTCGCTGTGCACGCCTGCGTTCAGACGCGGTGGGTTCGGGCTGCCAACGCGGGCAGCGTCGGCACTGAGTTTCTGCGTCGGCCGGCCGCCGAGCAGGCCTTCCTGGTCGGGCAACATCTCACCGATCCTGATGCCCTCGTCGTCGATCGTGAACAGCCGCAGCTGGTCCGAGTGGGCGCTGGCCCGCACCTTGACGACCGCCATCACGCGCATCAGCCGGCTGTCGACCTCGATGTAGCGCTGCACGATGATCGCGTCGGTCAGGAAGGCGGCGCCGTAGGGGCTGAAGCGCAGGTCGGTGTAGCGGTCTTCGAGTTCGGAGGTCAGCAGCACGGTGATGCCTTTGTGCGCCAGGGCGCCGACCAGCCGCAGCAGCGATTCGCGAAAGTCCTCGCGGAAGGTCGGGGCGAGAGACAGTTCGAAGCCCGACAACGAATCGATGACCACGCGCTTGGCGCCGAGCCGCTCGACTTCGCGCATCAGCAACAGCACGATTTCATCGATCGAGAGATCCGCGGCGTGGGTTTCGATCACGCCCACCTTGCCGCTGGCGATCAGCTCGATCAACGAGCGGTTGCGCGAGCGGTTGGGATGCTGCTCGAAGGCCGCCATGACACCGGTCTCGCCGCAGCGGGCACCCTCGGCCAGGAAGGCCGCCGCCAGGATGCTCTTGCCTGAACCCGACGGGCCGGCCACCAGCACCGAGTAGCCGCGCGGCAGGCCGCCGCCGAGCATCTCGTCCAGGCGCGGCACGCCCATCAGCAATCGGTCGCCAGCCGTGGCTGGGGCCGGCCCGGCGTACGCCGTCATCGAAGCACGCACCGGCGGGATCACCTTGACGCCGGACGAAGCGATGCGAAAGGTGTGCAGCCCGGCCAGCGTCGGTTGGCCGCGCATCTTCATGATCTCGATCTTGCGCACCATCGAATTGCGCTGCACGCTCTGGCGCAGCCAGATCAGCCCGTCGGCCACCGTGAACACCGGGTTGGCATCGGCGTCGTCGAAGTATTCGCCGAGCAAGAAGGTGGTGGCCTGCCAACTCGTCATCATCATGCCGAGCTGCTGCACGAACTGCTGCAGCGTGTGGTGCGTACTGGCGCCGGTGGATGCGAAAACCATCGAGCGGAACGAGTCGACGAACACCAGCCCCGGACTGTGCAAGGTCACCTCTTCGACGATGCGCCGCAATACGCGGTCAAGGTCGCCGGTCATGGCGTCTTCCGACAGGTTGATGAAACGCACCCGGTGGTTGATCGCCGTGTTGTCGAAGAATTCGAACTGTTGCTGGTAGCGCAACATCTTCAGCGGCGGCTCTCCCAGTACCGTGAAGTACAGCGCCGGCCGCTGCGCCGTGGCCAACGCGAACATCATCTGGTGGGCCAGCGTGGTCTTGCCGCAGCCGGGCGGCCCGGCGATCAGGTTGAATGAAAACTCGGGCAGTCCGCCACCGAGCACCTCGTCCAGACCCGGAACGCCGGTGGCCAAGCGGTTGATGGTGACTTTGGTGGTCATGGCGATGTTTCCTGCGAGGTTGGGCGGCGTGATGAGTCCTCCCACGCGGTACGTAGCAATCGTTGCGTGAGGGATGGCCCGATCAAACCGGACAACAGGTCACGGAACGTTTGCAGGAACGCGCTGCCGCCGGCGGCCGCAACGGCGTTGCTCTGCCGTGCCAGGGCCGACTTCAGCGCCGCGGGGCCAATGGCGGGCGGCTCGCCCTCGTCGTGGGCTTCCAGCCAAGGGTGGTCCGCTGCCGCAAGGTGCAGGCTGCGCCGGTAGAGCGCCGCCATGCCGCGTTGGCCGAGAATGGGGGTCAGGCTGTCGTCGATCTCATCCCAGATCGCGATCACCGCAGCGGCGATCTGCGCGGCATCCGCGCCTTGCCCCAACCGGCAGGCCAGAGGCGCTGCCATCTTGCGGTCCTCATGATGGCCTGTGGGCATTTGGCGCGGTCTGCTTATCGACGCTTAATCCTAGGGCCGTCGCCAGGGTGTTTTCCGTGCGTCAGCGCACAGAGTGCGTGATGCAGCCCTTGCAGGAACTGCCGTCCAAACGCTTCGATCTGTGCGCCTGCGCACAGACCGCGCCGCATGTCATGAATAGATTGACAGAAAGGTCGATCCGCATCTCTTCAGCCCCGCGCGAACCTGCGCACCGCGAAGGTCAAATTCGTGATCAATTCAGACTGTCAATTCATGAACAACAGCAGCCGCAGGGCCTTCATGTTCGGCGCCGTTGACACTGACACGGCGCTATCAGCGCGGCAGGGGCATACGCAGGTGACAGCGCGCCTGCTTGAAGGGCGCGACCGGCGATCACTGGCGCTGGCCACGTGTTCTCAACCCGCCCGGCAGGCGCCGTGCGAAGGGGGATCGCCATGAACCAACGAGAACTCCAGGGCAAGTACGCTCGATTGCGCGGCGAACTGGTTTCGCCGGCGGTCTATGGTGAGCGCGGCAAGGCATGGCGCACTCGGCTGGTGCGCGAGGTCGATCAGGTGGACCTGCAACTTGCGGCACTTGGGCGCCCGGCGCAGCCCATACCGATGTCTGCGTCACAAACGGCGTCGCGTTAGGGCCGCCGCCTTGCCCCGGTGGCTGGGCGCGGTGGTCGTCGCAGAGTGCAAGTGTCTGGAGATCAATTGATCTCTGGCTGGCCGTGTGCGCCGCCAGGCCGCCCGCGAAAATGAAGAAGGAGTTAGCGGATACAAACCCACTAACTCCTGTCAATGCATGGTGCCGGCGAGAAGAGTCGAACTCCCGACCTTCGCATTACGAATGCGCTGCTCTACCAACTGAGCTACGCCGGCGTTTCAAAGCCGGCAAATTATAGAGGCTGGGCGTAGCTCCCCGAGGCTGCGTCGCGCCACGTCCATGGTCTTGCCCGCCGGGCTATCCTCAGGTTGCGACGGCAATCGGCGCGGTCCGCGAATCGAAAGTACAGGCGGGTGCCCTGACATGTCCACTGCAACCTGGTTCGAAGCCGAGGCCCACGACGGCCGCACGAGCCTGAGGCTGATCGGGGCCTGGCGCCTGCAGTGCCTGCCAGAGATCGAAGCCGCGCTGATGGGCCTGGCGCTGCCACCTGTGGCAGCAATCGACGGTCACAAGCTGGTGGAGATCGACTCCGCCGCTGCGCTGGTGCTGTTGCGCGCGCTGCGTCGCGCACAAGGGCCGGCAGGCAGCCTGAACTGGGTCGGGTTCAGCGCCGTCAATGGCCGCATCATCGAGCGCGTGCAGGCGCATCTCGACGCGGCGCCATCGGCGCTTGTGCCGCGCCGTGAGACCCTGCTGGCGCACCTCGGCCGCCAGGCCAGCCAGCTGGCCGGTCTGCTGGTCGGGCACTTGAATTTCCTCGGCGCGACGGTAGCCGCCATCGGTGAGCTCTTGCGAAGCCCGGGTCGGCTTCGCCGGCGCGAGCTGACGGTGCAAATCGAACAGACCGGCCTGGCCGCGATCCCGGTCGTCGCGCTCGTGACGATGCTGATCGGCGTGGTCATTGCCTACCTGCTGGGACTGCAGGCCGAGAAGTACGGTGCCAACATCTTCGTCGTCGACGGCGTGGGCATCGGGGCGACGCGCGAGTTTGCGCCGATCATCGTTGCGGTGATCGTCGCCGGCCGCTCGGGCGCCGCCTTCACCGCCCAGCTCGGCTCGATGCGGCTGACCGAAGAAACCGACGCCATCCGCACGCTCGGGCTGTCGCCGATGCAAGTGCTGGTGCTGCCACGCGTGCTCGCACTGATGCTGGCGCTGCCGCTGCTGGTCTTCGTCGGCGACGTCATGAGCATGGTCGGCGCGATGGCCATCGCAGGGCCGATGCTCGACATTGCGCCGCCGGCGTTTCTGGCGCGCCTGCGCGAGGCGCTCGACGCGCGACACGTGTTTGTCGGCCTGCTCAAGGCGCCGGTCTTCGCTCTCGTCATCGCGGTGATCGGTGCGCGCATGGGCATGACCGTCGGCCGCGATACACGAGCCCTTGGTGCGGCCACCACGTCGACGGTGGTGCAGAGCATCGTCGCTGTGATCCTGCTCGATGCCCTGTTTGCCGTGCTGTTGCAGGCATTGGACCTGTGATGGATCAAAGCGCGCCGGTGATCGAGGTCGACGCCATCGTCACGCGCTTCGGTGCCCAGACGGTGCACGACGGCGTCACGTTTTCCGTCGGGCGCGGCACGCTGGTCGGCTTGATCGGCGGCAGCGGCACCGGCAAGTCGGTGCTGTTGCGCGAGATCATCGGCCTGCAGCGCCCGACCGGCGGACAGGTGCGCCTGCTGGGCACCGACATCTGGAGCGCGCCAGCGAATCAACTCGACGCCGTGCGGCGGCGTTTCGGCATGATGTTTCAGGACGGCGCATTGTTCTCGTCGCTGACGGTGGCGCAGAACGTTGCGGTACCGCTGCACGAGCACACGCGCCTGAGTCGCTCCACGATCGAGGCCCTGGTGGCGCTGCGCCTGATGCAGGCCGGACTGCCGTCCGATGCCGGGACCAAGATGCCAAGCGAGTTGTCGGGCGGGATGCGCAAGCGCGCGGCGATCGCGCGCGCGATCGCTCTCGAGCCCGAGGTGCTGTTCCTCGACGAACCGACCTCGGGGCTGGACCCGATCACCGCACGCGGCTTCGACCGCATGGTGCGCGAACTGGTCGACGATCTGGGGCTCACGGTGTTTCTGGTCACGCACGACCTCGACACCTTGCTCGGCGTCGTCGACCGCCTGATCGTGCTGGCGCGCGGCCGGGTCCTGGCCGATGGGACCGTGCCGGAAGTGATGGCCGTCGACGACGCGTGGATCCGCGACTACTTCTCGGTCCGTAGAATCGCCGGCCATGGAAGCTGAGGCCCGCTATACCGCAGTCGGCACCGGCGTGCTGCTGCTGATTGCCGCGTTGGTGGCGAGCCTGGTGTGGTTGAAGAATGTCGGCGGCAGGGGCGACTTCGACCGCTTCGCGATTCACTTCGAGCAGCAGGCGCTCGATGGGCTCGAGATCGGCGCCGATGTGACGCTGCGTGGCATCAAGGTCGGTCGCGTCGAGGATTACGCGCTTTCGGGCGCCACGCGGAACCAGGTGCGCGTCGAAGTGCGCATCGATCGGCGCGCGCCGGTGCGCAGCAGTACGGTGGCGGTCGTGACGCGCAACTTCGTGACCGGCATCGCTGCAATTGCGCTGGTCAACCGCGAGCCGCCGGGCGGCCCGCTGACCGAGGTACCCGAAGGCGAGAGCTACCCGGTCATTGGCGAAGGCCGCTCGGACCTGGACGAGATCGCCGGTCGCGTCAGCAAGGTCGGTGAAATGGCCTCGATCGCGCTGACCAATGTCAACCAGTTGCTCGACGCCGACAATCGCGCCGCCGTGATGGCCACCGTGCGCAACCTGCGGGAGCTGTCGGCTGGGCTGAACGAACGGCTGGGCGCCCTCGACAAGACCTTGGCGCGTGTTGGCGCAGCCGCGACCGACGTCGGCGCAGGCGCGGCCGAACTGGGCCGATCCGGCAACCGCATTGCCGCGGTCGCCGAGCGCAGTGCCGAGCGGCTCGAGGTCACGTTGACCGAGGCCGAGCGCACGCTGGCCGAGGCGCGCGCGGCATTGCAGCAGGTCGCCCAGGCCAGCGGTGCGGTGCAAAAGCAGGCTGCTGCCACGGCGCGCCGCCTCGAGGACTCGGCCACCAATGTCGATGACCAGATCGGTGCGGCCGTGTCCGAGATGCGCGTCAGCGTCGAAAGCGCCGCCCGCGCGCTCGATCGACTGCGTGACCCCCACGCCGCGTTGCTCGGGCCCACCAGGGCTCAGCTCGGGCCAGGTGAGAAACTGCCGTGAAGATCTACTTGGCCGCGCTCGCATCGCTCGCGCTGGCGGGCTGCATTTCAGTGGGCGTCGGCGGCGACCTGCCGCGGCAGGTCCAGTACCGCCTGCATGACGACGGTGTGGCGATGTCCCGGCGTGTCGAACCCCTGGTGCCGGCGCTGTTGATACAGCCACTGCCGGCGGACGCGCTGGCCGACACATTGTCGATGGCCTATTCGCCGCGCGCCGACGAATTCGCTCTCTACCAACTCGCTTCCTGGACCGAGCGACCCGTGCGCCAGTTGCCGCGCTTGCTGCAGCAGCGCTTGCAGGCGCGCGGCGTCGCCGCTGCGGTGGGCATGATCGGTGATCCGATGCGTGCCGAATGGCTGCTGACGATCGGGGTCGACACGCTGCATCACGACATCAGCGTAGCGCCAGGACAAGCGCGGCTGGCCCTGACCGCCGAATTGTTCGATCGCCGAGACCGCCGCCGCGTCGCACGCCGCAGCTTCGCGGCGGCCGTGCCGACAGCATCCGCCGACTCGGCCGCCGCGGCGGCAGCGATGTCGCGCGCGGTCGCGCAGACCTTCGACGCCCTGGTGCCGTGGCTCGAAGCCGAGCTCTCCGCGGCGGCGAAGGTGCCGTAGCCCGCTGCCTTCCACCAACTGAATTTCGCCGGCAATTCCAGGGCGGCACCCTGTCGAGGCTAGGCGTAGCTCACCGACGCCGCATCGCCATCGAGATGGGGCAGGGTGTTGAAGGTGATCAGCGTGTGACGACTGGGGCTGACCTTGAGCTCGCTCAGCGCCGTGTTGCGGATGTGCATGTTGAGCTCGATCGTCGCGTCGATGCCGAGACCGAGCACATGGCCGATGGCCGCGGCGATCGGGCCGCCGCTGGAGACGACGAGTACCGTGCCATCGGCATGCTCGCGGCGCACATGGTCGAGCGCGTGCACGACCCCGGCGACGAAATCGCCGTGCGCAGGCATGCCCTCGGGCCGCGTGTCGCCGGCCATCCACTGCCGCAGGCCCTGGCGCAGCAATTGAAAGTGCTGGCGCGCGCGTTCGGGCGTGTCTGGCGCGACAAACGGTTCGCGAAGGACCGCGCGCACCACGGCGTCGCCGTCGTATTCGTTCAGGCCCGGCAGCGCCAGCGCAGCGTGACGCGCTTGCAGGCCATCCTCGATGCCGGCCAGCGTCTGCGCTTGCCGGCGCAAAGTGCCGGTGAGCACGGCATCGAAACGCAGGCCGCGTTCGCGCATCCATGCGCCCAGTCGCCGGCTCTGCAACTGCCCCAGCGGGCTCAATTGGTCGTAATCGGCGGCGCCGAGCGAGGCCTGGCCGTGGCGCACGAGGTACAGGGTTCCCATGGCCGGGCATTGTGACGGCGTCATTCGGCTGCAGCGGCGTCGCCCGGGCGGGCGAGCGCCGTGGGTGGGCACAATGGCAGGCATTGCACAGTCCAGGAGCCCCGCACATGTCCGCAGCCCGCATCCTCGTCGCCCAAGGCGGCGGCCCCACGGCCGTGATCAACCAATCGCTCGCCGGCGTGGTGCTCGAAGCGCGGCGCCATGCCCGGGTCGAGCGCATCTACGGCGCGCGCCACGGCGTGCGCGGCATCGTCAACGAGGATCTTGTCGACCTGGGGCAGGAGACCACGCTGCAGCTCGAGCGCGTGGCCGCGACGCCGGCCTCGGCCCTGGGCTCCACGCGCGACAAGCCCGACCTGGCCTACTGCCAGAAGATGCTGGCGGTGTTGCGCGCGCATGGCATCACGCATTTCTTCTACATCGGCGGCAACGACTCGTCGGACACGGTGCGCATCCTCGCCGACGAGGCCGCCAAGGCCAGCTACCCGCTGCGCGCGATCCACGTGCCCAAGACGATCGACAACGACCTGATGGGCAACGACCACACGCCCGGCTTTCCCTCGGCCGCGCGCTTCGTGATGCAGGCCTTTGCCGGCGCCAACCTCGACAACGCCGCCTTGCCCGGGGTCTACGTCGCGGTCGTGATGGGGCGCCACGCCGGCTTCCTGACGGCGGCTGCGGCCGCGGCGCGCACCTTGCCCGACGACGGCCCGCACCTGATCTACCTGCCCGAGCGCACGTTCGAGATCGACAGCTTCCTCGCCGACGTGAAAGCCGTGCACGAACGGCTGGGCCGCTGCGTGGTGGCGGTCTCCGAAGGCATCCACGACGCGAGCGGCGAATCGATCGCCGCCAGGCTCGCCACCACGGTCGAGCGCGACGCGCACGGCAACGTGCAGCTCTCGGGCACCGGCGCGCTGGCCGATCTGCTGTGCGACGAGATCAAGGCCAAGCTCGGCATCAAGCGCGTGCGCGGCGACACCTTCGGCTACCTGCAACGCAGCTTCCTGGGCTGCGTCAGCGACGTCGATGCCCGCGAGGCGCGCGAAGTGGCCGAGCGCGCCGTGCAGTTCGCCCTGCTGGGCGACCGCAACGGTTCGGTCGCCATCCGCCGCGTCGGCGACTACGCGATCGACATCGTGCTGCAGCCACTCGAAATCGTGGCCGCCAAGACCAAGGTGATGGACGACGCATTCATCGCGCCGGCGGGCAACGACGTGACGGCGGCGTTCCTGGCCTACCTGCGCCCGCTGCTCGGCAGTGGATTGCCGCAGGCGGCGCGGTTGAGGGCGGTGCCGGTGGCGAAGGCGCTGCGGTGAGTGGTCATGTGACCGATGCGGGGCATAGCAGCTGCGTCAACTGCGCTGCGATCAGTTTCGCGATGATCAGCGCGGCAAAGTCGCACCCGGGCAGGCGGCAGCGCTTCGGCGAAGCGGTCGGTGCTGCGCACCGACTGCCCTGCGGTGCTCGGCCTTGTGGCCCGTCGCACAACTCGCTGCGCTCACTGCGTTCGCTACGCTCAGACAGGGTGCGACAAGTCAGATCTGACGTGGCGCGCTTAGCGCGCGCGGGCCACAAGGCCTGCTGCTCCTCGGCGCCCCGCAGGCGCGCTGCCGCCTGCCCGGGCGCGCCTTTGCAGACAGCGGTGGTCTGCTGCGGACACCACCCAGGTGGCCTTCGCGGCAGGCGGTACCCGGCAGGGGCGATTTGTGGGGCGGCGAGGAGAGGAGGACTGGGGTCGGCGCGCGCAGCGCGCTTCGTGGGCTGACTCGCCGCACCTGTCCGAGCGCAGTGAGCGCAGCGAACGTAGCGAGTTGTGCGGCGCGACCCCAGGCCGAGCACCGCAGCGAAGTCGGCGCAAAGCGCAGACCGCCCCACCATGAGCCCCTGCCGGGTGCCGCCTGCCGCGACGCGCTCAACTTGCGACTTCGCAAACAGCCTGCGACAAGTCTATTGCCTGAGGCGCAACGCTCGACAGCGCCCTGCCGACAACGGAACTACTCCTGCGCCAACGCCCTCTCGACGATCTCGCGCACGCCGCTGGACAACTCTGCCTTCGATGCCACGCGCGCAATGGCCATGCGCGCTGCGGAGCGGTACGGCTCGGCCAGGCGGCTCCAGCGGTCCATCACGCGTGCGATGCGCGCCGCCAATTGCGGGTTCAACGCGTCGATCTGCAGCACCTGGTCGGCCCAGTAGACGTAGCCTGCCGCGTCGCTGCGGTGAAAGCCGGCCGGGTTGGCACTGCAAAAGGCCTGGATCAGGCTGCGTGCGCGATTCGGATTCTTCAGCGTGAAGTCGGCGTGTTGCATCAACTGCTTGACGCGCGTGAACACGCGGCCGTCGCTGCGCTCGGGCATTTGCGCTTGCAGCGCGAACCACTTGTCGATCACCAGGGCTTCGTGACGGAACACGGCGTGGAAGTGCGCCAGCGCGCGGTCGGCGAGTTCGGCGTGCGACTGCGTCAGAGCAGCCAGTGCGCCCAGGCGCACGGTCATGTTGCCGGCGTCCTTGACCAGCTGGTAGGCGCGGCCGGGCCAGTGCGCGTCGGCCGTCGTCGCCGCGTCGAGGCACAGCATGGCCAGCGCCAGGTTGGCCAGCGCGCGCCTGCCCGCGCTGACCGGGTCGGGCGTGTAGCCACCCACGACCTGGTGCGCGGCGAAGGCCCAGACCCAGTCGTCGCGCAGCTCGCGCGCCAGTTGCGCCAGCATCGCCTCGCGCACGGCGTGGATGCGCTGCGGGTCGACCGTGGCCAGCTGCTCGGCGAGCGCGTTCTCGTCGGGTAGTTCGAGCACCAGGGTCTTGAACGCGGCGTCGAGCTGCGGGTGGCGCAGCACGGCGCGCATGGCGGCGAGGAACGGCGCATCGAGCACCGGCTCGCGCTCGCCGCGCACCGCAGCGAGCAGGCGATTCAACGCCAGCCGCTGGCCCGCTTCCCAGCGATTGAACGGGTCGCTGTCGTGCTCCAGCAGCACCAGCAGGTCGGCGTCGGCCAGCGGCTCGGCCAGGATCACCGGCGCCGAAAAGCCGCGCAGCAGCGACGGCACCGGTTCGCTGTCGATATTGACGAAGGTGAAGAAGCTCTTCGCCTCGTCGAGCACCAGCACGCGCTCGGTGGCGGTGGACGGTGCTTCGTCTTCGAGTTGCACCGGCATGGCCCGGCCGGCGCGGTCCAGCAGGCCCACCGCCAGCGGAATCACGAACGGCAGCTTGGTCGGCTGCCCGGGCGTGGGCACACCGTGCTGCTCGAAGCCGAGGGTGTAGGTGCGCGTCGGTGCGTCGTAGCGGCCGCGCGCGGTGACATGCGGCGTGCCGGCCTGCGCGTACCAGCGCTTGAAGGCATCGAGCTTGCTCGGCCAATGCGCTGCCGGGGTTGGCATCGGCGATGGCCTGCGCGAAGTCGTCGCAGGTCACGGCCTGGCCGTCGTGGCGCGCGAAGTACAGCGCCATGCCGCGCGCGAAGCCCTCGCGGCCGACCAGGGTGTGCATCATGCGCACCACCTCGGCGCCTTTTTCGTAGATCGTCGGGGTGTAGAAATTGTTGATCTCGACGTACGCATCGGGCCGCACCGGGTGGGCCATGGTGCCGGCGTCTTCCGGGAACTGGCGCTCGCGCAGGGTCTTCACGTCGGCGATGCGCTTGACGGCACGGGCCGACGCGCTGCCCGCCATGTCCATGCTGAATTCCTGGTCGCGAAAGACCGTCAGGCCTT
The DNA here is from genome assembly GCA_963751775.1 of uncultured beta proteobacterium. Classification (GTDB taxonomy): domain Bacteria; phylum Pseudomonadota; class Gammaproteobacteria; order Burkholderiales; family Burkholderiaceae_C; genus CADEEN01. The sequence goes on from CAVVVW010000026.1 coordinate 54,500, forward strand.
CCTTCAGCGAGAGCTGGAACCAGTCGCGGCAGGTGATGCGGTTGCCGGTCCAGTTGTGGAAGTACTCGTGGCCGACGACCGATTCGATGCCGGCGTAGTCGTGATCGGTGGCGGTGGCCGGGCTGGCGAGCACGAACTTGGTGTTGAAGATGTTCAACCCCTTGTTCTCCATCGCGCCCATGTTGAAGTCGCTGACGGCGACGATCATGAAGCGTTCGAGGTCCAGCGGCAGCTTGAAGCGGGCCTCGTCCCAGGCCAGCGCGGCCACCAGCGAGGCCATCGCGTGCTCGGTCTTGCCCAGGTCTTCGCGCTTGACGTAGACCTCGAGCAGGTGCTCCTTGCCGCCGCGGGTGCGGATCGGTTGCCTGCGCACCGACAGGTTGCCCGCCACCAGCGCGAAGAGGTAGCTCGGCTTTGGGAACGGGTCGTGCCATCGGGCGAAGTGCCGGCCGTTGTCCAGCTCGCCCTGCGCGACCAGGTTGCCGTTGGCCAGCAGCACCGGGAAACGCGCCTTGTCGGCGCGCAGCGTCACGGTGTAGACCGCCATCACGTCGGGGCGATCGAGGAAGTAGGTGATGCGGCGAAAGCCCTCGGCCTCGCATTGCGTGAACAGCCCCGAGCCCGAGCTGTACAGCCCCGACAGCTGGGTGTTCTTGTCCGGCGCGCAGGTGTTGCGGATCTCGAGCGTGAAGCTGTCGCCGGCGGGTGGGTTGTCGATCACCAGCGAGCCATCGGCTTCGTGGCGAAACGACACGCTCTGGCCGTCGGCCATCACGCGCAGCAGCGTCAAGCCCTCGCCATGCAGGCGCTAGGGCCTGGGCCGGCATCGCAGGATTGCGCTCGACGCTCAGCTTGCTCGCCACCAGCGTCTTGGCGCCGTCGAGGTCGAAGCAGAGGTCGACTTCACGGATCCAGAACGCCGGCTCGCGGTAGTCCTCGCGGCGAATCAGCGGGGCGTTGCCTTCACGCGGCATGGTGCGGTGTCTCCGGGCCGGCGCGCGCAGCGAGCATTGGGGCTCTACCCGCGAGGCGTGAACTTGTGTCTCGCCAAGCAACCGCCGCGGATCCGGCTTTGCCGGTCCGCCAGCGGTGCCCCCTTGAGGGGGAGCGGCGAAGCCGCTTCGGGGGTGGTTCATTTCAGGCGTTGTAGCAGAGCGCGGGCGGCGGCGCCACGGTAGTCGTCGATCGCGGCCAGCACATGCGGCCCGGCCAGGTCATGCGCGCCGTGGCTGGTGCAGACCGCCACTGCGGCCATGCCGGCGCGGCGTGCCGCCTCGATGCCGAGCGGCGCATCTTCGAAGACCACGCAATGGGTCGGTGCCACGCCCAGGCGCCGCGCCACTTCGAGGAATATCGCCGGCTCGGGCTTGCCGGCCAGGCCTTCGTCGCCGCCGACGATGACGCCCGGCGCCGGGTCCATCGCCAGGTGCTGCATCGCGAAGGCGATGTTGTGGCGGTCGCCCGCCGTGCCGACGCCCAGGCCCAGGCCTTGCCTGTGCGCCGCCGCGGCAAAGGCGCGAAAGCCGGCCACTTCGCGAAACACCGGCGCGAACGACTCGCGGTAGATGGTCTCCTTCTCGGTGATCAGGGCCCAGGACTCGGCGTGGCTGAAGTCGCGCCCGAACAACTCGTTCATGCACTCGGCGCCGGTGCGGCCGGTGGTGCGGCGCATCAAGTCGTCGATCTCGATCGCCAGCGCGTGGCGGCGCGCGAACTCGATCCACGACAGCCGGTGATGGCCCATCGAGTCGATCATCGTGCCGTCCATGTCGAAGATCAGCGCGCGGATGGGGCCCACCCCCGAAGCGGCTTCGCCGCTCCCCCTCAAGGGGGCAACGCTGGCGGACGGGCGAAGCCCGATCCGCGGCGTTTGCTTGGGAATGCTCATTCAGACGCCTTGCTTCAGGCTGGCGCAGATGAAGGCGTCGAGGTCGCCGTCGAGCACCTTCTGCGTATTGCTGATCTCGACATTGGTGCGCAGGTCCTTGATGCGGCTCTGGTCGAGCACGTAGCTGCGGATCTGGTGGCCCCAGCCGACATCGGTCTTGCTGTCTTCGAGCTTTTGCTGCGCCGCCTTCTGGATCCGCATCTCGTGCTCGTACAGCCGCGAGCGCAGCATCTGCCAGGCCTCGTCGCGGTTGCGGTGCTGGCTGCGGTCGTTCTGGCACTGCACCACGATGTTGGTCGGTAGGTGCGTCAGGCGCACGGCCGAGTCGGTCTTGTTGATGTGCTGGCCGCCGGCGCCCGAGGCGCGGAAGGTGTCCACCCGCACGTCGGCCGGGTTGATGTCGATCTCGATCGTGTCGTCGACCTCGGGTGAAACGAAGACGCTGGCAAAGCTGGTGTGCCGGCCGCCGGCCGAGTCGAACGGGCTCTTCCTGACCAGGCGGTGCACGCCGGTTTCGGTGCGCAGGTGGCCGAAGGCGTAGTCGCCCTCGACCTTGATGGTGGCGCTGCGGATGCCGGCCACGTCGCCTTCGGTCTCTTCCAGCAGTTCGGCCTTGAAGCCCTTGCGTTCGCAGTACTTCAGGTACTGGCGCAGCAGCATGCTGGCCCAATCGCAGGCCTCGGTGCCGCCGGCGCCGGCCTGGATGTCGAGAAAGCAGTTGCTCGGATCGGCCGGGTTGTTGAACATGCGGCGGAACTCGAGTTCTTCGACCGTCGCCGCGAGCTTGGCGGCCTCGGCTTCGATGGCCACGAGGCCGTCGAGGTCATCGTCGGCCTTGCTCATCTCGAACAACTCGGCGTTGTCGGCCAGGTTGCTGGCCAGGTGGTCGATGGTCTGCACCACCGTCTCGAGCAGCTTCTTTTCGCGCCCGAGTTCCTGCGCCCGCTTGGGTTCGTTCCAGACGCTCGGATTCTCCAGCGCGGCGACGACTTCGTTGAGCCTCAGCGCCTTGTGGTCGTAGTCAAAGATACCCCCGAAGCGCTTCGGTGCGCCGGGTCAGATCGGCCAGGTTGGTGCCGATCAGGTTGATGCGTTCGATGTCCATGCCGGGGCCTCTTTCGTGAAGGGGCGGATCTTCGCATGGGCACATCGATCAGGGTTTGCTCCGCCTGGGGTTTGCCTGCCCAGGCCGGAAATTGTCAGACAGCCGTAAGCGCTGGCAAACGACATTAGCGCCTGCGCAAAGACGGTTCCGCGTCTTGCCTTGCCATGCCAACCCAACTCGACGTGCTGACCTTTCTCAACTTGCTGCAATTGATCCTGTACATCCCGCTGCTGGCGCTGGTCGGGCAGGGCTTGTTGTTCGTGCTCGCCGGGCCCAAGCGCGACAGCAATTTCTTCTACCGCCTGCTGCAGTTGCTGTCCAAACCCTTCACCCTGATCGTGCGGCGCATCACGCCAGCCCGGGTGGCCGACCATCAGGTGCCGATCGTCACCTTCTTCCTGGTCCTGATCGCCTACTTCGTCGTCACGCTCGAGCGCATCGACCTGTGCGTGAAGCTTGGCCTGGAGCAGTGCAAATGAACGGCAGCGGCCTGGCGTACCAGTGGTGCAAGTGGTCAGCCATGTTCTGGCTTCTGTTTGGTCGCACGGCACGGGCCTGTGACCGTCTTCGACGAGATGCTGCGCCGCTGGCCGAGTGACGGTTACGCACTGTCCAGCCGCTCGCATGTGCGGGCCCAGTGCGGTCAGCGCGACGACGCCATCGCCGACATGCAACGCCTGGTGGCCGCGCAGCCCGAGCGCAGCGCGGCCTACTGGTTCAACCTGGCCTACCTGCTCGAAGACGCCGGCCGCTTGGCCGAGGCCGAGCCGGGCTTTCGGCGCGCGCTCGAGCTCGACCCGAAGCTCGATCGCGCCTGGTATGGCCTGGGCCTGACATTGATTCGGCTGCGCCGCCCCGAAGAGGCCGTCGCCGCGCTGAAGAAGAACACCGAACTGCAACCGATGAGCCCGTATGGCTGGTACCAACTGGCCCGCGTGCAATTCGATCGACAGGAGCGCGAGGAGACAAGAAAAATCATTCGCCACTTGAAGGGCTTCGAGCCCAAGGTGGCGGCGCAACTGGAACGGGAAACCGGGCTGGTGGCGTGAACCGCGTGGTTTGGAGCGAGCGAGTCCCGGGCTCATCCCGGGTGTAATAAATGATGGAGGCAACGCGATGCAAGTCTCGGAAAGGCACCGCCAGTACTGGAACAAGAATCTGCGCATCACCGGGATTCTTCTGGTCATCTGGTTCGTGGTGACGTACGTCGTCGGCTACTACGCCCACGATCTGAGCTTCACCTTCTTCGGCTGGCCGTTCAGTGTCTGGATGGGGGGGCAGGGCGCGCTGATCGTGTACTGCGTCATCATCTGGTACTACGCCAGGTACATGAACAAGCTCGACATCGAGCACAACGTGCACGAGGAGGACTGACATGGCTGGCATGTTCGAACACGGCGCCAAGACGGATTCGGCGTCGACGGCGACCTTCAAGTCGCAACTCAACAAGGTCTACGGCTGGTACACCGGCGGCTTCATCGCCTTCGTCCTCGTGCTGGCGGTGCTGGAACAGATGGGCCTGCCGAAGAACTACATCGGCTTCATCTTCCTGATCGCCACGGTGGGCCTGTATGCCGGCATCGGCATCATGAGCCGCACCAGCGACGCGGCCGAGTACTACGTCGCCGGGCGCCGCGTGCCGGCGCTGTACAACGGCATGGCCACCGGCGCCGACTGGATGAGCGCAGCCTCGTTCATCGGCATGGCCGGCACGGTGTACCTCAGCGGCTACGGCGGGCTGGCCTTCATCATGGGCTGGACCGGCGGTTATTGCCTGGTCGCGCTGCTGCTGGCGCCGTACATGCGCAAGTTCGGGCAGTTCACGATCCCCGACTTCCTGGGCGCGCGCTTCGAGGGCAACCTGCCGCGCTTCATCGGCATCATCGGCGCCATCCTGTGCTCGTTCACCTATGTCGTGGCGCAGATCTACGGCGTCGGCCTGATCACCACCCGGCTGTCGGGTCTGGCGTTCGAGATCGGCATCTTCGTCGGCCTGGGCGGCATCCTGGTGTGCTCGTTCCTCGGCGGCATGCGCGCGGTCACCTGGACGCAGGTGGCGCAGTACATCATCCTGATCGTCGCCTACATGGTCCCGGTGGTCTGGCTGGCGGTCAAGCAGACCGGCATCCCGATCCCGCAGGCGATCTACGGCTACCAGCTGCAGAAGGTGACCGAGCGCGAGAAGCAGTTGAAGGCCGACCCGAAGGAAATCGAGGTCGTCAACATCTTCAAGGCGCAACGCTGCCGCGGCCGACGCCAAGCTCAAGGACGTGCCGGCAGCGATGGCCGCCGACCTGGCTGCCGCGCAGAAGAAGGTCGACGACCTGAAGGCGGCCAACGGCCCGGCCGCCGAGATCCAGGCGGCGGAAAAGGCCATGGCGGCGCTGCCGAAGACCGCGGACGATGCCAAGAAGGCCTACACCGCGGCCAAGGCGGCCAACGCGGCGCGCGCCGTCCCGCTGGCGGGCATGCTGCCGCACGCGCAGATCTTTGCCGGCGACCCGAACGGCGACGACAAGGCCAAGGCCGCGTTCGACACGTCGCGGCGCAACTTCCTGGCCCTGATCTTCTGCCTGATGGTGGGTACGGCAGCCTTGCCGCACATCCTGATGCGCTACTACACGACGCCGTCGGTGAAGGAGGCGCGGGACTCGGTGACCTGGTCGCTGTTCTTCATCTTCCTGCTCTACTTCACCGCGCCGGCGCTGGCGGTGCTGGTCAAGTACGAGATGTTCAGCGTCGTCGTCGGCACGTCGTACAGCAACCTGCCGGACTGGATCACCGCCTGGGGCCGGGTCGACGCGGCGTTGTTGTCGGTGGTCGACGTGAACAAGGACGGCATCATCCAGTTGGGCGAGATCAAGATCGGCGGCGACATCATCGTGCTGGCCACGCCGGCCATCGGTGGCCTGCCGTACGTGGTCTCGGGCATGGTCGCTGCGGGCGGTCTGGCGGCCGCGCTGTCGACCGCCGACGGCCTGCTGCTGACGATCGCCAACGCGCTGTCGCACGACCTGTACTACAAGATGATCGACCCGAACGCGCCGACGGCGCGCCGGGTCTCGATCTCGAAGGCCTTGCTGGTGGTGGTGGCCTTGGCGGCGGCGGGCGTGGCGTCGCAGAAGCCGGCCGACATCCTGTTCCTGGTCTCCGCCGCGTTCTCGTTCGCGGCCGCGACGTTCTTCCCGCCGCTGGTGCTGGGCATCTTCTGGAAGCGCGCCAACAAGTGGGGTGCGTCGCTGGGCATGATCGCCGGCCTGGGCACGACGTTCTACTACATGGCCACCACGCAACCGTGGCTGCGCGGCGTGTTCGGCGTGACCTCGCCGGTGGAACTGTGGTGGGGCATCCAGCCGATCTCGGCCGGTGTGTTCGGCGTGCCGGTGGGCATTGCGGTGATCCTGATCGTCAGCCTGCTGACGCCGGCGCCGAGCAAGGAAACGCAGGAGCTGGTCGAGCATGTGCGTTACCCCGACCTGAAGCTGGGCGCGGCCTGATCCAGCATCAAGGCATAACCTGAGAAGGGCCCCGCACGGGGCCCTTCTTCTTTTATGCTGCGGCGCATGAGCACGACCCCTTCGCCGAGCCTGGTCGGCAACCTGCGCAACGAGTTGCTGCGCTGGCCGCCGTTTGCGCAGATGGCGCCCGAGCATGTCGATCGTTTCGTCGCGGCCTCGGCGCAGGCCTACTACGAGCCGAACGAGACCGTGCTGTCTCCGGCCAGCGGCGCCGTCACGCATCTGTTGCTGATCCGCCGCGGCAGCATCAGTGGCCGCCAGGGCGTGGCCGATGCCGGCGGCGGCTTCCAGTACGAAGCCGGCGAGATGTTCCCGGTCGGTGCTGCGATGGGCGCGCGCGCGGTCAGGTCGACCTACACCGCCGTCACCGACACCTTCTGTCTGGAGCTGCCGCTGGCGGCGATGCACGACCTGGCGCGCGACAGTGCGCCGTTCGCGGATTTCCTCAACCGCCGCGTGCAGCATTTTCTGGCACTGTCGCGGCAGGCACTGCAGGTGGCCTACGCCTCGCAGACGCTGGCCGAGCAATCGCTCGAGTCGCCGTTGCGCGATGTCGTGCGCCGCGCGGCCGTCGGCGTCGCGCCGGCCACGCCGCTGGGCGCCGCGCTGCGGCTGATGCACGACAAGCGCATCGGATCGATGCTGGTGCTGCACGAGCAAAGCGGCGCCGCGCTGGGCATCCTGACGCGCCACGACATCCTCGGCCGCGTCACGCTGCGCGAGTTGTCGCTGCAAACGCCGATCAGCGAGGTGATGAGCACGCCGGTGGTCACGCTCGGCATCGACCACACGGCGCAGGACGCGGCGCTGGCGATGTCGCGCCACGGCATCCGGCACGTGCCGGTCGCCGACGCCAGCGGACGGATCGTCGGCATCCTGTCCGAGCGCGACCTGTTCGCGCTGCAACGCCTGTCGTTGAAGCAGGTCAGCACGGCCATTCGCGCCGCCCCCGACGTGGCCACCTTGCGCGTGGTGGCGCAGGACATCCGCCGCTTCGCGCGCAACCTGCTCGGCCAGGGCGTCGGTGCACGCCAGCTGACCGAACTCATCAGCCACTTGAACGACGTGCTGACCGAGCACCTGGTGGCCCTGGTGGCCGGCTCACGCGGCATCGATCTGCAGCGCGGCTGCTGGTTGGCTTTCGGCTCCGAAGGCCGCGGCGAGCAGACCATCGCCACCGACCAGGACAACGGCATCGTCTTCGAGAGCAGCCGACCCGGAGCGCGACCGCCCGGCTTGGCTGGCCTTTGCGCGTGAAGTCAACGACGCGCTGGACGCCTGTGGCTACCCGCTGTGCAAGGGCAACATCATGGCCAGCAACCCAGACTGCTGCCTGACCCAGGGTGAGTGGCTGGCGCGATTCGCCGATTGGATCGACCACGGTGCGCCCGAAGACCTGCTCAAGGCCAGCATCTACTTCGATTTCCGTGCGTTGGCCGGCGCCGCCGCGCTGGCGCAGCCGCTGCGCGAGCTGGTCGGGCAGCACGCCAGCCGCAATCCGCGCTTCATGAAGCAGATGGCCGAGAACGCGCTGCGCAACGGCCCGGCACTGAACTGGCACGGCGGCATCGACGCGCAGTCACGTCACGGGCACGAGGTGGTCGACCTGAAACTGCACGGCACGGCGATCTACGTCGACGCGGCCCGGCTGTACGCGCTGGCCCACGGTGTGCCCGCCACGGCCACGCGCGCCCGGTTCATGGCCGTGGCCGGCGGCGATGGGCGCTCCCGCGCAGGAGGCCGAGAGCTGGGTCGACGGTTTCGAGTACCTGCAGATGCTGCGCCTGCAGGTGCAACTCGCGCGCGAGAGCGGTGTGCCTGTGGCCGGCGGCGACGGCAACCCGAACCTCGTCGACGTGGCGACGCTCAACGACATCGACCACCGCGTGTTGAAGGAGAGTCTGCGTGTTGCGCGGCGTTTGCAGCAGCGCATACAGATGGATTACCTGCGGTGAGCCTGCTCGGCCGCCTGTTGGGCCGGGCGCCGGCATCGTGGGACCACGCGCAGCGTTGGGTCGTCGTCGATGTCGAGACCAGCGGGCTGGACATGCAGCACGACCGCCTGCTGGCGCTGGCCGCGATCGCCGTGCGCATGGATGGCCAGGCCATGCCGCGCATCATGCTGGGCGACAGCTTCGAAGCCGTGCTGCGCCAGGCCGAGGCGCCGGCCGACAAGGGCAACATCCTGCTGCACGGCATCGGCGTCGGCGCGCAGCGTGCGGGCGTGCCGGCGGCCGAGGCGCTCGCGGCCTTCGAGCATTGGCTTGCCGATGCGCCGCTGCTGGCCTTTCACGCCGTATTCGACCGCATCATGATCGAGCGTGCGATGACGGCCGTGCTGGGCCGCGCGCTGGCCAACCCCTGGCTCGACCTCGAGCCCGTCGCCGACGCACTGCACCCGCAAGTGGGCGGCCGCGCGCTCGACGACTGGCTGGCGCACTTCGGCATCGAATGCGCCGTGCGCCACCAGGCCGCGGCCGACGCACTGGCAACGGCCGAATTGCTGTTGCGGCTGTGGCCGGCTGCGCGCGCGCACCGCTGCACCACGTTTGCCAAGCTGCGCCGATTGGCCAGGCACCGCCGCTGGCTGGTGCCGCGCTGAGCGTGGGCGCGCTCAGCCGATGAAGCGCAACAGCCGCGCCGCCAGCGCGGCCGGCTGGTCGTGGTGCAGCATGTGGCCGCAGTCGGCCAGCGATTCGCGCTCCAGCCGCGGCACGACGCCCAGGCGGGCGTCGAACTCGCTGCGCGGATAGCGCTCGCCCCACCACTTGGTGACGTCGGTGCTCGGCGCCCTCGACCCACAGCAGCGGCGCGGCAATGTGGCGCCAGGTCTCGACCACTTCGTCGGCCTGGTACAGCGCCGGGTTGACGCGCTTGTGCGCGGCGTCGGCGAGCAGCTGCCACTGGCCGCCGGCGTCGGGTGCCGCCCATCGCGTGGCCAGCCACGCGGCGCGGGCGGGCGCCAGGCGAGGGTTGGTCTTCATCAGCCGCGCGGCCACGGCGTCGGCGCTCGGATAGGGCCGCAGGGCGGCCGGGGCTTTCAGTTCGTCGAGCCACTGCCGCAGGCGCTTGGGCGCCTGCTCGGGCCGGCTGGCGGGCAGGCCGAAGCCCTCCAGGTTGATCAAGCGGCGCACACGCTCGGGCCGCACGCCGGCATAGCTCATGACCACGTTGCCGCCCATGCTGTGGCCGAGCAGGTCGATCGGCTGCGTCGGCGACAGCGTGTCGATCAGCGCGTCGAGATCGGCCAGGTAGTCGGGGAACCAGTAGCTGTCGCTGCCGCCGGCGCTGGTGCGGCCGAAGCCGCGCCAGTCGGGCGCCACGATCCAGCGCCGCTCGCCTTCGACGGCCGCGAGCGCATCGACCATGAACTGGAACGATGCGCCGACGTCCATCCAGCCGTGCAGCAACAGCAACAGCGGGCGCTCGGGTGCGGCCAGCTGCTGCCCGCCCCAGACTTCGAGGTGGTAGCGCAAGCCACGGATCGGCACCGAGCGGGCGGTTGCCGCGCGTGCCGGGGTATAGGGCGTCGTCATGGCCAACACTGTAGGCGAGCCAGAGGGCGGTGAGAAAATCGCGCATGACGCCCCACACCTTGCGCCGCGCAGAGCCGGCCGACATCGATGCCATCGTCGCCTTGATCGGCGAGCTGGCCGCGTTCGAGCAACTGTCGCACCTGGTCGAAGTCACGCCCGACAAGCTCGCACCCCACTTGTTCGGCGCGCGGCCGGCGGCCGAATGCGTGGTCGGCGAGATCGGCGGCGAAGTCGTCGCGTTCGCGCTCTTCTTCACCAATTTCTCGACCTTCCTGGCCCGCCCGGGCCTGTACCTCGAAGACCTCTACGTGCGCCCGGCACACCGCGGCGGTGGCCTGGGCAAGGCCCTGATCGAATACCTGGGCCGGCTCGCGGCCGAGCGCGGTTGCGGCCGCTTCGAGTGGAGCGTGCTGGACTGGAACGCCAACGCGATCACCTTCTACGAAAAGCTCGGCGCGTCGGTGCTGCCCGACTGGCGCATCTGCCGCATCAGCGGTGAAGGATTGCAGCGTTTCGCTGCAATGCCATGAGGGGCGCGGAACGGGCGGGCCGCTGGCTCGCACCGGCGGCCAGCGCCGAACCGACCGAAGCTCAGCCCGCCGGATGAGGCGCGCTGTCCGTCACCTGCAGCGTGGCACCGCGCTGGCGCTGCGCGCCGGTGTGGCAACGGTCGTCGCCGTCACCAGGCAGTGTCGTCTTCGCCCAGCACCTGGTGGTGAGTGACAACGCCTGGCTCGAGTTGTCGCGCTTCCTGCCCTATCCGCTGTTCCTGCTGCCCGCGCTCGCGGCGCTGGGGGTGTCGTTCTGGCTCGGTCGCTGGTGGGTCGCGGCCAGCCTGGCCAATCTGGCGTTGTGGCTCACGCTGGGCATGGGGCTGCAATGGAACGGCGGCGAAGCCGGCACCGAGCGTGTGCGCGTGATGACCTACAACATCAAGGTCATGAGCGCGGCTACAGCAGCGCGCGAACGCTGCAGGCGCTGGCTCGGGAGGTGGCGCGGCACGACCCCGACATCCTGGTCATGCAGGACGCCGAAGGCCTGTTGATCGGGCGCAGCGAGCCGATTGGATACAGTGGCCCGGTGTTCGGCCTGGCGCATGTCTATGCGTCGGGGCAGTACGTCGTCGCCAGCCGATTCGCCCTGCGCGACTGCGGCACGGCGCCGATGGGATCGGGCAGCCGATAACCATCGCTACCTGCGTTGCCTCGTCGATGCGCGTGGCGTCGAGTTGAACCTGGTCACGGCGCACTTTCAGTCGCCGCGCGCGGGCCTCAATGCGGCACGGCACGAAGGCCTGGACGGCGCCGACGATTGGCAGCGCAACCACGCCAACCGGCTGCACCAGGCCCGGGCCTTGGCGCGTGACGTGGCAGGCAGCCGCCGCCCACTGGTGCTGGCCGGCGACCTGAACGCGCCGCAGTCGTCGCCGGTGATCGGCAGCTTGCTGGCGACAGGACTGCGCGACGCGTTCACGAGCGCGGGCCGTGGCTATGGCTACAGCCACGGCCACTCGTTGCGCAATGGCTTCGACCTGCTGCGCATCGACCATGTCCTGGTCAGCCCCGACATCGGTGTCATGGCGTGCTTTGTCGGGTCAGTCCGATGCGTCGGAGCACCGGCCGGTGATTGCCGACTTGCTGCTTCGGCGCTGAGGCGGGATCGCTTTTCTTCGTTTGACGCGTTGGAATTGCCGATGCGTAGCCTTGCCGGGTCCCGCCCATGCCGGGGCGGGGCCCGGCAAGGCAGCGCAGTCGAAAACGGTAGCTCAACGCCCCTTGATTCGTTGCTTGCGCCGCCACGCGGCCACTTGCTCGTCGATGAATTCATCGACCGACGTCAACTGGCGTGGAAACTCGGCCAGTAGCTTCTGCGGCTGCCAGGTTTCGCGCATCAGGTGGTCTGGCACCGTCGACAGATCGAGCACGCGCGCGACACCTTCGTGCAGCGGCCGGACGAGCGTGGCCGCCAAGCGGGCCACGGCGAGCGGCAGGTGCAGCACGCGCCCGCGCCGGGCGCGCACCGCGTACATCGCGGCAACGTCGCTGTTGCTCACGTTGTCGGGGCCGCCGATATCGAGCGTGCGTCCGTTCAGCCCGTCTTCGGCGAGGGACTGGACGGCAAATGGCACCACATCGCGCACGGCGACGAAATTGCGTGGCTTGGAGCCCGGGCCGACGATGATCGTGAAGCCGCGCTCGAGCAGCATGCGGCCGTTGAACTGGTGCACGTGGCTTTCCATGAAGGCCGACTGGCCGCAGGATCGTGAAACCCATGCCGCTGCCCTTGACCACCGCCTCGATCTCGTACTTGGTGCGGCCGAAATCGATCGGATGGTCTGCGCGCGCGCCCATCATCGAGGTGTAGACGAAGCGCTCGACCTTGGCGTCGCGCGCGGCCACCACCAAGGCGCTGTGCCCGACGTGATCGACCTGCGCGCTGGAAGCGTTGCCGCGGCCGAGCATGCGAGTGGGCACAGGCGAAGACCCGATCGACGCCCTTGCAGGCCAGCTCGAGCGAGCGCGGGTCGGTCAGGTCGCCGAGCGCAAATTCGGCGCCGGCGCGCTGCAAGTCGGCGACTCGGGTCCGATCGCGTATCAGAGCGCGCACGGCATGGCCTTGCTCCAACAGCGCGAGCGCGGTGGCGCGGCCGAGCGCGCCGGTGGCGCCGACGATCAGGATCATGGGGGCAGGTCCTCGCGGTTCTTGGTGTGCTGCAACGATGCCCGCGTCGCGCGGCGGCGTCAATGGCGCTCCCGACGCAAGGCGCGTTCAGGCACACTTTACGATCCTGCCACGCCGGATCGATCTCCACCGATGGAACACACCGCACTGGGCCGCAGCGGCCTGAACGTGACCCGCATCTGCCTGGGCACCATGACCTTTGGCGAACAACAGGTCGGCCAGGCCACCGCGCACGCCATCCTCGACCGCGCGATCGAGCGTGGCGTCGACTTCATCGACACGGCCGAGAACTATCCGATACCGCCCAGTGCCCAGACCTATGGTGCCACCGAGGCCATCATCGGCCGCTGGTTTGCGGAACGGCCCGGCATGCGCGCCAAAGTCACGCTGGCGAGCAAGGTGGCCGGACCCGCCCGTGGCATGCAATGGGTGCGTGGCGGCGCGGCCAATCTGTCGCCCGCCGACATCGCGCAGGCCTGCGACGACAGCCTGCGCCGGTTGCAGACCGACGTCATCGACCTGTACCAGATCCATTGGCCGAACCGCAACGCGCCATCGTTCGGCGCGCATCTATTTCGATCCGACCAAGGACGCCGAATTCACGTCGATCCACGATCAACTCGAGGCCTTGGCCAAGTTGATCAAGGCGGGCAAGGTGCGCGCGATCGGCCTGTCCAACGAAACGCCGTGGGGCGTGACCGAGTTCGTGCGCCTGGCCGAGCAGCATGGCCTGCCGCGCGTGGCCACGGTGCAGAACGGCTACAGCCTGATCAACCGCGTCGTCGACAACGGCCTGGACGAGGTGCTGCACTGCACGGGCATCAGCCTGCTTGCCTATTCGCCGCTCGCCTTCGGCCTGCTGACCGGAAAGTACGACGAACGTGGCTTCGACGACCCCACCAGCCGCGGCCGCATGGCGCTCTTCGAGCGCATGCGGCAGCAGCGCTGGGGCCGGCCCGAATCACTGGCCGCGGCCCGGCGCTACAACGCGCTGGCGCGCGAGCATGGCCTCACGCCGACGCGCATGGCGTTGGCCTTTTGCTATACGAACTGGCGCGTGGCCAGCACCATCGTCGGTGCGACCAGCGTGGCGCAGCTCGATGAATGCCTGGATGCCTGGGGCACGGGCCTGAGCCCCGAATTGCTGGCCGCGATCGACAAGATCCGCTGGGAAATCAGGGACCCGGCGCAGTAGCGCAGCGGCGAGCCGTCGACGGGTTCGGGCATGGCCAGGAAGGACAAGCTGCATGTCAGCGAGACGCCGGCAACGGCCTGGCTGCGTCGCCAAGGCATCGCCTTCACCGAGCATGTGTACGACTACGTGGAACATGGCGGCACGGCCGAATCGGCGCGGCAGCTCGGCGTCGACGAGCACGCCGTCGTCAAGACGCTGGTGATGCAGGACGAGCGCGCGCGGCCACTGGTCGTGTTGATGCATGGCGACCGCCAGGTCAGCACCAAGAACCTGGCGCGGGCGATTGGCTGCAAGAGCGTCGAGCCCTGCAGCGCCGAGGCCGCGCAACGCGCCAGCGGCTACCAGATCGGCGGCACCTCGCCGTTCGGCTTCAAGCGCGCGGGCGTGCCGGTCTACGTGCAGGCCAGCGTGCTGGCGCTGCCGCGCATCTGCATCAACGGCGGGCGCCGCGGCTTCCTGGTCGGCATCGAGCCGCGGGTCCTGATCGAGCACCTGGGTGCAACGGCAGTCGATTGCGCGCTGGCCATTTGACTGGCGCGTAGAGTTCGCACTCTCGACCAAACCAACAGGGGCAATACATGGCGTGGGCATGGAGCGTGGCGGCGGTACTGGTGGCGTATTGCATCGGCTCGCTGTCGTTTGCCGTCATCGTCAGTCGCGTGATGGGCCTGGCCGACCCGCGCAGCTACGGCTCGGGCAACCCGGGGGCGACCAACGTGCTGCGCACCGGCAACCGCAGTGCCGCGGTGCTGACGCTGGCGCTCGATGCGCTGAAGGGCTATCTGCCGGTGCTGGCGGCGCTGCTGCTCGCGCCGCGTCTGGGCTTTGGTGCCGGCACCGTGGCGGCGGTCGGCCTGGCGGCGTTCGTCGGGCCACGTCTGGCCGCTGTTCTTTCACTTCAAGGGTGGCAAGGGCGTGGCCACCGCGGCCGGCGTGCTGCTGGCATTCAACCCCTGGCTCGGTGTGGCCACGCTGGCCACCTGGGTCATCGTCGCGGCCTTCTCCCGCTACTCGTCGCTGGCCTCGCTGGCGGCCGCGGCGTTCGCGCCGTTCTATCAGTTGCTGATCTGGGACGCCGACGGCTATGCGCTGGCCATCGTGGTGATGAGCCTGCTGCTGGTCTGGCGCCATGAAGGCAACATCCGCAAGCTGATCGCCGGCACCGAATCGAAACTCGGCAAGAAGGCGGCGCCGGCGGCCCCCACTCCGATCCACAAACACAAAGGACACCACTGATGCCATCGCCCATCCAGCGCTTCGACGTCGGCCCGCGCATGTCGGAGATGGCCGTGCACAACGGCGTCGCCTACCTTGCGGGCCAGGTGGCCGCCGACGGCGCAGCAGGACATCGGCGGCCAGACCCGGCAGGTGCTGGCCGCGATCGACGCATTGCTGGCGCGAGCGGGCAGCGACAAGGGCAGGATCCTGCGAGCGCAGATCTTCCTCGCCGACCTGGCTGACTTTGCGGCGATGAACGCGGTCTGGGAGGCCTGGGTCGTGCCCGGCCAGACGCCGCCGCGGGCAACCGTGCAGGCCGCGCTGGCCAAGCCGCAATGGAAGATCGAGATCGTGGTCACGGCCGCGGTGTGACGGGCGCGACGCTCGAAACCGATTCGGGGGTGGGCGTCAAACGTGCGCTTGCAGGCCGAGCAGTGCCGGATCGCCGCGGCCCCGGCGCACGAGCACCGTCTCGTCGCCGGTGAGGTCGATGACGGTGGTCGGCAGCCGCGGGCAGGCGCCGGCATCGACGATCGCCTGCACGGTCTTCTGGAAGCGTTCGCGGATCTGCTGCGGGTCGTTCAAGGGCTCGGTATCGCCGGGCGGGATCAGCGTCGTGGCCAGCAGCGGCTGGCCCAGCAGCGCCAGCAACGCCTGCGTCACCCGATGGTCCGGCACGCGCAGGCCGATCGTGCGCCGTGAGGGGTGGCTCACGCGCCGCGGCACTTCCTTCGTCGCCTCGAGGATGAAGGTGAACGCGCCCGGCGTGCCGAGCTTGAGCAAGCGGTACTGGCGGTTGTCGACGCGGGCGTAGCTGGCCAGCTCGCTCAAGTCGCGGCACAGCAGCGTGAGGTGGTGCTTGTCGTCGACCCCGCGCACGCGGCGCAGGTGCTCGGCGGCGGCCTTGTCGTCGAGGTGGCAGACCAGCGCATAGCTCGAGTCGGTCGGTATCGCGGCGATGCCCCCGCCGTGCAGGATCTGCACCGCCTGCTTCAGCAGGCGCGGCTGCGGATTGTCGGGGTGGACTTCGAAGTACTGCGACATGCCTAGTCGCCCACGGTGTCGGCTGCCACCGCGGATACCGGTTGCTGGCGCGTCGCCGCGTCGCGCACGTTGAGCCAGGCACTGGCCGCGCCGCAGCAGGTGATCACCGCCATCCCGGTCCAGGCCCAGGCGTCGGGCACGGCGCCCAGCGCCAGCCAGCCGGCCAGCGCGGCGACACCGATCTGGGTGTACAGGAACGGCATCAAGGTGGCCGTCGGCGCCTTGCCCAGCGCCATGATCAGCAGCAGGTGGCCGCCGGTGCCGAGCGCGCCGATGGCCAGCAGCAAGCCCAGGTGCAGCGGCGGCGCGGCCGCGAGCACGCTGGCAACCTGTTGCGACCCGAGCAACACCAGCGGCGCAGCCAGCATCATCCCGGTCAGGCCGGTGTAGAAGTTGGTCGTGTAGGGGTTCTCGTGCGGCGCGAGCCGGCTGGTGACGATCTGAAACGCTGCGTTCGACAGCGCCGCGGCCAGCGGCAGCAGCACCGCCCAGCCGAACAGGCCGCTGCCGGGCCGGATCACGATCAGGGCGCCGGCGAATCCGCCCGCCACCAGCGCCCAGCGCAGCGCCGACACGCGCTCCTTCAGCCAGACGCGGGCCAGCAGCGTCGCCAGCAGCGGCGTCAGCATGACGATGGCCGTGAATTCGGCCACCGGCATGTGGCGCAGTGCGTTGAAAGCCATGGCCGACGCAAACAGGAGCAGCGAGCCGCGCAGGACCTGGAAGCGCGGGTTGGCGGTGCGAAAGGTCTTGTCGCGCGAGAACGCGATCCAGGCCGCCATCGTCAGCGTGTGCATGGCATAGCGCAGCCACAACATCAGCGCTATGCCGATGAAGGCGCCGAGATAGCGCACGGTGGTGTCCAGGCCGGCAAAGCAGGCCGCCGCGGCAACGATCAGCGCTATGCCCGCACCCGGGCTGTGAACGGACGGCGCGGTGCGGCTCATCGCTGGTCGGGCGCGCCTCGCGCCACGCCACGGTGTACGACGCCTTGCTTCGAGAGGCGGCTGACCGCAGCGCTCACTGCGGCCATTGCACCCGATCCGCAAGCGCCTGCCAGACGGGCGTCAGCTGGCCGGGCAGGTCGGGAAGCTTGCCCAGATCGATGCGGCTCTCGTCGGGCGAATGAAAGTCGCTGCCGCGCGAAGCGAGCAGACCGAACTCGAGCGCGGTCTCGGTGTACTTGACGGCCTCCGCGGCGCTGTGGCTCCCGGTGATGACTTCGACGCCGCGCCCGCCATGGGCCTTGAATTCGGAGAACAGCGCGTACTCCTCGGTCGGCGTGAACTTGTAGCGCGCCGGGTGCGCGATCACGGCGATGCCGCCGGCCGCCGTGATCCAGCGCACGGCGTCACCCAGGCCGGCCCAGCGGTGCGGCACGAAGCCGGGCTTGCCTTCGGTGAGGTAGCGGCGAAAGACCTCGTTGGTGTCGCTGCAGTGGCCGCGCTCGACCAGGAAGCGGGCGAAGTGCGTGCGCGAAATCAGCTCGGGATTGCCGACGAAGGGCAGCGCGCCTTCGAACGCGCCGTGGATGCCGACCTGCGCCAGACCGGCGGCCATCTCGCGCGCGCGCGCCTCGCGGCCGCCGCGGGTGCGGGCCAGGCCGGCGCGCAGCGCGGCGTCGTCGACGTCGAATCCCAGGCCGACGATGTGCACCGTCGTGCCGGCGAAGGTGACGGAGATCTCGCAGCCGGTGAGGTAGGCCAGGCCGGCGCGCAGGGCCGCGTCGCGCGCCCGCACCTGGCCGCCGATTTCGTCGTGATCGGTCAGCGACCACAGATCGACGCCGCCGGCCTTGGCGCGCGCCGCCAGCGCTTCGGGCTCCAGGGTGCCGTCGGATACGCTGGAATGGCAATGCAGGTCGGCGTTCAAGTCGTGCGGCAAGCGCATCGAGGTCTGTCGGGTCGGTGTTCACCGCGCGATTGTCTCAGGCCGCGCATGCGCGTGCTGTACGCGCAGCGCCCGCGGCGCGGGTCTGTACTGACTTGCCGAGCGCACGGCGCTTGCGCGCCAATGTTGTCCTCCATGCCTCGTGCTGCAGGCTGCTGCACCACCGTCATCCGTGATGAATCGCTCCAGATACCTTGGTGCTCTGTGCTTGCTGGTCTGGCAGGCCGCGACTGCGCAGACGGCTGTTGTGCCCGATCAGCAGGTGATCGTCACCGGCTCGGCCATCGAGCGTGCCGTTGCCGACGCGCCGTACGCCATCAGCGTGGTCGATGCCCAGACGCTGCGCAGCAGCGGCCCGATGATCAACCTGTCCGAGGCCATGGCCCGCGTACCCGGTCTGGTGGTGAGCAATCGCAACAACTACGCCCAGGATCTGCAGATCAGCGCGCGTGGTTTCGGCGCGCGCTCGGGCTTCGGCGTGCGCGGCTTGCGCCTGTATACCGACGGCATCCCGGCCAGCATGCCCGACGGCCAGGGCCAGGTCAGCCACTTCGACCTGGCCAACGCCGAGCGCATCGAGGTGCTGCGCGGCCCGTTCTCGGTGCTCTACGGCAACAGCTCGGGTGGGGTGATCGCGCTTTTCAGCGCGCCGGTGCGCGAGGGCGGCGGCGAGGCCGCGGCCGACATCGGCAGCTTCGGGCTGCACCAGCTGCGCGCCAGCGTGGCCGCGCCGATCGGCGGCGGGTTCGATCTGCGTGCGTCGGCCGCGGCGATGGAGTGGGAGGGATTTCGCCCGCACAGCTCGGCGCAGAAGCACGTCGGCGGCCTGCGCCTGGGCTACGAGGCGAGTGCCGACCGTGTCGTGGTGTCGCTGAATGCGTTCGAGCAACCGGCCGACGATCCGCTCGGCCTGACCCGCGCGCAGTTCGACGCCGACCCCTACCAGACCACGCCCGAGGCCACGCAGTTCGATACCCGCAAGGAGGCACGCCAGTTGCAACTGGGTGCGTCGTGGCGGCATCGCTTCGAGGCCGCCGGGCCGCTGAGCGAAAGTGCGCTCACGGCCTATACCGGCCAGCGTTCGGTGACACAGTGGCTGGCCATCGCCGCGGCCACGCAAGCCAACCCGCGCCACGGCGGCGGCGTGATCGATTTCGACCGCGCCTACGACGGTGTCGATGCGCGGCTGACCTGGCGCTGGGACAGCGTCGACCTGGTTACCGGTGCGGCCGTCGAGCGCCAGCGCGACGATCGCCGCGGCTACCTCAACTACACCGGCACGGTGGCCGCACCAAGCTACGGTGTGATCGGCACTTTGCGCCGCGACGAAATCAACCGCGCGCGCTCGGCCGATGTCTATGCGCAACTCGAAGCCCAACTGGCGCCCAGCGTGACGGCCAGCGCCGGCCTGCGCAGCGGCACCCTGCGTTTGACCACGCAGGACCAGTACCTCAGCAACGGCGACGACTCGGGCGAACGCAAGTTCGACTACACCAACCCGGTACTGGGCCTGCGTTGGGCCGCGCTGCCTGGACTGAATCTGTACGCCAGCATGGCGCGCGGCTTCGAGTCGCCGACGCTGGGCGAGTTGGCCTACCGTGCCGATGGCAGCGGCGGCTTCAACACCACCTTGCTGCCGCAAACGAGCCGGCAGTTCGAGCTTGGCGCCAAGTGGCGCAGCGCCAGCCTGTCGCTCGATGCGGCGCTGTTTCAGATCGATGTCGACGACGAGATCGGCGTGGCCACCAATGCAGGCGGCCGTTCGGCGTACCAGAACGTCGGCCGCACCGAACGCAGCGGTGCCGAGCTGGCACTTGGTTGGCAGCATCGCGCCGCAATGGCGCACGCAACTGACCCTGACCTACCTCGATGCCACCTACCGCGATGGCTTCCTGGCCTGCGCCGGCATTCCGTGCACCACGCCGACGGTACCGATCGCCCCCGGCAACCGAATCGTCGGCACGCAGCGTGGCAACGCCTTCGCCGAGTTGGTCTGGCAACCGCGCGCTGCGACCGAGTTCGCAGTCGAGGCGCGCGCCGCGTCGTCGACGATGGCCAACGACAGCAACACCCAGGCCGCGCCGCGCTATGCGCTGCTCAACCTGCGCGCCAGCCAGCGCTACGCGTCTGGGCGACGGCGTGACGCTGGAGTTGTTGGCGCGGCTGGACAATGCCGCCGACCGCGTCTATGCCGGCAGCCTGATCGTCAACGACGCCAACGGGCGCTACTTCGAGACCGGCGCGCCGCGCAGCGCATTGCTGTCGTTGCGCGTACTGCGGGCCTTCTGAGGGCGGGGGGGGGGGGGTGGGGGGTGGTGTCTACAGGCCGGCGAGGTAGTGCGCGAGGTTGTCGATGTCGTGCTCGCTCAGCGTCTTGGCCACGCTGGTCATGTTGCCGGCGTCGTTGGTGCGGCTGCGGGCCTTGAAGTCGCTGCAGCTGCTTGACGACGTAGTCGTAGTGCTGGCCGGCGACGCGCGGGATCTCGTTCTGGCCCAGGAAGCCGCCGAGGTGGCACATCGTGCACAGCGTCTCGTCGGCCTTCACCTTGCCCGGCGTGGCCTTCTCGGCGTCGACCTTGAAGGTCTGCGGCTGCGGCTTCTGCGCGGCGAAGAAGTCGGCCAGATCGCACATGTCGTCGCGCGACAGGTCCGGCTGACCATCGGCTTCATCTGCGGGTCGCTGCGCCGGCCTTCCTTGAAGTCCTGCAGCTGCAGGTACAGGTAGCGCGCGGTCTGGCCGGCGAGGATCGGGTTGGGGTGATCGTCGAGTTGCCGCCCGCGCCGTGGCAGGCGACGCACAGCTTCGGCCTTTGCGGCCCGCGTCGACGTCCTGCGCTTGCGCCGTGCGGCGGCCGCGTGCGCAGCCACGCAGGGCCGATCGCAGCGCACGGCCCGAGCTCAAAAAAGGCCGCTGGCGGCTGCCAGGTTTGCGGCGTCTGCGCTCACGGCAGCGCGAACACGAACACGCAGTTGCCGCGCTTGAAGTCGAGCTGCGTGTTGCCGCCCGCAGCCCACGGCGATGTACTGCTTGCCGTTCACCGTGTACGGACACGGGCGGCGCGTTCACGCCGGCGCCGCACTGGAACTCCACAGCTTCTTGCCGGTCGTCGGCATCGAAGGCGCGGAAGTTGCCGTTGCCTTCGCCGAAGAAGACCAGGCCGCCGGCGGTGGCCAGCACGCCGCCGATCAGCGGCTGCTCGGTGTCGTGCTTCCAGGCGATCTTGCCGGTGTCGATGTTGACCGCGGCCAGGCGGCCCCACTGCTTCTCGCTCGGGATCACCTTGAACGCGCCGCCGAGCCACAGCTTGCCGCCGGGGTACTTGGCGGCCTCGACGTGGTAGGTCATCGGCTGGTGCAGGTTGGCGCGAACGCCAGGCGCGTCTTCGGGTTGACGGCCATCGGGGACCACTCGACGCCGCCGTTGGCGCCCGGCAGCATGCGCGCGCCCGTCGCGGTCGGCAGCACCCACATGTTCTCCTGCGGGATCATCGCCTCGGAGAAGCGGATCAGCTCGCCGGTGGCGCGGTCATGCACGTAGACGTGGCCGGTCTTGCCGCCGTGGATCGCGACCGTGCGCATCTTGCCGGCCTTGTCCTTGGCCTCGGTCAGGATCACCGGCGTGACCGCGTCGAGGTCCCACACGTCGTGCGCGATGTACTGGAAGTGCCACTTGTAGGTGCCGGTGTCCAGGTCGATCGCGACGATCGAGTTGGTGTACAGGTTGTCGCCCGGGCGCTCGGCGCCGTACAGGTCGGGGGACGGGTTGCCGGCGACGAAGAACACGGTGTTGGTTCCTTGGTCGACCGCCGGCGTCATCCACACGCCGCCGCCGAGCGTCTGGTAGAAGTCGCTGCCCTTTTCGGCGAGCTGCTTCTTCTCGGCCGCGATGTCGCGCTGCATGTTGCGGCCGGTCGCGTCGTTGACCGCCCACACGCCTTCGTGGCCCTTCTCGGGGATCGTAGTAGAAGGTCCACAGCAGCTTGCCGTCGTTGGCGTCGAAGGCCTTGACGAAGCCGCGCACGCCGTACTCGCCGCCGTTGGTGCCGATCAGCACCTTGCCGTTGACGACCACCGGCGCCATGGTTTCGCGAGTAGCCCTTCTCGGGATCGGCGATCTGCGTTCTCCACAGCACCTTGCCGGTCTTCGCGTCGAGCGCGACCAGCTTGGCGTCGAGCGTGCCCATGAACACGCGGTCGCCCATGATCGCCACGCCGCGGTTGTTCGGGCCGCAGCAGAAGGTGGTCACCGGCCCCATCTTGTGCTTGTAGTGCCAGAACTCCTTGCCGGTCACCGCGTCGATCGCGTACACATGGTTGTACGAGGTCGTCAGGTACATGACGCCGTCGACCACGATCGGCGCGGTTTCCATCGACTCGACCACCTCGGTCTGGAACACGAACGCCGGGCTTCAGCTTGCCGACGTTCTTGGTGTTGATCTGCGTGGCCGGGTAGTAGCGCGTCTGCGCGTAGTTGCCGTTGCGTGTGCAGCAAGTTCGCGCTGTCGCTTGTCGGCGGCGTTGAGCTTGGCCTGCGCCACGGAGATGGTCTTCGGCACGGGCGCGCCGGTGGCGGCTGCCCGCCCTGGATTTCCTGGGCCTGGGTGAGGGAAGGTGCGCAGGCCAGCGTTGCCGCGGCTGCCATCAGGGTGCGCCAGGGCAGGCGTTTGGGGGTCGAAACGGTCATGTTGGCTCCTGATTGCTCTTGTGGAATGCGCCCCGCCAGCGGGCCGGGCGCGACGGAGCGTGGAGGTTCTCGGCCGAGCGCATTCATGCACGGCCTCGGCGGGAACGCGCGCGACAGCGAGCTTAGCCAGCGCTAGACTGAATGCAAGTGGGTTGTTACCCGGCGGGCGATTGGCGCACGCGGATCCATCGCAGGAGTTGTTCATCGTGAGTCTTCAATATCCCTAAGTTTGCGGCGCTGCTGCTGTGCAGCGTGGCCGTCGCTGCTGCGGCGCAGCAGGCAAGTCCGCTGACGCACGAATGCGCAGTTGCTGGTGGCTGCACGGCAGGCCGACCTGCCGACGCTGTCGCGCCTGCTCGACACAGGTGCGCGGCCCAATTCGCGCAACCGACTGGGCAAGACCAGCCTGTTGATCGCGGCCGAGAAGGGCAACCTGGCCATGGTCGAGCGCCTGCTGGCGGCCGGCGCCGACGTGCAGCAGGCCTCGCTCGAAGGCGTGACGCCGCTGATCGGCGCGGCCTACTTCGGCCACGCCGACGTGGTGCGCCGATTGCTCGCGGCTGGCGCGCGCACCGAGCCGATCGATCGCATGGAGCGTTCGGCGATGGTCTATGCCGCGGCACTCGGCCATACCGAAGTCGTGCAGGTGCTGCTGGCACAAGGCATCGCTGTCGACACGCCGTACGCCAACCGGCTGACGGCGCTGATGTGGGCCGCCGGCCAGGGCCAGGCCGAGACCGTCAAGCTGCTGCTGGCGCGCGGCGCGCGCACCGACCTCACCGACGACCGCGGCTTCACCGCAGCGCGCGTGGCGCAGGACGGCGGCCACACGGCCGTGGTGGCGCTGCTCGAGCCCGTCACTGACGCCCGACTCAGTTGCCGCCGCGCGCCAGGCCCAAGCGCTCGACGTTGCGCTTTTCGGCGGCGTAGCCCTCGCGCAGCGCACGGCCGTAGTCGTCGGGGCCGAGGTAGGCGATTTCCTGGTCGTACTTGGCCAGCTCGGCGACGTGCGCCGGGTCGTACAGCGCGGCCTTGAAGGCATCGTGCAGGGTCTGCACCACCGGCGCGCCAGGCCCCGCGGCCCGGCCAGCCCGTAGGGCGACATGGCGACGATGTTGTGGCCCAGCTCCTTGAGGGTCGGCACCTGCGGCCAGCGCTTCGTGCGCTGCTCGCCGAACGTGAGCAGCAGGCGCAGCCGGCCGCTGTCGACGAAGGGCGCGAAGCCGTTGCTGTTGAGGCCGACCAGCACCTGGCCCGAGGCCACGGCGACCATTTGCTCGGCCGTGCCCTTGTACGGCACATGCACGTAGCTCAGACCCTGGCTGGCCATCAACTCGTCCATCGCCAGGTGCGGCGTGGTGCCGACGCCGTTGGTGGCCACGTTCAGTTCGCCCGGGTCGGACTCGCGCGTAGGCGAGCACATCGTCGAGCGACTTCAGGCCGCTGTCCGGCTGCGTGACGCATGCCGAAGGTGACGCCCGAGAGCTGGATGATCGGTGTGGTGTCGCGAATCGGATCCCACAGCACCTTTTGCAGGTACGGCGCGCGCAGCACGGTCTGCGGCATCTGCGCGATCGGTGTGGCCGTCGGGCGCGGCCTGCTGCAGGATCGGCATCACCAGCGTGCCGCCGGCGCCGCCGCGGTTGTCGACCAGCACCTTCTGGCCGAGATGCCGGCTGGCCAGTTCGGCCAGCAGGCGCAGCGTCAGGTCGGTGGCGCCACCGGCGGGCCAGGGCACCCACAGCGTGATCGGGCGCGACGGGAAGGCCTCGCCGGTTTGGCCTGCGGCTGGCAGCGCCGGCAGCCCGAGCATCGGCCGGCGCCATCGCGCACAGCCACTGGCGGCGGGTCAGGCGTGCGCGTGCCGTAGCGATACGTGGCTGTCGCGTCATTGCGCCGCCGGACCGCTTGGCAAGCTGGCCGAAGCCGCGCTGCGGGTCGTAGCCCCAGCAGGCCAGCGCGAAGCACAGCGCCAGCGTGCCCAGCACGATCCATGGCGAGACGCCTGGGTCCTGGCCGTAGAGCGCAAAGCGCAGCCACTCGACGGCATGCGTGAAAGGGTTGAAGCGCGCCAGCTCGTAGACCCAGCGCGCGCCCGATTCCTCCAGCTTCCACAGCGGATACAGCGCGGTGGAGATGAAGTACATCGGAAAGATGACGAAGTTCATCGTGCCGGCGAAGTTCTCGAGCTGCTTGATGTGCACCGACAGCAGCAGGCCGAGCGCGCCGAGCATCAGCGCGGCGCTGCTCGCCGCCAGCAGCACGTGCGACACATGGGCCACCGAGCCGAGCACCGGCAAGCCGGTGCCCAGCAGCGCGGCGACGATCACGAAGGCGCCCGCCTGCGCCAGCGACAGCACGGCCGTGGCCATGAGCTTGGAGAGCAGGATCCACCAGCGCGGCAGCGGCGCGGTGAGCAGCAGGCGCATCAGGCCCATCTCGCGGTCGTAGACCATCGCCAGGCTCGACTGCATGCCGTTGAACAGCAGCACCATGCCGACCAGGCCCGGCGCGATGTAGACGTCGTAGGGGATGTAGGTGTCGTAGGGCGGTGCGATGGCCACGCCGAAGACATTGCGAAAGCCGGCCGCGAACACCGCCAGCCAGAGCAGCGGGCGCACCAGGGCCGAAACCAGGCGGCCGTACTGGCGCACGAACTTCGCCAGCTCGCGCAGTGACGATGGCCCGCATGGCTTGCAGGTAGTGCTTCATCCGCGTGCCTTGCAGAGCTTCTCCGGCGCGTCGGCGCCCAGCGTGTCGAGCGCGTTGCGCGGGTGCAGGATGCCGTCGATCGGCGCCGTGCCGATCACGCCCTGGCCGTCGGTCAGCAGCAGCGGCTGGCGCAACTGGCCGTCCCAGGCGCGAAAGCTCAGGCTCACGCCCTTGGAGCCATCGAGTTCGGTGCCCGTCAGCGCCTTGGCCCAGGCCGACGGCGGGCCTTTGGGCGCGGCCAACGCCGCGGCCACCAGCGCGCGGCCGGCCATCCAGGCGGCCCAGTCGTGCGCCGTCATCGGTCGCTGCGCGGCCTTGGCGAAGCGGCGCACGACCTGCGGCGCGCCGAAGCGTTCGAACTGCGCATGCCAGGCCAGCGCGGTGAGGCCGGCGTCGCCGACCACCGGGCCGCGGCAACGCGGTGCGGTAGGGCAGGGTGCGGGCGAACTCGCCGTCGCTGTCGACGACCCAGACCACGTCGTGGCTCGAGCCCGCCGGTCAGCAGCAGCGGGTTGGCCAATTCGCGCTCGCGCGGGTCGGCCGACAGCTTGAACGGCCGGCTGGCCACGAGCTTCAGGCCATAGCGCTTGATGGCGCCTGCGCCGCGGCGCCGCGCACGGCGTCCGCCGCGCTCGGGCCGGTGAGCAGCAGCACCTGGGTCCACTTGCGCGCGACCAGGCTCTGCGCCAGCGCGTCGGCGCGCATGCGCTCGCTGGGCAGCAGGTGCCACAGGTTGGCGCGGCAATCGGCCTGGCGCAGGGCATCGGCGGCATTGCCGAGGTTGAGCACCGGCAGCTTGACGGCGTCGGCCACGGCGCGCGTCCAGTCGGCCGGCAGATCGGTGAGCAGCACCGCGGCGCCGGCCTTCTCGGCCTGCTGCGCGGCGGCACGGGCGGCATCGAGCGATGGCGGCGACCAGGCGGTTCGAGCGTCGACGCGCGGCGCCCGCGGCATCGAGTTCGAACCGGGACTTCGTCGAGCGCCACCTGCACGCCATCGCGCGCCGGGCCGCCCGGGTGGCCGAGGTAGGCGCGCTCGATGCGCGTGCGCTCGAGCCGCGGGTCGTCGGCCGGCACGATCAGCGTGGCGCGCAGCGTGCGCTGCCGACACCGGCAGCAGCGCGGCGCCCAGCATCAGCGCCGCGAGCGGCTGCGCCGCGTTTCACTCGACCACCACCGCCTGGTACGGCACGCGCCCGACCGGCACGGTCTTCAGGGCCTTGGCCGTCGGCGACGTCGATCGACCGTCATGTCGTCGGACAGGCCGTTGACGACGTACAGCCGCGCCTTCGGCCTTGTCCAGGCTGACGTTCCAGGCCCGCTTGCCGGCCAGCACCAGTTGCGTCACCTTGCGCGCGCGCACATCGACGAAGGCCACATGGTTGGCGCGGCCCAGGCCGACGAAGGCGCGCTGCCCGTCGCGCGTCATCGTGATGCCCGACCGGCGTGATGTCGGCGGCGCGCGCGCCGGGCACTTCGAAGCGCAGCGTGTGCAGCACGCTGTGGTCCTTGGTCGAGATGATGCTGACGCTGGCGTCGAGTTCGTTGGTGACCCACAGCTCGGCGCCGTCGGCGGTGATCGCCATGCGCCGCGGGCGCTTGCCGACCTTGATGTTCTTCGATCACCTTGGCGCTCGCGATGTCGATGGCGTGCACCAGGCTCGCGACCTCGGAGGTGACGTAGACGGTCTTGCCGTCGGGCGACACCTTGACGCCTTCGGGCTCCTTGCCGACCGCCACCGACGCCAGCTTCTTGCCGCTGGCGATGTCGATGAAGCTGAGCGCGCCCTCGTCCTCGTTGGAGACGAACAGGGTCTTGCCGTCGGCGCGAAATGTCGAAGGCCTCGGGGTCGTCGCCGAGCGGCAGGCGGCCGACCGACTTGCGCGTGGCCAGGTCGATCATGTCGGCGGCGTGCGATTCGCCGCAGGCCACGAGCAGGCGCTTGCCGTCGGGCGTGAGCTGCATGTGGCGCGGGCGCTTGCAGGTGGCCAGCGTGCCCTGCACGGTCAGCGTGGCGGCGTCGACGAGCGTCAGGGCGTTGTCTTTTTCGCTCGACACATAGATCAGCGGTGCGCGCCGCCGCGTGGCCGGCGAACAGGCAGCAGCGGCGAGTCAGCACGATGCGGCGAGGCGTTGTCTTCATCGTCTTGGTCTGCTCGTCGTGGCGGTGTCTGGGTGCGGGCGATGAAGCCGGCTTCGAGTGTGGCCTCGCCGAGCGCTGCGGTCACGGCGGCGGGCGTGCCGTCGGCGAGCAGGCGGCCCTGGTGCAGCACCAGCACGCGGTCGGCGTCGACGGCTTCTTCGACGAGGTGGGTGGCCCACAGCACGCAGCTGCCGCGCGCGGCCACGTCGGCGCGCAAGGCCGGCAGCAGGTCGCGGCGCGACTTCGGGTCCAGGCCGACGCTGGCCTCGTCCATCAGCAGCACGGCCGGCCGGTGCAGCAGCGCGCGCACCAGTTCGACCTTGCGCCGGGTGCCGCCCGAGAGTTCGCGCACCAGGCGCGGTCGCGCTCGGCCTCGATGCCCAGCGCCAGCGCAGCCGGCGGCGATGCGCTCGGCGGCCAGCGGCCCGCGGCAGGCCGTGCAGGTCGGCGTGAAAGCGCAGGTTGCGCTCGACGCTGAGGTCCAGGTCGAGCGCAGGTTGCTGGAACACCACGCCGATGTGGCGCAGCGCGGCCACGGCGTCGCGGCGGATCGAGTGGCCGGCAATGCGGGCCTCGCCGGCGTCGGCGACGAACAGGCCGGTCAGGAGCTGGAACAGCGTCGACTTGCCGGCACCGTTGGGGCCGAGCAGCACCACGAACGAGCCCGCGCGCGAGCGCCAGCGTCAGGCCATCGAGCGCGACACGCGTGCCGTAGCGCTTGGTCAGCGCCTGCAGTTCGACCGCCGGGCTCACAGGGCCAGCCACCGGCCTGCGGCGCAAGCGGCGCTTGTCGTCTCGAAGTGCAGCTCAGTGCCATAGCGGCGATCGTAAGGCCGGCGTCACGCCGATGGCCAACGCGCCGGGACGCCTTGCCTGCGTCACCCGTGAGCGGGCCTGCGCCAGGCGCCGGCTGTGCGCGTGCCGCACGTGCATGCGCCTCGCGCATACAGGGTTTGACCTAGGTAGGCGATGATGCCGGCGCTGCTGAAGATAGGTTGTTCCGGACATAGGTGCGCGCCGCGCACGCAATACCTCCACAAGGGATCGAGACCATGCAAAAGACCTTGCACATCAACGCCGAGAAGTGCACCGGCTGCCTGCAGTGCGAGATGGCCTGTTCGTTCGAGAACTACGCCACCTACGCTCCGGCCAAGTCGCGCATCAAGGTGTTCGACTTCCATCACACCGGGCGCAAGGTGCCCTACACCTGTACGCAGTGCGACGAGGCCTGGTGCCTGCACGCCTGTCCGGTCGAGGCCATCACGCTGGACAAATTGACAGGTGCCAAGGTGGTGAACGAATCGACCTGCGTCGGCTGCAAGGTCTGCACCATCGCCTGCCCGTTCGGCACCATCAACTACGTGCAGGAGACCGGCAAGGTGCAGAAGTGCGACCTGTGCGGTGGCGACCCGGCCTGCGCCACGGCCTGCCCGACCGGCGCGATCACCTACGTCGATGCCAACTGGACCGGCCTCGCCAAGATGTCCGCCTGGGCTGAAAAGCTCGGCAACCAACCCGCTGCTTAAGGAGCCACATCATGTCTTGGGCAGGAAAGATCCTTCGAGTGAATCTGACGGCGGGCACGGTCAAGTCCGAACCGCTGAACATGGACTGGGCGCGTGCCTACTTGGGTTCGCGCGGCCTGGCGACCAAGTACATCGTGCAGGAGGTCGACCCCAAGGTCGACCCGCTGTCGCCGGCCAACAAGCTGATCTGGGCGACCGGCCCGCTCACCGGCACGATGGCCTCGACCGGCGGGCGCTATACGGTGGTCACCAAAGGGCCGCTGACCGGCGCCATCGCCTGCTCGAACTCGGGCGGCTACTGGGGCGCCGAGCTGAAGATGGCCGGCTGGGACATGGTCATCTTCGAGGGCAAGTCGGCCAAGCCGGTGTACCTGTCGATCGAGGACGACAAGGCCGAGCTGCGCGACGCCGCGCACCTGTGGGGCCAGAGCGTGTGGAAGACCGAGGAGACGATCAAGAAGCAGCACCAGGACCCGCTGATCCGCGTCTCGTCGATCGGCAAGGCGGGCGAGAACCTGGTGTTGTTTGCCGCGGTGGTCAATGACCTGCACCGTGCCGCGGGCCGTTCGGGCGTCGGTGCCGTGATGGGCAGCAAGAACCTGAAGGCGATCGCCGTGCGCGGCACCAAGGGCGTGGGCAATATCGCCGACCCCAAGGCGTTCATGAAGGTGACGTACGAGAAGAAGAAGATCCTGGCCGACAACGCCGTCACCGGCCAGGGCCTGCCGACCTACGGCACGCAGGTGCTGATGAACGTGATCAACGAGATCGGCGCGCTGCCGACGCGAAACAGCCGCGACGTGCAGTTCGAGGGCGCCAAGGACATCTCGGCCGAGGCGATGGCCACGCCGCGCAAGAGCGATGGCAAGGCGCAACTGGTGACCAACCAGGCCTGCTTCGGCTGCACGATTGCCTGCGGGCGCATCAGCAAGATCGACCAGACGCACTTCAGCGTCGAGAACAAGCCCCAGTACTGGGGCGCGACCGGCGGCCTCGAATACGAAGCGGCATGGGCGCTCGGTGCGGCCAACGGCGTCAACGACCTGGAGGCGCTGCAATACGCCAACACCATCTGCAACGAGCAGGGCATGGACCCGATCTCCTTCGGCGCGACCATCGGCGCGGTGATGGAGCTTTACGAGATGGGCGTGCTGAAGAAGGAGCAGCTCGGCCTCGAGTCGCCATTCGGTTCGGCCAAGGCGTTGTGCGAGCTGGCCGACATGACGGCCAACGGCGTCGGCTTCGGCAAGGAAATCGGCCAGGGCTCGAAGCGGCTGTGCACGAAGTATGGCCATCCCGAGTTGAGCATGAGCGTCAAGGGCCAGGAGTTCCCGGCCTACGACCCGCGCGGCATTCAGGGTATGGGCCTGACCTATGCCACCAGCAATCGCGGTGCCTGCCACCTGCGCAGCTACACGGTGGCCAGCGAGGTGCTCGGCATTCCGATGAAGACCGACCCCCTGGTCGCCGAAGGCAAGCCCGAGCTGGTGATGGCCTTCCAGGATGCGACCGCGGCCTTCGACTCGGCGGGGATCTGCATCTTCACCAGCTTTGCCTGGGGCCTGGCCGACGTGGCGCCGCAGGTCGCGGCGGCATGCGGACCCGAGTTCACGCTCGAGAACCTGAGCCTGATCGGCGAGCGCATCTGGAACATGGAGCGCGACTTCAACAACCGGGCCGGCTTCACCGCCAAGGACGACAATCTGCCGCCGCGCTTGCTCAATGAAGCGGCCAAGAGCGGCCCGGCCAAGGGCCTGACCAGCAAGCTGCCCGAGATGCTGCCGAAGTACTACAAGGCGCGCGGCTGGAACGCCGATGGCACGTTGACGGCAGCCACGCGCACCAAGCTCGGCCTGTAGCCGCCACGGCTGCGGCGTCGAACGAAGGCGGTTCACAGTGAACCGCCTTCTTCCTTGACAGCACGAAAGCAGAGCATGAAACACGTCATCCTCGGCGCCGGCCCTGCCGGTGTGATTGCCGCCGAAACGATTCGCAAGCATGCGCCCAGCGACGATATCGTGATCGTCGGCGACGAGCCCGAGGCGCCGTATTCGCGGATGGCGATTCCGTACCTGCTGATGGGCAACGTCGGCGAGGAGGGCACGCACTTGCGCCGCGGCGCGGATCACTTCGCGAAAGCAGGGCATCGTCGTCAAGCGTGGCATCGGCGCCAAGGGCATCGACATCGCGGCCCACACGGTCGCGCTTGGTGACGGCAGCACGCTGCGCTTCGACCGGCTGCTGATCGCCACGGGTTCGAGCCCGGCCAGTCCGCCGATCCCCGGCATCCATGCTGCCGGCGTGCATCCGTGCTGGACCTTGAAGGATGCGCGCGCGATCGCCCAGTTGGCGACCAAGGGGGCGCGAGTGCTGCAGATGGGGGCCGGCTTCATCGGCTGCATCATCATGGAGGCGCTGGCTGCGCGTGGCGTGCAGCTCACGGTGGTCGAGATGGGCGACCGCATGGTGCCGCGGATGATGGGTCCGACGGCCGGCGGGATGATCAAGGACTGGTGCGAGAACGAAGGGCGTGCGCGTATTCACGGGCACGCGGGTCGAAGTCCATCGAAGCCGGCGCGCCGCTTCGCGTTCGCCTCTCCGGCGGCCAGCACCTCGAATGCGACCTCGTGATCAGCGCGACGGGTGTCAAGCCCAACATCGGCTTTCTCGAGAACAGCGGCGTCAGGTGCCTGCTCGGCGTGCTGACCGACGAACACCTGCAGACCAACGTGGCCGGCATCTACGCCGCCGGCGATTGCGCCGAGGCTTTCGACAAGGTGAGTGGCAAGACGATCGTCAGTGCGATCCAGCCCAACGCCGCTGAACAGGCGCGGGTTGCGGCACTGAACATGGTCGGGCGCAAGGCCGAGCTGCGCGGCGTGACGCAGATCAACGTGCTCGATACGCTGGGCCTGATCTCGACCAGCTTTGGCGACTGGCAGGGTGCGCCCGGCGGGCAGCATGTCGAGCTGACGGACCGCGACGCGGGCCGTCACCTCAGCCTGCAGTTCAGCGGCGAGCGTCTCGTCGGCTGCAACAGCATCGGCTGGACCGATCACGTCGGCGCGATGCGTGGCCTGGTCGAGGGCCAGGTCAGGCTCGGCGAGTGGAAGCAGCGCCTGCTGCACGACCCGACACAATTGATGGCGGCCTATCTCGCGACAGCACAGGCACAAGACCACCGGGCCCTCGTGAAGGCATGATCCACGGATCATGCACATCACGTTCAAGCTCTACGCCAGTCTGACCCAACACCTTCCCGCCGAAGCCCGACGCAGCAATCAGGTCTTGCTCGAGGTGCCCGACGGCACGCCGATCGCCAAGATCATCGAACCCTTCGGCCTGCCCGAAAGGCTGGTGCACCTGGTCCTCATCAATGGTGTGTATGTACCTCCCGACCAGCGCCTGAGCCTCGTGCCGCGCGATGGCGACGCCCTGGCGATCTGGCCGCCAATCGCTGGCGGCTGACCGGCCGTGCAAGCCCACTATCCATTCTCTTTCGAGCGTGAGATGGGTTGTACCGCCGCGCAGTTGCGGGGTTGGCTGCCTGGTGCGAGCGGCAATCGCAAGATCGAATGGCACGCAAGCAGCGCCTGCTTCGAACTCGAACGCGGCAGGGTGTCGATCGCCTGGGAGGATTGCGAACCACGCCGAATCGCACTCATCGTGCTGCCGCGGTTACGGGTGCACTTCGACGCCGAGCGCGTCGACGACCCCACGTGGCAGCACTTCATGCGCTACTTCGACCTTTATACGCAGCGCGGCGGCGGTTGAGTAAGCCCGGCCGTGTGCTGAGGCACTGGACAACAGTCGCCAGCCCAGAAATGCGAAACCCCTCCGCACCGCAGTGGTGGGAGGGGCGGGTGGCTTACGCCACCATTCGGAGCTCGAGAGGTAGTGGGTCCCGGGATCCTTGGGCGCAGAGACTGCGCCGCTGGGTTTGCCGGCCTAAGCCAGCGACGCCACGATATGCGTTGTGGCCGCCGCGGGCAAGGCAACGGCCGCAATCGCTGGCGCGCCGGCCATTGTCACAGTGCCATTGACATTCGATGACGCCGCGTCATCCGTGCGGCGACGGGCTCATTACCGCGTCGAAGATGGTGCTCACCCTTCGCGTCACTTCGGCCGGCATGCTGATGGTGCGGCCCCACTCGCGGGCGGTCTCGCCGGGCCACTTCTGGGTCGCGTCCAGGCCCATCTTGCCGCCCAAACCGCTGACGGGCGACGCAAAGTCGAGGTAGTCGATCGGCGTGTTGTCCACGAGTGTCGTGTCGCGGACAGGATCGACTCTCGTGCTGAGGGCCCACACGACTTCCTTCCAGTCGCGAATGTTCACGTCCTCGTCGGTGACGATGATGAACTTCGTATACATGAACTGCCGCAGAAAGCTCCACAGTCCGAACATCACGCGCTTGGCGTGACCGGGATAGGACTTCCTGATCGATATCAATGCAATGCGGTAGCTGCAGCCCTCTGGGGGCAAATAGAAATCGGCGATTTCTGGAAACTGCTTCTGCAGGATCGGCACGAAGACCTCATTCAGGGCCACCCCCAAGATGGCCGGCTCATCGGGTGGCTTGCCGGTGTACGTGGAATGGTAGATCGGCCCATGGCGGTGGGTGATGCGGTCCAGGCGCAAGACCGGAAACCAATCCTGCTCGTTGTAATAGCCGGTGTGGTCGCCGAACGGGCCTTCGAGGGCGTGCAGGTAACCCCCACGTTCGGCAAGCTTGACGCCCAACTCACTCTCGCCGGTAAAGCCTGGTGCGGCGATCGGAATGTGGCCTTCGAGCACGAACTCGGCGCTTGCTGGTGCCTGCAGCTTGACGCCGTCCTCGCCGACATTGTGTCGATCACCTCCGTGCGACTACCGCGCAGCAGGCCGGCGAATTGATACTCCGACAGCGTGTCGGGCACCGGCGTGACCGCACCCAGGATCGTGGCCGGGTCGGCGCCCAGTGCCACTGCAATCGGGAAGGGCCGGTCCGGGTTGGCACGCGCGAAGTCGCGGAAGTCGAGCGCGCCGCCACGATGGGCGAGCCAGCGCATGATGACCTCGCGCCGGCCGATCACCTGCTGACGATAGATGCCCAGGTTCTGCCGCAGGCGCGGCGCGGGTACCGACTGCGGCCCGCGCGTGATCGTCAGGCCCCAGGTAATCAGCGCGCCGGCGTCACCTGGCCAGCAGGTCTGCACCGGCAGCCGGGCCAGATCGACGTCATCGCCTTCTACAACGACGTCTTGGCAAGGCGCGCGGCGAACGGCCGCAGGCTTCATATCCCATACGGCCTTGAGCATCTGCAACAGGCGTCCCGTGTCCTTGAGACCGCGAGGTGGCTCGGGTTCCTTCAGGCTCGCCAGCACTCGGCCCACGTCACGCAGGCCCGTCAGATCCTGCGCGCCCATGGCCAGCGCCACCCGTTTAGGGGTACCGAACAGGTTGATCAACGCCGGAATTTTGTAACCTACTGGATGTTCAACCAGCATTGCCGGACCACCAGCGCGAAGTACGCGGTCAGCGAGTGCTGTCATCTCCAGCCGCGCCGATACGGGCTCGACGATCCGTCGCAACTCGCCAGCGGCTTCGAGCTGGCTGAGGAAGTCACGCAGATCACGGTATTTCATATATCTGTTACAGTATCAAAAGTGAAAT
Source organism: uncultured beta proteobacterium (assembly GCA_963751775.1). Classification (GTDB taxonomy): domain Bacteria; phylum Pseudomonadota; class Gammaproteobacteria; order Burkholderiales; family Burkholderiaceae_C; genus CADEEN01. The sequence goes on from CAVVVW010000026.1 coordinate 89,294, forward strand.
CGAAAGACTTGACTGGTTATTACGTGGCTTCCTAGAATTCACTCGCTCTCAAAGTTTCTAGGGTTAACCAGCATCTTCCGGCGGTAGGTGCGACTGGGACTGACGCAACGGCCGGGGTGTGCAAAGCGGGCAACCGCGGAGACGTGGCGATCCCGAACCCTCGAAGGCGATTATCACAGCCGCCTCTGTGCGCAAAGTGCCCAACAAGCAAGGGGCACGCGCAACGCGGCGGCAACAGGAAGGGCACTGACGTGACAGCGCATCGAATACTTGGTTCAACCTGTAAGGCGTGTGCCGTGTTTGTCCGCGACGTCGGCAACGGCCTGCTCGAGGTCAGCCACAACGGCTTGGCGTTTGTCGGCCTCGTGGTACTGACCGTTACAGTGTTCGTGGCCGGCCAGGCCGGGATCCGCAGCGACGCTGAGACCTATGCCCTTGGCTGGCTGCAACAGCGCCAGGACGCCCGCACCGAGCAGGATGGCAACTTGCTGCCGGCACTGGCCGAGCCCGATGCCGTAAGCCGTGCGACTGCAGCCGATCCACGCGACCTCAATCGCCAACAATCGGCAGTCGCGCATTGGATTTCACGCCGCTACAAGGTGGCGCCCGAGCCCGTCAGTCGCTTGGTCCAGGAAGCCTGGGCGATCGGACAGCGCACGCAGCTTGATCCGACCTTGATCCTGGCCATCATCGCGGTCGAGTCCGGCTTCAACCCATTCGCGCAAAGTACGGTTGGGGCCCAGGGTCTGATGCAAGTCATGACGCGCGTCCACGACGACAAGTACGAGGCGTTCGGTGGCAATCACGCGGCGTTCGACCCATTGACGAACCTGCGCGTGGGTGTGCAGGTACTCAAGGAGTGCATCGCGCGCGCTGGCAGCCTCGAAGGTGGCCTGCGTTTCTATGTCGGCGCTGCGAACCTGCCTGACGACGGTGGTTATTCCGGCAAGGTATTGAGCGAGCAGGCGTACCTGCAGCAGGTGTCGGCCGGCAAGAGCGTTGCGATCACGGTTGTGCATACGAGTGGCGCGGCACGCCGTACGCGCTTCAAGCGCAGCACCGGAACCGGACGCTGCACTTGTCCAGATTGGCCGCGGCGAGCAATTGGCAATGCTGCGCCGTCCGTATTGACCGCCAGTTGGCGCGCTTGAGGTCGGCTCCCCGGGGCCGCAGTATGACGAGGGTGACGAGGCGACAGGTGCCGCGAGGCACGCGCTGGCTGCGCGCGGCACGCCTAGGGCGCTCGACCAGCCATTACACTGCGGCTCTGCGCAACTGGCGATAGGGCGGCGCTCGCCGCCCGAGGTGGGCTACCACCGGGAAGCGCGGGCGGTTCTTGGGCACGGTTGCCGTGTACTGTGAGCCGCGTCAGCCGTGCGCCTGGGCAGCCCTCCGTCCGACCCGAGGCGCGGGTCGCCGCGATGGCCCGTCACGCTGAAGAGGCTTGCCACCATGTTCCACCGTACGCAGCACACGCTCGCCCATGTCGACCCGGAGATCTGGGCAGCTGTCCAGGCCGAGAATCGGCGCCAGGAAGAGCATATCGAGTTGATCGCCAGCGAGAACTACACCTCGCCGGCAGTGATGGCCGCACAGGGCTCGCAACTGACCAACAAGTACGCCGAAGGCTACCCCGGCAAGCGCTACTACGGCGGTTGCGAAAACGTCGATGTGGTTGAGCAATTGGCGATCGATCGACTGAAGCAACTCTTCGGCGCAAATTTCGCCAATGTCCAGCCCAACTCCGGGTCGCAGGCGAATCAGGCGGTGTTCTTCGGCCTGCTGCAGCCAGGCGACACGATCATGGGAATGAGCCTCGCCGAGGGCGGACATCTGACCCATGGCATGGCGTTGAACATGAGCGGCAAGTGGTTCAGGGTGGTGAGCTACGGCCTCGATGCCAACGAAGCCATCGACTACGACGCGATGGAGCGACTGGCGCTGGAGGCAAGACCCAAGTTGATCATCGCCGGCGCGTCCGCATACAGCCTGCGCATCGACTTCGAGCGGTTCGCCAGAGTGGCCAAAGCCGTTGGCGCGATCTTCATGGTCGACATGGCGCATTACGCCGGCCTGATTGCCGCGGGCGTCTATCCGAATCCGGTGCCCCATGCCGACGTGGTGACTTCCACGACCCACAAGAGCCTGCGCGGCCCGCGCGGCGGCATCCTGCTGATGAACGACGAAGCCATCGCCAAGAAGATCAACAGCGCGATCTTCCCGGGCATCCAGGGTGGCCCGCTGATGCATGTGATCGCCGGCAAGGCGGTCGCCTTCAAAGAGGCGCTCGAGCCTGCGTTCAAGGCCTACCAGCAACAGGTGGTGGCCAACGCCCGCGTGCTTGCCGAGACGCTGATCGAGCGTGGCCTGCGCATCGTCAGTGGGCGCACGGAGAGCCACGTGATGCTGGTCGACCTGCGGCCCAAGGGCCTGACCGGCAAGGAGGCGGAGTCGGTCCTCGGGCAGGCGCATATGACGTGCAACAAGAACGGCATCCCGAACGATCCTCAAAAGCCGATGATCACCAGCGGGATTCGGCTGGGGTCGCCGGCCTTTACCACGCGCGGCTTCATGGAAGGGCAGGCGCGGCAAACAGCGAATCTGATCGCCGACGTGCTCGACAGGCCACACGACGCAGCGAACCTGGCCACGGTGCGCGCCAAAGTCGCGGCACTGACACGCGAATTCCCTGTGTACGGCGACTAGGTCGGCATGCGCTGCCCTTTTTGCAGCCACGAAGAAACTCAGGTCGTCGAGACTCGCGAGTCCGACGAAGGCGATGTCATCCGGCGCCGCCGTCGTTGCCTGAAGTGCGACAAGCGCTTCACCACCTACGAGCGGCCGGAAATTGCATTGCCGACGGTTGTGAAGAAGGACGGTGGTCGCGCCGACTTCGATCGCGGCAAGATCCGCGCGTCGATGTTGCTCGCTCTGCGCAAGCGTCCGGTCAGCGTCGAACAAGTCGACGCTGCGCTCGAAAGAATCGAAGACAAGCTGCTCACGAGCGGCGCACGCGAGGTCGCTTCGACGCGGCTGGGCGAGTTGGTCATGCGTGAGCTCAAGCGCATTGACAAAGTGGCCTATGTACGGTTTGCGTCTGTGTACCGCAGCTTCGAGGATGTCGACGAGTTTCGGCAGTTGATTCGCGACATCTGAGCCGGCCCGCACCAGGGCCGTGCGATTCCCTCCAATGGGTGTGACCCCCTTTGGGGGAAAGTTTTTTGCCGGTGCGTTGCCTAAAGTGATCTCCATCAGGCCGAGGAGATCCATATGCATCACGACAACGTCCGCAACCACCAGTGTGGCCTGACCCTGGTCGAGATGGCTGCCACCCTCGCGGTTGCCGCGATCCTGGCCGGCACGGCCGTGTCGTCGTTCCAGGACTCGAACAAGAAGCGCGTGCTTCAGGGTATGCCGCTACTCGGGCGACCACGACCGCAGCGGTGGTGTGCGCGTGGTCGTCGGCAACGACGTGACCGGCATCGACAACCAGGAACATCCCTACGCCTACCTGAATGCACAACAGAGCCTCGGCAACCAGAACTTCCTCGTCGTCCCGGGCCAGCGGCCCTGTCCGAGCACCAGTGCCGTCGAGGTCGATGGCCAGCATGGCGCGAACTACACTGCCGGATCCACGGTGACCCACCAACCGTGACGCCGACGACGCCGACGTGCCTGGCATTACCGCAGAACTTGCGCAACACGGTGCCCAGCAGCAGGCAGAACTCGCCGTTGGCCTGAGCGATCCCAATCCGCGTGTCGGTTGCCTGCTGGTAACCGGAACAGGTGCGGTCATCGGCGCGGGTCACACCCAGGCAGCCGGTCACGCGCACGCCGAAGTGATGGCGCTGCATGCGGCGCGTGCAGCCGGCCACGACGTTCGTGGCGCGACAGCGTACGTCAGCCTCGAACCCTGTTCGCACCACGGCCGCACGCCCCCCTGCTGCGAGGCCTTGATCGAGGCTGGCATCGCCAAGGTGGTGGTGGCCATCGCCGATCCGAACCCGCGGGTCGCCGGCCAAGGGTTGGCCCGCCTGCGCGCCGCCGGCATCGAGGTGGAAGTGGTCGGGGGGCCATGGGCGGCAGCGTCGCGCGAACTCAACATTGGCTTCTTCTCGCGCATGGTCCGCGGTCGGCCATGGCTGCGAATGAAGATCGCAGCCTCGCTCGATGGCCGCACGGCGCTCGAAAGCGGCGCCAGCCAGTGGATCACCGGCCAGGCAGCCCGTGCCGACGGCCATGGCTGGCGCAAGCGCGCGGGTGCGGTGCTGACAGGCATCGGCACCGTGCGCGACGACGATCCGCGGCTCGACGTGCGCTGGGTGCCGACGCAGCAGCAGCCGCTGCGCGTGGTGGTCGATTCGCGGCTGGACATCAGCGCAGCGGCGCGGCTGTTGCAGCCACCGGGTTCGGTGCTGGTCTACACCGCGAGCGAGGACGCGGCGCGCATTGCAGCGTTGACTACCCCTCAGGTCGAGGTGGCGCGCCTGCCGGCCGACACGCGAGGCAAGACCGATCTGGCTGCGATGCTGGCTGACCTGGCGCGGCGCGAGATCAACGAGCTGCACGTCGAGGCCGGCGAGAAGCTCAATGGCTCCTTGCTGCGCGAGGGGCTGGTCGACGAATTGCTGGTCTATGTTGCGCCGCGCTTGCTCGGGCCCGGCCGCGGCATGGCCGCCCTCGGACCGTTGGCATCGCTGACCGAAAGCCTGGACTTCGAGTTCGTCGAGATCGAACGCGTGGGTGCCGATCTGCGCCTGCGTCTGCGGCCGCCGGGGCGCGCGCTGTTCTGACGGCACGCGAGCGGAGCAGCGGGGCAGCCGGGGCCGCCACCTACAATCCCGGCATGTCGATTTCCCCCGTTCCGGAGCTGGTGGCCGAGCTCGCCGCTGGCCGCATGGTGATCCTCATCGATGAGGAAGACCGCGAGAACGAAGGCGACCTGGTGCTCGCCGCCGACCACGTCTCGCCCGAAGCGATCAACTTCATGGCCAAGCATGGCCGTGGCCTGATCTGCCTGACCCTCACGCGCGAGCGCTGCGAGCGGCTGCAATTGCCGCCGATGACGCGCAGCAACGGCACCCGGCACGGCACGGCGTTCACGGTCTCGATCGAGGCGGCGCGCGGCGTGACGACCGGCATTTCTGCCGCCGACCGTGCGCGCACCGTGCAGGCGGCCGTGGCGCGCAACGCCGAACCCGGCGATCTGGTGCAGCCCGGTCACGTCTTCCCGCTGCAAGCGCAGGATGGCGGCGTGCTGATGCGCGCCGGTCATACCGAGGCCGGTTGCGACCTGGCTGCGCTGGCCGGGCTGACGCCGGCGGCTGTGATTTGCGAAATCATGAACGACGACGGCACGATGGCCAGGTTGCCGGACCTGGTCGTGTTTGCCCGCGAGCATGGCCTGAAGATCGGCACCATCGCATCGCTGATCCACCAACGCAGCCATAACGAAACGCTGATCGAGCCGCTCGGCGCGCGCGAGCTCCGTACCGCGCAAGGGGTCTTCCAGTGCACGGCCTTTCGCGACCGCAGCTCGGGCGGCCTGCACCTGGCGCTTACCGTCGGGCAATGGTCGGACGATGACGAAGTCCCGGTGCGTGTGCACGAGCCCCTCTCGGTCATGGATCTGCTCGATGCCGGCACGGCGCCTCACTCGTGGCCGCTGCCGGCAGCATTCGCCGCACTGCAACAAGCCGGCCGTGGCGTCGCCGTGCTGCTCAATGTGGGCGCCGCCGATGCGGCCGCGCTGCAGGACCGCGTGCTGCCGACAGCCGCCCTCGACAAGCCCGCGCCGACACAGATGGACCTGCGCACCTATGGTGTCGGCGCCCAAATCTTGCGTCACCTCGGTGTACGCCGCATGAAATTGCTTGGCAACCCGCGCCGCATGCCGAGCATGACCGGCTACGGCCTCGAAGTCACCGGTTTCGTTGCCGCATCCAGCGAGCGCTAGGACAGTCATGCAAGGATCCGACGTTGGTGCCGACATGCCATTGGATGGCGTGGGCCTGCGCATCGCCGTCGTGCGCGCGCGCTTCAACAACGCCATCACCAAGAGGATCGAGCAGGCCTGCGTGGCGGAACTGGCCACGCTGGGCGTGATCGATCGGCACATCAAGCTGGTTAGCGTGCCCGGTGCACTGGAGATACCGCTCGCGCTCAAGGTCCTGGCCGAAAGCGAGGAACACGATGCGCTGATCGCGATCGGCTGCGTGATTCGCGGCGAGACCTACCACTTCGAGTTGGTGGCCAACGAGAGCGGTGCCGGGGTCACACGCGTTGCACTCGACCACCAAGTGCCGGTGGCTAACGCCATTCTCACCGTCGACAGCGAAGCCCAGGCCTTGGCCCGCGTCGATGACAAGGGCCGTGACGCCGCTCGCGTGGCCGTCGAGATGGCCAACCTGTTGGAAGACCTGTCGTGACCGACCTGCCGGTGAAGAAGGCCGTTCGCCGCACGCCGGCCAAGTCCCAGCGCCGTCGCTCGCGCGAACTCGCCTTGCAGGGCCTGTACGAATGGCTGCTGTCTGGCAGCGAGGTGGCCACGATCGACGCACACATGCGCGAGCACGACGGTTTCGACAAGTGCGACAGCGTGCATTTCGAGGCCCTGCTGCACGGCTGTGTCGCCGAGGCGGTTGATCTCGACGCACTCCTGGCGCGCCATGTCGACCGCAAGACGACCGAACTCTCACCGGTCGAACATGGCGTGTTGTTGATCGGTGTGTACGAGTTGAAGCGCTGCCTGGACATCCCGTACAAGGTGGCCATCAACGAGGCCGTTGAACTCGCCAAGAGCTTCGGTGGCACCGACGGCCACAAGTACGTCAACGGCGTGCTCGACAAGGCGGCGGGCGACCTGCGGCCGGCTGAGATTCCAGGCCATGCGCGCGGCCCGGGCCTGAGCGGGCGACTGCACTGGCGCCGTGAGCTTTTGCGCCCGTGGCGCGGCGATCTGGTGACAAAGCGTTAAGCCCGCGACCATTGACACGATTTGAACCACTTGGACCGCCTGCACGGCACGGGCTGTCGATAAGCTCGCAATGTCATGACTGTTCCCTTTCCAGACCCGCCTGCTCGCCGCGAGGAGGCCAGCGGTGACGCCTTCGCGGCCACCGTCGCCGAAGAGTTGCCCGACTCCGGCGATCCCGAGGCATTGCCCGGCGCCATTCCCGTCGACGACCGGTCTCTGCAATCGCTGCCAACGATCGGCCATGTCGGTCGCTACGCGCTGAAGTACGAGCTTGGCGCCGGCGGGCTGGGTACGGTCTACGCGGCGCTCGACCCGCTGTTGTCACGCCCGATCGCCGTCAAGACGCTGCATGTCGACGCGATTGCCGAGCAGCGCGACGCGCTCGAAACGCGGTTGCTGGCCGAAGCCCGCGCTGCTGCGGGCCTGAACCACCCGCATATCGTCACCGTGTTCGACGCCGGGCTGTCGGAACAGGGCGTGTACATCGCCATGGAGCGCCTGCAGGGCCGCGACCTGCGCCACCTGCTTGCCGACGGCTGGCGGCCCGAGCCGGCGCAGGCCGCGCGCATTGCCATGCGCATTGCCGACGCCCTGGCCTATGCGCATGGACACGGCGTGATCCATTGCGACATCAAGCCGGCCAACATCTACATGATCGGCCGCACCCAGCCCAAGGTGCTCGATTTCGGCATCGCCCGCGTGGCGCACCAGCAGGGCCAGCCTGCGGCGGACGCGGTGCCGGTCGACCTCCAGGCCGGCATGAGCCTGCCAGGCAACCCACATGGCGACCCGCGCGACGCGCAGCACGAGGGCGCACCGACCAGCGTGCCGGCTGTCGAATTCGGCTCGCCGTATTACGTCTCGCCGGAACAGCAACGCGGCGAGCCGCTCGACCTGCGCTGCGACGTCTATGGCGTGGGCGTCGTGCTTTACGAATTGCTGACCGGCCAGCGCGCCTTCCAGGGCCGTACGCTGGAGTCCATTCGGCATGCAGTGCTCGAAGGCGAGGTGCCGATGGCCCATGTCGTCAACCGCAACGTCAATGGCGAGCTTGTCAGCCATCGTCGCCCGCGCCATGGCGCGCAACCCGGCGCAGCGCTACCGCTCGGCCCGCCAACTCACACGCGCGCTGCGTGGCTGGCTCGAAGAAGATGCCAGCCGCGCGGCTGCCGCGCCGCTGGGCAGGTCGAACTGGGCCTGGGCGGCCTTTGCCGGCCTCGGGCTGGCGACGGCCGTCGGCTTCTGGCTCGCGGGCACGTGGCGCGATGCGCCGCCGAGCGTGCCGGCAACCCCGGCGCCCGCCGCAGCCACGCAGGCGCCAGCCGCGGACGCACCACCGACGACTGCGGCGCCGAACGCCGCCGCCGCGCCACCCGCGACCACGGGCGAGGCCCCCAGGCCGCGCAAGGGCGATCACGCCGTCGCGACCGCACGTGTACGAGATCGCCAGCTCGGCCCGCGCGTGGTCGTCGCCGGTGGAACCGGTCGTCGCGCCACCGGTGTCGCAGCTGGGCAAGGTGCAGTTGGCCATCAGCCCCTGGGGCCAGATCGAGGTCGACGGTGTCGCCGCGGGCACGACGCCGCCGCTGTCGCAACTGACCCTGCCGACGGGCACGCACCGGATCGTGGTCCGCAACGACGACTTCCCGCCGTTCACGACCCAGGTCACCGTCAACGACGACAAACCGGTCACGCTGCGTCACCGTTTCGGGTCATGAGGGGCGACGCCCCGCCGCGTTCACGCCGCGGCCCCATTGTCGTGTTGACGGCCGCATTGCTCGGCGGCTGCGTCGCGGCGCCCGAGATCGGCCTGTCCGAAGTGTTGCAGCGCCCGGCCGAGCGCGCGCTGCTGGCCGGACTGCGCGCCTACGAAGACGGCCAGTACGTGGACGCCGAGCGCGAACTGAACAAGGCCCTGGCCTCCGGCCTGGTCAGTGCCAAGGACCGGGCCAGTGCCCACAAGCACCTGGCCTTCGTCTACTGCACCAGCCAGCGGCTCAAGCCTTGCGAAGACGCATTCCGCGCCGCCCGCGCGGCCGACGCCAATTTCGCCCTGACGCGTGCCGAAGCCGGCCACCCGTTGTGGGGCTCGATCTACCGGCGGGTCGTCAGCACGCCCTAGGCCGCCGCCACCAGCGCGGCGACATAATGCGGCGCAGCATGACCCTTGCAGCGCCCACTTTCTCGCACCCGGTGCGCATCTATTGGGAAGACACCGACGCCGGCGGGCTGGTGTATTACGCCAACTACCTGAAGTTCTTCGAACGTGCGCGCACGGAGTGGCTGCGCGCGCTTGGTTTTGGCCAGCAGCGCCTGCGCGACGAACAGGGGCTGATGTGGGTCGTCGCCGAGGCCAACGTGCGCTACCTGCAGCCGGCGCGGCTCGACGATGAACTCGATGTCACCGTGGCGCTGTGCCGCGGCTGCGCGCGCCACGCTCACGTTGACCCAATCTGCGCTGCGTGGCCCCACAATCCTGGCCGACGGCCGTATCACGCTGGCCTGTGTCGCGGCCGGGTCGTTGCGCCCGCGACGCATACCGCAAGCCATTCTCGACGCGCTGGCGTCATCAACAAGCCCAACATGACCCAGGACCTCTCGATCTTCTCGCTCGTGCTGCATGCGAGCTTCGTCGTGCAACTCGTGATGGCCGGCCTGCTGGTCGTGTCGCTGATCAGTTGGACGGTCATCTTCGGCAAGGTCTTCGGCCTGAAGCAGGTGCGCGTGCGCAACGACGAGTTCGAGCGCGACTTCTGGTCCGGGCGCAACCTGGCCGAGCTGTACCAGGCCGTCGGCGGCAAACCGACGACGCAGCGCACGGCGCCGATCGAGCGCATCTTTGCCAGCGGCATGCGCGAGTTCCTCAAACTGCGCGAGAAGCGGCTCGACGCCGGCGCGCAACTCGACGGCGCGCGCCGCGCGATGCGGGCCAGCTTTCAGCGCGAGCTCGACGTGATCGAGAGTCACCTCAGCTTCCTCGGCTCGGTCGGCTCGGTCAGCCCCTACGTCGGCCTGTTCGGCACCGTGTGGGGGATCATGCATGCCTTCGTCGGGCTGGCCAACCTGCAGCAGGTGACGCTGGCCACCGTCGCGCCGGGCATCGCCGAAGCCCTGGTGGCGACGGCGATCGGTCTGTTCGCTGCGATTCCGGCGGTCATCGCCTACAACCGCTTCGCCCGCGACATCGATCGCATCGCGATCCAGCTGGAGACCTTCATCGAAGAGTTCTCCAACATCCTGCAGCGCAATGCAGGCCAGGCCTAGGACAGCGCGATGGCCCAAGTAATGGCCCGTGGCGGCGGCCGCCGCCGGCGCACGATGAACGAGATCAACATGGTGCCGTTCATCGACGTCATGCTGGTGCTGCTGATCATCTTCATGGTCACCGCGCCGCTGATCAGCGCCGGCGTGGTCGACCTGCCGAGCGTGGGGCTGTCCAAGGCACGGCCACAAACCGTCATCGAGGTCATCGTCGGCAGCGACGAGCGGCTGCAGTTGAAGACCGACGGCAGGCCCGATCCGCAGGCCCTCGGCCTGCCACAACTGGCCGCTCGCGTCAGGCAGGCACAAGGCGGCAACGCGGCCACGCCGGTGGTGATCTCGGCCGACCGCGGCGTCAAGTACGAGGCCGTGGTGCGCGTCATGGACACCTTGCAGCGCGCCGGCGTGCAGCGTGTCGGGCTGTCCGTGAAGCAGGGTTCTTGATGGACGTGGCGGCTGCCGTTGCCGCCGGTGGCGGCCCCGATCCGCTGCGCCCGCAGCGGCCCGCGGGCCTGGGCCGAGGCGCCATGCTTGCGCTGCTGGTGCACGGCGGCCTGCTGGTGGCGTTGGCGCTCGGCGTGAGCTGGCGCGCCAGCGAGCCGACCGGCGCCACGGCCGAACTGTGGGCCGCGGTGCCGGAGTTTGCCGCGCCGGCGCCGGTGGTGCAGCCGGCCACGCCGCCGGCGCCACCACCGCCGCAGGTTGCCAAGCCCAAGCCCGAGCCCGAGCCGACCCGGCTGCGTTGCGCGAGGCCGAGATTGCCGTCGAGAAGGCCAAGTTGGAGCGTGAACGCGAGCGCGAGGCCAAGGCCGATGCCGAGAGGAAGCGCCAGCTGGCCGAACAGGAAGCGCGAGCGCAAGAAACTGGCCGAACAGGAGGCGCAGCGCAAGAAGTTGGCCGAGAAGGCGGAAAAGGTCGAGCAGGAGCGTATCGAGAAGCTGCGCCAGGACAACCTGAAACGCATCGCCGGGCAGGCCGGCGCCACCGGCGCACCGACGGCCACCGGCACGGCGGCGCGCGATGCAGGCCCCTCGGCCAGCTATGCCGGGCGCATCGTCGCCCGCGTCAAGCCGAACATCGTCCTCACCGAGAGCGTGCCGTCGACACTGCGCGCGGTGGTCGAGGTGCGCGCCGCGCCCGACGGCACCATCGTCGGCCGCCGTTTGGTCAAGTCCAGTGGCAACAAGGAATGGGACGACGCCGTCTTGCGCGCGCTCGATCGCACGGGAGATCTGCCGCGCGACATCGACGGCCGCGTGCCTTCGCCGATCGAGATCGGCTTCACGCCGGATTAGCGCTTGTCCTTCGGTAGTCGCCCGAGCAGGTAGAACTCGTCGTTGGGGCGCAGCGAAATCAGGTTGGCCATGCGGTTGGACAGGCCGAACAGCGCGGTGATCGCGCCGATGTCCCAGATGTCCTCGTCGGAGAAGCCGTGCCCGCGCAGGGCGACGAAATCGTCCTCGACGATGTTGGCCGAGTCGTGGCTGACCTTGAGCGCGAAGGCCAGCATCGCGCGCTGGCGGTCGTCGATGTCGGCCTTGAGGTAGTTGGTGGCGACCTGGTCGGCAATTTGCGGCTTCTTCGCGTAGACACGCAGGATCGCGCCATGCGCGACCACGCAGTACAGGCATTGGTTCGCGCCCGAGGTGGCGACGATGATCATCTCGCGCTCGGCCTTGGACAGGCCGCTGTCCTCCTTCAGCAGCAGCGCATCGTGCCAGGCGAAGAAGGCGCGCGCTTCGTCGGGGCGGTGGGCGAAGCCGAGGAAGACGTTGGGCACGAAGCCGGCCTTGGCTTGCACGTCGAGAATGCGCGCACGCAAGTCCTCGGGCAGGTCCTTCAATTCAGGCACGGGCCAACGGGAGATGGCAGGGGTGGTCATTGGTGTCAGCTCCTGAATTGCATCGCATGCAGGCGCGCGTACAGACCGCCGCGCGCCAGCAACTCGGCGTGGCTGCCTTGCTCGACGATGCGGCCGAGGTCCATCGTCACGACGCGGTCGGCGTGCTCGATCGTCGACAGGCGGTGTGCGATCACCAGCGTCGTGCGGCCCTGCATCAGCACGTTCAAGGCGTCCTGCACCGCGCGCTCGCTCTCGTTGTCCAGCGCCGAGGTGGCCTCGTCGAGGATCAGCACCGGCGCGTCCTTGTAGATGGCACGCGCGATCGCCAGCCGCTGGCGCTGGCCGCCCGACAGCTGGCTGCCGTTGTGGCCGATCACGCTGTCCAGGCCCAGTGGCAGCGTGAGGGCAAAGTCGAGCAGGTGCGCACTCTGCAATGCCGCGCGCACACGCGGCATGTCGGTGGTGTCGCCGAGCGCGACGTTGAATGCCACCGTATCGTTGAACAGCACCACGTCCTGGCTGACGAGGGCGAACTGGCGCCGCAGCGCGTCGATGCGCCAATCGCGCAGCGGCACACCATCCAGGCGCAACTCGCCCGAGGTCGGCTCCAGAAAGCGCGGCAGCAGGTTGACCAGCGAGGTCTTGCCCGCGCCCGATGGGCCGACCAGGGCCACGGTTTCACCGGCGGCCAAGCGTCAGGCTGACGTCGGCCAGTGCCGGCGGGGTGTCGCCGCGATAGGCCAGGCTGACGCCACGCAATTCGAGCTCGCCGCGCGCGCGCCCCGCGGGCGCGAACGTGCCGCCTCGCTCGCCGGGGCTGTTCTCGACGAGGTCGATGCCGCGCTCGAGCGCGGCCAGGCCACGCGTCAGAGGCGCGGCCAGATCGGCCAGGTGCTTGAGCGGCGCCACCAGCTGCAGCATGGCGGTGACGAAGGCGACGAAGGCGCCGACCGTCTGCGTACTGCCACTGGTGCCGCTCTGCCACAACGCCAGCACGACGACGACCGAAAGCGAGATCGCGGCGAGCAACTGCGTCAGCGGCGAACTGGTGGCGGCGGCCGCGGTCGACTTGATCATCAGGCGGCGCAGCAGCTGGCTCGAAGCCGTGAAGCGGCCGTGCTGGGCCCGCGACGCGCCGTGCAGTCGAACGATGCGCCAGGCGAGCACGTTTTCCTCGACCACGTAGGCCAACTCGTCGGTGGCTGTCTGGTAGGCGCGCGTGAGCTTGGTCAGCCGCTGCGACACCAGGCGCATGACCAGGGCCACCGCCGGCGCCAGCACCAGCACCAGCAACGTCAGCCGCCAGTTCAGGTACAGCAGGTAGAACAACAGCGCGGCCACGACCAGCGTGTCGCGCACCAGCACCATCAGGGCCTCCACCAGTTGCATCGCGCCGCTCTGCACCTCGTAGACCATGGTGTTGGTCAGCATGCTGGCGTTCTGCTGCACGAACAGCGGCGGTGCGGCGTCGAGCAGGCGGTCGAACATCGCGTCGCGCAGGTTCAGCACGCCCAGGTTGGTGCCCCAGGCCAACGCATACTGGGCCACGAAATTGGCCAGGCCGCGCACGATGTACAGGCCGACGATGACCACCGGCACGATCCAGAGCGGGAAGCTGCGCGACGGGCCGAAGCCTTCGTCGAGCAGCCGCTTCAGCAACGCCGGCAGCATCGGCTCGGTCGATGGCGGCAATGGCCGCTGCCACCAAAGGCCACCGCAAAACCCGCGCGGCTGGCTCGGAAGTACGGCGCGATGCGGGCCAGGCGTTGCAGCAGGGTGGCGTTGGGCATGGGCGGGCTGTTGGCTGCATGTGCTTGAGGCTCGTCACAGCCGGGCACATTATCGCGGCCGGATTGTCGGCCGCCGTGGGCCAGGGCGTGCCTACAATGCCGTGGCCCTCAAGGCAACGCCGGACCAGCCCTGCGTTGCTGTACCCCTGCGGGGCTCCAGCAACACTGCCGTGCCATTATTCAGATGCCCCTGACTCGAACCCTTGCCCGACGTCGCCACCTATGCGCTGCAATTGCAGCGACCGCCGCGGCGCCGGCCTGGGCCCAGTTTCGCGTCGAGATCAGTGGTGTCGGCGCCACCCAACTGCCGGTGGCCGTTGCGCGTTTTCGCGACGAGGACAAGGCCGGGCCCAACGCCGCCATCAGCGCCATCATCCGCGCCGATCTGGAGCGCAGCGGCCAGTTCCGCAACCTCGACGTCGCCGCCGCGCTCGACGAGACCTCGTCGCCGGCGATGAGCGAATGGCGTGGCCGCGGTGCCGATGCACTGCTCGCCGGCTCGGTCAGCCGCCTGGCCGACGGCCGCTGGGACCTGCGCTACAAGCTGTGGGACGTGGTCAAGGGCCAGCCCGTGGGCAGCCAGAGCCTGGCCGTCCTGACCGCCGACCTGCGCCTGGGCGCGCACCGCATCGCCGACACCATGTACGAGCGCCTGACCGGCGACAAGGGCGTGTTTTCCACCCGCATCGCCTACGTCACGCGTGCGGCCAACCGATTCACGCTGCGCATCACCGATGCCGACGGCGAGGGCGGGCAGGTGGCGTTGACGAGTCGTCGAGCCGATCATCTCGCCCGCCTGGTCGCCCGACGGCCACGAACTGGCCTACGTGTCGTTCGAGCTGCAAAAGGCCGTCGTCTGGGTCCAGGACGTGGCCAGCGGCCAGCGGCGTCAGGTGGCCAACTTCCGCGGCAGCAACAGCGCGCCGGCCTGGTCGCCCGACGGCAAGCAACTCGTGGTTTCCCTGTCGCGGGAGGGCGGCACGCAACTCTACGTCATGGGCCGCGACGGCAGCAACCTCAAGCGCCTGACGCAAAGCAACGCCATCGATACCGAGGCCACCTTCACGGCCGATGGCCGCACGATCTATTTCGTCAGCGACCGCGGCGGCGGGCCACAGGTCTATCGCATGCCGGCGGCCGGTGGCAACGCCGAACGGGTGACGTTTACCGGCGGCTACAACATCAGCCCGGCCGTCTCGCCGGACGGCCGCACGCTGGCCTACATCTCGCGCCTGAATGGCGACACCTATCGCCTGCACACGCTGGAACTGGCCAGCGGGAACATTCTGGCCCTGACCGATACCAATGAAGATGAAAGCCCCAGCTTCGCGCCGAATGGCAAGCTCATCATCTATGCCTCGCGCGCGCAGGGCCGCGACGTGCTGATGACGAGCACGCTCGACGGCCGTATCAAGACCCGCCTGTTGTCGTCGGGCCTCGATGTGCGCGAGCCGGTGTGGGGCCCGTTCAACCGCTGACCACCGATCACTTACCAGGAGAAGCCATGAAACGCCTTCCGTTCCTCGTTGCCGCTCTCGCCATCGCGGCGCTCGCTGCGGGTTGCAGCACGCCGGTCAAGATCGAAGAGAAGACCGACGTTCCGGTCGAGACGCGCAATCCGACAGGGGCGGGCGGCGCGGGCACATCGGCCAACACGGGTGCCGGTGCGCAGTCGCAGGTGACGACCGTCAACGTCGACAAGAGCGCAGCGGCCGGCGTGCCGCGCATCGTCTACTTCGACTTCGACAGCTTCGTCATCAAGGACGAGTTCCGGCCGCTGATCGAAGCCCAGGCCAAACGCCTGACCGCCGCCCGCAACCAACGGGTCACGATCGAAGGCCACACCGACGAGCGCGGCGGCCGCGAGTACAACCTGGCGCTCGGTCAGAAACGCGCCGAAGCCGTGCAGCGTTCGCTGGCGCTGTTGGGCGTGAGTGACAACCAGCTCGAGTCGGTGAGTTTCGGCAAGGAGCGTCCGGCGGTGCAGGGCAGCGACGAAGCGGCCTGGGCCAAGAACCGCCGCGCCGAACTGAAGGACAAGTAAGGTGATGCGACTGCGGATCGCGACTGCGCTGGTCTTGCTCGCGGCGGCCTCGGCACAGGCCCAACTGTTCCCCGACAACGAGGCACGCAAGGCGATCCTCGAGTTGCGCGCCAGCGACGAGCAGACTGCAAAGCGCCTGGCCGAGCTGACGGCGGCAAACAAGGCCTTGCTCGAGCAGGTGCAGCAATTGCTGCCGTTGCGCAACAGCGTGCTCGAACTGAACAACCAGCTCGAAGCGCTGCGCGCCGAACTGGCCCGCCAGCGGGGTGTCAGCGAGCAGTTGGCGCGCGACGTGGCCGACGTGCAGCGGCGGCAGAAGGACATCGCCCAGGGTGTCGACGACCGGATCCGCAAGCTCGAGCCGCAGAAGGTGACCGTCGACGGCAAGGAGTTTCTTGCCGACGCCGACGAGAAGCGCCAGTACGAGGAGGCGTTTGCGCTCATTCGCAGCAGCGATTTCGCCGGTGCGGCCACCGCCTTGGCCGCCTTCGCTCGCCGCTACCCGGCCAGCGGCTACATCGATTCGGCGCGCTTCTGGCTCGGCAACGCGCAGTACGGCAAGCGCGAATACAAGGAGGCGATCGCGAGTTTTCGTGCGTTCGTCGCCGGTGCGCCCGACCACTCGCGCGTGCCCGAGGCCCTGCTCGCGGTCGCCAACTGCCAGGCCGAGATGAAGGACAGCAAGGGTGCGCGCGTGACGCTGAACGAGCTGCTCAAGAAGTTCCCGCAGTCGGAGGCCGCGCAGGCCGGCAAAGAGCGGCTGGCCGCGCTCAAGTAGCCCGGCTCCTAAAATCACCCCATGCCAAGCATCGACATGGGGTCGCTGGCGGCGCAGGTGCTGTGGGCCACCTTCGGTTTGAGCTTGTTGTTCGGCGCCATTGCCCAGCGTACGCAGTTCTGCACCATGGGTGCGGTGGCCGACATCGTCAGCTTCGGCGACTGGTCGCGCATGCGCATGTGGGCACTGGCGATTGGCGTGGCCATGCTGGGCTTCAATGCCATGGTCGCGGCGGGCTGGGTCGACGCCGCCAACAGCATTTACGCGGCACCGCGCCTGACCTGGCTCTCGGCCATCGTCGGCGGGCTCATGTTCGGTGTCGGCATGGTGCTGGCGTCGGGCTGTGGCAGCAAGACACTGGTGCGCATCGGTGGCGGCAATCTGAAGTCGGTGGTGGTCTTTTGCGTCCTCGGCCTGGCCGCATTCGCAACGCTCAAGGGCGTCACCGGCGTGGCGCGCGTCGCGACGGTCGACCGGCTGGCGATCGAGCTCGGCGGCGGGCAGGACCTGCCGGCCCTTGCGGCGCGCGCCCTGGGCTTTGGCAAGGCGCAGGCCGCCCTCGTGCTCGGCGCGCTGCTCGGCGGTGGCCTGGTCGTCTGGGCGTTGCACACGGGCGATGGGCGCCGCGCCGACGTCCTGCTCGGCGGCCTGGGCATCGGCGCGGTGGTCGCAGCGATGTGGTGGGTCTCGGGACGGCTGGGCCACGTGGCCGAAGATCCGAACACCTTGCAAGAGGCCTTCGTGGCGACCAATTCGCGGCGCATGGAGTCGCTGTCGTTCGTGGCCCCGATCGCCTACACGATCGACTGGCTGCTGTTCTTCAGCGACAAGAGCAAGGCGCTGACGGTCGGCATCGTCAGCACGGCTGGCGTGGTTGCCGGATCGGCGCTGTCGGCGGTGATCGGTGGCAGTTTTCGCTGGGAGGGATTTGCCGGCACCGAAGACACGGCCAACCACCTCGTCGGCGCGACGCTGATGGGCGTTGGCGGCATTGCCGCGCTGGGCTGCACGATCGGCCAGGGCGTGTCGGGCGTATCGACGCTGGCCATCGGCAGCTTCATCGCACTGGCGTCGATCATCGCCGGCGCCGTCATTGCGCTGCGCTACCAGGCGTGGCGCGTCGCGCAAAGCATGTGAACGTCGACCTCGAGCCCGATCTGGAGCGCCGCTTCGGTGGCCTGCGCCGCCTGTACGGCGACGCCGGCTACGCACGCCTGCGCACGGCGCGGGTGGCCGTCGTCGGACTGGGCGGCGTCGGTTCCTGGGCCGTCGAAGCCTTGGCCCGCAGCGGCGTCGCCGAACTGACGCTGATCGACCTCGACCACATCGCCGAATCGAACGTCAACCGCCAGGTGCAGGCCCTCGGCGCCACGCTCGGCAAGGCCAAGGCCCTGGCGCTGGCCGAGCGCGTGGCCGACATCCATCCGGGCTGTGCGGTGCATGTCGTCGAGGAGTTTGCCGGGCCCGACAACTGGCCGGGGCTGCTGCCGCACCCCGTCGATGCCGTGATCGACGCCTGCGACCAGATGCGTGCCAAGCAGACGCTGGCGGCCTGGGCCTGGCGGCAACACCAGCTCGGCGAGCGCATCGCCTTCGTCTGCGTCGGTGCCGCGGGGGGCAAGCAGTTGGCGCAGGCGGTCGAGGTCGACGACCTCGCCGCCGTCAGCCACGATCCGTTGCTGGCCTCATTGCGCCAGCGCCTGCGCCAACAGGAAGGCGCCGCGCGCAAGGGCCCGCTCGGCCTGCGCTGCGTGTTCTCGCGCGAGAACGTGCGCATGCCTGAAGCACCCGAGGGGCCCGATTGCGGGTCCGAGATCGAGGGCAACCTCAGCTGCCACGGCTATGGTTCGACCGTCGTCGTGACCGCGGCCTTTGGCTTCGCCGCGGCCGGCGAGGTGATCCAGCAACTGCTGCGCCAGACTGAAAAGGTGGGCGAAAAACAGCCCCTATAATTCCGCCCTCTGCGGCCGGGTTGTTAGCTCAGTTGGTAGAGCAGTAGACTTTTAATCTATTGGTCGTGGGTTCGAGTCCCGCACAACCCACCACTCGTTTTCACCGAGCGGGTCCTTAGCTCAGTTGGTAGAGCAGCGGACTCTTAATCCGTTGGTCGAAGGTTCGAATCCTTCAGGGCCCACCACTCCTAACAGGCGTTGCGCGCGAGCAGTCACTGACCCTGGTCACGTGACTTCAGACTCAGTCGCCATACAGGTCGCCATAGCGAGGTCATTGGCTACCGTTCATTGGAACTGCGTAGTGCTGCAGGGCTTGCAAGGGAAGTGGAGCGGTGGAGCGACAACAGCTTGCGTAAGACGAGCAGCGCACGGGAAATGCCGCGTCTCGTGTTGCGCATCTCGCCGGTGGATGCATTCGCACAAGGCAACTTCGGACGGCCAGGTCAGGGGCAGCGCCCCCACCAGCTTCCACTCGTGAAGCTCACCCGAGCGGACTTGGCCATTCTGAAGCGCAACGGCGAGTTTGCGATCTCGACAACTGCCGGCAAGAAGGCCATCAGGGTGCGCACCCTAGCGGGATGGGCGCATGACTTCGTTGGCAACGGGATCGAGGGATTCCAACTGAAGCGGATTCGATCCGTATCGAGACCCTACTGGCGGCCAGTGGCGTCAGCCGCGAGGTACGTGGTCATCTGCAGTCGCACGGGCTGACGGGTGTGCAAGCACGCCACTACGACGGCAACGACTACATGCCCGAGAAGCGGTGGGCGATCGAGACTCTGGTTCGAGTGGTGGCGTCCGTCAAGGGGCTGTGACGCAACGGCGGCTTCAGTGACGCAACCCGCTACAAGTCGCGCCGGCGCTTCGGCGGCATGAAGGCCCGAGCGACGCGCGCGTGTCCGTGCTTCGATGGGCAGAATCAACGCTGAGCGGCGTTCGCAACAGCCCGCCTACCGGAACGCAGTGACACGGATATCCAGAGGGTACGCATTGATGGTGAAGAGGCTTGTCCTGGTGGACTTCGAAAACGTCCAGAAGCTGGATCTGTCGATCCTCGACGACACCTATCGGGCGATCGTCTTTGTCGGCGCCAGCCAGGCGCCGCCCAAGGCGGCAAGGAACAAGGCGACGGCACACGGTTCAGCCGGGTCGACTTTCAGCAGATCGAGGGCAACGGCAGGAACGCGCTCGACTTCCACATCGCGTTCCATCTCGGGCGAACGTTCGAAGCGGCGCCTGAGACCGAGTGCATCGTGCTGTCCAAGGACAAGGGCTACGACCCGTTGTTGGTGCACCTGAACAAGAACGGCCTCAGGTGCCGTCGCGTCACGAACCTGGAAGAGTTGCTGCCAGATGTCCCTGTTTCAGCGACTGTCGTTGACCCCGAGCAGGCCGTGTGCACGCGCTGCGGGAAGTCGAGCACGATCGAGCATCACGGCGGTCGGTGGTGTACGAACTGTGGCTCGTTCGCAAGTCCGCCCGATCCGAACTTGCTGCCGTCGCAGCAGCCGCGGCATCGGGGCCGGCGAACCGGCCATTGTTGATTTGATGGAGCGCGAGCAGGACCGTTCGTGGATGCAGGAGTGTGGCTGGTGTCACCAGAAGACCGACATGAGCGGTGGAATCTTCGACGACGGCGAATGGATGTGCGGTGGCTGCATCGCCAGACATACCTACGAATGACCTGTGCTGGTGAATGACCGGGAGTTCTCCCGGCGCGACCCCGCTGCGCGGGGCCGGGCTGTTGCGCTGCGCGTCGAGCCGCTTCGCGTCTCGCACCCTGTCGGGCTGCCATCCCTAGCGCAACACGGCCAGGCCGGCTGCGCCGCGGTAACACCAGCGGCCCGTTCCCGTGCCCGGGGATCGCGGGCTTGGTTTCCTTCACGCTGCGCGTGAACGAGCCCGCTTGACGAACTGGCCGGCGCTGCGCGTCACGGCGCTGCGCTTCGTTCGCTGCGCACCGGCCAGATCGTCACCCCGGTCACCCGCCACGCCCGATGCCGGGCCGCTGAAGCCAACTGCTTGAAGTGCTCGCCGCGGCTCGACCGCCGCGCCAGTCGCTGCGCTTGGTGGCACGTCGGCCGCAGAGCCGCCGCTGCTCGAGTGGTCGCTTGCGGCAGCCGTTGCGCCGGTGCTGTCACACCGGCTGCGCGCTCGACGCGCTGGTGGCAGCGCGTGCGCCAGTCGTCCCACCGCGCTCCCCCCAGCTGCGCCCCCGTCAACGGGTGAGGGGGACTTGTGGGGGGATCTTCGATGCGGTGGGCCGGGGAACCGGCTCACTGCTTCGGCTGCTGTAGAACCCCACCCATCCCCGGCCCCTTCCCGTGAGGGAAGGGGTGCAACAGCCACGCCCACCCCCCGCCCGCCCCCGGGCGGGAGCGAGGAAGTCCGAGCGAAAGGATCGGTTTTCAGGAGCACCAGGTCGGGGCCCGGCTGGTCGCTTCGATCAAGGAGTTCATCATGGCTTTCGTACGAGTGGAACAACGCAATGCGCACCTGGCCGGCGCGGTGCGGCTGGAATTCGTCAACGGGCGCGACGGCAAGGTCGCCAAGGCGGTCTGACCGCCATCAGCAACACCCGGCGCGGCTCGGGCGAGACGCGCGAGGAGGAAGCGACCGCGATCCAGTGGACGCTGTGGGGCAAGCAGGCCGAGAACGCCGCCGAGTACCTGGGCAAGGGCAGCCACGTGAACATCGTCGGCCGGCTGCGCAACAACAACTACCAGAACGCCGACGGCGCCGACGTGTACGCCCTGGCCTTCACTGCCGAGGAGATCGACTACCTCGACAGCCGGGCCGAGTCCGAAGCGCGGCGCAGCGCGCGGGACGCTGACGCCGGCGAGCGGCGACAACCGCGCCGCAGGCGCGGCCGACGGCGCCGCGGCCGCGAGCCGACGCGCAGCCGCAAGGCCCGCAGCGATGCCGCCAACGCCGGCGCGACGCCTGACCGCCGACCCGGCAGGGCGGGGCGCCGAGCGCGTCCGCCCGATTCGACACCACATTCAATCGATCAAGGAATCCACCATGCACACCACCCCGACCCTCGCGACGCGCTTTGCGCGCAACACCTTCGTCCTGCGCAGCGAAACACCGCTGGCCGAAGACCAGATGCGCCGCGCCGCGCCGTCGATCTTCGCCGCCGGCAAGCACGCCAGCCGCTCCGAGCGCTACACCTACATCCCGACCATCGAGGTGCTGCGCGGCCTGCGCACGCGAAGGCTTCGAGCCCTTCATGGTCGCGCAGAGCCAGAGCCGCATCGAGGGCAAGACCGAGTTCACCAAGCACATGATCCGCATGCGCCACGCCGGGCAGGTGCAGCGACCAGGCCCGAGGCGAACGAGATCATCCTGATCAACAGCCACGACGGCGCCAGCTGCGTACCAGATGCTGGCCGGCGTCTTCCGATTCGTCTGCTGCAACGGCCTGGTCGTCGGCACCGTGTCGAACGACATCCGCATCCCGCACAAGGGCAACATCGAGGGCGAGGTGATCGAAGGCGCGTTCCGCGTGCTCGACGACTTCGAGGCGGTGGACGCATCGACCGACGGCATGAAGGCGCTGGAGCTGAAGCCCGAAGAGGAGCGGGCCTTTGCGACCGCCGCGCTGGCGCTGCGCTACGGCGAGCGCACCGAAGGCGCAGCCGCCGGCGCCGATCACCGCCGAGCAGCTGATCGAGGCGCGCCGGCCGGAAGACCTGGGCCGCAGCCTGTGGACTGACGCTTCCATCGCGTCCAGGAGAACGCGCTGCAGGGGGCCAGCCCGGCCGCACCGCCAGGGCCGCCGCATGCAGACCCGCGCCGGTCGGCAGCATCGACCGCAGCGTGAGCCTGAACCGCGCGCTGTGGGTGCTGGCCGAGGAGATGCGCAAGCTCAAGGCCTGATCGCCTGCGATCGTGCGCGATGATTTTGCGCCGAATTCATCGCCGCTCGCAGCGCCGCGCCGGCCCGATCATCGGAGCCGGCGCGTGCGCTGTGCGTAGCTGCAAGGCGTCGCGCTCGCCGGCCGCTCTTGCGCGGCGGCGCGGCCCGCGCCACCCACGAGGGCCGCCGGGCACCCGCTCTGCACGGCTGCGACAGCGCGCCCACCTGGCGGGTCGGGTCCGGTCACCCGCGACGCAGAGTGGCTCACATGAAGACATTGGTTCGTGCAACCAGATGCGCCATCGGCGCGATCCAGGCAGAGCTCTGTCGCCATCATGAAGACCTCGTTCTCGCCAACCAGAAGGGCGGCGTCGGCAAGTCGGCCGTGGCCACGCTGCTCGCCCATTACTGGCCCAACACGGCCAGCGCGTGCTGGCCATCGACCTCGACCACCAGGGCAATTTCACAAGCCGCTCGCGCTGTCCAAGCGGGCGCTGTCGGCCTCGGTCACCGCCGACCGGCTGCTCACCAGCGCCGTCGACTGAGGCCCGAGCCCCTTCGTGCTGGTGCCCGCCGCGACGGGCCTGCTCGAGCTCGAGCGCCAGCCGGCGCTGCACACGCCGTTCGCGCGCAATCTGCGCGCCTTCCTGCAGGCCGTGGACGACGCAGTTCGACGTCTGCGTCATCGACACCAACCCGAATCCCGACATCCGCGTCATCGCCGCGCTGGCCTCGGCCGACTTCGTGCTGTCGCCGATCCAGCTCAACCAGGAAGCGATGGACGGCGTCAGCGGCCTGCTGAACCACCAGCGCGTCGGCGTGCGCAAGATCAAGGCGGTGCTCAATCCGAAGCTGCAGCTCATCGGCCTGCTGCCGACGATGGTCGAGCCGACACCGTTCCAGAGGGCCAACTTCGTGCAGATCGTGCAGCAGTACCACCCGCTGATGATCCGCATCGGCGACGGCCCGGGCGACTTCGCGTCGATTCCGCAAGCGCTCGGCGCATCGCCGAGGCCCAGGCCGAGGGCGAGGTGCTGTGGGAGATGAAGAAGACTGCGGCGCGCGAGGCCTGGAAGGAGATCGAGCCGCTCCGTGCAGCGGCATCGGACCGAGATCGTCGCGGGCGCACGGGAGCCGGCCATGCGCTTTGACCTGGACGCACTTGCCACAGATTGGCGATGTGCACGATCGAGTAGGGCGCGCCGCTGCATGCTGCCGCTCGACACCATCGACGAGGATCCGGAGCAGCCGCGCCAGGAGTTCGACCTCGAGCGCTGCAGCGAGCTGGCCGCAGACCATCAGCGAGCGCGGCGTGCGCAAGCCGATCTCGGTGCGGCCGCATCCGCAGCAGGCCGAGCGCTGGATGCTGAACTTCGGCGCGCGGCGGCTGCGCGCGTCCAGGCTGGCCGGGCAGGCGCGAGATCCCGGCCTTCGTCGACGAGACGGCCGACTAGCTACGACCAGGTGATCGAGAACGAACAGCGCGAGGGCCTCAAGCCGCTGGAACTGGCGCTGTTCGTTCAGCGCCGCCTGGCGGCGGCGAAAGCCAGGCCGAGATCGCCCGCGCAGCTGGGCAAGAGCCGCGCAGTACGTGACCTATGCCACGGCGCTGATCGATGCGCCGGACTGGCTGATGGCGGTCTACCGCGAAGGGCGTTGCCGCGGCATGCAACGAGCTGTACGAGCTGCGTCGCCTTCATGACGCCGAGCCGAAGGTCGTTGAGCAATGGCTGGGCGGCGACGGCCACGGTGACTGGCCGACCTGCA
This sequence comes from uncultured beta proteobacterium, assembly GCA_963751775.1. Lineage (GTDB taxonomy): Bacteria > Pseudomonadota > Gammaproteobacteria > Burkholderiales > Burkholderiaceae_C > CADEEN01. The sequence goes on from CAVVVW010000026.1 coordinate 113,567, forward strand.
GGCGCTGAAACTCCGTCTGCGACCGCAGCGGCGCTGCCTGCGCCGCCTTGACACCAGCGCCAGACGACGAGCTCGGCGTCGCCGCCGCGCTGATGCACTCGGCGATGCCGCGCTGAGGCGTTGATGTCAACGGGCTGCGGAGCTGGCGGTCGCGCGAGGCATCGAGTCTCGAAGGGGCGGAACGGAATGGCAGCGCCGACGACTGCGAATCGGTGCCGTGGCTCTGCAACTCGTGCTTGCCTGGCCACGCTCTGGGGTACCTACGGTGGTGCCGACGTGACGGTGGATCTCAGCGGGGCACCCGACAGGACGGGCATGTCTTCGTGCGGCGTCAACGCGACGGCGAACGCCTGGCCGTACCGGCCGCGCGCGTCCAGCTGCGACGGGTCGCACTGACCCGTGTTTGACGGTCAAACACCGAGCCGTCCATAGGGTTGCCGTTCGATGACTGGCACTTGGCGGGTGAGCAACACGGGCGTTCCTGGGCCTCCGGCGAGCGTCTCGTCCGGTGCAGCGCAAATGCGCTACACTACATCCATGAAGACCGCCACGATCCCGTCCGTCGCGCGTCGAGCCCGAGTTCCGGGCCGAGGTCGAGTCCTTGCTCGGCGAGGGTGAAAGCTGTCGGAGTTCGTCGAAGCCTCGGTCCGGGCCAGCGTCGCAGCGTCGACGTGACCAGGCAGAGTTCCTGGCGCGTGGACTGCGCTCACTCGACCGGCCCGCCGCAGTGGCGAGTACGTCGATGCCGATGTCGTGATTGCGAGTTGCAGCGCAAGCTTGACGCAGCGCGGGCTCGCAAGTGTCGAAGACGAAGAAGTGAGCTTCCGGGTTCGACTGACCCGGGACGCCAAGGCGGACCTGGAGCGGCTGTTCGACTTCGTTCTTGACGGAGCTGGCCCGCGAGTGTGGTGACCTGCAACTGGCCGACCAGGCGCTGGCGGCTATTCGAGCCGGCCTCGCGACACTGCAGACCTCGCCATTCACTTGCCGCAAAGTTGGACAGAGTCCGTTCCTGCGCGAATTGATCATCCCTTTCGGCCGATCAGGCTACGTCGCACTGTTCGAGATTTACGGCGCCTCTGATGTGGTGGTCGCTGCCGTGCGCCACCAGCTCGAAGACGACTATCACTGATCCATTCTCGCGCCGGCTGCAGGCGTGCGGACGGCTTGCCCGGCATTGCTGACGTCGATCACGGACGGATGTTTGACCGTCAAACATCGGCCCACGATGGCCTGTTGTCGGCACCTGCGGTCCGCAGGCGTGCGATGAATCTGGCCTCGAAATCATCTATCCGTCGTCTTCGATCTCGAGCCAATACTGAATGCGTAGGTGAGTGCAGGATAGGCGCGCTGGCGCCGATGTCGGACACGCTCGCGCATGTCAGGAGGCTCGGGGATGGCACCCTCGCCACGGGATCGAATCAGCGTCGACTTGCGCGGCCTGAAGGCCGCGCTGCTCGCGCGGGCGCGGGCGAGGGGCGTGTCACCTTCGGAATTCATCCGGGCCGTACTCGCCGAGGCCTCGCAGTCTGGCTCCGACGTCAAGGCCTCGCCTATTGACCCTCCAGGCGCGAGCGACTCGCGCATGCGCCTGTCGCTTCGAATGCAAGCTGATGAAGCGCGCCTGGTGCTCTCGAAGGCGAGGGCGTCCGGCCTGTCCGTCGGCCGCTACGTTGCAGGTCTTTGCGCCGGCGTGCCTGCGCTGAGCAACGGATCTCGCCTGTTCGACCTCGCCACGGCCTTGACAACCTCCTGCGCCGAACTCTCGACGCTGGCGCGGGACCTGCGCCACCTGACCTTGCTTCTGCGCCAGGGCAAGGTGCGCTCGGCGCAGGAGTACCGGGAGCGGCTCGAGCACACGGAGCGCGATGTCAGGGCCCACCTGGCCGTGGCCTCTCGGTCGTGGCGGCTCAACCGCTCCGGGCGGCCAAGCGCCGAGCCGGCGCCGCCCCCCTAGGCAAAGGAGTGAGTCCATGGACGATCCCGCCCGAGTCGACGCCGTGCTCATCCAGTGGGGCGATCGACTGTTCTACCCCGCCAACCGGATCGTGAGGACGCGGCCGCAACCGCGCCTGTCCGGGCTGCAGGCGCGGCAGCGCGCAGCCCAGATTCGGGCCCGCATCGAGGCCATCGCGGTGCGCCGCGCGCCACAGGTGATGGTCAAGGTGACGGGAGGAGGGCGCGGCATGAAGGCCATCTGCGCCCACTTGCGCTACATCAGCAAGAACGGCCGACTCGACATCGAGGACGAGCGCGGCTCAGATCGCGCGCGGCAGGGATGCCGTTCGGGAGCTGGCCGACGACTGGCGCTTCGGCGGCAGCTTCATCGACGACGCCAGCGACCGGCGCGAGGCCTTCAACATCATCCTGTCGATGCCGCGCGGCAGTGCCGAGCCACTGGTGGTGCACAACGCCGCCAGAGAGTTCGCCAGAGCCGAGCTGGCCGGTCACAAGTACGTGATGGTGCTGCACGACCACCAGGCCAACCCTCACGTACACATCAGTGTTCGCGCCGAGTCCAAGAACGGCAAGCGACTGAATCCGCGCAAGGCCGACCTGCAGCGCTGGCGCGAAACCTTTGCCGAGAAGCTGCGCGGCTAGGGCATCGACGCCGATGCGACGCGACGCTCGACGCGCGGTGTGACGCGCAACTTCCCGCACCTGTGGCAAGTCGAAGGCGCAGCAAGAGGGCCGCCTGACCCGGCCGCCACCTGCACAGCGACAAGGCCGCGCCGCCCAGACCAGCGCAGCAACGCCCTGGAGGCGTGGGCCCGCATCGGGCAGGCTCTCTCCGCATCGGGGGACTCCCGCGACAAAAGGCTCGCCCATGCCGTGGGCAGATTCGTTCACGAACTGCGCACCGGGCAGGCCCGTCAACCGGCCCTCGCACACGAGGTGCGGGACCTTCCTGGCCGGGGCCGCTAGGCGCGGCAACCAACGTCGCATCAGCCACGGTTGCGCCAAACACTGGGCTTTTGTACAGTATCATTCCGTCATCTGGAGGACCCCATGAGCCACGTCGAATACCGCTACCCTACCGCCCAATGCGCAGCCGCGCGCCGCGCTGGCTGCACCGTGTCTGGGCCTGGTTCTAAGGCGGGCTGGCCGCACCAGCCCGGTCCGCACCGTGCCTTGCATGGTCCATGAACCCGAGCCTGCCCCTCGCCATCGATGTCGTCGTCGGTCATGCCGATGGCGCACAACCATCACTTCCCCTGGCCAGCGTGGCGTGCTTCGCTGGGTCTGGCAGAGCAGGTTCGGGCCGATCCTCATCGAGGTCATCGGCCCCGACGTCTTTGTCAACGGCCAGCGCGTGCAACGCCATGCCTCGTGATCGCGCGATGGCCGGCCGCTTCCGCGCCGCGCAGCAGCGTCGCCATCAGCTTTGGCTCGCCGGCAAGCGAGAGCGGCGTCACGCGGCTGGACCTCAACGACATCCTGATCCGTCACCCCCAGGCGGCCTTCCTGATGCGCATT